>CAUPNM010000022.1:0-80610 GCA_963512645.1 uncultured Albidiferax sp. | reverse complement strand
CTGCACGGCGGCATCCAGCTGGACCGCGTCGCCCTGGGTGTACTCGCCGATCACATCGCCCAGGTTGGACGGGTTGATGTTGGGCGCGTAGCTGTTGCCAGCCACCCAGGCACCGTTGATGTAGTTGTCGTGTTTTTTCATATTTTTAGGGCACTAGAAAGCCGTTGGAATGCGGTAAAAGGCCAGTGCGTTGTCGCACATCACGGCTTGTTGCTGTGCGAGAGGCAACTGGGCCAGCATGCGCAACATGGCGTGGACCAGATCCGGGTAGCGAATGCGCAGCCCGGCCACTGGAAAGTTGCTGGCAAACATGCAGCGTTGCCAGCCAAAGATGGCCAGGGTTTCGTGCACGATGCGGGCGTTGGCATTCCAGTCCCAGGCTTGGTCGGGCAGGCCGAATTCGGACAGCTTGACGTGCACGTTCGGTTGGCGCGCCAGTACCTCCATGGCATAGCGCCAGCGCAGAAGCCCGGCTTCGCTGCGGTCCCAGGCAAAGCCGTGGTGGTTCAGCACGATGGGCAAGGTGGGAAATTGCGCCGCAACCTGCGCTGCTTCGGTCAGATGCCACGATGGCACTCGCAAATCCCAACTTAGACCGAGCTGGGACAGGAGGGATAAGCCGCGCAGCCAGTTTGCGTCTTGCATGCTGCCGGGCTGGCCGTGTACCGAATGCCCGGGTGATGCCGCAGTGAGTGGTTTGCTGCGAATCCCCCGCACCAACGGGTAGGCCAAGTGTTCGCGCAAGCGTTCTTCGGTGTCGGGGCGGTCCAGCCATGCATGGGCCACCACCGCATGCGGCAAGCCGTGTGTGGCATGCATGGCGTGCAGCCAGGCGGTTTCAGCGACCTGTTCAGAGCGGTCGCGCTCTGCTTCTACGTGTACGGTGGCCACTACTTGGCAACCGGCACTGGCAGCGCGGTAGTCGGTGGGCAAGAAGTCTTGGCGTAAAGCTTGGTAATCGCCCAGAAAAAATGCCTGCGGGTTGTAGCCCTGCTGCAACCAGGGGTAGCGGCCGCGCGACAGGTCCCACAGGTGGTGGTGGGCATCCACGATGTGCATGGCATCTAAAGGGGCGGATATGGGTTTCACGGCAGTTGCCTGGCAGGGTGTCGTGCCGCGCTCAGTGTTGCCACACGTAGGAGGAGTCGGGTTCGCGCAAGGTTTTGATCTCTTGCTCGAACGTGAAACTGTCCAGATTGAGGCGGCGCACGGTTTCGTCTTGAAATGAGATGTAGACCGCCCGGTCGGTGGGGTGGAAGGACAAGGCCAGCGGGTTGCTGGGTAGCTTGAAGCAGCGCTGCTCCTGCAGGTCGGTGCCAAAAACCGACAGAGAGTGCTCACCGGAGTTGGTGGTCAGCAGCAGATCCTGCCCATCGGCACCACAGAAGCGGTAAACCCGGTTCGGGTCGCGCCGCGTTTTGCCCGATGCCACAACCTGCATCGTGGCGGTGTCCACCGCCACGATGGTGTCGTCACCGCGATTGGCCACATACAGCAATGACTCGTCTGCAGAAAGAACATTGCCTTCTGGTACAGGTCCGGGAACCATCGCCACCGGTGCAAATGTCGGGTCGTTCGGTTTGATCTTGGTGACGGTGTTGGACAGCAGGTTCAGGGCGTAGGCAGTCTGTGCGTCTTTTGTCAGGGCAAACAGATGGGTTTTATAGCCACCCGAAGAGACCGCCAGGTCGGGCACATGGCGATTGACCGGATCCGAAAATCGTAACAGCGTGTTGTGTCCTTCGGACATGACGAACAGCCGCCCTTCGGCATCTACCGTCAGCCCATGCGGGCGGTAGTAGGGCCAGATGTTCAGAGTGGCAACATGCTCGCGTTTGTCCAGATCAATCACAAATACAGAGTGCCCGCCCACATCGCCCAAGTGGCTGGCGGTTTCGATACCGTAGTGGCCCACATACGCACGCCTGCGCACCGGGTCTACGGTGAACTCATGTGGGAAATTGGGTAGCACGATGTGCTTTTCTGCCTGGCCGCTGGCCAGGTCATAGAAGCTGAAGGTATGGGCGCATTTCTGCACCAGAAGAAGGGTTTGCTGGCTGAAGTTGGACACGTACAGGGTCTTCAAAAGAATGGGTTGACGGCGGGCTCTTATCGGAACCAACTGGCTGGCACCATGACCAGTTGTGGAAACAGCACGAAGAGGAACAGCAGGACCGTCTGGGCGAGCAGGAAGGGCCAGACACCCTTGATCACGCTGTCCAGGCTGGTCTTGGCGACACCGGCGGCCACATTGAGCACCGTGCCCACCGGTGGTGTCAGCAGGCCAATCGCGTTGTTCATGATGAACATCACACCAAAGTAGACCGGGTCAATGCCTGCTTGCCGGACGACGGGCATCATGATGGGGGTCAGGATCAATACCGTAGGCATGAGATCCAGTGCTGTGCCGACGACGATGACGATCAGCATCATCACGAACATCAGCAAGATCTTGTTGTCCATGAACGGTTGCAGTAATTCCGTCACTTGCGCCGGAATGTTGGCAATCGTGATGAGGTAGGCGGACACCATGGCGGTGGCGACCAGAAACATGATGGTGCTGGATGTTTTGGCCGCTGCCAGTACCAAGTCAGGCAAGTCTTTCAAGTGCATGCCACGGTAGATGAACAGGCCTACAGCCAATGAATAGATGACAGCTACCACAGCAGCCTCGGTCGGCGTAAAGATACCAAGCTTCATGCCGCCAATGATCACGAGGGGCAAGATCAGGGCCCAGACACCGTCTTGCAGCGCCTTCAGTAGACGGTGGAGGTCAAATTTCTGTGTGATGGCGGGGGCTTCCTTTTTGGCAACCATCCACCAGGTAGCTGCCAGCGCTGCGCCCATCATCAGTCCAGGGAAGATGCCAGCCATAAAAAGCTTGGTAACCGACACCTGGGCGGCAACACCAAACACCACAAAGGCGATGGACGGTGGAATGATGGGGGCGATGATGCCGCCAGCCGCAATCAGTCCGGCGGAGCGTCCTACGTTGTAGCCTGCCTTGCGCATCATTGGCATCAGCATGGCAGCGACTGCCGCCGTGTCCGCCACGGCAGAGCCGGAAATGCTGGCAATGATGAGTGCCGTGATGATGGCTGCATAGCCTAGCCCGCCGCGTACATGGCCGACCAGTGCCTCTGCGATACGCACAATGCGGCCCGATAAACCACCGGCATTCATCAGTTCGCCAGCCAGCATGAAAAAAGGCACAGCCATTAGCGGGTAGTTGTTAACACCTTCCAGCAGGTTTTGCGCTAGCACTTGCGTGTCGAAACTGCCCATATAAACCATGAGGGTCACGCCGCAGGCCAGTAGCGCAAATGCAATCGGCATGCCTAGGGCCATGAATCCCAGCAGAGATGCCATGAAGATCGTAATGGTCATACTTTTTTCTTGTTTTAATCGCCTGCGCCGCTGGACTGCGGTGCCAGTTCTTCTATCGGCATGCGGCCGGTGAGTTGCCGCCACAGGGAATAGATCAGTACTCCGGCCATGCCGACGCTGCTGATCAGCAGGCATAGGTAAACCAGTCCTAGTGGAGTACCGGTAACCGGTGAGCGATCGTCCATGCCCAAGACCACCTGCTTCCAGGTGCCATGGGCCAATAGCCCACAGCACAGCATGGCGATCAGATCCGACAGAAAGCGGCAGACCCGCTTGCCTTTTTCACCCAGTCGGTCCACGACGCTGGACATACCCAGATGGGCGTTGTCCTTCATCACCAGCAGAGCTCCGATCAGGGTTACCCACATGAAGATGAAGCGGGACACTTCTTCTGACATGGTGATGCCGGAATTGAAGAGGTAGCGCAGAACCACGTTGCCGAAGACCAGCACAATCATCGTGCCCAGTAGCAGGATGAGCAACCAGTTCACCGTACGCGTCACAAGATTGGATTTCATGTGCTTTGCCGGTAATTGGGTTTACTTGATGGCATCCACGGCAACCAGCAGTTCAGGGCCGTTCTTGGTGGTGAACGATTTACGCAGATCGTCATTCACCAGGGCTTTGAAGGGCGTTGGGTCGAAGGCCTCAATCACCGTCATGCCGTTCTTGCGCAGGTCGGCAATGATGTTGGCTTCATTCTTTTGGTTCAGGGTGCGCTGGAACATCCGGCCATCGGTCGCCGCAGACACCAGTACGTTCTGCAAATCCGGTGTCAGCGCATCAAACTTCTGTTTGTTGAATACCACCGGCATGGCCGTGAAGGCATGGCGGGTCATGGTCAGGTGCTTTTGTACCTCGTAGAACTTGGCGGCATGGGTGATGTCTACCGGATGCTCCTGCGCATCCACTGCCCCCGACTCCAGCGCCTGGTACAGCTCTCCAAGAGGCATGGGCACCGGGTTGGTTCCCAAGAGCTTCCACGCCTGCACGTGGGTGGGATTCGGCGTGGTGCGGATCTTGAGCCCCTTCACATCGGCAGGAACCCGGACAGCGCGATTTTTGGTGGTGATGGAGCGAAAGCCCACTTCCCAGAACGCCAGCGGCTTGAGTCCATTGGCTTCCAGTCCTTTCATCAGAAATTGACCAATGTCTCCATCTACAGTTTTGTAGGCATGGGCCGGATCGCGGAACAAAAATGGAATATCCAAAATGTCCAGCTTGCTGTTCAGCCCTGCGAAATTGCCGCTGCCCGCCATCATCATGTCGATGGTGCCACCTCGTACCGCACCAATGACTGTGGAGTCATTGCCCAGTTGGCTGCCAGGAAATACCTGAACTTCCAGTTTTCCGCCGCTGCGTTCTTTGACGAGCTTGGCGAACTCCAGTGCCGCCTGGTGCTGGGAGGTCGCTTCCGGTCCGGCATGGGCAAAGCGGATTTTGGTGGCTTGTGCCTGGGCCTGTAAGCCGACGGCGAGCAAGGCTGTGGACAGGGCGAACTTGATAAAGGTACGGTGTTGCATGGTTCTTGTCTCTAGGTTTGGTTTTTTTGAAGGGATTTCTTGTTGTTAGCGCATGGGGAATTACTTGCCCCAACGCAGCACCAGCGGATCGAGCCGCCGCGCAGTTTCGATCAATCCCTTGCGCACCTCGGGGTGCATGTCGGGAAACGGGTGGCGCGGTGCTGCGCAGGCGATCACGCCGCCTTCCTGCATCAGCACCTTGGCTGTCAGGATGCCGCCCTGGCGGTTCTCGTAGTTGATCAGCGGCAGCCAGCGGGTGTAGGCGGCTACGGCCTCGCCACGGCGGCCCGCGGTGTAGGCGTCCATGATCTGGCGGATGCCGTCGGGGTAGGCACCACCGGTCATCGCGCCGGTGGCCCCGGCATCCAGGTCGGGCAGCAGGGTGATAGCCTCTTCGCCGTCCCACGGGCCTTCGATGGCTGCACCGCCTAGGCGGATCAGCTCGCGCAGCTTGCTGGCGGCGCCAGCGGTTTCGATTTTGAAGTAGCTCAGGTGTTCAATTTCTTGCGCCATGCGCGCCAGGAAAGCCGCAGACAACACCGTGCCGCTGGCGGGCGCGTCCTGGACCATGATGGGGATGTCGATCGCATCCGACAGCCGGGCGTAGAACTCGTAAATCTGCGCCTCGGGCACGCGGAAGGTAGCGCCGTGGTAGGGCGGCATCACCATCACCATGGCGGCACCCTGGGCCTGGGCGCGCTGGCTGCGGGCTATGCACACATCGGTGCTGAAATGCGTGGTGGTGACGATCACCGGCACCCGGCCCGCCACGTGCTCCAGCACGGTGCGGGTCAGCACTTCGCGCTCGTCGTCGGAGAGCAAAAACTGCTCGGAAAAGTTGGCCAGGATGCAGATGCCGTGCGAGCCCGCATCCACCATGAAGTCGATGCAGCGCTTCTGGCCGGGCAGGTCCAGCGTGCCGTCGGGGTGGAAGATGGTGGGCGCGACGGGGAATACGCCTTGGTAACGAGCGGTCATGGCACTTACTCGGTGATCACGAACTGGTCGAGGAACTCGGTGTTCAGCGTCAGGCCCAGGCCCGGCGTGTTGTCGTCGAGCTGCACAAAACCGTTCTCCGCCACCGGCTCACCTTTGAAGATGTAGTAAAACAGCTCGTTGCCCACTTCCACGTCGAACATCGGAAAGTATTCGCTCATGGGGCTGGCGATGGTGCTCATGGTCAGGTGGTAGTTGTGCATCTGGCCCGCGTGCGGAATGACCGGCACGCTGTAGGCCTCGCACAGCGCATTGATCTTGTGCGCGGCGGTGATGCCGCCCACGCGGTTCGTGTCGTACTGCACCACGCTCACGGCTTTTTTGTCCAGCAATTGCTTGAAGCCGTAGAGGCTGAACTCGTGCTCGCCACCGCTGATGGGCATGATGTTCATGGCATTGAGCTCGGCGTAGCCATCGATGTCGTCGGCGATCACCGGCTCCTCTAGCCAGCGCGGTTCGAACTTCGCCAGCTTGGGCAGCATGCGCTTGGCGTATTCCAGGTTCCAGCCCATGTAGCACTCGAGCATCAGGTCGGTGTCATAACCAATCACTTCGCGGATGGCGGCGACCGATTTCAGGTTCTCGGCCACGCCGTGTTGCAGGTGCGCCGGGCCGTAACCAAAGCGCATCTTGAAGGCGGTGAAACCCTGGTCCTTGAAGGTCTGGGCTTCCTTTTGCATCTCCGCCAGATCCGTGCGGTACAGCTTGCTGTAGTAGCAGGGGATCTTCTCCTTGGTGCGGCCACCCAGCAGCTTGAAGACCGGCTTGTTGACCGACTTGCCCAGGATGTCCCAGATCGCCAGGTCGATGGCCGAAATCGCGCCCATGGTCACGCCTTTGCGGCCCCAGGCGTGGGTGGCGCGGTACATGCGTTGCCACAGGTACTCGTAGTCCCAGGGGTCCTGGCCGATGACCAGCGGGGCCAGGTACTCGTCGATGATGGCCTTGGCGATCTTGGGTGCCAGGGCCACGTTGCCCAGGCCGATGATGCCGCTGTCGGTTTCGATCTCCACCACCGTCCACGAGTGGAAGCGGAAGGTGCTCATGCTTTCGGTTTTGGAGTACACCAAATCCATAGCGTTGGAGCAGAAGTTGCCCTGTGGGGGCACGGTTTTGCCCTTCCATTCAAAAACGCGGGCGCGGACGGCGGTGATTTTCATGGTGTGTCTCTTTCAGTGTGTTGCTTGTGCCAGGCCCATGCGGGCGGCGATGCGGAAGGCGTTGTAGGTGGCGTTGACATCGGCTTTACCCTGGCCTGCGATGTCGTAGGCCGTGCCGTGTGCTGGCGTGGTGATGGGCACGGGCAGGCCGCCCTGCACCGTCACGCCCTTGCTGAAGCCCATCAGCTTGATGGCGATCTGGCCCTGGTCGTGGTACATGGTGACGATGGCCTGGTACTCCCCGTCACGGGCTTTGAGGAAGATGGTGTCTGCCGGGAACGGCCCTTCCACGGCGATGCCCTGGGCTTGCAGCGCGGCCACGGCCGGGGCGATGGTGTCGATTTCTTCGCGCCCGCAGGTGCCGCCGTCGCCGCCGTGCGGGTTGAAGGCCGCTACCGCCACTTTGGGCGTAGCAATGCCGCTGGCCTGCAGCGAGCGGTAGATCAGGGCGGCAGCCTGCTGGATGCGCTCTTGCGTCAGGTAGCTGGCGGCGTCTTTCAGCGGAATGTGGGACGACACGCGCGAGGTCCACAAATCGCCCAGCGTGTTGAATTCGCAGAAGTAGGTTTTCACACCCAGGTACTCGGCAAAGTGGTGCAGCTCGTCTTCATGGCGCAGTCCGCCTTGTTTCATGGCGAACTTGTTCAGCGGGGCAAAGCAGATGGCGTCCACCTCGCCGTGTTGGGTTGCGTCCATGCAGGCGTTGAGCACTTGCAGCACCGACGCGCCGCCTACCGCCTGGGCCTGGCCGCGCACTACCTGTGCGGCCGCCACGGTGTCCATCGGCAGCCAGGCGGGCAGGGAGGTGTCGGCCCGGGTGCGCACTTCGGCGAAGCTGTGCACCGGCTGGGTGGCGACCTGGACACCTGCGACCTTTTGGCCATCGGCCCACAGCCAGGCATCGCCCACCAGCACGATGTTGGCGTGGGCGGTGGCATCGGTTTGGCCCAGCAGGCGGGCGATCAGCTCGGGGCCGATGCCCGCAGGGTCGCCCAGGGTCAGGGCCACCACAGGTAAGGTTGCGGGTTGTGTGTTTTGCATGGTTTCTCTCAGTCGAGTTTGATGTTCTTGCGTTTGATCAGCTCGCCAAAGCGCTGGTATTCGGCGTTGTGGAATTCCTGGAACTTGGCCTGCGCCATGGGCGTGACTTCTGCGCCAATGCCGTCGAGCCGGGCCAGGGTTTCGGGCATGGCCAGCACTTTATGGACCTCTGCCAGCACCCGTTCCTGTACCGCCTTGGGCGTGCTGGCGGGCATGTAGATGCCGTACCAGGCGCTCATTTCCACGCCTTTCACACCCGCCTCGGCCAGGGTGGGCACGTCGGGCAGTTGGCTGTTGCGCTTGGGCGCGGCCACCGCCAGGGCCTTGACCTTGCCCGCCTTGACCTGGCCGATCACCGAAGGCAGGGTGTCAAAGTTCATTTGCACCTGGCCGCCAATCAGGTCCACCATGGCCGGGCCGCTGCTGCGGTAGGGGATGTGGGTGATGAATACGCCCGCCGCCTCCTTGAACAGCTCGGCCGCAATGTGCTGCGTGCTGCCGGTGCCGCTGGTGGCGTAGTTCATCTGGCCGGGCTTGGCCTTGGCCAGCTTGATGAGAGAAGCCACGTCGGTGGCCCCCACGGCGGTGTTGACCACCAGCACATTCGGCACCGAACCCACAAAGGCCACCGGCACCAGGTCTTTGTTGCTGTCGTAGTTGAGCTTGAGCAAATGCGGCGCAATCGCCTGGGCGGTAGATACGCCCATCAGCAGGGTGTGGCCGTCGGTGGATTTGGCGACCAGGTCGGCGGCCAGGGTGTTGGAGGCACCGGGCTTGTTGTCTACCACCACAGGTTGCTTCAGCAGCGGGCCCAGGCGGTCGGCCACGGCGCGGGCCATGGCATCGGTGCCGCCGCCGGGGGCCGAGCCCACCAGAATTTTGACCGGCTTGCTCGGCCACTCCTGCGCCTGGGTGGCAAAACTGGTGCAGGCCAGGACGGTGGCGGTGGCCAGCCAGAAGGGGGTGCGCATAGGTGTCTCCAATTCGTTGTATGGGCTGGATCTTAGAAAGCCGATTGATTCCCGTATAGTGAAAGTAATTGATGTATTGATTGCCAGGGGTTATCAAATGAGGCCAACTACCGACACCACCGCCCAACTGCTGAACCGCTTGCGTATGCGCCAGGTGGCCTTGCTGCTGGCGATTGACGCGCACCGCACCCTGCATGCGGCCTCGCAGCAACTGGGCATGACCCAGCCCGCAGCCACCAAGATGCTGCACGAGCTGGAGGACGCGCTGGGCCAGCCGCTGTTTGACCGGGTGGGGCGCGGCCTGCAGTTGAATCCAGCGGGGCAGGCGGTGATGAACACCTTTCGCGGTTTGCGCGGCACCATGGAGGCGCTGGGCCGCGAGCTGCAGGACCTGCGCCTGGGCGGGGCGGGCAAGCTGTTCATCGGCAGCATCATGGCCGCGTCGCCGGTGCTGCTAACCGATAGCCTGATCCGCCTGAAAGAGGAGTACCCGCTGCTGGCCATCGAGATTGCGGTGGACACCAGCGACCGCCTGGTGGAGCAGATGCGCGAGGGCGTGCTGGACGTGGTGATTGGCCGCATGCTGGGCCCGGCGCGGCAGAACCACGCCTTTCGCCCCATTGGCGATGAGCCGTTATCGGTGGTGGTGGCGGTAGACCATCCGCTGGCGGGCCAGGCCCGTGTGGTGTTTGACGAGCTGCTGCAGTACCCGTGGATCTTGCAGCCCCATGGCAGCCCCATGCGCGAGGTGCTGGAGCAGGAGTTTCGCGACCACCATGCCAGCGTGCAGCGCGGGCTGATCGAGACTTCGTCCATCCTCACCACCACCAACCTGGTCTTTAAAACCCAGATGATTGCGGTGATTCCCGAGTCCAGCGCCAGCCGCTACCAGACCCACGGGCTGTTGAAGATATTGCCCTACACCATCGCCCACAAGCTGGCCGCCTACGGCAGCATCGTGCGCAGCGACCGGCCTGTGGGTGTTGCAACCGCCCGGTTTTTGGAGCTGCTGCATGCCTGAAAATTTAAGCGTTCTAGGCCTCTAGCGCCCATTCTATCGGCGTGAGCAGCTATTTATTTTGTAGTGCCCGGTGCATCCAGCCCAGCCCGGCCGAAGTGCCGTGCCGGGGGCGGTACTCGCAGGCCACCCAGCCGGTGTAGCCCAGGCTGTCCAGCAGGTCGAACAGGTAGGGGTAATGCACTTCGCCCTCGTCTGGCTCGTGCCGATCGGGCACCCCGGCGATCTGGATATGGCCGACCCGGCCCGTGGGCACATGTTGGCGCAGCTGCGTGGCCAGGTCGCCGTCCATGATCTGGCAGTGGTACAGGTCCATCTGCACCTGCAGGTTCGGCGCGCCCACGGCCTGCACCACGCTGTGTGCCTGGGCCTGGTGGTTTAAGTAGTAGCCCGGCATGTCGCGGGTGTTGATGGGCTCGATCAGCACCAATCGGCCCGCTGCGGCGGCCTGCTCGGCGGCCCAGGCCAGATTCGCTTCAAACACCGGGCGCAGGCTGTCAAAACTGTGGCCCGCAGGCAGCAGCCCGGCCATCACGTGGATGCGCGGGCAGTCCAGGGCGTGGGCGTAGTCCAGGGCCTGGGCAAAAAGCTGGCGAAATTCGGCCTCGCGCCCCGGCAGGCAGGCCAGGCCGCGCTCGCCCGCATCCCAGTCGCCGGGCGGCGCGTTGATCAGCACCTGCTGCAGGCCGTGCGCGCGTAACTGCGTGGCTAGATCGGTGGCGGCAAAGGCGTAGGGAAACAGGATTTCGACAGCGGTGAAGCCATCCGCAGCAGCGGCGGCAAAGCGGTCCAGAAAAGCATGCTCGGGGTAGAGCATGGTCAGGTTGGCGGCAAAGTGGGGCATGCCGCTATTTTGCAAGCATTTTAGGCCGCTAGCGCTTATTCCATCGGCGCAAGCAGCTCATGAATTTATAGCGCGCGGTCGCTGGCCAGCCGGGCATCCGCCGCCAGTTCGCCCAGGGTTTGCACCTGCGCGTACAGCGGGGTGAAGTCGGGGGCGGTCATGTCAAACAGTTGCTGGAAGCTGTCAATCACGAAGTAGGTTTGCTGGTAGCTGTCGATCTTGTAGCGGGTGCGCATGCAGCGGGTCACGTCCAGGGCGATGCGCTGCGGATCGGGGCTGCGCACGCTGTGCTGCAGCTCGCCCGACGAGCTGAGAATGCCCGCGCCATAGGCCCGCAGGCCGTTGGCCTGGCGCACCAGGCCGAACTCGATGGTGTACCAGTACAGGCGCGACAGCAGCTCGCAGGCACCCAGGCCATGGGCTTTCAGGCCGCCCGCGCCGTAGGCCTGCATGTGCTCGGCAAACACCGGGTTAAACAGCAGCGGCACGTGTCCAAACAGGTCGTGGAACACGTCGGGCTCGACGATGTAGTCGTACTCGGCGGGCGTGCGGATCCAGTCGGTCACCGGGAACTTGCGGTTGGCCAGCAGGGTGAAAAACGGCACCTCGGGGATCAGCCCGGGCACGGCCACCACCTCCCAGCCGGTGGCGGGGTGGAGCTTGTCGTTGATCTCTTCGAAGCGCGGAATCCGGTCTTTCACGCCCAGCGAGGGCAGGGCGGCGATGAATTCGTCGCAGGCCAGGCCCGGCAGCAGGGCCGACTGGCGCTCGAACAGGCGGCGGTAGGTGTCGTGGTCTTGCGCCGTGTAGGCCGCGTAGTTTTGCGGGCAGGTGTAGTCGGCCAGCACCTGGCCGTCGCGGGCGTAGTCGCCCCGGGGCGGACGGTCGCTGCTGCCGTAAGTTGGTGCATAGACGGCGGGTTCTGTAGCCATGGCGGGTCTCCTTTGTTCACCGTGCACTGTAGACCGCGGGCGATTTAGCTTTACTGCATGTTTGGACTTTGTGCGCAGGAAAGCTGCAAAATCCAGACCATGGAAACACTCGACAAGATTGACCGCCTGATTCTGCGCAGCCTGCAAGCCGACGGACGGGCCACCTACGACCAGATTTCAGAGCAGGTGAGCCTGTCGCCCAGCGCGGTGCTGCGGCGCGTGAAGCGGCTGGAAGACACGGGGGTGATAGACCGCTACGTGGCTCTGGTCAAACCCGAAGCGGTGGGCCTGGGCCTGACGGCCTACCTCAATGTGCGGCTGGAAAAACATACCGAAACCCACAAGCGCAACCCTATGGACGTGTTCCGCGCCAGCGTGCAGACCTGGCCCGAGGTGGTGGAATGCGCGTCGCTCACCGGCGAGATGGACTACCTGCTGCGCGTGGTGGTGCAAGACATGGCGGCCTATTCGCGCTTCATCATGGACACGCTGCTCAAGCACCCCAGTGTGGAAGACTGCAAAACCAGCTTTGTGCTCGACCACGTCAAGGCCACCACCGCTTTGCCGGTGTAGGCCTTGGCGTGGGTTATCCGACGTAGGCGGCGTTGCGCAGGCGCAGGCCGAATGCGATGACCAGCGCGCCAAAGCTGATGGAAAAGCCGATGATCAGCCAGTCGATGGCCTCGGTGAATTCACTGGGGATGATCAGCAGCAGCACGCCGAACAGCACCGCCAGCGCACCCGACAAAATCAGGCTCCATTCGCCCTTGATGGACTGGCGCATGCGCAGCGCCGCCACGATCTGGAACGCGCCCATGGCCAGCGACCACAGGGCCACCAGCGACGGCAGGCCCATGGTTTTGCCCGGCAAGGCAAAGATGAACCACCCGGCCAGCACGCCCACCAGCCCCACCACCGCCAGCGACCACCAGGGGCGGTTTTTTTCGCGGATCTGGTAGGCCGTGAGCAGCGCCAGGAAGCCGTCGGCCACGACGTAGCCGCCCCAGATCGGTGCCAGGGCCTCGAATTCGCGGTTTGACACCAGCAAGGCCAGCCCGCCAAACACGATGGCCACCAGCCCGCGAAACACCACCCAGCCCCATTGGCGGCCCATCTGGGTCAAAAAATAATCGGTATGTATGCGCATGGCGCACCCCCTGTCTGTGAGAAAAACCCGTAATTCAACTTTAATTGCAAATTGAATGCAAAGTTTATGCCGTCTTGGCAGTGCGTGCAGCGCCAACTGTTGTTTTTCTACAGGGTAATTTGGCAATAGTTGGCATGGATCCGGCGGACGGCCATGGGTCAGCGGGGAGAACCGGGGCAGCGCCTGCATTGTTAAGGGAAAACCCGTATATTCCAGGAATGTCTGATTCTCACAAAACGCCTCCTGCACCTCTGGCCCTGGTGGCCTCCCGTGCGGCCACGCCCATGGTGGTGCCTATTCGTTCGCTCGGTGAAGGCCACCGCGAGCGCATTGCCGCCCATTTGCTGGCATTGGACCCGCGCGACCGTTACCTGCGTTTTGGCTACAGCGCCGCCGACCGCAACATCCGGGCGTATGTGGCAGGCCTCAATTTTGAGAAGGACGACATTTTTGGCATCTACAACCGCAAGCTGGAGTTGATTGCCATGGCGCACCTGGCGTATTCGGTCAATCCCCAGTTCAAGTCCTGTGCCGAGTTTGGCGTGTCGGTGCGGCCCACGGCCCGTGGCCGGGGCTATGGCGCGCGCCTGTTTGACCGGGCCACCATGCACGCCAGCAACGAAGGGGTGGAACTGTTGTTTGTCCACGCCCTGAGCGAAAACACCGCCATGCTGAAAATTGCCCGCAAAGCCGGGGCCACGGTCGAGCGCGACGGCTCCGAGGCCGAGGCGTTTTTGCGCCTGCCGCCCGCCACGCTGGACAGCCGCGTCACCGAAATGGTGGCCGAGCAGATCGCCCAGACCGACTACCAGTTCAAGACCCAGGCGAAGCACTTTTGGGATCTGCTGGGTGGTCTGCAAAGCGTGCGCGAGGGCGTGCGCGATGGCCGCCACAAGTCGGCGGCCTGAGTCTTTTCGGCTGTGGACATGGGGATCAGCTATCCTTGAGGTCCCTCAACAACCGCACGTCCTGCATCCAAGGCTGTGTCAGACCCTTACCCCGCGCGCTCGTCCTCCTCTGTTCCTGAACGGGAAGACAAGCGTGGCTTTCTGCAAAAACTCGCCGAATTTATCCACCCCGGACCCGATTCGCGCGACGAACTCCTAGAAACCCTGTCCGAAGCCGAGGACAACCACATCATTGGTGCCGAGTCGCGCGCCATGCTGGAGGGGGTGATCCGCATGGCCGACATGGCCGCGGGCGAGGTGATGGTGGCGGCCACGCGCATGGACCTGATCAACATTGCCGCGCCGTTTGACGAGTTGCTGCATGTGGTGATCGAAACCGCCCACTCGCGCTTTCCGGTCTACGAGGGTGAACGCGAAAACATCATCGGCATCCTGATGGCCAAGGACCTGCTCAAGCTGCAGCGGGCACCCGAGCTGAACATCCGCGCCCTGCTGCGCCCGGCCGTGTTTGTGCCCGAAACCAAGGGCCTGAACGACCTGCTGCGCGAGTTTCGCGGCAACCGCAACCACCTGGCCATCGTGGTCGATGAGTTTGGCCGCATCGCCGGGCTGATCACCATCGAAGACGTGCTGGAGCAGATCGTGGGCGAGATCGAAGACGAGTTCGATATTGCCGAAGACGAGGGCGACATCTTCGGCCTGGCCGACCGCACCTACCGCGTCAGCGGCACCACCTCCATCGAGCGCGTCAACGAAGCCTTTGGCGTGAAGCTGGCCGGCACCGACCCCGAGGACGACTTTGACACCATCGGCGGCCTGATCGCCCACGAAATGGGCCACGTGCCCAAGCGCGGCGAGCACCATGCCATGGCCGGGCTGAACTTTGTGGTGCTGCACGCCAAGGGCGGCGCGGTGCGCTGGTTCAAGGTGTCGCCGGTGTCCGATACGGACACCAGCGGCTAATGCACGGGGTAGTGCGCGGCCTGTTCCACAGCCCCCGCCGCAGCGGGCTGGGAGACCTCTTGCTGGCCGCCGTGTTCGGCGGCGCGCAGGCCCTGTCGATTGCCAACCCCTGGAATGGCCAGCCGCTGTGGTGGCTGCAATTGCTGTCCATGGCAGGCCTCTACTGGCTGGTGGAGCGCGCGGCCTCGCCCCGGCGCGCGGCCCTGCTGGGCGGGCTGTTTGCCTGGGCCTGGCTGGGCGGCACCTTTTGGTGGCTGTTTATTTCCATGCACACCTATGGCGGCCTGCCTGCGGTGCTGGCCGTGCTGGCGGTGGCCGGGCTGGCGGCAGCGCTGGCCCTGGTGTATGCGTTGGCTTGTGGATGTTTTAAGGCCCTAGCGCCCACCAATAGGGCGTGGCGTGCTATTGTTTTTGCGTTTTCATGGCTGTTGGCCGAATTGGCGCGTGGCCAGTGGCTGACCGGCTTCCCCTGGGGCGCGGGCGGCTATGCCCAACTGGACGGGCTGGCGCTGCTGGCCCCCTATGTGGGCGTGTACGGCGTGGGCTGGGTGGCCTCGCTGGTAGCGGCGTGCGCGGTGCTGCGCCAGTGGCGGGTGCTGGCACTGGTGGCGCTGCTGGTGGCCACGGCCGATTCGGTGGTGCAGCCCCCCAACGACCCGGCGGCCAGCCTGCCGGTCACGCTGCTGCAAGGCAATATCCCGCAGGATGAAAAGTTTGAGCTGGGTGCCGGGGTGCCAGTGGCGCTGCAGTGGTACGGCGAGCAACTGGCCCAGGCCAAGACCCCGCTGGTGGTGGCCCCCGAGACCGCCATCCCCATGCTGCCGCAGCAGTTGCCAGCGGGCTACTGGGCGGGTTTGCTGCAGCGTTTTGCCAGTGGCGAACAAACCGCCCTGGTCGGCGTGCCGCTGGGCAATGCCAAAGAGGGCTACCTGAACGCCGTGGTCGGCCTGCAGCCCGGCAGACCCCAGCCGTACGAGTACGCCAAGCACCACCTGGTGCCGTTTGGCGAGTTCATACCGCCGCTGTTCCGGTGGTTCACCGAAATGATGCACATCCCGCTGGGCGACTTCAACCGGGGCGCAGTGGGCCAGCCGTCGCTGGTGGTGGCGGGCCAGCGCCTGGCGCCGAACATCTGCTACGAAGATTTGTTTGGCGAAGAGCTGGGTGCGCGTTTCATCGACCCGGCGCGGGCCCCAACCATCTTTGTCAACATCAGCAACATCGGCTGGTTTGGCGACTCGCTGGCGATTGACCAGCACTTGGCCATCTCGCGCATGCGCAGCCTGGAGTTCGAGCGGCCCATGCTGCGCGCCACCAATACCGGTGCCACCGCCATCATCGACCACCAGGGCCGGGTGGTGCAGGCGTTGCCCCGGCTCACGCGCGACGTGCTGGTAGGCGAGGTGCAGGGCCGGGGGCTCAACGCCACCAGCGGCTGGCGTATCACGCCCTACGCCTGGTGGGTCGCCCGCATGGGGCTGTGGCCCCTGTGGGGGCTGGGCCTGCTGGCCTGGGCGCTGGCGTGGATGGGAGCCCGGCACCAACGTCGTTGAGTACGTCGGTGATTACCCGGTGTATGACGGTTCCGTGGCGGGTTATGCCGAGAAGGCATGGGTCTTGCTTAGCTAAAAGAGTGTGTACCGATAGTATCGGGCACCTCTCGAAAGAGGCATTTTTTAACCCCTGGAGCCTTTCTATGCGAACCCCTTTCCGGATCGAAAAATTCATTGCCGGTGCTGCTATTGCGGCCATGTCTGCGCTGGTCTCTTTGGCCCAGGCCCAGGCGGCCAAGCCCAATGTGGTGATTCTGGCCACCGGCGGCACCATCGCCGGAGCCGGTGCTTCGGCCATCAACAGCGCCACCTACGCCGCCGCCAAGGTCGGTGTGGACAAGCTGATTGCCGGTCTGCCCGAGCTGGCCAATGTGGCCAACGTCAAGGGCGAACAGGTGTTCCAGGTGGCTTCTGAAAGCCTGACCAACGACAACCTGATGACCCTGGCCAAGCGTGTCTCGGCCCTGAGCAAACAGTCCGACGTGGACGGCATCGTCATCACCCACGGCACCGACACCCTGGAAGAAACCGCCTACTTCCTGACCCTGACCATCCGCACCAACAAGCCCATCGTGGTGGTCGGCTCGATGCGCCCCGGCACCGCCTTGTCGGCCGACGGCGCGCTGAACCTGTACAGCGCCGTCAACGTGGCGGGCAGCAAAGATGCCATGGGCAAGGGCGTGCTGGTCACCATGAACGACAACATCGACAGCGGCCGCGACGTCAGCAAAAACGTCAACATCAAGACCAGCGCCTTCTCCAGCCAGTGGGGCCCGCTGGGCATGGTGGTGGAGGGCAAGAACTACTGGTTCCGCGCCCCGGTCAAGCGCCACACCATGAACTCCGAGTTCGATATCGACAGCATCACCGCGCTGCCCAACGTCGGCATCGCCATGGGCTATGAAGGCGTGGAACCCACCGCCATCGAGGCGCTGGGCAAGAGCGGCGTGAAGGCCCTGGTGCACGCCGGTACCGGCAACGGCTCGGTGGCCAACCGCATCGTGCCTTTCCTGCAAAAAGTGCGCACCGACGGTGCCATCGTGATCCGCAGCGCCCGCGTGCCCGACGGCTTTGTGCTGCGTAACGCCGAGCAGCCCGACGACAAGTACGACTGGGTCGTGGCCCACGATCTGCGCCCCCAAAAGGCCCGCATCCTGGCCATGGTCGCCCTGACCAAGACCAGCGACACCAAGGAACTGCAGCGCATCTTCTGGGAATATTGACCACCCCCAGGCTCCCGTGCTGCGGCACCCTTGCGGGCCGTGGCACTGGCTGGTAACTCGATTGCTATAAAAATTAGAGCTTCTCGCGCTTTATATATAAGCGCTAGGAGCTCTTTTTACGTTCAAGATCGGCTTGCTGCGAGGGGGTGAGTTTGCCGTCGCGCCAGGCCCGAACCCGGGCCCGGGCCTTGCGTGCCGTGTTGCGCCACTCGCGCTTGTGCTTGCGGTGTTGCCACGCCATGATCGCCGCAGCCACGCTGGCAATCAGCAGGATGCTGATGATCAGGTACGTCATGAACCAGCTGAAATTGCTGCCTGCCTCATCCATGGGAGTCCCTTTTACTGTGCGCGATGTGCCTAAATGTAACGAAAGCGTACTACGCACATGGCGTGCCAGTCTGTATCGCGTGACATATTCCACAGCCCCGTAAAATCAAAGGTCCAATTGCCGCCCCCGGCGATTCCCCCATTGCAGACCTCCATGAAGACATTCCAGCAAATTATTTTGACCCTGCAGTCCTACTGGGCTGAACAAGGCTGTGCGCTTTTGCAGCCCTACGACATGGAAGTGGGCGCGGGTACCTCGCACACCGCTACTTTTTTAAGAGCCATCGGCCCCGAGCCCTGGAAAGCCGCCTACGTGCAACCCAGCCGCCGCCCCAAGGACGGCCGCTACGGCGAAAACCCCAACCGCCTGCAACATTACTACCAGTACCAGGTGGTCTTGAAGCCCGCCCCGGCCAACATCCTGGAGCTGTACCTGGGCTCGCTCGAAGCCCTGGGTTTTGACCTCAAGAAAAACGACATCCGTTTCGTCGAAGACGACTGGGAAAACCCCAGCCTGGGTGCCTGGGGCCTGGGCTGGGAAGTCTGGCTCAACGGCATGGAGGTCACGCAGTTCACCTACTTCCAGCAGGTCGGTGGCCTCGACTGCAAGCCCGCCACCGGCGAAATCACCTACGGCCTGGAGCGCCTGGCCATGTCCCTGCAGGGCGTAGACAACGTCTACAACCTGGTCTGGACCGATGGCGGGTCAGCGCAGGGCCGCTCCCAAGCGGACCCAGCCCCCTCGGGGGGCAGCGGACCTCGCGAAGCGGGGGAGCGTGGGGGCCAGCTCCTTTACGGCGACGTGTACAAGCAAAACGAGCTGGAGCAATCCACCTACAACTTCGAGCACAGCGACACCGACTTTTTGTTCACCGCCTTCACCGCCCACGAAAAGCAGGCCAAACACCTGGTGGCCCAGAGCCTGGCGCTGCCCGCCTACGAGCAGGTGCTCAAAGCCGCCCACAGCTTTAACCTGCTGGACGCACGCGGTGCCATCAGCGTGACCGAGCGCGCCGCCTACCTGGGCCGTATCCGCAACCTGGCCCGCGGCGTGGCACAAAGCTACCTCGACAGCCGCGCCCGCCTGGGCTTCCCCATGGCCCCCAAAGACTGGGCGACCGAAGCCCTGGCCCAGATTGAAAAGAAAGCCGCCTAAATGACAGTTAAGAATTTATTGGTGGAGCTGTTCGTTGAAGAGCTGCCACCCAAGTCCCTTCAGCGCTTGGGCGATGCCTTTGCAGCCGTACTGCTGGAGCAACTCAAGGCCCAGGGCCTGGCCAGCGCCGAGTCGCAGCTCACCGCCTTTGCCTCGCCCCGCCGCCTGGCCGCGCACATCACTGCCGTGGCCCCTTTTGCCGCCGACAAGGCCGTGTCTGCCAAGCTCATGCCCGTGGCCGTGGGCCTGACTGCCGATGGTGAGCCCACCCCCGCGCTGCTGAAAAAGCTGCAAGCCCTGGGTGCCGGGCCAGAAGCCGTGGCCGGCTTGAAGCGCGCCGTGGACGGCAAGGCCGAGGCCCTGTTTTTCGAGCGCACTGTCGCCGGTGCCCGCCTGCAAGAGGGCCTGCAAAAAGCCCTGCTGGAAGCCATCGCCAAGTTGCCGATTCCGAAAGTGATGACCTACCAACTCGCCAGCGGCTGCGCCCAGCCCGGCTGGACCAGTGTCAGCTTTGTGCGCCCCGCGCATGGCCTGGTGGCGCTGCACGGCAGCGACATCGTGCCGGTGGAGGCCCTGGGCCTGCAGTCGGGCAACACCACCCATGGCCACCGCTTTGAAGCCGCCGTCGATCCCGTGGTGCTCAAAGATGCCGATAGCTACGCCGCCACCCTGGCCCGCGATGGTGCGGTGATTGCCAGCTTTGCCGACCGCCGCGCCGATATCGTGCGCCAGCTGAATGCGGCTGCTGCGCTCATCGGTAATGGCGTGCGTGCTATCGAAGATGAAGCATTGCTGGACGAAGTGACCGCCCTGGTCGAGCGCCCCAATGTGCTGGTGTGCAGCTTTGAGAAAGAGTTCCTGGGCGTGCCGCAAGAGTGCCTGATCCTGACCATGAAGGCCAACCAGAAGTACTTCCCGCTGCTGGACGCCGCAGGCAAGCTGACCCACCAGTTCCTGATCGTCAGCAACATCCGCCCCGACGACGCCAGCCAGGTCATCGGCGGCAACGAGCGCGTGGTGCGCCCGCGCCTGGCCGATGCGAAGTTCTTCTTCGACCAGGACCGCAAAAAGACGCTGGAGTCGCGCGTGGCGGGGCTGGACAAGGTGGTTTACCACAACCAACTCGGCTCGCAGGGCGAGCGCGTGGTGCGCGTGCGCGCCATCGCCAAAGCCATTGCCCAGCAACTCGGCGGCGAAACCTTGGCCCAGCAGGCCGACCAGGCCGCACTGCTGGCCAAGACCGATCTGGTCACCGACATGGTGGGCGAATTCCCCGAGCTGCAGGGCACCATGGGCCGCTACTACGCGCTCAATGACGGCCTGGGCCAGGATGTTGCAGACGCGATCGAAGACCACTACAAGCCACGTTTCGCTGGTGATGTACTACCTCGGAATGACGTGGGTACTGTGGTCGCTCTAGCTGATAAGTTGGAGACGTTGGTCGGGATGTTTGGTATTGGTAACGTGCCGACTGGCGACCGGGACCCGTTTGCGTTACGGAGGCACGCGTTAGGTGTTATCCGCATTCTGAGCGACGATGATTCGACGCTGAGCTCGCCTCCGTCATTGAGCTGGCTGCTTCAAGTCGCCATCTCGGCTTTTGGTCCAAACATTGAAGATCCCGAAATTGCGCTCCTGGACTTTTTCTATGATCGCATCGCAAGCAGCTATCGGGGCTCGATTTTTAGTCCTCAACAAGTGGATGCAGTGCTGAGTCTTCGACCTGTCCGCCTTGATTCGATTGATCAACGCTTAATGGCCGTGCGCGCCTTCGCCGCCTTGCCCGAAGCCGCCGCACTGGCAGCCGCCAACAAGCGCATCGGCAACATCCTGAAAAAGACCGACGCGGTCGATCCGCACGCCAACCCCGCGCTGTTCCAGGAGAGCGCCGAACACGCCCTGTTTGCCGCCATGCAGCAAGCCGCACCGGTGGCCCAGGCCCAGTTCGAAGCAGGCGACTACACCGCCAGCCTGCAATCCCTGGCCGCCCTGCGCGCGCCGGTGGATGCGTTCTTTGACGGCGTGATGGTCAACGCCGAAGCCCTGGACGTGCGCCTGAACCGCCTGGGCCTGCTGCAAAGCCTGCACAACGCCATGAACCGCGTGGCCGACTTGTCCAAACTCGCGACCTGAGCCCATGCCTGGAGCCCACCCCATGAAACTCGCCATCCTGGACCGCGACGGCACCATCAATGTGGACAGTGACGAGTTCGTCAAATCGCCCGACGAATGGCTGCCGCTGCCCGGCGCGCTGGAGGCGATTGCCAAGCTCAACCACGCGGGCTGGCATGTGGTGGTGGCGACCAACCAGTCGGGGCTGGGGCGGGGGTTGTTTGACGTGGCGGCGCTCAACGCCATGCATGCCAAGATGTTCAAGCTGCTGGCCGCCGCCGGGGGCAAGGTGGATGCGGTGTTTTTTTGCCCGCATGCGCCCGACGACGGCTGCCATTGCCGCAAGCCTGCGCCGGGCCTGTTCGAGCAGATCGGCGAGCGTTTCGGCATCGACCTGCATGGCGTGCCCACGGTGGGCGACAGCCTGCGCGACCTGCAGGCCGGGGTGGCGGTGGGCTGCGAGCCGCATGTGGTGCTGACCGGCAAGGCCGCGCGGTTTCGGGGGCTGGGCGTGCTGCCGCCGGAGTTTCCGGTGGGCACCTGGATCCACCAGGACCTGCTGGCGTTTGCCACCTTTCTTATCACCCGCGAGCTGGCCGCCAAAACGCCTGCGGTTTAATACTCCTTAATTTATAGCTGCTTGTGCTTATGGAATAAGCGCTAGCGGCCAAAAAGACCAAAAATGCCTTTTATCCGCTCTGTTCTGCACATGCTGTTTTTGGCGGTCACCGTCATTCCCTGGGCCTCGGCTGTGTTCGTGATCCGTCTGTTTGCCGGGCCTACGGCGGTGTACTGGGCGTGTGCGCGCTGGCTGAAGCTGGCGGTGGACAGCGGCACCGCCATTCTGGGCATCCAGAACCGCATCACCGGCATGGAAAACCTGCCGACCGGCCCGTTGGATTCGGCGGTGCTGCTGGTCAAGCACCAGTCCACCTGGGAGGCGCTGCTGATGCCCGCCATCATGCCGCGCCCGCTCGCCTATGTGTTCAAGAAAGAGCTGCTGTACGTGCCGTTTTTCGGCTGGGCCATGGCCTGCATGGACATGATCCATATCGACCGCAGCCAGGGCACGCAGGCGTTCAAGAAGCTGGTGGCCTCGGGCAAGCGGCTGGTGGGGCAGGGCACCTGGATCATCATGTTCCCCGAGGGCACGCGCATCGACCGCGGGCAGGTGGGCGAGTACAAAACCGGCGGCACACGCCTGGCCATCCAGTGCGGCGTGCCGGTGATTCCGATCGCCGTCACTTCGGCCAAATGCTGGCCGCGCAAGGCTTTCATCAAAACGCCCGGCATTGTAGACATCTCCATCGGCAAACCCATCCCCAGCGTGGGCCGCCGCCCCGACGAGCTGATGGCCGAGGTACAGGCCTGGATCGAGGCCGAAATGCGCCGCCTCGACCCCGAGGCCTACCGGTAGGGCACTGCGATGCGCCGGGGCCTGCTGCAAACCACGTTGGATTTGTTCGCACCGGCGGTGGATAAGTCAACACCAAAACAGCCTTTTGCGCCCATTCCATCGGCACAAGCAGCTCCTGATTTGGTAGCAGACCGCACCGAGTACCGGCATCCCGCCGCCAACCGCACGCTGCAGCTGCCCGGCGCGCTGGTGGGCTTTGCGTTCAAGCGAAGCAAGCGGCGCAGCATCGGCTTTGTGGTGGGCGCACAAGGTCTGGTGGTCAGTGCCCCGAAATGGGTGCCGCTGGCCGAGGTGGATGCCGCCGTGCGCAGCAAGGGTGGCTGGATCGTGCAAAAGCTCGGCCAGTCGCAGGAACGGCTGGCGCAGCAGCAGGCCACCCGCGTGGTGTGGCAAAACGGTGCGGTGTTTCCCTACCTGGGCCAACCGCTGCCCTTGGTGCTGGAGCCCGCGCTGCACCGGGCCCACAAGGGCGGGCTGGTGATCGACAACAGCTTGCGCGTGGGCTTGCCGCTGGATGCCGCTCCCGCACAGATCCGCGCGGCCGTGCACAAGTGGATGCTGCTGCAAGCGCGGGCTTTGTTCATGGAGCGCCTGAACCACTTTGCTCCGCAGCTGGGCGTGCAGTGGAAACGCCTGGCCTTGTCCAACGCCGCCACCCGCTGGGGTAGCGCCAGCACCCTGGGCTCGATCCGGCTGAACTGGCGGCTGCTGCACCACCGTATGGCCGTGATCGACTACGTGGTGGTGCACGAGCTCAGCCACCTGCGCTACATGGACCACAGCGCCCAGTTCTGGGCCACGGTGGGCTCCATCCTGCCGGACTACGCGCCGCTGCGGGCCGAGCTGCGCGCTGTGGTGGTGCCGAAGTGGGATGACTGAGGCGGGGTCAGCTAGGTGGGGTGAGATCCCCATTGCGCGATGTATCGCGGCGGTGAGATAGCCGTAGAAACCCGCATTGGGGCTCTGTCCCCTCCTGACGGTTCTCCGGGACGGGCGGTGCAGGCCGGGGGGCGTTGTGGGGTGGCTGCACCAGCGTTACCGGGCAACCGCCCAGAGGGGTCAGAGCCCCAATGCGGTTGCCGCGATCTCTTCCCCGCCAGCATTCGGCGCGCAATGGGGATCTGACCCCACAGGGCTCTAAGCGCTGACCGGCACCGCCTCGCTGGGCTCCAGCAGCACGTTCTCTGGGTAGGCCAGTGCGGTTGGGCTGAAGCGGTACACGCCGTCGGTGCTGCGGTGGCGTTGCAGGTAGCCATCCACCCACAGCTTGTGCAGGTGTGCCACCGCCTCGCCCATGGCGAAGGTGGTCTGGTGCAGGTCGAGCACCCGGCTGAACAGCACGGGCAGGATATCGGCTGCGCTGCAGGGCTGCTGCCGGGCAAAGGCCATCACGCGGGCCAGGTGGTCGCGGTGGTGGTTGTGGAGCTGCTGGATACGGATGTGCAGGCCCTGGAAGGGCTTGCCGTGGGCGGGCAGGGTCAGGGTGCCGGCTGCCAGGGGCGCGAACTTGTCGATCGAGTCCAGAAACTGCTGCAGCGGGTTGCTTTCGGGCTCTACATCGAACACGCTCACATTGGTGGAGATGCGCGGCAGCATCATGTCGCCGCCGATCAACACCTGGGTTTCGCTGCAGTACAGCGCGATGTGCTCTGGCGCATGCCCGTAGCCGCTGATGCAGCGCCAATCGCGCCCGCCAATGCGCAGCGTTTGGCCGTCTTGCATGCGCACAAAGCTGGGCGGCAGGCTGGGCACCATGGCCGAAAAATAGCCAGTGCGGGCGCGGATTTTCTCCACCGCTTGGGGGTCGCTCAGGCCGTGTTTCTGGAAGAACTCGGCAGCGCCCGGGCCGCCGTTGCCGCTGGAGTGGGCGATGTTGTGCTCGGCCACAAAGTAGTCTGTGGCGCTGATCCATAACGGTGCGTTCCACCGGGCGCACAGCCACGCGGCCAGGCCCAGGTGGTCGGGGTGCATGTGGGTCACGATGACGCGCAAGATGGGCAGGCCGCCGAGCTGGGTGGCAAAAATCGCTTCCCACTGGGCGCGCGATGCGTCGGCGCTGATGCAGCAGTCCACCACGCTCCAACCGCGTTGGCCGTTGATTTCGTCTTCCAGCAGCCACAGGTTGATATGGTTCAGCGCGAAGGGCAGCGCCATGCGGATCCAGCGCACGCCCGGTGCCACGGCCAGCGTTTCGCCCTGCGCGGGCAAGGCGTCGCCCAGGGGGTAGTGCAGTTGTTGTTCGAGCAGATTCATGGTGCCGTGGTGCCTGTAGTGGAAAACCATTCTAGGCTGGGGGTGTCCAAGCCCTCGGCACCAGGGCGAGCGTGGTCTCTGGAGCGCTTTCTTACGGCGCAGGCGATGCCAGCGGTCGGCCTTTTTCCACCACGTACACGCCCAGCAGCTTAGTGGGCACGTTGCCGTCGTTATGGGCATCGTGGACCACCCCGGCGGGCACCACAAACGATTCGCCTGCCCTGACGGTCCGGGGAGGTTGGCCGTCGATCAGCAGGGTGGCCTCGCCTTCCAGCACATAGCTGATTTCGTCGCCGGGGTGGGTGTGCCGCCCGGCTTTGGCACCGGCCGCCACTTCGATCCGGGCCACCACTGCTTCGCGCCCCGGCACGGACACGTCGGCCCGGCCCACCAGGGTGCGCTGCAAGCCGCTGTTCTGGGCCATGGCGGTGCCGGTCCATACCAGCCCCAGCAGTAAAAGCGTACGCGCGGCGGCGGTGGTAAATGTTTGCATGTTTGTCTCCTGCAAAGTGTTGGGTTTGTGGTTGGCTTGCGGGCAGCGCCCGCTCAGGCATTCTCTGCCCAGCGGGCGGTTTTGGGTACAGATTACGCTCGGCTCCGACCAGGTGCGCCAGGTGCGCCAGGTGCGCCAGGTGCGCAAGGACTGCGCCTCGGTGGTCTTGTGTTGCGCCGAAAGAGCCACCTGGAGGGCAGGCGAGGGCGTGCAAATCTTCGGCGGCAATGGCTACACCTCGACTACCGGCTGGGCCGGCTTGGGCGCGAGGCCAAGCTGTACGAAATCGGCGCTGGCACCAGCGAGATACGCTGGCAATTGCTATTGAATAGGGAGCTACTTGCGCTTATTTAATAAGCACGGGAGCCATATTTTCTATAAATTTTGACGTTTCAAGACAGGGCCGTTTCATCCGCGCTTCACCAGGCTGTCACCTGCCGTTCATGGGGCTGGAAACGATAATGCCCCATGTTTCGTAAACGCCTGACCGTCGCCCTGGGAACCCTGGCTTGCGCCGCACTGCTGCAGGGCGGTGTGTCCTTATGGGCCCTGCAGGCGGCCGGCGAAAAGGTCTACCGCGGCCGCGTCGCCAGCGATGTGCTGGCGGGTTTTCTCGACCTGTACGGTACCAAGCAGCGCCTGCGTGCCTGGCTGTCGCAGTCCCTGCTGGGTGCCCCGGTGGCACCGCAATTGCGCGAACAGCTACAAAACGAGATGGCTGCGACTCTGGCCCGGTTGGACGATATGGCCTTGGTGGCGGCCGACCTGGATGGCGACCGTGGCGCGCTGCAAGCCGAACACCGCCAGCGCCAGGAAGACCTGCGGGTGCTGCACCAGAGCCTGGACGAATTGCGCATCGCCATGGCCAGCGTGCAGCCCCAGCCGCCAAACGACAGCTCGGTGGCGCTGTGGTCGGAAATCACCCGCGTATTCGATGTGTCCCAGGGTCGGGACCTGCGCTCGCTGCTGGACCGAAACATCGCGCGTGAACGGGCGGCTGTGGCCCGTGATCGGGCGGCTGCCGACAGCTCCCTGGCCCTGGTACGCACCTTGGCTCTGGGCGCGGCCACCTCGCTGGCGCTGGCGGCCGCTCTGCTGGCGCTGTACTTCGCCCGCGCGCTGCGCCAGCCGCTGCAAGAGCTGAGCACCGGGGTCGAAGCCCTGCAGCGCGGCGAGCTGCAGCACCGCATCCCCGCGCACCGGCATGACGAGTTTTCGCGTTTCGCCCAGCGGTTCAACGCCATGGCCGGCGAGATTGCCCATCACCGCGAGCACGAAGTGGAGGTCCGCCACCGGCTGGAAGACCTGGTGCAGGCACGCACTGCCGAGCTGCAGGACGCGCTGCAAACCTTGCGGCAGCTCGAAGCCCGGCGCCGCCAGCTGTTTGCCGAAATCAGCCACGAACTGCGCACGCCCACCACCGTCATCCGCGGCGAAGCCGATATTGCCTTGCGTGGGCAGGACAAGCCTGCAGGCTACTACCAAGGCGCGATGCAGCGCATCGTCGCCGCCGCCCAGCAGCTCGGCGGCGTGATCGACGATCTACTCACCATGGCGCGCAGCGACATCGACACGCTGGCCCTGCACCGTGAACCGCTGCCAGTGGCCGCTCCTTTGCAAGAAGCGGTGCTCCAGGCCCAGACCCTGGGCCTGGAGCACCGTGTGCAGGTGGAGTACACACCGGCACCAGAAGACTGGCGGCTGCTGGGCGACGCACAGCGTCTGCGCCAGCTGTTCACCCTGTTGCTGCACAACGCCGTGCGCTATTCGCATTTTGCGGGCGTCGTGCAGGTGCGGGCCTCCCACGTAACCGATGCCAGCGGTACAACCTTGTGGCAGCTGTGCGTGACCGACCATGGCATAGGCATTTCTGCCGACGATTTGCCGCGCGTGTTCGAGCGTAATTTCCGCAGCGAAAACGCCCGCTTGCACCGCACCGACGGCAGTGGCCTGGGCTTGGGCTTGCCGATTGCCGCCATGCTGGCCCGCGCACATGGCGGCCATATCGAGATCGACAGCCAGCCTGGCCAGGGCACCACGGTCAGCCTGCGCCTTCCGTTGTTGACAGAATAGACGTATGAACATTTTGATTGTTGAAGACGACACCCGCGTGGCCGACTTTCTGGACCGCGGTCTGCGTGCCGAGGGTTACCGTACCCAGCTGGCGCGTGATGGCAACGAAGGCCTGGCCCTGGCCCGCCAGATGGCACTGCAGGCCCGCGAAGACGGCACACCCGCCGTCATGCTGCTGGACCTGATGCTGCCCGGCATGGGCGGGTTGGAGGTCTGCCAGACCCTGCGCGCGGCCGGCGTGGCCCTGCCCATCCTGATGCTCACCGCGCTTGGCACACTGGACGACCGGGTCTCCGGCCTGCGCCTGGGCGCCGACGACTATCTGGTCAAACCGTTTGCATTCGAAGAGCTGCTGGCCCGCATCGAGGCGCTGATGCGCCGCTCGCGCGACCTGGCGCCAGCCAACGCCACACGCCTGGAGGTAGGCGACCTGGTGCTGGACCGCGAGGCCATGCGTGCCAGCCGTGGCGGCCAGGCCCTGACCCTGACCGCGCGCGAGTTGGCCCTGCTGGAGCTGCTGATGTCGGCACCGGGCCGGCTGTTCAGCCGCGAGCGCATCTTGTCGGCCGTGTGGGGCACGCACGAGGACCCGCTGACCAATGTGGTCGACGTGTACATCCGGCGCCTGCGCAGCAAGATCGACGACGGCCAGGCCCAGCCGCTGATCCATACCCTGCGCGGCCTGGGCTACCGGCTGGAAGTGCTGGGCTGACGTCCCGCAGTTCATCTGGCGTTCATGTGAACGTCAGCCGGGCTTAACGCCACCAACAGTCTGGGGTTCATGCCCGGCTTCGACACTTCTTTCACTGCAGCAGATAGCCTGCGGCATGTTTTGCCCGACTGGGCCAACCCATGAAAGAGTGAACACCATGAAGTCTGTTTCGACCCGATTAATCCCCGCCGCAGCCCTGTTTGCCGTGCTGGCCACCGGCACCGCCAACGCCAACGCCAATGCCCAGAGCTGCCAGCCCATCACCGAGAATGAGGTAGGTAGCCTGTTCGACCGCTGGAACGACTCGCTGAAAACCCTGGACCCGGCCAAGGTCACGGCCAACTATGCAAGCGATGGTGTGCTGCTGCCCACCGTGACCGACCAGCCGCGCAGCACGCCGGCCGAGATCAACGACTACTTTGTCAAGTTCTTGAAAGCGCAGCCCCAGGGCAAGATCGACAAGCGCTTCGTCAAGATTGGCTGCAACATCGCGCAAGACGTAGGTACCTATACCTTCAGCCTGAAAGACGGAGCCAAGGTCCATGCGCGCTACACCTATGTGTATGAGTTCACCGGCGGCAAATGGCTGATCGCCCACCACCATTCTTCGGCCATGCCCGAAAAAAAATAGGCGGGTGAACCAGGGACTCCGCGCCTGTTTGTGGCCAAGTGCAGCCCCGGTGCCGCTGCACGTGGTGCTGCCAGGTAACCAACTGGCGGCAAAATGCGCACCATGACCAATTCCATTCCCGATATTTTTTCCAATAACCGCGCCTGGGCTGCCCAGATGGAGCGCGAGCGCCCCGGCTTTTTCACCGAGCTCACGCTGCAGCAAAAGCCCAAGTACATGTGGATTGGCTGCTCCGACAGCCGCGTGCCGGCCAACGAGATCATGGGCCTGGCGCCGGGCGAGGTGTTTGTGCACCGCAACGTGGCCAACGTGGTGGTGCATTCGGACCTGAACGCGCTCTCTACCGTGCAGTTTGCGGTAGACGTGATCAAGGTCGAGCACATCACCGTGGTGGGCCACTACGGCTGCTCGGGCGTGGCGGCGGCGCTGGCGGGCCAGCGGGTGGGCCTGGCCGACAACTGGCTGCGCCACATCCAGGACGTGCGGGATCGCCACCGGACCCTGCTGGACCAGATTGCCGAACCCCAGCGCCATGACGCGCTGGTGGAACTCAACGCCATCGAGCAGGTGGTCAATGTGTGCCAAAGCACCGTCATGGTGGATGCCTGGGCGCGTGGCCAGAAAGTCACCGTGCACGGCTGGGTCTACGGCATCCACGACGGCCTGCTGCAAAACCTGCACATCACGGTGAATGGTTTCGAGGGGCTGGAGGCGGCCTACCGGGCGGCGGTGGCGGGCGTGACAGCGTCGGCGCGGGTCGCCCGCTAGTTTCACAACGGGCGGGCCGTCTGGGTAGACTGTGCCCATGTTTCCCCAACGCCTGGACTCCCCGCTCGCTTACGACATTGCCAAAGCCATGGTGGATGGCTTTAACCGGCACTACCGCCTGTTCCGCACCGAGTCGGCCCGGGCCAAGCACCGCTTCGAGGTAGCCGACTGGCATGGCCAGCAGCGGGCCCAGCGCGAGCGTATCGAGTTCTACGACCTGCGGGTGCGCGAATGCTCGACCCGGCTGGAGCGGGAATTCAAGGCGGGCGAGCAGGGCATGGACGTGTGGCAGCAGGTCAAGCTGCACTACATCGGGCTGCTGGTCGACCACCGCCAGCCCGAGTTGGCCGAGACCTTCTTTAACTCGGTCACCACCAAGATGCTGCACCGCAGCTACTTCCAGAACGACTTCATCTTTGTGCGCCCTGCCGTCAGCACCGAGTACCTGGAAGCCGCCGAAAAACGCCCCACCTACCGCGCCTACTACCCCACGCGGGCCAACCTGGGCGCGGTGCTGCTGCAGATGGTGCAAGACTTCGACCTGCAGCGTGCGTTTGCCGACCTGGCGCGCGACATCGGCCATGTGGAGTCGGCGGTACGCCAGCAATTGGGCGAGGTCACGCTGCGGGCCAACTTCCAGATCCAGGTGCTCACCGGCCTGTTTTTCCGCAACAAGGGCGCGTACATCTGCGGCAAGGTGATCAACGGCTTCCAGGAGCATCCGTTTGCGTTGCCCATCCTCCATGTCCAGCTGCACAACGCCGATTCCAAGCTGGTGATCGATGCCGCGCTGTTTGGCGAGGACGACATGCTGCTGCTGTTCAGCTTTGCGCGCGCCTACTTTATGGTGGACATGGAAATCCCCAGCGCCTATGTGCAGTTTCTGCGCAGCATGATGCCGCGCAATGAAATCTACAACGCGCTGGGCCTGGCCAAGCAGGGCAAGACGCTGTTTTACCGCGACCTGCTGCTGCACCAGCGCCATTCCACCGACCAGTTCCGCATCGCGCCGGGTATCAAGGGCATGGTGATGCTGGTGTTTGACATGCCCTCGTTCCCCTATGTGTTCAAGGTCATCAAAGACTTTTTTCCGCCGCAAAAAGACACCACCCGCGAGCAGGTCAAGGCCAAGGATTTGCTGGTCAAGCAGCACGACCGCGTGGGCCGCATGGCCGACACGCTGGAGTACAGCGAGGTGGCGGTCCCGCGGGAACGGTTCAGCGACGCGGTGATAACCGAGCTGGAGAAGTTCGCGCCCAGCCAGCTGGAAATCAGCGACCGCGATGGCGATGGCCAGATGGAGGTGGTCATCAAGCACTGCTACATCGAGCGCCGCATGATCCCGCTCAACATCTACCTGCAAGAAGCCTTTGACGCGGGCCCCGATGACCGCCGCGCCCGCGCCCAGATCGAGCGCTCGGTGGTCGAGTACGGCAACGCCATCAAAGACCTGGTGGCTGCCAACATCTTTCCCGGCGACATGCTGTGGAAAAACTTTGGCGTGACGCGCCACGGCAAGGTGGTGTTCTACGACTACGACGAGATCGAATACCTCACCGACTGCAACTTCCGCACCGTGCCCCAGCCGCGCACCGAAGAAGAGGAGATGAGCGGAGAGATCTGGTACCGGGTGGGCCCCAAGGACGTGTTCCCCGAAACCTTCGGCCCCTTTTTGCTGGGCAACCCACTGGTTCGCGAAGTTTTTATGCGGCACCACGCCGACCTGCTGGAAGCCGGCTATTGGCAGGTGCACAAGGAGCGTATCCAGGCCGGCTATGTACACGACGTGTTTCCGTACGAGCAGGACAAGCGGTTCGGAATCGGCTGATACAGCTCGGGAAGTGTGAAAAAATTCCGGCAAATCTCAACACTTACTTTTTGTATTGTGCAAGCGCATGCAATAAGGCATACAAAAATGGGTGTGGGCGATAGAATTTCTGGCTCGTCCGCAGCCGCCTGTTAGGCATCTGCGCGACCGGCCCATGCGCTTCGCTGCCATGCAGGTCTTCAAAGACACAGGAATTTCACACCATGGACTATTCGACATTTCGCCTGCGGGCTCTTCCGGCCCTGCGCGTAGGCGCAGCCGTGCTGCTGGGGGCTGCGTTGGCGGCCTGCCAGACGCCACCGCCCGCACCGGTGGCCTACACCGGTCCCACCCTGGACATCGAGCAAACCGAGCGGGGCGTTCAAATCGTGCTACCCGTCACGGTGCTGTTTGCCACCGGCGAGTACACCTTCAAAACCGAGGAAGCCGCGCCCTACCTGGACCGCCTGGCCAGTTTGCTGAAAACCAAAACCACGCGCGATGTCAGTGTCGAGGGCCATACCGACAACGTAGGCGGCTTGGCCATGAACCAGACCCTGTCCGACAACCGCGCGGGCGCGCTGCGCAAAGCCCTGATCGAGCGCGGTGTGGAAACCCAGCGCATCGTCTCTGCAGGCTTCGCCTACAACCGGCCCGTGGCATCTAACGCCAGCGAACCGGGCCGCACGCTGAACCGCCGCGTCGAACTGATGGTGCTGGATGAAAAAGTGGAGACGTTCACCCAGGGCGAACCCGCCAACGCGTTTGCGTCGGCTTTCGACAAACTGCGCAAGATGGTTGACGAAGGTCTGATCCAGCTACCGGACGGCCGGTAATGTTGCGCCGCACACTGCTGGCCGCCGCAGGGGCTGCACCGTGGGCTGCGCAGGCCGCCGTGGCCGGCCCCAAGTTCGGGGTGGCACTGGGAGCCGGTTCGGCCCGGGGATTTGCCCATATCGGCGTGCTCAAAGCCCTGGTCGAGGCCGGTCTGGCCCCCGAGGTGGTGGCGGGCACCAGCGCCGGGTCCTTGGTCGGTGCGTTTTATGCTGCGGGCTACTCGCCCTGGCAGATCGAAGAGGTGGCGCTGCGGCTGCGCGACATCGAAATCGTCGATCTCGGCCAAGGCAACAAGCGCGGCATGTTCACCGGCGAAACGCTGCAAAAGCTGGTCAACCAATACGTCCAGGATGTGCCGATGGAGCGCTTCAAACGCCGGTTTGGTGCGGTGGCCACGGTACTCAAATCGGGCGAACTGCGTCTGCTATCGAGCGGAAATGCCGGTGCAGCGGTGCGCGCCTCGTGCTCGATTCCGGGTGTGTTTGTGCCCTGTGTGATTGGCGACGAAGAACTGGTGGACGGTGGCCTGGTCAGCCCCTTGCCCGTCAAGGCCGCCCGCAGGCTGGGTGCCCAGGTGGTGGTGGGCGTGGACGTGGGCGTGCTGCCGCAAAACAGTACCCGCGTGGGGCTGTACGAGGTGATTCTGCAGTCGTTTGAAATCATGGGCCGCTCACTCTCGCAGCTAGAAGGACAAACCGCCGATTTCATGGTCCGCCCGGACACCGCCCGCTTTTCCAGTACCGATTTCACGGTGCGCAAGGAGATCGTCCAGGCGGGCTACGAGGCCGGTGTGGCGGCCTTACCCGCGTTGCGGCAACTGCTGCGGGCGCGTGGATTCAGCCTGGGCCGGGTCGGATAGCCCATGCCGTACACTTCGCGCTGCCCGGGGTGCGCAGTGGCTGCGCTGAGATGGAATCCAAACCCGCGAACTTGATCTGGTTCATACCAGCGTAAGAAGAGCTTGACGATGCCGTCCACTGGCTGGACGGCGTTGTCTCACCGCCCGCCATGGGCGTTCTCCTTGGGGGTTTGCGCGGTCTGGCTGCGCATGCCGGGCTCCACCCACTCAGGAGACCCCCATGAACGCACCCGATACATTCACCCAGCTACTGCGCTACGCCTGCGACCCGCTGCCCGCCAGCACCAAGCGCTACATCCAGGGCAGCCGCCCCGACCTGCGCGTGCCGCTGCGCGAACTCATGCAGAGCCATGGCGAGGCCGTCACCGTCTACGACACCTCCGGCCCTTATACCGACCCCGCCGCCCAGATCGACGTACGCGCCGGTCTGCAGGCCCTGCGCGCAGGCTGGATCGAAGCCCGGGGCGACACCGAGGCCTATGCCGCCCGCATCCTGCACGCGCTGGACGATGGCCGCAAGAACGATGAAAACGAAGCGCTGCACCTGTTGCGCGCCCAGGCCGCTGGCCTGCAACGCACACCGCGCCGCGCCAAAACCGGTGCCAACGTGTCGCAGATGCACTATGCCCGCCAAGGCATCATCACCCCTGAGATGGAATTCGTCGCCCTGCGCGAGAACCAGAAGATGGAGTGGATGGCCCAGTACGCGGCCAATACCGAACGCGACCAGCGCCTGGCGGGGAACAGTTTTGGCGCATCGATTCCGAAGGTGATGACCCCCGAATTTGTGCGTTCCGAAGTGGCCCGCGGCCGCGCCGTGATCCCGCTCAACATCAACCACCCCGAAGTCGAGCCCATGGCCATAGGCCGCAACTTCTTGGTCAAGATCAACGCCAACATCGGCAACAGCGCCGTCACCTCCAGCATCGAGGAAGAAGTCGAAAAACTGGTCTGGGCGATCCGCTGGGGTGCCGACACGGTGATGGACTTGTCTACTGGCAAAAACATCCACACCACCCGCGACTGGATCATCCGCAACAGCCCCGTGCCCATCGGCACCGTGCCGATTTACCAGGCGCTGGACAAAGTGGGCGGCGTGGCCGAAGACCTGACCTGGGAGATCTTCCGCGACACCCTGATCGAGCAGGCCGAGCAGGGCGTGGACTACTTCACCGTGCACGCCGGGGTGCGCCTGCCCTTCATCCACCTCACCGCCAACCGCATGACCGGCATCGTCTCGCGCGGCGGCTCCATCATGGCCAAGTGGTGCATCGCCCACCACCAAGAAAACTTCATCTACACCCACTTCGATGAAATGACCGAGATTCTGAAGGCCTACGACGTGAGCTACTCGCTCGGTGACGGCCTGCGCCCCGGCTCCAGCGCCGATGCCAACGACGAAGCCCAGTTCGCCGAACTGCGCACCCTGGGCGAGCTGACGCAACGCGCTTGGCAGCAGGACGTGCAGGTGATGATCGAAGGCCCCGGCCACGTGCCCATGCACATGGTGCAGGAGAACATGACTGAGCAGCTCAAACACTGCGGTGAGGCCCCGTTCTACACCCTGGGCCCGCTGACCACCGACATCGCCCCCGGCTACGACCACATCACCAGCGGCATCGGCGCGGCGATGATCGGCTGGTTTGGCACCGCCATGCTGTGTTACGTCACGCCTAAAGAGCATCTGGGTTTGCCCGACCGCGACGACGTGAAGGTGGGCATCATCACCTACAAGATCGCCGCGCATGCCGCCGACGTGGCCAAGGGCCACCCCGGTGCGCGTTACCGCGACGACGCGCTGTCCAAAGCCCGTTTCGAGTTCCGCTGGATGGACCAGTTCAACCTCTCGCTCGACCCCGAAACCGCCCAGAAATTCCACGACGCAACCCTGCCCAAGGACTCGGCCAAGGTGGCGCATTTCTGCTCCATGTGCGGCCCCAAGTTCTGCTCGATGAAGATCACCCAGGAAGTGCGCGAATACGCCAAGAACCTGGGTGTGAGCGAAGCCGCCGCCGCCGAGCAAGGCATGCAGGCGAAGTCACAAGAGTTCAAAAACGGCGGCGGGGAAATCTATGTGCCTGTCGGTGGCGTGATCCCGATTACGCAGGGGTAGTGGCATCGTAAGCGCAGGCGGCCATGCTGCCGCTGCGGGGGGTGTGCACACCGCACCCTCCTGCAACCCCGCCCAAGGCCTGCGCTATTCATCTTAAACCGGTGGTATTTTCCATGCTCCAATAACAGAATTTTTTAGTTTTATCTGTTCGTTATATAACATATCGATTTTTCTTACACCCGGATTTTTGAAGGGGTATTTTTTTCTTGTAAACCATTGATTTAAGGTGATTTGAGAAATTGGCATGTACATTGCTTGTAACAACTGTATCTGTGCCGCATGTCGCTCGCACCTTGCCTCTAGAATCTGGATATCTCATGAAAAACGTAATTAAAACCGCAGCAATTTCTGCAGTCGTTGCGGCAGCTGGTTTCACGTTGCCAGCCTCCGCCGCACCCACGCCGAGTTTTGTGGTGGATACGAGTTTGTTTGGTTATGTGGTTCCCACTTTTAATGCGAATTTTATTAATGGTTCGGCGTCGACATTAATTGCATTAAATCCCATGACCCAAACCATGTCGGGTGTTGGATATACACAATTAACTTCATTTACCGATTCCCTGGGAAGCCTGTTGGGCGCCGGTGGTACAGGTTTAGGGCTGAGCAATACCATGGGTTATGCCTTGTGGGCCGAGTACAGCTACACCACCACTTTGCTGAGCGGATCTTTTGGTGCGGTGGGCAGTACCTACACCGTGAATTCATTAACCTCCACTTTATGGGGTGAGAAACAAAACGGATCCAATAGCGTATTCAATATTGCAAGCAACGCCGATGCCACCAGCGGTACGGTGGTGCATTCGTCGGATACGATTTTGTTGGGTTCGGGTACCGGTGTTATGGCCTCGTCCAGTATCAATGCATTATTTGGAACTTCTTTAAATGCAACGCTGGCATTTGCATTGACCGGCGACGGTGCATCGTTTTTTGTAACACCAAATCCTTTCTACGATACCTTGTACACCAGTTTCACCAATACTTCGGGTGGATTCGATGCGGCCGCCAATGGTTTGGTGGCCATTAACAATGCTTCCGGCGGCGTGGACTTTGGGAGCACTCCGGTGAATAAAGTGCCTGAACCCGTCAGTATTGCCTTGCTGGGTTTGGGAATGGTGGTTTTGGTCGTTTCACGCCGCCGCCGCGCTGAAAAGTAAATCACGCGCTGGATAATGGATAAAGGGGCTTCGGCCCCTTTTTTAATGGGGCAAATCAACCGGGAAAGAGGCCATTTTTTTATGCCCCGCTATCCCCCTGCGGGGCGTACCGTGGCGCGCCTCCCGTGCCAGCAGGCGTACAGTGGCCCCAAAGGACTGCCACCATGCCCACGACCCATTCTGTTGACCCCATCGTCATCCTGTCCGCTGCCCGCACGCCCATGGGGGCGTTCCAGGGGGTGTTTGCATCGCTGGCGGCGCACGACTTGGGCGGGGCGGCCATCCACGCGGCGGTGGCGCGGGCAGGGGTGGACCCGGCGCGCATCGACCAGGTGGTGTTTGGCAACTGCCTGATGGCCGGGCAGGGCCAGGCTCCGGCGCGGCAGGCGGGGTTCAAAGGCGGGCTGGGGCAGGGCACGGGCGCGGTCACGCTGTCCAAGATGTGCGGCTCGGGCCTGTTTGCCACCATGCTGGCGCACGACATGCTGGTGGCGGGCAGCCAGGACCTGGTGGTGGCGGGTGGCATGGAGAGCATGACCAACGCGCCGCATTTGCTGCCCAAAGGGCGTAGCGGCATCCGCATTGGCCACGGCCAAGTGCTGGACCACATGATGCTGGACGGCCTGGAAGATGCCTATGAGCCGGGCCGTTCCATGGGCAGCTTTGGCGAAGACTGCGCAGCGAAATACGGCTTTACCCGCGCGGCGCAGGACGCGTTTGCCACCGCCAGCGTGCAGCGGGCGCAGGCGGCGATAACGTCGGGTGCGTTTGCGGCAGAGATCGCGCCGGTGCTGGCCAAAGGCGTTGAAGTCAGCACCGACGAAGCGCCGGGCAAGATCCGCCTGGACAAAATCCCCACCTTGAAACCCGCGTTCCAAACCGACGGCACCATCACCGCCGCCAGCAGTTCGTCCATCAGCGACGGGGCGGCGGCCCTGGTGCTGGCCCGCGCCTCTACCGCCGCGCAGCTGGGCCTGCAGCCGCTGGCGCGCATCGTCGGCCACGCCACGTTTGCCCAGGCACCGGCCTGGTTTTCCACCGCGCCGCTGGGGGCTGTGCAGAAGCTGCTGGACAAGATCGGCTGGGCCGTGACCGAGGTGGACCTGTGGGAGGTCAACGAGGCTTTTGCCGTGGTGCCGATGGCGCTGATGGCCGAACTGGCCTTGCCGCACAGCCGTGTGAATGTGCACGGCGGTGCCTGCGCGCTGGGCCACCCCATCGGGGCCAGCGGGGCGCGGATTCTGGTGACCTTGTTGCATGCCTTGCGTGCCCACGGCCTGCGCAGAGGCGTGGCCACGCTGTGCATTGGCGGCGGCGAGGCGACTGCGCTGGCGGTTGAGTTGCTATAAATACAGGAGCTGCTCGTGCTTGATTGATGGGCGTAGGGGCATTATTTCTTGTTTAAAATTGGCTTGGACAACATGTGGAAGTCCCCACTAGCTGCCCCGCAGTCTGCGCCAGACACTGTGCCACCCACCACCTTCCTCCTGGAGAGTCCACCATGCACCTGATTGCCCGCCGTACCCTGGTCCAGGCCGCCGCAGTGACCGCTGCCATGGCCGCCACGCTGTGTGCCGCCACCGCCGCCCTTGCGCAGGCCCCCATCGTCATCAAGTTCAGCCACGTGGTCGCCCCCGACACCCCCAAGGGCAAGGCCGCACTGCGCTTCAAGGAACTGTCCGAGCAGCGCAGCAAGGGCCGGGTCCAGGTGCAGCTCTACCCCAACAGCCAGCTGTACAAGGACAAGGATGAGCTGGAGGCCCTGCAGCGCGGTTCGGTGCAGATGCTGGCACCGTCGCTGGCCAAGTTCGGGCCTCTGGGGGTGAAAGAATTCGAGGTGTTTGACCTGCCGTTTTTGTTCAAGGACGATGCGGCCTTTAGGGGCATTACCCAGGGCCCGCTGGGGGTCGAGTTGTTCGGCAAGCTCGAATCCAAAGGCATACGCGGCCTGGCCTACTGGGACAACGGCTTTCACGCCGTAAGCGCCAACCGGCCGCTGCGCAGCGTGGCCGACTTCAAGGGCCTGAAGATGCGCATACAAAGCAGCCGGGTGCAGGACGCGCAGATGCGGGCCCTGGGCGCGGTCCCCCAGGTCATGGCTTTTGGCCAGCTCTACCAGGCCCTGCAGTCGGGCGTGGTGGATGGCACCGAGGGCGTGCCGTCCAACTACACCACCCAGAAACTCTACGAAGTGCAAAAGCACATGACCCTGTCCAACCACGGCCACCTGGCCTATGCGGTGATCGTCAACAAGAAGTTCTGGGATGGCCTGCCTGCCGACATCCGCACCACGCTGGATGGCGCGTTAAAAGACGCCACCACCTACGCCAACACCATTGCCGCGACCGAAAACGCCGCCGCCCTGGACAAGATCAAGGCCAGCGGCCAAACCACCGTCTACACCCCCACGCCCGACGAACTGGCCGAGTGGAAAAAGGCGCTGATGCCGGTGCACAAGGCCATGGAGTCGCGCGTTGGCAAGGCCACCATCGACGCGGCTTACCAGGCCACCGGGTTCGTGGTCCCGAAATAGGTGGGCGGTAGGTGCTACAAAATACGTAGCTGCTCGTGCTTATCAAATGGGCTCTACCGGCCCATTTGATATTTAAGCGAAGAGGCGGGCCCAACGCCGCCGTATAATCGTGGTCTTCCGAGGAGCGCTGCAACCTTTGGTCCCCAAAGTGTGAGGCTCGGAACCCGTATCCTTTGATAACGGCGCTCACCCACTGCCAGCAGGGTGAGTCGAGTTGTTCCCCGTTTTGCTGCGCAGTGGCTGTACCAACCTTATTGGAGCCACCATGAACGCAGTTCTCAAGTCTGTTTCTTCCGTTTCCACCGCCGACCAAGCCATTGCCGACCTGTCCCTGGCAGGTTGGGGCCAGCGCGAAATCCGTATCGCCGAAACCGAAATGCCCGGCCTGATGGCCATCCGCGAAGAGTTCGCCGCCGCCCAGCCGCTCAAGGGCGCACGCATCACCGGCTCGCTGCATATGACGATCCAGACCGCCGTGCTGATCGAAACCCTGCAAGCCCTGGGCGCGCAAGTGCGCTGGGCCTCGTGCAACATTTTCTCTACGCAAGACCACGCCGCTGCCGCCATCGCCGCAGCCGGTACGCCAGTGTTTGCCATCAAGGGCGAGACGCTGAAAGACTACTGGGACTACACCCACGCCATTTTTGACTTTGGCGCCAAGGGCACGCCCGGCGAAGGCCCGAACATGATCCTGGACGACGGCGGCGATGCCACGCTGCTGATGCACCTGGGACAGCGCGCCGAAAAAGACATCTCGGTGGTGGCCAACCCCACCAGCGAAGAAGAAACCCTGCTGTACAACGCCATCAAGGCCAAGCTGGCGGTGGACCCCACCTGGTACACCCGCAAGGCGGCTGAAATCATCGGCGTGACCGAAGAAACCACCACCGGCGTGCACCGCCTGAACGAAATGTCGGCCAAGGGCACGCTGCTGTTCCGCGCCATCAACGTCAACGACTCGGTCACCAAAAGCAAGTTCGACAACCTCTACGGCTGCCGCGAATCCCTGGTGGACGGCATCAAGCGCGCCACCGACGTAATGATTGCAGGCAAGGTGGCCGTGGTGGCCGGTTACGGTGACGTGGGCAAGGGCAGCGCCCAGGCCCTGCGCGCACTCAGCGCCCAGGTGTGGGTCACCGAGATCGACCCGATCAACGCCCTGCAAGCCGCCATGGAAGGCTACCGCGTCGTCACCATGGACTACGCCTGCGAACACGCTGACATCTTCGTGACCACCACTGGCAACAAGAGCGTCATCACCCACGACCACATGCTGCGCATGAAGGACCAGGCCATCGTCTGCAACATCGGCCACTTCGACAACGAAATCGAAGTTGCTGCGATTGAAAAATACCAGTGGGAAGAGATCAAGCCCCAGGTGGACCACATCACCTTCCCCAGCGGCAAAAAGATCATCCTGCTGGCCAAGGGCCGTTTGGTGAACCTGGGTTGCGGCACCGGCCACCCCAGCTTTGTGATGTCGGCCAGCTTCGCCAACCAGACCATCGCCCAGATCGAGCTGTTCACTAAGAAGGACGCTTATGAGAACGGCAAGGTCTACGTGCTGCCCAAGCACCTGGACGAGAAAGTCGCCCGCCTGCACCTGAAGAAGGTCGGCGCGATGCTGACCGAGCTGACCGACGAGCAAGCCGCGTACATCGGCGTGAGCAAAGCCGGCCCGTACAAAGCCGAAACCTACCGCTATTGAGGCAACGCTGAACGGGTCCCTCGCGGTCTGCGCATCCCTGGACTCGGGCGGTCTGCGGCGTTGCAAATCCTCGCCATAGCCTTTGCTATGTCTGCGGTTTGCGCCTAGCATCCCATCCCGATCAGGGCGCGCCGCCTCGCGGTGACCCATTCAACGTCGCCCGCGCCCACTCCCCCGCAATGGGGGAGTTTTTATCTTCTAGGAACCCGATGCGTGCAGACCAATTGTTAGTAGAACGCGGCATGGCCGCATCCCGCTCCCAGGCCGTGCGCCTGATTACCGGGGGAATGCGCTGGTTCGACGGCATCAAATGGCGCACGGTGGTCAAGAACAAGGACGACATCCCCGAAGATGCACCGCTGGAATTGCTCAACGATGCCGAAGCGCGCTACGTCTCGCGTGGCGGGCTCAAGCTGGAAGCCGCGCTCAAACACACCGGCCTGGATGTAACCGGCCTGTACGTGTTGGATGTCGGCCAAAGCACCGGTGGTTTCACCGACTGCCTGCTGCAAGCGGGCGTGGCCCAGGTGACCGGTGTGGACGTGGGCCATGCCCAGCTGCACCCCAAACTGCGTGTCGATGCCCGGGTGCTGTGCGTAGAGGGCATGAACGCCCGCTCGCTCACCCCCGAATCCCTGCAAGAGGCCTGCGAGCTGGTCTTGTCCGAGCACTGGGTGCCGCCCACCGTGGACGACCCGGAGCCCGAGGCACCCTACAGCTGGATGCGCGGCGGTGGTGAAGTCACCGACTACGACGACAGCGACGACGCAGACGATGCCGAAGTCGAGGCGCACATCGCCCAGGCCACTGGCAAAGTCAACGCGCGGCCTCTGGATTCGTCAGAACCCGCAGCCGAAGCCGCCCCCAAGCGCCACCGCCGCAAGGCAGGCCTGGACGGGGTGGACACCACGCCCGAGTTCGACCTGGTGACGGGCGACGTGTCCTTCATCTCGCTCACCCACATCCTGCCTGCGCTGGTACCGCTGATGCCGCCCGAAGGCCACCTGCTGATGCTAGTCAAGCCCCAGTTTGAACTGCAGCCCGGCCAAGTCGGCAAGGGCGGCATCGTGCGCGACCCGGCCCTGTACGCCGTGGTGGAAGCGCGCCTGCGCCAATGCTGCGCCGAGGTAGAGCTGGAAGTGCTGGACTGGTTTGACAGCGTGCTCGAAGGCGGCGACGGCAACCGTGAATTCTTTATTTATGCAAAGAAAGTGGCATGAGCCATGGCTAAGAATATTCCCCTGAGTCTGGAGTTTTTCCCTCCCAAAACCCCTGAAGGCGCGGCCAAGCTGCGCACCGTGCGCCAGGCGCTGTACGCCCTGAAGCCCGAGTTCTGCTCGGTCACCTTTGGTGCCGGTGGTTCCACGCAAGAAGGCACTTTTTCCACCGTGGCCGAGATCCTGGCCGAGGGCGTGTCGGCTGCCAGCCATTTCTCGTGCGTAGGTGCCACCAAGGCCACCGTGCGGGCGCAGTTGGCTACGCTCCAAGGCATGGGCGTGAAGCGCCTGGTGGCCCTGCGCGGCGACCTGCCCAGCGGTTACGGCGCAGGCGGTGAATTCCACTACGCCAGCGACCTGGTGGCCTTCATCCGCGCTGAAACCGGCGACGCCTTCCACATCGAGGTGGCCTGCTACCCCGAAGTGCACCCCCAGGCCCGCTCGGCCGAGGCCGACCTGAAGGCCTTTGCCACCAAAGTCCACGCCGGGGCCAACTCGGCCATGACGCAGTACTTCTACAACGCCGATGCCTACTTCCGCCTAGTGGACGATGCCCGCAAACTGGGCGTGACCATCCCGGTCGTCCCCGGCATCATGCCCATCGCCAGCTCGTCGCAACTCATGCGTTTCAGCGATGCCTGCGGAGCCGAAATCCCCCGCTGGGTCCGCCTGCGCCTGCAAGGCTTCGGCGACGACACCGCCAGCATCAAGGCCTTTGGCCTCGAAGTGGTCACCGACCTGTGCGAACGCCTGATCGCCGGTGGCGCACCCAGCCTGCATTTCTACACCATGAACCAAAGCGCGGCGACGCTGGAGATTTGCAAGCGGCTGGGACTGGGCGGTTAGCCTGGTGGGGTCAGATCCCCTTTGCGCGACTGATCGCGGCGGTGCAAGAACGGTCGTAGCCGGGTGGGGTCAGATCCCAATTGCGCGCGAGATTTTGGCGGTGAAAGAACAGTCTCCACCCGCATTTGGGCTCTGACCCCTCCCGGCGGTTCTCCGTGACGGGCGGTCAAGGCCGACCCGGTCTCCCGATGGTCCGCCGCCACCTACACCAGTTCAAGCTAAAAGTGCCCCTGGCGCTTATTCCACCGGCGGTGGCAGCTATGGAAAAGAGAGCGTCTACCGTGTCCGCCTTTTGAATGAAAGATTCCGTTGCGTGGGACGTTTCAAAACTGCACCGGGCCATAGTGGCCCATTTCCTGCGGTGCAAGCTGTAAGCCGACGTGAGCGCGCAATGCGCCATTTGACACGTGCTGCCTCGCCAGTGGTGCTTTTAGGCGCGGCCTTGGCGCTCAATGCTTGCAGTGCCATCGAGCCCGCTGGTGAGTTCAGTAGTGCTCTTGGAAAGCTCGTCCGGTCAGAATCTACCCGGTCGATCGACCTCTCAACGGTTTCTCCGCTGGCCTGGGACGAGTTGTTCGTATTTGGCCCTTACTCACTGCGCGAAAATAGTTGCAAAACCTTGGGATTGGGTTGGTTCACATGCTGGACAACACTGCCTTCCGATGTCAACGAAAGCGAGTACGTTTTGGTGTTCCGCCAGAAGTCCAAAATCGTCCATGTCGAGCACCATTCGCGGGCGAACGGTGACTTCTCCTGGCAAGACAATCCGCGTCCCCAGCCAATACTTCGATCGGCTGCTGTGTTCTCCATCTTGCTGGTGTCGAATCGAGCACCGCAAGGCCAGCGCTGGTATCGCCTGGAACATCAAGGCCTGCCGTGAGCGCTGGCAAGTCGAGCTTGTTGTGTGCGACTTTTCTCTCTTTAGCGTTATGGCCCGAGATACCTACTTATTTTCACCATTCAACTTAGCAACCTGCTGCGTCCCACCGCCTGTGGCATCGGCTGAGCGGCAGCGTCAAAGCGTATAGCCATGGACCTGGAAGGCGTCATCGGTGTAATCATGCTGCTTCTGCACTGGCGAGTCACGCTATGTCTTGCGGGCAGTGCCATCGCTGCTTACTTGGCCGTCCAATTCTTTCCATGGCTGACCGGTCTCCAGGGGATTGCGCTGGCGTTTCTGGGTCTTGCATTGGGAGTGGTGTGGGAAGACCGGGCGACCCAACGGCCAGTTGTGCCGGCACCACCCGATTCAAAAACGACAAGCGCGGTGGCTGGGGCAGCTACGGGAATAATCGGTGCGACGTGGGGAGTGTTCAGCGCAACGTCGCTCCAGTCATTGGCTGTCGGCATGGTGGTGGTGGTGGCAGCGGCGTGGTGGTGGGCGTGGTACGCCACCACGGTCCACCATTGGGTGAGTAGGCAGCGCGCGCGGCTCTGTGTCGGTATCGCAGCCGTTGCGTACCCACTGGGCGCATTGGTTGGGCACCGTGTGATTTGACCGTTTTTTCCAGCAAACGCCATTGCTGTTCGCTGGAGTCGAGATTGAGATTGCTGACTTGGTGTAGCTGATCCCTCTTTTACGCCACCTCCGCAACTCCCAACCCGCCAATAGGGGTCGGAGCACGAATGCGGGTCATGGCTGTGCGGGTTCTGTGGACATCCAGCGCGCAATCGCGATCCGACCCCCATTGGCTACGGCTGCAAAAACCGCCCGCGAAACGCCTCGCAAAACTGCGGCGTACCCGTCAGTGACAGCGTCAACGTCTGCCGGGTCTGCCCGGCCACCTGTTCGGCCTGCTGCTGCACCTGAAAATCCCACTCCCCACCTTCCTCCAGCGGAGCCTGCAGGCCAGGAAAGGCCGTGTGGGCCCAGTCCAGCACCTGCTGGATTTCAGCTTGCACAGCGGGCACTTGGGCGGCGGGGACGCAGGCCATGGCTTCCAGGGATGCGCAGCCGTGCTCGTCTTCGCTGGTGTCGAAGTCGAGGAACTCCATGGGCTGAATGCCTATTAGGATGCGCTGGGTTTGGCGGTGCGTACGCCGTTTTTGGCGACCAGCTCGATGTAGAACGAGGCTCCGCCATAGGCGGCCACGTCGTCGATCAGCTTGGTGATGGTGGCAAAGTGCACCACGGAGGCGGTCTCGGCGCTGGTGCCGAATTTGCAATCCCAGTCCCAGTAGTCCACGCCTGCGGGCAGCGGCACGCGCAGCTGGCGTTTGACGTATTTGCGGATTTCGTGCTTGGTGGCATCGAGCACGCGGTCGCGGTGCTTGCCTTCGATGTTCAGTTGGAATGTCTTTTTCACAGGGTGCCTTTGAGAAGCCGATGCGGTCCTTGAATACGTTTCAGAGACTGCGCTCGGCAGGCGCTCGATTATGGGGCCTGTGCGCCCACCGCATTCTGCTACTAAATAAATAGCTACCCACGCTTATGGAATAAGCGTGGGTAGCGTATTTTTTATAAATCCGCTATTTGCGCACCACCGTATCGCCCGGCGCAAAGTCGGCGGCCTTCAGGGGGCTGTGGCTGGTGATGTAGCCGCGCAGCACGTCGGCATCCACAAAGCCGGTGTTGGTGTAGCTGGGGTGGCCCACCAGCTTGGGGTAGCCGTCGCCGCCCACGGCCTGGAAGTTGTTGATGGCCATGCGGTAGGTGGTGGTGGGCTGGACGGGCACGCCGCGGATGCTGGCGCTGCTGACTTTGCCGTCGGCGATGACAAGCCGGATGCCGGCAAACTGCGGGAACGCACCCGAGCCTGCGGTCATTTTGGCGGTGGCGTTGAGGTAGTCCATCACTTCGGTGCCGGTGAGTTCGACGGTGGCAATGGTGTTGCCAAAGGGTTGGACCTTGAGCACGTCTTTGTAGGTGAGCTGGCCTGCGGGCAGGGAGTCGCGCACGCCACCGGCGTTGACCACGGCAAAGTCGGCCCGGGTTTTGGCCAGCATCGACAGACCGACCAGCACGCCCATGGCGGCGGGCTGGGCGCGGATGACGCTGCGGTCGCCTTCGATACGGGCATCGCTGCTGCCCACGGGGATGCCGAGCTTTTCCTGGCCGATGTTCTGGTAGGGCGTGAGCACAGCCAGCATGGCGGGGTCTTCGGCGATTTCGCTGGTGTAGTAGGCCTTGGCGGGTTTGCCGTCGGCGCCTTGCACCGTCTTTTTGAGGTTGATGGGGATCAGTGCGTAGTGCACCAGCTTGAATTCGCCGTTGCGGTAGGTGAAGTCGGCGCGGCCCACGTATTTGCCCCATTCGTGGGCTTGCACGATCCAGGTGCCGTTTTGCCGGTCTGGGGCGCAGGGGGTGCCGGGCACGTAGGCATCGTCGCGTACGTTCTCGGCTTTCATGCAGGTGGGGTTTTGCGAGTGGCCACCGACCACCAGGTCGATGCCTTTGACGGCGCGGGCCATTTCTACGTCGCCAGGGGCCTGGGTGCCGTGCAGGCCGTTGGTGTAGTGGCCCATGTGGGTGGCGGCGATGACCACGTCGGCCTTGGCACGCAGCTCGGGCACGACCTTGGCGGCCTCTTGGATAACGCTGCGGAATTCAACGCCCTTGACGTTGTCGGGCAGCACCATCTTGAAGGTGTCTTCGGTGGTCAGGCCCATCACGCCCACGCGCACACCGCCGACGTTAAAGATCTTGTAGGGCGCAAACATGCGCTGGCCCTGGTCGTAGATGTTGGCCGACAGCATGGGGAAGGTGGCCAGCTCGCGCTGCATGTTGAGCACGGCGCGGGGCTTGTCGAACTCGTGGTTGCCCACGGCCATCGCATCGAAGCCCAGCAGGTTCATGCCTTTGAAGTCGGGCACGGCATCTTGCAGGTCGGATTCGGGCACGCCGGTGTTGATGTCGCCGCCGCTGAGCAGCAGCACATGGCCACCGGCGGCGGCCACTTCCTTGCGCACCTGGTCCACCACGGTCTTTTGCGCCGACAGGCCGTACTCGCCATCGCTGTTTTTCCAGAACCGGCCATGGTGGTCGTTGGTGTGCAGGATGGTGATGTTGTAGGTTTTGTCCTTCGCGGGGCCGGGGGCCAGGGAAGAGCAACCGGCCAGAGCGGCGACCAGCAGGGCGAGAGCGAAACGGGTGGGTGGTGTGCGCATGGAAGCTCCGGTTATCAGGTTTTGGGTCCGCGCAGCTCGGCCATGCGCTCGTCGAAATAGCTTTGCACGGTGTAGCGCTCAGACAGCACCACATCGCGGCGCGGGTGCAGAAACAGCGGCAACGACACGCGCGACTTGAAGCGGCCTTCGCCCATGGGGTTGAGCACCCGGTGGGTGGTAGACGGGTAGTAGTGGCCCGAGGCTTCTTGCAGCATGTCGCCGATGTTGACGATCAGCAGGCCGAAGTCGCAGGGCACGTCGTACCAGGCGCCGTCTTTGCCCAGCACCTGCAGGCCGGGTTCGGTGGCGGCGGGCAGGATAGTCAGCAGGTTGATGTCGCCGTGGGCGGCGGCGCGCACGCTGCCGGGTTCTTCGTTGCCGCGCAAGGGCGGGTAGTGCAGCACGCGCAGCAGGGTCTGGTCGCAGCCCTCGATCATCTGGGGCAGGGGCTCGGTGTAGCGGGCACGCACCTCGGGGGGCGAGTTATCTTCGACCCACTTGAGCAGTTCGGCGGCCAGGGCGCTGCCTTGTTGGTAGTAGCGGCGCGCAGCATCCGACACCTCTGCCGGGTAGCGGCCCCAAGGGTAGATGTGGAAGAACTCCTTGAGGTCGCGCTTGTCATTGCCCTTGGCGGTTTCGGACACGGCGGGCGAGAAGTAGCCGTCGAACGTGACCGGGTCTTGCGTGTACTTGTGCTTGGCCTCGGAGCCAAAGAACGCCAACCATTCGGTATAGATGCCGTCCACCAGGTGCTGGTCGAGGGGGTGGTGCGACAGCACGCCAAAGCCGGTGTCGTGCAGGCTTTGGCAAAAGTCTTGCGCGGCGGTGGCACTGAGGTAGTTGACGACGGGGAACTGCATGGCGACCTCTCCTTGGAAGAACTATCGGACTATTTGGGCAACCAGTCGGACATCAGCATCTCCTCCAGCACCACGTTGCAGGCCTCGGCCTGCACTTGCATGCAGACCTGGGTGGGCGGGGTGTCGGCCCAACCGGCCTGGGGGTGGAAGATGTCTTTGCGCTTCATCATGGTCTGGCCGTTGGCAATGCCTTCGGTGGCCACGCGGATGCCGCCGGACTCGATGGTGAACAGCTCGGGATTCACCAGGTAGATGAAGGCCAGCACGTCGTGCCCGAAGCAGCCGTGGATCTTGGCCACGTGCGGGTAGATGCCGCTGTAGAAATCGGCGTAGAAGCTCACGGCGTGGTGCAGCACGTCGGTGGCGATGTGCTGATGGTGGTCGGCGATTTTCTTGAACATCGCCAGCGGCACGATCACGCGGTGCGTCACGTCCAGGCCCACCATGGTGAGTTTCCAGCCTGCGCTGAAGACGTGGTCGGCGGCGTGCGGGTCGTTCCACACATTGGCTTCGGCTACGGGGGAGACGTTGCCGGGCTCCACCACGGTGCCGGCCATCAGAATCACTTCTTTGAGCAGCTTGGGCAGTTGGGGTTCCAGCTTCAGGGCCAGGCTCAGGTTGCCCAGCGGGCCGACCGCCACCAGGGTGATCTCACCGGGGTGGGCGCGGGCCATGTCGACGATGAACTGGGCGCTGGAGCGCGGGTCGAGCTGGTTGGTGGTGGTCACGCGCGAGGGCAGGTTGCCCAGGCCGTCGGCACCGTGGATGAATGCCGGGGGCGCTTCGCCGGGCTTGACCCAGGGGGTGGCCACGCCTTTGGTGACGGGCACGCTTTTGCCTGCAATGGCGGTGAGGTACAGCGCGTTGGTAGCCGCCTGGTCTACCGTGACATTGCCGAAGGTGGTGGTGATGCCGACTACGTCGATGGCGGGATGTGCCAGCGCGAAGTACAAGGCCATGGCGTCGTCTACGCCAGGGTCGGTATCAAAAATAACTTTGGTAGGAGCTGTGGAAGAGGTCATGGCGGGTACTCAGAAAAAAGCAGTTTAGGCGGGGAATCCGCAAAATTCTCGCAAGGCGGCATCGGCACCTGCGGGCGTGCCACTCTGCACCAGGGCCTGCACTTCGGCGTGGGTGGGAATGCTGGACTGCGCGCCGGGGCGGGTGCAGGCCAGGGCACCGGCGGCGCTGCCGTACTGCATGGCCAGCGCCAACGGGTGGCCCTGGGACAGGGCGGCGGTGAGGGCGCCGCAGAAGCTGTCGCCCGCCGCGGTGGTGTCTACCGGCGTGACGGGGTAGGCGGCCTGCAGCAGGATCTGCCCGTTCAGCCGGGCGCAGCAGCCCCGGTGGCCCAGGGTAACGACTACGCAGGCGGTGTCCAGCCGGGCCAGGCATTCGGCAATGCTGCCGGTGTGCTGGGCCACGCTGGCCAGTTCGCCTTCGTTGACCACCAGCACATCCACGGCGGCCAGCAGGTCGGCGGGCAGTACCTGGGCGGGGGCGGCGTTGAGCACGACCTGCACGCCCTGGGCACGGGCGGCCTGGGCGTAGGCTGTCACGGTGTCTAGCGGGGTCTCTAATTGCAGCAGCAGGTGGCTAAAGCCTGCCAGCGGCGGTAGATGCGCGGCCTGCAGGCTGGCGTTGGCACCCGGGGCCACGGTGATGGCATTTTCGGCATCGTCGGACACGCAGATGAAGGCGGTACCCGTGGGCTGGTCTGGGCAACGCACCACGTGCTGCACCACGCCTGCATCAGCCAAAGAGGCCTCCAGCGGCTGGGCAAACGCATCGGCACCCAGCGCCAGCAGCATGTGCGTAGACGCGCCGCCCGCCCGCGCGCAGGCGATGGCCTGGTTGGCCCCTTTGCCGCCGGGAAAGGTCTGGAACGCGCGGCCCAGCACGGTTTCACCCGGTGCGGGGATGTGGGTGGCGCGCACTACGAAATCAAGATTGGCCGAGCCAGCAACAAAAATCATGGGAAAACCAAATTAACGGGATTTAACAAAAGGCACGCCGATGGCCTTGGGGGCTACGGATTTGGCCATGAAGCCCGCCAGGATGATGACGGTGACGATGTACGGAATCATCTGGATCAGCGAGCCCGGCACCTTGCCGATGACCGGCAGCACCACGCCTTCGAGCTGGATTTGCAGCGCGCTGAAAAACGCAAACATCAGGCAGCCCAGCGTGGTGTGTACTGCACGCCAGCTGCCAAATACCAGCGCCGCCAACGCCAAAAAGCCATTACCCGCCGACATATCGGCCAAAAAGAAGCCGGTTTGCACGACCGCCAGGTAGGCCCCCGACAGGCCGCACAGCACGCCGCCCACCAGCAGGGCCAGGTAACGCGTGCCCGCTACGCTGATACCGGCGGTGTCGGCCGCGTGCGGGTTGTCGCCCACGGCGCGCAGGCGCAAGCCAAAACGGGTGTGGTTGACCAACCAGTGCACCAGTGGCACCGCCAGAAATGCCAGATACACCAGGATGGTGTGGCCGCCCAGCAGCTCGCGCAACAGCCAGCCCAGCACGGGCACATCGGCCACCGCCTGGCTACCGGGGATGTTCAATGCCTGGAACCGGCCTTCGTCCAGTGGCGGTGTGCGGCCCCCTTGCTGGAAAAAAAACTGCGCCAGCACAAAGGTCAGGCCGCTGACCGAGATGTTGATGGCCATGCCCGACACCAGCTGGTTGCCGCGTTGCTGGATGCACACAAAGCCGTGCAGCAGCGCCAGCAGGCACGACACCGCGATGCCCGCCAGCACGCCGAACCAGGGGTTTTGTGTGGCGTAGGCGACGCAGGCCGAAGAAAAGGCGCTGGCCAGAATCTTGCCTTCCAGGCTGATGTCCACAATGCCCGAACGCTCGGCAAACAGGCCGCCCAGGGCCGCAAAAATCAGCACCGGCGCGCTGCGCACCATGGCGACAAAGATGCTGGAGAGTTGGATGTCGTCCATCAGGCCGCACTCCTCTTTTTATAGCTATTCAGCAAGGCGGATAGGGCGGGAGCATATAAATTCTCCATGGCCCCGCAGAACAGGATGATCAGGCCCTGGATAAACACAAAGGTCTCGGGCGGGATGTTGGATTTCTCCAGCGACAGGTCAAACCCGCCCTGGATCAGCCCGCCAAACAATATGGCCGACAGCAGGATGCCGATGGGGTGGTTGCGCCCCATCAGCGCCACCGCAATGCCGATAAAGCCCGCGCCCGCCGTAAAGTTGAGCCCCAGGTTGTGGGACGAGCCCATCTGGCTGTTCACCGCCGCGATGCCGGCCAGCGCACCCGACACCGCCATCACGCCGATGATGGTGCCCTTGATGGAGATGCCTGCGTAGTGGGCCGCGTGCGGGTTCAGGCCCACAGTGCTCACGCCGTAGCCCCAGGAGGTGCGCCACATCACCAGCGCGTACACGCCCAGCGCGGCCAGCGCCAGCAAAAAGCTGACGTTGACCGGGGTCTGGCCCAGCACCGGCAGCCACTCGTTGAGCCGGGGCAGCCAGGTGGCTTCGGCGAACTGGCGGCTGGAGGTGCTTTGCTGCCCCACCGGGATCAGCAGGCTGACGATGATGTAGTTCATCAGCGACGCGGCGATGAAGTTGAACATGATGGTGGTCACCACAATGTGGCTGCCGCGCTTGGCTTGCAGGTAGCCGGGCAAAAACGCCCAGGCCGCCCCAAACACGGTGCTCATGAGGATGGCCAGCGGAACCACAAGCCAGGGGCTCCAAGCCGCATCCATGTTCAAGATCACCAGCGCCATGCCCAGGCCGCCGATGTACATCTGGCCTTCGCCGCCGATGTTGAACAGGCCTGCGTGTAACGCAAAGGCCACGGCCAGCCCGGTGAAGATGAAGGTGGTGGCGTAAAACAGGGTGTAACCGAGTCCTTCGGGGTTAAGGAAAGCGCTGTTGACCAGGATGCCCAGCGACTCGGTGGGGCTTTCGCCCAGGGCATAGATCACCACGCCCGCCACCAGCATGGCCGAGACGAGGTTCAGGATGGGCAGCAGCAGGTTGGTGGCCCAGCCGGGGAGGTTGTGTGGGTTCATAGGTTTAATGCGTCACGCCGCCCATCATCAGGCCGATGCGGGTGGTGTCAAAGTCGCCCGCTGCCAGTTCGCCGGTGATCTTGCCGCCACACATCACCAGGATGCGGTCGGCCAGCACGCGGATTTCTTCCAGCTCCACCGACACCAGTACGATGGCAATGCCCGCGTCGCGCAGCGCCAGCAGGCGGCGGTGGATGGTCTCGATGGAGCCAATGTCCACACCACGCGTGGGCTGTCCTATCAAAATGAGAGCAGGCTGTGCCGCTATTTCGCGTGCTAGCACCACTTTTTGCTGGTTACCGCCGGAGAGCAGGCCGATGCGCAGGGTGGGGTCGGTAGGGCGCACGTCAAACTCGGTAATGAGCTTTTTGGCGTGGGCCAGGATGGCCTGCGGATTCAGCAGCCAACCCGACTTGAACAGGCCGTCGTTCTGGTGCCCCAGCAGCGCGTTGAGGGCTACCGAGTTGGCTTTGACCAGGCCTTCGCGCAGCCTGTCTTCGGGCGCGTGGGCGATACCCAGGGTGCGGTACACCGCAGGCAGGCCGTCGGCATCGCGCCGCCCCTTAAAGGGCAGTGGCTGGCCCTTGTAGCGGATGTCGCCGCTGCTGGGCAGGCGCATGCCCGCCAGTACTTCCAGCAGTTCGGATTGGCCGTTGCCGGAGACACCGGCCACGGCCACGATTTCTCCGGCACGCACCGAAAAGTTCAGGTCGTCCAGCAGCTTTACGCCCTGGGCGTTGTGCAGGCTGAGGTGCTGCACCTCCAGCACGGCGGCACCGGGCTGGTAGGGGCCGCGCGACAGGGTGGATTCGATGCTGCGGCCGATCATCAGGCTGGCCACGGCCTCGCGGCTGCTGGTGGCGGTATCGACCTCACCCACCACGGTGCCCGCGCGCATCACGGTGACGCGGTCGGTCAGCGCAAAGATTTCTTGCAGCTTGTGGGTGATCAGGATGATGGTTTTGCCCTGGTCGCGGAAGACGCGCAGGATGGCAAACAGCGAATCGGTTTCTTGCGGGGTGAGAACGGCGGTGGGCTCGTCCAGAATCAGAATGTCGGCACCCCGGTAGATCAGCTTCAAGATTTCTACCCGCTGCTGAGCGCCTACCGACAGGTTTTCGACCCGTACGCTGGGATCGACTTCCAGGTTGTACTCGGCACCCAGTGCGCGCAGGCGCTTTTCGGCCACCTGAAAAGGGGCATCCAGCACCAGCGCGCCCTCTACGCCCAGCAAGATGTTCTCCAGCACGGTAAAGCTGTCCACCAGCATGAAGTGCTGGTGGATCATGCCGATGCCGCGCTGGATGGCTTCCTGGCTGTTGCGCATGGGGGCGGGCTGGCCGTTGAGCAGAATTTGCCCGCTGTCGGCCTGGTAGTAGCCGTACAGAATGCTCATCAGCGTGGATTTGCCCGCACCGTTTTCGCCCACGATGCCGTGGATGGAACCTTTGCGCACCTTGAAGCTGACCTGGGTATTGGCCTTGACCGCCCCAAATTGTTTAGAGATGCCTTTGAATTCGACGACCGGCACCCCCGGCAGGGTGCCGCCTTCTTGCGCAGTCAACACGCCCCCGATTAGACGGGGCAGCTGTTGCCGGTGCGGTAGTCCACTACCTTGACTTTGCCGGACTTGATGTCGGCGGCAGCTTGCTTGATGCTGGCTTCCATGGCGGGGGTGATCAGCTTGCGGTTGTTGGCATCGAGTGCCCAGTCCACGCCACCTTCCACCAGGCCTTTGCTGACGACGCCGGCTTTCCAGGTGCCATTTTTGACGCTCATGAAGCCGTCGTAGGTGGCGTTGTCCACGCGCTTGAGCATGGAGGTCAGGATGAAGCCGGGGTAGAGCGGGTTTTGGTTGGAATCGACACCAATGCCGAGTTTGCCCTTGTCCTTGACGGCCTGCAGTGCGCCCATGCCGCTACCGCCCGCAGCGGCAAACACTACGTCTACGCCACGGTCAAATTGGGCGCGCGCCAGTTCGCCGCCCTTGGCTGGGTCGCTCCAGGCGGCGGGGGTGGTGCCCACCATGTTTTGCGTCACGTCGATCTTGGCATCTACCGACTTGGCACCTTGCGCGTAGCCGCAGCCAAAGGCGCGGATCAGGGGCACGTCCATGCCGCCGATGAAGCCGACTTTTTGCGACTTGCTAGCCAGTGCTGCTGCCACACCGACTAAATAGGAGCCTTCTTGCTCCTTGAAGGTGACGGAGCTGACGTTGTCGCCATTGACCACATCGTCAATGATCATGAACTTGACCTTGGGGAACTCTTTGGACACGGTGGTGACCGCGTTGGTCATCGAAAAGCCGATGGAGACCACCAGGTCGACGTTCTTGCGGGCCATCTGGCGCAGCACCTGTTCGCTTTGCGCATCGGAGGTGATGGAAGCCTCCAGGTAACCGATCTTGGTTTCTTTCTTGAAGCGCTCTGCACCTTCGTAAGCCGACTGGTTGAACGATTTGTCGAACTTGCCGCCGCTGCCGTAGACCAGCGCCAGTTTAGGGTCGGCCGCGTGTGCGCTGAATGCGCAAAAGGCAGTGGCTAAAGCGAGAGAGATGGAGGTGAGTTTCATGGCAAGCAAATGGGTTGTGGATGAAATTAAGCCAAAAACGTCAAGCAATAAACTTGCCAACTTGGGGCAAACTTGATCATTTGGTCAAGATATTAAGCGAATTTCAAGGGTTCGGGATTGGAGGAAACACCCGGTTGTATGTCCACCGGGCTTTCCTCCGCCTGCACAGCGGCTGGCGGGGTCAGCCGCCTGAATCCAGCGTCGAGGTGGCATGCTTGTCCTGTCCCAGACGTTCCACCATTTGTGCCAGCGCGGGCTTGAGAGCGGCTTTCAGGGTGTGTGGCGGGTTGATCAGGAACATGCCGCTGGCGGGCAGGCCGGGGCGCTTGACTTCGCCGTCGGCATCGGTGGTGATTTTGCTGAATTTGACGGTTAGCGTGGCATGCAGCCAGCTCTTGCCCGCCTTGGTGGCCAGGGTCTTGAGCTTGCGTGGCAGGTCGTGGGCTTCGGGGCGCGGAATGATGGGGTACCAGACGGCGTAGGTACCGGTGGCAAACAGCTTCAGGCTGTTGGCGATCATCTCGGTCACCAGGCTGTAATCGCTCTTGATTTCATAGCTTGGATCGCACAGCAGGAAAGCGCGGCGGCTCGGTGGAGGCAAGAATTTGCGGATGCCTTCAAAGCCGTCTTCGCGGAACACCGCGATCTGTCGCCCAGCGGACAACTGGGCAATGTTGGCCGACAGGGTTTTGCTGTCGGTAGGGTGCAGTTCAAACAGCTTGAGCCGGTCGTGGTCACGTAACAGTTGTTGCATGATGAACGGCGAGCCGGGATAAACCTTTTTGCCTCCCGACTTGTTAAAGCTGGCGACCATGTCCAGATAGTCCTGCAGAGCCGGTGCAGGTACCAGTGGCGGCTGGCCCGGTTCGGGATCGGCCAGCAGCTTCAGAATGCCATTGGCCGCCTCGCCACTGGTTTCGGCATAGTCGCCGTCGAGCCGGTACAGCCCGGCACCGGCGTGGGTGTCCAGCACGGCCAGGGCCGGGTCTTTTTCGGTCAGGTGTTTGAGGGCGGCAATCACCACCGTGTGCTTGAGCACATCGGCGTGGTTGCCTGCATGGAAGGCGTGGCGGTAACTAAACATAGACCCCTATGGTAACGAGGCGCAAACCTGCTGTGGGAGCGACGCACTAAACTAGGCCTTCTTTTCGCCATGTCTGACGCTATCCATCCCTCCATACTCCATTCTGATGCCCTGCCCAGCGGTACGCGGCTAGGTGAGTTTGAGCTGGTGCGCTTGCTGGGAGTCGGTGGTTTTGGCATGGTGTACCAGGCCTACGACCATTCCTTGCACCGGTCGGTGGCCATCAAGGAATACATGCCGACGGCTTTGGCCGGGCGTTTGGCGGGTACCACGGTGGGTATCCGCTCGTCGCTGGACGGGGTCAGCTACCGGGCCGGTCTGCAGTCTTTTGTGGCCGAGGCCCGCCTGCTGGCCCAGTTTGACCACCCTTCGCTGGTCAAGGTGTTTCGTTTCTGGGAGGCAAACAACACCGCGTACATGGTGATGCCTCTGTACAGCGGCATGACGCTCAAGCAGGCCCGGGGCCAGATGCGTACCCCGCCGTCGGAAGACTGGCTGCGCCAGGTGCTGTGGTCGGTGCTGCAGGCGCTACAGCTGCTGCACGACAGCCACACGGTGCACCGGGATGTGTCGCCCGAGAATATTTTTCTGCAGGACAGCGGGCCGCCCGTGCTGCTGGACCTGGGTGCGGCCCGCCGGGCCATCGGTGACCTGGGCCCTCGGCATACCGCCGTGCTCAAGGTGAACTACGCGCCCATTGAACAGTACGCCGATGCGCGCGACATGGTCCAGGGGCCATGGAGCGATTTGTACGCCCTGGCGGCGGTGGTGCATGGCTGCGTGGCCAATACCTTGCCGCTGCCAGCCACGTTCCGCGTGCTGCGGGACCGTCTGCCCAGCATGCAGTCGGTGGCGCTGGCCGTTCAGGCCGACCATGGCCTGGTCTATTCGCCTGCGTTCGTGGCGGCGATCGACCAAAGCCTGGCGATCCGCCCCGAAGACCGCCCGCAGTCGGTGCAAGATTTTGTCCATGCGATGGGTTTGCACCCACCGGCCGAAATGGCGCAATTCGACTGGCGGGCCGAGATGGGACCGGGCTGGCAGCCCGCTGCGTTGGAATGGGCGTTGCCCGGGCCGATGGACCTGGCCGAGCTGCCCACCCATTTTGTTTATCCACCCCGTCAGTCGGTGGACAGACCATTGGGGCTGTTGAGTTCGGTGACGGTGCCGCCCCATCCAGAACGGCCCCGCCGGTCACGGTTATGGGCTGCCGTGGCCGCTATGGCGCTGGTGCTGGGTGCCGGTACGGCGGCGTGGATGCGGCCTGGCGAACAGCCCCAGGCTGTAGTTGAAGTTCGGGCTCCGCAGCAGATGTTGGCTGCGTTGGAGCCTGCGCCTGCGGTGGTATCGGCTGTGGTGCCGGTCGAAGTGGTTGCAGAGCCGGTACAGGCTGCCTCCGCGCCACCGCGTAAAAAGGCCACCACGTCCAAGGCACCATCGGTGCCTGCAGCGCCCATCCCGACCGACGAGGTGGTTTCTGCGCACCTGGCCAAGCGCCATCGCACGTCCACGGGGGGAAATGTTTCGGTGTTTCTGTGCCCCGACAACAATTTTTTGACCCGTCCTATGTGTTTGTACCGCGAATGCCAGAAGCCTGAATTTGCCGTGTTGCCTATCTGTGTAGAGAACTCTGAGCGTCTACTGGCACAGCAGCAAAATCGGCGTTGACCGGCGATTTGACGGCACTGTCTGCAACTTTGTATAATCATGGGCTTCGCAGCGAATAGCTGGCCCCGCGGCGAAGTTTTACACCCCACCTAAGAGATCTCCACTAGAGAGACGCCGACCGTGGAAAAGGGCTGCTAGTACGCCACTTTTGGCGCCAACCTCCTGGGTTGGACAAACCATTCTTTAAAGAGAAAATTCATGACCAAAACTTTCAGCGCAAAACCCGCTGACGTAGTGCATGAGTGGTTTGTGATTGACGCGACCGACAAGGTCCTCGGACGAGTAGCCAGCGAAGTTGCTCTCCGTTTGCGCGGCAAACACAAGGCCATTTATACGCCTCACGTCGATACCGGTGACTTCATTGTCATCATCAACGCAGCCCAGCTGCGTGTCACCGGCGCCAAGTCGACTGACAAGATTTACTACAGCCATTCCGGTTACCCAGGTGGCATCTCTGCTATCTCGTTCCGCGACATGCAAGCCAAACACCCAGGCCGCGCTTTGGAAAAAGCCGTCAAGGGCATGCTGCCCAAGGGCCCGCTCGGCTACGCCATGATCAAGAAGCTCAAGGTGTACGGTGGTGCTGTGCACCCACACACCGCCCAACAGCCTAAAGTGCTGGACATCTAAGGAGTATTTCTGATGATTGGTGATTGGAACAATGGCACCGGCCGTCGCAAATCCAGCGTCGCACGTGTGTTTCTGAAAAAAGGCTCCGGCCAGATCAAGGTCAACGGTAAAGACATCGCCGATTTCTTCGGCCGTGCTACCTCGATCATGATTTGCAAGCAACCCTTGGTACTGACCAACCACGCCGAGACTTTCGACGTGATGGTGAACGTGCACGGCGGTGGCGAGTCCGGCCAGGCTGGTGCAACCCGCCACGGCATTACCCGCGCCCTGATCGACTACGACGCTACGCTCAAGCCCGAGCTGAGCAAAGCCGGTTTCGTGACGCGTGATGCGCGCGAAGTCGAACGTAAGAAGGTCGGTTTGCACGGTGCTCGCCGTCGCAAGCAGTTCTCCAAGCGTTAAGCTGGTTCGCTCTGTGCGACGCAAAAACCGCCAAGCCTTCGGGCTTCGGCGGTTTTTGCTTTTGAAAAGACCGCACTGTCAATACCGGCAAATTGTTTGCCCCGCAACTTAAGTCGGGAATTACAGTAGCATCGCACCCAACTGATAACGGAGTACCCCATGAGCGCCCTTGCCGAAAACATCCAGACCGAAATGCCCACCCCCATCGTCTTCACCGACAGCGCTGCCGCCAAGGTGGCTGACCTGATCGCCGAAGAAGGCAATCCGGACCTGAAATTGCGGGTGTTTGTGCAGGGCGGCGGCTGCTCCGGCTTCCAGTACGGCTTCACCTTCGACGAAATCACCAACGAAGACGACACCACCATGACCAAGAATGGCGTGTCCCTGCTGATTGATGCCATGAGCTACCAGTACCTGCTGGGTGCCGAGATCGACTACAAAGAGGACCTGCAAGGGGCCCAGTTCGTCATCAAGAACCCTAACGCCACCAGCACCTGCGGCTGCGGCTCCAGCTTCTCGGCGTAAACGCTGAGCGTGTCAAAAACAGCCGCCCGAGGGCGGCTTTTTTGTGGGTGATCAAAAGCCATGCAACAAGACGCATCCAACCAACGCCTGCTGTGGCTGGTCGCCATCGGGTTTTTTATGCAGACGCTGGATGCCACCATCGTCAACACCGCTTTGCCGGCCATGGCGGCCAGCCTGGGTGTCAGCCCGCTGCGCATGCAGTCGGTGGTGGTGGCCTATTCGCTGACCATGGCCATGCTGATTCCGGCCTCGGGCTGGATGGCCGACCGGTTTGGCACCCGCCGCCTGTTTGTGTGGGCGATTGTGTTGTTTACGCTGGGCTCCTTGCTGTGCGCGGTGTCCCAGAGCCTGACGCAGTTGGTGCTGTCGCGCATCGTCCAAGGGGTGGGCGGGGCTTTGCTGTTGCCGGTAGGGCGGCTGGCGGTGCTGCGGGCATTTCCCCGCGAGCAGTTTTTGAAGGCCATGAGTTTTGTGGCCTTGCCCGGCCTGATTGGCCCTCTGATCGGGCCCACGCTGGGTGGCTGGTTGGTGGAATATGCCACCTGGCATTGGATTTTCCTCATCAACCTGCCGGTGGGCGTGCTCGGCTGCGCGGCCACGCTGGCCTTTATGCCAGAAGGTCTGCGGGAGGTATCCAGGCGGTTCGACCTCAGCGGCTACGCCATGTTGTCGTTTGGCATGGTGGCCTTGTCGCTGTCGCTCGATGGGCTGTCGGAGTTGGGGCTGCGCCAGGCTACGGTGCTGGTGTTGCTGGTGTTTGGGCTGGCCAGCCTGGTGGCCTATTGGCTGCATGCGCGGCGTGTGGCCGACCCCTTGTTTTCTCCGCGCTTGTTCGATATCTCGTCGCTGACCATTGGTCTGCTGGGTAATCTGTTTGCACGCATCGGCAGCAGTTGCATGCCGTTTTTGATTCCTTTGTTGTTGCAGGTCAGCATGGGCTACTCGCCTGCCCAGGCTGGCATGATGATGCTGCCGGTGGCCTTGGCCGGTATGGTGACCAAAACCCTGGCCACACGCCTCATTACCCGACTGGGCTACCGCCTGGTGCTGGTGCTGAATACCGCGCTGGTAGGGCTGACCATGGCCAGCTTCGCGCTGGTTACACCGCAGCAGCCCCTGTGGTTAAAACTGGTGCAGTTGGCGATTTTCGGCGCGGTGAACTCCATGCAGTTCACCGCCATGAACACCGTCACCCTGAAAGACCTGGACGGCCCGCTGGCCAGCAGCGGCAACAGTTTGTTGTCGATGGTGCAGATGCTGGCTATGAGTATGGGCGTGGCGGCCGCTGGTGCCGTGCTGGCAGGCTTTACCGGCTACTTTGAAGGGGCAGGCGCTGCGCAGACCCTGGATGCCTTTCACGCCACGTTTGCGACCATGGGGCTGATGACGCTGGCCTCGGCCTGGATTTTCTGGCAGCTATCGCCCGACGTGCGGGGCACAGGGGCTGCCCCCGCTGACAACCATTAAGCCGGGTAGATGGCACCCAGCACGCGTTCGCCGCGTGCCCCGGTCACACTGGCGAGGTTGCCCGGCAAGCCCTGCACCGTCTGGCGGGCCAGCCAGGCGAAGGCGCTCGCCTCCACCTGCAAAGGCGGCAGACCGTAAGCCGTAGACGACTGTACTTGCACGGAGGGAAGCAGGGCCTGCAGGCGTTGCATCAAATAGCCGTTCAATGCACCGCCACCGCATACGATCAGTAGCTCGCTATCTTTTCCGTAGCTTGTCGTGCTTATGGATATTGCCTTAGCGGTCAATTCGGTTAATGTGGCTTGTACGTCAACCGGGTTCAGTCCGGCAAAGCCCTGCAGCTTGCTGGCCAGCCACGGCGGATTGAAGAGGTCTCGGCCTGTGCTTTTGGGGGGGGCGTTGGCCAGGTAGGGCTCGTCCAGCAGTGCGGTCAACAGACCTGGGTGCACCGTGCCACTGGCGGCCCAGGCACCATTTGCGTCATATGGCTGACCGGTGTGGAGCTGGCACCAATGGTCCATCAGGGCGTTGCCAGGACCGCAGTCAAAACCCAAAATTTGAGCACCCAGCAGGCTGAGGTTGGAGATGCCGCCGATGTTCAGCACCGCTACCGCTTCGCCTGCGCTGCCAAATACCTGTTGGTGGAAGGCGGGCACCAGTGGCGCGCCCTGGCCCCCGGCGGCCACATCACGGCTGCGGAAATCGGCCACCACGGTGATGCCGGTGAGTTCGGCGAGCAGTGCCGGGTTGTTGAGTTGCAGGGTGTAGCCGATGCCGTCGAATGCGCCAGGGCGGTGCCGCACGGTTTGGCCATGGGCACCGATGGCCCGTACCTGGCGGGCGCGGGTGCCGGCCGACACCATCAGTTGGCCCACCACATCGGAATACAGCACCGCCAGGGCGTTGGCAGACAAGGCCGCCCGGTGCAACTCGTTGTTGCCGGGCGTGTTGAGAGCCAGCAGCTCGGCTTTGGCTTCTGTGGTGAAAGGCTGGGACTCAAACGCCAGCACGTGCATACGGCCATCGGAAAAGTCCACCAGCACGCCATCCACGCCGTCCAGCGAGGTGCCGGACATCAGGCCGATGAACAGATCGCCCACCGGATTATTCTGCGCTGGCTTGCTGGATCGACGAAGCAGCCGACAGTTGCTTGCGCATCACGCTGGAGAGCTGGTTGAAGGTGGCCTTGGCCGTGGGGGACACGGGTTGGCTGTCGTTCAGGCGGGCAATGGCCAGAGGGTCCTGGTGCACGCCGTTGACGCGGAACTCAAAATGCAAATGCGGGCCGGTGGTCCAGCCTGTCATGCCGATCGCGCCAATACGGTCGCCCTGGCCCACGGCCTGGCCCACGCGCACGTCGATTTTGCTCAGGTGGGCATACAGCGTTTCGTTTTGGTTCTGGTGCTTGACGATGACTACGTTGCCGTAGCCGTTTTGTATGCCGGCAAACTCCACCACCCCGTCACCCACGGTACGCACGGGCGTGCCGATGGTTCCGGCGTAATCTACCCCCAGGTGGGCACGCCAGTTTTTCAGGATAGGGTGCATGCGCATGCTGAAGCCGCTGGTGATACGCGAAAACTCCACCGGCGAAGCCAGGAACGAACGGCGCAGGCTTTGACCGTCCAGCGTGTAGTAGTTGCCTTTTTTGCCCGGCTCGGTAAACCACATGGCCTGGTAGGTTTTGCCGTTGTTGGTGAACTCGGCACTCAGTACCTTGCCGGTGCGCACCACCTGGCCATCGGCCTCGGCGGTTTCATAGACCACCGAAAAATGGTCGCCCTTGCGCAGGCCCCGGTGGAAGTCGATGTCGCTGGCGAAGATGTCGGCCAGTTGGGTGGCGACTGCATCGGGGATACCGGCTTCGTCGGTGGCGGCAAACAGCGAGCTGCGCACTGTACCGCCCGCGAGGCGGCTGGTGTTTTGCAGGTCGGCGGTTTCGATACGGGAGCGTAAGCCTTGCGCCGTCCGTTCCACGACCATGCGTTCGAAAACGCCGTCGTTGGAGGGGCTCCAGCGCACGCTCAAGCTGCGCAGGGCGTGGTTGTCGCTGGCTTCGGCGTGGACCACACGGCCCGCCTTGCCGAGCAGGGCCTTGCTGGCCAACGCGTCGCGGCGCAGGAACGCCACCGCTTGCGCGTCGTCAATGCCCAGGCGCTGCAACAAGGACGTGGCCGTGTCGCTGGAGCGGGTGGTTTCGGTACGAAACAGGTTGAAGCTGTGGGCATCGAGCGCTTGCGCCTGCTCTTGCAGGGCCAGCGGCTGCACCGCCTCGGAAATCTGTTGGACGGGGAGGTCAGCGGCATCCGGGCCAAGGGATGCGACGGCAAATGCGCCGCCGCCTCCGCCCAACAACAGGGCGGCCACCAGCGCGGTGATGCGCTTGGGGTGGCGTTGCAACAGGGAAGACAAGCGTTCGCTGACGGTGGGAAGACCGTGGTTCAAAACTGGGGTTCCTAACGAATGTGGGTGCTGGGGCACAGCTTGAATATCGCGGCGTGCGGCCTGGAAGTTCAGTGCTGGGGCGGCCTATCAGGCAACGCGCCACTAAAATCAGGGGCTACAGCGAGTCCGCGAGTATACCGGTGCCCCGCATGGGCCACAACCGATAAAGCACTGAAAAACCCTTATGAATCAACCCGCACACGTAAAGTCGAGTAGCTCATTTCCTGTAACAGATCGTGTGAAAGAAGCCCTGGCGGTGTCGCTGCGCGGCTGCGACGAGCTGATTCCGCAAGAAGACTGGCTGAAAAAGCTGGCCCGTTCCGAGGCCACCGGCACGCCATTGCGCATCAAGCTGGGCCTGGATCCGACCGCGCCCGACATCCACATCGGCCACACCGTGGTGCTCAACAAGATGCGCCAGTTGCAGGACCTGGGCCACACGGTCATCTTCCTGATCGGCGACTTCACCAGCATGATTGGCGATCCGTCCGGCCGCAACAGCACCCGCCCGCCGCTCACGCCTGAGCAGATCAAGGTCAACGCCGAAACTTACTACAAGCAGGCCAGCCTGGTGTTGGACCCCAGCAAGACCGAGATCCGTTACAACAGCGAGTGGAGCGACCCGCTGGGTGCGCGCGGCATGATCCAGCTGGCTTCGCGCTACACCGTGGCCCGCATGATGGAGCGCAACGACTTCCACGACCGCTTCCATGGCGGCCAGTCGATCGCGGTGCATGAATTCTTGTACCCGCTGATGCAGGGCTACGACTCGGTGGCGCTCAAGAGCGACCTGGAGCTGGGCGGTACCGACCAGAAGTTCAACCTGTTGATGGGCCGCCATCTGCAGGCCGAATACGGCCAGGAGCCGCAGTGCATCCTGACCATGCCGCTGCTCGAAGGCCTGGACGGCGTGGAGAAGATGTCCAAGTCGAAAAACAACTACATCGGCATCAGCGAAGCGCCCAACACCATGTTTGCCAAGGTGTTGAGCATCTCCGACGTGCTGATGTGGCGCTGGTACACCCTGTTGTCGTTCAAGTCCGAGGCGGAGATTGCCGCCTTGAAGGCCGAGGTCGAAGCTGGCCGTAACCCGAAAGACGCGAAGGTGGCCCTGGCCAAGGAGATCACCGCGCGATTCCATTCGGCTGCCGAAGCCGATGCCGCCGAGCAAGACTTCAACAACCGCAGCAAGGGTGGTGTGCCCGACGACATTGCAGAGGTGGGCCTCACCGGCGCACCGTTGGGCATCGCGCAATTGCTGAAGCAGGCGGGTCTGGCGGCATCCACGTCGGAGGGCAACCGCCTGATCGACGGCGGCGGCGTGCGCATCGATTCGAGCGTGGTAAGCGACAAGGGCTTGAAGCTGGAACCCGGTACCTACGTGGTCCAAGTGGGCAAACGCAAGTTCGCCCGCGTGACATTGGCGTAGATCTTCAGGGCCTGGCCCCGGCTTTCTCCAGCATCGCCACCATCTCGCCAAAACCCCGGGTACGCGCCAACTGCAGCGGCGTGTGGCCCTGGCGGTCGGCGAGCCGCAGGTTGGCTCCGGCATCGACCAGCGCCCGCAGTGTGCGCTGGTGGCGCGGGCCACCGTCGCCCAGCACGATGGACTCGATCACCGCCGTCCAGTGCAGGTTGTTCACATGGTCCAGCGGCGCACCGGCGGCGATCAGTTGCCGCACCACACCGTCATGCCCCAAGTGCGCCGCAGCGATCAACGCCGTGCCGTCGTAGCGGCTGGTGGTGAGTTGGGCGCTGGCACCGAGCGCGAGCAGGGTGGCCAGCGTGGTTTCGTCATTGGCCACGGCGGCGATGGTGACTGCGTCGTAGCGGTCGTTCTCCAGCAGCGACAGGTCCGCACCGGCCTGCGCCAGTGCCCGGATCACTGGCACATGCCGGGCGAAAGTGGCCACCTGCAGTGGCGTGCGGCCTTGTGCGTCGCGGGCGTTCAGGTCCAGCTTCTGTGCGATGAGTTTTTCGGTCTTGGCCAGATCGCCGCGCTGGGCGGCTGCGTGCAGGCCCTGGTACTGGGCGATCTGCGCGGGGCTGGGGGCGACCTGGGCCAGGCAGGTATTCGCCAGCAGACAAGCCCCTGAAAAACTCAAAATATGTAGCAGCTTGTGCATATGGGGTAAGCGCTGAGGGCTTATTTGAGCAAGTCTTTCACCTGGTCGATCGCTGCCAGCGCGCATTGTTCGTCGAGGTTGCCCGCCGGTGCGCCACCCACGCCTACTGCGCCGATGACTTCATTGCCCACCTTGACCGGCACGCCACCGCCCAGCAGCAGGTAGCCGGGGATGTTTACCAGGTTGGCTGCACCCGGGTTCTTCTGGGCGATTTCCATGATGGCCAGGGTGTTGTTCTTGGCGGAGGCCGAGGTGAAGGCCTTTTGCTGGCTGGCACCCAGGGTGTGGGGACCGGCGTTGTCGGCGCGTTGTACGGCGCGCACGCCGCCTGCGCGGTCCACCACGGTGGCGGAGACGGCATAACCATTGGCGGCGCAAGTGGCCACGGCGGAGGCGGCGATCTGGTTGGCCAGGTCGAGCGACATATTGCGTTCGGTGCGCACGGCCTGGGCGTTGGCAGTGCCAGCGAGGCAGATGAGGGCGAGGGCGGCGAGGTTGGTGGTCTTTTTCATGGGGTGCTCCGTGGCGTCTTTGTTGATAAAGCGGTTCGATCAACCGTGGGAGAACTGTAGAAAAACCGGCCTGTTTCGCCCATGCGTACGGCTACGCCACGCCCTCCGTAGTTCTACGGAGAGATTTGAAGAAGCATCAGGATGCTTCGTCCGCCAGCGCGGCGTAGCTGCGGATCAGCTGCGCCAGGGATTCGGCCTCCAGTTTGGAGAACAGGTTGGCGCGGTGCGTCTCCACCGTGCGCGGCGATACGGCCAGCGCGCGGCCAATTTCCTTGTTGGTCAGGCCCGAGACGATGAGGCCCAGCACCTCGCGTTCGCGCTCAGACAGCTGCGCATAGCGTTCGCGTGCCTGGCGGTCGGCCTGGTGGCGTTCGCGCGAGCGAACATGCTGGCGCACCGCGTTTTGCAGCGCCTCGATCAGGGCTTCGTCGTCCACCGGCTTTTCCAGGAACTCGGCGGCACCCGCCTTGAACGCGCGCCGGCACATTTCCACCGTGCCGTGGCCGGTGAGCATGATGACCGGCTGGTCCACGCCCTGGGCCACCAGGGTGTCCAGCACTGCCAGGCCGCTGATGCCCGGCATGCGCACGTCGAGCACGATGGCCCCGATGCCCTGCCGGTCGAACTGCGCCAGAAAGGCCTGCGGGTCGGCCCAGGTCTGCACGCGCAGCCCCACGGTGCCGATCAGCAGCGCCAGGCTGTCGCGCACCGCCGCGTCGTCATCGATAAGGTGGACCAGGGGGGACAGGGTGGTGTTCATGCCGACAAGGGAAGGGACAGGCGCAACGCCGCGCCATGGGGTGCGATGTTGGCGGCCACCAGGCTGCCGCCCATGTTGCCTGCCAGGCTTTCGCACAGGTTCAGCCCCAGGCCGAGGCCACCGGGGCGGGTCGAGAAAAACGGCTCGAAGATGCGCGGCAAGATGTCGGCGGGGATGCCGGGGCCGTTGTCCTGTACCGTCAAACAGCCGAGTGGGCCCTCGGTAGCAATCGCCAGGGCCAAGTGCCGCTGGTTTTCGGGCACCTGTTCCAGCGCCTGCAGCGCGTTCATCACCAGGTTGTGCACGATCTGCTCCAGCGCCACCCGGTCGGCCAGCACCGTCACGGCTTGCGCCGGGGCTTGCACCGTCGGCGTGACACCACGGCGCGTGCTCTCGGGCTCCAGCAGGTAGAGCGCTTCGCGCACCGCGTCCTGCAGCTGGACGGGCGACAGTGCACCCGCCAGGTCGGGCCGTTCCACGGCGCGGCGTAACCGGCCCACGACGGTGGAGGCGCGCCGGGCCTGCTCCGCCGCCTGCACCATGGCGTTGCGGGCCGTTTCCAGCTCGGGCGGGTCCTCGTCGAGCAGGCGGCGCGCGGCCTGGGTGTTGGCCAGCACGGCGGTCAAAGGCTGGTTAAGTTCGTGGGCCATGCCGGCGGCGAGTTCGCCCAGGGTATTGAGCCGCGCCACCTGGCCCAGGCGCAGCAGTTCTTCGGCCCGGCGGCGGGCGGCGCGCTGGCCGAGAGCGGTTTGCAGCGCCGCCAGCAGCACGGCCATGCCGACCGCCCAGGCCAGCATCTCAGCCCAGGGCAGTTCGCTCCAGCCGATCTGGCGCAGGGCGAACATGTCAAAAGGCTGGCTGTCGGTGGCCAGGTGTTTGTGGAATTCGAACCGCCAGCCCCCATCGCCAATGCGGCCAGGCTGCACCACGAAGGCCTGGCCTTCGTGCTCCAGTGTGAGGCGCACCGGCGTGGACTCGCGTGGCATGGGCCATTCGTTCCAGGGCAGCATGGTGGCCACGTCGATTTGCAGCGCGTAGCTGTGTGGGTCGGCCGCCAGTACCAGGCGGTAACGGCCCGTGGCCAAATGCGCTGCAGCCAGCGCCACCCGGTGGGCCTTGCGCGAAGCGGCCTCTGCCTGGGCCAGGGCGGTTTGCGCGGCAGGGACGTCCACCGGCCAGGCCTCGCCCGGGCCACGGCGCTGCACTTGCAGAATCTGCGGGTAAACGGATGACAGCCTTTGCTCGGGCTGCGCCGAAGGCCCGGCTGTGCCCGCAGGCTGTAGCAGCGCCAATGTGGCCAGGACCGCGTCCTGCTGCACCGCGCGCTGGCTCAGCAGCCGGTGGGCAATACGCGCATCGGTGTCAAACGCTTCCCGCAGCCGCACCAACTCCTGGCGGGCCAGCACCACGCTGCCCAGTGCCACGAGCAGCCCCCACGCCACAAGCCAGGCACCGGGGTGCCGCACGGTTTTCCACATGGGGCGCATTGTGCCTCCGAGCGCCGCCGGGGTAGAGTCTGGCCCCCGCTTACCGACTATTCCCAAGAGAACCCTTTACCGATGAAAGCTGTATTGCAAAGAGTGCGCGAAGCCCGCGTGGTGATCGCCGGAGACACCGTGGGTGCCATTGGCCAGGGCCTGCTGGTGCTGCTGTGCGCCGAGCGCGGGGACACCGATACGCAGGCCGACAAGTTGCTGGCCAAAATCTTGAAGCTGCGTATCTTCAGCGACGCGGCGGGCAAGATGAACCTGAGCCTGCAAGACGTGGCCGGGGGCTTGCTGGTGGTGAGCCAGTTCACCCTGGCGGCGGATGTGGCGGGCGGCAACCGGCCCAGCTTTACCGGCGCGGCACCACCCGAAGAGGGGCGGCGCCTGTACGACTACTTTGTGGCCCAGGCCCAAAAGGCGCACAGCCCCGTGCAGACAGGGCAGTTCGGGGCCGACATGCAGGTGCACCTGGTCAACGACGGCCCCGTTACGATCCCTATCCAGATTTAACGCAGCACGATTTCCACCCGGCGGTTGCGGGCTTCGGCGACACCGTCGGCCGTGGGTACGGCCAGTTCGCGCTTACCGCGCCCCCGGGCCTCGATCAGGTCGGCGTGCACCGACTGCGGACTGCGGAGCAGCATTTCACGCACCTGCTGGGCGCGTTGCAGCGACAAGGCATCGTTTTGCTCCTCATCACCTTGTGCATCGGTATGGCCAGTCACCAGGATGTCGGCCCCGGCGCGCTGGATGGCCGCGGCGACGATACTCGCCAATGTGGCCCGCGACTCGGCGGTGAGCTCGGTACCGCCGGGCTCAAAGTACACGGTGAAATGCTGCGGCGGCGGTGGCATGGCGCTGAACAGCGCAGGGTAGGCGCTTTGCACGAACACAGGATCCATCGTGTCCAGCGTGGGTTTTTGGTCGGCTATGGCGGTGGCCCGTTGGAACGGGGCGGACAGCGTCTGCCGCTCGGCCCCCGACACCACCACCACCGACGACGGCGAGCCGTCCGCCTGGGGCAGTAGCAGCACTTCGGAGCTGGGGGCGATGGTCCGGCCGGCCAGCAGGGCGATGGCGGTGACGCCAACGGCGATAAGAGCGGGCCCCATTAAGGTTTACCTCCTTTGGCAAGAACAATGAAGTCGGTGCCCAGCACGCCAATCACCGAGGTGGGCGTGGTGATCTTGACGGCATCGGGGTTGCCCTTGCCGACCAGCCCGGTGACCATGCGCAGGCTGCCGCGCAGCAGGCTCAGCAGCATATTGCCCTTTTGGGTGGTGCCGTTAAAGGCGAAGCTGTTGATGTCGAGCTGGCTGTTGGGGCCGAGCACCAGAGTACTGCCGTCGCGCATGACCACGCTGGCGGCGCTGTCGGCCCCGGTGAGCAGCTTGTCGGCTTCGGCCACAGGGTCGCCGGGATGGACCTGGCGCGGGCCCTGGGCATTGCTGACGGTCACCGTGCCCTGCACGGTTTTGAGCGTGCCTGCGCGCGCGGCATCCAGGCTCTGGGCACCGGCTGCGCCGCAGCACAAGGCCAGCGCGAGGGTAGATACAAGGATTCGCATGTCTTCTCCAACTTGCTCTAACTTAACGTGAAACAACTTTCATGGCCCGGGATGTTCTGCATCCGAGACCATGCAAGTTAGGCTGCATAGGGATTGGCAATGCCCAGCCCGGCCAGAATCTGTGTTTCCAGGGCTTCCATGGCCTCGGCATCGGCTGCGCCGGTTTCGTGGTCGTAGCCCTGCGCGTGCAGGGTACCGTGGACTAGCAGATGGGCATAGTGCGCTTGCAGAGTTTTACCGTTTTCCGCAGCCTCACGAGCCACAACCGGGGCGCAGAGCACCAGATCGGCGGTGACAGTGGGCTCTTGGGTGTAGTCAAAGGTCAGCACATTGGTGGCGTAATCCTTGTGGCGGTAACCACGGTTCAGGGCCTGGCCTTCGGCGGTGTCGACAATGCGCACCGTAATTTCGGCATCACGTTGTAACGCATGGCGGATCCAACGGTTGACACTGTGCCGGGGCAGGGCAGCACGGTGGGCTGCCACATCGGCGCCATTGTCAAAGGCACCGAACTGCAGAGACAGTTGCAGAGTTTTAAGCATGTTTTTGGCCTCTAGCGCTTATTCCAAGGGCGTGAGCAGCTATTATTTTAGGAGTTGACGCGTTTGCGCGGCAGGCTGTCGGACTTGCCCCGGGTGTCGTAGGCATCCACGATACGGGCCACCAGCGGGTGGCGCACTACGTCGGCGCTGGTGAAGCGGCAAATCGCAATGCCCTGGGTGCGGCGCAGCACCTGTTCGGCATCGATCAGGCCGCTGGTTTGCGTTTTGGGCAGGTCGATCTGGCTTACGTCGCCGGTCACCACCGCCTTGGCTCCGAAGCCGATGCGGGTCAAAAACATCTTCATCTGCTCGGGCGTGGTGTTTTGCGCCTCGTCCAGGATCACAAACGCGTTGTTCAGCGTGCGCCCGCGCATGAAGGCCAGCGGGGCTACTTCCAGGGCGTTGCGCTCAAAGGCTTTTTGCACTTTTTCGGCCCCCATCAGCTCGTACAGCGCGTCGTACAGCGGGCGCAGGTAGGGGTCGATCTTCTGGTTCAGGTCGCCAGGCAAGAAGCCCAGCCGCTCCCCGGCCTCCACTGCCGGGCGGGTCAGCACGATGCGCTGCACCGCGCTGCGCTCCAGTGCGTCCACCGCACAGGCCACGGCCAGGTAGGTTTTGCCGGTGCCTGCGGGGCCGATACCGAAGGTGATGTCGTGCTGGGCGATGTTTTCCAGGTAGGTGGCCTGGTTGGGCGTGCGGGCGCGCAGGTCGGCGCGCCGGGTTTGCAGCGACTGGCCTTCAACCCCTTCGCTGGTGTCGGTGGCCAGCATGAGTTGCACGGTGTCGGGGCGGATCGGGCGGGCGGCCTGCTCGTACAGCGCCTGCAGCAGCTCCAGCGCCTGCTGCGCCTTGGGCTTGGGGCCGTCGATCTTGAACTGCTCGTGCCGGTGGGCGATGCTGATTTGCAGCGCCGCCTCGATGGTGCGCAGGTGGCTGTCCATGGGGCCACACAGGTGGTCTAGCCGGGTGTTGTTGGGGGGCGAGAAGGTGTGGCGAAGAATCATGCCGCTATTGTCACCTGTACCCCACGGTGGGGCGGTGATTTCAGCCGCTTGTCCTACCTGGTTGGGGCGCATCCGTTGGTAGCATGGGCAGAACTATGCATGCCGATTCCGCCCCCCGTATCCCCCCTGGCCCCACCGCGCGGTTGGCGGGCCGCTGGGCGGCGGCCGACCTGGCTGTGCCCGCGCAGTGGCGGGCCGCTACGGCCGCCTTGCAGGCGCTGCCCGCATCGACGCACTGGGACCTGGCGGGCGTGGAGCGGCTCGACCATGTAGGCGCGCAGCTGCTGTGGAACCACTGGGGCCGGCAATGGCCTGCGCAGATCGAGCTGCTGCCCGAACAGCGCAGCCTGCTGGAGCGGGTGGCCGAATTCTCTGCGACCCCACCCCCTGAGCGCGCCGCCACCTGGGCCCAGCACTTTGACGTGCTGGGCGTGTGGGTGCTGGCGGGCCTGGCGCAGGGGCTGGTGCTGTTGCGCATGGTGGGCCAGTTGGCGCTGGACCTGCTGCGCCTGGCGCGCCACCCGCAGGCCGGGCCGTGGCGGGATATTTCCGGCCACCTGTACCAGATGGGCACCATGGCCCTGCCGATCACCGCGCTGGTGGGGTTTTTGATTGGCGTGGTGCTGGCTTACCTCACATCCCAGCAGTTGCGCCAGTTCGGGGCCGAGGCCTTCATCGTCAACATCATGGGCATGTCGGTGGTGCGCGAGCTGGGGCCGATGCTGGCCGCCATTCTGATTGCCGGGCGTTCCGGCTCGGCCATCACCGCGCAGATCGGCGTGATGCGCGTCACCGAAGAGCTCGATGCCATGCGGGTCATGGGCATCCCGCTGGGTTACCGGCTGGTGATGCCGCGGGCGATTGCGCTGGCCATTGCCATGCCGCTGATCAGCGTGTGGACTACCCTGACCGCGCTGGCCGGGGGCATGCTGGCGGCCGACCTGGCGCTGGGCATCACGCCCGCGTTCTTTTTGCAGGCCCTGCCGGGGGCCGTGGGCGGGGCCAACCTGGGGCTGGCGGTGTTCAAGTCGGTGGTGTTTGGCCTGCTGATTGCGCTGGTGGGCTGCCACTGCGGCCTGCGTGTCAAACCCAACACCCAGAGCCTGGGGCAGGGCACCACCGCCTCGGTGGTGACGTCGATCACCGTGGTGATTCTGGTCGATGCGCTGTTTGCCATCCTTTTCAAGAACGTGGGGGTCTGACATGGATGCCGACACCATCGTCGACATCCAGGGCCTGCAGACCGCCTTTGGCAGCGGCAAAAAGCGCGCCGTGATCCACCAGGACCTGGCGCTCACCGTGCGGCGCGGCGAAATACTCTCGCTGGTGGGCGGCTCGGGCACCGGCAAAACCGTGCTGCTGCGCCAGATGCTGGGGCTGGAACAGCCCGCCCAGGGCCAGGTCACGGTGCTGGGTCAGCCTGCCGCCGAGCTGGGCCGTACCGGGGCGGCCAGCCGGGTGGGCATGCTGTTTCAGCAGGGGGCGCTGTTTTCGGCCTTTACCGTGCTGGAGAACATTGCCTTTGCGCTGACCGAGCTCAAAACCCTGCCCGCAGCGCTGGTGCGCGACGCGGCGCTGGTCAAGCTGCAAATGGTGGGCCTGCAGCCCGCCGATGCCGACAAGATGCCCGCCGATCTGTCGGGTGGCATGGTCAAGCGCGTAGCCCTGGCGCGGGCCCTGGTGATGGACCCGCCCCTGCTGCTGCTGGACGAGCCCACCGCCGGGCTCGACCCGAACGGGGCCGACGAGTTTGTGGCCCTGCTGCGTTCCCTGCACCAGGGCCTGGGCCTGACGGTGGTGATGGTGACCCACGACCTGGACACCCTGTTTGCCCTCAGCACCCGGGTGGCCGTGCTGGCCGAAAAAAAGGTGCTGGTGACCGGCACGCCCGCCGAGGTGGTGGCTTTCCCGCACCCGTTTATCGAACACTTTTTTCTGGGCGAACGGGGGCGGCGTGCCTTGGCACCGCTGCCCGCCGTGCCCAACCCCCAAGGAGATCCCCCCCATGGAAAATAGATCCCACGCGCTGGCTGCGGGTGCGTTTGTGCTGGTCATCACCGCGTTGCTGGTAGCGCTGGCGGTATGGCTCACGCGCGACGCAGGCAGCAGCCACCCGTATGAACTCACGTCGCGCGACCCGGTGACCGGCCTGCAGCCCCAGGCCGCCGTGCGCTACAAAGGAGTGGCCGTGGGCAAGGTGACCCACATCGGCTTCGACCCCGATGTGGCGGGCAATGTGCTCATCCGCATTGCCGTGGACGACACCACGCCGCTGTCGCCCACCGCCTTTGCCACCCTGAGCTACCAGGGCATCACCGGCCTGGCCTTTGTGCAGATCGATGATGCGGGCCAGCCGCAGGCGCGGATTCCCCCCGGCCGCAGCGGCGTGCCACGCCTGCCGCTGGAGACCTCGCAGCTGGGCAAGCTGACCGAGCAGGTGCCCCACATCCTGGCCCAGGTGGACGAAGCCTCGCTGCGCCTGAACCAGCTACTCAGCGACCAGAACCAAAAGCTGCTCACCGGTGTGCTGGTCAACGCCGACCAGGCCACCACCCGCCTGGCCCAGCTCAGCGCCCGGCTGGAGCAAACCGTGGCCCAGCGGCTGGACCCGGCGCTGGCCCGTATTCCGGCCCTTGCCGAAGACACCCACCAGGCCATGCGCGCGCTGCAAACCGCCGCCGCCACCGCCAACGGCAGCTTGGCCGCTATTGGCCAGACGGCGGCCCGCCTGAACGAAAACGGCGGCGTGATGGACCGGCTGGCCGACGGTGCGGGTGCGCTGTCGCACGCGGCCGACACCTTTGGCAGTGCCACCCTGCCGCGCATCAACCGGGTGGCCGACGACACATCCCGTGCGGCCCGGCAACTGGGCCGCACCGTCAACGGCATCAGCGAGCAGCCGCAGTCGCTGATTTTTGGCGGTGGTGCTGCCGTGCCCGGCCCGGGCGAGGCGGGCTTTGTGGCCCCGGCTGCGCGACCATGAAAGGATTTGCTATGGATAAGAGAGCTGCTCACGCCGATGGAATGGGCGTGAAGTGCCTATTTAGCTTGGTATTTTTGGCCCTGGGTGCCTGCTCGGCCCTGCCCGACAAACCGCTGCGCGCGGTGCAATACGACTTCGGCCCTGGCACCACGGTGGTCGCTACCGGCAACTTACCGCCCCTGGCGCTGGCCGATGTGGACGCGCCCGGCCTGGCCGACGGCGGCACCGCCGTGCTGTACCGGCTGGGCTATGCCGATGCCCAGCAATTGCGCCCCTACACCCAGGCCCGCTGGAGCGTGCCGCCCGCGCAACTGGTGGGCCAGCGCGTGCGCGACGTGCTGGGCCAGCGCCGGGCGGTGCTGGGTGCCAACGACAGCGCCGCACTGGCGCGCACCACCGGCCCCGGGCCTCGGCTGCTACGGCTGGAGTTGCAGGAATTCACCCAGGTATTCCAGTCGCCCGCCGCCAGCACCGGCCTGGTGCGGCTGCGTGCCACGCTGGTAGAGAGCACGCTGCTGGGCGACCGCCTGCTGGCCCAGCGCTCTTTCAGCGTGCAGCGCCCGGCCCCCAGCGCCGACGCGCCCGGCGGTGTGCGGGCGCTAGCAGCCGCCACCGATGCCCTGGCGCAGGAGCTCGATGCCTGGCTGGAGACGGTGGGGCGCTAGTTCCTTATCAGGCGGCGATGGCCTGCAGGGCGGCTTTGGCCGGTGCCGCCTTGGCCGTGCCGTAAGCGATTTCGCCCGACAACTGGCCGCCTTCTTCGATCACCAGCTTGCCGTAGCGCACCTTGCCGGTGACACGGCCCGTGGCGTAAATCACCAGCTTGTCGCGCACGGTGAGTTCGCCGTCAAAAGCCCCGTGGATTTCGGCAATGTCGATGTCGGCAGAGCCCTTGAAAGCCCCGGCGGCGGTGATCTGCATCAGGCGCGAATCCATGGTGGCCTCGACCGTGCCTTCCACCACCAGGGTGTCGCAATCGGTAATTTCTACGCCCTTGAGCTTGATGTTGGGGCCCACCGTCAGGGTGCTGCCCGTGGCCTTGGCTGGGGGCTGGGCGGCCGCAGCCGCTACCGGAATGTCGACGGTCTCGGCCACTGGGGGGGTGGCCTGGGGCTGGGGCCGTGGGGTCAGGGACTGAGCCTGGGCCAGGTTGCTGCGCACGCCAAACGCCTCGGGTTCACGCTTGCCAAAAAACGGGGTTTGTAGAGCCATGGGAGTTCCCTTTGTGAAAGAAGTCCATGGTAGGGGCCCTATCGGGTTACATATCTGCGCAGGATGCAAGGTATGTAACAAATTGGTTGCTAATCTAGTGTAAAGATTCGCGCAAATTTCGAGCTAATGGCAGCGAGCGCCGTCATGGACAATGGCGGTTTCTCACCAGGAACCCCATGATCGGACGACTCCAAGGCCTGCTGGCCGCCAAAAACCCGCCCCAGGTACTGATCGACTGCCACGGCGTGGGTTACGACGTGGACGTGCCCATGAGCACCTTCTACAACCTGCCGGGCCTGGGCGAGCAGGTCACGCTGCTGACCCACTTTGTGGTGCGCGAAGACGCGCAAATTCTGTACGGATTTGCCACGCCGGGCGAGCGCGATGCCTTTCGACAGCTCATCAAGATCACCGGCGTGGGGCCGCGCACGGCTTTGAGCGTGCTGTCGGGCATGGGCGTGGACGACCTGGCCCAGGCCATCACGCTGCAAGAGGCCGGGCGGCTGGTAAAGGTGCCCGGCATCGGCAAAAAAACCGCCGAACGCCTGCTGCTGGAGCTCAAGGGCAAACTGGGCTCCGACATCGGCCTGCACCCCAGCGCCACCAGCGATGCCCAGGTCGACATCCTCCAGGCCCTGGTCGCCCTGGGCTACAGCGACAAGGAAGCCGCGCTGGCGCTGAAAGCCCTGCCCGCCGGTGTAGGCGTGAGCGAAGGCATCAAACTGGCGCTGAAGGCGCTAGGCAAGTAGCCGGGACTTACGCAAGTTCCTCCTGTAAGCCCGAAGGGCGATGTGGGGGCGCTGCGTAAGTCCTACTAGTATTTTTTTGATAGCTGTTGGCGCTGATGGAATGGGCGCTGGGGGCTGATTTGGTGCTTGCAAATCATGCGGGCCGGTGCGCCGTACTGGCGGGAACGGTCGAAAGCGTTGGTCAACATCCTCCTGCGCCGATCGGGGAGGGCAGATTGTTGATACCGATTTGGTGACGTATACAGGACGAATGTGGGGCCTTGGAGCTGTGCTTTGCGCGGGCTGTTGACCAGGGGGAAACGGGTGCTGGCCCCGGCGGTGAAGGTGCGCACGGTGCTGCGGACTTGCCACAGGCTGCGCCGCGACAAGCGGGCCTGGACCTGGCAGTCGGTGTAGTGGCGGGCCTAGCGGGCTTGACGGGCTATTTACCCCATCCATACTCCCAAGCTCCTTTTATGGATTCCACCGCGCCATCCACTGCTTGCCCAGCCTTATCTTTGACATCGCCGTAAGCCTGGGTAGCTTTTTGCTTACCCTGCTCGTAAAGTGCCTCGGCTTTTTTCTCGGCCTCCACAGCTACTTTTTTGGATTTGTTGTAGAAGTCTTCGGCTTTCTCCTCGACGGCCTTGGCAGTTTCTTTGGCTTTGTCGGTAAGGGCCTCTACGGCCTGGCCTGTGGGTTCGACTACGTGATCCTCAAACCAGCCTTGCACGCTGTGTTCAGACTCCACAATTCCACGCTGGCTAAAGTAGCTAAAGGGCTCGACATTGCCCAAAAACCCCACTTTGGAATCATGTATATAGCTGGCTACAAAATTCATCGGGCCATCTGCAGCCTGCTTTTTCCACGCATCCATTTGCCATTTTTGCGGAGAAATCCACATGGCATACACGCCATTTTTAACCACTTTGAATGTCTTCACGGCGACCTCTGCGACCCCCAAAGGGATGGGCGCAAGCAGGCTGATGCTGGTTTCTTTTTGGATATCGCGCAAAGCTTGCTCGTAGCCTTTCAGCTCAGAAGCCATGTCCGTGGGGGCCAACTTGCTCCACGATACGCCTTGTGCATGCATGCGCTCGGTCACGTTTTGCTTGCCTGCGCGGTGCATGCTGCCATAAGCGTTGTACATCTGGGTCATATGGCGCTGCATTTGGCTTTCGATCGTGCCGCTGAATGCGCCATAGGCTTTACAGTAGGCATCAAAGGCCGCTTGGGTTTCTGGTTTGACTTCGTAGCGTTCTTGGAAAATCGTGGCGGATCTTTGCTCAATTTCTGCATAGTTCCACATCCGCACCCCGTGAATCCAAGCTTCACGCGTCATGTCACGCAGTGGAATGCGGGCGTAGTTGTTGCTCACCCCTTGTTCATCGAGTGCGTAACCACCTCCCACGTCCGAATGCCCGCCAGGGTAGGTGCGCTCTAGCCAGTTGCCACTGGCTAACGTGCCCTGGCGGCGTATCAAATCCACCGGGAACGAAAACCGTAGTTCATGCCCCGCCACGTAGTGCACCACGCGTTCAATATGGTGGTTGGCCACCAGGTCGCGCCCTTTCAGTCCGCCGTAGGCTACAGCGTTGCTTAGGTTTTTACCCGGCAGACCGAAGGAGGCCACGGTGTCGTACAGGCCCATCATCACAAACCGAATGGGGTAGCCCTCGTACACCAGTTGCCCGTGGTCTTCTTCGCAGTCCCAAATCCAGTGGTTGGCAAAGGCCCTGGCCAGTGCTGCGCCCCGTGAAAACCCAAAGATCGACACATTGATCATCTTGATCAGGCGGTGCTTGCCCAGGGCTTTGTTCACATCCTCAAAGCCCTGCGCCTGCCCTTTGGTGGCATAGGCAGAGGCCTTGCCGCCGGCAACTGCGGCCCGGGTAAGCAAAGCACTGCGCAGGGTGTCGTTGATTCTTTGCTTGCCCAGTTTCAGTCGCCTGTCGCCTCCGGTCCCCACGCCTAGCCCGGGCGCGCCATCTTCTACTTCGATGGATAGGGCATCGGTGGCAGAAGTGGCCTTGTCGTTGAATTTGGTGCCGAGGCCGGAGATGTAGATGGGGTAGGAGTTTTTGCTTTGCTGCGCATACAAATCTGCTGAGTACCACATGCGTGCCGGATTGGCCCATTTCTTTAGCACTGCATCGGCATCTTTATTGTTGCCAGTGCCATCGAAAAAAACTGAGATATGGATTACATCGCGACAGTCTTGTAGCGGCCCTGGTGGTTCGCCGGGAACATCGCGGTTAGCTGCGTTGCTAGCTTGTACTAGGTCATTGGCCATGTTTGCGCTCCCATGCCTGCGTGAATGCTTCGCCTTTTGCGGTTCTTTCGGGCCAAAACTTTTCGGGCACCAGTTCAACTGTGTTGTCTGGGTAAACATGTACGCCAAGGTAACTGTAGTCGGGGCCGGGGTCTTTGAAGTCTGGGATGTTGGCGGCAGTAACGGTGTCGCCGTTGCCCGGCATGCCTTTGGGGCCATCCAAACGCCAGGTGATTTTTTGTGCGCCCAGTTGGATTGGTACACCGGTCATCAGTCCACCATTACCTCTTTGAGGAGGGTTGGCTCCTGCACCGATTTCAATCCCGTTGAGCTGCACATCAAAAATCGGACGTTCGTAATAGCTCAGCATGACCACATCAAAGCTGAGCGTCTTGGGGGCGGTGGCAGATGCCATGGATTGTTTTCCTTGCGGTGTATCGGCACTGGCCTGCTGGTCTTGCGCCTGTTCGTTGCAGCCGCTCACGCCAAAAGCGCAAACCATCACGAGAGTGCAGATAAGGGTTTGTTTCGTTGTATTCATGGGGCACACTTATTCAGGCATCAATGTCATAGCTTCATCTAGAGTCAAGGTCTTGTTTTGCACCTGTTGTAGCAGCTGCAAAATTTGCGCGTCTTGGCCCAGCCGTTGGCGGTAAATGAGCCCCAGGCTGACGAAATTTACCAAGTCTTTCATCGCGCTCAGCCCCAGTTTTTGCGCCCCGGTCAACATGCGTTGCACATATCCGTAGCGTTTGTGATGCGCCAAGTCTTGAAACAACTGTGGTTGATTTTCTTGTAGGTGGCTCAGCACGTGGTCGGGCACGCTGGCCTCTACTAGCATATCGACCTGTAACTGCGTGAGTTTCAGCGGCAATTCAATCGATTTTGTGGTCGTTGCAGGCGTCGCTCTGGCAGCTTGGGTTGCACCATGTACCCGTTGTAAACCACCATCTCGGTCCCAGTACCACCAACTTTGAATGCCCTGTAGCAACGCGCTGCACTGTGCGGCGCTGAACACAGGGCCGGGTACGTTCAGCGTGGTGTCGGTGTCTTGCCCCACCAGCACCGCCAAAATTGCAGGGTCCCAAAACGCAAAAAACATATCCTCCCCGTCCGGCAATAGCACTTCAATCCAATGCTGTAGGTGGGCGTGCAGCGTTTAGAAATCCAGGACACTGGCCAGTACTGTGACGCAGGGAGACTTCCGAGCGTTGCGCTCAATCCATTTCCACGCCGGGAGCTCAGCATTCGCCGATGGCACAGGCAGCGCCACCAAGTGCGGCGACAGCGCCGCGACGAGGTTCCCCTCTGGCGTGTTGAACAAGCAGCGGTGCGACATGCCTGTGCTCGTGGTTAGAACTTTGGGTAGAGCCTGGTTTTGTGCTGCGTCGGCGATTGCGTACCAGTGCATAGGTACCGTTGAGGTTGCGGTGGATGCAATGAACGCGTCGATGAACGTACTTACACCAGTCGATACCAGAGCCATTGTTACGCTCCTTTTTTCACAAAAACCGATCGCTGCGCTGCGCGTTTGGCCAAGCACTCCAGGCACACACCACGCGGCAGGATGGGCAGCTTGTAACTGATAGACCCCGGCCCCACAAACACCTTCTCCCCCGCCTTCACCAGAATCATCCCCGGCGCAGTGTGTTTGACCCCCGCGCTGCTGATCGTCACATTCGCCCCACCGGCGGTGGCAATCTCGATACTTTGGGCCGCAGCCCAGTCGATGTGGGCGTTGGCGCTGACCACGTTGATCAGGTCCTTGGCCTGCACCTTGAGGGTGTCGGCCTGGGCTTGCAGGTCGATCGCATCCTGGGCCGCTACCAGTTGCAGGCCCATCCCCGCTTGCGTATTCGGCCCCGCCTGCACTGCCCCGGCCAGGATGCCAATCGCCTGCCCGGTGTGCACCCGCAGTTGGCCTCCGGTGACGTACTGGCTGTCTTGCCCGCTCATGGCGCTGGCGGTTTCGCCGTTGGCCCACTGCAGGTGCTGTCCGGCCACCACGCCCAGCCCGGCCTTGGCGGCGATGGCGATGGTGGGGGCGCTGCTGTGGGGGACTTTGTCCGTGTCCACCTGGGTGGACTTGGCCGCCGCATCACCCAGTGCCGCCTGCAGGCTCTGCCCGTCGACCATGCCGCTGGCGGCGATGCGCTGGGCTTTGAATACAGCGGCTTGGTCGTCGATGGCACTGGTGTTGGCTTGGGTGGTGCCGATGTGCCCGGCCAGGGCCACGGTGCGGTGGGTGGCGGCGGCCTGGCTGAAGGCCCCGGCCAGGGTCTCCAGCTGCTTTTGCAGGGCCATGCCCGCGCTGTTGTCGCCCGCAGGGTCGCGCTGGGCGGGGCCGTGCTGCAGCCGGTAGCTGCTGATGAGCCAGCCCTGGCCTGCGCGCAAAGCGCCATACGCATCGGTGCGCAGCTCCGCACCCGTGCCTCGGAAGCTGCCCCGGTAGTTGTCGGCGGTGTGCAGCAGGTGGCCCAGGTTGAGTTCGGTGGCGGCTTGGGTGGTTTTGAGCTGGATGCGGCCTTGACTTCCTGGTGATGGGCCTGCACCGTCGCTGTCGTCCATGACCAGTTGGTTGTAGCCCGGGCCGCCGTGTTCTTTGCTGCGGATGCCCCATTGGGCGCTGGCGTTGTTGTGGCCATCGGCCCCCGAGCTGGCTGCGGCCCCGTGCCACACCGGGCTGTGGCCGCCGGTGCCGGAGCCGATGCGGTTGCCCTGGGCGCTGCTGCGGTGGTCGGTGGCTTGTGCGAAGACTTGGGCTTTGTCGTTGGTTTCTTCGTTGCCGGGTTGCAATCCACCCGGCGTGGGCAACACCCCGCCTTCACCCTGGCCGTTGTACAGCGCGGCCAGCACGATGGGGCGGTCGATGTCGCCTTCCAGGAACTGCACCAGCACTTCCTGGCCGATGCGGGGGATGAACTG
>CAUPNM010000021.1:0-90384 GCA_963512645.1 uncultured Albidiferax sp. | reverse complement strand
TAGTAAGAAGGTTTTTTGGTGGCCTGGGGCGGAATCGAACCACCGACACAAGGATTTTCAATCCTCTGCTCTACCGACTGAGCTACCGGGCCAAGATTTAGATTATATACCGAAATTAAGCCCGTTTTCCACGGGCTAGATCAACCCCTAGTTGTTTTAATTTCCGGTAGAGGTGGGTGCGCTCCAAACCTGTTTGTTCGGCAACCCGGGTCATCGAGCCGCCTTCTTGGGCTAGATGGAACTCAAAGTAAGCCTTTTCAAAGCCATCGCGCGCCTCTCGCAGAGGCTTGTCCAAGTCAAAAGTCTGCTGCGACTGGGGGCCGAGGAGGGTGGCGGGTGACAGGGCTCCAGGAATGCTATTGAGCATTTCCATTGGAGGGGGCCGGTTGTCCAAATGGGTTTGCAGGGCGGGTGTAGGAGTGGTTTTGCGTGTGGCGTTACGCGTCAGCGCTTGCTCGACTGCTTTTAGCAGCTTCTGCAAAGTAATTGGTTTTTCCAAAAACGAGAAGGCACCAATGCGGGTAGCTTCCACTGCCGTATCGATGGTGGCATGGCCACTCATCATGATGACGGGCATAGTCAGAGCGCCGGTGGAAGCCCATTCCTTGAGTAACGAAACTCCATCTGTATCAGGCATCCAGATGTCGAGCAATACTAGGTCGGGGCGTGATAACTGCCGCGCAATACGGGCTTCTGCCGCATTTTCTGCCAGCTCGACGTTGTGTCCTTCGTCATTCAGGATTTCAGAAAGCAGGTCGCGGATACCGAGTTCATCGTCAACTACCAGAATGTTTGCCATGATTGAAGCGCGCGTCCCCGGGTGAAAATACAGCGGTGTGGCCGTTGTTAAGTTGCCACTTTATGGTGGATGGCGAATGATAACGATACTTGCGCTCCTTCCACCACGCCGTTAACGATACGGTTAGATAAGTCGATGCGTGCACCGTGTTCGTCGGCGATTTTTTTGACAACAGCCAAGCCCAGTCCGGTGCCGCGGCTTTTGGTCGTGACATACGGTTCAAAGGCGCGTTTGAGGATGTGGTCAGGGAAGCCTGTGCCTTGGTCCAGGACTACCAGGCGGACCCGTTGGGCCGCTGCTGCCCATTGGGTACGCAGGATGACGCTTGGGGTTTCTTCTGGCTTGCGGGCCGCTTCTGTGGCGTCTTGCGCGTTTTGCAACAGGTTGTGGATCACTTGGCGCAGCTGCTCTGCATCGCCAAGAATCAAGGGGCAGCCACTTTCGAGTTGTACGATCACATCGACCGGGGCCGTGTCCTGCTCATAGAGCTGCAATACATCTTGGACGAGTAAATTGAGGTCGAGCGGTTTGAGATCTGCTGCTGGAAGGCGCGCATAGTCGCGGAATTCATTGACCAAGCGCTTCATGGCATCGACCTGGTCGACGATGGTTTTCACGGATTTTTTCAGCAGTGCTTGGTCGGTTTCGCCGACTTTGCCCAACAGCTTCATTTCCAATCGTTCTGCAGAAAGCTGAATGGGTGTCAGGGGATTCTTAATTTCATGTGCCAGCCGGCGCGCCACTTCACCCCATGCCTGGGCCCGCTGGGCCGACACAATTTCAGAAATGTCATCAAAGACTAATAGGCGGTTACTGCCCGGTAGCTCTGCACCTCTAGCTACCAAAGTAATAGCATCATGCGAAAATGGAGACTGGGTGGCGTTTAGCTCAAAGGATTGCTGCCAATGGTCGAGTCCGTGGTGGATCTGCTCGCTCAAAAATGCCGAGAATTGCGCATGTACGCCCTGGGCAAAGTCACCCATGCCTTCTACATCGGCTAGGGGCTTGCCTTCCAGGGCCGCAAGGGGCACGCGCAATATGCGGGTGGCACCCGGATTGCTGGACTGTATGGTGCCTGCCGCATCCAGCACGATGACACCGGAGGTCAGGTTGTCCAAAATCGTCTGCAGATTGGCACGAGCGGCGCTGACTTGCGACATGCTCTGGTCTACAGCCGAACGAGCATCGGAGAGCTGCTGGGTCATGTCAGCAAATGAACGCGTCAGGCCGCCCAGCTCGTCACGGCCTTGCCATACGGCTTTGGGCGTGAGATCGCCGGCCGCCACCTGGCGCACGCCGTCGGCCAGCAGCAGCAGCGGGCGGGCGAGCTGGTTGCCCAGCAGTACGGCCAGCAGCACCGCACCGAATACGGCCAAAAATAGGCTCAGCGTCAGGGTGCCGATATACATACGCTTCAGACCCATGCGGGCGAGCGCACGTTCCTGGTATTCGCGGTTGGCAGTTTGTACCGCCATGGCATTGGCCACCAGGGGGGCGGGTAGGCTTTGTACCACTTGCAAAAACCGCGGCTCAGCGAGCAGGCCAACGCCTTTGCTGGAAACCAGGGAGAGCGCTTTGATGTGGGCAACGGGCAGCTCCGTTCCCGGGGTGGGCCCCAGGTCATCCAGACCTTCGATGACGGCCACCGCCCGTTGCGCGCGCACATTGCGCAACTGTTGTGGACTGGGCCGTTCCGGATTGAGCAGGAAGCGCGATTGGCCTACGCTGGCAATCAACTGCCCGCCCGCGCTCCACAGCATCACGTCGCTGACATCCAACTGGTCGCGGATGTGCTCCAGCGTGAGCCCGGCTGCGGCATCTGGCACCCCGGACAGTTGTCCGCTGGCGTTACGGGTTTTATCCGCCAAGTCATTGGCCAGAATGTCGAGGGTGGCCCGGCCCAGGTTGACACCCGCGTCCAGGGCGGTTTCTACCTTGACATCGAACCAGCTCTCGATCGAGCGGGAGACGAACTGGTAGGACACCACATAAATCAGCAAGCCTGGCAAGAGACCGACCAGTGCAAAGATGGTGGCTAACTTCACCAGTAACCGGCTTCCGAACTTGCCACGCCGCAAGCGCATCCATAGCCGGACCGCCATCCACGAGATGACCGCCAGCAGCACCCCGGCCACCACCACGTTTACTGCGAACAGGCGTGCATAGTTGCGTTCGTACATCTCCCGGTTGTTGGTGGACTGGGTGAGTAGCAACAGCAGAATCAGCCCAAGGGCCATGACCACTACCGCGCCGACAACCCAGGCCCAGCGCAGTGCGCGAGGGTTGGCCAGGGTACGGTACCTGGAGGCCAGTGCGTCTGCGGCCCGCTGATTCACTTGGCTGCGTCCGGTATGAGGCGCAAACTGCGGCTGCCATACAAGCTCCAGTCGGATTCGCCCATGGCGCCGATCTGGAAGGGGCGGGGCAGTTGGGACACGTCGAGGCGGAAGCTGAATTCGGCATGGGTCTTGCCATCGAAATCGATATCGGCGGCATCGGCGATGCGCCAGCGTGAAAACCGCTGCATATGGGCCAGGGCGTCGGCGAGCGACTCGAAGTTTTGGTTCAACACCACGCCCAGGCCGCTATTGCCCGTTGCGGTGGGGCCCACATTCAGGCGCCAGCGCCGGGTCAATGGCTGGTAGGCGAGCCGCATGTAGCGGGCCTGGCTGGCTACGGCCTTGTCCGACCAATACCAGCGGTCCCGCAGCACCTCGATCTCTGCCACAAAGAACATCGGAATGCCTTTGTGCAGCGCATCTTCCACGAGGCTGGGGAGCTCAAACTTCAAATTGGCCGAAAAAAACACCCCGGAGTCATTGCGTTCGATCTGCATCTGGTTGATTTCTACCAGTGTGCTTTGAGCCCGTGCAAAGGGCAAATAGCACAACAAAAGATAGACGCACCAGCGCAGCACGGCCCATTTAGGTCGCATTTTTTTCCAGTAAGGCGTAAAAAAATCCATCGTTGTCACGGATCCGATTGTCCGGGACAGCTTTGGCCAAATCCCAGGTATGGGGCATTAAATGGCCGGGAGACGGCAGCAAACGTGCATCGGTGTGGTGTGCAAGAAACGTTTCGATCTGGTCTTGCCCCTCGGCACGGAATACCGAGCAGGTGCAGTACAGCAAACGACCGCCGGGGCGCACCAGCGGCCAGAGTTGCAGCAAGAGGCTCGCCTGGAGGCGGGCCAATTGTGCAACATCTGTTTCGCGGCGCAGCCAGCGCACATCGGGATGGCGGCGCACGATGCCCGATGCCGTGCACGGCGCATCGAGCAAGATGGCATCGAAGAGGCGCCCATCCCACCAGCTTGCAGGCTGGTTGGCATCGGCCACCAGCACGGTGGCCTGCAGTCCCTGGCGCTGCAGGTTCAGCTGGATACGTTCGCAGCGGATGGGGTCGATATCGAGTGCGGTGACTTCGGCCTGCGCCAGTTCGAGCAGGTGGACTGTTTTGCCACCCGGGGCGGCGCAGGCATCCAGAATGCGCAGGGGCCGGGTGGTGTCCAGGCCGTTGAGTAGCAGCGGAGCCGCCATTTGGGCGGCCGCATCCTGGACCGATACCGCACCCTCGGCAAACCCCGGAATCTCGTGCACCGACCGGGCTCGGGTCAGGGCCACGCCCGAGTCCCCTACCAAGGATGCTTCTATATTGATAGCTGCTAGCGCCGATTGAATAAGCGCTGGAGTCGTTTTTCTTATATTAATGCGCAGGGTCATCGGGGCCTGCCGGTTATTCGCCTGCAAGATGTCTTGCCAGCGCTGTGGCTGTTCATTTTTCAGCCGCTGTATCCACCACCGAGGGTGGTTCCATACCGCGACCGGGTCGCGGTCGGTGGTGGCCACCAGTGCATCGCGTTCCCGCAGGAACCGGCGTAGGCAGGCGTTGATAAAGCTGGCCTGGGCTCGGGCCGGCCCTCGGTTGGCGGCTTCGACGGTCTGGTCTACCAGGGTGAACGCCTCATAGGGTGCGTCATTTTCTTGCCATACCAGCGCCAGCGCCGTACACAGCAGGGCATCGGCAGCCGGTGGAGGCGGGCGTTTGGCCAGTTGCACACGCAAGGCCTCGGCCCGGCCCAGGTTGCGCAGGCTGTGGAACACCAACGATTGCACTCCCGGACGCAACGGGCCGTCTACAGCGGCCAAGGCGGGTGTGGCGGATGTGCCGCTGCGGATGGCGTGCAAGACCTCGGCCGCTGCCAGCAGCTGGCGCCAAAGGGGGATCTGGGTGGTTTGTCCTGCGGCGGCGGGGCGCTCTTGGGCGGGGGAACGGGTCATATTCAGGAGTCGGTAGAAAGTGGTGTAGCAGTGCGAAAGCCGAACAGCCAGGCCAGCAGCAGTGCAGGGAATTGGGCGATGGCGTTGTTGTAGCTGTGGACGGCGATGGCGAAGGCCTGTGCGGCAGGGCGGATCTGTTGGCGAACCTCGCTCCATTGGGTTTGCGCGGTCTCGGGTAAAAGAAGGGCATCGGGGCCCTCGCTTTCGGAGCTGAGCCGCAACCACGCCATTTGCAGCACCGTGTGGGCGGCCGCTAACGCATTGATGGCTGCACCGTCCAATGGCCGCGCGCGGGCCACCGCCAGCGAAGCGGAAAACTGGGCTTGTGCCCCGTGCAGCCCCGCCCACATGTGCGCAGGCGCTTGTGGGGCTGTGTCGGCCGGGTTCGCCGTGGCGACAGTACAGGACTGCACAATCTCGGCATAGCGCTGCATAGGCCCGGCCAGAGCGGCAAAACTCTGCAGTGCAAGGGAGCGCAGTCGCACCAGCCGGTTGTACGCACCGACCGACCAGAACAGCAGCACTGCAGCCGAGCTCCACCACAGAAAGGATTCGGAGATCACAGTAATCTTCTAGCTAGCGTTGTTCCCGATGGGGAGCTCATAAAAAAACACCCCAAGTCCACCAGCGATGGACTTGGGGTGCCTGTGTCACCTAAAGGTTTCGAGTGACATGACGCAGTGCCGGTGGCCTGCGTTACTCGTGGGCCGAGCCTTCATTGGCTTCCGACAGGGATGTGGCTTCCTGCGCGTCCGCCAATTCCGCTGCTTCGGACTCGGCAATGGCGCGGCGCTCGGCGTCGTCCATCAAGTCCTTGGCCAAGCGGGCCTGGTGGTAGGCCATACCGGTACCGGCAGGGATCAGGCGGCCAACGATCACGTTTTCCTTCAGGCCACGCAGCTCGTCGCGCTTGCCCATGATGGCGGCTTCGGTCAGCACACGCGTGGTTTCCTGGAAGGAAGCGGCGGAGATGAACGAGTCGGTGGACAGCGATGCCTTGGTAATACCCAGCAGCAGGTTGGTGAACACCGCCGGGATCTTGCCTTCGGCGCGCAAAGCGTCGTTGGTGTCGAGCATTTCGCTGCGTTCGACCTGTTCGCCATTGATGTAGCCGGAGTCACCCGCGTTCTCCACCACCACCCGGCGCAGCATCTGGCGCACGATCACTTCAATGTGCTTGTCGTTGATCTTCACGCCTTGCAAGCGGTACACGTCCTGGACTTCGTCCACGATGTAGCGGGCCAGCTCTTCCATGCCCAGCAAGCGCAAGATGTCTTGTGGGTCGGCAGGGCCGTCCACAATGTTTTCGCCCTTGTTGACCACTTGGCCTTCGTGCACCAGGATGCTCTTTTCCTTGGGGATCAGTTCGTCCCAGACCGTACCTTCTGGATCGGTGATCTGCAGGCGAACCTTGCCCTTGGTTTCTTTACCGAACGACACGGTACCGGTCATTTCGGCCAGCATGCCCTTGTCTTTGGGTGTACGTGCTTCGAACAGCTCGGCCACACGGGGCAAACCGCCGGTAATGTCACGGGTCTTCTGGCCTTCGATGGGGATACGGGCCAGTACTTCGCCGCGACCCACGTCCTGGCCATCGCGCACCTGGATCAGCGCACCGATAGGGAAGCCAATGGTCACCGAGTGGTCGGTGCCGGTGATCTTCACTTCGTTGCCGTTCGCGTCGATCAGTTTGACCTGCGGACGGATCACTTTGGCTGCGCCACGGCGCTTGGGATCGATGACCACCATGGTCGACAAGCCGGTGACTTCGTCTACCTGGCGGGCAACCGTCAGACCTTCTTCCACGTTCTCGAATTTGCTCGTGCCCGCAAACTCGGTAATGATGGGACGGGTCAATGGATCCCAGTTGGCCAAGATCGTGCCAGCCTTGACAACCTGGTCGGCCGTGACCGACAAGATCGCACCGTAAGGCACTTTGTGGCGTTCACGCTCGCGACCATGCTCGGTGATGATAATTTCACCTGAACGGGCAATCACGACCAGCTCGTTCTTGCTGTTGGACACATAGCGCATCGTGGCGTTAAAGCCGATCGTGCCGTTGGACTTGGCTTCCACGCTGGAGGCAATGGCGGCACGGGATGCCGCACCACCGATGTGGAACGTCCGCATGGTCAGCTGGGTACCGGGTTCGCCGATGGACTGGGCTGCAATTACACCCACAGCCTCGCCGCCGTTGATCAGGCCACCACGGCCCAGATCGCGGCCGTAGCACTTGGCGCAAATACCGAAGCGGGTGGCGCAGGTCAGTGCAGTACGCACCTTGACTTCGTCTACACCGGCCAACTCCAGGGTGTCGATGGCATCTTCGTCCAGCATGGCGCCAGCGACAGCCAGCACCGAGCGGTCTTCGGGGTGCAGCACGTCCTCGGCCGCAGTACGGCCCAGAATGCGGTCGCGCAGCGATTCAATGACTTCACCGCCTTCGACGATGGCACGCATTAGGTAACCATTGGCCGTGCCGCAGTCTTGTTCGGTGACGACCAAGTCTTGCGTCACATCCACCAGGCGGCGGGTTAGGTAACCCGAGTTGGCCGTCTTCAACGCCGTATCCGCGAGACCCTTACGGGCACCGTGGGTGGAAATGAAGTACTCCAACACGTTCAGGCCTTCGCGGAAATTGGCGGTAATGGGCGTTTCAATGATCGAGCCATCGGGCTTGGCCATCAAACCGCGCATACCGGCCACCTGGCGAATCTGCGCAGCAGAACCGCGGGCACCGGAGTCGGCCATCATGTAGATGGAGTTGAACGACTCTTGCTCGACTTCCTTACCGTTGCGGTCGATGGTCTTCTCTTTGGAGAGCTGGGCCATCATCACCTTGGACACTTCGTCACCGGCCTTACCCCAGATATCCACCACCTTGTTGTAACGCTCGCCAGAGGTCACCAGACCCGACACGTACTGGTTGGCGATCTCTTTGACTTCCTTCTCGGCGCGGGCAATGATGCCGTGCTTTTCTTGCGGCACCAGCATGTCGTCGATACAGATCGAGATACCGGCTTTGGTGGCCAGGCGGAAGCCGTTTTGCAACAGCTTGTCGGCAAACACCACGGTCTCTTTCAAGCCGCACTTGCGGAACGACACGTTGATCAGCTTGGAGATTTCCTTCTTCTTCAACGCCTTGTTGATGTTGGAGAATGGCAGACCCTTGGGCAAGATTTCAGACAACAGTGCGCGGCCTGCGGTGGTTTCCCACAGCTTGGTCGATGGCTCGAATTCACCGGTTTCCTTGTTCTTGGTGTATTCGGTCAGACGCACGTTGATGCGGGCGGTCAGCTCGACCTCGCCCGCGTCAAATGCGCGCTGCACTTCGCCGGTGTCAGCAAAAATCAGACCTTCGCCTTTGCCATTGACGCGGTCGCGGGTCGTGTAGTACAGACCCAGCACCACGTCTTGCGACGGCACGATGGACGGCTCACCGTTTGCCGGGAACAAGATGTTGTTCGAGGCCAGCATCAGGGTGCGGGCTTCCATCTGCGCTTCAACCGACAGCGGTACGTGGACGGCCATTTGGTCACCGTCAAAGTCGGCATTGAAGGCCGAGCAGACGAGCGGGTGCAACTGGATGGCCTTGCCTTCAATCAGGATGGGCTCAAACGCCTGGATGCCCAAACGGTGCAGCGTAGGCGCACGGTTTAGCATCACGGGGTGTTCTTTGATGACCTCTTCCAGAATGTCCCACACGACGGGCGTGCCGGATTCAACTTCTTTTTTCGCCGCCTTGATGGTGGTGGCGATGCCCATGGCTTCCAGGCGCGAGAAGATGAACGGCTTGAACAGTTCCAAAGCCATTAGCTTGGGCAGGCCGCACTGGTGCAGCTTGAGCGTTGGGCCCACCACAATGACCGAACGGCCAGAGTAATCGACGCGCTTACCCAGCAAATTCTGGCGGAAACGACCGCTCTTGCCCTTGATCATGTCGGCCAAGGACTTGAGTGCACGCTTGTTGGCACCGGTCATTGCTTTGCCGCGGCGGCCGTTGTCCAGCAGCGAATCGACAGCTTCTTGCAGCATGCGCTTTTCGTTACGGGCAATGATTTCCGGAGCCTTCAACTCCAGCAAGCGGCGCAGACGGCTGTTGCGGTTGATGACGCGGCGGTACAGGTCGTTCAGATCGGAGGTGGCGAAACGACCGCCGTCCAGTGGCACCAGCGGACGCAGGTCCGGTGGCAGCACCGGCAGTACGTTCAGCACCATCCACTCAGGCTTGATGCCGGATTTCTTGAAGGCTTCCAGGAGCTTGAGGCGCTTGGAATTCTTCTTGATCTTGACTTCAGAGCCGGTCAAATCGCCGCGCAGACGTTCGATCGACGCATCGATTTCTATGGCTTCCAGCAGGTCCTTGATACCTTCTGCGCCCATCTTGGCCACGAATTCGTCGCCGTATTCCTTGGTCTTGGCATCGAAGTCGTCTTCCGACATGATCGCGAATTTCTTCAGCGGGGTCATGCCTGGATCGGTGACCACATAGGCTTCGAAGTACAGCACGCGCTCAATGTCGCGCAGTGTCATGTCGAGCACCAGGCCCAGACGTGACGGCAGCGACTTCAGGAACCAGATGTGCGCGCAAGGCGCGGCCAAGTCGATGTGACCCATGCGCTCACGGCGCACCTTGGTCTGCGTGACTTCAACGCCGCACTTCTCGCAAATCACCCCACGGTGTTTGAGGCGCTTGTACTTGCCGCACAAGCATTCATAGTCTTTGATAGGGCCAAAGATCTTGGCGCAGAAAAGACCATCGCGCTCTGGCTTGAAGGTACGGTAATTGATGGTTTCTGGCTTTTTCACTTCGCCGAAGGACCACGACCGAATTTTTTCGGGGGAGGCCATGCCGATCCGAATCGCATCGAAGTGCGAATCGGGCGTGAACTGCTTGAACAGGTCGAGTAATGATTTCATGTGTTAAATCCTTGTCTTGTCCGCAATTAGCTACGCTCGAGCTCGATGTCCAGGCCCAAGGAACGGATTTCCTTGACCAGCACGTTGAACGACTCGGGCATGCCCGCTTCGATGGCGTGCTCACCCTTGACGATGCTTTCGTACACCTTGGTACGTCCCACCACGTCATCTGATTTGACGGTCAGCATTTCTTGCAGCGTGTACGAAGCACCGTAGGCTTCGAGTGCCCACACTTCCATTTCACCGAAACGCTGTCCACCGAACTGCGCTTTGCCACCCAGAGGTTGCTGAGTTACCAAGCTGTAGGGGCCGGTAGAGCGGGCATGCATCTTGTCGTCGACCAAGTGGTGCAACTTCAAGAAGTGCATATAGCCAACAGTCGTTGGGCGCTCAAAGGGCTCACCCGAGCGGCCATCAAACAAATATGCCTGGGTACGCGTTGCATTTAATCCCTTGTGCTTCGCGATGTTGTCCGGGTAGGCCAGTTGGAGCATGCCCCGGATTTCCTCTTCAGAGGCACCGTCAAATACGGGCGTTGCAAAAGTGACCCCTTGGGCCATATTGGCCGCCATATTGAACACTTCATCGTCGCTCAGTTGGCTCAAGTCTTCTTTACGGCCAGAGCCGTTGTAGAAAGAATCCATGAAGCTGCGTACTTCGGCTACTTTCGCTTCAGCCTGCAACATGTCGCCAATACGTTGGCCAATGCCCTTGGCAGCCCAACCTAGGTGAACTTCCAGCACCTGGCCGACGTTCATCCGCGAAGGAACGCCCAGAGGGTTCAAACAAATGTCGCACGGTGTGCCGTCAGCCATGTAAGGCATGTCTTCGACCGGGACGATCTTGGATACCACGCCCTTGTTGCCGTGGCGACCGGCCATCTTGTCACCTGGCTGCAAGCGGCGCTTAACGGCCAAATAGACCTTGACCATCTTCAGCACGCCAGCTGGCAATTCATCGCCTTGGGTCAGCTTCTTGCGCTTCTCTTCAAAAGCGAGGTCGAAACTGTGGCGGGTCTGTTCCAACGAGTTTTTGATGGACTCCAGTTGTGTAGCAACTTCATCATCGGCGGGACGGATGTCGAACCAGTGGAATTTCTCCACCGAGGATAGGTATGCCTTGTCGAGTTTGGTGCCCTTAGCCAGCTTTTGCGGACCGCCGTTGGCGACCTTGCCGGTCAACAGCTTTTCGATACGGTCAAATGCATCGGCTTCCACAATACGCAACTGGTCATTCAGGTCCAGGCGGAAACGTTTGAGCTCGTCGTCAATGATCTGCTGGGCACGTTTGTCACGCACGATACCTTCGCGGGTAAATACCTGCACGTCAATCACTGTGCCTTGCGAGCCTTGGTCCACGCGCAGGGATGTGTCCTTCACATCGCTAGCCTTTTCACCAAAGATGGCGCGCAGCAACTTTTCTTCGGGTGTCAAAGTGGTCTCACCCTTGGGTGTGACCTTGCCCACCAGCGTATCGCCGGGTTGGACTTCTGCACCCACGTAAATGATGCCCGACTCGTCGAGGCGGTTCAACTGCTGTTCGCTCAAATTCGGAATATCGCGGGTTATTTCCTCCGCACCCAGCTTCGTGTCGCGAGCCATCACGACCAGTTCCTCGATGTGGATCGAGGTGTATCGGTCATCGGCCACCACGCGTTCGGAGATCAAAATCGAATCTTCGAAGTTGTAGCCATTCCACGGCATGAAGGCGATGAGCATGTTTTGCCCAATCGCGATTTCACCGAAATCGGTGGAGGCACCATCGGCAATCACATCACCCTTGGCCAAACGGTCGCCTTTTTTGACAATGGGGCGCTGGTGGATGTTGGTGTTTTGGTTGGAGCGCTGGTATTTGATCAGGTTGTAGATGTCCACACCGACTTCACCGGCTGCCGCTTCGGCATCGTTGACACGGATCACGATGCGGGTGGCATCCACGTAGTCGACTAAACCACCACGGGTGGCGGTCACGACGGTGCCAGAGTCCACCGCAGCCACGCGCTCGATACCGGTACCAACCAGGGGCTTTTCCGGACGCAGCACAGGCACGGCCTGGCGCGACATATTGGCCCCCATCAAGGCACGGTTTGCATCATCGTGTTCCAGGAAAGGAACCAGCGATGCGGCTACCGATACGATCTGGGCAGGCGATACATCCATGTACTGAACGCGTTCCGCCCCAACCAAAATCGACTCGCCTTTTTCGCGCGCCGACACCAAATCGCCAGAAAGCTTGCCGTCTTTATCCAGTGCCGCATTGGCCTGGGCAATCACGTACTTGCCTTCTTCGATAGCCGACAGGTAGTCGATATCGTTGGTGATCTTGCTTTCAACGACCCGGCGGTACGGCGTCTCGATAAAGCCGTATTCGTTCAGGCGGGCATACAAGGCCAAGGAGTTGATCAGTCCGATGTTGGGCCCTTCTGGCGTCTCAATCGGGCACACACGACCGTAATGGGTCACGTGCACGTCGCGGACTTCAAAGCCAGCACGTTCGCGGGTCAAACCGCCCGGGCCAAGGGCCGATACGCGGCGCTTGTGGGTAATTTCGGCCAACGGATTGGTCTGATCCATGAACTGCGATAGCTGCGATGCACCGAAGAATTCTTTGAGCGCAGCGGAGATAGGCTTGCTGTTGATCAGGTCATGTGGCATGAGCGGCTCTTGCTCGGCCTGGCCTAAACGTTCTTTGACAGCCTTTTCAATCCGAGCCAAACCGGCGCGGTATTGGTTTTCGGCCAGTTCGCCAACGCAACGCACGCGGCGATTTCCCAGGTGGTCAATGTCATCGACTTCACCGCGGCCATTGCGCAGATCGACCAGGATCTTGACCACAGACAAAATATCTTCGTTGGTCAGGACCATGGGGCCTGTGGATTCGTCGCGACCCATCTTCGCGTTGAACTTCATGCGGCCCACGCGCGACAGGTCGTACGTATCCGGGTTGTAGAACAGGCGTTGGAAAAGTGCCTGCACAGCGTCTTCTGTTGGCGGCTCGCCAGGGCGCATCATCCGGTAGATGGCCACGCGCGCTGCGAATTCATCCACGGTTTCGTCGCTACGCAAGGTTTGCGAAATGTACGCGCCCTGGTCCAACTCGTTGGTGTAGATGCACTGCAAGTCTTGCACACCTGCGGTGCGCAGTTTCTTTAGCAACAGTTCGGTCAGCTCTTCGTTGGCCTTGGCAATGATTTCACCGGTATCGCTATCGACGACATTTTTCGCGACGACACGGCCCACCAGAAAGTCTTCTGGAACGCTGATATGGGTGGTGCCGGACTGTTCCAGATCACGGGTGTGGCGGGCAGTAATGCGCTTGTCTTTGGCAACCGCAACTTTTCCGGTTTTATCTGTGATGTCAAATCGGGCGACTTCGCCGCGCAGACGTTCAGCCACAAATTCCATTTGTGCGCCGCTGTCCATCAAGCGGAAATTGTCGTTGACAAAGAAGTTCGCCAAGATGGATTCTGGTGTCAAACCAATGGCTTTGAGCAGGATGGTGACCGGCATCTTGCGGCGACGGTCTACCCGGAAGTACAGCACGTCTTTGGGATCAAATTCGAAGTCAAGCCATGAACCACGGTAAGGGATCACACGTGCAGAAAACAGCAATTTGCCAGAGCTATGGGTTTTGCCCTTGTCGTGTTCGAAAAATACACCGGGAGAGCGGTGTAATTGCGAAACGATCACGCGCTCGGTGCCGTTGATGATGAACGAGCCTTTTTCTGTCATGAGCGGTACTTCGCCCATATAGACCTCTTGCTCTTTCACTTCTTTGACAACTTTGGATTGCGATGTCGAGGATTCGCGGTCGTAAATAATGAGTTGGACTTTAGCCCGCACGGCTGAGGCAAATGTCAGGCCCCGAGTCTGGCATTCGCGTACATCAAAAGCAGGCTTGGCAAGGTTGTACTCTACGTACTTCATCTCGACAAAACCATTGTGCGAAACGATGGGGAAGGCCGCATCAAATGCGGCTTGCAAACCTTCCACAGTGCGCTTTTGGGGCGCTAGATCTGCTTGCAAAAATGCGGTGTACGCATCTTTTTGCATTTGTAACAGGTAGGGGACTTCAAGCACGCTGTCGCGGCTGCCGAAATTTTTGCGAATGCGTTTGCGTTCGGTGTACGTATAAGCCATGAGATCTCCGGGGGGCAAGGACTTGGGAATCCTGGGGGGCCTGTCAACTGTCGTGTTGCACATCATGCGCAACGAACTTGGCGGTTGGCCACTACCAACCATGGCGGACGATTGCGCATTGCACGCAATCCGAACCAAGGCATCTTCTGCAGTCGGGGCCAGAAGACACTGAAAAACAGGTCTTTGCCCCGCTTTTCAGTGTGCTCTCACTTACATACCCAGATGGCGCGAGCCTCGGAGCATGAAAGTAATTTCACTTTCAACAAGCACGAAAGGCTGGAAGCCCCTTCAGGAGCTCCCAGCCCTCGTTTACGAATGAATTACTTCAGTTCGACTTTTGCACCAGCTTCCACCAGCTTCTTCATAGCAGCATCAGCGTCAGCCTTGGAGATGCCTTCCTTGACAGCCTTAGGCGCGCCATCAACCAGATCCTTAGCTTCTTTCAAGCCCAGGCCGGTAATTTCGCGAACAGCCTTAATGACCGACACCTTTTGTGCACCGGCTTCAACCAGAACGACGTTGAATTCAGTCTTTTCTTCAGCAGCGGCAGCAGGGCCAGCAGCGGCGGCAGGGCCAGCCATTGCAGCTGCGCTCACGCCAAATTTCTCTTCGATGGCTTTCACCAGGTCGTTGAGTTCCAGGACCGTCATGCTGTCAAGCGCGGTCAAAAATGCGTCTTTATCGAATGCCATTTTGATTTCCAATTTTTTCAGTTGGGGACAGGCTATGCATATGCAAGCCGCTATCCAACAAAGTTTTTGTCAATGCCGTACGTAACTTGTGGGTTACGCCGGAGCAACCTCGGCAGCCGCTTCTGGGGCCGCTTCGACTGCTGGTTCGGTAGAACCCACGCCTTTTTGTGTCGCCAACGCTGCCAGCACACGTGCCGTCCGCGAAATGGGGGACTGCATCAAGCCCAACAACTGTGCCAACAAAACTTCCTTGGAAGGGATGCTTGCCAGTTGCTTAACGCCGTTCACGTCCAGAACTTTTCCACCGAATGCACCACCGCGAATCACCAACTTGTCGTTGGTTTTCGAGAATTCAGCTACTACTTTGGCAGCAGCTACGGCATCCACAGAAAAGCCATAGATCAGCGGGCCGGTCATCTGGTCGGACACGATTTCAAAAGCACTGCCTGCGACAGCACGGCGGGCCAAGGTGTTTTTCAACACGCTTAAGGTCACGCCATTGCTACGCGCTGCTGAGCGCAATTTGGTCATGTCAGCGACCGTGATACCACGGTATTCCGCCATCACGAGCGTTTGAGCTTTAGCGGCGAGGCTGGTCACATCGGTAATGACCGCTTCTTTCTCACTGCGATTAAGACTCAAGGTCTACTCCTTAAAATGTGTTGTCCGGCTAATTGCCATCCAACACGCCACTCTGCAGCGACCAACTGTTTCGGGAAACTTATTCCATCTGCAGCGGGATCGCCATCTGCGTTGGTTTTCACTGATTAAGTGCAGACAAACTGCACACCAACGGTCTTGGATGGCTCGCCGAAGTTTCGAGACTCCTGCGACCCACCACCTCGAAGCCTCTTTGCAGGGGCTTCAAATTTTGTGATTACGCTGCGATGGTTTGCGTGTCAACGCGAACGCCCACACCCATCGTGCTCGAAACCGCTACTTTGCGTAAATACAAGCCCTTGCTGGATGCAGGCTTGGCTTTGGTCAATGCATCGATTAGCGCAGCCAGGTTGCCTTGCAACTTGTCGGAGTCAAACGAGCGACGGCCAATGGTGCTGTGCACAATACCGGCCTTGTCGACGCGGAACTGAACCTGACCTGCTTTGGCGTTCTTGACGGCCGTAGCAACATCGGGCGTAACCGTACCAACCTTAGGGTTAGGCATCAGACCGCGTGGGCCCAGAATCTGACCCAAAGTACCCACAACGCGCATGGCATCAGGAGCAGCGATCACGATGTCAAAAGGCATATCGCCCGCTTTGATCATTGCGGCCAGGTCGTCCATTCCGACGATATCGGCGCCAGCGGCCTTAGCTTCTTCAGCTTTGGCTCCTTGGGCGAACACAGCAACGCGTTTAGTTTTGCCAGTGCCGTTCGGCAATACAACAGCGCCACGCACAACTTGGTCAGACTTTTTGGCATCAATGCCGAGTTGCACGGCCACGTCGATCGACTCATCGAACTTGGCGTTGGCACACTCTTTGATGATTACCAAGGCATCAGCCAATGGATACAGCTTGGTGCTGTCAATCTTGCCCGCAAAGGCTTTTTGTTTTTTGGTCAGCTTGGACATTTACACGCCCTCCACATTCACACCCATAGACCGGGCGGTACCAGCGATCGTACGAACGGCAGCGTCCAGATCAGCGGCCGTCATGTCTTTCATCTTGGTCTTTGCAATCTCTTCAAGCTGGGCGCGGGTGATCTTGCCGACTTTCGCGCTGTGCGGAGTCGAAGAACCCTTGTCGAGCTTGATGGCTTTCTTGATCAAAACAGTCGCTGGCGGTGTTTTGATAATGAAGGTAAAGCTTTTATCTGCAAATGCAGTGATCACCACTGGCAATGGCAGACCTGGCTCAACACCTTGGGTCTGCGCATTGAATGCTTTGCAGAACTCCATGATGTTCAAACCACGTTGACCCAGTGCAGGGCCGATCGGGGGGGATGGGTTGGCTTTACCGGCTGGAACTTGCAGCTTAATAAAACCGACGATTTTTTTCGCCATTATTTACTCCTTGCGGGTCTTAACGCTTCTGCCTACCGAAACTGGTGGACATGGGCTCCCCGGGGTTGCGACTCGTTAACATCATCCACGTCGAGTCGGAAAACGTGGAACTCACTCAAACAATACGGAAACTAAGTCTTTTCGATCTGGCTAAATTCCAGTTCGACAGGTGTGGCGCGACCGAAAATAGTGACCGAAACACGCACTTTGCTTTTTTCGTAATTTACTTCTTCTACTGAGCCATTGAAGTCGGTAAACGGGCCTTCTTTGACTCGGACAAATTCGCCCACCAAGAATTCCACTTTATGGCGCGGCTTATCGGTGCCTTCTTGCATCTGGCTCACGATTTTCTGTACTTCTGCCTCTGAAATCGGAGCGGGCCGATTCTTGGCACCACCTACAAAACCAGTAACTTTGTTGGTGTGTTTGACCAAGTGCCAGGACTCATCGTCCATCACCATCTCAACAAACACATAACCTGGGAAAAGACGACGCTCGGTCGTCTTGCGCTGGCCATTTTTGATTTCAACGACTTCTTCGGTCGGGACCAGGATGCGCGCAAATTTCTGCTGCATACCGGATTGAAGAATCCGTTCGGTAATATTGCGCTCGACTGCCTTTTCCATTCCGGAATAAGCGTGCACGATGTACCAACGCAGATCAGGATTCACAGGAGTCGCCGACGGTTCCGCCGCGCTCATTTCTACAACATCAGTCATTACTTTTTCCAGCCCAGAATCAAGTCATAAAAAACCCATTCCAGCGTCTTGTCAGTGAGCCAGAGGAACAAGGCCATGAGCACCACAAAGCCGAAGACGTATAACGTCATCTGTGTGGTTTCTTTACGGGTAGGCCAAACAACCTTTTTGACTTCGCGCCAAGCATCTCGACCAAACGCGACCAATTGCTTACCTGGCTCGGATGCGAGAAATACCACGACGGCAGCGACAACACCCACAATCAAGGCCGCCCATTGGGCAATCTGCCCTTGCTTGCTCAACAAATAAAAGGCAGCTAACGCACCCACCACCAAAACAGCGGACAGCGCCAATTTGGCTTTGTCTGCGTTGGTGTTGATCGTCTCAACTTGTGAAGTGGCCATTTTTGGCATTTTCCTGCTTCAAATACATGGTGTCTCTTGAGACACAGAAGCCCGTCAGGTCATGACGGGCTTGTTTGGACTAACTATGAACCACCTTGAACTTGTCAGGTGGCAGGGGCGGAAGGAATCGAACCATCAACCTTCGGTTTTGGAGACCGACGCTCTGCCAATTGAGCTACGCCCCTACAAAATTAAGCAATGATCTTGGCAACCACACCGGCGCCGACGGTCTTGCCGCCTTCGCGGATAGCGAAGCGCAGACCTTCTTCCATGGCGATGGGGTTGATCAGCTTGACGGTGATCGACACGTTATCGCCAGGCATGACCATTTCCTTGCCTTCTGGCAACTCGATCGCACCGGTCACGTCCGTGGTACGGAAGTAGAACTGGGGACGGTAGTTGTTGAAGAAAGGTGTGTGGCGGCCGCCTTCGTCTTTGCTCAGCACGTAGATTTCGGAAGTGAAATGTGTGTGGGGCTTGATCTAGTTGGGCTTGCACAGCACTTGGCCGCGCTGCACGTCTTCACGCTTGGTGCCGCGCAGCAAGATACCGACGTTGTCGCCAGCCTGGCCTTGGTCCAGCAGCTTGCGGAACATTTCCACGCCAGTGCAGGTGGTCTTTTGCGTGTCAGCGATACCGACGATTTCGATTTCTTCACCGACCTTGACGATACCGCGCTCAACACGACCGGTCACCACGGTGCCGCGGCCAGAGATCGAGAACACGTCTTCCACGGGCATCAGGAATGCGCCGTCCACTGCACGCTCAGGCATGGGGATGTAGGTGTCGAGTGCTTCGGCCAGCTTGATGATGGCTTCTTCGCCCAGAGGACCCTTGTCGCCTTCCATAGCCAGCTTAGCCGAGCCGTGGATGATGGGGGTGGTGTCGCCAGGGAAATCGTATTTGTCGAGCAGCTCGCGCACTTCCATTTCAACGAGTTCGAGCAGTTCGGCGTCGTCAACCATGTCGCACTTGTTCAGGAACACGATGATGTAAGGCACGCCAACCTGGCGGGCCAACAGGATGTGTTCGCGGGTCTGGGGCATGGGGCCGTCAGCAGCCGAGCACACCAGAATCGCGCCGTCCATCTGGGCAGCACCCGTGATCATGTTCTTCACATAGTCAGCGTGGCCTGGGCAGTCCACGTGGGCGTAGTGGCGGTTGGCGGTTTCGTATTCGACGTGGGCGGTATTGATGGTAATACCGCGCGCTTTTTCTTCGGGCGCTGCATCGATTTGGTCGTAGGCCTTGGCCTGGCCACCGAACTTGGCTGCCAGCACGGTGGTGATGGCGGCGGTCAGTGTGGTTTTGCCATGGTCAACGTGGCCGATGGTGCCCACATTGACGTGGGGCTTGGTACGTGTGAACTTTTCTTTTCCCATTTTTCAACTCTCCAAGGAGCTCCGAAAAAAATAAACCAAATTTACCCAACCGTCGGCACCTACTGGATTCGGCGCTTTCTCAAAATACTGGTGCCCATTCCGGGAATCGGACCCGGGACCTCTCCCTTACCAAGGGAGTGCTCTGCCACTGAGCCAAATGGGCACTTGTTGTACTGCTACAGAAGATCTGCTGCAGCACAACCTTAACAACTACTGACAAACGCCTTTGGAGCGGGAGACGGGAATCGAACCCGCGTCATTAGCTTGGAAGGCTAGGGTTCTACCATTGAACTACTCCCGCGTTCTGATGCTGGCGCATCCGAGGCGAAACATTCACGCCAAACCCAAAACCCGCTTGTCAATACTTTCAAAAACTGGCTGTCATTTCTGACGTTTCGCTGGTGGAGAGGGCTGGATTCGAACCAGCGTACTCGTAAGAGGGCAGATTTACAGTCTGCTGCCATTAACCACTCGGCCACCTCTCCGGCGAAGCCTTAAATTATAGCACAGAGTTTTTAGCTGGCTAACAACTCTGTGTTTAACAGCTTTCAATCATACCGCGTTGTGGTGACCGATGACTTCGGGCGGCTGAATTTTGTCTTCATGCCGTGTGCGACCAGTCGATGGCGGCGGCACCCAACTGGCGTAGGAAGTCGTTGGCTTGCCGAAAGTGGCCGCAACCTATGAACGGAGTGGGCGGGCGCATTGCCGATAGGGGGGATGGGTGGTTGGATTGCAACACCAGAATGTGTCTGCCATGGGCCGCGGCAACTTGCTGGATCAAGGGTGCCTTGGTCTGGGCATGGGCTCCCCACAGCAGGTAGACGCACACCGGTACGGTTTGTGCGACTTGCATGACCACCGCGTCGGTCAGTGCTTCCCAGCCGCGTTTGGCGTGGCTGGCGGGGAGCCCGTCCTCGACCGTCAGGCAGGTATTGAGCAGCAAAACGCCTTGCCCGGCCCAGGCGGCCAGGGATCCGCCCGGGGCGCGGGGCGGCATGCCTTCCTGCTGGAGTTCTTTGAAGATGTTGCGCAGCGAGGGCGGCGGCTGGGTGCCGGGCGCGACAGAAAATGCCAGCCCTTCGGCCTGGCCGGGGCCGTGGTAAGGGTCTTGGCCGAGGATGACGACCTTGACGGCGCTCAGCGGAGTCAGGGCCAGGGCGCGCAAAGGCTGTGGCGGGTATATCGTGGCTTTCTGAGCCAAGCGTTGATTCAGAAAATTGCTGAGCTGTTGGCCTGGTGCCGAGGCCAGAAAGTCCGCAACGCAAGGCTGCCAGTCGGGTGCGACGCAGCTTGCAGGGGGCGGCCAGGTTTGCAGGCAATCCTCTTGGAAAAGAGGCACGGCGGGGCGTTATGCGGTGGCGAATAGACCGTCCAGCGCCACGCCGGGGTCGGCTGCGCGCTTGAAGGCTTCGCCGACCAGGAAGGCGTGGATGTTGGCGTCGCGCATGCGCTGTACGTCTGCCGTGGTCAGGATGCCGCTTTCGGTGATCAGCAGGCGGTCTGCGGGCACGTCTTTTTGCAGGGCCAGCGTGGTGTCCAGGCTGACTTCGAAGGTGCGCAAATTGCGGTTGTTGATGCCGATTAACGGGGTTTTCAGTTTCAGGCTGCGCTGTAGCTCAGCGGCATTGTGTACTTCCACCAGCACCGCCATGTCCAGCGAGCGGGCGATGGCCTCCAGCTCGGCCATGTGGCCATCGTCCAGGGCCGCAGCGATCAGCAGGATGCAGTCGGCCCCCATGGCGCGGGATTCGTAAACCTGGTAGGCATCGACGATGAAGTCTTTGCGCAGCACCGGCAACTGGCAGGAGGCGCGTGCTTGCTTCAGGTAGTCCACCTGGCCCTGAAAGAATTGTTTGTCAGTGAGTACGGACAAACAGGCTGCGCCATATTCGGCGTAGCTTTGGGCGATGTCGGCGGGGATGAAGTCGGTGCGCAGCACGCCTTTGGAGGGGCTGGCTTTTTTGATTTCGGCGATGACGGCGGCCTGCCCGGCGGCGATTTTCTGGCGCATGGCCCCCACGAAGTCGCGGGTCAGTACGCGGGATTCTGCGTCGGCACGCATGTCTGCCAGGGAGGTGCGGCGCATCGCAGTGGCGATTTCTGTGCGCTTGACGGTGATGATTTGTTCGAGGATGTCAGACATGGAGGGGCTCAGGCGGGTTCAGCGGGAATGCCGTGCATTATCCATCCGGCCATTCAAGGCAGTTCGGCGCTGGCCATACGGGCCACGATGGTGGAGGCGCGGCTACCCAGGTAGCCGGAATTGGGCAACTTTTCAAAATACTTGGGCCGTGGCAGCATCACCGCCAGCCGGGCGGCTTCAAACGCGCTGAGGCGGGATGCGGACTTGCGGTAATAGTGCTGCGCGGCAGCCTCGGCACCGAACACGCCTTCGCCCCATTCCACGTTGTTCAGGTAGATCTCCAGGATGCGTTGCTTGCTCAGCAGGTGCTCCAGCAGCAGGGTCAGCACGAATTCCTGGCCCTTGCGCAGCAGCGTGCGTTCGCCCGACAGCAGCATGTTTTTCGCCAGTTGCTGGGTGATGGTGGAGCCGCCGATGACCTTGGGTGGTTTGACCGGCTTGGCCGTGGCGGTCGCTTTGGCCTTGGCTGGTGCGGCCAGCTTGGCGGCACGCGCCTCGGCTTTTTCGTTCTTTTCCCAGGCTTTTTCCAGCGCCTCCCAGTCCACGCCGTCGTGGTTGCTGAAGCTGCTGTCTTCCGAGGCGATGACGGCGCGTTTGAGGTTGTCCGAAATCTGGCTGTACGGCACCCATTCCTGCTTCCAGCGCAAGGATTTGTCGGCGCTGGTCAGCAGCCGCCAGGCTTCCGAGCGCTCAAACGCGGTGGACTGCGGTGCCGCCACCAGCATCAGGGCGATACGGCCTACAAAAAACAGTTGCAGCGCCAGCGCGGCAATCACCACCAGCACCAGCCAGCGCAACAGGGGGCGCATCGCTTCAGCCCAGGGTGGCGCGCAGCTCGGCCAACACCTGGGCCGACGGTGGACGCACGCCGCGCCACAGCAAAAATCCCTCGGCGGCCTGCTCGACCAGCATGCCCAGGCCGTCGCGTGCAATGGCACTGTGTGCCCGTGCCCAGTCCATAAAGCCCGCAGCGGCTGGGCCATACATCATGTCCAGCGCCAACGCGCCGGTTTGGAGCACGCTGGAGGCCACCGGTACGCCCGCGCCGCTCAGGCTGCTGGCAGTAGCGTTGACTACCACGTGGTAAGGCGATTGCACGGCGGCGAGCTCGGCGCTATCCACCTGCACGCCATGCGCCTGGGCCAGCGCCACGTGGCGCGCCACCAGCGCTTCGGCTTTGCCCAGGGTGCGGTTGGCCACGGTGATACGGCGGGCCTGGGCGGCGATCAGTGGGCCTAGCACCCCGGCGGATGCGCCACCGGCTCCGATCAGCAGCACGTCGCGACCCGCCAGGGCCACCCCGGCGTTGTTCTGGATGTCGTTGACCAGGCCTGCGCCATCGGTGTTGTCGGCATGGATGCTGCCACCCTGGAAATGCAGAAAGTTGCTGGCCCCGGCCAGTTCGGCGCGCGGGGACAGGTGGTTGGCCAGCGCTGCGGCCTCAAATTTGAACGGCACGGTGATGTTGCAGCCCAGCCCCCCCTCGGCGCGGAAGGCGGCCACCGCTTGCGCAAAGCCGTCCAGCGGCACCAGGCGCTTGTCGTATTGCAGGCTGTGGCCCATCAAGGCGGCAAACCGGCTTTGGATCCACGGCGACCGGCTGTGTTCTATCGGATTGCCCATCACGCAATAGCGGTCCATACACGTACTTTCTGTCTGAAAAAAGGAAATTCAGGGGATTCGGTGGATTCGGTGGATTCGGTGGATTCAGGGGGTGGTGCCGCCCTTGGTTTCCAGCGTCTGGTCGCGGGTGAAACGAAACCGCGACACCACCACCAGTTGGTCCACTTTCGCCCGCATCGCGTCGCTGAACAGGCCAAACGGCCCGGCATTGCGCACGATGGCTTCGGCGCGCCGGTCCAGCGTGCGGTTGCCCGAGCTTTCGGCGATTTGGGTGGCCAGCACCTGGCCGTCGAAATTGACGGTGACGATCATGGTCAGCGCGCCATACAGCTTTTTGCCCGCCACCTCGGGGAAGTTCTCGGTGCCCCGATCTTCCACCCGGCGGCGCAGGTTGTCGTAGTACACCGCGTACACCTCTTCGCGGGTGGCGGGGCTGACGTAGCGGCGCTTGGGGCGGGCGTTTTCCTGGTTGATGCGCCGCTCGATCTCGGCCAGCAGGTTCAGCAACTGGCGGCGTTTTTCTTCCTGCGCGGCGGCTTCGGGGGAGTTGCTGGCCTTTTTGGGGTCGGGCAGGGGCAGGGTCGCCAGTTGCTGGGTGACCTGCGCCAACAGCATGGTTTGCTGCTGTTGCATGGCGTCCATCTTGCGCTGCGTGGCTTCCATGGTTTCGCCCAGGTCGGTGATGGCCGACGGCGGCAGCGGGGAGGTGGCGCGGCCTGCATCTGCCTCACCGCCCCCGGCCAGTGTGGCCTGGGCGATGGCCGTGGCGCGCTCGGGTGGGGTGGTGGACTTGGCGTTGACCAGAATCACCTCCAGCGGCGTGTCCTGGAACACCCGGTTAAAAGACTCGGGGTCGATGAAGCGCAGCGTCAGCAGCACCGCGTGCACGGTGATAGAAACCCCCAGCGCAATTTGCAGGGCGGTGACGTTGCGAAGGATGCGCCAGGTCACGGTGCGGGTTCGACGGTGGATGCGGCCGCCGCTTCGGGCTCGTCCATATCGACGGCGATGGCAATCGGCCCGGCGGCGGTGTCGTCCTCGTCGTCTTCTGCTTCTTCGGCGGTTGCCTCAGATGCCACTTCGACCGGCGTGTCCAGCCGCTCGACCACGGTGCCGTGCACATCCAGCGTGATCTCGTCGATGTCGCCCAACTTGACCCGCACCTTGGCACCGCGCGGCGCATCGCCCAGCACCGGCAGCACCAGCGGCAAATCATCCGCGCGGACCATGCCGTCCTTGAAGATGCTGCCGATGATCTCGGTGATGCCGTTTTGCTGCAGGTACTTCAGCGTCCAGAAGCGCTCCATCGCGCCCTGGTAGCCGTTGTAGGTGGCGTAGGCCGCGTCAAACATCGAGATGATGGAGAACAGATCGGCATCCTTGGGCTTGAACGGCGCGGCCAGGGCGGCGGTTTTGCCGTGCCGGGCGCAGGCGATGATTTGCCACTGGTTGACCAGGTCGGTGTAGCGGCGCAGGGGCGAGGTGCTCCAGGCGTAGCTTTTGACCCCGATGCCCGCGTGGGGCAGCGCCTTGGTGCCCATGCGCACCTTCACGCCCGGCAGCAGGCTGGCCTGGCTGCGGTAGATGCCGGGCACGCCGTTCTCGGCCATCCAGTTGCCCCAGGTGCTGTTGGCCAGGATCATGGCCTCAGCCACCATCAGGTCCAGAGGGGCACCGCGCTGGCGGGTGGTGATTTGCACTTGCTCGTCGCCCACCGGCTCGTCGGCGGTCTTGCCGAGCAGCTTGAAGTTGTAGTCGGGCCGGTTGAAGTTCTCGGGCTTGCCGCGCACCACTTCGCGCTGGGCTTTCAGATGCTTCGCCAGTTTATATAAAAATGATAGCTGCTCCCGCTCAATGGATAAGCGCTGGGTGCCAATTTCATGCTCAAAATCCGGGTTCTCCAGCCACTCGGCGGTCACCAGGGTATCGAGCTGGTCATGGCGCAGATTGGCGGCAATGTGCACCCGCTCCAGCTTCGTCTCGGTGGCGGTGATCTCTAGCGTGGCCTCATCCAGCGTGGCATACAGCGACACGGCGGGGCAGTTGCGGCCCTCTTGCAAGGTGTAGTTTTGCACCACTGCGTCGGGCAGCATGGTCAGCTTGTAGCCGGGCATGTAGACGGTGGACAGGCGGGCGCGGCCCAGCTGGTCGATGGCGCTACCGGGGGCGATGGCCAGGCCGGGCGCGGCAATGTGGATGCCCAGCGTGACCGTGCCCGTGCCCAGGCCTTGCACCGACAGCGCATCGTCGATCTCGGTGGTTTGCGAATCGTCGATGGAAAACGCCTGTGCGGTCGACAGCGGCAGGTCGTCCACGATCTGTGGCGCGTCCAAGTTCGGGAAACCCGTGCCTTTGGGAAAGTTCTCCAGCAAAAACCGCCGCCAGTGGAACTGGTAGGGCGAGTCGATGGCCCCAGCGTGCTGCAGCAGCACCAGCGGGGCCTTGTGGGTGGCGCGCGAGGCCTCGACCACGGCCTTGTATTCAGGGCCGTTTTTATCGGGTTTAAACAGTATTTTGTATAGCTGCTCACGCACAGCCGGTGGGCACGAGCCCTGGCTTAGCTCCTCCGCCCAGGCCGCAATTTGTATAGCAAGTTGCTGCTTTTTCTCGATGGCGGCCAGCGCCAGTTGCAGGATCTCGGCGGATGCCTTGCGAAACCGGCCCTTGCCCGCGCGGCGGAAGTAATGGGGCGCGTCAAACAGGCGCAGCAGCATGGCGGTTTGCTGCTCCAGCGTGGCGTTAAGGCTGAAATAGTCACGCGCCAGGTCGGCAAAGCCAAAGTCGTCCTCGGGGGCGAACTCCCAGGCCATCTCCAGCTCGATGTCGGCGGCGACGAGTTGCGCGCCCTGCAACAGGATGGCGGGCGTGGGCTTGTCGAACTTCAGCAACAGGTTGGCGGCCTTGACCTTGACCCGCTTGCCACTGTCGAGCTCGACCTGCGCGGACGACTCCGCTTCGGACAAGATGCGTCCGGCCATGAATTTTCCGGCTTCTTCAAATAATGCAAACATGGGCTGAATTCTCCCATGCGCCGTGGCCTGTTTATTTGGGCGATGGGCCAGGCAAGAGGTTGAGAAAACGAAACACGCCGTCGATATGCGCGTCAAAGTCGCTCAGCGCATGGTCACCGCCCTCCAAGAGCGTGGGCTGGGCGCTGGCATAGCGGGCCGCCATCTCGCGCCAGTCCAGTACCTCGTCGCCCTTGGCGATCAAAACCCGGTAGCGCTCGGGCGGGGGCTGGTTGTGCAGGGTCAGGGCCTGCAGCTCGTCGACAAAGGACGGCTCGAAAAAAAAGCGTTCCTGCGGGTTTTGCCAACTGGTTTGCTCGCCAATGTACCGGGCCAGGTCCCGCGCCGGGTGGACCGCAGGGTTTAGCAGCACGGCCTTGCAGCCGGTGTGCTCGGCCACCCAGGTGGCGTAAAAACCGCCTAGCGAGGAGCCGACCACCGCCATCGTCTCCCACGGCCAGTCGGTTATGCCTTGGCGCAGCAGATCGATGGCAGCCTGGGGTGACGGTGGAAGTTGTGGACACCACCATGTCACATCGGGGTGCTGGGCCTGCACCCGCGCAGCTACCTGCCGGGCCTTGGCCGATTGCGGCGACGAGCGAAAGCCGTGTAGATATAGCAGATGGGTAGCAAAATGGGGCGCAAGCATGCGAAGATGCTATCAAAACCGCATGCACCCACCGCTGGGATGCGGTGGGCCGAGCCTCTACGATAGCCCCCATTGGGAGACGCGAGTCCCGACAGATTAACTACAAAGCTCCATGGCTGAACGATCCCCTGCCGAAATCGCCCGTGAAACTTTCAGGCTGCTCAGCGTCAAAAAGCTGCCCCCCACGCCTGAAAACTACCAAATCCTGTACCACGAGGTGGCGGGAACGATGGTGCCTGCGCACTTCCCGTTTGAACGTCTGCGGCTGATCGCGGCAGCCTTGCCTGCGAAAAATCCCGGCCAGCAAAAACAATGCGGTCTGCTGGAATCGGCCATTACCCAGCGCAGCTGGGACGGTGTGCAAAACGCGCTGGTAGGGTATGCCGGATTTGGCATGCTTGGCATCGCTTCCAGTGGAAACTCTGGTTTTGGCGAAAGCGGTTTTGGTGCCCCGGCCAGCACCCCGGCCAACCCGGCGCTGACCCCCGAGTTCATGGAGCAGATCGCCCGCCTGATCGACAACGCCTTGCCTGCACTGGGCTCCGATGACCCGCGTTTTCTCGAGCAAGCCCGCGAATTACTGGCCTTTATCCGCCAGCCAGTGCCGGATTTGCCGCGGACCAAGACCATGCTGGCCAACTTCACCCACCGGTTGTCGTTCACGGCCGAAGACCAGTTCGAGATCAAAAACGCCTTGTTGCAGCTACTGCACTTGGTATTTAGCAATATTGGCGAGCTCTGCCTGGACGACCAATGGTTGCGCGGCCAGATCGACGCGCTGGTGCTGGCCTCTACCCCGCCCCTGAGTCTGCGCCGCCTGGACGACGTGCAGCGGCGGCTGGTGGACGTAATCGCAAAGCAGTCCGAAGCCAAGGCCCGCGCTTTTGAAGCCCAGACGCAAATGCGCCAGCTCCTGGCCGCGTTCGTGGACCGGCTGTCGCTGATGGGTGAGTCCAGCGGTGTCTACCACGGCAAGATTGAAGAATGCGCGCGCCAGATCGAGCAGGTACAAAACATCGAAGAACTGGGCCCGGTGCTACAAACCGCCCTCAGCGCCACCCGCAGCATGGCGTTGGACACGCAAAATTCGCGCGACCAGCTGCAGGCCATGCGCGAAAAAACCGAACATGCCGAGGCTGAAATCAGCAAACTGCACCTGGAGCTGGACCGCGTTAGCGCCCAGGCCCGGCACGACCCGCTGACCGGCGCACTCAACCGCCGGGGGCTGGACGAAGCCATCCAGCGCGAAATCGCCAACGCCCGGCGCAAGGGCACGCCGCTGTGCCTGGCGCTGCTGGATATCGACAACTTCAAAAAACTCAACGACGACCTGGGCCACGAAGCCGGAGACGAGGCCCTGACCCACCTGGCTAACGTCACCCGTGAATCCATGCGGCCACAGGACACCCTGGCCCGCTACGGCGGCGAAGAGTTCGTCATCGTGCTGCCCGACACCCTGCTGGAGCTGGGCGTGGGCGCGCTCACCCGGTTGCAGCGCGAACTCACCAAGAAGTTCTTTTTGCGTGACAACCAAAAGGTGCTGATCACCTTCAGTGCCGGGGTGGCGCAATTGGATAGCGACGAGTCGGGCGGCGATTGCATCAAACGCGCCGACCAGGCCATGTACCTGGCCAAGCGCAACGGCAAGAACCGCGTCTTGGCAGGGTAGCCGCAGCCGCGATAATCGCGGGATGTCTGTTGTCTTTGAAAACCCCCCGCTATGGCGGCGGATCGGGCCGCTGTTTCGCGGCTTTGACGGTCCGCTGGCATTTGCCATTTTTTTGCTGGTCTGTGCGGGCCTGCTCACCATGTATTCCTCAGGCTACGACCACGGTACGCGTTTTGCAGACCATGGCCGCAATATGCTGCTGGCGGGATTTATTCTGTTTGTGGTGGCGCAAATTCCGCCGCAGCGGTTGATGGCGTTTGCCGTGCCGATGTACGCGATTGGTGTCTCCCTGCTGATTGCGGTGGCTATTTTTGGCATTACCAAAAAAGGCGCGCGGCGCTGGATCAACCTGGGCATCGTCATCCAGCCCAGCGAAATTCTCAAAATCGCCATGCCCTTGATGCTGTCGTGGTGGTTCCAGCGGCGCGAGGGGCAGTTGCGGTCGCTGGACTTTGTGGTCGCCGGGATGCTGCTCTTGGTGCCGGTCGCGTTGATCGTCAAGCAGCCCGACCTGGGGACCGCCATTTTGGTGATGTCCACCGGGCTGTCGGTGATGTTTTTTGCGGGGTTGAGCTGGAAGCTGATCGTGCCACCGTTCTTGCTGGCCCTGGTAGGTATGGGCCTGGTGGTGCTGTATGCCCCCGACCTGTGTGCCGACGGCGTGCGCTGGGTGGTGTTGCACGACTACCAGCAGCAACGTATCTGCACCCTGATGGACCCGACCCGCGACCCGCTGGGCAAAGGTTTTCACATCATCCAGGGCATGATCGCCATCGGCTCGGGCGGGATGCTGGGCAAGGGTTTTATGCAGGGCACGCAAACCCACCTGGAATTCATCCCCGAGCGCACGACCGACTTTATTTTTGCGGCCTTTTCTGAAGAGTTCGGCCTGGTGGGCAACCTGTTGCTGATATCCGGGTTTTTGTTTCTGATCCTGCGTGGCTTGGTGATTGCCATGGACGCCCCGACCCTTTTCTCGCGCCTGCTGGCCGGCAGTGTGACCCTGATTTTCTTTACCTATGCCTTTGTCAATATGGGAATGGTCAGCGGCATCTTGCCGGTGGTGGGCGTGCCGCTGCCGTTCATTAGCTACGGTGGCACGGCCATGGTTACGCTGGGGCTGGGGCTGGGCATTTTGATGTCAATTTCCAAGGCGCGGCGGCTGGTGCAGTCCTGATTCTTCAGCCCGCCGGGGGGGGCGCAAACATGGTCGCCACCGGGGCATCCAGCGCCACCTTGCCGTGCTGCAGTGCGATGACCCGACCGGCACTGGCGATGGTTTCGGGCCGGTGCGCCACGATGATGCGGGTCAGTTGCAGTGAGGCAATCGCGCTGTTGACCTGTTTTTCGCGCGCCACGTCCAGGTGGCTGGTGGCTTCGTCCAGCAGCAGGATGCGGGGCCGTTTGTACAAGGCGCGCGCCAGCAGGATGCGCTGGCGCTGCCCGCCCGACAGCACCGTGCCCATGTCGCCCACCAGCGTGTTGTAGTGCATGGGCATCTGGGCGATGTCGTCGGCGATGGCGGCCATCTGCGCGCAGGCGTGGACCCAGTCCCGGTCCGGCTGCGGGTCGAAGAACGCGATGTTGTCGGCGATCGACCCGGCAAACAGCACATCGTCCTGGAGCACCGTGCCGACCATGCTGCGCAGCTGGTCCAGGCCCAGCGTCTGCAATGTCTCGCCGCCGACGCGGATCTCGCCAGCAGTGGGCGTCAGCACGCCCAGCAGCAGGTTCACCAAGGTGGTTTTGCCGCAGCCCGAGGGGCCGATCAGCGCGACCGACTCACCGGCCGCGATGTGCAGGTCCACGCCCTGCAGCACGGCTGGCTCGTACGCGCTGTAGGCAAAGTGCAGGCCTCGGATGGCGATGTCGGCCGGGCGCGGCGCGGCGCCGTCCGCGGGGCCCGGATGCAGGCCCTGGGTGGGTTCGGGAGGTGTGTGCACGATATCGGCCAGCCGTTCCCCCTGCAGCCGCAGCATGCGGAACTCGAAGAATTTGTCGATCAGGCCGCCCACGCGGCTGACGAACTGGGTCTTGTAGGCCATGAAGGCCAGCAATGCGCCCACGGTGAAGCGACCGTCGATCACCATCGTGGCACCGAGCCAGACAACCAGCAGGTTCTCCACGCCGAACAGCAGGCCGTTCCATTGCTGGTAAAGCAGCCGCAGCTTTTGCGTGCGCAGCCCGGCGTTGACCTGCTCGATCAGCAGCGTGAGCCAGGCGGCGCGGCGTTCTTCTTGCCGCTGGAACAGCTTGATGGTTTTCACGCCGCGCACGGTTTCCAGGAAATGGCTGTGCTGGCGTGCGCCGTGCACGATCTCGGCCTCTGTGGCCCGGCGCAGCGGCGCATACCAGGCCCAGCGCCCCAGCAGGTAAAGCAGCATGGCGGCGCAGGCCATGCCACCCAGTGCTGGGCTGTAGACGAACATCATCACCAGCGTGATGGTGGCCATCAGGCCGTCGAGCACCGCGCCCAGGAAGGACGTGGTCAGTGTGGCCTGGATGCTGTCCACCGCGCCGAAGCGCGACACCACGTCGCCCAGGTGCCTGCGCTCGAAATACTGCGTGGGCAGGCGCAGCAGGTGGCCCAGCACATTGGCGCGCCATTGCACGCTGAGCGTGGTGCCCATGCCCATCAGCGTCCAGCTGCGGGCTGCCGACACGGCTTGCTGCATCAACATCAGCAGGCCGAAGCCCACGACCAACACGCTCAAGAGGTCGCGGTCCTGGCCGACGATGACGTGGTCCACCACCCACTGCATGAAGAACGGGCTGGTCAGCGCAAAGGTTTCTAGCACCAGCGACAGCAGCAGGATCTGCCCGAACGAGCGGTACAGGCCGGTCACCCGCCCCATCAGGCTGCCCAGCTTGACCGACGGTGGTGCCTCCTTGGGCGTGAAGTCCACATCGGGCCACAGCTCCAGCGCCACGCCGGTGAACGAGCCGGACACCTCGGCCATCGGCAGCCGCCGCTCGCCATGGGCCGGGTCCAGCACGGTGACGTGGTGCTTGCCCACGGCGGTCAGCACCACGAAATGGTTGAAGTCCCAGTGCAGCACGCAGGGCAGCTTGAGCTGGCCCAGGTCGTGCAGTGCCAGTTTGACCGGGCGGCTGCCGAGCTGCATCTGCCGGGCGACGTGCAACAGGTGCGCCAGCGTCGCGCCCTTGAGCGACACCGGGAAGCGCTGGCGCAGCGTGGCCAGGTCGGTGGCATCGCCGTGGTGGCGTGCCACCATGGCAAGGCAGGCCAGTCCGCATTCGGTGGCTTCGGTCTGCAGGACGAGTGGCGGGGCGCGGCGCAGGCCTAGGGCGAGCCGGTTCAGCATGGTCATCACAGCTTGCCCGCCATGCCGTACAGCGGCTCCAGCACCCATTCATAGAGGCGGCGCTTGTCCTGCATCACGTCGGCCTCCACCGCCATGCCGACCTGCAGCGGCCACACCCGCTGGGCGGCGCGCATGGTCTGCGACTGCAGGGTGGCCGTGATGCGGTAAAGCGGCTCGTTCTGCGCGGCAGCGGCGCTGGGCAGCGCACCGGTGGCCGCCAGTTCGGCTGCAGGCAGGGCCGTCTTCGCAATAGCCGACACCACACCATGGGCCTGGCCGAATTTCTGGTACGGGTAGGCCTGGTAACGTAGGCGCACGGAGTCGCCCACGCGGATGAAGCCGATGGCGCGGCTCGGCGCATACAAATGGGCCTGCAACACGGCGCCTGCGGGCACGATGCTGAGCAACGCCCGCCCGGGGTCGGCGGTTTGCCCGGCTTCGGCCACGATGGCCGTCACCACGCCGGCTTGCGGCGCGTGGATGACCAGCTGCCGCAACGACTCGCTCTCGGCCAGTTCCTGTTCCACGCCCAGTCGGTTGCGCTCCAGTTCAGCCAGTTGGGCTTGGTGGCGCAAGGGCAGGGCGCGCAGTTCGTCACTGCGCGCCTGGATTTCCTGGGCGGTATTGGCCTGTTCGCGCAACAGGCCCTGCAGTTTGACTTGCTGGTCCAGCAGTTCGGCCTGCCGCTGCTGGGCCTGCTCTTTGGAATAGAAGCCCTGCGCCACCAGGCCCATAGAGCGGTCTTGCGTTTCGGCGGCAAGTAGGGTGCGCTGGCGTTGGCTGGCGATTTGCGTGTCCAGCGTATCGGCCTGCGCCTTCAGCCGTGCGAGCCGGGTCGCCAGGGCGCTTTGCTCCTGGGCCTGCAATGCCAGGGTCTGGGCCATCTGGGCCTGCAAGGATGCGCCACGTTGGCGCACGCGCGCGCTCACCGTGGCGTGCACGCCGCTGTCCGATGGTCCGCTGGTGGACTGGCGATCACTGCCCAGCTCGAACAAGGCCTGGCCCTGCTGCACGCTCTGGCCTTCTGCGACCCGCATGCGCTGCACCACGCCCGATTGCGGCACGTGCACCCGCACCAGCCCGGTGGACGGCATCAAATGGCCCGACAAGGTACTGCGCTGGGTGTAGCTGCCCCAGGTGAAAAAGCCCACCACCAGCAGCCCCATGCCGCAGGCCAGCGCTGTCCACACGCTGTAGCTCAGCGGTCGCACCATCGTGATGCTGCCGAGCCAGTTGCGGTGCTGCCGCTCCAGCGCTTCGGATCGGAACAGCGGCGGGGAAGACGGGTGGGGGGGGGTGTGGGAGCCCGGCGCGCTCAAGGCAACAGCCGGTCCAGCAGTGGTGAGCTGAACACCCGATAGGGGTCGTGCCGGTTGTAGGCGGCCTGGGCTTCTTCCCAGCGCTCACCGATGGCTTGTCCGTCGCGGTAGGCCTGCGGCACGGTGTAGCCGAGCACGTTGGCATCGTCCCAGGCGGCGGTGTCGGTGTAGCCCCAGCCTTTGGACCACTCTGGCCGCACGGCGGCATAGCTACCCGAGAAGTTCGACAGCATCCACTGTTCGATCTCGCGGTAGAAGGCGTTGGCATGCGGGGTGCCGGGCACCGTCAGGATGTCGAACCACACGGCTACGGTCCACTCGGGGTGGTCGGGCCGGGGGCGTACGGCAGACAACGTGGGTGCCACCGCACCAGGCAGTGCTACGTCGCCGGGCTGGTCCAGGCCAGTCACGCGGATCTCGACCGGGCCGTTCATCGGGTACTTGCCACTGCGCTGCCAGGCCTGCACACGCGATTGGTAGAAGCTGGTGAACTCATGCAGCGTGCGCTGTACATCTGAGCGCCGCGTCAGCACCGCATAGCCGTTGGCCGTGACGCGCAAGGTGGTGGGTTTGACGTACAGCAGCAGGTCCTTGGACCAGCCCCACAGGTCCAGCGACAGCGTGCTGGCCAGTCCGAGTGCCGAGATCTTCGCCTGGGCCTGCCCGAACAGCGGTGTCAGCCAGGGCTCGCCGCGCACGATCCGTGCCAGCAGGTCGGTGATCTCAATCGGCACGTTGTCCGAGAACACGTAGTTGAAGGGGCCCCAAACACGGCGGGCCAGCAGCGGCTTGGTCGGCGCAAGGCTCCACACCTTGAGCCAGGGGAAGGAGGTGAAGGGGAACCAGATGGCCTCGACCCGGCCTGCGCTGTCCAGAAAGCTGGAAAAGGTACGCCCTCCACTGCCCTGGGGGGCAAACAGTTCGGTATAGGCGATATCCATCCGGCTCTGGCAACGCAGGCGCTGGTTGGTACCGACCTGCAAGCGGGCCTCTACGATGAAGGCCCGGCCCAGGTGGACCAGCAAGGGGGCGATCCCTGGGTCGTTGCGGGCAAAGGTGCGCAACACATATTTTTGCTGCGCGTTGTCGAACACTACTGCGGTAAGCGACAGCACGAGGTTGCTGACCGAGCCGTAGGTTTGCCCCAGCTTGCGGGTCTCGCCCCTGGCGGGCACCGCCGTGCCATGGCCGTCGATGGCCAGCACGCCGCCCAGGGTCAGGTCGCCAGGGGCGGGCGTCGCGGTCAGGCCGAGCCCTGCGGCTTCCAGGCGCGTTAGAAGCTCCTGCATGGTGATACCGGTCTGGGCGGTCACCGTACAGGGGGAAGTGCGGGTGTCTATAGAGATGGCCGTCAGGTGCTGGGTGGTGTCTAGCAGCAGTACGGCTGCACAGGCTTGCTGGCCTGCAGCCATGGTGAGCGGCGACCAGTTGTGCATCATGCCGCGCGGGCGCACCTTGTAGCCCGCGTTGCGCGCCCAGTTGACGATCTCTACGACCTCGGCGGCAGAACGCGGCGCGCAGGTCCAAACATCGTCCACAGCCAGGTCTCCGGCCCAGTTCTTGAAGCTTTGCCGGTACAAGGGGATCTGGCTTGGAAAGGCCGGCGGCAAGGCGCAATCGACGGACGCATGGGCAGTACCCAGTTGCGAGAAGGGCAGCCAAGCTCCCAGCAGGCCCGCGCGGGCTAGGAAGTTGCGGCGATCGGTGGACGGGGTGTTGGACATAGAAATACAAGAAAAGCCGCCAAGGCACGTACGGACAGGTCCGATGGCGGCAAAGGTATGGCGAGGAACCGGGTCAGGCCCAAAGGCTGCCCGGTAAAGGGGCTACCGCCGAATCAGGACCATTCGGTGTCGTAGTGGTAAGGCACGGGGCCCTGGGGACCACCTACGGCGGTGGCCACGGCCTCGACGGTTTGGAAGACGGCGTAGCCACCGGTGTCGGCTGCCACATGGATGGCAACGCCTACCGGCCCCAGCAGATTAAAGGTTTGCCCTACGGACGAGATGACCGCCGTGTTCAGGATCTGGTTGGTGACCACGTTAGCTGTGTGCAAGGTTTTGCCGATCAGGCTACCAAAGAAGCCAGCGCCGCTGACTTGGTCGATTTCATGGTCGGACAGTGCGGAAATGGAGGATGTTGCGAGTTGCTGCATATTTCTTTCTGAGATGGATGGAGGGTTGTGAAATCCGCCAATTTCGCGGCCGCAGAATTGACGAAATGAAGTTAACACCACACCTGTAGAAAAATCGCATTAATTTGTATTCAATGTTTTAATTGGTTTTTGTTGAAAACATTTGCGTACGATTTTTTTTCTTTCGTACCAAAGTCTTCTACCTGGGCGGCACCAATACCCTTTACTTTTTTATCCGCGGAGAGCGCTTTCTATAATGGTTTGCATGATCTCTCGCGAACCTACCCTCGAACGTCTTGCCATCGCCCAATCGCTCTTGCTGGAGCCATTTGGTCTGACTCCCGCCCACCTGGGCCGCGCGCTGAGTGAGATCACCGCGCACAAGGTGGACGATGCCGACCTGTACTTCCAGTACACCCGCAGCGAGGGTTGGAGCCTGGAGGAGGGCATCGTCAAAACCGGCTCATTCAGCATCGACCAGGGCGTAGGCGTGCGCGCTGTGAGCGGTGAGAAAACCGCCTTTGCCTATTCGGACGACATCTCGGAAGCGGCTTTGCTTGACGCGGCGCGCACTGTGCGGTCTATTTCGGCTGCAGCGCAGAATAGACGGGCGAAAGTAGCTACACAAAAAGTAGCAAAAAGCCGCAGCCTGTACATGGGTGTGGACCCCATTGCCACGCTGGACAGTACCGCCAAGGTCCAGCTGCTGGAGCGGGTGGAAAAGCTCGCCCGCGCCAAAGACCCGCGCGTGGCCCAGGTCATGGCCGGGTTGGCCGCCGAATACGACGTGGTGATGGTCGCCCGTGCTGATGGCACCCTGGCCGCCGACGTGCGCCCCCTGGTGCGCCTGAGCGTGACGGTCATCGCCGAAGCCACCGTCAAGGGCGTGGTGCGCCGCGAAATGGGCTCGGGCGGCGGCGGTGGCCGCTTCGGCCTGGCCTACTTTGACGATGCCATGCTCAACGAATACGTGGATGCCGCAGTGCATGCCGCCCTGACCAACCTCGAATCCCGCCCGGCCCCGGCTGGCGTGATGACGGTGGTGCTGGGTTCCGGCTGGCCCGGCATCCTGCTGCACGAGGCCATCGGCCACGGGCTCGAAGGCGACTTCAACCGCAAAGGCTCCAGCGCCTTCAGTGGCCGCATTGGCCAGCGTGTGGCGGCCAAGGGCGTGACCGTGCTGGACGACGGCACCATCAGCGACCGCCGCGGCTCGCTGAATGTGGACGACGAAGGCTGTGCCAGCCAGCGCAATGTGCTGATCGAGGACGGCATCCTGAAAGGCTACATCCAGGACGCGATGAACGCCCGCCTGATGGGTGTCAAGCCCACCGGCAATGGTCGCCGCGAGAGCTACGCCCACATCCCGATGCCGCGCATGACCAACACCTACATGCTGGGGGGCGACAAGGACCCGCAGGAAATCATTGGCAGCATCAAAAAAGGCCTGTATGCCAGCAATTTTGGCGGCGGCCAGGTGGACATCACCTCGGGCAAGTTCGTATTCTCGGCCAGCGAAGCCTACTGGGTGGAAAACGGCAAGATCCAGTACCCGGTCAAGGGCGCGACCATCGTGGGCAGCGGCCCCGAATGCCTGAAGAAAGTCAGCATGATCGGCAACGACATGAAGCTCGACCCGGGTGTGGGCACCTGCGGCAAAGAAGGCCAGAGCGTGCCTGTGGGTGTGGGCCAGCCTACCTTGCGCATCGATGGCCTGACGGTCGGCGGCACGGCCTGACGTTCTAGTTCGGTGCCTGTGGTACATTGAGCCGCTATGCATCAAAGCGTGTTTGCCTACTTTTACTTTTGGTTCTCGGTCCCCGGCGGATGAGAGGCTAAGTTGTAGACAAGCAAGCCCTTCATGAAAACCGCCGGAGCCCCAGCTCTCAGGCGGTTTTTTTTCGTCCCCTTTTTGTTTGATTCCCTTCTTTTATAAAACCCACAGGAGCAACCCATGAATGCCAAGACCCACCCCACCAGCGACAGCTGGTATGCGAGCGTCGAAAAAACCAGCAAAACCGACGACGAACGCATCAAGGACATCACCGTGCTACCCCCTCCAGAACACCTCATCCGCTTCTTCCCCATCAGCGGCACGCCGGTCGAGACGCTGATCTCCGCCACCCGCAAAAACATCCACAACATCATGGCGGGCACCGACGACCGCCTGCTGGTGGTGATTGGCCCCTGCTCCATCCACGACCCGGCAGCCGCCATGGACTACGCCCGCCAACTGATGGTGCAGCGCGAGAAATACGCCGACACGCTGGAGATCGTGATGCGCGTCTACTTCGAGAAGCCCCGCACCACCGTGGGCTGGAAGGGCCTGATCAACGACCCCTACCTGGATGAAACCTACCGCATCGACGAAGGCCTGCGCATCGCCCGCCAGTTGCTGATCGACATCAACCGCCTGGGCCTGCCCGCCGGTAGCGAGTTCCTGGACGTGATTTCGCCCCAGTACATCGGCGACCTGATCGCCTGGGGTGCGATTGGCGCTCGTACCACCGAGAGCCAGGTTCACCGCGAGCTGGCCTCCGGTCTGTCGGCCCCCATCGGTTTCAAGAACGGCACCGACGGCAATATCCGCATCGCCACCGATGCCATCCAGGCCGCAGCCCGTGGCCACCACTTCCTGTCGGTGCATAAAAACGGCCAGGTCGCCATCGTGCAGACCAATGGCAACAAGGATTGCCACGTCATCCTGCGCGGCGGCAAAGCACCCAATTACGATGCTGCCAGCGTGGCCGCTGCCTGTGCCGAGCTCAGCGCCGCCCAAATGCCCGCCACGCTGATGGTCGATTGCAGCCACGCCAACAGCAGCAAAAAGCACGAAAAACAAATCGAAGTGGCCCGGGACATCGCGGGCCAGGTGGCCGGTGGTTCGCGCCAGGTGTTCGGTTTGATGGTGGAAAGCCACCTGGTCGAAGGCGCGCAGAAGTTCACCCCTGGCAAGACCGACCAAAAGTCGCTGGCCTACGGCCAAAGCATCACCGATGCCTGCCTGGGCTGGGACCAGTCTTTACAGACCCTGGAAATTTTGTCTGCCGCAGTCCAGGCGCGTCGGGTAAGCTGACCGCATGGAGCGAATCCGCGCCTTTTATGGGGTGGATTCGTTGATTTTGTGAACGGAGCAGCAGAATGGCACTGGATCGACCTATTTTCTGGCTGGGTTTGGCGGGCCTGTCACCACCGCAGCGGGCCGCTTTGGTGGCCGTCTTACCCTTCCTTCCGACCAGTTTGCCCGCCTGGCGGGTGGCCAAGTTCTCTGAATCCGATGCCTGGTGCATCAGCGGCCCGGCCGCCCGGCTGCACGATGATGGCACCCTGGCGGTCCCCGACAGCCGCAGCGCCGAGCCCGAACTGCTGTTGCAGCTGGACAAGGTGGATCGTCCGCTGGCCTTCACCACGCCCTTGTCGGCCCCCGAAATCGAGCCGTTGACCACTTTTGATCCCGAGTCTGAGCGGGCGGTGCGCATGGTGCTGAAAAAGTTCGAAACCTGGCTGCAGCCTTTGCGGGCCCAGTATTTTCTGGGGGCTTTGTTGTACCAGCGGGTGGGTAATCTGTCGCTTGGGGTGTATGCGCTGACGCACCAGGATGTGTTGCTGGCGGTGGTGGACATTCCCAAGCGCCGCATCGATTACCTGGCAGATGCCAGCCCGGTGCAGCTGGAGCAGGCGGTGTGGGCTGCGCGCGCGCCCAACGCCGAGCCGGTGCCGATTCGGTTCCAGAAAGCGGGCCTGCGGGAGGTGATGTGGCAGTTTGCCCAGCACTCTGCGGCCGATCTGCTGCCGGTGGCTTTCAAAACCGATGCCATCCGGCTGCTGCGTCCGCCCCAGGTACCCGAAGCCTGGCTCAAGGATTCCCAGCGCACGGTGTTGCGCGCGCTGGAGCTCGGCCCCTGTAGCCTGGAGCAATTGCTACAAAGCGGCGTGAACCCCGAGCAGCTGGGCCGCGATCTGGTCAGCCTGTATTTTGACGGCGCGCTGTCCACCGTCTCGGGCGAGATGAACTGGCTGTCGTCGGCCAACCAGCGAACCTCGGTGTTTGATCCCTCGTCGCTGTCTGAGATCGCCGTGGGTGCCCCGCCGCCTGCAGGTTCGGGCTACGCTGCGCCCCTGGCCGCAGGCGACACCACCAGCCCGCAATAGCCATCTCGGGCGTATTTGGAAGTTAAGGGTAAAAAGTGCCTCTGGCGCTTATTCCATAAGCACGAGCAGCTATTAATTTTGTAGTGCGCTTAGCAGTTTGGCGTGGATGCCGCCGAACCCACCGTTGCTCATGCACAGGATGTGGTCGCCCGGCTGGGCTGCTGCCACCACCTGCGCCACCAGCGCATCCACCGTGTCGGCCACCTGGGCCCGGTCGCCCATGGGTTCCAGGGCGCTGCGGGCATCCCAACCCAGGCCGCCACTGTGGCAAAACGCCAGGTCGGCATCTTCCAGGCTCCACGGCAACTGGGCCTTCATCGCCCCCAGCTTCATGGTGTTGCTGCGCGGCTCAAACACGGCCAGGATACGCTGGCCCGGCCCGATCCGGCGGCGCAGGCCGTCCACCGTGGTACGGATGGCGGTGGGATGGTGGGCAAAGTCGTCGTACACGGTCATGCCGCGCACGTTTCCGACCACTTCCATGCGGCGCTTCACATTTTGGAAAGCGCCCAGCGCCCTTGCCGCCACGTCGGCGGGCACGCCTACGTGGTCGGCGGCGGCAATGGCGGCCAGCGCATTGAGCTGGTTGTGCACGCCGCCCAACGCCCATTCCACCGTGGCCACTGGTTTGCCGTGTTGCAGCACATCGAAGTGGTGGGGTTCGCCCTGGGCGGTGAAGTCGCTCACCGCAGCGCCAAAGCTGCGCACCTCGCTCCAGCAGCCCTGGTGCAGCACCCGGGCCAGGCTTTCTTCCAGCCCGTTGGTCACCACCCGGCCGGTGCTGGGCACGGTGCGCAGCAGGTGGTGGAACTGGCGCTCGATGGCGGGCAGGTCGTCAAAAATATCGGCGTGGTCGAATTCTAGGTTGTTCAACACTGCCGTGCGCGGACGGTAGTGCACAAACTTGCTGCGCTTGTCGAAGAAGGCGGTGTCGTATTCGTCGGCCTCGATCACAAAGGTCTTGCCTGCACCCAAACGGGCCGACACCCCGAAATTCAGCGGCACACCACCGACCAGAAAGCCCGGCTGCAGACCCGCGTGCTCCAGCACCCAGGCCAGCATTGCCGTGGTGGTGGTTTTGCCGTGGGTGCCCGCCACCGCCAGCACATGGCGGCCTTGCAACACGTGCTCGGCCAGCCACTGCGGCCCGCTGGTGTAGGGCAGGCCCGCGTCCAGAATGGCTTCCATCAACGGAAATTTGGGGTTGCCGTCAGCCGTGCGGGCACGCGACACCACGTTGCCGACCACGAACATGTCGGGCTCCAGCGCCAACTGGTCGGCCGAGAAGCCCTCGATCAGCCCAATGTCCAGTGCGCGCAACTGGTCGCTCATGGGGGGGTAGACCCCCGCGTCGCAGCCCGTCACCCGGTGCCCAGCCTCCCGCGCCAAAGCGGCCAAACCTCCCATGAAGGTGCCGCAAATACCCAAAATATGAATGTGCATGCGGAGATTTTAGGGGTGGCCCTGGTTCTTACTGGGATCGGCAAAAAGGGCAGAATCTCCCACATGGATGCATTGACCTTAGAGATCGCCGAGACCGCCGCCCGCATGGTGGTCGAAGAAGGACTGGAATACGGCCCGGCCAAGCGCCGCGCTGCGGCACAACTGGGTGCGGGCCGCGCGGCTTTACCCGGCAACGATGTGGTGGAGGACGCGGTACGCGCCTATATCGACCTGTTTTGTGGCGACACCCAGCCCACTGAGTTGCGTGCTCTGCGCCAGTTAGCCTTGACCTGGATGGAGCGTATGGCCGTGTTTCGGCCGCATTTGTGTGGAGCGGTCTGGCAGGGTACGGCGACGCGCTTGTCCGACGTAGCGATCCAGCTATTCTGCGACGACCCCAAATCCGCCGAGATTGCGCTGATCGACCGCCGTGTGCCCTACACCCCCGCCACCGTCACCGGCTTTCGTGGCGAACCGGTAGAGGCGCTGAGCTTTGCTTGTCCGAGCCTGGAGCTGGGCGAGACGGTAGGCGTGCATTTGATGGTCTACGACCTGGACGACCTGCGCGGGGCCTTAAAGCCCGACTCCAAAGGCCGAGCCCCCCGGGGCGATACCGCTGCTGTACGCCGCTTGCTGGCGCAGGACGCACCATGATGGCCGCTTCACGCCGAAAGTTGATGGCCGGGGTGGCAGCAGCTGCCGGATTGGCAGGGGCCGGTGTGGCGTGGTGGAAGTACCAGCCCGCGCCCATGCTGTCGGGTGTGGAGGAGGCGCTGTGGCGGCTCAGTTTTGACACCCCTAACGGATCTTCGTTGGCGATGCAGGATTTGCGCGGTCGCCCGGTGTTATTGAATTTTTGGGCCACCTGGTGCCCTCCGTGTGTGGAGGAGATGCCCATGCTCAGTCGCTTTTTTCAGGAACATGCGCCCAATGGTTGGCAAGTTCTGGGCTTGGCGGTTGATCAGCCCAGTTCGGTGCGTAATTTTTTGCAAAAAACGCCGGTCAGTTACCCCATCGGAATGGCCGGTCTGGGCGGTACCGAGTTGGGGCGGTCGCTGGGCAACCTGGCGGGGGGCTTGCCATTTACCGTAGTGCTCGGGTCGGCCGGGACGGTGCTTCACCGTAAAATGGGCAGGGTTAGCCCTGCTGATTTGCAAGTATGGGCGGGGTTGAAATAGCGCATTCGGTGGCAGACTTGCCACCTGCGGACTGTCTTTTGCGGCAGTCTGTAATATGTAAATACAAGAAATAAACGATCGTTGTGTGAAATTAGGGTAGATTCCACCCCTTTTCATGCATCGTGGCTGGAGGTTTTATGGATTTGCGCAAACTCAAAACGTTGATCGACTTGGTGTCTGATTCCAACGTGTCAGAACTCGAAATTACCGAAGCCGAGGGCAAAGTCCGCATCGTCAAGGGTGGCGGTGCCATGGTGTACCAGGCTGCGGCCCCCGCCATGGTGGCCGCTCCGGTGGTCGATGTGGCACCCGCAGCCGCTGCGGCCGTGGTGGCGGCTCCGGTCGCCCCCGCCGCCCCCGCCGGGCACGTGGTCAAGTCGCCGATGGTCGGCACTTTCTACCGTTCGTCCAGCCCTGGTGCCAAGTCCTTCGTGGAAGTGGGCAGCCAGGTCAAGGAAGGCGACACCATCTGCATCATCGAAGCGATGAAAATCCTGAACGAAATCGAGGCCGACAAAGCCGGTACCGTGGTGCAAATGCTGTGTGAAAACGGCCAGGCCGTCGAATACGGCCAACCTTTGTACGTGATTGAGTAAACCCACAGAGTTTGGTGGCGCATGTTTAAAAAAATACTGATCGCGAACCGGGGGGAGATTGCCCTTCGCATCCAGCGGGCCTGTCGTGAAATGGGCGTGAAGGCCGTCATGGTCTACTCCGAGGCGGACCGGGAAGCCAAGTACGTCAAGCTGGCCGATGAAGCCGTGTGCATCGGGCCTGCGGCTTCGGCCCTGAGCTACCTGAACATGCCCGCGCTGATTTCGGCTGCCGAAGTGACCGATGCCGAGGCTATCCACCCCGGCTATGGCTTCCTGAGCGAAAACGCCGACTTTGCCGAGCGCGTGGAAAAAAGCGGCTTCCAGTTCATCGGGCCCACGCCTGAGAACATCCGCATGATGGGCGACAAGGTATCGGCGAAGCAGGCCATGATCAAAGCTGGCGTGCCCTGCGTGCCCGGCTCGGAAGGCGAGCTGTCGGACGACCCGGTGGTGATCAAGCGCACTGCCAAGGCCGTGGGCTACCCGGTCATCATCAAGGCTGCAGGCGGGGGCGGTGGCCGTGGCATGCGCGTGGTGCACACCGAGGCGGCCCTGATCAATGCGGTCCAAATGACCAAGGCCGAGGCTCTGGCCGCCTTCAGCAACGGCGCGGTGTACATGGAGAAATACCTCCAGAATCCCCGCCACATCGAAATCCAGATCCTCGCCGACAAGTTCCGCAACGTGGTGTACCTGGGCGAGCGCGACTGCTCCATGCAGCGCCGCCACCAGAAGGTGCTGGAAGAAGCGCCTGCGCCCGGCATTCCTCGCAAACTGATCGAACGCATTGGCGAACGCTGTGCGGCCGCCTGCAAGAAAATTGGCTACCGGGGTGCGGGTACGTTCGAGTTCCTGTACGAGAACGGCGAGTTCTATTTCATTGAAATGAACACCCGCGTGCAGGTTGAGCATCCCGTGACCGAGCTGATCACCGGCGTGGACATCGTGCGCACCCAGATCATGGTGGCGGCAGGCGAAAAACTGCCTTTTGCCCAGCGCCAGATCAGCATCCATGGCCACGCCATCGAATGCCGGGTGAATGCCGAAGATCCATACAAGTTCACGCCTTCGCCCGGCCGCATCACCATGTGGCACCCGCCCGGTGGCCCGGGCGTGCGCGTGGACTCGCACGTCTATACCAATTACTACGTGCCCCCGAACTACGACTCCATGGTCGGCAAGATCATTGTCCACGGCGACACCCGTGAGCAGGCTATGGCGCGCATGCGCACGGCCTTGCTGGAGACCGTGATCGAAGGCATCAATACCAACATCCCGCTGCACCGCGAGCTGATGGTAGATGCCAAGTTCATGGCGGGTGGTACCAATATCCATTACCTGGAAGAGTGGCTCTCGCAGCACAAGCGTTGATGTTTGAAATCAGTTTGATGTGCCCGCAAGACCGGGTCGAGATGGTCAGCGACGCGCTGGATGCCTTGGATGCCCTTAGCGTGAGCGTGGAAGACGCGGACGCACAGACCGATGCCGAACAAGCCCTGTTTGGCGAACCCGGCATGCCGCCACCCAAAGACGGCTGGCAGCGCTCGCGTATCCAGGCACTGTTTGCCAACGAGGTGCTGGCACGCGATGCGGCAGGCGTTTTGGCGGTGCAGGACTTTTTTGCAGGCTGCGATTTGCTGGGCATCGTTCCTGTGCCGGAGCAGGATTGGGTCCGTCTGACCCAGTCGCAGTTCGCGCCGGTGGACATCACGCCGGATTTCTGGATTGTGCCGACCTGGCACGAGCCACCCGCCGAGGCGACGCGGGTGATCCGCCTCGACCCGGGTCTGGCCTTTGGCACGGGCACCCACCCCACCACCCGCATGTGCCTGCGCTGGATTGCCCGGCAGGATGCGGGCGTTTTGACCCGGGTGTTGGACTACGGTTGCGGTTCGGGTATTTTGGCGATTGGCGCGGCCAAGTTCGGTGCGACCGATATCGATGCGGTGGACATTGACGACGCCGCGGTGCAGTCCACCGTGCTCAACGCCCATGCCAACCATGTCCAGCTCAAGGCCGGTTTGCCGGATCAGGCACAAGGCCTCTACGGCACCGTGCTCGCCAATATTCTTGCCACGCCGCTGAAGGTGCTGGCCCCCCTGTTGTGCGCCCATGTGGCTCCTGGTGGGGCTCTCGTGCTGGCCGGTATTCTGGAGCGCCAGACCGATGAACTGAAGACGGCCTATGCCCCCTACGCTGCGCTGGAAGTGTCGGACACGCAGGACGGCTGGGTCTTAATGACGGCGCGGCTTTAGGCCCCTGCTTTTTTAGGCCCGAGCACACCATCCGTAGACCATGGCCTTGATCACGCGCTGCCCGGTATGCGGGACTCTGTTCAAAGTCGTTCCTGACCAGCTCCGTATCTCCGAAGGCTGGGTGCGCTGTGGCCATTGCGCCGAGATATTCGATGCTTCGGGCGATCTGCAGCAAAGTAGTGCCGAGCCCCTGGAGGTCCAGTCGGTGGGCTCGTTGCCCGAGTCCTTGCCCGAGGTGCGGCCCCCCGCCCCCCCGCCTGCCGAGCCTCTTCCTGAGCCCGCCACCCAGTCTGGACCGGCGCAGGCCGCTCCTGATGAGTCCATTCCTCCGGTCGAGGTTGAACCTGAAATAGTTCTGCTTGCGGAGCAAGCTGCCTTGGAGCCCTCTGCTTCTCTGGCCGTACCAGCGGCCGGCGATGTGCCAGACGGGCCTGCTGTTCTGCCTCCTGAACCGGAGGACAGCGGTGGCTATTCCTTTACCCGTAAACCGCCTTCTCAGCCCGCGCTGCCGCGCCCGTTTCTGCGCGGAGTCTGGGCGGCAGTAGCGGTGTTACTGGTCGTGGCCTTGGGTTTGCAAGGTGTTTTCCAAGGACGTGACCGTTTGGCAGCGACCTGGCCTGAGACCCGACCCTGGCTACAGGCGGCATGTGTCCGGCTGGGGTGTACGGTACAGGCCTTGCGGCGGATCGAGGCGATTGTTATTGATAGCTCGACCTTGAGCGCCTTGCAAAATGAGGACACTTACCGCCTGAATCTGGTGCTCAAGAACCAGGCTACCGTGGATTTGGCGATGCCCGCGATCGAGTTCGTACTGACCGATATCGACGAGCAGGCGGTGTTTCGGCGGGTGTTGACCCCGACGGAACTTGGGGCCGCATCCCGGGTACTGTTTGCGGGGCGCGAATGGGCGACCTCGGTCGACCTACGGGTCGTTGATAACCCCAACAAGGGGCGTATCGTAGGTTACCGGCTGCTGGCCTTTTACCCCTGAGCGGCATCAAAAAAGGCTCGGTACCTTGCGATACCGAGCCTGATGCGGATCCAGTGTATCCGGTCAGGGCTTGTTGGCCGTAGGGAAAGGCCAGGCCGCTTGTGGATTGAGCGTCGTTTGGGCCGATGCTGCAGCCGGCGCAGAGGCAGGTTTGGCTGCAGATGCTTTGGTTGCCTTTTTTGCTGCGGCTTTGGGTGCCGCTTTCGAAGCTGCAGCTTTCGGCGCTGCCTTCTTGGGCTCAGCCTTTGCCACCGCAGCTACCTTTTTGGCAGCAGGTGCTTTTTTGGCGGGTGCCGCGGTTTTTGCAGGCGCTTTCACAGCGGCTTTGGGCGCGGGGGCCGCTGCTTTCTTGGCCGGGGCCGCTTTGGCGGGAGCGGCTTTGGCTGCTACAGGCTTGGCGACCGCTGCTTTCTTTGCTGGAGCCGCCTTCTTGGCGGGGGCTGCTTTGGTTGCAGCGGCTTTGGCCGGTGCTGCCTTTACAGGAGCCGCTTTGGCCGGAGCAGCTTTGGCTGCCGCGACTTTCTTGGCAGGTGCAGCGGCCTTCTTGGCGGGAGCCGCCTTGACAGCTGCAGCTTTGACGGGCGCAGCCTTCACGGCGACCGGTTTAGCAGCGGTTTTAGCGGCCGCTACTTTTTTCGCAGCGACGGCCTTGGTAGGGGTTGCCGTCTTTGCGGGGGAGGCCTTTTTTGCGGCCGGTTTTTTTGCAGTTGCCATTATTTTCTCCTTGATCTGTTTACAAAGAGCACTTTATACCGATTGTTAGGCATAGAGCGATGCATGGTGTTGGGCGACTGCCCAGCACCATGGACTCGGGGGCGCAAAGAGCAACCCGCACCTGCTGTGTGCAGGCTGGGGTTTGCGCGGTATTTAAAAGCATGGACGTGATGGCGTTCAGTCCCAGGAAAGCGCGCCGCCCGATTGGTACTCAATCACGCGGGTTTCGAAGAAATTGCGCTCTTTCTTGAGGTCGATCATTTCGCTCATCCAGGGGAATGGATTTTCTTCGTGCGGGAAGCAGGCTTCCAGGCCGATCTGGGTGGCGCGGCGGTTGGCGATGTAGCGCAGGTAGCCCTTGAACATTGAGGCGTTCATGCCCAGTACGCCACGCGGCATGGTGTCTTCGGCGTACTGGTACTCCAGCTCGACGGCACGCATGAACAGGTCTTTGATCTCGGTCTTGAACTCGGCCGTCCACAGGTGCGGATTTTCCAGTTTGAGCTGGTTGATCAGGTCGATACCGAAGTTGCAGTGCATGGACTCGTCGCGCAGGATGTACTGGTACTGCTCGGCAGCACCGGTCATCTTGTTCTGGCGGCCCAGCGCCAGGATTTGTGTGAAGCCGACATAGAAGAACAGGCCTTCCATCAGGCAGGCGAACACGATCAGCGACTTGAGCAGGGTCTGGTCGGTCTCGGGGGTGCCGGTGTGGTAGTTGGGGTACATGATAGCTTCGATGAAGGGGATCAGGAACTGGTCTTTGTTGCGGATGGATGCGACTTCGTTGTAGGCGTTGAAGATCTCGCTCTCGTCCAGGCCCAGCGACTCCACGATGTACTGGTAGGCGTGGGTGTGGATGGCTTCTTCAAACGCCTGGCGCAGCAGGAACTGGCGGCACTCGGGTGCGGTGATGTGGCGGTAGGTGCCCAGCACGATATTGTTGGCAGCCAGCGAGTCAGCGGTGACAAAGAAACCCAGGTTGCGCTTGACGATGCGGCGCTCGTCTTCGGTCAGGCCGTTCGGGTCTTTCCACAGCGCGATGTCGCGGGTCATGTTGACCTCTTGCGGCATCCAGTGGTTGGCACAAGAGGCCAGGTATTTTTCCCAGGCCCATTTGTACTTGAATGGCACCAGCTGATTCACATCGGTCTGGCCGTTGATGATGCGTTTGTCGGCGGCGTTAACGCGGCGTGCTGCTGTGGCCTGTACTGCGACGTGGGCGACAGCGGTGGCCATGGCCGAGGGTGCTGCAGAGGGGGTATCGGTCGAAAAAACAGCGAGGGATTCCACACGGCTGGTGGGTAAACCGAGGGGGGCTGCAGATAGCGGTGAGGGCTTGACTTCTTCGTCCCAGGTCAACATAAATTTTCCAATGCTAGGATTATGAGAGCAGCACTGAAAAATGAAAAGTATTCATTTCCAATGCGGCTGTTTTTAAGGGCTTTGTTGCTCAATCGCATCGCAAAAAAGGAGCTTTTTGCGATGCGATGGCGAAGCGGCTAACTTTCATGGACGCGGGTGCGAAGCACCCCGAGCCAGACAAGTTGTTTCACGTTAACCAGCTTACTGGCAGGCCTCGCAACCCGGGTCGTCGATCGCGCAAAACTTGATGTCCGTGGCGGGGCTGGCGCTGAGGGCGTCGGCGTTCATTTGCTGGCGTGCGGCCATGGCGGCGGTGTCGATGGCGCTCATTTTTTGGCTGGGAGCCTGGCCTGACGACACGGCGTTCATGCGGCCTGCGGCCACCGTCGATTTCTCGACGTGGGTGGCGCTGCGGGTGCGCAGGTAGTAGGTGGTTTTCAGGCCACGCGTCCAGGCCAGCTTGTAGGTGTCGTCGAGCTTTTTGCCCGAGGCACCGGCCATGTAGATGTTCAGCGACTGGGCCTGGTCGATCCACTTCTGGCGGCGCGACGCGGCTTCCACCAGCCAGGTGGTTTCCACTTCGAACGCGGTGCGGTACAGCGCCTTGATTTCATTCGGCACGCGGTCGATGGATTGCAGCGAACCGTCGAAGTGCTTCAGGTCCATCAGCATCACGTTGTCCCACAGGCCCAGGCGTTTCAGGTCGTGCACCAGGTAGCTGTTGATGACGGTGAACTCACCCGACAGATTGGACTTGACCGACAGGTTGCCGAAGCAGGGCTCGATCGACGCGTCCACACCAATGATGTTCGAGATGGTGGCCGTGGGGGCGATCGCCACGCAGTTGGAGTTGCGCATGCCGTCCGCCTGGATTTTCTGGCGCAGGCTGCCCCAGTCCAGGGTGGAGGAGCGGTCCACATCCACATAGCCGCCACGGGCCTTTGACAAAAGGTCCAGGGTGTCCAGTGGCAGGATGCCCTGGTCCCACAGCGAACCCTTGTAGCTGGAGTACTGGCCGCGTTCTTTGGCCAGCTCGCTGGAGGCCCAGTAGGCGTAGTAGCAGATGGCTTCCATCGAGGTGTCGGCAAAGGCCACGGCGGCCTCGCTGGCGTAGGGGATGCGCAGTGCGTACAGGCTGTCCTGGAAGCCCATCAGGCCCATGCCGACCGGGCGGTGCAGCATGTTGGAGGTGCGGGCCTTTTGAACAGCGTAGTAGTTGATGTCGATCACGTTGTCCAGCATGCGCATGGCTGTGGTGATGGTCTTTTGCAGCTTGGCGTGGTCAAGCTGGCCATTGGTGATGTGTTGCAACAGGTTCACCGAGCCCAGGTTGCAGACGGCGGTCTCGGTGTCGCTGGTGTTCAGGGTGATCTCGGTGCACAGATTGCTGGAGTGCACCACGCCGACGTGCTGCTGGGGGCTGCGCACGTTGCAGGCATCCTTGAACGTAATCCAGGGGTGGCCGGTTTCAAACAGCATGGTCAGCATCTTGCGCCACAGGTCGCTGGCGGCCAGGGTGCGCGAAGGCTTGATTTCACCGCGCTGGGCACGGGCTTCGTAGGCCACGTAGGCGGCTTCGAACTCGGCACCGAACTTGTCGTGCAGGTCGGGTACGTTGTTGGGCGAAAACAGGGTCCAGTTACCGCCTTCCATGACGCGGCGCATGAACAGATCGGGTACCCAGTTGGCGGTGTTCATGTCGTGGGTGCGGCGGCGGTCGTCGCCGGTGTTCTTGCGCAGCTCCAGGAACTCTTCGATGTCCAGATGCCAGGTTTCCAGGTAGGTGCAGACCGCACCCTTGCGCTTGCCGCCCTGGTTCACCGCCACGGCGGTGTCGTTGACGACTTTCAGGAACGGCACCACGCCTTGGGATTCGCCATTGGTGCCCTTGATGTGGCTGCCCAGCGCGCGCACACGGGTCCAGTCGTTGCCCAGGCCACCGGCAAACTTCGACAGCAGGGCGTTTTCCTTGATCGACTCGTAGATGCCGTCCAGATCGTCGGGCACGGTGGTCAGGTAGCAGCTGGAGAGCTGGGGCCGCAGCGTGCCACTGTTGAACAGCGTGGGCGTGCTCGACATGAAGTCGAACGACGACATCACTTCATAGAACTCGATGGCGCGGGCTTCGCGCTGGGGCTCATTCAGCGCCAGGCCCATGGCCACGCGCATGAAGAAAGCCTGGGGCAGCTCGATGCGGGTCTTGCGCACGTGCAGGAAGTAGCGGTCGTACAGGGTTTGCAGACCCAGGTAGTCGAATTGCAGGTCGCGCTGGGGCTTCAGAGCGGCAGCCAGCTTTGGCAGGTCGTAGGTCAGCAGGGCGGCATCCAGCAGCTCGTTATCTACGCCCTTCTGGATGTACTGGGGGAAGTAGTCCACATACTTGGCGGCCAGCTCGGCTTGCGTCAGGTCGGCACCCAGCACCTCTTTGGCGATGGTGTGCAGTAGCAGGCGGGCGGTGGCGTAGGTGTAGTCGGGATCGGTTTCGATCAGGGTTCGGGCGGCCAGGATGGCGGCCTTGTAGACCTCTTCCATGGGCACGCCGTCGTACAGGTTGCGCATGGTCTCGGCGACGATGGGCGCAGCCGTGACTTCGCTGCCCAGACCGGCGCAGGCCTGCTCGATCAGCTGCTGCAGGCGCGCCGTGTCCAGGGCCACGCGCTGGCCATCGTCCAGCACGTGCAGTACCGGGGCGGCAGGGGCCTGCTCGGCGACCTGCTTGGCACGCTCTTGCGTGTGGCGTTCGCGGTACAGCACGTAGGCGCGGGCGATTTCGTGGTGGCCGCCACGCATCAGGCCCAGTTCCACATTGTCTTGCACGTCTTCGATGTGGAAGGTGCCGCCACCGGGACGCGAACGCACCAGCGCGCGAACCACGCCTTGTGTCAGCGTGTCCACCACTTCGCGCACGCTGGCCGAGGCGGCGCCCTGCGTGCCATGCACCGCCAAAAAGGCTTTCATCATGGCGATGGCAATCTTGCCTGGCTCGAAAGGCACCACCGCGCCGTTGCGGCGGATGATCTGGTAGTGCGCCAGCATCTCGGGGGCACTGGCATCGCTGCGGTCAGACCGGGGGGCCGGGTCTTGGGGGCGCAGGGTAGATTGCAGCGGCGCGACGGCGGAGGGGGTGTTCAATGCAGTTTGCATGGTTTCCTTGGGGTCTGACAGTAGGAGGGTGTGTGGGCGCGAAAAGACTAAAACGGGCGGCGGGTCTGCGCGAAAGGCGGCAAATACTCCGTCTACGCCGCGGAATAGGGTATATCCGCAATACAAGGCGAACGCTACATATGGGGTCTGGAGCTATTTCGAGCCACTAGGGGTAGTGTATCGCGACCCAAAGGGCTGTAAAGAGTCAAGGGTTTTCCCGTAATCGCCCGGTAAGCGTTGTCCCATCAGGCGAACGGTATGCACAGCCAGTAAACAAGCGGCTTGGCGGGGCATTTGCCCCGCAAAACGGCGTACTTCCTAGCTCCTGTGCTGCAGGTGCCATGCGAGGGGCCCTGCACTGTTACATTTTTATTTTTGGACTACAGATGGAAAGCAGCGTGCGTCCCAGCCCGTACCGCGCTGCACCGCCTGCCAGTCAAATCCGGCCCCTGGATCGTGCTTGCGGCCCGGCGCAATGTGCTCATGGCCCGCCACATGGCGGATGGGGTAGGCGGGCACCAGTGCGGCCAGCAGGCTGGCCAGGGTGTCGTACTGCGCGGGCTCAAAGCTTTCGCCCTCCAGGCCTTCGAGTTCGATGCCGATGGAGTCGTCGTTGCAGTTGTTGCGGCCCCGGTACTGGGAGGCCCCTGCGTGCCAGGCCCGGTCGTCGGCGCTCACAAACTGCCACAGCTCACCCTGGCGGCGGATGTAGAAGTGGGCCGACACCTGCAGGCCACGGATGCTTTCAAAGTACGGGTGGGCGCTCCAGTCCAGGGTGTTGCCAAACAGCGCCTGCACATGGTTGCCGCCGTACTCGCCCGGTGGCAGGCTGATGGAATGCACCACCACCAGATCGGTGCGCGCACCGACGGGCCGGGGGCCGAAGTTGGGCGAAGGGTGGCGGTGGGCAAACCGGTACCAGCCGCCCTGCCACAGCGGGGCTTGCGGCGCCAGCTGGGTATCAGGGGTCTTGGGGTTCATTGTCTTGCGGGGTGGCGATGTTCAGGCGCTCGATGCGGTAGCGGATCTGGCGCAGGCTCAGGCCCAGGCGCTGGGCGGTAGCGGTGCGGTTAAAACCGGTCTCCTGCAGCACCTTGACCAGGATATCGCGCTCCTGCTGGTCTAAAAAAGCCTGCAGGTCGCTAGGAATCCCGGTCGACGGCACGGTCGCAGCAGGGCGGCTGCTTTCTGCCAGCGGGGTCGGCTCGGTGGCATCAAAGTCGGCGTGCAGCGCGTCGCCGTCGCCCATGGCCACGGCGCGGTGCAGCAGGTTTTCCAGCTCGCGCACATTGCCACTCAGCGGGTGGCTGGCCAGCTGTGCCAGCAGTTCGGGTGACAGCAGGGGCACCGGCATGCCGGACTCCAGGGCGATGCGGGCCAGCAGTGCCTCGCACAGTGCGGGCAGGTCGCCCCGGCGCTCGCGCAGCGGCGGCACAGCGATTTCGATCACATTCAGCCGGTAGTACAAGTCTTGCCGGAAGCGCCCAGCCCGCACATCGGCGGCCAGGTCCTTGTGGGTGGCACTGACGATGCGCACGTCCACCGCGTCCTCCTGGGTGGAGCCCAGCGAGCGCACGCTGCGCTCCTGGATGGCGCGCAGCAGTTTGGACTGCATGGCCAGCGGCAGGTCGCCGATCTCGTCCAGAAACAGGGTGCCGTCGCGGGCCGCCTGGAAATAGCCTTGCCGGTCTTGCACCGCGCCGGTGTACGAGCCTTTCTTGGCGCCAAAGAACTCGGCCTCCAGCAGATTTTCGGGGATGGCGCTGCAGTTCACTGCCACCAGCGGCCCGGCGGCGCGGTGGCTGTTGGCGTGCAGGGCCTGGGCCACCAGCTCTTTGCCGGTGCCCGATTCGCCGCGCACCAGCACCGGCGCCATGCTGCGCGCCACCTTGACGATGCGCTGCTTGACCTGTTGCATGGCCTCCGAGGTGCCTACCAATTTTTGTAGCGCCCCCTGCCCACCAGATAAGCGTGAGAGTGCTTTTTCGTTGTTGGTCGCAGGGCGTGCGGCCTGGCTGGTGTCCTGGATAGCCGAGACCACTACGGTGCGGAATTGCTTCAGGTCCACCGGCTTGGTCAGGTAGTCGAAGGCCCCGGCCTTCAGGGCTTCGACCGCGTTCTCTGCCGAGCCGTAAGCGGTCATGACGATGACGCGCTCGGGCCGCTGCTGGGCTTTCAGTCCGTGCAGCAAGGCCAGCCCCAGGCCGTCGGGCAGGCGCATGTCGGTGATCACTACGTCAAAGCGCTTGCTGGCCAGCAGCAGGCGCGCCTCCTGCAGGTTGGCGGCGGTGTCGATGCGGTAGCCCTCGCGCAGCAAGGTCAGCTCGTACAGCGTGCGCAGGTCGGGCTCGTCGTCCACCACCAGGACGGATGCGGCTAGGGTCGAAGGGGGCTGGGCCATACAGTGAGCTTACAGGGATGGGTCAGACCGGTTGGATGTCAAAAGGGCGCGCCACCAGAGAGCTGGGTTTGGACGGGCGGAACTGCACAAAAAACTCGTTGCCCTGCACCACCAGGCCGCCGCGTTCCCGGCTGGTGCGCTGGTAGCCGATGCTGGCGCGGTGGCGTTCGCACAGTTCCCGGCAAATATACAGACCCAAACCGCTGGATCGGCTTTCCGAACTGAAAAAAGGCTCGAACAAATGCTGCTCCACCGTGTGCTCCATGGGCGGGCCGTCGCTCCACACCGCCAGGCTGGATTGGCGGCTGGGCAGCAGCTGGGTGCCCACCTGGACCGCCCCGGCCTGGCCGCTTTCATAACGCAAGGCGTTGTCCAGCAGGTTGACCAGCACCCGGCGCAGGTGGTCGGGGTCGAAGTCCACCGGCAAACCCAGCGTGCCCAGCGCCACCTGCACCTTGCGCCGGGCCGGGTCCTGCTGCGACCAGTCGCGGCAGATGTTGTCCACCGCCTCGTCCAGCTTGATTTGTGGGGGGACGCTGTCGTGCTTGGAGCGCACCGGCACCCGGGCAAGCTCCAGCACCTCGTCGACAATTTTGGCCAGGCGCTGGGCGTTGTGCCGCACCATGGTGGTCAGCCGCTGCTGTGCCGGGTCGCTCAGTTCTTCTTCCAGCAGGGCATTGGCCTGGGTGATGGCCGCCAGCGGGTTGCGGATTTCATGCGCCACGGCCGCTGACATGCGGCCCATGGCGGCCATTTTTTCGGTGCGCAGCCGGGCTTCCATCTCGCGCAGATCGTGCAAAAACATCACGCACAGGCTGTCGGTCTGCCCCTCCATGGCCGCCGTCATGCGGGTGCGCACCCGCACCCGGCGCGGGCTGCGACCGGTGTGCTGGATACGGATGTCGGCCTGCTGCGGGTGCTCCTCGGCAAAAGTGGTTTGCGCCAACGCCAGCAGCGCCTGCCAGCCGGGCTGGCTGCCCAGCTGCAGCGGCGCATGGCCATCGCGGCTGTCGGTACCCAGCAGCAGGCGGGCCGCCGGGTTGGCCGCGCGTGCGCTGCCACGGGCATCGACCACCAGCACACCGTCGGTCAGGGTCTCGATTACCAGCTCGTTGACCCGGGTTTGCAGCTGCGCGTCCTGCTGGCTGCGTTGTGCCAGCTGTTCCTCGCGTTCCAGCCGCGCTGCCAGTTGGTTGACCAGAAAGGCCGCCACAAAATAGCCCATGCCGGTCAGGCCGCTTTGCATGAACAGTGCGGCTTCGTCGCCCGCCTGGCGGGCATACAGCTTCCACATGTCCAGCAGCAACAGCAGCAGCGTCATGCCCGCTGCCGTACCCATGGCAATGGCGCGCCGACCCAGCACAGCCGCCAGCAGCACCGGCAGGCCCAGCAGTGGGCTGTAGTTGACGCTGCCGCCCGACTGCATCAGCTGCAGGGTGGAGAACACCAGGGCATCCATGCCCACGGTGCCGATCCAGAAACGCTTGGACGGGGGCTGGCTGTGGCTGGGCCGCCCGGTCAGGCGCAGCGCCAGGGCGCTGGCCAGGTAGCCGCTGCAAAACAGCAGCAGCCAGGGTGATACCGCTTGGCCCAAAACCAGCAGCGCACCGTGCCAGACCAAAATGGCCAGGGCAATCGTCACCCGGGCCGTCATGAAACCGTACCAGATCCGCGCCAGGGCGAGCGGGTCGGGCTCTACCAGGTGCGCGGCGGGGCTGGCAGGCATCACCGTGGGGCCTGCTCCGCCTGTGCGCGGTGGGCGGGGCCGCAGTACACGCCGTGGGCGGTGGTCACGGCCTCGGTGTGTGGCAGCAGCAGGCCGCACACCTGGCAGGCCACCATTTCCTGCAGCGCCTGGGTGGGTTTGGGCGGTGGTCGGCGGGGCGGCACCCGCCGCGAGCGCCACAGCCACACGCCCAACAGCACCGCCAGCAAGATGATCAGCAGCTTCATGTGACCCGCCCCAGCACCACTTCCAGCACAAAGCGCGAACCCACATAGCCCAGCAACAGCAGCCCGGCCCCGGCGTACAGCACCCGCACCGCCTTGCGGCCACGCCAGCCAAAGCGGCTGCGGCCCAGCAGCAGCACCGCAAAGGTCAGCCAGGCCAGCACCGAAAACACGGTCTTGTGGCTCCACTTCCAGTCGTTGGTGCCGTAGAGCTGCTCGCCAAACAGCCAGCCCACCAGCAGCGTGGCCGACAGCAGCACAAAGCCCGCAGTCACCAGCCGAAACGTCAGCCGCTCCAGCGTCAGCAGCGGGATGCCGTTGTGCGAGTCGGCGGCCATGCGCATCTGGCGCTCGGCCCGGGTCATCAGCCAGGCGTGCACCACGGCGGCGGCAAACAGTCCGTACGAGGCAATACCCAACGCCCAGTGCAGCGGCAGCCAGGGCGAGGCCATGGCGTGCAGCGGCGTACCGGGGAACAGCAGGGCCAGCAGCACCGCCACCGCCCCCAGCCCGGCCAGCGCCCAGCGGGCCCGTAGCTGCGGGAACAGATGGGTTTCTACCGCGTACACCGTCAGCACCAGCCAGGCCGTGACCGACAGCGCGGGCGCAAAACCAAAGCGCGGCGGCGTACCAAACAGGCCCAGGCTCAGCACCAGGGCGTGCAGCAGCCAGGCCAGCCACAGCGCCGCCCGGCTGGCGCGCATGCTCAGGGCCCCGGCCCCCACCGCAGGCACGGCATAGGCCAGCGCCGTGGCGGCGAACAGCAGCACGGTGGCAAGGGGCGTGGTCGTTAAAATCATGGGCGCAGTTTAGCGTTTCACCCTATCCCTATATTTCCCCTGTTTTTGCTAGCCCAACCCTCCCCGGACACTTCTTTATGGCCTCCGCTCTTACCGACAAACTCTCCCGCCTGGTCAAAGAAATCCGGGGCCAGGCCCGCATCACCGAGTCCAACGTGGCCGACATGCTGCGCGAAGTGCGCATGGCCCTGCTGGAGGCCGACGTGGCCCTGCCGGTGGTGCGCGACTTCATTGCGCGGGTGAAAGAAAAAGCCCTGGGCCAGGAGGTGATGGGTTCGCTCTCGCCCGGGCAGGCGCTGGTGGGCATCGTCAACCGCGAACTCAGCCGCACCATGGGCGAGGGGGTCAGCGACATCAACCTGGCCACCCAGCCGCCCGCCGTGATTTTGATGGCCGGTTTGCAGGGCGCGGGTAAAACCACCACCACCGCCAAGCTGGCCAAGCACCTCATTGAGAAGCGCAAAAAGAAGGTGCTCACCGTGTCGGGCGACGTGTACCGCCCGGCCGCCATCGAGCAGCTCAAGATGGTCACCAAGCAGGCCGGGGCCGAGTGGTTCCCCAGCACGCCCGACCAGAAGCCGCTGGACATTGCCGCCGCCGCCATCGACTACGCCCGCAAGCACTACTTTGACGTGCTGCTGGTCGATACCGCCGGTCGCCTGGCCATCGACGAAGTGCTGATGCGCGAAATCAAGGACCTGCACGCCTTCCTCAAGCCGGTGGAAACCCTGTTTGTGGTCGATGCCATGCAGGGCCAGGACGCAATCAATACGGCCAAGGCCTTCTCCGATGCGCTGCCGCTCACCGGCATCATCCTCACCAAGACCGACGGCGACTCGCGTGGCGGTGCCGCTTTGTCGGTGCGCCACGTCACCGGTGTGCCGATCAAGTTTGCCGGTACCAGCGAAAAGATCGACGGCCTGGAGGTGTTCGACGCCGAACGCCACGCCGGGCGCGTGCTGGGCATGGGCGATATCCTGGCCCTGGTCGAGCAGGTCACCGCCGGGGTGGACATGGCGGCGGCGCAAAAGCTGGCCGCCAAGGTCAAAAGCGGCGAAAGTTTTGACCTGAACGACTTTCTGAGCCAAATCCAGCAGATGAAGCAAATGGGCGGCCTGTCCAGCCTGATGGACAAACTACCCGCCCAGATGGCCGCCAAGGCGGGCACCATGGACATGGACAAGGCCGAGCGCGACATCCGCCGCAAGGAAGGCATCATCTACAGCATGACCCCGCTGGAGCGCCGCAAGCCCGACCTCATCAAGGCCACCCGCAAACGCCGCATCGCCGCCGGTGCCGGTGTCCAGGTGCAAGAGGTCAACCGCATGCTCAACGAGTTCAGCCAGATGCAGGACATGATGAAGAAGATGAAGGGCGGCGGCATGATGAAGATGATCAAGCGCATGGGCGGCATGAAGGGCCTGGGCGGCGGCGGCATGCCGAAGTTCTAGGCCCATCTACAGGCGATTTATTCAAGCCTTTTAAGTCTTTTAGGTCGCCAGCGCTTATTCCATAAGCGCAAGCAGCTATATTTTACATAGCGCTATATGGGTACAGCCCTGGCTCAGGGCTGCGCGCCCATCTCCTACCGCTTGTTGCCAGCCACAGCCGCCGTAGGGAGCCGCCCTTTCTGGGGTGCCTGGGGCCCGGGTGCTGCCCCATGGATTAAGTGCTTTTTATGCCTTTAGCGCTTGTGGAATGGGCGTAACCAGCTATTTTTTATATAGCTGTTGGGCGGCTTGCGCAAAGCGAGGAAACCGGTGTAAAAAAGACCCCACAGTGTGGCCAATGTTGCGTACAAACTAGTTACTATCGGTTACGTATCGCGAAGGATTGGCAGGCTGAGCCCGTGCCGCAATGTCTTTGCGGACGGCCTCTGCCCCCTTTGAAAGGACGCTTTCCATGCAGCTTTCCGACTTGAAAGTTAGCACGCGACTGAACGTTGGTTTTGGTCTGGTGCTGCTGCTGTCGCTGCTGTCGGCGGGTTTGGCCTTGTACAAGCTGGCGGCGGTGGCGGCGGACCTGGAGGATGTGGTCAAGGTCAACAACGCCAAGATTGCGCTCAACACCACCTTGTCGCAGGACGTGCACATCGTCTCCCGCGTCATCCGCACCATTGCGCTGCTGGACGACCCGGCGGCCAAAGAAAGCGAGATGCGCAAGATCTCCGAGGCGCGCGATACCTATGACAAGGCCTGGGCCGCGCTGGGGGCCTTTCCTTCCAGCGACACCGGCAAAGCCCAGGGCGACAAGATTGCCCAGGCCGCCCAGACCGCCCGCGCGCTGAACAACCAGGTCCTGGCGCTGGGCCTGGCCGGTCAACCCGCCGATGCCACCGCGCTGCTGCTCAAACAGGCCGGCCCGGCCACAACGCTGTGGCAAGAGGCGATCGCCGAGAACATCCACCTCCAGCAGGAAAACAACGACCGGGACTACGACGCGGCGATGCACGACTACCACCAGGCGCGCACGCTGCTGATCGGATTTAGCCTGTTCGGCGTGGTGCTGGCGGCCGTGGTCGGCGCGCTCATCACCCGCTCCATCGTGCGCCAACTGGGGGCCGAGCCCCGCACCGCCACCGCCCTGGCGCAGGGCGTGGCCGCTGGCAACCTGGGGGTGCAGATCCGCCTGCGCGCCGGGGACAGCAGCAGCCTGATGGCCCAGTTGCAGAGCATGCAGTCCAGCCTGGTGCGGCTGGTCACCCAGGTCCGCCTAGGCTCGGAAAGTGTGGCCAACGCCAGTTTTGAGATCGCCCAGGGCAACCACGACCTGAGCGCCCGCACCGAGCAGCAGGCCAGCGCGCTGGAAGAAACTGCCGCCTCGATGGAGCAGCTCAGCGCCACGGTCCGGCAAAACGCCGATAGCGCCATCCAGGCCAACCAGTTGGCCCAGCGTGCCAGTGCGGTGGCGGTGCAGGGCGGCGAGGTGGTGGCCGAAGTGGTGAGCACCATGCAGGGCATCAACGAAAGTTCCAAGAAGATCGCCGACATCATCGGCGTGATTGACGGCATCGCCTTCCAAACCACTATCCTGGCGCTGAACGCTGCGGTGGAAGCCGCCCGCGCGGGTGAGCAGGGCCGGGGCTTTGCGGTGGTGGCCAGCGAGGTGCGCTCCCTGGCCGGGCGCAGCGCCGATGCGGCCAAGGAAATCAAGCAGCTCATCAATGCCAGCGTGGACCGCGTGGCCCAGGGCACGCTGCTGGTGGACAAAGCCGGGATCACCATGGCCGAAGTGGTGGCCGCCATCCGCCGGGTCACCGGTATCGTGGGCGAGATCAGTGCCGCCAGCAACGAACAAAGCGCGGGCGTGTCGCAGATCGGGGAGGCCGTCTCCCAGATCGACCACGTCACGCAGCAAAACGCCGCCCTGGTGGAAGAAATGGCGGCGGCGGCCAGCAGCATGAAGAGCCAGGCGCAGGATCTGGTGGCTTCGGTGGCGGTGTTCACACTGCCTACGGGTGCTGGCCTGGGCTTGCCGCCCTCGCGTGTGCCGGGCGGGCCGTAACACCACTTTGGAACTCTGTTTGTCGATCCACAACCGTTGAGGACTCTGATGCGCAACAACCAACCCATACTAAACCAGGAATATCCGTTTCCCAGTGGGCAGACCTTGGTCTCCACGACCGATCTGCAGGGCCATATCCGGTACTGCAATCCGTACTTCATCGAGGTCAGTGGCTTCAGCCGCGACGAGCTGCTGGGCCAGCCGCACAACCTGATCCGCCACCCGGACATGCCCGAAGAGGCCTACCGCGACATGTGGGCCACCATCCAGAGCGGGCGGCCCTGGTCGGGCATGGTGAAGAACCGGCGCAAGGACGGCAGCTACTACTGGGTGCGGGCCAACGTCACGCCGCTGATGGAGGGCACCCAGCCCACCGGCTACATGTCGGTGCGCACCGAACCCCTGCGTGCCGACATCGATGCCGCCACCGCGCTGTACGCCCGCATGCGCGCCGAAAAAGCCCAGGGCCAGCGCATCACCTGCCTGGAGGGTGGCCAGGTGCGCATCAACACCCTGGCAGGGCGCACCGTGTCGGCGCTCAGGCTGGGGCTGGCGGGCAAATTCACCCTGGTCGCCGCAGGCCTGGCGGCGGTGGGCGTGGCCGCCGGGGTGGCCATCGGCGGGGCATCGGCCGGTACGGTGACGCTGGTGGCGCTGCCCACCGTGCTTGTCTGCGCGTTGGGGGGCGGCTGGTTGCTGAAGACCCTGGCGATCGATCCGCTGCTCGACCTGGTGGCTTTTTCCAACCGCATGGCCGCCGGTGACCTGACCCAGAGCCTGCAAAGCCGGGGCACCGACGCCCTGGGCAGCCTGTCGGCCGCGCTGAACCAGCTCAACGTCAACCTGCTCTCCATCGTGCGCGATGCGCGCACCGGGGTGGAAAACATGTCCATCTCCACCCAGGAGATTGCGCAGGGCAACAACGACCTGTCGCAGCGCACCGAAAGCCAGGCCAGCAACCTGGAGCAGACGGCAGCCTCCATGGAGCAGCTCACCGCCACGGTGCGGCAAAACACCGATTCCGCCATCCAGGCCGCCCAGCTGGCGGCGCAGGCCGATGCCGTTACCCGCCGTGGCGGCGAAGCGGTGCAGGACGTGACCCGCACCATGCGCGAGATCAGCGCCTCGTCGCAACGCATTGGCGAAATCATCCAGGTGATCGACAGCATCGCCTTCCAGACGAATATTTTGGCCCTGAACGCCGCCGTGGAAGCCGCGCGTGCGGGCGAGCAGGGCCGGGGCTTTGCCGTGGTGGCCAGCGAGGTGCGGGCGCTGTCGCAGCGCACGGCCTCGGCAGCGCGCGAGGTCAAGACCCTGATTTCCGAGTCGGCCGCCACGGTAGACAGCGGCAGCCGCCTGGCCGATGCCGCCCAGGTCACCATGGGCGATGCCCTGGCATCGGTGAGCCGAGTGACCTCGCTGGTCAACGAGATCAGCGCTGCCTCCAGTGAGCAGCAGCAGGGCATTGCGCAGGTGAACGATGCCATCACCCAGATGGACAACATCACCCAGCAAAACGCCGCCCTGGTAGAGCAGATTGCCGCCGCCGCCACCGCACTGCACGGGCAGTCGGAGGCGGTGTCGGAGAGCGTGCGGGTGTTCCGGCTGACGAAATAAGGTCCCCGTGGGGCTTATGCAGCGATTTGCCGGTTTGCGCGCATGGATAGGGCGCAAGCAGCTACTTTTTAAATAGCAATCAGCTGCTGGGCCGGACCAGCTTGGCCGACAAAGCGTTGCGCAGGGTCAGGGCGGTATCGGCCAGGTGCTGGCGGGTTTGCGGGCTGTGGTCGCGCCGCTGCTGGGCGGCATTGATGCGCGCCAGCAGGGCCGTGGCCTGGCCGCGCACCAGGCTGCGGGCATCGGCACGCGAGGCCCCGGCGGGGCGCAGCACCAGGGCGGCCAGGCGCTCGGTGTAGGCGTGTTGTAGCTCGCGCTGCTCGGGGCCAGGGGCGATGGTGGGTGCGCTCAGGTCGGCCCAGACTTCGGCCTGCACACGCTGCACCAGCTCGGGCAGGCGCAGTGCGTCGGTGCCGGGGGCCTGGCGGCTGTCGTTGTCCAGCAGCTTGCCCGCCAGCGCGTCGCCCATCAGGCTGTTGAGCACCAGCAGGCGCAGGCCAAATACTTCGCGGGCCAGGGGCAGATCCCCGGCGCTGGCGGGGGCTTCGGCGCGGGCCAGGTAGTCGGGCACCAGGCGGCGTTGCAAGGCGGGCGAGATACTGAAGCGGTCGGCGGCCAGCACCTCGCGCAGCAGCAGGTCGAGCGCGGCGCGCTGGTCGGCGGTGGGCGTGGCCTGGGCCGGGTCGCGCCCGGTGTTGGCAAAGTCACGCAGCATGCGCACGCCGCCCAGCTGGCGCAGCAGGATGCCAATGGCCGAGCCCGCGTCATTCAGCGACTCGCGCAGCAGGCGGCGCACACGGCTCCAGTCCTGGTCGGGCGGGGGCTGTTGGGTCTCCAGCCGCTGGAACACGTTGTGGGCAATGGCGAAACGCTGCCGGGCAAAGGCCACCGGGTCGCCGCCCAGGTCGCGCTGCAGGGTTTCGGGGTCGGCTCCGAGGTAGAAGTCTTCGTCGGTGCCATAGGCCAGGGCGGGCTCGGCGCTGCGGCTGGCAATCTGCGCCAGCGTGGCGGCTTCCACGGCGGGAGCGATGGGCCGGTAGGCGTAGTCGATGGCCCAGTAGTCGTAGGGGCCCAGCGTGGTCTGGAAGGCCGCCGGGCGCGGCTGGCCGGGCAGGCCGAGGTTGACCGGCATGTAGTCCATCACCGAGCCGCCCAGGCCCTGCGCCCGGGTAAAGGCCGGGTCGGCCAGCTGCGCCTGGGTGAAGAGGCGCGAGGCGCGGAAGTTGTGCCGTAGGCCCAGGGTGTGGCCCACCTCGTGCACCGTCAGGCTGGTGATGTAGTCGCGCACGAACTGCTCGGCCTCGGGGCTGTCAGGGACCAGGTCGCCCTGGGCGGCCAGCAGGTCGAGCGCGTAGGCCAGTTGCGCGCCCGCTTCTGCGCCGATGTCGCAGTCGCCATGGGCCTCTGCGGCGGTGGATTCCAGGCGGCGCACGGCGGTAGCCCGGGTGGCGCGCACGCTTTGGCTCTCAATCCGGATGTCGGCATCCAGGATCTCGCCGCTGCGCGGGTCTACGTGGCGCGGGCCGATGGCGGCAAAGCCGGTGCGGTTGTTGGTAGACCAGCGCACCGAGGCGCGGCCAAAGTCCAGGGTGTCGAAGTCGGCATCGTCTGCCTGCTGCTGCACCCGGATCGCGTCTTTGAAGCCAATGCGTTCGAACGCCGGGTTCCAGGCCAGGATGCCCGCGCGGATGGCCTCGCGGTATTTCAGCGGCACGCTGCGGTCGATCCAGTAGGTGATGGGTTTGACCGGCTCGGACAGCTCGGCCAGCGGGTCCTGCTTCTCCAACCGCCAGCGGGCGATGAAGCGCTGCCGTGCCGTGGGGGCCAGGTCGTCGCCAAAGTTGTCTGCCGCCTCCACAAAGTGGCCGATGCGCGGGTCGGCCAGGCGCGGGGCCATGGTTTGCGCGGGCAGGCGGGCCAGCGAGTAGTGGATCTGGATGAACATGCTGCGCGGGTCCACCAGGTTCTGGGGCGTACCGGGCAGGCTGCTGCCGGGCGCGGGCAGGGCGATACCTGCGGTGGCGTAGTGGTTCATCACCTCCAGCACCAGCAGGTCGGGCGTGCCGCGCACCTTCAGGATGGCCGAGTTGCGCATGTCCACGCCGTAGTTTTGCCGGTAGGTGTGGGCCAGCGCCTGGGCCACACCGCCCATGTCGTTGATGAACAGCGCGCCCGCGTCCACCAGCACGCTCTGGCGGTTGGGGTGCGGCTGGCTGGCCACCGGGGTGCTGCCCAGCAGGCTGGGGGCGTAGGCGGCGGCCACGGCCCGGGCCTCGGGCGTGCCGGGCGGGGCCACGAAGTCGGTGTTGCGCGCCACCAGTTGCACCAGGTTGTGCACGCGGCGAAATTCCACCAGCCGGGGGCTGAGCATGCGCCCGCCAAACAGCCCGCCTTCGCCAATGCCGTTGGCCATCTTGGGCGACAAAAAGAAGGGCTTGCCAAAGTCGTCCGGCCCCAGCTCCAGCCAGAAACGCTCGTCGCGCTGGTACACCGGAAACAGCCCAATGCTGCGCTGCGTGCCCTGCAGCACGGTGGCAAACAGCGGCAGGGGCGAGGGGGGCGCGCCGGGCGCACGCGGTGCGCTGGCCGCCGACTGCGCCACGATGGCCGCCGTGGTGGCCACGTTGGCGGCGGCCTGGGCCTCGTTGACCGCCTGGGTCACCTTGGTGGTGGTTGTGGTGCAACTGGCCAGCACAAAAGCCAGGGGCAGCGAGATGCGGAGGAGGAGCGTTGTCATGGCGCTGTGTCGAAATTTTTAGAATAAAAATGGCCGCCCGTGCTTATTCGGTGAGCGTAGGCGGCTATCAAAACCATAGTACCTGATGCGTGTGAAGTCGCTTCCTACAATGCCCCATGGATTCCGTCACCCATCGCCCCGTGTGTGGCCACTGCCTGCGCCCATCCAGCACCTGCATCTGCCAATGGGTGCGCCCCACAGCCCACGTGGTGGAAGTGCTGGTGTTGCAGCACCCGCTGGAAAAGCACCAGGCCAAGGGCAGCGCCCGCCTGCTGCACCTCAGCCTGCCGCACAGCCGCATCGTGGTGGGCGAGGCGTTTGCCACACCGGTCTGGCCGGTAGACGGCAAACACACGCTGCTGCTGTACCCCGACACGCCTTTGGACACGGCCCCCGACCTGTTGCCCCCACCGCCACTCCCGTCCGAATGGCTGCAAAACCCGTCGCGCCTGCGCCTGGTGGTGCTGGACGGCACCTGGCGCAAAAGCCGCAAGATGCTGTACAGCAGCCCGCCGCTGCAAGCCTTGCCCCGCCTGGCCCTGCGCGGCCTGCCGCCCTCGCACTACCGCATCCGCAAGGCGCATCTGCCCGACCAGCTGTCCACGCTGGAGGCGACCTGTGCGGCGCTGGCGCAGTTGGAGGGGGATGCAGACCGCTTCCAACCCTTGCTGGCGGCGTTTGATGGGTTTGTGGGGCAGCAGGCGGGGTATGTCAGCCCCAGGAGCGGGTAAACACCTCGTCCAGGGCATCGGCGATGGCGGCCCCCTGGTCTTGCAGGTCGCCCACCCGGGCTCCCAACTGGTCCACCGCCACCGAAACGATCTCCAGGGGGTGGAGCACTACGGTGATGCCCTCGATGCTGAAAACCGGGTTGAGCCGGGACGGCTTGATCTGTGCGGCACCGGGGCTGTTGCTGCGCACCAGGGGCACCACCACCCGGCGGCGGTAGGTATCGAACAGGGCCGATTGCACTACCACCACAAAGGGAATCTGGGCCCGCTGCGCACCCAGGTTGCGGTGTACGTCAAATTGAGCCATGCCCTGTTTACAGCGTGGAGTGTTCGTCGGCAAAAGCGCCCGCCGCGTCATTGAACGCGTTCCAGGCCTGTGCGGTTTGCGTGGCCTGCTGCTGGCGCGCCTGCTGCGCCTGGGCATGCTCCTGCACATAGCCTGACAGCAGGGTCTCCACCACGGCAGACAGGTTGCTGGTCATACCGCGGGCTTGCTGCACCAGGTCTTCACTTAGCGTGAGGTTGACGGGGCGCTTGCGTCCGGTAGGCGGGGCGGTCAGGGTGTTCATACAAAGTCCTGGGCATGGAGATTATGCGCATGGTATGCGCATTGTTATCTCCTGTCATCAGATTCCCAGTGGATCCACGTCGATCGCCCAGCGGATCAAGCCCTTGGCCTCGGGCTGGCTGCGGGTGGCGCGCAGCACGGCTTGCCAGGCCAGCAGGAAGCGCTGCAGGGCCTGGCGGGACGGGCTTTCCACCAGCATCTGGGCGCGTTCGATGTTGGCCACGCGCTGCACGCCCATGGGCACGGCGGGGTAGAGGGTGACGCGGTCTACGTCGGGCACGTCGCAGGCGGCGGCGCTGGCCAGCGTTAAAAAGGCCTGGGCGGCCTCCTGCGTGCGGGCCTCGGCGCGCACCAGGGCCTGGAAGCTGAACGGTGGCATGCCGGCGATGCGGCGCTCGTCGAGCTGGCTGGCGGCAAACGCCGGGTAGTCGTGCTGGCGCAGTGCGGCAAACAGCGGGTGCTGCGGGTGCGCGGTTTGCACCCACATCTCGCTGGCCGCGCTGTGGGCGGCATCGCGGCCTGCGCGGCCCCCCGCCTGCATCAGCAGGGCAAACAGGCGCTCGGGCGCGCGGAAGTCGCTGGAGAACAGCGCGCCGTCGGGCTGGATGGCGGCCACCAGGGTGATGCGGCGAAAGTCGTGGCCCTTGGCGATCATCTGCGTGCCCACCAGCACATCGACTGCGCCGGTATGCACCTCGGCCAGTTGGGCTTCTAGCGCGCCCTTGGCCTTGGTGCTGTCGGCATCGATGCGGGCCACCACCACCGGGCCACCGTCGGGGCGGCGCACGGTGGCGAGCAGCTCGGCCAGGTGTTCTTCGAGCCGCTCGGTGCCCCGGCCCACGGGGGCGATGTCGGGATTGCCGCAACTGGGGCAGGCGCGGGGCACGGGCTCGGCATAGCCGCAGTGGTGGCAGCGCAGGCTGCGGTCGATCTTGTGGAACACGCGGTAGGCGCTGCAGTGCGGGCATTCGCTTTTCCATTCGCAGCTGCCGCAGGCCAGCACCGGGGCGTAGCCGCGCCGGTTCAAAAACACCATGCTTTGCTCGCCGCGTGTTATGCGCTGCTGGATGGCGGCCAGCAGCTGGGGCGAGAACACGGTTTTCTTTTGCTGCAAGCCCATATCCACCAGCCGCACCTTGGGCAGTGCGCCCGCGCCGATGCGGCTGGGCATGGCCAGGCGTACGTAGCGCCCGCCCTCGGCGGCGGGGCGGCTGTGGTGCCAGCTCTCCAGCGACGGGGTGGCCGAGCCGAGCAGCACGCGGCAGGGCTCCGTATCGGGGGACAGGCGGGTTTCGAGCTGGCTGCGGTACACGGCCAGGTCGCGGGCCGAGTAGCGCGCGCCTTCTTGCTGCTTGTAGCTGGGGTCGTGCTCTTCGTCGACCACGATGAGCTTGAGCCGGGGCATGGACGCAAACACCGCCATGCGCGTGCCCAGCACGATGCGCGCCGTGCCCCCGTGGGCGGCCAGCCAGCTTTTCAGGCGCTGCGGGGCGGTCATGCCGCTGTGCATGGACACCACCGCTGCCGCGCCAAAGCGGGGCTCGAAACGTTCGCGAAAGCGGGCTTCAAGCTGCGGCGTGAGGTTGATCTCGGGCACCATCACCAGGGCCTGGGCGGTGGGGTCGCGGGCCAGGAGGCGCTGCACCAGTTGCAAATACACCTCGGTCTTGCCGCTGCCGGTGGAGCCAAACAGCAAAAACGGCCCATTTTGGGACTCAAAAGTGGCAATGGCGCTTGTTTGTTCGGCGCTGAGTGCTGCAGAAACTATAGCGGCTTCGGCCTGTGCATCGGCTCCTTTGGCGGGCCGCTTGAGCCGCCGGGTGAGCTGTGCCGCGCCCAGTTCGCGCAGTTGCGGGGGCAGGGCGGCCAGGGCGACTTCGCCCACCGCGCGCTGGTAGTACAGGGCGGCAAATTGCACCAGGCCGCGCCAGGCGGCGTTGAGCGGCGGCAGGCCGTCGAGCGCGGCGCTTAAGGGGCGCACCTCGAAATCAGACTCTGGCGGCGTGCCGTCCCACACCACGCCCAGTGTCTCGCGCGTGCCCAGCGGCACCCGCACCAGGCTGCCGGGGGGGAGGGCGGCGCTGTGGCTGTAGGTGAGTGGCCCGGCGATGGCGCTGTGGGCGGGGGTTTGGACGGCGACGGAGAGCCGGTGCTGCATGTGCGTGTGTTATTTCACGTGAACTGGAGGGAATGCGCCTAAGTGCTTGATTTGCAACTGATTTAAAAGGTATCCAAAGAATCTGTGGATAACTTTGTTGATATCTCCATGGGGCAGGCTGCAAAGCCCGATAAATCAAGGCTTTCGACGGATTGCCTCTAAAAAAAGCAATTTCAGATGACTATATAAATCAACAACTTAGGATCGCTATGGGTTTCATAGCGGTTGGTGGTGCCTCTGTGGGGCCCTACCACAGTGCACCCCAAGTTTTGTGCATAAGTGGTGTATTCCAACGCTGTTTTCAGGCCCGAATTTGCCGGGAAGCCCGGTGTACCGCCTCTACCAGCGCGGCCACGTGCTCCGGCGGCGTGTGCTGGCTGATGCCGTGGCCCAGGTTGAAGATGTGCGTGGGGCCGGTGCCTGCGCCCTGGTGCGGCACGCCAAAGCTGTTCACCACGCGCTCCACCTCGGTGGCAATCTGCGCGGGCGGTGCAAACAGCACATTGGGGTCGATATTGCCCTGCAAGGCCTTGCTATGGCCGACCAGGGCGCGGGCCTTGGCCAGGTTGACCGTCCAGTCCAGGCCCAGTACTTCGCAGTCCAGGCCGGCCATTTCGTCCAGCCACAGGCCACCGCCCTTGGTGAACACCAGGCGCGGGATGCGTTGGCCGTTGTGCTCGGTTTTGAGCTGTTTGAGCACCTGTTGGGTGTAGGCCAGGCTGAACTGCTGGAACGCGCCGTCGGCCAGCACGCCGCCCCAGCTGTCAAAAATCATCACTGCCTGCGCGCCCGCTTCGATTTGCGCATTCAGGTAGGCGGCCACCGCGTCGGCATTCACCTGCAGCATGCGGTGCATCAGGTCGGGGCGGCTGTACAGCATGCTTTTGACCAGGCGGTAGTCGTCCGAGCCCTTGCCCTCCACCATGTAGCAGGCCAGCGTCCAGGGGCTGCCCGAGAAGCCGATCAGCGGCACCCGGCCATTGAGCGCGCGGCGGATGGAGGTGACCGCATCGGTCACGTAGCGCAGCTTGTCCATGTCGGGCACTTCCAGTGCGGCTACGGCGGCCTCGTCGCGCACCGGGTGGGCAAAGCGCGGGCCTTCGCCCTGCGCAAAGCTCAGGCCCAGGCCCATGGCATCGGGCACGGTGAGGATGTCGCTGAACAAAATCGCGGCGTCCAGCGGGAAACGCTCCAGCGGCTGCAGCGTGACTTCGGTGGCGTAGTCGGTGTTGGTGGCCAGGCCCATGAAGCTGCCCGCCTTGGCCCGCGTGGCCAGGTACTCCGGCAGGTAACGGCCCGCCTGGCGCATCAGCCACACGGGCGTGTGGTCGGTGGACTGGCGCAGGCAGGCGCGCAGAAAGCTGTCGTTTTGGAGGGGGGCGAAGGACATGGCGGCGGGAGATGTGCGAGGGGTGGGCAAACTGGGGAGCTTACCGCACCGACCTTTGGCCTGGGCGTATCTCTATCCCGGCGCTATATATTCAGTAGCTGCTCACGCCCAGGGAATAAGCGCGAGAGGCCTAAATGGCGTTAAATAACACCTCGGGCCGATAACACCGCGTGCTCGGTCTTGATGCACTTGTTTTGCACGACCCGCAGCCCGGCCATCTTGGCCTTTTGGGCGGCGGCGGCGTGGGAGATGCCCAGCTGCATCCACACCGCCTTGGCCTTGATGGCCAGGGCTTCATCGACGAGGGGCGGAATCTCCTTGCTGCGCCGAAAGCAGTTCACCACCTCGATCACCTGGTCCTGGGCCGCTGCGGTCAGGCTGGGGTAGGCCCTTTCACCCAGGATTTCGCTGGCGTTCGGGTTGATGGGGATGATGCGGTAACCGCGCGCCTGCAGGCTGCGCGCCACCTGGTGGCTGGGGCGGCCAGGGTTGGGCGACAGGCCCACCACCGCAATGGTGCGGGCGTGTGTCAGGATTTGGCGGATGGCGTCGGCTTCATTCATGGAGGGCTTAGTTTACGCAAGCTTGATGCCAAAGCCAAAACCATCTGCGGCCACCCGTGCTCAGGCAAAGTGGTCGAACGCGCTAAGGCTGCGCAATATCGGCGCGCCCTGGCCATCGACCAGGCGGATGGCCCCGTCGGCCGGGCGGGTTTCGATCTGCCCGATGCGCGTCACCGGCGTGTCGGCCTGGGCGGCGGCGGCGGCTACGGCATGGCGGGCCGAGGGCGGTGCGGTGAATACCAGCTCGTAGTCGTCCCCACCGGCCAAAACATAGTCCAGCAGCTGTTCTGCATCAAATATGGCCTCCGTGCTTATAAGATAAGCACGAGCAGCTAGCAATTGAATAGCAATTGAGGCATCTACCACTGCACCCACGCCCGATGCCTGCAGGATGTGGCCCAGGTCGCCCCACAGGCCGTCGCTCACATCGGCTGCCGCCGTAGCCACGCCGCGCAGCGCCATCCCCAGGGCCACGCGGGGCGTGGGCCGCTCCAACCGGACGCGGGCCTGGGCAAAGGCGGCTTCGGGCAGCGACAGCGTGCCGCGAAACACCTCTAGCGCCAGCCGCGCATCGCCCAAGGTGCCGCTCACATACAGATCGTCGCCCACCTGTGCGCCTGAGCGCAGCAGCGCCTGGCCGGGAGGCACTTCGCCGAACACGGTGATGCAGATGTTCAAAGGCCCCTGGGTGGTGTCGCCACCCACCAGTTCGCAGCCGTGGGCATCGGCCAGGGCCAGCAGACCCTTTGAGAACGGCTCCAGCCAGGCGGCATCGGCACGCGGCAGGGCCAGCGCCAGGGTAAAGGCCAGCGGCTGCGCGCCGCAGGCGGCCAGGTCGCTCAGGTTGACCGCCAGCGCCTTGTGGCCCAGCGCGGCGGGCGGCACGGTGCTGAGGAAGTGGCGGCCCTCGACCAGCATGTCGCTGGAGATGGCCAGTTGCATGCCGGGCCGGGGCTGCAGCAGCGCGCAGTCGTCGCCCACGCCCAGCACGGCACGCGGCGTGGGGCGGGTGAAGTAGCGCCGGATCAGGTCGAATTCGCCCATCTCAGTGCAGCGTGTGGCTGGCCGGGGGCAGGTGGTTGCCGGTGGCATCGAGCACAAAGGTAGGGATGGGGGCTTCAAAGCGCTCGCCGTCTTCGGCCACGCAAAAATAGCTGCCGCGCATGGCACCGGTACCGGTGCGCAGGCGGCAGCCGCTGCTGTACTGGAACGAGTCGCCCGGCTTGAGCAAAGGCTGGTGGCCCACCACGCCCAGGCCTTTGACCTCTTCCACATGGCCATTGGCATCGCTGATGGTCCAGTGGCGGGCAATCAGCTGGGCGGTGGTGTCGCCGGTGTTCTGGATGGTGACGGTGTAGGCAAAGCTGTACACGGCCTGGGTGGGGTCGGACTGCTCTGGCAGGTACAGCGGCAAGACTTCAACGGTGAACTGGTATTTGGGCATGGGCCGGATCGTACCGTGCTGGCATACAGCGTCTGCGAAAATACGGCCCATGAAAAATTTCCGCATTGCCCCCTCGATCCTCGCTGCCGACTTTGCCCGCCTGGGCGATGAAGTCAAAAACGTCATTGCCGCCGGTGCCGACTGGATCCATTTCGATGTGATGGACAACCACTACGTGCCCAACCTGACCTTCGGCCCCATGGTCTGCAACGCCTTGAAGCCGTATGCCAAAAAGCCCGACGGCACACCGGTGCCCATCGACGTGCACCTGATGGTGCAGCCGGTGGATGCGCTGGCGGCTTCGTTTGCCGATGCGGGCGCGTCGCTGATCAGCTTCCACCCCGAGGGCACGGGGCACGTGCACCGCAGCGTGCAGGCCATCAAGGCCAAGGGTTGCCAGGCCGGGCTGGTTTTTAACCCCGCCACACCGCTGGATGTGCTGGACTGGGTGATCGACGACATTGACCTGATCCTGATCATGAGCGTCAACCCCGGTTTTGGCGGCCAGGGCTTTATCGACTCGGCCCTGCGCAAGGTGGAGCAGGCCCGCAAGCGCATCGAGGCATCGGGCAAAGACATCCGCCTGGAAGTGGACGGCGGCATCAAGACCGACAACATCGCCCGCGTGGCATCGGCCGGGGCGGACACCTTTGTGGCGGGCAGCGCGATTTTTAGCAGCCCTGATTACAAGGCGGTGATCGACGGCATGCGCAGCGCCCTGGCCACGGTGTGACCTACTATTGCGCTATGACTTTCCGGAGCGCGCCATGGCATTGATCATCACCGACGAGTGCATCAACTGCGATGTGTGCGAGCCCGAGTGCCCGAACGATGCCATCTACCTGGGCGTGCAGATTTACGAGATCGACCCGCACAAGTGCACCGAGTGCGTGGGCCACTTCGACGAGCCGCAGTGCGTGCAGGTCTGCCCGGTGTCGTGCATTCCGGTGAACCCGGAGCATGTGGAAGACAAAGACAGCCTGTGGGCCAAGTACCGGCGCCTGCAGGCCGAGATCGTGAAGCCCTAAACGGGTTCGGGTGGTCGCACCGGCTTGGGCCGGGGCGGCTTGGTGGTGTGGATGACCATGGTGGCCTTGTCCATATCACCTGCCATCAGCGCGGGTACGGCCAGAATTGCCCGGGTCATGCTGTCGTCGATGGCGGTGCGGTGGTCGGCAGACGGCTTTTTCAGCACCCAGTTCAGTACCTCGTCGCGCGCGCCCGGGTGGCCGATGCCAATGCGCAGCCGCCAGTAGTCGGGGCTGCCCAGTTGCGCATGGATGTCGCGCAGACCGTTGTGCCCCGCGTGGCTGCCGCCCAGCTTGAGCTTGGCTTGGCCGGGGATGATGTCCAGCTCGTCGTGCACCACCAAAATTTCGCCCGGCTGGATCTTGAAGAAGCGGGCCAGCGCGCCCACCGATTTGCCCGACAGGTTCATGAAGGTCTGGGGTTTGAGCAGCCAGCGCGGTTCGCCGTCTACCACCACGCGCGCCACCAGACCGAAGTAGCTCTTGTCGGGCTGCAGGCTGGTTTTGAGCTCGCGCGCCAGTGCGTCTATCCACCAGAACCCGGCGTTGTGGCGGGTGGCTTCGTACTCGGGGCCGGGATTGCCCAGGCCAACAAACAGTTTGATCATGACGGGGATTATCCAAAAACAAAAAAGGCCCACCGAAGTGGGCCTTTCAGGGCTAAACCGGGCTGAAAAGAATTACTTCTTGGCAGCAGGCTTGGCGGCAGGTGCCTTGGCACCGGCTTTGCCCTTGGCGGGTGCAGCAGCGGCTGGATCGACAGCTACTTCTTCGGCCAGAGCGATCACGGACACCAGGGCGGGGTTTTCCTTGCCCTTGGTGACAACCGACACGCCCTTGGGCAAAACCAGGTCTTTGGCGTGCAAAGACGAGCCTTTGGTCAGGCCGCTCAGGTCCACCGCGATGAACTCGGGCAGATCGGCAGGCAGGCAGGAGATTTGCAGTTCGGTCGCCACGGGGGTGACCATGCAGTTTTCCGTCTTGACGGCGGGGCACACGTCCTGACCGCTGTAGTGCAGTGGCACCTTCATGGTCAGCTTGGTGTTGGCTTCAACGCGCTGGAAGTCAGCGTGCAGAATCAGTTGGCGGAAGGGGTGCATTTGCACATTGCGCAACAGCACTTTGCTTTCCTTGCCAGCCAGTTCCATGTCCAGAATGGTGGAGTGGAAGGTTTCTTTTTTCAGAGCGTGCCACAGAGCGTTGTGGTCGATTTCGATCTGGGTTGCCGGTGTTTCACCACCGTAAACGATGCCGGGGGTACGGCCGGTAATGCGGAGACGGCGGCTCGCACCCGTGCCCTGCTTTGCGCGCTCAAAAGCGACGAATTTCATAATCAACTCCTGTGAGAGTGCACCGCGACCAGTGTCACTCCGATTTAAAAAGGCCCGCACGCAATATGCGCGCGGGCCTGCTTTTTTGTTCTCTGGCCTAGAAAAGGTTTTCCTGGTCCGAGAACAAACTCATGACCGACTCACCATTGGCAATCCGCTGGATCGTTTCGGCGATCAGGGGGGCTACGGTGAGTTGGCGAATTTTGGGGCATGCCAGCGCCGCAGCGCTGAGCGGAATGGTGTTGGTCACCACGACTTCGTCCAGGGCCGAACCGTTTGCAATGCGTTCGATGGCCGGGCCGGAGAAGATGGGGTGGGTGCAATACGCATAAACTTTTTTCGCGCCGCGCTCTTTCAAGACTTCGGCGGCTTTGACCAGCGTGCCAGCGGTGTCGATCATGTCGTCCATGACCACACAGTTGCGGCCATCGATTTCGCCGATCACGTGCATCACTTCGCTGACATTGGCCTTGGGGCGGCGCTTGTCGATGATGGCCATGTCGCAACCCAGTTGCTTGGCCAGCGCACGGGCACGCACCACGCCGCCCACGTCGGGTGACACCACGATCAGGTCTTCGTAGTTCTTTTGGCGCAGGTCGCCCAACAAGACAGGCGAGGCGTAAATATTGTCGACGGGGATGTCGAAGAAGCCCTGGATCTGGTCGGCATGCAGGTCCATGGTCAGCACGCGGTCCACGCCCACGGCTTGCAGCATGTTGGCCACCACCTTGGCGGTGATGGGCACGCGGGCCGAGCGGGGGCGGCGGTCTTGGCGGGCGTAACCAAAGTACGGGATCACCGCGCTGATGCGTTCGGCAGAGGCGCGTTTGAGCGCGTCCACCATGATCAGCAGTTCCATCAGGTTTTCGTTGGTGGGTGCGCAGGTGCTTTGCACCACAAACACATCGCGGGCACGCACATTCTGGTTGATTTCGACGGTCACTTCACCATCAGAGAAACGGCCCACGCGGGCTGCACCCAGGGCAATGCCCAAATGCTTGGCAATCTCGGCGGCCATGCCAGGATTGGCATTGCCCGTGAAAATCATGAAATCAGTGTGGTGGGGCTGCATGAGCGTCTTTGCGATGAAATAACTGTGTGTGAATATTCTGAATATCAGCGTACCCAGAATATTTGGCAGGGGAAGAAGGACTCGAACCTTCGCATGCTGGAATCAAAATCCAGTGCCTTAACCAACTTGGCGACTCCCCTACACGGGTCCACAGCGTGAAGCTGCGAACCGATTAACCATCGCTGGAGGCCCATCCTTTGAGAGGATGAACGTCCATATTGCTGCATTTGCGAACTTGCCACGACCCATGTTGGCTGGGACCATCTGACAAATCTACATCGCTCAGCATTTGCGCAAACACCGCGCTACCAGAGCCAGTCATTCTAGCATTTAAACCTTTGCCTTCAAGCCACGCAAGGACTTGATTTACAGCAGGGCAGAGGTTTTGCGCGACTGGCTGCAAGTCATTAGTACCAAAGTAATAAGGCTGTGCAGCAAAGCCTGCGAGTATAGCACTATCTGAATCGCGTTTTAAATCTCTTGATGAAAAAATCAGTTTGGTGTCCAGGCCTTCGGGCGGTTTGACCACCGCAAAGCGCGCCGGGGGCAGCGAAATCGGGGTAATTTTTTCGCCAATGCCTTCGACCCAGGCGTTGTTACCGCCCAGGAAAAAAGGTACATCCGCCCCCAGTTGCAGGGCTATGGTTTGCAGTTGCGCCAACGGCAGATCCAACTTCCACAAACGGTTCAGCGCCAGCAGGGTGGATGCGGCATCGGACGAGCCTCCACCCATACCGGCTTGCGCGGGAATGCTTTTCAGTACCCCGATGTGCGCGCCCAGGGTGGTGCCGGAAGCGGCTTGGAGTGCACGGGCAGCGCGCAGCACCAAGTCGTCCGGTGGCAGCGGGGTGCTGAGATCTTCGCGGCTGAGCTGGCCGTCGACACGCAGTTCAAAGTGCAGGGTGTCGCACCAGTCGATCAGCATGAAGACCGATTGCAGCAGGTGGTAGCCATCGGCACGGCGGCCGGTGATGTGCAGAAAAAGATTCAGCTTGGCCGGGGCGGCCACGTCGTACAGGGCTTGCATGCTTATTTGTCGAGGACGAGGCGCAGGGTGGCGGTGGGTTCTGGTTGGCTGCGCACGGCTGTAATCCGGCCATCCTGCAGGCGGGCCAGATCGGCTTGCCAGCCTGGCACCGGTGTGTTGCTGCCATGCAGCCAATCGAACAGCGCCGCCAGCGGCAGTGGCGCACCGGTGGCCTGGGCCACCAGGGTTTCGAGCGAGTCAAAGGGGCGTACTTCGCCATGGGCGTGCAAGGTCGCCGATCCGGGCTGCCACAGCATGCGCGCCACGGTGCCGCCGAGCGGGTTGAAGAGGGTGAGTTCGCCCGTTTCTGCCGAGCCCTTGAGTTCAAAGCTGGCCGAAAAAGACTGCGCAGCCGATCCATCGACCTGCAAGGCGATACGACCGCTCCAGAAAGCGGAGGGGTCGGCGTTCTGGCGGTCGCTGTTGAGGTGCGCACATCCGGCCAGCAGCAAAGCACACACCATCAGCGCCCAGCGGCGGGCCAGGGCGGTCACAGCTTGACTTGCAGGCGCTTCAGTGTGGCCAGCAGGGTTTCGTTGTCGCTGTTGATGCGCAGGCCTTCTTTCCAGACACTGGTGGCGCGCTCGCGCTGGCCCAAGGTCCACAGCACTTCGCCTAGATGGGCGGCGATTTCGGCATCGGGTTTGGCTTTGAAGGCTCCGTCGAGTACGCGCAGGGCTTCGTCGTTGTTGCCCATGCGGAATTCGACCCAGCCCAGACTGTCGGCGATGAACGGGTCGTTAGGTACAAATTCCAGTGCCTTGCGGATCAGCTCGCGGGCCTCGGGCAGGCGCAGATTGCGTTCGGCCAGTGAGTAGCCCAGGGCGTTGTAGGCATGGTGGTAGTCGGGTTTATTGGCGATCAGTTTGCGCAGCAGGCGCTCCATTTCGTCCAGTTTGTCGAGCTTCTCGGCCAGCATGGCCTGGTCGTACAGCAGGTCGGCATCAAAAGGATGGTCGGCTACCGCCTTGGCCATCAGGTCGTAAGCGGTCTGGAACTGCTTGTTGTCGCGCAGCAGTTGCACTTCGGCAGACAGCTTCAGGCGCGCTTCTGCCGCCGTGCGTTCGGGCAGGGCTTGCAGCAGGGCGCGGCCTTCGGTCAGCTTGCCTTGCTTGGCCATCAGCGACGCCCGGCGGCCCTGCACGGCCATCAGTTCTTCGGCGTTGTCGATTTTTTGCAGCCAGGCGGAAGCGGCGGGGTAGTCCTTGCGGTTTTCTGCCACCTGCGACAGGGCCATATAGGCAGAGGACAAGCCCCGGGTGCGTCCTTCGCTGGCTGGCAGGGGCTCGGCCAGGGTAATGAAGCGCTGCAGCGAAGCCTCGGCGGCGCTGAGCTGGTTCTCCTGTACTTGCAGGCTGCCCTGCACCAGCCAGGCATCGGCGAAATCCGGGTTTTGGCTGGTTAACAGCTGGAGCTGCTGGGTGGCTTCGGCGTAGCGTTGGCCCTCGAGCAATGCGCGGGCATAGGCCATGCGTAACTCGGGCAGTGGCTTGCCGTCCAGGTAATGCAACACGATCGGTTCGGCCAGCGGGACCTTGGGGCCCATCATTTCCAGTGCCAGTTGCACCGGGCCGGGCGCATTGATGGACAGTGCCTGGGCGCTGCGGGCCGCTTCCAGTGCGCCCGAGGTATCGCCCGCCGCCAGCCGCATGCGGCCTATGGTGGTCCAGGCCGTGGGGCCTACCGCCTCGTCTTTCAGGTAGCGGCCCAGCACCTGTTCCACCACCTTGGCCGCCTGGTTCTTGTCGGAGATTTGCGCGTAGGTAGGGGGAATGGCGGTGATGGCGGCGGAGCGGTTGGCTTCGGAGGCCATCGCCAGCTCGGTTTTGAGCGGCTCGGCGGTGTCGGCCACGCGGTTCAGGGCCAGCAGGATTTGCAGCACGTAGCGGTTGGCATCGCGCGATGCGGGCTCGGCCTTGCTCCAGGCGCGGGCGGCTTGCAGCGCAGCATCGCCGGAGCGTGATTGCAGAGCGATCTCGACGGCGCGGCGGTACAAGATAGGGTCGGCGGCCTTGCGGGCACCTTCCAGATACAACTGGTAGGCAATGCCGGGCTCGCCGCCCGCGGCGTTGAGTTCGCCCAACAGCACGATGTAGAACAGCTCACCGTTCATCGCCGACTGTGCAGGCGACGCCTCTGAAGCATCCGGGGCCAGCGCCTTGGGGGCTGTCTGTGCAAAGGCGTGCAGGCCGCCCATGGCCAAAGCCAAAGTTGCCAATCCGTGGGTAGCCAGTCTGATATATCGCTTCATCGGCTCATAATAATCCAAGCCCATTAACGTACGTGGCGCAAGGGGCGAAGCCCTCGGCAACGCCATTCCCCTTCTTTTCAAGCCCACCATGCCCGAGCTCCCCGAGGTAGAAGTCACCCGCCTGAGTTTTGCCGACCGTATCCAGGGCGCGCGTATCCACCACCTGCGCATGGGCAAACCGCTGCGCTGGCCGCTGGGCGTGGATCCGGCTTTGCTGGCGGGCCGCACCGTGTTGCAGGTGCGCCGCCGGGGCAAGTATTTGCTGCTGGACCTGGATGCCGGCCTGCTGCTGCTGCACCTGGGCATGTCGGGCAGCCTGCATTTCGCGGCCCAGCAGCCCGCGCCGGGCGTACACGACCATTGCGATGTGGTCACCCACCTGGGCATCTTGCGCCTGCACGACCCACGCCGGTTTGGTGCGGTGGTGTATGCCGACAGCCAGGACACGCCCGAGGCCACCAAGCTGCTGGGCCACCTGGGCATGGAGCCGCTGGACGATGGGTTTTCTTTACCAGCTTTTTACGCGGGGTTACAGACGCGCAAAACCGCCATCAAACAGGTGCTGCTGGCGGGCGAGGTGGTGGTGGGCGTGGGCAATATCTATGCGTCCGAGGCGCTGTTCATCGCCGGTATCCGGCCCACCGTGCGGGCCCACAGCATCAGCAAGCCGCGCGCCGCCAAACTGCATGCCGCCGTGCGCAGCGTGCTGGCCCGGGCGGTACTCAAGGGCGGCAGCACCCTGCGGGACTTTTCCAACGCCCATGGCGAGAGCGGCTACTTCCAGCTCGAAGCCATGGTCTATGACAGGCAAGGCCAGCCGTGCCGGGTCTGCGGCACGCCCATCCAGCAAATCCGCCAGGGCCAACGGTCAACGTATTTCTGCCCCGTGTGCCAAAAGCGCTAGTGCTATATTGATTTTTTGTACTTTTATTACCGGCCTATCCCTCTGTGGCGACCTCATTCAATGAACAACTAGGCCAGCACGGCGCGTGGCGGCGTGAGCTGGCGCTGCGCTTGAAGCTGCTGTCGGCGTGGATGAAAGAGCACGCGTTGATGGATGCCGGTGTGGAGGCGCGGCTGCGGCGGCTAGAAGACCAGATGCGCAGCGACAAGGTGATGGTTGCTTTCGTGGCCGAGTTCTCGCGCGGCAAGTCAGAGCTGATCAACGCCGTGTTCTTTGCGGGTTATGGCCGCCGCATCATGCCCGCCAGTGCCGGGCGCACCACCATGTGCCCTACCGAGCTGGGCTATGACGCCGAGGTGCCTCCCAGCCTGCGGCTGCTGCCCATTGAGTCGCGCATGCACCCCCAGTCGTTGGCCGAATGGCGGCAGGCCCCGGGGCAGTGGACCCATATCGACCTGGATGTGAACGACGCGGCCCAGTTGGCCAAGACCATGGAAAAGGTCACCGAGGTGCGCCGCGTCAGCCTGGACGAAGCCCGGGCCCTTGGCTTCTGGCACGACCAATCACCCGACGACAACCCGCCGCTGGACACAGAGGGCCGGGTCGAAGTGCCCCGCTGGCGGCATGCGCTGGTCAATATGGCGCACCCGTTGCTGCTGCAGGGCCTGGTGATTCTGGACACGCCGGGGCTCAATGCCATCGGTGCCGAGCCCGAGCTGACCGTCAACCTGATCCCCCAGGCCCATGCGGTGGTTTTTATCCTGGGGGCCGACACCGGGGTCACCAAGTCCGACCTGTCCGTCTGGCGCGACCATCTGCGCCCTGCGGCCGACGGCATGGAGACCCGGGTGGTGGTTTTAAATAAGGTGGACACTCTGTGGGACGCGCTGAGCACGCCCGCGCAAGTGCAGGTGCAGGTAGACCGCCAACGCGCCGCCTCGGCCGCGCTGCTGGGCGTGCCCGCGCAGCGGGTGCTGGCGGTGTCGGCGCAAAAAGGCCTGGTGGCCAAGATCACCGGCGACGCGCCCCTGCTGCAAGCCAGCGGCCTGCCGGACCTGGAAGTGGTGCTGGGCCAGGGCATCTTGGGCCAGCGGCAGGACATTTTGCGTTCTGCCGTGGCGCGCGGCATCACCGACCTGCGCACCGAGACCAGCCGCGTGCTGCATGTGCGCCGCCGCGATCTGGCCGAGCAAAAAATGGAGCTGCAAGGCCTGGGCGGCAAAAATTTGACCGTAGTGAAGAACATGCGCCAGCGCATCGAGCAGGAAAAGCACGAGTTCGACATGGGCAACGCCAAGATCCATGCCGTGCGCGCCATCCAGCTCAGGCTGCTGGGCGAGGTCTACACCCTGCTGGGCAGCCGCACCCTGAAGGCCGAGATGGCCGTGCTGGCCGAGGCGCTGCAAAAGCCGGGCTGGAAACGCGGCGTCAAAGGCGTGTACGCCGCCACTTTTGCCCGGCTGCGCGACAACCTGGCCAAATCCTATGCCGTGGGGCAAGAAATCCACAGCATGCTGGCCGCTACCTTTGGCCAGCTCAACACCGAATTCGGTTTCTCGCTGCTGCTGGCCGACGCGCCCGATGCGCAGCGTTTCCAGGCCGAGCTGTCCGAAATCGAAGCCAGCCATGTGCAGTACCTGAGCCTGCGTAATGTCCTCAAGCTGGCCCAGCCGGAATTTGCCGAACGCCTGGTGCGGGCGCTGCGCTCGCGGCTGCGCGGGGTCAACCAGTCGGCTTTTGACGAAGTAGAGCTGTGGAGCAAATCCGCCGCCGCCCAGCTGGAAGACCAGCTCAAGGAACGCCGCAAAAGTTTTACCCGCCGCCTCGAAGGTATTGACCGCATGCAGACCGCCGCCGGGGGGCTGGACGCGCAGGTGGCCGAGATCGAAGGCCAGGAGGCCGTGCTGGGCCAGTTCGAATCCCGTTTGCAACTGCTGACCTCGTATTTTTTGACCACCGCCGGACCCCGGCCCCCTTTGGAATGACTTTGGCATGACGGCAGTTTTAGAGGCCGCGTTTGCGGCCCCCCAGGCGGTGGCCACCGCCTTCGCCTCCCAGGTGATTGCCTGGCAAAAGACCCACGGTCGCAACAGCCTGCCCTGGCAAAACACCCAGGACCCGTACCGCGTGTGGCTGTCCGAAATCATGCTGCAGCAAACCCAGGTGAGCTCGGTGCTGGAGTACTTTCCGCGCTTTCTGGCCCGCTTTCCCGATGTGCAGAGCCTGGCAGCGGCCAGCCTGGACGACGTGCTGGGTCTGTGGAGCGGCCTGGGCTACTACAGCCGCGCCCGCAACCTGTACCACTGCGCCCAGCAGGTGGTGGAGGTGCACGGCGGGCGCTTTCCGCCCACGGCCGAGCTGCTGCAGACGTTGCCCGGCATTGGCCGCTCCACCGCTGCTGCCATCGCCTCGTTTTGTTATGGCGAGCGTGCCGCGATTCTGGATGCCAACGTCAAGCGCGTGCTGACCCGGGTGCTGGGCTTTGGGGCCGACCTGGCCGTGGCCGCCAACGAACGCGCCCTGTGGGACCAGGCCACCGCTTTGCTGCCCGCCCAGGCCGGGCTGGACACCATGCCGCGCTACACCCAGGGCCTGATGGACCTGGGCGCCACCGTGTGCGCACCGCGCCAGCCCACCTGCCTGCTGTGCCCGGTGCAGCCGGTGTGCAAGGCCCAGCGCGAAGGCGCGCCCGAGAAATACCCGGTCAAAACCCGCAAGCTCAAGCGCAGCACCGAATCCTGGTGGTTGCTGTGGGCCCAGGATGCTGCCGGACGCGTGTGGCTGCAGCGGCGGCCCGACGCGGGCGTGTGGGCGGGGCTGTACTGCCTGCCGGTGTTCGACAGCCGCGAAGCCCTGGCCGCATCGGTGGGGGCTGCCGTACTGGACGACCTGCCGGTGTTCCTGCACGTGCTGACGCACAAGGACTTGTACCTGCACCCGGTGCAAACCCAGTGGCCTCCACAGGGGCAACCTGGCCCCGACGGAGCCTGGGTAGAGGCCCCGCGCTGGGTGGAGATGGGCCTGCCCGCACCCATACGCAAGCTGCTATCTGCTATCTAATTGGTAGCTGGTCGTGCTTGTGGAATAAGCGCTAGAGGCCTAAAAGGCTTAAAGCGCGTAAAGGGCTTAAAAAACCGTGATACCACCCGAAATGGGGGGCAAATCACCCCGTGCGTCCAGTTCGCGGTGCCGCTTCAGCGTGACCCAGCGTTTGCCGAAACTGGCAGCCAGTTGCTCCGCCAGGTAGACCGAGCGGTGCTGCCCGCCGGTGCAACCGATACCGACGGTGACGTAGCTGCGGTGGTCGCGGGCCAGGGGCTCCAGCCAGTGGTTCAGAAACTTTTCAATGTCCTTGAACATCTGGGCCACGTCGGGGCTTTGGCGTAAAAACGCCGCCACCGCGTCGTCGCGCCCGGTCAGGGCGCGCAGGTCGGCCTCGTAGTGCGGGTTGGGCAGCATACGCACGTCAAACACAAAGTCGGCATCCACCGGAATGCCGCGCTTGAAGGCGAAGGACTCGAACACCAGCGTGAGCTGCGCCTCGGGTGCGGCGATCAGCGACTTGATGTAGCCCTGCAGCTGCGAGGCGCGGATAAAGCTGGTGTCGATCACATGGGCTTTTTCGCGCAGGTCGGCCAGCAGCTCGCGTTCCAGCTCGATGGCCTCGACCAGGGCGTGCTGCTGGTCGGTGCGCTCGGAGCGCGACAGCGGGTGCTTGCGCCGCGTCTCGGAGTAGCGCCGCACCAGGGTGTCGGTGGCCGAGTCGAGAAACAGCGACTTGATGTTCACCCCCTGCTTGCGCAACGTCTCCAGGTGCTGCGGCACCAGGGGCAGGGCGGTGGCGCTGCGCACGTCCATGGCAATCGCCACCTTGTGCGCGCCCTGGGTCTGCTCCAGCTTCACAAAGTTCAGCAGCAGCTCGGGTGGTAGGTTGTCTACACAGTAGTAGCCCGCGTCTTCCAGTGCGTGCAGGGCCACGGATTTGCCCGAACCGGACATGCCGGTGATCAAAACGATTTCAAGTTTCATAGTGCGATCCCTAGCATCTCTTTGGCGTGGGCCAGCGTGGTGCCGGATAGTTTTTCACCCCCGAGCATGCGCGCAACTTCGGCCACGCGTTGTTCGCCCAGCACCAAGGCCACGCTGCTGACCGTGCTTTTGCCGTCGCGCTGCTTGGCCACCACCAGGTGGTGGTCGGCGCAGGCGGCCACCTGCGGCAGGTGGGTGACGGCCAGCACCTGGCGGTCGCGGCCCAGTTGCTTCATCAGGCGGCCCACGGTTTCGGCCACCGCACCGCCCACGCCGGAGTCCACCTCGTCAAAGATCAGGGTTTGCGCCGTGCCCAGCTCGCTGGTGGTGACGGCAATGGCCAGCGCGATGCGTGACAGCTCGCCGCCCGAGGCCACCTTGCCCACCGCGCGCGGCGTGCTGCCCGCGTGCCCGGCCACCAGAAACTGCACTTCCTCCAGCCCGCTGGCGCTGGGCTCGGTCTTTTGCAGCGCCACCTGGAACTGGCCGCCCTGCATACCCAGGCCTTGCATGGCCAGGGTGATAGCCTTGGCCAGTTTGGGGGCGGCCAGCGCGCGGGCTTTGCCCAGCGCCTGTGCCTCGGCGCGGTAGGCGGCCTGGGCCTTGCGCTCGGCGGTTTCCAGGGCCTGCGCGTCGGCGGCGGCATCCAGCCGGGCCAGCTCGGTTTTCCAACTGGCCAGCAGCGCGGGTAGCTCGGCAGGCGTGCGTTTGTAGCGCCGGGCCAGGGATACCCATTGCGACAGGCGGTCGTCCAACGCGCCCAGGCGCTGCGGGTCCAGCTCGGTTTTGCGCAGGGTGGTGTGCAGCGAATGGGCGGCATCCTCGGCCTGCGCCAGGCTGGATGCCAAAACCTCGGTTAGCGCTACATACTCGGGCGCAATGTGCTCCTGATTGTGTAGCGCGGTATAGGCCCGCGACAAACCGGCCAGCGCGCCCGTGTCTTCGCCTTCCAGCGCGTCGATGGCGGTTTGCACCGCGTCCAGCAGGGTTTGGGCGTGGGAGAGGCGGCTGTGCTCGGCGTTGAGCTCGGGCCACTCGTCGGCACCGGGGTTGAGCTTGCCCACCTCGCCAATCTGCCAGGCCAGCCGCTCCTGCTCTTGCTGCAGCGAGTCGCGCGCCGCCTGGGCATCGGCCAGGGCCTTTTGGGCGCTGCGCCACTGGGTCCACAGGGCCTCCAGCGGTTTGGTGCTGCTGCCCGCGTAGGCATCGAGCAGGCGGCGCACGGTGTCGGGGCGGGTCAGGCTTTGCCAGGCGTGCTGGCCGTGGATGTCGAGCAGCTGGTCGCCGATCTCGCGCAGCTGGGTGGCGGTGGCCGGGCTGCCGTTGATCCACGAGCGGCTTTTGCCCTGCGCGTCTACCGTGCGGCGCAGCAGCAGGCTGTCGGCCTGGTCAAACCCGGCCTGGTCCAGCCAGGCGGTGACTGCGGGCGGGCTGTCGAATTCGGCGCTGATATCGGCCCGGGCCGCGCCTTCGCGCACCGTGCCCGCATCGGCGCGGCTGCCCAGGGCCAGCTGCAGTGCGTCGATCAGGATGGACTTGCCCGCGCCGGTCTCGCCGGTGAGCACGCTGAAGCCGCCTTGCAGGTCCAGTTCCAGCTCGCGCACGATGACGAAGTCGCGCAGGGTGATACGTTTCAAAGCCATGGCTCAAGCGCCCTCATTCCAGTGCAGTTTGCGCCGCAGGGTGTCGAAGTAGCTCCAGCCCTGGGGGTGTAGAAAACGCGCCCGGTACTCGGAGCGGCGCACCACGATACGGTCGCCGTGCTGCAGCGAGGCCAGCGACTGCATGTCAAAGTTCGCGCTGGCATCCCTGCCTGCTATGAGTTCTATAGCTACCTCCGCCGCATCGGCAAGCACAATCGGCCTATTTGTCAATGTATGCGGGGCAATCGGCACCATCACCCAGCCGGGGATGGACGGGTGCATCAGCGGCCCCCCGGCCGACAGCGAATAGGCGGTGGAGCCGGTAGGCGTGGCGATGATCAGGCCATCGGCCCGCTGGTTGGCCACCAGGCGGCCATCCACCTCCACGCGCAGCTCCAGCATGCCCGAGGTGGCACCCCGGTTGACCACCACGTCGTTCAGCGCCAATGCGTCAAACACGCACACGCCGGCGCGCATCACCTGGGCGTGCATCAGGCTGCGGTGGTCTTCTTCGAAGGTGCCCTGCAGCATCGGCAGCAGGGTGGCGGCGTAGGACTCGATCGGGATGTCGGTAATAAAGCCCAGTCGCCCCTGGTTGATGCCCATCAGCGCCACGCCGTAGCGCGCCAGTTGGCGGCCAATCCCGAGCATGGTGCCGTCGCCACCCACCACCAGCCCCAGGTCGCAGCGCTGGCCAATGGCGGCGATATCCAGCGCGGGGTAGCCGCTCAGGCCGGTGTTGGCCACGGTTTCCGCATCGACCACCACTTCGCAGCCCTGTTGGGTTAAAAATTGCGCAATTTCTTCCAGCACTTTGCGCGACGAAGCGTTGGCCGCATAGGTGCCCGGCGCGGCGTATTTACCGAATAGCGCTACGTGACGGAATTGTGATTTCATTCACAAATTACAACACGACTTGTGCTGCATCCAGAGGATGCGGCCAGGAGTATCAATGCCCCTAAAATGGGGCCATGCTCGATGACCGTGCCAAGTTGTTAATGAAAGCGCTGGTCGAGCGCTATATCGCCGATGGCCAGCCCATCGGCTCGCGCACGCTCTCCAAGGCCTCGGGCCTGGACCTGTCGCCCGCCACCATCCGCAACGTGATGTCCGACCTGGAAGAGCTGGGCCTGATCGTCAGCCCGCACACCTCGGCCGGGCGCATCCCCACCGCGCGCGGCTACCGGCTGTTTGTGGACACCATGCTCACCGTGCAGCCCGGCCCGCTGGTGCCCCCGAAGCTGGTCGCCGAGCAGCCGCAAAAGGTCATCGTCAACGCCGCCAACCTGCTGTCCAGCCTGTCGCAGTTTGTGGGCGTGGTGATGGCACCCCGGCGCACCTCGGTGTTTCGCCACATTGAATTTTTGCGCCTGTCGGAAAAGCGCTTTCTGGTCATCATCGTCTCGCCCGAGGGCGACGTACAAAACCGCGTCATCTTCACCGAGGTGGACTACACCTCCTCGCAGCTGGTCGAAGCCGCCAACTACCTCAACGGCCACTACGCCGGCCTGTCCATTGAGCAGGTGCGCGAACGCCTCAAGAACGAGGTCGAAACCCTGCGCGGCGAGATCGCCAGCCTGATGCAGGCCGCCGTCAATGCCGGCTCCGAAGCGCTGACGCGCGAGCAGGACGAAGTGGTCATCTCCGGCGAACGCAACCTGCTGGCCGTGAGCGACTTCTCCAGCGACATGGGCCACCTGCGCCGCGCGTTTGACCTGTTCGAGCAAAAAACCCAGATCATGCGGCTGCTGGACATCTCCAGCCAGGCCGAAGGCGTGCGCATCTACATCGGTGGCGAAAGCCAGGTCGTGCCGTTCGAAGAACTCTCCATCGTCAGCGCCCCCTACGAGGTAGACGGCCAGATCGTCGGCACCCTGGGCGTGATCGGCCCCACCCGCATGGCCTACGACCGCATGATCCAGATCGTGGACATCACCTCCAAACTCGTCAGCAACGCCCTGAGCCACCAGAAGTAGCCCGCTTTTCGCACAGTAGAATGCCGGGTTGTGTGGGGCGTTAGCTCAGTTGGTTAGAGCAGAGGACTCATAATCCTTTGGTCGAGTGTTCAAGTCACTCACGCCCTACCATTCATAAGCCTTATGGGTGCTGCAAAGCATGCTATTCAATAGATAGCAGGCTTTTCTTTTTTCCGTACTACCTATTTACGATGTAACGGGGGATGTAAGAGCATTTGGCGGTTTCTGGCCTTGTGGTATCACGGGGGAATGAACCTCTTAACCGCAATTCTCAAACTCCTAAAAGGCACTGCACCAGCGCCGTCCGCTGAGCACGGTGAAACCGCCCCGCCCCGCTGGCAGCCGCCCCAACGACCGCCGCACAGGAAGGGCAAACGGAAAACGGACGAAGAGCGCAAGGCGGAGCGCGAAAGCCTTGCCGCACACATGCTCAGGAGCGGGGCCGCCAAGGCAAAAGAAGACGCTGAGAGGGCAAGGTCTATCGGCGCTACACATTACATTTGGCGTAGTTGCGGGGATGCCGACGTTTGCAAAATTTGCGCTGCGAATGATGGCAAACGATTTAGCTTTAGTCGCCGCCCAGCCCACGGCCACCCTGGCGAAGGGGCGTGCGCGAATAACGGCTACTGCAGGTGCTACAGCGAAACCGTTTTACCCAAACGATGACCCCCCACCCTTTACACGTCCTCTTCCAGCGTTTGGGTAATTGCGTCCTTCGGGTCCATGCCAGGATTCGCGGCAAGGATTTCATTCGCACGGGCGATGAGCCGCAGCGTATCGGCGCTTGGAGGGCGCTCTGGCGGGTTCAGCCGGGCCTCGGCATCACGTAGGCGCTTCTTGAGCGCTGCGCTGGTCATGCTGCACCTCCTGCCGCCATGCGGCTTTCCAGCACGGCCAGGCGCTCGGACAACTCATGCGCGGCCACCACATCGGCATGGGATGCCAGGGCGGCGGCGATTTTCTGGCCTTCTTCGGGCGTAAGGTCGCCGTTCGCAATGGCGGCCAGCACTGCGGCGGATTGGGCCACCAGGGTCGCCCCTTCCGGCATGGCAAAACGCACGGGGGCAGACTTGTCCGGGGCGGGCAGCAAACGGCCCAGCAGGTCGCGCAGCGTGCCAGGGTCGGGGGCTTTGTCGTCCAGTGCCAGCGATACGGCACGGGCCAGCAGGCGCTCCCCCTCGGGCCTGAGCAATTCCAGCAAGGCGGCGGCGCGCTTGCCCCGGCTGCCCTTTGGACGGCCTGCGCGGTTGGCCCGTGGGTCATCGGCGGTGAAGGGGCGGCCTCGGACGGCTTTATTTTCAGTGATCTTTAAAGCAGACATTTAGATGCCCTCCACTTCGGCGCGGACGCGCTCGACAAGTTCACGCTGTGGCCATGGCCGCGTGCCGGGGGCTTCGCCCAGGTACGACGGTGGGGCGGACAGCATCAGCTCAAGCCCGAAGCGCTTTTTGCGGTCGGCCTCTGCAATGCAGGGAATCCAACCGCCTGGCGCTGTGATTTCCACATAGGGGGCCACGGGTACGCGGTTCACTTGATCCACACCTCTTACACGCGCTGCGACGGCATGCCATGCGTCGGCGGTCAGGGACAAGCGCAGGTACTTTTCCGCAACTTCGTCAACAAGAGCCAGGTACTCGGCATAGGCTTTGACCGTCGCAGCACTCAGGCGCTCTTTACGGGCGGTCAGCTCGGCCAGCTCGGCAACGCGCAGCGCCTCCTGGGCGGCCTTCAATTCGACCTGCAGTGCACGGATTCGGGCCTGAGCGATGGTCCGCTGTGTGCCCAGTTCATCGGTGCCCATTTTTCCGCTATTCAGCGCCGCTGCAGCCTGGGCAATAGCGTCGGCATCGTCCAGCGCGGCGGCACGGTCCAGCACTTGCTCCAGGGCGGCCACATGGGCCACCGGGTCCAGGGCTGCCAGCTCGGCCTGCTTCGTGTAAAGGGCTTCGGTGATCCGGTTCACTTCAATTTGTTGGGTAGTCAGTTTTTTCATGGTGCTTGTCTTGGTTGGTTGCTTGGGGGTATTCACAGGGGGCTCCTTTTTTGGTGGTCAGTGGTGGACGTGGTGGACTGGTGCATATAGGGCGTATAGGGGTGTTCTATAAATTACATAATTTGATTGAATGCAGGCGCGTATAAAAATAGGTAGTACGGTTCATATAGAGAGGTCCACCACGTCCACCACTCGGTGGAACTTTCATGAAAAAACCCCCACGCGCAAGGAGAAGCCCTGATACAGCGCGCCAGCGTTTGTTTTCACTCTGTGAACTCCATGCGTGGCTAGCAGTTGTTCGGAGAAGCGAAACATGGACGGCGGCACCTCGCCCCGTGCCACCTTCCAATTGCGAAAGTCGGTGAACGCCGCCATGGCCTTTGTGGACACCGTGGCAGCGCGGTCGCATCGCTCATCCAGCCACAGCGCCACGTCGTCGTGTTCGTGCATGTATTCCGCAGTGTTTGCGACCACGCTGGCAGGCACGCGCAGGCCGCGCAGCCCCCCGCCATCGGCATGCCACTTGGCCGCGCCCTCGATGGCCCAGGCCAGCATGCCGCCCGCATCGGCCTTGAGTTCTGCCAGCAGGTTTTCATTCCTGGCGTCTCCGGTGAATCGGGCGGGCATGTCCACCAGCAGCAGGCGGCGCGACATACCGCCATCACCGCCGTGCAGTTTGGGACGATGGTTGCCCGCCAGCACGTGCTTTTGGCTCATGGTTAACTCGAAATAGTCCTGCCGCATCAGCCGTGCGGACACCGTGTCGTCCCCGGTCAGCTCCTTGATAAGCGCTTCGTTCAGGTATTCGCCAGCGGGCAACTCGTTCGACACGGCTAGGCGCTTGCCCCGCAGCATGGCCAGTTCAGTCGGGTGCCGCTCCCCCCTGCGGACCATCAGCGCAGCCGCTGGCATCTTGGTGGCGTAGGCCCCCATGGCGTGGTGGAGCGCATCCAAAATCGTGGACTTGCCATTGCCACCAGGGCCACAGAGAAACCACAGGGTCTGCGCGGTGCGCGTGCCGGTCAACCAGTACCCGGCAGAGCGCTGCATGAACTCCAGCACCTCGGCATCGGGAAATATGGCCTCCAGAAAGCGTAGCAGCCCCGTGGATGGCTTCGCCGCTGGCGCTGCGTGGGTTACCTGCATAAAGCGGTCTGCGGCCTGCTGGGGGCGTATTGCACCGGTGCGCAGATCCACCACGCCGCCAGGGGTGTTCAACTCGTAGGGGTCCGCGTCGAAGTCCTCCAGGCGTGCCGCGATCCGGGGATCACTGCGGGCCATCGACAGCGCGCCATGCATGCCTGCAGCCTTCGCCAGCCCTTTTGCGCCTGGCCCGCCTTGCTTGGCCTCTTCGCGTGCCAGGGGACGAATATCGCTGTACCGGCGAAGACCGTTGTCCCGAGTGAACACGGGGCCATCTCGAACCAAAAATTCAAGCGCTGGCACGTAAAGGTATTTGCCCGCGTGGACATTCACAAACAACTCGGCCAGCGCGTCCTCTGTCCCTGGCAGGGCAATGCCAGGGGCGGGCACCACTTCGGCGGACTGCGCGGCGGCAGGGATACCGGGCGAGTACACGTCATGCTGCTGGGCGATGGCCTTGGCTATAGTGCGCGGCAGGTAGTCCATGCGCTCCCACTTTTCGCGCACCAGGGCACTACGGCGCATCAGGCGCTCCATTTGCGCGGCATCACGTCCGCACCAGAATGCCAGATGTTGAGCCATGGCCGCATCGGCGCTACTGGCATCGTAGGCACGGCCACCGCCATCAGGATAAGCCCGGCCAAGTGCCGTAGCGTCGGCTTCCCACAGGTTGCGAAATGTCGCCTTGCCGCCCCCAAAGCTGGCCAGGGGCGAAGCGCTACGCAGGGCCAGGGCCAGTAACGCGTCGTCGTCGGCCACAGGGGCACCCGTGGCGGCGATAGTCGGGGCAGCCGCAGGTGCTGGCGGGAAATATTCGGCAATCACCGCGTGCAGCGCCTCGGTGTGAAACGTGGACGCATCGCCAGCGGCATCCCCGCCCAACGCGATAAACCGCCCCTCGGTGTAGAGCTCCCAGTGCAGGGCCATGTTTTTGCATTTGTGGGCTGGAGTAGCCCCCGCATAACGACCAAAAATATGGAGCCCGGTCCCGCTTTGGCTTACCTCGATAGCCGCGCCGGGGAACCTTTCGCAAAGAGCCAAGGCCGCCGCATTCCATGTGCCGTCCAGTTGGGCCGCGCCGTCTATGTCAAAC
>CAUPNM010000020.1:0-94842 GCA_963512645.1 uncultured Albidiferax sp. | reverse complement strand
GTTTGCGGCATGCCCCCGTGGGGCGAGCACCGCAGGTTCCCCGACGCGATAGCGACGGGGCGCTGGCAGTGGGGGTGGCCTTTTCTTTGGTGACTTTCTTTTGGCCACGCAAAAGAAAGTTACTGCGCCGCCGGGCGCACATCCCGGCCAGCGGCGCTGACGGCATAAACAGCTTCAAAAACGAGAGCAGGCGCAAGGCAAGCTGCAAGGGATTGCCCGGCTATAGTGAAGCACCCATAGGCTGCTTTTTCCAAAATTGTTATGACCTTCAACCGTTCGTTACCAACCGAGAAACCCATGCCTGGAAGTGGATTCGACCTTATCTGCTTCTCCATATTTGGGCGACAAATGCGATGTCAGGAAGACACGATATTGTCTCTACAAATTGAAAATTAAATTGCAAGAGGAGAGGAAATGCTCGGTGATAAAGAGTACGTGTCGTATCAACTCGAGGCCATGAAAATGGCTCAGGCAACTCTCCAACAGATCATGACGCTGAGTGCTGGCGGCCTCGCTCTTTTCTTCAGCTTTATTGCTAAAGCGCCGTTTGCATCTTCAATGGGAATTCTTGGGCCAGGCGTAGTGATTGCCTGGAGCGCTTCTCTGTGCGCAGCTGCTTACGCCCATCGACTACATTCAATACTTTTCTTGGCTATTGCCCGCCTGTACGTAATCTCTAAGCAGGTAAATGAGTTGGAGGCGCTTCCAGGCGAGGTTGAGTTAGCGTTGAAATCCACACTGAACCAGGAAGCGGTCCTTGAAAGTGCTTCGGCTAAGATTGAAGCGGAAAGGACTAGGGTAAGCAATGCCTTGAATGAATTCGAGCAATCATTCTTTCCAACGCAAAGCAAAGCAATCAATGCAGTACGCTTCGCCCTAGCAGTTATGGTTCTTGGGTTTGTTTTGCTCGGTATTGCCTATGTCTTGGCACATTACAACCTAACATTTCTGTCAAGCAGGCCCGCTATGCAGGCCGCTTACGTCAGGCATTGAGCCCTCAAACCACCACCAGCCCCCCCGCCCCCGTCAAAAACGCCGCCTCCACAGCCTCCCCCGGATACAGCACCCGCAGCGCCGCCCGATAAGTCTCCAACTGCTCCACCAGCCCCGCATCCCGCTGCGGCTGGTTTTTGGATTTGTGGTCCAGCACCCACCAGGCACCGGTGTCCTTGCGGCGCACCAGGCGGTCCAGGCGCAAGGTCTTGCCTTGGTAGTTCAGGGCGACCTCATTGCCCGCCCAATCCACCACCTCGGCATCCCAGGCCCAGGCACCCTCGCCCGCACGGATGGCGGCGGCCATGGAGGCGGCTTTGCTCGATTGCTCAGCATCCAAACCAAACTCACGCGCAACGGCTAACTGCCGGGCGGGGTCGGCGGTACCCCACTCCAACAGCCGGTGCATGGCCTGGCCCACGCGGGATTCCAGCGACTCGGCGGCGTCCACTTCGGGGCGTGGAGCGGCGACCTGCAGGCCAATGTCTGGCACGACCAGCAGAGTGAAATCGGCGTCCGCCGCAGGGGCATCCAGCGGGTCGGCTGCATCCAGTGCCCCAACCCTCTCAGCCAAAGGCTGCAAGCGCTGCCACCACGAGCCATCCACCGCCTTGTGCGGCACCACGGACGACAGCACCAGCTGGCTGCGGGCGCGGGTCATGGCGACGTACAGGCCGTTGAGTTCTTCGCGCTGGCGGGCGGCTTGCTCGATGGCCAGCACGTCGACCACGCAGGCGGGCGGGTTGGATTCGCTGGCCAGAAAGACCAGGCGCACGGGGACCTCGGCCTCGCCGGGCCAGTCCACCAGCACGCCCATGGTTTCGGCCTTGCCGGGCGGGGAATCGGTGTCGAGCAGCAGCACCAGCGCGGCCTCCAGGCCCTTGGCACCGTGCACGGTGAGCAGGCGCACGGCACCGGGGGCGCTGGTGACCGGGGCTTTGACACCACCGGCCTTGAGGGCGCGCACCAGGGCATAGGGCGTGGCGAAGCGGCCTTCGTTGAGCTGCAGGGCGGTGCCCAATACCGCGCGCAGATTGGCCAGTACCGAGGTGCGCAAGGCGGCGGGCGCGGCGGCGGCGAAGCGGGCCAGCACGTCGCCGTGGGCGTAGATGGCGTCCAGCGCGTCGTGCGGGGGCAATGCGTCCAGCCACTGTTTCCATTGCATCAAAACAGGGGCTAGCGCTGATAACTTGGGCGTGAGCAGCTCTGAATTGTGTAGCAGATGCCACCAGCTGCTGTCGCCACCGTTGTCGGCATCGGCACGGGCGGCGCGCTGCAGCTGGGCCAGGTGCACCAGCTCGGTGTCGTTCACGCCAAACAGCGGCGATTTCAGCGCCTGCGCCAACGACAGGTCGTGGTGGGTGGACACCAGCGCGTCTAGCAGTGCTGCTATGTCTTGCACCTCGGGCGCGTCGGCCAGGTCGGCTTTTTCGGGCTGCTGGGTAGGGATGTGCAGGGCGCGCAGGGCATCGCGCATGTGGCCCAGGCGCTCGCGGCGGCGCGACAGCACCATCACGTCCTTGGGTGCCAGGCCGTCGGCCAGTTGCCCGGCCAGCCACTGGGCGGCCTGGCGGCACTCCAGGGTGCGCAAGGTGTCTTCAGGCTCTTCGCGGGGTGTTCCCAGGCTGTCGCGCCAGCCATCCTGCGCGGCCTGGCCAGCCGAAGCATTGGCATCGCGTGGGATGGCGGGCAGGTAACGCACAGCACCCAGGGCGGTGGACTCGGTGGTGTGGTCGCGAAAGCCATCGTACGCGCCTGCGGCCTGCGCGGCGGACATGACGGCGTTGACGGCGGCCATCACCGGTGGGGCGTTACGGCGGGTGTGGTCGCAGCTGAGCAGGTCGCCGCCCAGCCCGTCCACCACAAAGGCCTGCGCGGCGCGGAACACCTGCGGCTCGGCGCGGCGGAAGCGGTAAATGCTCTGCTTGGGGTCGCCCACGATAAAGACGCTGGGGGCACCAGCCGCCCCGGCATAGCCGCTGAGCCAGGCGTGCAGGGCCTGCCACTGCAGCGGGCTGGTGTCCTGGAATTCATCGATCAGCAGGTGCTTGACCTTGGCATCCAGCCGCTCCTGCACCCAGCCGCTGAGCACGGGGTCGGACAGCATGACGGACGCAGCGCGCTCCACGTCGTTCATGTCGACCCAGCCGCGCTCGTATTTCAGCGCGGCCAGCTCGGCAATCAAGATGCGGGTGAGGCGGGCCATGCGCTGCTGGTGTGCCCAGGCGGCGTTTTGGAGTTGGGCCTGGGCCACCAGCAACGCCAGGTCTTGCGCGGTGCGCACGGTGGCGATGCCGACGATCTTTTCGCCGAACTTGCGGGCCGTGCCCTTTTGCGTCAGCAAGGCGGCCAGCACAGCATCTGCATCCTGGGCGGTCACAGCCTGCTCCAGCGCACTGCCTGCCGCCGAGAAGGTCACGGCGCTGGCGCGGCCCAGGTTGCCTGCGGCTTCTTGCAGCAGCGAGCGCTGGGCCCAGAGCAAATCCTCGGGCGCGGCCAGCCCGGTGAAGGCGGGAAACTGCGCGTCGAACGGCGGCACCGACGCATCCACCACGCCCTGCGCATCGGCCAGCACAAACTCGACCCGCTTGTTCAAGGCAGCAGCCAGCGCCTTGTGCGCCTGGAAACGGCCATGCACGGCCACCAGGGCTTCGAAGTCGGCGCGGGCGCTGGGGCTGTCCACCACGGTGGCGTAAAAGCGCGGCCACACGGCGGTGACAGCCTCGGTGTCGTCCTCCAGCAGGCTGTAGTTGGCGGGCAGGCCCAAGTCCTGCAACACGGCCAGCGGCGCGGTGCGCAACAGGGCCGCAAACCAGCTGTGGAAGGTGCGGATCTGCACCGGGCGGGCGCTGGCCAGCAGCTGGGGATACAGGTTTTTGAGCGCCGGGGCTTGCACGGCTATCTGCGCGGGCGGTACGCCACGGGCCAGCAGTTCTTCGGCCAGCTTTTCGGGCGTGGCCTGGGCGAAGTCGACCAGCCACTCGTTAAGGCGCTGGCGCATTTCACCGGCGGCTTTTTTGGTGAAGGTGATGGCCAGGATTTCGTGGGCGGCAACGCCTTTGCCATCGGTGGCCAGGCTGCCCTCCAGCAGGGCGCGCAGGATGCGCGAGACCAGCATCCAGGTTTTGCCCGCGCCCGCGCAGGCCTCTACCGCGATGCTGCGCCGGGGGTCGCAGGCGATGGCGTAGAAGGCGGCGCGTTCAACCGGGTGGCCGTTGTGTTCGTAGGCGGCCTGGGTCATGCCTTTTTACCCAGGGCACCCACGGCCACCAGGCTCAGCAGCACAAACGGCAGGCAGGCGGCGTACAGGTTACGGATGCCGAAGTGCTCGGCCACCTGGCCCAGCAAAGGCGGGCCCAGCAAAAACACCACAAACGAGATTTGCGCCAGCGCCGCCACGTTGACGGCGGCGGGCCGGTCGGTGCGCTGCGCCGCAGCCGACATGGCCAGCGGAAAAATGCCGCTGGTGCCCACGCCCATCAGCCCCAGGCCCAGCAGCGCCCATACGGGGCCCGGTGCCAGCACCACCAGCAGCGCGCCGCAGCCCAGCACCACCAGCAGGCAGCGGGCAAAGGCCACGGGGCTGAAGCGTTCCACCAGCCCATCGGCAAAAAACCGCATCACCGCCTGGGTGAACGCGCCCGCCGCCACCGCCAGCCCGCAGACCAGCGGCGAAGCGGCAAACACGTCGCGCATGTAGATGGCCGACCAGTCGGCGCCCGCGCCTTCGAGCAGCATGGCCGACAGCGTCACGCAGACCAGCGCCATGATGGCCCAGGTGGGGCGGGCAAAGTGCGGGGCTTCTTCGGTAGTGGCTTCGCGCAGCGGCGCGGGGCTGAAGCGCCCCAGCAAAAGCAGCGTGGCCACCAGCGACACCGGCACCATCAGCGCCAGGTGCAACTGCGGGCTGATGCCCAGTTGCGCAATGCCCGCGCCCGCCAGCCCGGCGGCAAAAAAGCCAAAGCTCCAGAAGGCGTGGGCGCGGTTCATGATGCGGCGGCCCAGCTGGTGCTCGACCCGGTCGGCCTCCACATTCACCACCACCTCCACCAGGCCCACGCACAGGCCCGCAGGCACCAGGCACAAAAACAGCACCACCGGCCCGCTGGCCCAGCTGGCAATGGCAAAAAACAGCGCAATCATCGGCGTGAGCACCAGCAGTGCCCGGCGGTAACCGATACGCTCCAGCAAGCGGCTGGCCAGGGTGAGCGACACCAGGGTGCCCGCTGCGGTGCCGATCAGCGCCAGGCCCAAAGCGCCCTCGCCCACGCCCATGCCGCGCTGGATCTCGCCCAGCCGGGGAAAGATGCCGCCCAGGCCAAACGAGTACATGAAGAAGGCCGCAAACACCCGCCATTCGGCCGACAAATGCAGGCCGAAGCGGTGCCCGGTGTCTATCGTGGTGGGGAACAGGCTTGCGCCGGTTTTCATGCCAGCCATCCCATCGCCTCCAGGTCGCGCTCGCACTGCGCCGCGTCCAGAAACTGGATGCCCTGCCAGCCCCGGGCGCGGGCGGCGGCGATGTTGTGGGGGTTGTCGTCGATGAACACGGTGTCGGCGGGGGTCAGGCCAAACTGGGTCTCGGCCAGGGCGTAGATGGCGGGTTCGGGTTTGATCAAGCCCACATGGGCCGAATAAATGCCGTCTTCAAAGTGGTCGAAGAAGTCGCGCGCCAGCAGCCGGTCGGCGTACGGGGCGGGCATGTTCGACAGGTACACCAGCCGGTGGCCCTGCGCCTGCAGGCGCGGCAGCAGCGCAGCCGTGTCCTGCTTGGTGTGCAGATGGTCGGGGATGGCGTGGATAAAACGCAGCAGCTCCTGCGCATCCACACCGCTTTGTGCGGCCAGTGCAGCGGCCAGCGGCGCGGGCTCGAACGTGCCCCGGTCAAATTCGGCCCAGGTCGCCCCGGGGTGCAGGCCCTGGAAGATGCGCTCGCACAGTGCCTGCGCGGCAGCGGCGGTAGGCGCGTGCAGGGGCAGCTCGTGCTGAACGATCTCAATCGGTTGCCAGTGCAGCAGCACGGCACCCAGGTCAAATACAACGGTTTTAGCGGGGGGCGGGGTGGGCAAGAGGAAACTCCTTAACGGGTAGATGGCTAGGGTAAAGCATTTGGGTGACCTGTCCGATGGCCGGATTCTGGGCCCCACACCGTCTCGCCAGCGGCCAGCGGGTAATGAGCTGGATTACTGGTTCGGCGAAGTACACAGAGGCGCTATGCTAGTGGCGATAATGCGGTAAAACCATCGAGAAATTCCACTCTGACCATGAATACACCTCATGCCAAAACCACCGCCCGCCGCCTGCCACCGCTGAGCATGCTGCGCGCTTTCGAGGCCGCCGCCCGGCTGGAGAGCGTGACCCTGGCCGCGCAGGAGCTGCATGTGACGCAAAGCGCGGTCAGCCACCAGATCAAGGCACTGGAAACATGGCTGGGCGTTCCACTGGTGCAGCGCAGTGGCCGGGGCCTGGGGTTGACCGCCGAGGGCGCGGCCTACCTGCCCAGCCTGCGCAGCGCCTTCGACCAGATGGCCAGCGCCACGGCCCGGGTGTTGCGCCCGCTGCGTGGCAACACCTTGTCGGTGAATTCCATGGCCTCGCTGTCGGCGCAATGGCTGATTCCGCAGCTGGCCAGCTTTTGCGCCGAGGTGCCGGGCGTGGATGTGCAACTGGCCACCACCCTCAGTGCCACCGGCTTCGACCCGGCGGCCTACGACGTATCGATCCGCTGCTTTACCGATGCCGAGCTGGCCGAGCTGCGCCAGCGCCCCCCGTGGCGCGAGGTGACGATCGGGGCGTTTCTTTCCAACACTCTGACCCCCGTGTGCAACCCGCAGGTGCGGGCCACCCTGCCGCCCTTGGCAGACCCGGTCGATGTGCTGTCGCGCACCCTGCTGCACAGCCGCTCCACCCCGCTGGTCTGGCAGGACTGGCTGGCCCTGGCCGGGCTGCCCGCGCAGCAACCGCGCCACCTGGTCACCTTCGACCATGTCCACCTGGCGGTGCAGGCCGCGGTGCAAGGCATGGGCATCGCCCTGGGTGATCCGCTGCAGCTGCGCGAAGAACTGGCCAGCGGCCTGCTGCACACGCCCTTCCCCACCCTGACGCTGTGCGACCGCACCAACTACTGGATCATGGCCCCGCAAGCCACGCAGAACCCGCACGCGGTAGCGTTTTGCGCCTGGCTGGAGCGCCACGGCAATCTTCAAACCTTTTAGGCCTCTAGCGCTTATTTGATAAGCACGAGCAGCTACGCTTTCGATAGCAGAAGCCTCGGTGGTCGGTGGGCTTGCAGCGGCATGGAAACCCGCCAGAATTGCGCTATCTCCCACTACCCGGTGTAGCCATGCCCCACGACCACCCACCCATTGCCGTCACCGCCGCCCAGACCCCTGCCCGCGCCAAACCCTCGGTGTACCCGGCCCCTTTCGCCGCGATGATGGCGGGCCGCGAAAAACACCCCCTGGGCGACCTGTTTGGCCTGCAGAACTTCGGCGTCAACTGGACACGTTTGGCACCCCATGCGGCATCGGCCCTGCGGCATGCCCACACACGGCAAGACGAGTTCATCTACATCCTGCAGGGCCACCCCACGCTATACACCGACCAGGGTGCCACCGTACTGGCTCCCGGCATGTGTGCAGGCTTTCCCGCGGGCACCGGCAACGCCCACCGCCTGGCCAACGAAAGCGCCGAAGAAGTGGTCTACCTGGAAGTGGGCGACAGAACCCCGGGCGATGCCGCTACCTACCCCGATGACGACCTGCAGGCCGAACTGGTGGATGGCACCTGGAAGTTTTCCCACAAAAACGGGCAGCCATACGCCTGAAACCCCGCCCCGTGGGCAGGCCTGGCCCTAGACCGTCCACCAATCCTTTCGGCACAGGCCCCGCGCCGCGCAAAACGTGCAGGCCGCACCTTCGCCCAGCGCGGCCAGGGTCGCGCCCTCGGCGATGCGCTGCATGTCGTCGAGGATGCCGTGCACCAGCGCGTCGCGGGCTTCCACCACTTCGGTTTGCTCGAACAGCTGGCTGCCGTCTTTTTCGCCCACGTTGAGGTAGGCGGCGCGCAGGGTGTCGTGGGGCAGCAGCGCGGCGTAAAAGGCGAGCTGGGTGTCTTCCAGCGGCTCCTGGATACGTTTGCCGGTGGCCTGGGCGTTTTCGGTTTTGTAGTCGATGACCAGGGCGGTGCTGTGGCCGTCGGCGTGCACCTGGTCGACCCGGTCGATGGTGCCGACCAGGGTGATGGGGCCCAGCGGCAACTCCAGCGCGCTTTCGGCCTGCTCGAACTGGCCGCCCGCGGCTTCGTGCGGGGCCAGCCAGGCCAGGTAACCGTCGCGCACGCGGGGCCAGGCGGAGGCGAAGGGTAGGAACTCGCCCGGCTCCAGGTGCATGTCTTGCGTCACCTGCTCGGCTGCTACATTCATCATAGCTACTCGCGCCGATGGATTGGGCGTGGGAGTCACTTTTAATGCTTCATGAAAATGCTTGAGCACGGCGTGCAGCCAGGTGCCAAAGTCGCGCTTGTCCACCTCGCCGGTGAGTTCTTGCGCCTCTTGCAGGCCGAGTTGGCGCATACCAAAGAAGCGGTACGGGCAGCGGCGCAAATCCTCGTAGGCGCTGGCGGACAGGCGGGTGACCGGCAGCGCCGCACCCACCGGCAAGGGCCGCTCGCTGGGCAGCGGCGTGAGGCTGCGGGGGACGCGCGGATCGGCGGCATCCGGCACCGTGTGGGCCACGCGCAGCGCCTGCACCAGCGGGCTGGCCAGCAGGGTTTCGCCCGAGGCATCGCTTTGCCGCCACAGCACATCGGTAAACGGGGTTTGCAGGGCGTTGGCCCAGGCGGCGCGGGCGGCGGCTTCCAACACGGCGCGCGACGGCAGGCACAGGGCTTCGCGCTGCGCAGCGGTCCAGGCACCGGGCGGCTCGGGCGACACGGCCAGGCGCACCTCGTCGCAGCCGGGCAGCACCAGGGCGGCAAACGGGCGGGCCAGCAACTGGCTCAGCGGCAGCACCACCACTTGCTCGTCCTGCGGGTGGTCGGGCACATAACTGGCGGCCTCCAGGGCGTCACCCACCCAGGTGCTGAACTCGGCCAGGCGCAGGCGGCGGGCGGCCTGGGGGAAGTCGGCAAATTCCGCCTCGGCCCCTTCGGTGAGGCGCAGGGCCGAGAGCAGTTTGGCCCCGGCGGCATCGGCCTCCAGCGCGGCCCACTGGCCGCTGGCCTGCAGCAAGGCGCGCACGGCGGCCAGCCAGGCGGCCAGCGGGCGGGCGGCCTGCAGGCTAGCACGCAGGCCGTTGGCCAGGCGCACGGCCTCGGACACGGCGGGCTGCTTCGGCGTGGCATCGGCGCTCCAGCCGGACCAGGTTTGCACCGCGTGCTTGCGCAGCGCCTTCTCCAGCGACTGCACGGTACCAGGGCGGAACGCGGGGGCGTTTTTCAGCCAGTCCAGCACCGCGTCGCTGCTGGCATCCCAGCGGGCGGCCCGCAGGGTGACCACCAGTTGGGCTGCGGCCCGGGTGGTGGACAGCTTCCAGCCGGTCTCGTCGCGGATACGCACCTGCTGCGCGGCCAGCATGGCACGGATGCGGCGGGTCAGCAGGCGGTCGGTGGCGACCAGGGCCACCGGCGTACGCCCAGCTTCGATGTGGCGCAGCACGCAGGCGGCGGCGCGCTGGGCTTCGTCTTCGGAGTCAAGGGCCTGGTGCAAGGCAGGCATGCGCGCTGGCGGCGGCGCGGGGCATACCAGGCGCGTGACCTTGTCGCCCCAGGCGGCGCACAGGGCGTGGATGAGCGGATCGGTCTGGAAGCCGTCGAGCACGACGATGCAGTCCAGCGCGGCGGGCACGCTGTCGCTCCACAGCACGTCGGTGGCGTAGCTGGAGGCGGCGGCCCATTCCAGGGCGATGCGGGCCACCACGCATTCCAGCGCTAGTACCGGCGCTTCCATGCCCAGGCCCACAGCCTCGCGCGCCTGGGCAGCCCAATCGGCACGCTGCTGCGGCGGTACGGCGGCCACCAGCGGGGCCAGTTGGTGGGCGGCTTCTACCAGGCGGGCCGACAAGGCCTCACGCTGCGCGCCCAGGCCGGCACGCTCCAGCAGGTCGGGGGCCTGCAGCATGTCCATGGCGGTATCAAAACGTAAATCATGCGGCCCCAGGGCTGTGCCGCCCAGGCCCTGCGACCAGTTCAGCGTGGACTCGAAACGCGGCGCAAAACCATCGGGCTGGGCCTGTGCCCAGAACCGGTTGGCCAGGGGCATGAGCTGCGCGTACGGCAGCAGCACCACGGTGCGCGCAGGGTGGGCCTGGCGCTGCGCCATGGCCTGCCCGATCTGGGCCAGCAAGCCGGTGCCAGGGGCAAACCACAGGGCGTCAAAAGCAATAGACATATTTGGAGCGATGGTGCAGATGGAGTAATGGGTTTTCGCTATGTCTGTGATAGCACGGTGGTGGCCGACAGGCGCTCTTGGTTTCTGTCACAATGCCGCAACTTTAGTCGTCTCGGCACTCTGCTTTAAGGAAACATATATGGCCAACGAACTCATCAAACATGTCTCGGACGCAAGCTTCGATGCGGACGTTTTACAGGCCGCCACCCCGGTGCTGGTCGACTACTGGGCCGAATGGTGCGGTCCTTGCAAAATGATCGCCCCCATTTTGGACGAAGTGGCCACCGGCTACGCAGGCAAGCTGCAAATCGCCAAGATGAACGTGGACGAGAACCGCGACATCCCCGCCAAGTTCGGTATCCGCGGCATTCCCACCTTGATGATCTTCAAGGGCGGCGAGCTGGCAGCCACCAAAGTGGGCGCCATGAGCAAGTCGCAACTGACCGCATTTATCGACCAGCAGCTGGCCTAAGCCTTTTCGCTCCCAGCCACCCTCGCGGTGGCTTCGTTTTTTCTGGCCATTATTCCTGTCATAATCTGCGCATTCACCCATTTGCACCCCTAGCAAGTCGGTTCGAGTTCCTGGTTTGTGAGGCCCTTCTAGCCTCCTCAAAACCTCCCCCCTTTTTTCCTCTCAGAACTCCGCCCAGGAGTCAATCCATGCACTTAAACGAACTCAAGGCACTGCACGTGTCTGAAGTCCTCAAACAAGCCGAAGAACTTGAAATTGAGAACACCGGCCGTATGCGCAAGCAAGAGCTGATGTTTGCCATCATCAAAAAGCGCGCCCGTACCGGCGAGCAGATCATTGCCGATGGCGTGCTGGAAATCTTGCCCGACGGTTTCGGCTTCCTGCGCAGCCCCGACACCAGCTACACCGCCAGCACCGACGACATCTACATCAGCCCCAGCCAGGTGCGCCGCTTTAACCTGCACACCGGCGACATGATCGAAGGCGAAGTGCGCACCCCCAAAGACGGCGAACGCTACTTTGCGCTGAACAAGCTCGACAAGGTCAACGGCGGCGGCCCCGAAGAAAACAAGCACAAGGTCATGTTCGAGAACTTGACACCGCTGTTCCCCAAAGAGCAGATGAAGCTGGAACGCGACATCAAGGGCGACGAGAACATCACCGGCCGCATCATCGACATCGTGGCCCCCATCGGCAAGGGCCAGCGTGCCCTGCTGGTCGCCCCGCCCAAGAGCGGCAAGACGGTGATGATGCAGCACATGGCCCACGCCATTGCCGCCAACTACCCGAACAGCCACATGATGGTGCTGCTGGTCGATGAGCGCCCCGAAGAAGTGACCGAAATGCAGCGCTCCGTCAAGGGCGAGGTGATTGCCTCCACCTTTGACGAGCCCGCCGCCCGCCATGTGCACGTGGCCGAAATGGTGATCGAGCGCGCCAAGCGCCTGGTCGAGCTGAAAAAAGACGTGGTGATCCTGCTGGACTCGATCACCCGCCTGGCCCGCGCCTACAACAACGTCGTGCCCTCGTCGGGCAAGGTGCTGACCGGCGGTGTGGACTCCAACGCTCTGCAGCGCCCCAAGCGTTTCCTGGGTGCGGCCCGCAACGTGGAAGAAGGCGGCTCGCTGACCATCATCGCCACCGCATTGATCGACACCGGCAGCCGCATGGACGAAGTGATCTTTGAAGAGTTCAAGGGCACCGGCAACTGCGAAATCCACCTGGACCGCCGCCTCTACGAAAAGCGCGTGTTCCCGTCGATCCAGCTCAACCGCAGCGGCACCCGCCGCGAAGAACTGCTGCTGTCGCCCGAAATCCTGCAAAAGAGCCGCATTCTGCGCCAGTTCATGTACAACATGGACGAGATCGAGTCGATGGAACTGATGCTGAAAAACATGAAGTCCACCAAGAACAACGTAGAGTTCTTCGACATGATGCGCCGCGGTGGTTAAAGCAGAAGACTTGAATTTTCACGCTATAATCGAAGGCTAATCGCGAAAAGTACCGGGCTTTTAAATTGGGCACACCATGTCCCAAGGCACCGGGCGGCTAACGCAATTGAACAAGGAAAAAATAATGAAAGCTGGTATCCACCCCAACTACCGTGAAGTGTGCTTCATGGACTTGTCGAACAACTTCAAGTTCGTGACCCGTTCCTGCGTTAACGCCAAGGAAATGATCAAGATGGAAGACGGCCGCGAACTGCCGCTGTACAAGCTGGACACCTCCAGCGAATCCCATCCTTTCTACACCGGTACGCAAAAATCCGTGGACAACATGGGTGGCCGCGTGGAGCGCTTCCGCAACCGTTTCGGCAAGACCACCGCTGCTGCTGCAGCCGCACCTGTCGCCGCCGCAGAATAAGTTTTTCTGCAACCTCAAAGGGGCAGCCCGGTTTATCCGCGCTGCCTTTTTGCATTCCAGGCCTTACATTCCAGCTCTGTGAACCAAACCACCCCTGCCATCGTGGCGCAAAGCGCCGTTCGCCGCCTGCCTCGCGTGGCCTTGTGGCTGCTGTGCCTGGCCTATGTGCTGCCGGGCTTTGTGGGCCGTGCGCCCTGGCGTACCAATGACATGGCGACGTTTGGCTACATGGTGGAGCTCGCGCAGGGCCGCTCTGCGTGGCTGCGCCCCACCCTGCAGGGCCAGCCACCAGAGATTGAAGCGCTGGTGCCTTACTGGCTGGGCGCCTGGGCCATGCAACTTGCCCCCCCCAGCTGGCCCGCCGACTTTGTCGCCCGTGTCCCTTTCATGCTGCTGCTGGCAATGGCGCTGGCCTGCACCTGGTACGCGGTGTACTACCTGGCCCGCAGCCCGCGCGCCCAGCCGGTCGCCTTTGCCTTTGGTGGCGAGGCCAAACCGACCGACTATGCCCGGGCCATGGCCGATGGTGGCCTGCTGGCCATGATTGCCTGCCTGGGGATGGCGCAGCTGTCGCACGAAACCACCCCGGCGCTGGCCCAGCTGGCATTTACCGCCCTGGCCTTTTTCGCGTTGGCGGCCATGCCTTACCGCACCTGGCTACCGGCCATCGGCGTGGTGCTGGGCTTGGCGGGGTTGGCACTGTCCGGTGCGCCCACCACGGCGGTACTGCTGGGTTTGGGTGGCGCGGTGGTCTACTTTCTAGACCGCAATGCCCAGGAACCCGGTGAAATCTGCGATGCGCCGCGCAGCCTGCGCTGGAGCCTGGCAATACTGCTGGTGACCGTGGCGGTAGCCGCGTTGGCCTGGTCTTTGGACCAGTGGCGCTGGCGCATCGACCTGCCCGATACCGACTGGACCAGCCTGCGCAACCTGGCCCGGCTGCTGCTGTGGTTTACCTGGCCGGTGTGGCCGCTGGCGGTGTGGACGCTGTGGCGCTGGCGGCGGCAGCTGACCAGCGGTAGCTTTGGCCGCCACCTGGCCCTGCCGTTGTGGTTTGTGGGCGTCGCCCTGGCCGCGACCTTGACCACAGATGCCGCCGACCGTTCGCTGATGTTGGCCCTGCCCGCCATGGCCACGCTGGCGGCGTTCGCCCTGCCCACCCTGAGCCGCCCGGTCAGCGCGCTGGTCGACTGGTTCACGCTGCTGTTTTTCACTATTTTTGCGCTGATGATTTGGGTCGTGTGGGTAGCAGCGCAAACCGATGTGCCCCGGCAACCGGCTGCCAACCTGGCCCGTCTGCTGCCGGGTTTTATGCCCAGTTTCGATTGGCTGCCGTTCACCGTGGCTGTGGGTGCCTCGCTGGTGTGGGTGTGGCTGGTGAAATGGCGTGCGGGGCGCCACCGCTCGGCCATCTGGAAAAGTCTGGTGTTGCCTGCGGGCGGCACGGCCCTGTGCTGGCTGTTGCTGATGACGCTGGGCCTGTCTGCTGCAGACTATGGCCGTAGCTACCAGCCCCTGGTGCGTAATGTGGACCGCGCTATTCGTGCGCAAACCCCGGGGCGCGCCCTGCCCAGCTGCGTCGAATTCGACAACCTGAACCGGGGCCAGATCACTGCATTCCAGTTCCACGGTGGCCTGGTGCTCAAACCCGCACGCGGGGCCGTCCAGTGCCCCTGGCTGCTGGTCGATACCGCCAAGGCGCGGCCCTTGCTGCGCGCAGTCGACAAGTCCACCTGGGCCCTGAAGCTGGGGGTGCGGCGGCGCGCAGACAACGGTGAAGCCATTCAGCTATACCAGCGCATCCCGCAGTAACTTACAAGCTTTTTAGGCCCTCTGTGCTTATTCCATAAGCACGGGCGGCTATTAATTAAATAGCACCCTACTCAAGAGGCCGTGACCGCCTGTATGGCGGTTCCGCGCAAGCGACTGGCCGGGAAGACGATGGCAAACCGCGAACCCTGGCCCTGGGTGCTTTCGATGCGCAGCTCGGCACCGTGGCGCTGTACCACGTGCTTGACGATGGCCAGGCCCAGGCCGGTGCCGCCGGTCTCGCGGGATCGGCTCGGGTCCACACGGTAGAAGCGTTCGGTCAAGCGGGGCAAATGCTCGGCCGCGATGCCCGGGCCGGTGTCTCTCACCGAAAACTCAGCCCGACCGTCGGGCAAAGGTTGCCAGCGCACGTCAATGCGGCCGCCGGCAGGTGTGTAACGCACCGCGTTGCTGACCAGGTTGGACAAGGCGCTGAGCAGTTCACTCGATGCCCCGGCAATCGAGCCTTCGGGCATAGGGCCAAACCGCAGCGCGTGGGCCTTGCCGTGTCCGGCAGTGACCATGCCCGACAAGGCTTCGGCCTCGCGGGCGCACTGGGCCAGCAAGTCGCGCAGCACGATCCATTCGGTATTGCTGGGCGACGGGCTGCCTTCAATGCTGGACAGGGTCAGCAAATCGCTCACCAGGGTTTGCATGCGCTGGGCTTGCTGGGCCATGAAGCCCAGGTAACGCTCGCGTTGGCCTTCGTCCAGCGGCAGACTTTGCATGGTTTCCACAAAACCCGCCATCACCGTCAGTGGCGTGCGAATTTCATGCGACACATTGGCCACAAAGTCGCGGCGCATGGCCTCGGCCTGCTCCAGCGCCGTCACGTCGCGCGACAGAAGAAGACGGCGGCCATCGCCGTAGGGGTGCAGGTGTACCGACAGGCGCACCGGGCGGCTGGCTGTGCCACCACGCCCCAGCATAAAAGTGCCACGCGAAAAATCGGCATCTGCGAAATAGGCCGCAAACGCCGGATCACGCACCAGATTGCCGATCTGCTGCTGCAGGTCGCGCTGGGCATCAAAACCAAAATGTTCGGCGGCGATATGGTTGCACCACTCGATGCGCCCCTGGGCATCCAGCAGCACCACACCATTGGGAGACGCCTGGATGGCGGCCAAAAACTCCTGCAGCCGGGTTTCGGCATCCAGCATCTTCTGCTGCGTCTGGCGCAGCCAGCGGCGGGTGCGGTCGGTGAGTTCACCCCACCAGCCTTGCATGTGCGGGGCTTGCGAGGCCTCGCCGGTGCGCAGCCAGCGCATCACCCGCAGGCCCCGCACAGCATCCAGCAACATCCAGAACAGGCCCGCCAGCACCACGCCGGCCAGTGCACCCGGATAGGCGGCCCATTGCCAGCCCAGCAGGCCCGCGCCCAGCTGGAGGCCCAAAAAGCTCAACAATCGAAACCACATAGGGAAAATTGGATAAGGGCGGTGCGTGCACCACCCTGTGAATCAGGCAGCGGAAGTCGCCGAGGAAACTGCAGAAGACGGCACGGCGGCTGTCGCGGCTGTCGCGGCTGTCGCGGCTGCCACCGGCTGCGCCGTGATGCGGTAGCCCGCGCCGCGCACCGTCTCGACCATGGCGCCGCCTGCGCCCAGCGACTCACGCAGGCGCTTGACGTGCACGTCGACCGTGCGCTCTTCGATAAACACATGGTCGCCCCAGACGCGGTCGAGCAACTGCGAACGCGAATGCACCCGCTCGGCGTTCTTCATCAGGTACTGCAGCAACTTGAATTCGGTGGGGCCGATCTTCACGGCTTGCTCTTGGTAGGTGACGCGGTAGGTCGCGGCGTCCAGGGCCAAGGCCCCGATACGCAGGGTGCCGCTTTCTTGCTCGGGCGCACGGCGGCGCAGCACGGCCCGGATGCGGGCCAGCATTTCCTTGGTGGAAAACGGCTTGGAGATGTAGTCGTCGGCACCGGCATCGAGACCGGCCACGCGGTCGTTTTCGTCACTGCGGGCGGTCAACAGGATGATGGGCACACCCTTGGTACGCGGGTTGGCGCGCCATTTCTTGGCCAGCGACAGGCCGCTTTCGCCGGGCAGCATCCAGTCCAGCAGGATCACATCGGGCAGCATGGCATCGAGCTCGCACTGGGCCGTGACGCTGTCCATCGCCCAGGTCGGCTGGAAGCCGCTGTGGCGCAGATTGACCGCGATCAGCTCGGCAATCGCGGGCTCGTCTTCGACGATCAGGACCCGGGGCATGGTTTTCATTGCAGGGCCGACTCCACCTGGGCGACGGTGGCGTGGCGCACGTCTTCGCCCTTCACGATGTAGATGATGAACTCGGCAATGTTCTTGGCGTGGTCACCGATGCGCTCGATGGCTTTGGCAATGAACAGCAGGTCCAGGCTGGCGGAGATGGTGCGCGGGTCTTCCATCATGTAGGTGATGAGCTTGCGCACAAAGCCGTCGAATTCCTGGTCGATCAGGTCGTCCTCTTTCAGGATGTCCAGCGCGGCACTGGTGTCCAGCCGGGCAAAAGCGTCCAGCGCCTTGCGCAGCAGGCCAGAGGCCATGTCGGCCGATACCCGCAGGTCTAGCGTGGGCAAGGAACGGGGCGAGCCGCTCTTGGCGATGGACTTGGCCATGCGGGCGATCTTGTTGGCCTCGTCACCCACACGCTCAAGATTGGCGGTGGTTTTGGAGATGGCGATCAGCAGGCGCAGGTCGCGCGCCGTGGGCTGGCGGCGGGCGATGATGCTGGAGAGTTCGCGGTCGATCTCGATTTCCATGCCATTCACACGGATTTCGGTTTCTGCGACCTGGTCGGCCACTTCGACGCTGAACTGCGACAGCGCATAGACCGCCTGGCGGATCTGCGATTCCACCAGACCACCCAGCTCCATCACACGGCTGGACACGCCATTGAGTTCGCTGTCGAACTGGCTGGAAAGATGTTTATCGGGCATGAAAGTCTCCAATTCAATTAAATGCAGCAAGGGGCAAAAGAGGGCCAGATCAGCCGAAACGTCCGGTGATGTAGTCTTCGGTTTCCTTGCGCTTGGGCTTGAAGAAGATGTCTTCGGTGGCACCAAACTCCATCAGATCGCCCAGGTACATGTAGGCGGTGTAGTCGCTGCAGCGCGCGGCTTGCTGCATGTTGTGAGTGACGATGAGCACGGTGTAGTCGTTTTTCAGCTCGGTGATCAGCTCTTCCACCTTGGAGGTGGAGATCGGATCCAGCGCCGAGCAGGGCTCGTCTAGCAACAGCACTTCGGGCTTGATGGCAATGCCGCGGGCAATACACAGGCGTTGCTGCTGGCCACCGGACAGGCTGGAGCCGCTCTGGTTGAGCTTGTCTTTCACTTCGGTCCACAGGGCCGCCTTGCGCAGCGCCCATTCGACGCGTTCTTCCATGTCGGTGGTGTTCAGGTCTTCAAACAGCTTCACGCCAAAGGTGATGTTGTCGTAGATCGACATGGGGAACGGCGTGGGCTTTTGGAACACCATGCCGACCTTGGCGCGCAGCAGGGCCACGTCTTTTTTACTGGTCAGCAGGTTCTCGCCGTCCAGCAAAATCTGACCTTCGGCGCGCTGCTCGGGATAGAGCTCGAACATGCGGTTGAAGATACGCAGCAGCGTGGATTTACCGCAGCCCGAGGGGCCGATGAAGGCGGTGACCTTCTTCTCGGGGATTTCCAGGTTGATGCCCTTGAGCGCATGGAACTTGCCGTAAAAGAAGTTCAGGTCTTTGACCGAAATTTTCGAGGGGCTTGCAACAGTGGTTTGCATGGTGAAGACCTAAGGTTAGGAGGTCTTGCGCAGTGGCCTCTGTGTTGCCTGTCGGGCACGCACAGGGACTTGCGCAAGTCCGGGTTAATTCTTGTTGGAGCCAGCCCAGAGGCGGGCCAGAATGTTCAAAGTCAGCACAGCCATGGTGATCAAGAAGACCCCGGCCCAAGCCAGCTTCTGCCAGTTTTCATACGGGCTCATCGCAAACTTGAAGATCGTGACCGGCAGGGTGGCCATCGGCTGGCTCAGGCTGGAGGTCCAGAACTGGTTGCTCAAAGCAGTGAACAGCAGTGGCGCAGTTTCCCCGGCGATACGGGCTACCGCCAGCATCACACCCGTGATCACACCCGCCCGGGCCGCTTTCAGGGTGATGCTCAGGATCACCTTCCACTTGGGCGCACCCAGAGCGTAAGCCGCTTCCCGCAGGCCCGGCGGTATCAACTGCAGCATGTTTTCGGTAGTACGGATAACCACCGGAATCACGATCAACGCCAAGGCCACCACGCCAGCCCAGCCTGAAAACGATTTAAAGCGTGACACCACCACCGCGTACACAAACAGGCCGATGACGATGCTGGGTGCCGACAACAAAATGTCGTTTACAAACCGGGTGGTCGCGGCCAACCAGCTCTTGGTGTCGTACTCGGCCAGATAGATACCGGCCATGATGCCGATGGGTGCGCCCACACACGTCGCCAGAACCACGATCAAGAACGAACCATAAATCGCGTTGGCCAAGCCGCCTTCGTCGTTGGGCGGCGGTGTCATCTGGGTCAGCGTGGCTATGGTCAGGCCTTCAATGCCCAGTCGCACGGTTTCAAACAGAATCCAGAACAGCCAGAACAGGCCGAAAGCCATGGCTCCCAGGGCCAGCACCAGAGCGATCTGGTTGACGCGCTTGCGCTTGGCGTATTTGACGCTGCGGGTATGTTCCAGCGCAGCAGCTTTGAGCAACATTTCGCCCGTAGTCATGATTTGGTTCCTTCATTTTTCCGCAGCTGCGACAACAGAAGTTTGGACAGGGAAAGAATGACAAAAGTGATGAAAAACAGCACCAGGCCGAGGTACATCAGAGCGCCTTGGTGCAGGCCTTCACCGGCTTCGGCAAACTCGTTGGCCAGGGCCGAGGTAATGCTGTTGGCGGCCTGGAACAGGCTGAGCGAATCCAATTGGTTGAAGTTACCGATCACGAACGTGACCGCCATGGTTTCGCCAATCGCCCGGCCCAAGCCCAGCATGATGCCGCCGACCACACCCGCCTTGGTGTAGGGCAGTACGACCTTGGACACCACTTCCCAGGTGGTAGCGCCCAGACCGTAGGCCGACTCTTTGAGCAGCGTGGGGGTTACCTCGAAGACATCGCGCATCACCGCAGCAATGAACGGGATGATCATGATGGCCAGGATGATGCCGGCCGACAAAATACCGATACCCACAGGGGCACCAGAAAACAAGGCCCCCAGGTACGGCACATCGCCAAACGCAGCCTGCAAGGGTTGTTGTACATAGGTGGACAACACCGGGCTGAACACCAGCAAACCCCACATGCCGTACACGATAGAAGGCACAGCAGCCAACAATTCAATGGCCGTTCCCAGCGGGCGCTTAAGCCAGGCAGGCGACAGTTCGGTGAGGAACAGCGCAATACCAAAACTGACGGGCACCGCAATCAGCAAGGCGATGAGGGAAGTCATTACCGTGCCGTAGATCATCACCAACCCGCCAAAGTCTTCTTTGACGGGATCCCAAGTGGTGCTTGTCAGGAACCCCAGACCGAACTTGTCGATCGCGGGCCAAGCACTGACGGTGAGCGACACCAGGATGGCGACCAGCATCGCCAGGGTGAAGATGGCCGAACCTTTGGCCAACCAGGCAAAGATTCGGTCGAATACCGGCCCGGAACGGGCCGCTTTGGGGCGGGGAGGAGTGGTCATCGCGTGTCCGGAAGACTTACCAGATGGATTTAACAGGTGCTCGGTCGCCGGAAGTGTAGATGACACGTTTTGCTCCTTTGTCCTGGTGTACCAATACTTACTTGATAGCGACGGGCTTGCCAGCGGCATCCGTCACCTGGCCCCAGGCCTTCTCGATCGAAGCCACGACGGGTGCGGGCAGCGGCACGTAGTCCAGATCGTCTGCGATCTTGGCACCGTTTTTGTAGGCCCAATTGAAGAACTTGAACACTTCGGTGGCGTTGGCTGGCTTATCTTGCTTGGTGTGCATCAAGATGAAGGTGGCGGTAGAAATAGGCCAGGCATCTTTACCAGGCTGGTCGGTAATCAGCTGGTAGAAAGACTTGTTCCAGTCCGCACCGGCAGCGGCGGCGGCAAAAGCGGTATCGCTGGGCGCAACATACACACCGTCACGGTTTTTCAACAGCGTGTAGGTCATCTTGTTTTGCTTGACGTACGCGTACTCAACGTAGCCGATGGAATTAGGCAGGCGGTTCACAAACGCAGCCACACCTTCATTGCCCTTACCGCCTGCGCCCACGGGCCAGTTCACGGCTGTGCCCTCACCCACTTTTTCTTTCCACTCGGGGTGGACTCGGCTGAGGTAGTTGGTGAAGTTAAAAGTGGTGCCCGAACCATCGGCACGGCGCACGGGCGAAATAGCAGCATCCGGCAGCGGTACACCAGGATTCAGAGCCACCAGAGCGGCATCATTCCACTTGGTGATCTTGCCCAGAAAAATATCGCCCAGAACCTGGCCGTTCAGCTTCAACTGGCCGGGAGCAATACCTTTGATATTCACCACAGGCACCGTGCCACCGATCACGGCGGGAAACTGCATCTGACCCTTGGCCTTCAGCACATCGTCGGTCTGGGGCATGTCAGAGGCACCGAAATCCACGGTCTTGGTATCGATCTGCTTGATACCCGCACCAGAACCCACCGACTGGTAGTTGATCTTGACACCGGTAGCCTTGTTGTACTCGGCGGCCCATTTGGAGTACACGGGTGCGGGGAAGGTCGCACCGGCGCCGGTAATTTCTTGGGCGCTGGCGAAACCGCCAAAAGACAAAGCAGCCGAACCAGCCAGGCTGGCCATGGCGATTTTGAAACGAACTTGCATCAGAAGACCCTTTGAATGAGTGGAAACCTATCGAACCTATGCCTCGATTTACCGTATGGGTGAACCGCGGCGTTGGACCGACTTTAAGAAGCTTATGTGACAGCAATGTGACAAATTCGCCCGCGTCTTGCACGTCCCATGGGTGCTATGCTGCGCCCACTTAAAAAAGCGGCCACGCCATGCAAAACGGAACTCTCATCGCCGCCCTGGACCTGGGCTCCAACAGCTTTCGCCTGGAAATTGGCCGTCTGGACCACGGGCAAATCCACCGCACCGAATACCTGAAAGAAACCGTCCGCCAAGGCAACGGCCTCGATGAAAACCGCAACCTCAGCCAGGAGGCCATGCAGCGTGGCTGGGACTGCCTGGCCCGTTTTGGCGAACGCCTGGCCGGGTTCGAGCGCCACCAGGTGCGCGCCGTGGCCACCCAAACCCTGCGCGAGGCCCGCAACCGTGACGTGTTTTTGGCCAAGGCGCACGAGGTGCTGGGCTTCCCCATCGACGTGATTCCGGGCCGCGAAGAAGCCCGGTTGATCTACCAGGGTGTGGCCCGGCTGCTGCCGCAGTCCGACGAGCGGCGGTTGGTGGTGGATATCGGCGGGCGCTCGACCGAAATGATCCTGGGCCAGGCGTATGACGCGACGGTGATGGAATCCTTCCGCGTGGGCAGCGTGGCTTGGTCGATGAAGTACTTTCCGAACGGCCAGTTCACCCGCGATGCCTTCCGGATCGCCGAAATTGCCGCCAAGGCCGTGCTCGACGAGGCGCTCAACGCCTACCGCCGCGACACCTGGGACGTGGCCTATGGCTCCTCGGGCACCGTGGGCGCGGTGGGCGACATACTGCATGCCGCAGGCTGGCCACTGAACCTCATCACCCGTGAAGGCCTGGACTGGATCAGCGACCGCCTGCTCAAAGCCCAAAGCGTTGACAAACTGCGTATCGAAGGCATGAAGGATGACCGCAAGCTGGTCATTGGCGGCGGCATCAGCGTGCTGCGCGCCATCTTTGACCTATTGGGCATCGAGCAAATGCATGCCGCTGACGGCGCTTTGCGCCACGGCGTGCTGTACGACCTGGTGGCACGCGGCCAGGAGGAAACCGACCTGCGGGCCGTCTCGGTGCAGCGCATGGCCAGCCGATTTGACGTGGACACCCAACAGGCACAGCGCGTAGCCAAGCTCGCCTGCACCTTGTACGGCCAGCTGCAAACCGGCAGCGGTGTAGCTGCAAGCGAAGTCGTCCGCCAGCAACGCAAACTCAACTGGGCCGGTCAACTGCATGAAATTGGCTGCCAGATATCGCACCAGGACCACCACAAGCACGGCGCCTACGTCCTGGAGAACGCAGACGCACCGGGCTTCGCTTTGTTGGAACTGCACCGCCTGAGCCAACTCGTGCTGGGCCACCGAGGCAAGTTGCGCAAGCTGGAGCTCGATTTTGCCGACGCGGCCTTCATGCAGCAATTGCTGTGCTTGCGCCTGGCCACGATGCTGTGCCATGCCCGCCGCGACCCCGACACCGCAGGCCTGGAACTCCACATCGATCCGGCGCTTGCGAGCCAATTTGTGCTGTCCACCCGCCCCGGCTGGGCACAGGCCTTCCCCCAGTCGGCCCACCTGCTGCGTGAAGAAGCCCAGGCTTGGCAAAAAACGCCGTGGTCTTTGCAGCTTTCTGAAGCCTGAACAGGACTTGGTGCTGCGAATGTTGAAAAATATTTTGCGAATTGCCTGTAAAGCCTGCGTAAAGTGTGTACGGTTGTAACTCAACCTTTTCCAATATCTCGCGAGGCCCGTATGTCAGACACTCCCCGCCTCAACCTGGGCGATGGCTACAAGCAGTATTTTGAAATTGCGCCTGCGCTGGCGCCCGACCGCGTCAACGATGTTTTTTTTATCCGCCACGATGTCTATGCCCGCGAACTCAGTTTTGAGCCCGTGCGGCAGGACCAGCGCGAAACCGACAAATACGACTACCGTTCCCAGCACTGCCTGGTACGCAGCGCCGATGGCACGCGTCTGGCGGGCTGCGCCCGGCTCGTACTCACCGACCCGGCCCATCCCGCTGCGCCGTTGCCGTTTGAATTGACCTGTCAAAACACGCTGGACCGCAGCATCATCGACCCCGCTGCGCAACCGCGTGGCCGCATCGCCGAGGTGTCCCGGCTGGCGGTGATGTCGGAGTTCCGCCGACGCAAAGGCGAGCAGCAATCCGAGGCCAGCATTTCCGACCAGGATTTCGGCGACCAGAAACAGCCGCGCTTTCCCTACCTGCCCGTCAGCCTGTACATCGGTGCCGTCTTGATGGCCAAGCGCCATGGCATTGATACCTTGTTCACCCTCACCGAACCCCGGCTGGCCGAGCACTTTGGCAAACTGGGAGTCAACATCATCCCCATCGGCGGTCCGGTGGAACACCGGGGACAACGCGTGCCGTCGATGCTGCGGGTGGACGAGGTGTACCAGGGCTTGCGCCTCATGGTGCGGCCTTTGTGGCACACCATCGACGCACAACTCAATGCGGCGTACGCCCAACCAGCCGGCTGAAAAGCCAGTTTCGTTATTTCTAAATATGCTAAACAGCATATTGGTAGAACAATAAAGTAGTTTGGAATGGGGCGGCGGGCTTCTATAGTCGCGCCCTATGCACGATTTAGCGTTTGTTTTTGCCGGGTTTTTTGTCGGCTTCGTAGTGGGTTTGACCGGGGTGGGCGGCGGCTCGCTCATGACCCCCATCTTGATCTTCTTTTTCGGTATCAAGCCCTACCTGGCCATCGGCACCGACCTGCTGTTTGCCTGTTTTACCAAAGCCGGCGGTACCCTCAAGATGGCCCGCTCCGGCATCGTGAACTGGCGCATCGTGCTGACATTGTGCGCTGGCAGTATCCCGGCTTCGCTGGTCACACTCTGGGTTTTGCATGCCCTGGGCCCCGCCGATGCCCAGGTGCAAAAAGCCATGACCACCACCTTGGGCGTGGCCTTGCTGCTCACCGCTGCCGCCACCCTGTACAAGAGCATCCGTGGCAAATCCACTCCCCGCAACATCAGCGCTGAAAACATGGCCGCCGCCGAACGCCCGCGCCACTGGAGCCTGCCGCTGCTGTTTGGCGCATTCATCGGCACACTGGTAACGCTGACCTCGGTAGGCGCAGGTGCCATTGGTGTCACGGTGCTGATGCTGCTGTACCCGCTACTGCCGCTGCAGCGCATCGTCGCCGCCGACATCGCCTACGCCGTGCCCCTGACCCTGGTGGCGGGCCTGGGCCACGCCGGGCTGGGCTCGGTCGATTGGCCGCTGCTGGCCAAGCTGTTGATCGGCTCGCTTCCCGGCATCTGGCTGGGTTCGCACCTGATGCTCAAAACCTCGGACCGCGTGATCCGCGGCCTGCTGTCCCTGCTGCTCGCGTATGCAGGCACCAAGTTACTCGCACTTTAAAATCGCAGGCTACCCTGCCCCACGACCGAAAAAAATGTACCAATACACCGAATTTGACAAACAGTTCGTCAAACTGCGCGCCGCCCAATTTCGCGACCAACTGGAACGCTGGCAAGGCGGCACCCTGGCCGAAGACGAATTCCGCCCGCTGCGCCTGCAAAACGGCTGGTACGTTCAGCGTTTCGCGCCCATGCTGCGGGTAGCCGTGCCCTACGGCGAACTGTCCAGCGCCCAACTGCGCGTGCTGGCCACCATCGCCCGCGACTACGACAAAAAAGACGCACACGACCTCAGCAAGGCCAACCCGGGCCTGAGCGACCTGCACAGCCTGCCCAGCGCCTGCGCCCACTTCACCACCCGCCAGAACGTCCAGTTCAACTGGATTCCGCTCGACAAAAGCGCCGACGTGATGGACCTGCTGGCCAGCGTGCACCTGCACGGCATCCAGACCAGCGGCAACTGCATCCGCAACACCACCAGCGACGAGCGCGCCGGTATTGCCGCCGACGAAATCGCCGACCCCCGCCCCCTGGCCGAAATCATCCGCCAGTGGAGCACGCTGCACCCCGAGTTCGCGTTCTTGCCGCGCAAGTTCAAGATCGCCATCGTCGGTGCCACCGACGACCGCGCTGCCACCGCCTGGCACGATGTGGGCCTGCATGTGTTGAAAAACGAAGCCGGTGAAGTCGGCCTGCGCGTGATGGTGGGTGGCGGCATGGGCCGTACCCCGGTGCTGGGCACGGTGATCCGCAGCTTCCTGCCCTGGAACCAGATCCTCAACTACCTGGAAGCCGTGGTCCGCGTGTACAACCGCTGGGGCCGCCGCGACAACATCTACAAGGCGCGCATCAAGATTTTGGTCAAAGCCGAAGGCCAGCGCTATATCGACGAGGTGGAAGCCGAGTACCAGCAGATCCTGACGGTGGACGGCGCGCCGCACACCATCGCCCAGTCCGAGCTGGACCGCGTGACCGCCTGCTTCGTGCCCCCGGCCAGCCGCGTCGGCCCCCTGCCCGCCCTGACCAACCCGGTTGCCGCGCCAGTGGATGACAAGGACTACACCCGTTGGCTCCAGCAAAACGTGGCCGCCCACAAAAACCCGCTGCTGCGCTCGGTCACGCTGTCGTTCAAGCGCCTGGGCTACTCGCCCGGTGATGCCACCGGCGACCAGCTGGACCTGTCGGCCGACCTGGCCGACCGTTACAGCGCCGGTGAAACCCGCGTCACCCACGACCAGAACCTGGTGCTGCCCTGGGTGCGCGCCGACGAACTGCCTGCGCTCTACGCAGAGGCCAAGGCCGCCGGCCTGGCCCGCGCCAATATCCGCCTGCTGACCGACATGATCGTCTGCCCCGGCGGCGACTTCTGTTCGCTGGCCAATGCGCGTTCGCTGCCTATTTCCGAAGCCATCAGCCAGCGCTACCAAGACATGGACGAACTGCACGACATTGGCGAAGTGGATGTGCACATGAGCGGCTGCATCAACTCCTGCGGCCACCACCACAGCGCCCACATCGGCATTCTGGGCGTGGACAAGGACGGCCAGGAGTGGTACCAGGTGACGCTGGCGGGCTCGGACGGCTCCAACCTCAGCGGCCCGGCCTCTATCGGCAAAGTGGTTGGCCCATCGTTCAGCGCCGCCGAAGTGCCGGAAGTGATCGAAGCCGTGCTGGACACCTACCGCGCCACCCGCACCAGCGGAGAGGCCTTCATCGACACCCTGCGCCGCGTGGGCCAGGACCCGTTCAAGCTGGCCGCCAACGCCGCCCGCACCAGCACCGCCCGCGCCCCCAAGGCCGCTGCAGAAGCCTGAAAGCCCTTACTATGAAAATAATAGCTGCTACCGCCCATACTGCCTGCCCTGAAGGCCAAAAAGACCAGATATTTTTGGCCAACGATGCAGACCCGCGCGCGCTGGACCTGGCGGGCGTCACCCGCATCGACCTGCACTTCCCCAAGTTCACCGATGGCCGCGCCTACAGCCAGGCTTTTTTGCTGCGCCGCCGCCTGGGCTACACCGGCGAAATCCGCGCCACTGGCGACGTGCTGATCGACCAGCTGGTGCAAATGCAGCGCAGCGGCTTTACCGTGGCTGTCCTGCGCGAAGGCGTGGATGCCAGCGCCGCCCAGCGCCAATTTGACCGCTTTGAAGGCTTCTACCAGGGCGATGCCGTCCACGTGGAGCCGCACTTTGCCGAAACCGACCACTCCGCCGCCTACGGCGCAGAGCTGGCCCGCCAAGACTCGTACTGATAGCAGCAAGACACCATGAGCACGCTCAATCTCACACAAATCAACGCCGATCTCGGCCGCGACGCACCCGCGCTGGTGGAATGGGCGCTGGCCTTGGGCCAGCCCGCCATCGTCACTACCAACTTCCGCCCCTTCGAGGCGGTCATTCTGCACATGGTCACCCAGGTCAACCCTGGCGTGCCTGTGGTCTGGATGGACAACGGCTACAACACCGAGGCCCCCTACCGCTTTGTCGACGAAGTGACCCAGCGGCTGAAGCTCAACCTGCACATCTACCTGCCACGCCGTTCGCGGGCGCACCGCGAGGCGGTGGACGGCCCCACGCCCGCGCTGGACGACCCACGCCACTCGGCCTTCACCGAAGAAGTGAAGCTGGAGCCCTTTGCTCGCGCACTGCGCGAGACGGCACCCAAGGTCTGGTTCACCGCCCTGCGCGCCACCGACACCGCCGTGCGTGCCCAGATGGACCCGGTCAGCATCAACCCCGACGGCCTGATCAAGGTCGCGCCGCTGCTGCACTGGTCGTCCAAAGAGCTCTACGCCTACTGCGAAACCCACGGCCTGCCCAACAACTTCGACTACGTGGACCCCACCAAGGGCGACGACAACCGCGAGTGCGGTCTGCACTTGGCCCACTGAATTTTGACCTCCGACATGACTACCCAAGTGACCCCACACCACCTGAGCAACACCCACCTCGACGCGCTGGAAGAAGAAACCATCTTCATCCTGCGCGAAGTGGCTGCCGTGTTTGAACGCCCCACCCTGCTGTTTTCGGGCGGCAAAGACTCGCTGGTGCTGCTGAAATGCGCCGAAAAAGCCTTTGGTGCCAAGAACGTAACCACCGGCAGCGGCGGCATCCCCTACCCGCTGCTGATGATCGACACCGGCCACAACTTCCACGAAGTCACCGACTTCCGCGACTTCCGCGCCCAGGAGCTGGGTGCAGAGCTGATCGTGCGCAACGTCGAAGACTCGATGAAGCGCGGCACCGTGCGCCTGTCCCACCCCGGCGAGTCGCGTAACGTGCACCAGTCGGTCACGCTGCTGGAGGCCATCGAAGAATTCCGCTTTGACGCGCTGATCGGCGGCGCCCGCCGCGACGAAGAAAAGGCCCGCGCCAAGGAACGCATCTTTTCGCACCGCGACAGCTTCGGCCAGTGGCAGCCCAAGGCCCAGCGCCCCGAGCTGTGGACCCTGTTCAACACCCGCCTGCAGCCCGGCGAGCACTTCCGCGTGTTCCCCATCAGCAACTGGACCGAGCTGGATGTGTGGCAGTACATCGAACGCGAAAAAATCGCCCTGCCCTCGCTGTACTACACCCACAAACGCGAAGTGGTGGAGCGCAAAGGCCTGCTGGTGCCGGTGACCGAACTCACCCCGCTCAAGGCGGGTGAAACCTCTGAGCAGCGCGACGTGCGTTTCCGCACCGTGGGTGACATCACCTGCACCTGCCCGGTGGAGAGTTTCGCCGCCACGCCCGGCGACGTGGTGATCGAAACCCTGGCCGCCGACGTGAGCGAACGTGGCGCGACCCGCATGGACGACAAGACCTCAGAGGCTTCGATGGAGAAGCGCAAGAAAGACGGATACTTCTAATGAACGCTACTACTTCCATAGCTGCTCCCGCCCTATCCACGGGCGCTAAGGCACTTTCTGCCTTGAAATTCATTACCTGCGGATCGGTGGACGACGGCAAGAGCACCCTGATTGGCCGCCTGCTGGTGGACACCAAGGCGGTACTGCAAGACCACCTGGCGGGCGTGCAACGCCAGGGCGAAACCGATCTGGCGCTGTTGACCGACGGCCTGAGCGCCGAGCGCGAGCAAGGCATCACCATCGACGTGGCCTACCGCTACTTCAACACCGAAGACCGCAAATTCATCATCGGCGACGCACCCGGCCACGAGCAGTACACCCGCAACATGGTCACCGCCGCCAGCAGCGCCGATGCCGCTGTGGTGCTGGTCGATGCCACCAAGCTCGACTGGAAAAACGCCGCGCTGGAGCTGCTGCCGCAAACCCGCCGCCACTCGCTGCTGTGCCATTTGCTGCGCGTACCCAGCATCGTGTTTGCCATTAACAAGCTGGACGCAGTGGAAGACTCGGCCCTGGCGTTTGCCCACATCAGCGCCGCGCTGAACAGCTTTGCCGCTGCCGCCGAGATCCCCGTCAAAGCCATCGTGCCGATTTCGGCCCTCAAGGGCTGGAACGTGGTGGAAGCGGGCCATAGCGAAAACCCCGACTGGTGCAATTACACCGGCCCGACCCTGCTGCAGATTCTGGAGCAACTGCCCAGCACACCTGCCGAGGTGGAGCAGCCCTTCGCCTTTCCGGTGCAGTGGGTGGAGAAGTTCTCTTCGAGTGCCGACACCAGCCAGGGCCGCCGCGTGTTCTGGGGCCGTGTGGCCACGGGCCAGGTCGCCGTAGGCCAGGAAATTCGCATCCTGCCCAGCGGCCAGACCGCCACGGTGGCCCAGGTACTGGACCATGCCCGCAATCCCAAGAGCGTGCTGGCCGGCAACAGCGCCGGCATCACACTGGACCGCGAGGTCGATGTGTCGCGTGGCGACTGGCTGTTGGCCCCCGGCCAGTTCGAAGCCAGCCGCGAGATCTCCGCCACCGTGGCCTGGATGGACGACGAACCCCTGGTGGCAGGCCGCGTCTACTGGGCACTGCACGGCCACCGCTGGGTGAAGGCCAAAGTCAAACGTATCGTGCACAAGCTGGATATCAACACCCTGGCGGAAGAAGACGCCACCGAGTTGCCGCCCAACGCTATCGGCCACGTCGAGCTGGCGCTGCAAGAAGCCATTGCCACCCGGCCCTACACGCAATCACGCTCGCTGGGTGCACTGGTGCTGGTGGATACCGCAAGCCACAAAACCTCGGCCGCGGTACTGGTTCGCTAACCCTTAAAATTGAGGGTTACCCCTCGCACATGAAAATACCGATATGACCCACGTTGTCTCCGAAGCCTGCATCAAATGCAAATACACCGACTGTGTGGACGTGTGCCCCGTGGACTGCTTCCGCGAAGGCCCGAACATGCTGGTTATCGACCCCGATGAATGCATCGACTGCGCCGTCTGCATCCCCGAGTGCCCGGCCAACGCCATCTACGCCGAAGAAGACATGCCCGCCGACCAGTTGGCCTTCATCAAGCTCAACGTCGAACTCGCCCGCGCCGACGGCTGGAAGAGCATCACCAAGCGCAAACCAGCGCTGCCAGACGCAGACGACTGGAAAGACGTGATGCCCAAGATCCAGTTGCTGGAGCGTTAATTGAACGAGACCGGGGCCGTCGTCATCGGCGCGGGCCCCGTCGGGCTGTTCCAGGTGTTCCAGCTCGGCTTGCTGGAAGTGCCTACCCACGTCGTCGACGCACTGCCCCATGCGGGCGGCCAGTGCATGGAGCTGTACCCCGACAAGCCCATTTACGACATCCCCGGCACGCCCACCACCTCCGGGCGGGCGCTGGCAGATTCGCTGCTGCAGCAAATCCAGCCTTTCCACACAGCTTTTCACCTCGGCCAGCAGGTCAGCCGCATCGGCAAGCAGGCCGATGGCCGTTTTCTGGTGGAGACCGACCAGGGCACGCAGTTTCTAGCACCCGTGGTCATCATCGCCGCTGGTGTGGGCGCGTTCCAGCCCCGGCGCTTGAAGCTGGAGGGCATCGAGGTTTTTGAAGGTGGGCAACTGCGTTACCACGCAGCGCCCGCCTCGGTGACGGGGCTGGATGTGGTGGTGAATGGTGGCGACGAGGCCGCCCTGCACTGCGCGCTCACCCTGGCCGACCTGGATGCCAAAAGTGTCACCTTGCTGCACCGCCGCGACGTGCTGCAAGCGCCCATGGCCGATATCGCCGAAATGCAGATGCTGGTGGCTGCCGGGCGCATGCGCTTCATGGTGGGGCAGATAACAGGATTTGGCGCGGTAGAGGGCCGCCTGGCCAGCCTGGAAGTCAGCGATGTGGATGCGGTGGTGCACCGCCTGCCGGTCGATGCCCTGAGCGTCTTCCTGGGCCTGTCGCCCAAGCTGGGGCCGGTAGCGGACTGGGGTCTGGCCATGGAGCGCAAGCAGTTGCCGGTGGATACCGCCCGGTTTGAAACCAGCGTGCCCGGTATCTTTGCCGTGGGCGACATCAACACCTATTCTGGCAAGCAAAAACTCATTGTGTGCGGCTTCCACGAAGCCACGCTGGCAGCGTATGCGGCAGCACCGCTGGTGTTTCCGGGCAAGAAGATTCCATTCCAGTACACCACCACCTCACCCCGCCTGCACCAGTTGCTGGGAGTGGGGACACCGGCCTGAGCTGGGCATCGGCCAGCCCAGGCGCGGGAACTACCAGAAACTACCGGCTTTCGGCCTTGGTGTCAGTGAAGCGACCGTAGCTCTGCAGACGGTCGTAACGGCGGTCCAGCAGTTCCTTGGTCTTCAGGTCGCTGACCTGGCGGTAGGCATCGTTCAGGGCGCGCTTCAGGAAGGCGGCCATCTGCTTGTGGTCGCGGTGCGCGCCACCCACGGGCTCGTTAACGATCTTGTCGATCACGCCCAGGGCCTTGAGGCGGTGGGCGGTGATGCCCAGGGCTTCGGCGGCTTCAGAGGCCTTATCGGAGGTCTTCCACAGAATCGACGCACAGCCTTCGGGGCTGATGACCGAGTAGATCGAGTACTGCAACATCACCACCTGGTCGGCCACCGAAATCGCCAGCGCGCCGCCAGAGCCGCCTTCGCCGATGATGGTGGTGATGATGGGCACTTCCAGTTGCGCCATCTCGACAAGATTGCGGCCAATGGCCTCCGACTGGCCGCGCTCTTCGGCATCGATGCCGGGGTAGGCACCGGGCGTATCCACAAAGGTGAACACCGGCAGGCCGAACTTCTCGGCGGTTTTCATCAGGCGCAGGGCCTTGCGGTAGCCCTCGGGCTTGGTCATGCCGAAATTGCGCAGGCCACGTTCCTTGGTGTCGCGGCCCTTTTGGTGGCCCAGCACCATGCAGGCGGTGCCGTTAAAGCGGGCCAGGCCGCCTACGATGCTCAGGTCGTCGGCAAAGTGGCGGTCGCCGTGGAGTTCGACGAAATCGGTGAAGATCTCGTTCACATAGTCCAGGGTGTAGGGGCGCTCGGCGTGGCGGGCAATCTTGGTGATCTGCCAGGGTGTGAGCACACTGTAGATGTCTTTGGTGAGCTGCTGGCTTTTTTTGCTGAGCTGGTCGATTTCTTCGGAGATATCGACGGCCGATTCGGTCTGCACGTAACGCAGCTCTTCGATTTTGGTTTCCAGGTCCGAGATGGGTTGCTCGAAGTCGAGAAATGTTCTTTTAGCCAAAGCTGTACTCCTTATTGTTTCGCATCCGGCGCGGGCACCGGTGCCAAAGACCGCCAAATATACCAAGTTGCCACGCTGCAAAACGGTGCCCAGGCGGCAGCCACTTCGCGGGCCTCGCTGCGGCTGACCGGGTCGCCGGAAAAGTAGTTTTGGCTGATGCCGTTGATCAAGCCCACATCGTCCAGCGGCAGCACATTGGGCCGCATCATGTGGAAGATGAGGAACATCTCGGCCGTCCAGCGGCCAATGCCGCGGATCGCCACCAGCTCGGCAATGATGGCCTCGTCGTCCATCTCTTCCCAGGCCTGCACGTGTAGTTTGCCCGCGTCGAAATGCAGAGCCAAGTCCACCAGGTATTCGACCTTGCGGGCACTCAGGCCTGCGGCGCGCATATCGTCCACCTTGAGCTTGAGCACGTTTTGCGGCGCCATCTGCTCGGGCAGCTTGACAAACTTGCCCCACACGGTTTGCGCCGCCTTCACCGAAATTTGCTGGCCCACCACGCTGCGCGCCAGGGTGGTGAACGCATCGCCCCGGGTTTCCAGGCACACGTCGCCAAACTGCGGGATCAGGCGCTTCATCACCCGGTCTTTTTTGATGAGGTGTTTGCGGGCTTCGGTCCAGTAGGCGGGGGTGAACACCGTCGCATTCTCGGCCGACGGAGTCGCTATATTTTTAAGAGCTACCACCGCGCATTCCACCTGCCCTCGAGGCCCAAAACATATAAATCCACCATCACGCAGCTTCCCAGGTGGTGCCGCTGGCTGCGTCTTTCAGGGCGATACCCTGGGCCAGCAGTTGCTGGCGGATGCGGTCGGCCTCGGCGAAATTGCGGGCGGCCTTGGCCTCGGCGCGCTGGGCGATGAGGGCCAGGATGGCCGCCTCGTCCAGTCCGGCACCGGCCTGCAAAAAGGCTTTGGCGCTGCCTTGTAGCAAACCCAAGGTGCCGCCCAGGGCCTGCAACAGCCCGGCGAGTTCGGCCGACTGGGTGCGGTTGACTTCACTGGCCAGGTCGAACAGCACGGCCAGCGCTTCGGGCGTGCCAAAGTCTTCGTCCATCGCGGCTTTGAAAGCCGCTGCGTGGGGATGACTCCAGTCAATCGTGACGGCGGCAGGCACAACCGAGTCCAACGCGGTGTACAGACGTTTCAGCGCGGTGCGGGCATCATCCAGATGCGCATCGCTGTAGTTCAGCGGGCTGCGGTAATGGGTACGCACCAGGAAAAAGCGCAGGGTTTCCGCGTCATATTTCTGCAGCACGTCGCGGATGGTGAAGAAGTTGCCCAGGCTTTTGGACATCTTTTCGTTGTCCACCCGCACAAAGCCGTTGTGCACCCAGAAGTTCGCCAGCCGCTTGCCGGACGCGCCTTCGCTCTGGGCGATTTCGTTCTCGTGGTGCGGAAACTGCAAATCGGCACCGCCGCCGTGGATGTCAAAACTCTCACCCAGGGTCTGGCAGGACATGGCCGAGCACTCGATGTGCCAGCCGGGGCGGCCGGGGCCAAAGTCGCTGGGCCAGATGGCGTCGGCGGGCTCGGTGGGTTTGGCGGCTTTCCACAGCACAAAGTCCAGCGGGTCGTCCTTGCCGTCCAGCACCGCCACGCGTTCACCGGCGTGCAGCTCGTCCAGCGACTTGCCGGACAACTGGCCGTAGCCGGGAAATTTGCGCACCGCAAAGTTCACATCGCCCTGCGGCGTGCGGTAGGCCAGGCCTTTGTGCTCCAGCGTGCCGATCAGGTTCAGCATCTGCGCCACGTATTCGGTGGCACGCGGCTCGACCGTGGGCGGCTCGATGCCGAGCAAGCCGATGTCCTGGTGCATGGCCAGGGTCATCTCGTCGGTCAGGGCGCGGATGGTGACGCCGCGCTGCACCGCGCGGGCGATGATCTTGTCGTCGATGTCGGTGATGTTGCGCACATAGGTGACGCGATAGCCGCTGACCTTGAGCCAGCGCTGCACCACGTCAAACGCCATCATCATGCGGGCGTGGCCAATGTGGCACAGGTCGTAAATCGTCATGCCGCACACATACATGCGCACATGGCCAGGCTCGATGGGAGAAAACTCTTCGGTGGCACGCGACAGCGTGTTGTAAATGCGCAAACTCATGGAATCTAATAATGCCGCAGAACGCAAAAGGGTTCTACGGGCGTGGAAAGAAGGGTGGGATCGGGTAGCGGCCTACGCAACGGGGGTGGGAACGGTGGTATCAGACCCCTCGGCTACAATCCTGGGCAGTATATCGCCCCGCGTTTGGGCATGGATGTCTACTCTGTTTGCTCCCTGTTGAAGAGGCTTTATGTCACATTCCTTGCCACGTTTGTCTGTTGTGTTGCGCCTTCTTGCAGCGTCCGTCCTGGTTGCCTCGGCAGCCGTCCATGCCGACGACTATGCCGATGTGAACCAGTTGCTAAAGACAGGCAAGCTGGCAGAAGCGCAGGCCAAGGTGGACTTGTACCTCACCGTCAAGCCCAAAGATCCGCAAATGCGTTTCCTGAAGTCGGCGGTGCAGTCGGCTGCCGGTCAGCCTGCGGAAGCCATCACCACCCTCACCTCGCTGACCCAGGAATTCCCCGAGCTGCCCGAGCCCTACAACAACCTGGCCGTGCTCTACGCCAGCCAGAACCAGTTTGACAAGGCCCGCACCGCGCTGGAGATGGCCGTGCGCATCAACCCCGCCTACGCCACCGCCTATGAAAACCTGGGCGATGTGTATGCCAAGCTGGCCAGCCAGTCGTACAGCAAATCATTGCAGCTCAACGCCACCAACCCCCAGGCCTCGCAAAAAGTGGCTTTGTTAAAGACGGTGCTGGCACCCGCCACACCGGCTACGCCTGCTGCAGCGGCCAAGACCAAGTAAAGCCTCGCTGGTGGTTCACAGGGCAGCATCACGGCTGCCCTTTTTGCCTTTCTTTTCCATACCCTCTTCCATGAACATTTCCACTTCCAAACGTGTCCTGCTGCTAGCCTGCGCCCTGTGGGCATCCCACAGCGCTTTTGCCGCCGATGCGCCACAACTCAAGTTCGCCACTTCGCTGGGCGACTTTGTGGTCGAGTTGTACCCCGACAAGGCGCCCAAGACGGTCGAAAACTTTGTGCAGTACGCCAAAGACAAGCATTACGAGGGCACGGTGTTCCACCGCGTCATTGACGGCTTCATGGTGCAAGGCGGCGGCTTCTCCACCGACATGAAAGAAAAGGCCACCCGCCCGCCCGTGCCGCTGGAAGCCAACAATGGCCTGAAAAACGACCGTGGCACCATCGCCATGGCACGCACCAGCAACCCCAATTCGGCCACCGCGCAGTTCTTCATCAACGTGAAGGACAACCCCAACCTGAACGCGCCCTCCCCTGACGGCTATGGCTACACCGTGTTTGGCAAGCTCGTCAGCGGCATGGACGTGGTGGACAAAATCCGCGTCGCGCCCACAGGCAGCGGCGATGTACCGAAAACGCCCATCGTCATCAAATCCGTCACCCTCGTTAAATAAAAAGGAATCCTTGCCATGAGCAACCCCAAAGTCGAACTCCACATTGCCAACCGCGGCGTGATCACCCTGGAACTGGACGCTGAAAAGGCCCCCAAATCGGTCGCCAACTTCCTGGCCTATGTGGCCAAGGGCCACTACGACAACACCGTGTTCCACCGCGTCATCCCGGGCTTCATGGTCCAGGGCGGCGGTTTCGAGCCCGGCATGAAACAAAAGGGCACCGACAAGCCCATCGACAACGAAGCCAACAACGGCCTGAAGAACGACAACTACACCGTCGCCATGGCCCGCACGAATGACCCGCACTCGGCCACCGCACAGTTCTTCATCAACGTGGCCAACAACGGCTTCCTGAACCATACCGCCATCTCGGCTTCGGGCTGGGGCTATGCCGTGTTCGGCAAGGTGGTGTCGGGCACCGAAGTGGTCGATGGCATCAAGGCCGTCAAGACCGGCAACAAGGGCGGCCACGGCGACGTGCCGGTGGAAGACGTGATCATCGAAAAAGCCGTCGCTGTCTAAACGGGCTTTTTCCCCTTGACCCCGACCGTGCCCCCGGTGGCGGAGCTGATCGCTCCCTCCCACTGGCGCACGGTCGCTTGCATTTCGGACCTGCATTTGCAGGCCAGCGAGCCCGCCACCTTTGCCGCCTGGCAGCGCAGCATGGCGAACTGCACAGCAGATGCCATCTTTATTTTGGGCGACCTATTTGAAGTCTGGGTGGGGGACGATGCCTTGCAGGCCGACCCGGCGGGCTTCGATGCGGCCTGTGTGCAGGTGCTGCGCGATACAGCCCGCCAGCGCCCGGTGTTTTTCATGCACGGCAACCGCGACTTTCTGGTGGGCCGCGCCTGCCTGGATACCTGCGGCGTCACTTTTTTGCCTGACCCCACCGTGCTGCAATTTGCCGGGCAGCGCTGGCTGCTGAGCCACGGCGACGCGCTGTGCCTGGACGATGTCGATTACCTGCAATTCCGCGCCGTGGTGCGCAGCCCCCAGTGGCAGCAAGACTTTCTGGCCAAGCCTCTGGCCGAGCGCCAGCACATCGCCCGAGGCATCCGCAGCCAGAGCGAGAGCCGCAAACGCAGCGGCGTGCCCTACGCCGATGTGGACACCGCGGCCGCCCTGGCCTGGCTGCAGGCCGCGCAGGCCACCACACTCATCCACGGCCACACGCACCGCCCGGCCCAGCACGACCTGGGCAATGGGTTGTGGCGCTGGGTGATGACCGACTGGGATGCCAGCGCGCAGCCCGCGCGCGGCGAATGGCTAGGCCTGTCGGCAGCCGGTGTGCAGCGTGTACCCCTGGCGTAAAAATTTATATAAAAAAGGCCTCTAGCGCTTATTACTTGAGCGCAAGAAGCTACATATTCAATAGCAATCATGCAACCCACTCTTGTCGTGTTGGCCGCAGGCCTGGGCAGCCGGTTCGGCGGTCTGAAGCAGATGCAGCCCCTGGGGCCGCACGGCGAGGTGGTGCTGGACTACGCGGTATGGGATGCCCTGCGGGCTGGATTCGGCCGCGTGGTGTTTGTGGTGCGGGAGGACTTTGCGGCGCAGTTCAAAGACCGCATCGGCCACGCCTTTGCCCGGCACATCGCGGTGGACTACGTCTTCCAGGACATGGTCAGCCTGCCACCCGGTCGCAGCAAACCCTGGGGCACGGCCCATGCACTGCTGGCTGCGCGTGGTGTGCTGGACGGCCCGTTTGCGGTCATCAATGCCGACGACTTCTATGGGCGCGGTGCCTTTGTACAGATGGCGCAATTTTTAGGCTCCCTGGCTGCGGATAGCGCGCCACACGCGGCCATGGTGGGTTATGCGGTGGCGCAAACCCTGTCGCCGCACGGCGGAGTCAACCGGGGCATCTGCCTGGCGCAGGGCAGCATGCTGCAGGCTGTGGAAGAGCACACCCAGATTGCCCTGGCTGCCGATGGCACGCTGCACGGGCGCAACCTGGCGGGCCAAACGGTGGCGCTGGAACCCGATGCGGTGGCATCGATGAACTTCTGGGGCTTTACGCCCGCCGTGCTGCCACTGCTGGAAGCCCTGTTTGCCGACTTTTTGCGCCAATACGGCAGCCACCCTAGCGCCGAGTGCTACATCCCGACGCTGGTCAACCAGCTGGTGGAACAAGGTCAGGCCGACTGCCGCATCCTGCCCGGCGGCGGCTGGTTTGGCATGACCTACCCGCAAGACCTGCCTGTATGTGTGGAGCACCTGCAAAACCTGCTGGCCCAGGGCGTGTATCCGGCACCCTTATGGTGAATGTACCGGGTTTCTCCCCGGGTCATTTTGCATGCAATATCAGTCGAAGCAGATCGTTTGCTAGGTAAGATGGCCCGTACAGGGCGGCCACCGTGGGCGCGCCCTGACCATCTACTTTGGAGAACCCTGCATGCATACCAGCCGCCGATTTTTCACGCTCTTCTCGACCCTCGCTGTGGCGTCAACGCTAGGTACCGCTGCCTGGGCGCAGCAAGCCAAAGTCACCATCTACACCGCGGCCCCGCAGGATCTGATCGACCACGTGGTTCCGGCATTCGAGAAGGCCAGCAAAATCAAGGTGGATGTGATCAAAGGCGGTTCGGGCGATCTGATCAACCGCTTGAAAGCAGAAAAAGGCCGCCAGACCGCCGACGTGATCTGGGCCGTAGGCACCGATGTGATCGAGGCCAACCCCGGCATGTTTGCCAAGTTCGCGCCCGAGAACGCCAAGTTTTTCTCGCCGGTGTTCAAGATCAACGACGCGGGTGTGCCGTTCTCGGCGGTGGCCACCTCGTTCGGGGTCAACACCAAGCTGCTGACCCCCGCGCAGTACCCCAAGAGCTGGGAAGACCTGGCCAAGCCCGAGTTCAAGGGCAAGATTGCCGCCCCCCGCCCCGACAAGTCCAGCTCGGCCTACATCCAGTTGGCCACCATTCTGCAAATTTATGGTGAAGACAAGGGCTGGGCGTTGTACACCAAGATCCTGGACAACCTGGTGCTGTCCAACAGCTCGGGCGCGGTGCCCAAGTTTGTCAACGACGGCGAGGCCGCTATCGGCATCAGCAACGAAGACACGCTGCTCAAGTTCAAGGCCGGTGGTGGGCCGGTGGAGATCCTCTATCCCACCGAGGGCACGGCAGCGGCAGGCGACATGATGGCCCTGCTGGCCTCGGCCCCCAACGCCGAGAACGGCAAACTGTTCATGAACTACATGCTCTCCACCGAGGCACAGGCATTGGTGGATGCGTCCGGGCGGCGCCCGGTGCGCGGCGATGTGCCGAGCAAGAACGCCCTCACACCCATCACCAAGTTCAAGGTCATCAAATACGACGATGACTGGGCCGGTGCCAACCGGGCGCGAATTCTCGCCAAGTGGAACGACCTGCTTCTGAACAAGAAATAAGGCCGCCGCGCATGTCCCAGGTTCGTTTAGTCCATATCAAAAAATCGTATGGCAGCCATGTGGCGCTGCAAGACATCCATCTCAATATTGCGATGGGTGCATTTTTTACCCTTCTGGGCCCCAGCGGCTGCGGCAAAACCACGCTCTTACGGGCGATTGCCGGGTTCCACCAGCAAGACTCGGGCGAAATCTGGGTGGGCGACGAGTCCATCGGCCAGCTGCCCGCCAACAAACGGCAGGTGGGCATGGTGTTCCAGGACTACGCGGTGTTTCCGCACCTCAGCGTGTTCGACAACGTGGCGTTTGGCCTGGTACAGCAAAAATGCCCGGCAGCCGACATCCAGCAGCGCGTCGCGCATATCTTGAACACCGTGCAGCTCGGCGCCCATGCCCAGCGCATGCCGCACCAGCTCAGCGGCGGGCAACAGCAGCGGGTGGGTCTGGCCAGAGCTCTGGTGATCCGGCCCAAACTGTTGCTGATGGACGAACCCCTGTCCAATCTGGATGCCAAGCTGCGCGTCGACCTGCGCCGCGACATCCGCCTGCTCCAGCAAGAGTTTGGCCTGACCACCGTGTACGTGACCCACGACCAAGAGGAGGCGCTGTCCATCTCTGACCAAGTATGCGTGATGTATGACGGTGTGGTGCAGCAACTGGGCACGCCGTGGCAGGTGTACAACCATTCGGCGAACCGGTTTGTGGCCACTTTTGTGGGTTCGAACAACTTTTTCACCGCCACGCTGGACGGCGAGCGGCTGCGTATTGCCGACCAGCACATCGCTGCACCCCAGGGCGTGCGGGGCCTGCCGCGCTGTGTGGCCGCCATCCGCCCCGAAAAAATCCGTGTCAACCAGGCCTTGACCGGGCCTGGGCTGGCGCTGGCAGGCGTGCTGCGCCAGGCCATGTTTACCGGCCGGGAGCTGCAGTTGTCGGTGGATGTGGCGGGCCTGGGGATGGTGGAAGCCTTGACTTCGCCCAATGAAGCCATGGTGGCGCTGAAACCCGGCGATACCGTGCAACTGGGTGTGCACGGGAGCGACTTCTTGTTTTACGCCGAGGGCGATACCGGAAAGCTGCTGCCATGACACGGCCCGCCTTGCCATCCAGGGCCAGAATGCGCGGTGCGGTGCGGTTGGACTTCTGGACCATCGTGCTGGGCCTGGCCATCGTGCTGATCGGCTGGATGCTGGTGTGGCCCATCGGCCAGGTGCTGGTACTGGGCTTCATCAACCCCGAGACCCAGACCTTCACGACTGCCAACTACAGCAAGGTGCTGACCCATCCGTACTACCTCACCGCCCTGAAAAATACGGTTCTGGTGGGCGTGGGCGGTATGGTGGGGGCCTGCTTGCTGGGCGTACCGCTGGCCTACTTCACGGCCCGCTACACCATCTGGGGACGCAGCCTGATCACCACGCTGGCGGTGCTGGCGCTGGTATCGCCACCCTTCATCGGTGCCTATTCCTGGGTGGTGCTGATGGGCAACAACGGCAGCCTGACGCAGTTGCTCAAAAGCCTCGGCATCGCCGTACCGAGCATCTACGGCATGCCTGGCATTATTTTGGTGTTCAGCCTGAAGTTCTTTCCGTTTGTGTACCTGATGACGGCCAGCGCCCTGCGCAACATCAACCGGTCGTTCGAGGAAGCCGCCGAGAACATGGGCTGCACGCCGCTGCAGCGCTTCTTCAAGGTGACGCTGCCACTGGTGTTTCCGGCCATCAGCTCGGGGGCGATTTTGTGTTTTGTGCTGTCGATTGCCGACTTCGGCACGCCCTCCATCATTGGGCGCGACCTGCAAACCCTGTCCACCATCGCCTATAACCAGTACACCTCGGAGATGGGCGGCCCGCCCACCATGGCAGTCAGCATTTCGATGCTGATGATCGTGATCTCGATGCTGGCCGTGGCCTTGCAGCGCTACCTGATCGGCAAGCGCCGTTACGCCGGTGCCTTGACCAACCTCACCGTACCCAAAGCCTGCACCGGCGGCTTCGGCCTGGCGGTGCACGCGCTGTGCTACACCATTGTGGGGCTGGCCACTTTGCCCATCGTGGTGGTGGTGTTTACCTCGTTTCTGCAGACCAGCGGGCCGGTGTTTACCGGGGGCTTTGGACTGAACAGCTATGCCCGGGTGATCCACGAGGTGCCCGAAGTGATTTTGAACACCTTCAAGTTCTCGCTCATCGCCTCGGCGCTGATCACCGTAGCGGGTGGCTTGGTGTCGTACCTGATTGTGCGGCGCGACACCGTGCTCTCGGGTGCTCTGGATGCGGTGCTGATGGTGCCCTACGCCGTGCCAGGGGTGGTGATGGCGATCGGCTTTCTGCTCACCTTCAACCACGGCGCGCTGGATCTGGTGGGTACCGGGACCATCATCGTGCTGATTCTGTTCATACGCCGCCTGCCATACGGGGTGCGGGCCACCAGCTCGGTACTGCGCCAGATCAAGCCGTCCATTGAAGAGGCCGCTGTCAGCCTGGGGGCCTCGCCCGCCAAGGCTTTCTGGAAGGTGACGGTACCGCTGATGATGCCCGGCGTGCTGGCCGGGGCAATGATGAGTTTCATCACCGCCATCAACGAGTTGTCGAGCACCTTGCTGCTGTACACCGCACCTACCGCCACCATGCCAGTGCGCATCTACAGCGCGGTGTTGGACGGTGAGTTCGGCATTGCCGCCGCGCTGTCCACCATTTTGCTGGTCAGCTCGGGCCTGTGCGTGTTTATCGTGCTGCGGTTCTCTGAATCCAAAGAAGGCGCATTTGTGTAATGCCCAGGACTTACGCAAGTTCCTCCTGTAAGCCCGAAGGGCGATACAGGGGCGCTGCGTAAGTCCTAATTCTTAAAGCCCGTGGTCCCAGGCGGGCTGCGGGCCCCATTGCGCGGCCAAAAAGTCCAGCAGCGTGCGCAGGGTGGCGGGCTGGTGGCGGCGCGAAACATAGACACCGTAGATGCCCAGCGCGGCGGGTTGCCACTCAGGCAGCACGGTTACCAGCGCGCCGCTGCGCAGCATGGGGGCCACCATGAAGGTCGGCAGCATCGACACGCCGCCACCCGCCAGTACAGCCTGCAACAGGGTCGAGGCTTCGTTGGCACTGAGGTTTCCGCTGACTTGCACGTCGGTTTCCATCCCGTCACGGCCCAGGTTCCACTGGCTTTTGGTAAAGCGAGAGTAGGTCAGGCAATTGTGCCCCGCTAGGTCGTCTAGCGTCTGGGGCGTGCCTTGGCGGGCAAGGTAGTCGGGGGCTGCGCACACAACTGCACGGCACACTGATAGCTTGTGGGCAATCAGGGCTGGGTCGATCTCGTTGGTGATGCGTACGGCCAGATCGATCCGCTCTTCCACCATGTTCAGGGTCTGGTGGCCTAACTGCAGATCCACCCGGGTGCGTGGATAACGCGCAAGGTAGGCCACCAGCGCCGGGGCCAAATGGGTCTGGCCCAAGGCGACACTGGCCGTGACGCGGATGGGGCCATGCGGTTCAGAATCACGCTGACCCACCACCTGCTCCACATCATTTACCAGTTCTAACAATTGGCGGCTGCGGGCGACACAGGCCTCGCCTGCTTCGGTCAGCGAAAGTCGGCGGGTCGAGCGCTGCAGCAAACGGGTACCCAGCCAGCGCTCGAGCTCGGCAATGTGGCGCGTCACCATCGCCCGGGACATGCCCAGCGTCTCGGCCGCCGCAGTAAAGCTGCCACGCGTGACCACCTCGCTAAATACGCGCATGGCGGAAATTCGATCCATACCTTGTCCTCGTGCTCTATTTTTACGCAACCAATAGGCTGTTCCGGGCACGATTGAATCATGAAACAAGTTGGAAAATTTATAAAAATTGTATGCAATAAATTGTATAGATACATTCATGTACCATCGACTAGACATTTCAAGTTGTGACTACAGGTGTGTATGTGCGTTACCTGCTAGAGAACTTCTGCAAAGACGGGCTCAAGCATCTGCATCGAGAGGCTCACGCCACGTCACAGGGCGCAGCAACAGGGTTAGGGCAACGCTGAACAAGTCCCTCGCGGTCTGCGCATCCCTGGCCTCGGGCGGTCTGCGGCGTTGCAAATCCTCGCCATAGCCCTAGCTATGCCTGCGGTTTGCGCCTAGCAGCACATCCCGATTCCCTGGCGCGCAGCCTCGCGGGGACGCATGAAGCGTCGCCTTAGGTCTACTCGTTGACCTTGCCGCGCAACGCCTTGGTGCTGGCGCGCTGGCTTTTGCCTTCCAGGCGGCGCTGTTTGGAGCCGTAGGTGGGCTTGGTAGCGCGGCGCACCAGCGGAGCCTGGGCGACGCTGTTGACCAGCGCCTCCAGCCGCTGCAGTGCGTCGGCCCGGTTCTGCTCCTGGCTGCGGTGTTGCTGGGCTTTGAGCACCACCACACCGAGCTGGGTAATGCGGCTGTCGCGCAGGGCCAGCAGCCGCTCTTTCACGTCCGGTGGCAGGCTGGACGCGCTAATGTCATAGCGCAGATGCACTGCGCTAGACACCTTGTTGACGTTTTGCCCACCCGCACCCTGTGCCCGGATGGCGGTCATCTCGACCTCCTCCGGGTCGATGTGCAGCGGGCGAAAGTAGATCACTTGAGTTGCACTGCGCCAGACACCGTGACCTGCACCGTGCTTTTGCCCGCTTCCACCGGCAAGGCCGCGTCGCTCATGGAAGACATCTTGGCTTCCATGGCCACCATGCGCGGGCGCGGCGTGCCGCCGTTGTCCGACGCGTTCACCGACACCTCCCGCAGGCTGTAGCTGGCAAAGCCAAAGCCCTTGGCGATCTCACCCGCCTTGGCCTTGAATTGCTCGATGGCCATGGTCTGCGCCTGGCCCTCCACCTGGGCGCGCTGGGTGCGGCTCAGGCCGAAGCTGACGTTACCCATGGTCAGCGTGTTGATCTTGCCCGCCGTAGCCGCGATGCGGGCAAAGTCTCGGCCTTCCAGCACCAACTCGGTGTTGCCTTGCCAGCCTACGATCTTGCTGTCCTTGCCGTAGCGCGGGAACAGGCTGAAGTTGCCGGTGCGCACATCCAACTGGCCAGGCTGCGCCGCTTTCTTGGCTTCGGCCAGCGCGGCATCGAGCGCCACTTTGAGCTGGGTTTGCACCACGCCCGCATCGGCACCGTCGCGGCTGGTACTCAAAACCATGGTTAGCAGGTCTTGCTGAACCTCTACCGTACCGCTGGCGGACAACTGCACCACGTTGCGGGGCACCTGGGAAGAACCAGTCTCTTGAGAGAAAACACTGCCTGCGCTTGCCAGCAAAGCAGCTACAGCTATTGATCTAATAGCAAAGTGAGAAACCAGAGACATACGTAACTTTCATAAAGTAAAGGGTCAACAGACGTAACGGGCAGCACAAGGACGGCGTGGACCCCGTCGCTGACAAAAACAGTATTTACGGCAAAAAAACCCATTACAAAGCACACTGGACCGTATGCAAAATTTGTAACATACTGTCAGCACAAGGTCTTATCGTCGATTTTTCGCAGTTGCACACTGCAAAATCCCCCTGTTACATATTACCGGTACACAGACTATGAACCAGACTGCCAACCGCCCCGACAAGATTTTGGTGGTCGACGACGACTCACGCATCCGCGACTTGCTGCGCCGCTATTTAATGCAAGAAGGCTTTGAAGTCATGCTGGCCGAAGACGGCAAAGCACTCAGTCGCATCATGCTGCGCGACACCGCCGACCTGATCGTGTTGGACCTGATGATGCCTGGCGAAGACGGCCTCTCTATCTGCCGCCGCCTGCGCGCCGCCAACGACCGCACCCCCATCATCATGCTCACCGCCAAGGGCGAAGACATCGACCGCATCGTCGGCCTGGAAGTGGGTGCCGACGACTACCTGGGCAAGCCTTTTAACCCGCGCGAACTGCTGGCCCGCATCCACGCCGTGCTGCGCCGCCGCCCGGTCAAGGAAGCGCCCGGCGCGCCGTCCATCGACAACGAAATCATCACCTTCGGGCCGTTCTCGTTCGACCTGGGTTCGCGCACCCTGAACCGCAACGGCGAAGAGTTGCCGCTGACCACCGGCGAATTCGCCATGCTCAAGGCCCTGGTGCGGCACCCGCGCCAGCCGCTGTCGCGCGAAAAGCTGGCCCTGCTGGCACGGGGCCGCGAGTTCGAGCCCTTCGACCGCAGCCTGGACGTGCAGGTCTCGCGCCTGCGCAAGCTGGTCGAGGTGGATGCCGCCGCGCCGCGCTTCATCCAGACCGTATGGGGCGTGGGTTATGTGTTTGTACCGGACGGTGCAGGTTGATCTCGTTTGAGTAAATCCCCCTCTCGCCGCCAGTCCGATTTTCGGCTGAAAGACGCGGCAGAACTGGCCGATGGCACCAGCCCAGCACCACTGGAGATGCTGCCGGGCAAGTCGCACCTGTCCCGCCAGATGGTGGTGGTCAGCCTGTTCTGGCGCACCTTCTTTCTGCTGGCTGCACTGCTCATGGGCAGCATGCTGGCCTGGCTGGCCACCTTGCGGGCGCTGGACTTCACGCCCCGTGCGGTGCAAACCGCGCAGCAAATCGCCTCGCAGGTCAACCTTAGCCGTGCCGCCCTGACGCACGTGGATGCCATCGCCCGGGTCTCGCTGATCAAGACCATGGCCGACACCGAGGGCGTGCGTATCGTGCCGCGCGAACCCCAAGACCAGTTTCTGCCTTTCGACAGCGATGCCCTGAGCCAGCGCGTCGCCCAGGAGCTCAAAACCATCCTGGGCGCGTCCACGGTGGTGGCGCGCAGCGTCAACGGCATCAGCGGCCTGTGGGTGGGCTTTGAGATCAACGGCGATGCGAACTGGCTGCAGCTCGACCGTGATCGTTTTAACCCGGGCAGCAACAAAACCTGGCTGATCTGGCTGCTGACCATTGGCGGCCTGTCGCTCACCGGCGCGGCGCTGATCGCCCGCCTGATCAACCGCCCGCTCAAGCAACTGTCGTTTGCCACCAGCCGGGTGCGCGAGGGCGACTTCGATGCCAGCCACCTGGACGAACGCGGCGTGACCGGCGAAGTGCGCGAGGTCAACATCGGCTTTAACCGCATGGCCCAAAAACTGGCCAAGATCGAGCAGGACCGGGTGGTCATGCTGGCCGGTATTTCGCACGACCTGCGCACCCCGCTGGCCCGTCTGCGGCTGGAAACCGAAATGAGCGTGTCCGACGACGATGCCCGCGACCACATGGTGGCCGACATCGAACAGCTCGATGCCATCATCGACAAGTTTCTCGACTACGCCCGCCCCGGCCACGCCAAGCTCAACCCCGTCTCGCTCAACGAAGTACTGGAATCCAGCCTGTACGCGGTGCTGGAATACGAAGACATGCGTATCCAGCGCAATGTCGACGAGTCGCTGATCGTACTGGCCGACGAGGTGGAACTGGGCCGGGTGATCGCCAACCTGCTGGAGAACGCCCGCCGCTACGGCAAGTCGCCCGACACCGGCATCGCCAATGTGGACATCGTGGCCAAGGCGCACGACGACTGGGTGCTGCTGAAGGTGCGCGACCACGGCCAGGGGGTCAACCCCGAGCAGCTCAGCAGCCTGTCCAAACCCTTCTTCCGGGGCGACACCGCCCGCACCGAGGCCACGGGCGCGGGCCTGGGCCTGTCGATTGTGGACAAGGCCATCCAGCGCATGGGCGGCGAGTTCGAGCTGACCAACACCGCATCCGGCGGCCTGGCGGCGCACATCAAGCTGCAGCGCGCGCCCAAAAGCTGATTGATAAGAAATAGGCCTCTAGCGCTTATTCCATCAGCGCAAGCAGCTATTTTTTATATAGCAACACCACCGCCCGCGCCTCGATGCTCTGGCCCAGGCCGACCGGGCCCATCTTCTCTGCCGTCTTGGCCTTGATGTTGATCTGCTCCAGCGCCAGGCCCAAGCCGCTGGCGATACGCGCCCGCATGGCCGGGATGTGCGGCATCATTTTGGGGGCCTGGGCAATGATGGTGCTGTCGATATTGCCGATCTGGTAACCCTGGGCCGCCACCCGGCGCATCGCCTCCACCAGCAGCACCATGGAATCTGCACCCTTGAACTGCGGGTCGGTGTCCGAGAAATGCGTGCCGATATCGCCCAGCGCCGCTGCGCCCAGCAGGGCGTCGGTGATGGCGTGCAGCAGTGCATCGGCATCTGAGTGGCCCAGCAGGCCCATGGTGTGCGGGATCTCCACCCCGCCCAAAATCAGCTTGCGGCCCGCCACCAGGGCGTGCACATCCCAACCTTCTCCAATACGAAACGGCATCAATGTGTCCTTGGTGTGAAACGGCTTTGCAAAATGGCCTCGGCCAGGGCGAAGTCTTCGGGGTAGGTGACTTTGAAATTCTGGGCGCTGCCCGGCACCAGTTGGGGCTGCAGGCCCAGGGCTTCGATGGCACTGGACTCGTCGGTGACCTCGGCCCCGGCGGACTCCAGCGCCTGCGACAGCATGCCGATAGGGAACATCTGCGGGGTTTGCGCCAGCCATTTATCGGCGCGCGGCACGGTGGCGGACACCCTGCCTTGGGTCTCGGCCTTCAGCGTATCCGCCAGCTTGTGGGCCAGCAGGCCGCCCACGGGATCAAACTGGCAGGCATCGATCAGCGCATTGATCTGCGCCGGGGTGATGAGGCAACGCGCGGCATCGTGCACCAGCACCCAGTCGTCCGCCTTGGCCCCTTGCTCGAACAGGTCGTGCAGGCCGTTGGCCACCGACGCGGCCCGGCTGCTACCGCCGCAATCCGCTACGACGCAGGTGGCGCTGTGCCGCTCAAAAAAGTCGTCGCCCACCGCCACCACCACCAGCACATCGGCAATGCGCGGCACGCTGGCGAAGGCGGCCAGGGTGTGCATCACCATGGGCTGGCCCGCCACCATCTGGTACTGCTTGGGCAAATCCGGGCTGCCTGCGGCGATGGCGCGGCTGCCGACACCGGCGCAGGGAATCAGGGCAAAGAAACGTGGAAGCTGGGGGGATATCGGGGGCTCAGAGACGATAGGCATGGTACGCATTCTAAAATCAGAGCCATCCACACCCCCCGCCCTTGTGCCGGGGGGTGTTTTTGCATTCCTGATATCCAAGAACACCGCCCATGGACCTCCCCAAACTCACCCCCGGCAAACGCTTCACCCTGCCCCGCCCCCAAGGCTCGGCCGACGCGGTGCTGCTGGCGCAACTGGCGCTGCGGGACAAGGCCCGGGGGTCGCTGACGGCCATCGTCACCTCGGACGCGGCAGACGCACAGCGGTTGATGGAGGAAATCGCCTTTTTCGCGCCCAGCCTGCGTTGTGCTCTGTTCCCTGACTGGGAGACGCTGCCCTATGACACGTTTTCGCCGCACCAGGACCTGATCAGCGAACGCCTGGCCACGCTGTGGCGCATCAGCCAGCGTGACAAGACCACCGGGGCCGACGTGGTCATCGTGCCCGCCACCACCGCGCTGTACCGGCTGGCGCCGCCGAGCTTCATGGCGGGCTACACCTTCCAGTTCAAGACCAAGCAAAAGCTCAACGAGGCCAAGCTCAAGGCCCAGCTGACCCTGGCAGGCTACAGCCACGTGACCCAGGTGGTCAGCCCCGGCGAATACGCGGTGCGCGGCGGCCTGATCGACCTGTTCCCCATGGGTAGCCTGGTGCCCTACCGGGTGGACTTGTTCGACGACGAGATCGACAGCATCCGCACCTTCGACCCCGACACCCAGCGCAGCCTGTACCCGGTGCCCGAAGTGCGCCTGCTGCCCGGCCGCGAATTCCCCATGGACGACGAGGCCCGTGCCAAGTTCCGTAGCCGCTGGCGCGAACTGCTGGACGGCGACCCAACCAAGAGCCGCATCTACAAAGACATGGGCAACGGCGTGGCCACCGCCGGTATCGAGTACTACCTGCCGCTGTTTTTTGAGGATACGGCCACCGTGTTCGACTACATCGGCGCCGATGCCACCGTGGTGCTGCACGGCGACCTGGAGCCTTCGCTACAGCGCTTCTGGCAAGACACCAAGGAGCGCTACCGCCTGGTGCAGGGCGCGGTGGACCGCCCGGCCCTGCCGCCCGAGGCGCTGTTTCTGGGAACAGAGCAGTTCTATGCCCTGACCAACCAGCACGCGCAACTGGCCCTGCGGAATGTGGATGTCACCAGCGACACCGGCTTTGAAGCGCTACCCCTGCTGTCGGTGGCGCGCGGTGCCGAAGACCCGCTAACCCAGCTCAAGCTGCACATCCAGCGCACCCCGCACCGGGTGCTGCTGCTGGCCGAAAGCGATGGCCGCCGCGAAAGCCTGCTGGACCTGCTGCGTGCCAGCCAGGTCAGCCCGCCCGCCTTCGACTCGCTGGAAGACTTCCAGACCAGTACCGAAAAGGTCGGCATCGCGACCGCCGCCCTGAACAGCGGTTTCAGCTGGATGGCCGAGGGCATCGACTTCGTCACCGAAACCGAACTGTTTGCCGCCGGACCCACCACCCGCCGCCGCAAGAAACAGGAACAGGTCAGCGATGTGGAAGCGCTGATCAAGGATTTGAGCGAGTTGACGCTGGGCGACCCGGTGGTCCACTCGGCCCACGGCATTGGCCGCTACAAGGGGCTGGTGCACCTGGACCTGGGCCAGGGCAAGAACGCCGACGGCAGCCCGCTGTTGCAGGAATTTCTGTTCCTGGAATACGCCGACAAGGCCACGCTGTACGTGCCGGTCAGCCAGCTGCAGCACATCAGCCGCTACACCGGCGTGAGCGCCGACGAAGCCCCGCTGCACCGCCTGGGCTCGGGCCAGTGGGAAAAAGCCAAGCGCCGCGCCGCCGAGCAGGTGCGCGACAGCGCCGCCGAGCTGCTCAACATCTACGCCCGCCGGGCCGCCCGCGAAGGCCATGCCTTCCGCTACTCGCCCAACGACTACGAGGTGTTTGCCAACGACTTCGGCTTTGAAGAAACCCCCGACCAGGCCGCCGCCATCCACGCGGTTATCCAGGACATGATCAGCCCGCGCCCCATGGACCGGCTGGTCTGCGGTGACGTGGGCTTTGGCAAGACCGAAGTGGCCCTGCGCGCTGCCTTCATCGCCATCACCGGCGGCAAACAAGTGGCCCTGCTGGCACCCACCACCTTGCTGGCCGAGCAGCACTACCAGACCCTGGTGGACCGCTTTGCCAAATGGCCGGTCAAGGTGGCCGAGGTGTCGCGCTTCCGATCGGGCAAGGAGATCACCGCCGCGCTCAAGGGCATCGCCGAAGGTGGCGTAGATATTGTGGTGGGCACGCACAAGCTGCTCAGCGAATCGACCAAGTTCGCCAACCTGGGCCTGCTGATCATTGACGAAGAGCACCGCTTTGGCGTGCGCCACAAGGAGCAGATGAAGTCGCTGCGCGCCGAGGTCGATGTGCTGACGCTGACCGCCACGCCCATCCCGCGCACCTTAGGGATGGCGCTGGAGGGCCTGCGCGACCTGAGCGTCATCGCCACCGCGCCGCAGCGTCGCCTGGCCATCAAGACCTTTGTGCGCACCGAAGGCAACGGCGTGATCCGCGAGGCCGTGCTGCGCGAACTCAAGCGCGGCGGCCAGGTGTACTTTTTGCACAACGAGGTCGAAACCATCAAGAACCGCCGCCAAAAGCTCGAAGAGCTGCTGCCCGAGGCCCGCATCGCCGTGGCCCACGGCCAGATGCCCGAGCGCCAGCTGGAGGCGGTGATGCGCGACTTTGTGGCACAGCGTTTCAATGTGCTGCTGTGCTCCACGATTATTGAAACCGGCATCGACGTGCCCAGCGCCAACACCATTGTCATGAGCCGCGCCGACAAGTTCGGCCTGGCCCAGCTGCACCAGCTGCGGGGCCGCGTGGGCCGCAGCCACCACCAGGCCTACGCCTATTTGATGGTGCCCGATCTGGAAGGCCTGACCAAACAGGCCAGCCAGCGCCTGGACGCGATCCAAAAAATGGAGGAGCTGGGCTCCGGCTTTTATCTGGCCATGCACGATCTGGAAATCCGCGGCGCGGGCGAGGTGCTGGGCGAAAACCAGAGCGGCAACATGCTGGAAGTGGGCTTCCAGCTCTACAACGAGATGCTCAACGAGGCGGTGCGCTGCCTGAAGGCGGGTATCGAGCCCGACCTGATGAGCCCGATGAACGTGACCACCGAAATCAACCTGCACGCCCCGGCCCTGCTGCCCGACGACTACTGCGGCGATGTGCACCTGCGCCTGTCGTTCTACAAGAAGCTGGCCACCGCCAAGACCACCGACCAGATCGACGCACTGCTGGAAGAAATCGTCGACCGCTTCGGCAAGCTGCCCACCCAGGCGCAAACCCTCATCGACGGCCACCGCCTGCGCGTGCTGTCGCGGCCCTACGGCGTGGTCAAGGTGGATGCGGCACCCGGCGTGATCAACATCACCTTCAAGGCCAACCCGCCCATTGAGCCGATGCGCATCATCGAGCTGATCCAGAAGAACCGCCACATCAAGCTGGCGGGCAACGAGAAGCTGCGCATCGAGCGCGAGCTGCCCGAGCCCAAAGACCGCGCGCAGATGGTGCGCGACGTGCTGCGCAGCCTGGGGCAGCCCATCGCCGAGCCGGTAGCCGCCTAGTGACTGCGGGGGGCACGCCGCTCCAGCAAAGCCAACAGGGAGGCCGCGCGCGCTGCGCTGCACCGTACCGAGCTTTTGGCGGCTATTACAGCCAGACACAATACGATGCGCTAGGTGTTTGATAATCAGGGCATGAATATGCCGTTCTTGTGCGCCCTGGCTTTGTCTTATTTGTGGGCCAATGCAGACCTTATGCCTTGCTTTTGACATGGTGAGAACCTCCCCCGCGCCATTGCCAGACCCCCACAAGCCGCCTGAAACCGTGCCGACCCCACCTATACGCCGGCGCACCACGGTCTTGCGCATGCCGCAGGATGCGGTGCCCGCGTACCTGAAGCCGTCCAGCCGTACCACGGTGGAGCCGCCTCCCGCAGCGCCGCCCCCGCCCCCCGCCGAACCCCTGCCATTGCTGTCGGTAGATGCATTGCGTGCCCGCATGGGCCCCGGCGTGCGTAACGAAACCATGCCGCCGCACACCATGAGCTACACGCCGTTCGGGGCCAGGGCCTTCGTCAGCGCGGGTACCGGCGGGCCTACGGTTGTGTTTGAAGCAGGCCTGGGCCATGGCAAAAATGCCTGGGGCCGCATCTTTAACGAAATCAGCGCCATCAACCACGCCGTGGCCTACGACCGGGCGGGCTATGGCCAAAGCGAACGCTCCCGGCTGCCGCGCGATGGCCTGCAGATCCTGCGCGAACTGCGGGCCTTGCTGCAAACCGAAGAAATCAAACCGCCTTACATCCTGGTGGGCCATTCCCTGGGCGGCACCATCGTCAAGCTGTTTGCCAAAACCTACCCCGAGGAAGTGGCCGGAGTGGTACTGGTGGACGCGCGCCACGCCGAGTTTTCCAAACGCTGCAAGCAGCTCGGCGTACACCGTATGTGGTACGACCCGCCCGCCCTGCTGTTTGCCATGGCACCTAGCACCATGCGCGCCGAGCTGGCGTCGGCTGCACTCACCGCGCGCCAGGCCCGCCGGGCCGGAGAATTTCCCCCGGTGCCGCTGATCGTGCTCAGCCAGGACCGCAGCGCCAGCCGCTGGCCCGAGCGCCTGGGCAAGGTGTGGGATGCCAGCCAGCGCAATATGGCCAAAATGTCGCGCCTGGGCCGCATGAAGGTGGTGGGCGACAGCGGCCACAACATCCACCAGGACCAGCCCGACACCGTGACCACCGCCATCCTCAGCGTGATCGCCGCTGCCCGTTATGCGCAGGCCAAGAGCAAAAGCTGATAACTATCATTTTTATAGCTGCTCACGCCCATCAGATAAGCGCTAGCAGCTGATTTTCTTTGTAATCTAGATAGCGTCACTATGCTGGGACAATAGGCCCGTGACCATTCCCCATACCTTCATCCAGGAACTCATCGCCCGCGCCGACGTAGTCGAGATCGTGGGCCGCTACGTGCAACTCAAAAAGGGTGGCGCCAACTTCATGGGCCTGTGCCCGTTCCATTCGGAGAAGTCGCCGTCTTTCTCGGTCAGCCCCACCAAGCAGTTCTACCACTGCTTTGGCTGCGGCAAGAGCGGCGACGCGCTGCGTTTTCTGATGGACCACGCAGGCATGACCTTCATCGAAGCCGTGCAAGACCTGGCCCAGCAGTTCGGCATGCAGATCCCTGAAGACGATGCCTCGCCCCAGGACCGCGCCCGCGCCGCCGAGCAAAAACAAAAGCAGGCCACGCTGACCGACGTGCTGGAGCAGGCCTGCACCGCCTACAAAAAACACCTGCGCGACTCGCCCCGCGCCATCGACTACTTCAAAGGCCGGGGCCTATCGGGCGAAATCGCCAAGCAGTTCGACCTGGGTTACGCACCCGAGGGCTGGCGCAGCCTGGCCGGGGTGTTCCCGCGCTACGACGACCCGCTGCTGGCCGAGAGCGGCCTGGTCATCACCAGCGAAGAAGACCCCGAAAAACGCTACGACCGCTTCCGCGACCGGGTGATGTTTCCGATCCGCAACGTCAAGGGCGAATGCATAGGCTTTGGCGGCCGGGTGCTGGGCGACGACAAGCCCAAATACCTCAACTCCCCCGAAACCCCGGTCTTCAGCAAAGGCCGCGAACTCTACGGCCTGTTCGAGGCCCGCAACGCCCTGCGCGATGCCGGTTACGCCCTGGTGACCGAGGGCTACATGGACGTGGTCGCCCTGGCCCAGCTGGGCTTTCCCAACGCCGTGGCCACCCTGGGCACAGCCTGCACCGCCGAGCACCTGCAAAAACTGTTTCGCTTCACCGATGCGGTGGTGTTCAGCTTTGACGGCGATGCCGCGGGCCGCCGCGCCGCCCGCAAGGCGCTGGACGGCGCGCTGCCGCTGGCCACCGATGTGCGCAGCTGCAAGTTTTTGTTTCTGCCCGCCGAACACGACCCCGACAGCTTCATCCGCGCCTATGGCCGCGACGCGTTTGCGCGTTATGTGTCCGAGGCCACGCCACTGAGCCGTTTTTTGATCGAGTCCATCCGCGAAGGCTGCGAACTGCACACCGCCGAAGGCCGCTCCCTGCTGGCCAGCAACGCCAAACCGCTGTGGAGCCAGTTGCCCGAAGGCGCACTCAAACGCCAGTTGCTGATTGAGATCGCCGACCTGGTGCAGCTCAGCAGCAGCGAACTTACCGACGTGTGGAGCGGCAAAGCTATCGGTGCCCGCCCCGAGGGCAAAGGTAGCAAAAAATATAGCACCCCGTACACACCAGGAAAGCGCTACGAGCCTAAACCACCCCCTATCGGTTCAGATAGCGCGGGCCGCCGCAAACCCGCCAGCCGGGCCGACCACGCGGCCCGGTTGCTACTGTCCAACGCCACCGCCTGGGACAGCCTGACCCACGAAGACCACGCCCTGCTGTGCGCCCTGCCCGAGCCGCACGCGGCGCTGTTCGTCTGGCTGGAAGCCCAGCAACACGAAAACGGCCCGCAAGCCTGGGACCTGCAGCGCCCCGGCGTACGCGGCCAGCCGTTTGAGGACCTGGCGCTGCGGCTGATGTCGGGCCCGGTGCCTAGCAATGCGCCTGAAACCGCAGAAGGTACCGAGACCGTGATCGACCGCGAGGCCCTGCAAGAACTGCGTGGCCTGCTCAACCTGATGCTGATCGACCTGCTCAAACAACAGGAAACCCAGGCCTTGGAAGATGCCAAGTCGGACCCATCTGCCCTGGAGCGTTACCGCGCCCTGAACCGCCGCCGCCTGGAACTCACCGCTATCAAAATCGGCTGAAAATAGGACGTACGCAGCGCCCCTGTATCGCCCTTCGGGCTTACAGGGGGAACTTGCGTAGGTCCTGGAAAAGTTACAAATAAGTCTTGAATTTTGGTGCCCAGGCTATAATCTAAGGCTAACTGCTCGGCAAGAGCGACAGCAGCACCTCCGGATACGGCCAATCGCCGCCACAGCGCGCACCGGCCACCCCACCGCAAGGACTGCCTGTAGGGATTTCAACGAAATCGCTGCAAATGATCGCCCTCCCATCTTGCCAACGAGAACCCTTCTCTATCCCTACGCGTCCGCGCCGGTAGCCCCTGGCTCCCGGGTTTATTTCGTTTTTTTGTTGTCCTGAGGTTCTTTGCCCATGCCTGCTTCAAAGTCCAATAAGCCCGTGGTACCTGCTGCCCCCGCTGCCAAGACCCCTGCCAAAGCAACCACCAAAGTGGCTGCCGAGACGGCGGTCAAGCCCGCCTTGAAAGTCAAACCCGTGCCCGCATCGAAGTCCCCCGCCGCCCCCGCCGCCCCTGAAGTGACCACCTCCGCTGCCGATGATGCCGCCAAGAAAAAGCCTGGCCGTCCGCCCAAGGTAGTGACCATGCCTGCAGCCAAGCCTGCCGCCAAAGCCGCTGCTGCCGCCGCCGCACCTGCCAAGGTCAAGCCCGCTGGTGCCAAGCGCGGCCCCAAGCCCAAGGGTTCGATCTCTACCGAGATCAACCTCGATGACCTGATCGAGATCGAGGAAGACCCGGTCGAGGAAGCACCGGTCCAGCTCAGCCCCACCGGCGAGAAGATCAAGCCGCTGCGCATGAAGATCAGCAAGGCCAAAGAGCGCGCGCTGATGAAGGAATTCGGCCTGGACGAAACCGTCCTCTCCGAAGAAGACCTGGCCAAGCGCCGCCAGCGCCTGAAGGCCCTGATCAAGCTGGGCAAGACGCGTGGTTACCTGACGCACGGCGAAATTTCCGACCACCTGCCCGACAAGCTGGTCGATGCGGAAACGCTGGAAGTCGTGGTCAACATGCTCAACGACATGGGCGTGGCGGTGTACGAGCAAACGCCCGATGCCGAAACCCTGCTGCTGAACAACACCGCACCCACCGCCGCCACCGAAGAAGAAGCCGAAGAAGAAGCCGAAGCGGCCCTGTCCACGGTGGACAGCGAATTCGGCCGCACTACCGACCCGGTGCGCATGTACATGCGCGAAATGGGCACGGTCGAGCTGCTGACCCGCGAAGGCGAGATCGAAATCGCCAAGCGCATCGAAGGCGGCCTGATGCGCATGATGGAAGCCATCAGCGCCAGCCCGGCCACCTTGGCCGAAGTGTTCAACATGGGCGAGCAGATCCGTGACGGCAAGGTGGTCATCTCCACCATCGTCGACGGCTTCTCCAACCCCAACGAAGCCGACGATTACGTGGCCGAAGAAGACTTCGACGAATTCGATGCGGCCGACGACGACGACGGCAAGGGCGGCTCCAAAGCACTGACCAAGAAGCTCGAAGAGCTGAAAAAAGAAGCCCTGACCCGCTTCGACACCTTGCGCGAGCTTTTCGAGAAGGTACACAAGATCTACGACAAGGAAGGCTACGGCACACCGCACTACATCAAGGCCCAGGCGGCCTTGAGCGAAGAGCTGATGACCATCCGCTTTACCGCCAAAACCATCGAAAAGCTGTGCGATTTGCTGCGCAGCCAGGTGGACGATGTGCGCAAAAAAGAACGCGAACTGCGCCGCATCATTGTGGACAAGTGCGGCTACCCGCAAGAGAACTTCATTGCCGACTTCAGTGGCCGCGACAAGATGGGCAATAAAGTGCCCTCGCACCTGCTGGACCTGAAGTGGATCGAGCGCCAAACCGCTGCCGGCAAGCCCTGGAGCGCCATCATGGGCCGCAACATCCCGCCGGTGCAGGATCTGCAGCAAAAGCTGACCGACCTGCAGTCGCGCGTGGTGGTGCCGCTGGACGAGCTCAAGGGCATCAACAAGCGTATGAACGAAGGCGAAGCCTCGTCGCGCAATGCCAAGAAGGAAATGATCGAGGCCAACCTGCGCCTGGTGATCTCCATCGCCAAGAAGTACACCAACCGCGGCCTGCAGTTCCTGGACTTGATCCAGGAAGGCAACATCGGTTTGATGAAGGCGGTGGACAAGTTCGAATACCGCCGTGGCTACAAGTTCTCGACCTACGCCACCTGGTGGATCCGCCAGGCGATCACGCGTTCGATCGCCGACCAGGCGCGCACCATCCGCATACCGGTGCACATGATCGAAACCATCAACAAGATGAACCGCATCAGCCGCCAGCACTTGCAAGAGTTTGGTTTTGAGCCCGATGCCAGCATCCTGGCCGAGAAGATGGAGATCCCGGAAGACAAGATCCGCAAGATCATGAAGATCGCCAAGGAGCCCATCTCGATGGAAACCCCGATCGGCGACGACGACGACAGCCACCTGGGCGACTTCATCGAAGACGGTGCCAACACCGCGCCCATCGAGGCCGCCATGCAGGCCGGCCTGCGCGACGTGGTGAAAGACATCCTGGACAGCCTGACCCCGCGCGAAGCCAAAGTGCTGCGCATGCGTTTTGGTATCGAGATGAGCACCGACCACACGTTGGAAGAGGTTGGCAAGCAGTTCGACGTGACCCGCGAGCGTATCCGCCAAATAGAAGCCAAGGCGCTGCGCAAACTCAAGCACCCCAGCCGCTCCGACAAGCTGCGCAGCTTTATCGATACGCTGTAAGCAGCCTCCCCTGAAAAAGCCCCTGCCGGAATCGTCCGCCAGGGGCTTTTTTCATGGTGCCATCAGCATCAGACCTGCAGCCGTGTTGGAAATCGGGATGTGGTAATTGGAGTGCAGCAAGCGCGCCGGGCCGGGCAGCGCTGCGCGGGCGGTCAGCCACATCAGCAGCTCAATCCCCTGCGTGCCCACTTTTTCCACCAGTTCATGGATGGAGAAACGGGTGGCCCAGGCCGGGCCGCTGACCAGGCTGCGCATGAACTCCAGGTCAAACTCCTTGTTGATGAAGCCCGCCCGCTGGCCGTCGAGCTGGTGGCTCAGGCCGCCGGTGCCGACCACCACCACCCGGGCATCGCTGTCCCAGTTGGTGATGGCGCGGCCAATGGCTTCGCCCAGTGCGAAACAGCGTGCCGCAGTGGGCAAGGGAAACTGCACCGTGTTGATGCAGACAGGCACGGTGGTCACCGGCCAGGCGGCCTGCGGGTCGGTGTGCGGCCATAGCAGGTCCATGGGCAGGCAGAAGGCGTGGTCTACCAGCATTTCCTGGCAGGTGGTGATGTCAAAGTTATCGGCCACCAGGCTGTTGATCAGGTGCCAAGACAAGTCCTGGTTGCCCTGGAATGGCGCGGCCGTAGCCAGGCCCCAGCCTTCGTCGGCATGGTGGTAGTGCGGCGCCGCACCCACAGCAAAGGTGGGCATCTTGTCGAGAAAGAAGTTCAGCCCGTGGTCGTTGTAGAGGACGACGGCCACATCGGGCTTGACCTCGTTCAGCCACTGGCGCACCGGGGGAAAGCCGTCAAAAAACGGTTTCCAGTAGGGATCGTTTTGCAGCTCCTTGGCAATCGCCCGGCCAATGGCGGGCACGTGGGAAGTGGTGATGGCACCGACGATTGTGGCCATGGTTATGCTCCTGCGGCCAACAGACGGGCCTGAAATTCTGCTTTGCTCACGCCCGTTTGCTGGGCCCCGATGTCTTGCATGTCCAGGCCAAAAATGCCGGCGAACTTGGCCAGGTAGTAGGCATTGCCGCCCGCCGCCAGCAAGGCCAGCACATTGCGTTGGCGGATCGCCTCGGCCTGTTCGGCGTTCAGGCCGAATTTACGCATGTAGGCTTCTTCGTCGCGCTGGAACTCGGCGCGCGCGTCGGCGGCGTTAAAGGAAAAGCACATCTTGTTGAGGGCGTAGCCTTTGCGGGCTTGCACACCGTCAAACAAGGTGGTGCCGGGAATATCGGCCTGGGCCATGGTGGTCTCCTGTGGAAGTGGGGGGAAACAGCAGTATTCCCAAATGGATCGCCCAGATAAACCCGATAAACTTGATTAGACCCATGAGCAAATTCGATCATTCCCACCTGGACGGCCAATTGCTGCAACTGCTGCTGGCGGTGCTGGAAGAAGGCTCGGTCACCCGGGCCGCACAGCGCCTGGGCGTGACGCAGTCAGCGGTCAGCCATTTGCTGGACAAGCTGCGCGCCATCACCGGCGACCCGCTGTTTGTGAAGTCGGGCCGCGGCATCCAGCCCACGGCCCGCGCCGAAGCAATGGCCCAGCCCGCGCGCCTGCTGCTGGAAGACATGCAGCGCCTGGCCACGCCCGAGCAATTCGACCCGGCCCGGCTGCAAACCTGCTTCACCATTGCGGCCAACGACTTCCAGCGCGACCTGCTGCTGCCTGCCCTGCTGCACAGGCTGCGGCAGGAGGCCCCCCAGGTCAGCCTGCACATGGTGCCGTCCGGCGTGCCCACGGCCGAAATGCTGCGCGACGGCAGCTGCCACCTGGTGGTGTCGCCGCGCCCGCCCGATGCCACGGACGTCATGCAAAAGCGCTTGTTTGCCACGCCGTACCGCGTGTTCTTCGACGGCAGCCAGCGGGCCGCCCCCACCAGCCTGGCCGACTACCAGGCCAGCGAGCACGTCAGCGTGGTGTACCAGTCTCGCCGCACGCTGGACATCGACCAATGGCTGCAAGCCCAGGGCATCCAGCGCCGGATGGCTGCCACAGTGCCGGGGTTTGCAGGCATTGCCGCGTTTTTGCATGCTGGCCCCTGGCTGGCCACCCTGCCCGGCCTGTTGGCGCTGGGCATGCTGCGCGGCTTGCAGAGCTGCCCGGTGCCGGTGCCCTGCCCCGACTTGCCGATGTACATGCTGTGGCACCTGCGCCACCAGCACGACCCGGTGCACCGCTGGCTGCGCCAGTCACTGGAAGCCACCGCAGCCGAGGTGCTGGCGCGGGCCACGTCGACAGAGCTTGCACCCTAAAATAGGCTGTTTGCGCTATCCGAATAAAGACTTTCAGCTATGGAATTAATAGTAAACACGCCACCACAAGCCCCGGCCCCCCGCCTGTGGGTGGCCTGCCTGTGCGCCGACTGGTGTGGGAGCTGCCGCGACTACCAGGCGCGTTTCGAGCAAGTCGGGCGCGGGTTTGCCGAGGCGGAGTTCGTCTGGGTGGACATCGAGGACCAGGCCGACTTGGTGGACCCCATGGAAGTGGACAACTTCCCCACGCTGTTGGTGGTGGTGGATGGTGCGGTGCGCTTTTTTGGCAGCATCACGCCGCAAACCGAGACCTTGCAGCGGCTGGTGCAAGCGCAGCTGGAGGCACCAGCGGCAACGACTGACCCGGCTGTGACTGCCTTGGTCCAGCGATTACGGCGCTAACTGCGTTTTAGGCTTGTCGGGCGCGGGCGGGGCCAAGGTATCAGCGTCCGACTCGTCCATGTTCTGCGCCAGGTAGTGCTGCACCAGAGCAAAAAACCGGTCGTAAAACCGCTCGGCGGTGACGGTTTCACTGCCCACCTTGACCATGGCGTCGTTGCTGGAGCTGACCGGCACCGATACCGAGCCCAGCACCCCCACACCCAGGCTGGCTGAGGTGTTGCTCTTCTTCAGGGCATAACGGTCCTGTAGCGCGGTGACAAAGCCCAGGCTGAGCTTGCCGTCTTTGCTTTCAGACGCGCAGACCACGCGGATATCCATCTGCACGTGGATCTCGTTCTCGGGCTGGAAGTTCTTTTGGCCCTGCACCAGCTCTTTGGCGGTATTGGAAATCACGTAGCCCTGGCTGAGCAAGGCGCGCCGGGCAGCCTCGCAGGTGTCGGCCGGGCTGGCATCGAACATGCGGGAGTACTTGCCCGTCGAGTCAAACTCTTCTTGCTGGGTGATGGGCTTGAGGTGGGTGGAGCAGCCCGCCATCCACACGGTGACCGCCAAGCAAGGCAGGAGAAAACGCATCATCAATCTTCAGGAATATCGTAGACCGTGTCCGACCCGGACAGCACCGACAAGTTCAGCGGCCGCACCGCCCCCATCCACATCGCAAAGTCGCGGTGGTCGACCAGGTCGTTGCCGGTGATGGGGTGGATCAGCACCACCAGGCCGCGCCGGTGCATGGCCAGCCAGGGCACCAGCTCGACAAACACCGGTGGCGCAAAGGCCAGCTGGCAGCTACCGTCCGGGTGCGGTCCCACCGGGCCCGGGTGGACCCGGCCCATGGCCAGCTTGAAGCGGCTGGCGGCCTCCAGGCACAAGGCGCGGCCCTGCTCCTGCGTACTCGCATCAAAGTACACATGGGCGTGGAAACCTTTGATACGGGCATCGATCATGGTGCGCGGTGCAGGCGCGGGCTGGCCAGGGCCACCACCTGCTCATCGATGGCGGTATCCACATTGGGATGGCGTGCCGGGGCGTTGGGCAACTGCAGCAGTGCGCGCAGCTGGGCCACGTCCTTGGCGCTATGGGCGGCCTTGATCTGGGCAATGGCGGCCTGGGCGTTGCCGGTGCGGATCACCGCCAGCATCTTGGTGACCCACTCGCTGGGCCCGGATTTGTGTTTGGACATAGGTCTATTTTGGCACTTGCAGAAACGGCAACGCCGCGTAGACAGCCCTAAGGCCCGCCTACGCGGCGCGTGGAATGCCGGAAAAAGCTTAGCCTTGGTGGGCGCGCTTGCCAGGGTTCTTCTTGCTACGCGTAGCGACACCACGCTCCAGGCTGCGCTTTTGGCCACGGCTGACGGGGCTGGTGTAGCCAGGCAGAGGGGTAGGACGGGGGGTAGCCTTACGCTCGGCTTCGGTGCGGGGTTCTTTTGCCATTGTGTTTACTCCATAGAAAATGTGACAACCCACGATTAGGCCACAACCGCACCAGCGATTTGCCAGCGGGACGGGTTAAACCGGGTTTAAAGGGGTTTTTTAACCGGAAATCAGCCTGCTGCGGCTTCGTCCATCGCCTGGCACGAAGGTGCGCACACGGCTTGCGACTTGCCCAGCACCTTGCGGGTGCCCATCAGCGAGCGGGTGCGGTGCTTGCCGCACAAAAAGCAGGACATGGTGGCTCCGCCGAACGATGCCGCAGCGGCAAAGGGGGAACCGGAGGCTTTGGACTTGTAACGCAGGCCGTCGGCCAGCATGGCAGTTTTGGAATCAGCTTTCGCCATGGATAGAGCCTTAATTGGGTGCCACATAGCAACGTATCGCAACGATGTGGCAGGGAATAGTTCGGCGCATGGCCGGATCGAAGGCTCCATTATCCTCTTGATTGCCCAATGGCCTGGACACGCAGGTGTATACCGCGCCAGGGTCGGGGGTGTTTTATCCTCAAATTTGAGGACGTTTTTTGGCCTTTACCGTTGACAGTAGAAGAAACACATTTTTTCAAAGCTACTTTTTTTATAGCTACTCACGCCCTATTTATAAGCCCGGGCAGCCTATTTCACTCAATATTGCGCCAGGTCAATAGTCCGGCGCGGTTGGCGTAGCGCACCTGGGCATCCAGCGCCTCGACCTGCACCCGGGCCGCACGGCCCCGGTAGACCTCGGCGGCGAGCCAGTCGCACTCTGCCTGCAGGCGGGCCTCATCGGCCAGCCGGGTGTGCCAGACCTTGTTGGCCGCGTCCCAGCGGTAGCCGCGCTCCTTGAGCAGGTCTTTCGCATCAAACGGTGCGCCGGTGGCCTGCAGGCGGTAGCGGGTGCCTTCGGCGGCGGCCAGGAGGTGGGCCAGGCCGGTGTGGCCCGCCACCGGCATAGGGGCCTGCAACACGGCCAGCAGAGCGTGGCAGTCCATCTCGGCGCGGTGCGCGTCATAGAACCAGCCCAGGTCCAACGCCAGGGCGGTGAGCTTGGCGGAGTCGCGACCTTCCTGCTTCCAGTCGATATCGGCAAACGAGCAGGCCCAGGCCTTGGCGGCAAAAGCGGGCAGGCGGGCTTCGACAAACGGGCGGTCAAACCCGGCGTTGTGCGCCACCACCAGGTCCACGCCCTCCAGCAGCTCGGCAATGCGGGCCTCGTCCAGCGCCTGGCCCGCCACCATGCTGTCGTCGATGCCGGTGATCTTGCGGGCGATGTCGGGGATGGGCTGGCCGGGGTCTTCCAGGCCGTCATATACCTGCACGCTGCCGCAGGGCAGGCCGGTGGCGGTGTCCACGTCTACGCGCAGCAGGGCCAGCTCGATGATCTTGTCGCGGCTGTGCTCCAGGCCGGTGGTTTCGGTATCGAGCAACAGCAGGCGCTTGACGCCCGGGCCGGTGGCTGCAGCAAACCGCGACTGCGGCACCAGGCGGCGCAGCACGCGGTAGTCGCGGTGCTGTTCGAGCTGCAGCGCCAGGGCTTCGGCATCGCCGACAGGCGGGGTTTTGACCACCACTGGAGGTGGAGCCACCACCGATTCTGGAGCCTCGTTAAACAGCAGGCTGAGCTGCTGCTGCGGGTCGGCCACCGGAGACTTGCGGGTACGGGGCGGCTTGGCCGGGGAAGAAGGCATCGGATGGCGCACAAGTGAGGGAGGGCCGCGAGTGTACGCGTGCCCTGCCCGGTTTTAGAACTCCTCGGTATCCACCTCGGACTGCGACTGCGCGTTGTAGCGGCCTGCGGTGATGGCGCGGGGGGCCATGAGGGTGTCCAACTGGGCCAGCATCTGGGGCGAGAGCTGCACATCGGCAGCAGCCAGGTCTTCATCCAGGTGGGCTATGCGGGTGGTGCCGGGGATGGGGATGATGTGCTCGCCTTGCTGCAGCAGCCAGGCAATGGCCAACTGGGCCAGGGTGCAACCGGCTTCGTGGGCTATTGTCTTCAAGCCGCCCAGCAGGCGCAGGTTGGCGGCGTAGTTTTCGGGCGCAAAGCGGGGCATGCTGCGGCGGATGTCTTTGGCGTCCAGCGTGGCCACGTCGGTCAGGGTGCCAGTCAAAAAGCCGCGCCCCACCGGGCTGAAAGCCACGAAGGCCGTGCCCAGCTCTTTGCAGGCCTGCAGCACCGCGATTTCGGGGTTGCGTGTCCACAGCGAATATTCGGTTTGCAGCGCGGTGATGGGGTGCACCGCATGGGCTTTGCGCAGGGTGCTGGCCGACACCTCGGACAGGCCGATGGTCTGGATCTTCCCCTGGCGCACCAGGTCGGACAGCGCGCCCACGCTGTCTTCGATGGGCACGGTTTTGTCCCAACGGTGCAGGTAGTACAGGTCGATCACCTCGGTGCGCAGGCGCTTCAAGGCTTCTTCGCAGGTGCGTTTAATCGTGGCCGGGCGGCCATCGATGATGCGCTTGCCGTCCACGCCGGCCATGCCGCACTTGCTGGCCAGGGTGAAGTGGCGGCGGTGTTTGGACAGCACCTTGCCGACCAGGTCTTCGTTCGCGCCAAAGCCGTACAGGGCGGCGGTGTCAAACAAGGTCACACCCCGGTCCAGGGCGTGCATCAGCACGGCTTCGCCCTGCTCTGCGGTGACCGGCGCGCCGTAGGCGTGGCTGAGGTTCATGCAGCCCAGGCCGATGGCCGAGACGTTAAAGGGGCCGAGGGCACGGTTTTTCATAGTAAAAAGTCCTTCCAGCGCTTATTCCATGGGCGTAAGCAGCTCTATTTTTAGTAGTAATCAGACCACGGCTTCTTCGGGTGTAAGTACCGGGCCGGTGCCGCTGTAGCGCTCCAGCGTCAGGTAGATCACCGGGGTGATGAACAGCGTGATGGCCTGCGAGAACACCATGCCGCCCACCACCGCCAGGCCCAGCGGCTGGCGCAGTTCGGCACCCGCACCGATACCCAAAGCGATAGGCAGTGCACCCATCAGCGCGGCCAGGGTGGTCATCATGATGGGCCGAAAACGCAGGATGCAGGCCTCGCGGATGGCCTGCTCGGGCGACATGCCCTGGTGGCGCTGCGCGTCCAGCGCAAAGTCGATCATCATGATGGCGTTCTTTTTGACGATACCGATCAGCAGCACGATGCCAATGGTGGCGATCAGCGTCAGGTCTTGCCCAAACAGCATCAGCGTGGCCAGCGCGCCCACCGCCGCCGATGGCAGCCCGGCCAGGATGGTCAGGGGGTGGATGTAGCTCTCGTACAGCACGCCCAGCAGCACATAGATAACCAGCAAAGCCGCCAGCACCAGCACCATCTGGCTGCCCTGCGAGCTCTGGAACACCGCCGCATCGCCACCGTAGCTGGTGATGATGCTGCCCGGCATGTTGATGGCCTGGCTGGCCTGGGTGATGCGGGCGGTGGCGTCTCCCAGCGCCGCGCCGGGTGCCAGGTTGAATGACACCGTGACCGCCTGCAACTGGCCGACGTGGTTGATCGCGGTGGGCCCCACCGTGCGGGTGACGGTGGTGAAGCTGCTCAACGGCACCAGCGAGCCATTGCTGGAGCGCACATAAATGCCGCCCAGCGCCTGCTCGTCCTGCTTGGCCTCGGGGGCCACTTCCATGATCACCGAATAGCTATCGGTGGGCAGGTAGATGGTGGACACCTGGCGCTCGCCAAACGCGCTGTACAGCGCGGTGCGGATGGTGTCGATGGACACGCCCAGGGTGTTGGCGGCATCGCGGTCGATCTTCAGCTGGGCGACCAGGCCACGCAGCTGCGCGTCGCTGGTGACGTCGCGGAACAGCGGGTCGTTGCGCAACTGCTCTTGCAACTGGTTGGCCCACACATTGAGCTCGTCGGCCTTGATGCTTTGCAGGATGTACTGGTACTGCGCCTTGCTCTGGCGGCCACCGAGCTGCAGGTTTTGCACCGGGCGCATAAACACGTTGATGCCCGCCACACCGCGCAGCTTCTTACGCAGACCCTCGACCACCTCTTTCATCTTGGGCCGCTCGCTTTGCGGTTTGAGGTTGATGAACATGCGGCCACTGTTCTGGGCGTTGTTGCCGCCGTTGAACGAGCTGACGGTGAGCACGGCGGGGTCGGCCCGCACGATCGCGGCGGCACGCTCTTGCAACGCCACCATGGCGGGGAAGGAGGTGTCTTCCGAGGCTTCGGTGGTGACCTGGATCTGGCCAATGTCTTCCTCGGGGAAGAAGCCCTTGGGGATCACCATGGCCAGCCAGATGGTGGCCACAAATGTGGCCAGGGCCAGCAGCAGCACAAACTTGCGGTGGCGTAGCGCGGCATCCAGCCAGCGGGTGTAGCCCGCCAGAAATTTGTCAAACCCCACCTCGAACGAGTGGACGATGCGGCCTGGCGGCTTCTTGTGGCCTTCGTCACTCAAAAAACGGCTGGCCAGCATGGGCACCAGGGTCAGCGACACAAAGGCCGACACCACGATGGACAAGCCCACCACCACCGCAAATTCATGGAACAGCAGGCCGATCACGCCGGGCATGAAAAAGATCGGGATAAACACCGCGATCAGCGAGGTAGACATAGAGATGATGGTGAAACCCACCGACCGCGAACCGCGCAGCGCCGCCTGGAACGGCTCCTCGCCGTTTTCGATGCGGCGGATGATTTCCTCCAGCACCACAATCGCGTCGTCCACCACCAGGCCCACGGCCAGCGTCAGGCCCAACAGCGAGATGTTGTCCAGGCTGTAGTTCATGCCCCACAGCAGGGCCACCGCGCCCACCAGCGAGACCGGCAGCGACAAAGCCGGGATCACCGTGGCCACAAAACGGCGCAAAAACAAAAAGATCACCAGCACCACCAGCACCACGGTGCCCGCCAGGGTCAGCGACACGTCGTGCAGCGCCTCGCGCACCGACTTGGAGCGGTCGTTCACCGGGGTCATCTTGATCGACTGCGGCATCTGCGCCTGCAGGCCGGGCAAGGCGGCCAGCAGGCGGTCAACCACCTGCACCGTGTTGGCACCCGGCTGGCGCTGTATGGCCAGGGTGATAGAGGGCTCGCCATTCAGCGTCGCCCAGCTCTTAAGGGTTTCCAGGCTGTCTTCCACGCTGGCCACGTCGCGCAGGCGCACCGGGTTGCCACCCTTGGTGCTGACGATCAGGTTGGCAAAGTCGGCCGCATCCTTGAGCTGGCGGTTGGCTTGCAGCACCAGGGATTGGTTGGGGCCATCCAGCGTGCCCACGGGGGTATTGACGTTGGCCGACCGCAGTGCGCTGCTGAGCTCGTCCAGCCCAATGTTGCGCGCGGCCAGGGCCTGGGGGTTCACCCGCACCCGCACGGCATAACGCTTGGCCCCGAACACGTTGACCTGGGCCACGCCCTCGATGGTGGAGAAGGTGGGCGAGATCAGGTGCTCGGCAAAGTCCTGCAGGTCGGCCGGCGCCAGCGAGGGCGAGGTCATGGCCACCAGCAGAATCGGCGCATCGGCCGGGTTCACCTTGCGGTACGACGGCGGGTTGGTCATGTCATCGGGCAGCGCACGCTGAGCGCGCAGCAGCGCGGCCTGCACGTCCACCGCCGCCGCGTCGATGTTGCGGCCCTCGTCGAATTCGAGGGTCAGCGAGGTACCGCCCAAAGTACTGGTGGAGCTGATGGTCTTCAGCCCCGGCACGGTCTGGAACTGCTTCTCCAGCGGCAGCGCCACCGAAGTCGCCATGGTTTCGGGGCTGGCACCGGCCAGGCTAGCCGAGACGTTGATCACCGGCGTGTCGTAGCTGGGCAGCGCTGCCACCGGGATCTCGCGGTACGCCAGCACCCCGGCCAGCACGATGGCCAGGTTCAGCAGCACCGTCATCACCGGACGGCGGATAAAGAGTTCAGAGAAGTTCATGGTGCGGCCGACTTCGAGCTGGCACCCGCCGGAGCGCTGGCCGATTTGTGTGGGCCCGCAGCCCGCTCCACCACCCGCGATCCAGGGCGCAGGTTTTGCTTGCCATCCAGCACCACCACGTCACCCGCCGCGATGCCGGTGACCGCCGCATCCAGACCCTGGGCAAACACCTGCTGCACCGGTTTGGACACGGCTTTGCCGTCTTCTACGGTGTACACCACCGTACCGCGTGCGCCCTGGATCAGCGCCGCCTGGGGCACCACCACCGCGTCCTTGAGGGTACGCACAGTCTGCGCCACCTCCACAAACGCCCCCGGCCAGAGCTTGCCGTCCGGGTTGCTGAACACCGCCTTGGCCTTGAGCGTGCCCGAGCTGGCGTCCACCAGGTTGTCCACAAACTGCAGCCGACCCTGGAACACGCCGCCGTTGTCGGCCAGCGTGGCCGTCACCGGCGCACCGCCGTCCTTGAGCGCGGCCAGCGCGTCCCCCAGGTTGCGCTGGGGCAGACTGAAGGCCACGCCCATCGGGTCGAGCTGGGCAATGGTGACCAGCGTGGTCACATTGGCCTGCACCGCGCTGCCTGCCGATACCGGCACCAACCCCGCACGCCCGGCATGGGGGGCGGTGATGCGGTTGAACGACACCGCCACCTTGGCGGCATCGATGGCGGCCTGGTCGGCAGCCAGCGTGGCGTTCAGGCCCTCGACCCCGGCCTGTGCGGTGTCCAGCGCCCCTTGCGAAATAAAGCTTTGCGCCAGCAGGTCTTTGCTGCGGGCCAGTTGGCGCTTGGCATCGGCCAGGGCCGCTGTATCTTTGACCAACTGGGCACGGGCCTTGGCCAGATTGGCCTCGTCGGTACGCGCGTCCAGGGTAAACATCAGCTGCCCGGCTTTGACGAACTGGCCCTCGGTGATGTGCACCTTGTCCACCACGCTGGTCACCTGGGCGCGCACATCCACGCTGGTCAGCGCAGTCACGGTGCCGGTGGCTTTGAGCACCACGGGCAGGTCGCGCTGCTGGGCCTTGGTGGTGGTCACGTTGACCGGCGCGCCTGCGCCCGATGCGGCACCGGCCGGGGCCGAGGCCGCCGAGGCCCCCGCAGCGGGCACAGCCACGTCGGACTTGCCGGAGCAACCCCACAAGCCCAGGGCCACCAGGCCGCAGACGGTATTCAAAACGAGGGAGGCAGTCTTCATGGTGCGAGGGTGGTTTCTGTGGAAGGTCTAAAAATTCGCCGGAGTACGGCCAGCCCGGCCTGCAATGTCTGTTGCTCCAACGGGGTGCAGACCGCCAGAACCGCTGTAAGTTCACCATGCGCCCGGTCTTGTATCAGGGCCAGTTGCGCCAGCCCGGCAGGTGTCACCTCCAACCGGGAACGGCGGCGGTCGCCGCTGGCGGTTTGCGGCTGCACCAGCGCCGCCTGCACCAGGCGGTCGGCCATGGCCGAGGCGGTGGGCATGGTCACGCCCAGAAACGCAGCGATGTCGCCAATCGCACAGCCCGGCTTGCCCGAGATGAAATTCAGGCAACGGAACTGCGGAACCGACAAGCTGCCATCGGCACCGTGGCGCATCAAGGTGCGGATCACGTCCATCACGGCAGGCACGATGTCCATGACCATGGCGGCGGAATCCGGGGCTGTCGAAGAGGTGTTCAAAGAGGTAAGCAAACGTTAATAGACAGGATGGGCACCGGGTTTATAAGCGCAAAAACAAGCAAATACTTAGCCCAGCTAAGTTAAATGATAAAACCTGCAGACGACGGTTCTGTGATGGCCTGCCAGCGGATTGCAATGCCCAGGTAAAGTCATGTTTTGTCCTGAGCATCCTTTAGGCACCCCGTGCTTATATCGCCTGCACGAGCAGCTCTCTTTTTAATAGCGAATACCCCTTCACCATGCTCACTGTCCACCACCTGAACAATTCCCGCTCGCAGCGCGTGCTGTGGCTGCTGGAAGAACTGGAACTGCCCTACCAGCTGCAGAAGTACCAGCGCGATGCCAAAACCATGCTGGCCCCGCCCAGCCTGCGCCAGGTGCACCCCCTGGGCAAATCGCCGGTGGTCACCGATGGCGACCTGGTGCTGGCCGAATCGGGGGCCATCATCGAAACCGTCATCGAACACTACGGCCAGGGCTCCACACGCCCTGCCCTCGCACCCGCCCTGGGCACGCCCGAGCGCCTGCGGTACCGCTACTGGCTGCACTACGCCGAAGGCTCGGCCATGCCGCCGCTGCTGCTCAAGCTGGTGTTTGACAAGGTGGAGAGCACCCCCATGCCCTTCTTCGTCAAACCCATCGCCAAAGCCATCAGCGCCAAGGTCAAAAGCAGCTTCATCCAGCCGCAAATCACCACCCACCTGGACTTCATGGAAGCCGAGCTGGGCAAAAGTCTGTGGTTTGCGGGCGAAGAATTCAGCGGTGCCGACATCCAGATGAGTTTCCCCCTGGAAGCCGCCGCCGCCCGTGGCGGCCTGGATGCCAGCCGCCCCAAGTTGATGGCCTACCTGGCACGCATCCACGCCCGGCCCGCGTACCAGCGGGCGCTGGCCAAGGGCGGGCCGTTTACCTTGGGCTGAGTAGCCCGCAGCCTTAACCCGCCGCGTTCAACTGCTGCTCCAACTGGTGCAGCACGCGGTAGCAGGGCAGCACTTTGGCGACGCTGCTGTTGGGTTCGCGACCCTCGCGGATGGCGCTGAAGAACTCGCGGTCTTGCAGCTCGATGCCATTCATCGATACCGCCACCTTGCTCACGTCGATTTTTTCGTCTTTACCGGTGTACAGGTCGTCGTAGCGGGCCAGGTAGGTGGCCGTGTCGCCGATGTAGCGGAAGAAGGTGCCCAGCGGGCCGTCGTTGTTGAAGCTTAACGATAGGGTGCAGATCGCGCCATTGGCGGCCTTGAGCTGGATGCTCATGTCCATGGCAATGCCCAGGGCCGGGTGGATCGGGCCTTGCACCGCGTGGGCCTGCACGATGGGGCTGCCGCACTGGTAGGCAAACAAGTCCACGGTGTGGGCTGCGTGGTGCCACAGCAGGTGGTCGGTCCAGCTGCGGGCTTCGCCCAGGGCGTTGATGTTGGTGCGGCGAAAGAAGTAGGTTTGCACATCCATTTGCTGGATGTTGAACTGGCCCGCTTCAATTTTCTGGTGCACGTACTGGTGGCTGGGGTTAAAGCGGCGGGTGTGGCCCACCATGGCCACCAGGCCGGACGTGGCCGCCAATGCGGCGACCTGCTCGGCCCCGGCCAGGGTGTCGGCCAAGGGGATTTCGACCTGCACGTGTTTGCCCGCCTGCAGGCATTGCAGGGTTTGCGAGGCGTGCATCTGCGTGGGCGTGCACAGAATGACCGCATCCACCTCGGGCAGCGCCAGGCTGTGGGCCAGGTCGTCCGTCACATGGCCAATGCCGTATTTGGCGGCCACTTCGCGGGTTTTTTCCATGTCGCGGCCTATGACCGACACGACTTCCACGCCGTCGATCAGCGCAATCGCGTCCAGGTGTTTGGTGCCGAAAGCGCCAGCGCCCGCCAGGGCGACTTTGATGGTTTTGGTCATATCAGTTGTTTTCCATGATGAGGTGGCCCACAGCCGTATTGGAGGCGGGTACGTGGAAGAAGCGGTGCTTGAGCGTAGGTGCCGCGCCACCAGCCACATCGGCCATGGCACCCCGGGCGATCAGCCACATCACCAGTTCGATGCCCTCCGACCCGGCTTCGCGCACGTAGTCGATGTGGGGCACGCTGGCCAGGCCGTCCGGGTCGGCGATCAGGCGGTCCAGGAAGGCGTTGTCCCACTCCTTGTTGATCAGCCCGGCGCGCGCGCCCTGAAGCTGGTGGCTCATGCCGCCGGTGCCCCAGATTTGCACCTTCAGTGGCTGGTCGAACGACTCGATGGCTTTGCGGATGGCCTTGCCCAGCTCGAAGCAGCGGCGGCCCGACGGCACGGGGTACTGCACCACGTTGACGGCAAACGGGATCACCGGGCAGGGCCAAGCCTCGGGTTGGCCGCACATCAGCGAGAGCGGTACGGTCAGGCCGTGGTCTACGTCCATCTTGTTGACGATGGTCAAGTCAAAGTCTTGCTGGATCACCGACTGCGCAATGTGCGCTGCCAGCTCGGGGTGGCCCATCACTTTGGGCACGGGGCGCGGACCCCAGCCTTCGTCGGCGGGCTGGTACTCGGCCGCCGTGCCGATGGCGAAGGTGGGGATCATGTCCAGGCTGAACGCGGTGGCGTGGTCGTTAAAGACCAGGAAGATCACGTCGGGTTGGTTGTCCTTCATCCACTGCTTGGAGTAGTCGTAGCCCGCAAACAGGGGCTGCCAATACGGTTCGGTGGTCTTGCCCAGGTCGATGGCCGCGCCGATGGCGGGGACGTGGGAGGTGTAGACGCTGGCAGTAATTTTGGCCATGTTAATTTGTCGCTTTCTTGCCTGCGGAGCCCTGGGGCTGGTGGTGGGGCTGGGCATCGCCGTCTTCGCCGAGCACGCGGTTGCCATTGGCCGAGCGGCCACCGGAGACCATCATGTTGCGGTATTCCTCTTCGCTCATGCCAGTCATGCTGCCCGCCATTTGCTGGAAACTCATGCCGTGGGTGGCACCGATCTTGGCCAAAAAGTAGATGTTGCCGCCCTGGGCGATGCAGCGGTTCAGGTCCATGTCGAGCACGGCCTGTTTCTGGCCCTCGGTCATGGGCCAGGTATCCAGGTAGGCGCGCTGGTTGGCCTTGAACTTTTCACGGTTCTCGGCCTTCATCAGCGACATGCAGAACTGGTTCAGGTGGTAGCCCATGCGGCTTTGCTCGGCATCGAAGATCGTGGTGCCGGGCACGTCCAAATACGGTTTCTCTAAGGACACGTTCAGCTCCAGTACAAACGGTTGGGGTTGTCGACCAGCAGCTTTTGTTGCAGCTCGGCGGTGGGCGCGATGTGGGGGATGAAGTCCACCAGCAGGCCGTCGTCGGGCATGTGGTCTTTCAGGTTGGGGTGCGGCCAGTCGGTGCCCCAGAGCACGCGGTCGGGGAACTGCTCGACGATACGCTTGGCAAACGGGATCACGTCCACATAGGCGTTTTGCTCGCCGTTCAGGGCTTTGGGGCCGGTCACGCTGAGGCGCTCGGGGCAGGTCACCTTGCTCCACACGTTGCTGTGCTCGCGCATGAACTTCTCGAACAGCGCGAACTGCGGGCCATCGACCGGCAGCGACACGTCGGGGCGGCCCATGTGGTCCACCACCACGGTGGTGGGCAGCGCGGTGAAGAAGTCCCACAGCTCGGGCAGGTCGACCGCTTCAAAGTAGATCACCACATGCCAGCCCCAGGCATGGATGCGGGTGGCGATTTCCAGCAGCTCGTCCTTGGGGGTGAAGTCCACCAGCCGCTTGACGAAGTTAAAACGCACGCCGCGCACACCCGCGTCGTGCATAGCCTGGATCTCGGCATCGCTGACGCTGCGCTTGACGGTGGCCACACCGCGCGCCCGTCCGTTGGAGGCTTTGAGCGCATCGACCATGGCGCTGTTGTCCGAGCCGTGGCAGGTGGCCTGCACCACCACGTTCTTGGCAAACCCCAGGTGGTCGCGCAGGGCGAACAGCTGGGCCTTGGATGCATCGCACGGGGTGTACTTGCGCTCGGGGGCGAACGGGAATTCTGCGCCGGGGCCGAACACATGGCAGTGCGCGTCCACTGCGCCTGCGGGCAGCTGGAAGCGGGGCTTGGCGGGGCCGGCGTACCAGTCCATCCAGCCCGGGGTTTTGGTGAATTCCATGCGGTGCTCCTCTCGTTAATCTAAGGAAATATTGGCTTTTTTGATGATCTCGGCGTAACGCTTGGTCTCGACCTGGATGTAGCTGGCCAGTTGTTCGCGGGTCTGCACAAAGGGCTCGTAGCCAAACGACAAATACTTTTCGCGCACGTCGGGCTCGGCCAGGGCTTTTTCGATGTCGTTCTTGATCTTGTCGGCCACGGCAGGCGGCAAGCCTTTGGGGGCGGCAATCACGTTCCAGCCACTGACCTCGAAGTTGGCCGGGCCACCGGCTTCTGCCACCGTGGGAACATCGGGAAAACCGGGCTGGCGCTTGGGGGCGGCCACGGCCAGAAAACGCAGCTTGCCTGCGCGCAGCAAAGGGCCTGCGGTGGCGCTGGTGCCCAGGGCATACGACAGCTCATTGGTGGCCACGGCGGTGTAGAGCTGGGTGGTTTCCTTGTAGATGACGTTTTGCATCTGCGTGCCGGCCATGGTGTCGAACAGTTCGCTGCCCAGGTGTACCGGCGTGCCAATGGCCCAAGAGCCGTAGTTCAGCTTGCCGGGCCGGGCCTTGGCATCGGCCACCAGATCGGTCACTTTTTTGTACGGGCTGTCGGTGGCCACGGCCATGAAGAAATAGGCCTTGAACAGCGACGACAGCGGCTCGAAGTCTTTTTCAGCGTCGTAGGGCAGTTTTTTGAACAGGCTTTGGTAGGCGGTGACGTGCACAAAGTCCAACTGGATCAGGTCGTGCCCGTCTTTGGCACCGCGCTTGAACGCGTCGATGGCGATGAAGCCATTTCCGCCGGGCCGGTTTTCCACCACCACCGGCTGGCCCCAGGTGCGGGACAGTTTGTCGGCCACCAGGCGGGCCACGCCGTCGGGGCCACCACCCACCGGGAACGGCGTGATGATGCGCACCGGCTTGGTGGGGAAGTTCACGGCCTGGGCTTGCGCCAGGCTAGGCAACGCGGCCAGGCCAGCGGCCATGGCCAAAGACAGGGTGCCAACGAGGCTGCTGCGGCGAGAAATGGATTGCATGGAAATGTCTCCGATGGGTTGTTATGGTGCTATCAAATTAAACCAATAATTTGATAGCTGCTACCGCCTATTGGATAAGCGGTAGCAGCTTATTTCATGCCTAAAAAAGTGCCTCTAATTTAAAAACGCGGGCCTTATTCCACAGGACTTACGCAAGTTCCCCCTGTAAGCCCGAAGGGCGATACAGGGGCGCTGCGTAAGGCCTTATTCCAGTTCGATCTTGGCCTGTTTGATGATGTTGGCGTGGCGTTTGGTTTCCGACTGGACGAAGGCCGCAAACTGCTGCTTGTCCAGATTCAGGGGCACGTAACCAAAGGTCAAGAACTTTTCTTTCACGTCGGGGCCGGACATGGCTTCGGCAATGTCCTTGCGGATCTTGTCCTGGATGGCGGGCGACAAGCCCTTGGGGCCGACGATGGTGTTCCAGCCGCTCACCTCGTAGGGTGCGGCGGGGCCGCCCGACTCGGCGACCGTGGGCACGTCGGGGTAAGCTTCCATGCGCTTGGGGCCTGCCACGGCCAGGAAACGCAGCTTGCCCGCCCGGTACATGCCGCCTGCGGTACCGGCGGAACCAATCGAAAAGCCCAGTTCGCCGGTGGCCACCGAGGTGTACAGCTGGGTGGTTTCCTTGTACAGCACGTGCTCAAACTTGGTGCCAGTCAGTTGCTCCAGCTCTGACACGCCCAGGTGCACCGGGTTGCCGATGGACCACGAACCGTAGTTGATTTTGCCGGGGTTGGCCTTGGCATCGGCAATGATGTCCGTCATCTTTTTGTACTTGCTGTTGGTGGGCACCACGTAGAACAAGAAGGATTGGAACATCGGCGCGATGGGCTCGAAGTCGACATTCACGTCATAGGGCAGCTTCTTGAACATGAACGGGTAGGCAGCCAAATGCACGCTGTCGAGTTGCAGCAGGTCGTGGCCGTCCTTGGCACCGCGCTTGAAGGCGTCGATGGCGATAAAGCCGTTGCCGCCGGGCTTGTTTTCAATCACCACCGGCTGGCCCCATTTTTTGGACAGCTTTTCGGCCAGCACGCGGGCAATGGCGTCCGGTGCGCCGCCTACCGGGTAGGGGTTGAGGATACGCACGGTTTTGGTGGGCCATTCTTGCGCCATGGCCAGGTTGGGCAGGGCAGCGGCCAGGGCGGCCATTCCAAGGGTGAGGCCGAAGCGGCGCAAAGTGATCTTCATGGTGTTGTCTCCTAAGGGTTTAATTTGCTGTCAATTACTATCAAAAAAATAGCTGCTCACGCCTATGGCATCTGCGCTGGATGCCGATTTCTCTTAAATTCAGTCGATGTAGCGCAGGCCCGCCTTCTCTAGCGGTTCGCGCATCTTGTACATGTCCAGGCCCAACACACCGGCGGCCAGCTTGGCGCGTTTTTCGCCTTCGAAACTTTCGCGGTGCTCGGCCGTTTCGGCTACCTGCATGGCGATGGCGGCAGGCACCACCACGATGCCGTCCACGTCGGCAACCACCACGTCACCGGGGTTGACGATGGCACCGGCGCAGATGATCTGCACGTTGACCGAACCCAGCGTGGCCTTGATGGTGCCCTTGGCGTGGATGGCTTTGCTGAACACCGGGAAGCCCATTTTTTGCAGCTCGTCCACGTCGCGCACGCCGCCGTCGATGACCAGGCCCTTGGCACCGCGTGCTTGGAAACTGGTGGCCAGCAGGTCGCCGAAAAAGCCGTCCTCGTTCTCGGTAGTGCAAGCGGCCACGGCCACGTCGCCGGGCTGTAGCTGCTCTGCCGCCACGTGCATCATCCAGTTGTCGCCGGGCTGCAGCAGCACGGTGACTGCCGTGCCGCAGATCTTCGCGCCCTGGTAGACCGGGCGCATGTAGGGCTTCATCAGGCCCACGCGGCCCATGGCCTCGTGGATGGTGGCCACGCCGAGTTTGGACAGGCGCTCAACGGCCGCCGGGTCGGCGCGGGTGATGTTGCGTTTGACGATGCCGAGGTTGTTCATGCTCATATGGATCTCCTGGAGGATTTAGCGGCCTTGGGCCTTGAGGGCAGCATCTAGGCGCGGGAAGACACGGCGGGCGTTGCCTTCGTAGATCTGGGCGCGGTCGGTTTCGCTCAAAATTTTGGACGCTTCGATGTAGCGCTTGGTGTCGTCAAAATAGTGGCCGGTTTCGGGGTCGATGCCGCGCACCGCACCGATCATTTCACTGGCAAACAGCACGTTTTTCACCGGAATCACGGTGTTGAGCAGGTCAATGCCGGGCTGGTGGTACACGCAGGTGTCGAAAAAGATGTTGTTCAGCAGGTGCTCCGAGAGCAGCGGCTTTTTCAGCTCTTGCGCCAGCCCGCGAAAACGCCCCCAGTGGTAAGGCACTGCGCCGCCGCCGTGCGGAATCAGAAAACGCAGCGTGGGGAATTCTTTGAACAAGTCGCTGGTCAGGCACTGCATGAAGGCGGTGGTGTCGGCGTTCAGGTAGTGCGCGCCGGTGGTGTGGAAGCAGGCGTTGCAGCTCGTTGACACATGGATCATGGCGGGGATGTCGTACTCCACCATTTTTTCGTAGATGGGGTACCAGGCCTTGTCACTTAAGGGGGGCGAATTCCAGTGGCCGCCGCTCGGGTCAGGGTTCAGGTTGATGCCAACGTTGCCGTATTCCTTGACGCACTTTTCCAGCTCGGGGATGCAGGTGGCGGGGTCCACGCCGGGGCTTTGCGGCAGCATGGCCGCGCCGATGAAATGCTGTGGGAACAACTGCGCCACGCGGTAGCAGAGCTCGTTGCAAATCGCCGCCCAGGTGCTGGACACATTGAAGTCGCCAATGTGGTGGGCCATGAAACTTGCGCGCGGGCTGAAGATGGTGAGGTCACTGCCGCGCTCTTTCATCAGGCGCAGCTGGTTGGTCTCAATCGTTTCAATCAGCTCGTCGTCGCTGATCTTCAGGTCAGAGACTTTGGGCGCCATGGTCGGGTCTTTGATACCGGCGATCTGCTGGTTACGCCAGTTCTCCAGCGATTTGGGGGCGGTGGTGTAGTGGCCGTGGCAGTCGATGATCAGGGGTTGTGTCATGGTGTTTGTCTCCTGGAGATTGAATCGAATCGATGCTTCTTATGCAGGGTCCATGCCCTGGGCGCGCTTCACGTCCGCTGTTGCGGGCGATGCCAGGTAGTCCAGCAAGGCGCGCACCGCATCAAACTGCGCACTGGTGGTGGCCACGGCAGCCGAGAAAATCGTGGTGACCTGGATGGCCGGTGGCAGCGGCCCCAGGATGGTGATGCCCTCCAGCGGCAGCAGTTCGCTCAGCTGCTGGAAACCCAGCGCCACCTCGCCGCTCGCCACCAGCGCGCCCACCGGCACACCGGGCGGGGCCTGGACAATGCGGCTCTGGATCTGGTCGGCAATGCCCCAGCGCTCAAACAGCTTGGCCAGCGCCACGCCGCTGGGGCCGGTGGAATAACTGATGCTGGGGGCGGCCAGCACGGCGGCGCGCACGGCGTCTTCGCTGGAGATATCGGGCGGCTGGGCACCGGCGCGCACCGCCACCGCCACGCCCGAGCGCACCAGGTCCACCCGGGAACCCGCCCGCACATGGCCTGCCGCCTCTAGCTTGGCGATGGCGTCGGACGCCAGCACCACCACGTCAAAGGCTTCACCCGCCTGCACCCGCTGGGCTGCCACCACGCCGCCTACCGACTCCATGTGGACACGCTGGCCGGTGCGCTGCGTGAAACCAGCCAGCAGCTCCGCCAGCAGCAGGCGGGTGGCCATGGAAGAAATACCGGTGATGGGGCTTGTCATGGCGGTGATTGTGGCCACCGCAGCCCCCAAATCCAAGGCCGCCCCCCTACTATCAGCTATAGCAATTCGGCATAATAGAAGCAGCGGTATAGCAATTTAGGGTAACTACTGAGATGGACCTGAAGCAAATCGAATACTTCGTGCGGGTGGCCGAACTCGGCAGCTTCACCCGCGCCGCCGTGGCGCTGGACATGGCCCAACCCGCCCTGAGCCGCCAGGTGCGCCTGCTGGAGGTCGAGCTCCGCATGAACCTGCTGGTACGCAATGGCCGGGGGGCCACGCCCACCGAGGCGGGCAAACTGCTGCTGGAGCATGGCCGGGGCATCCTGCACCAGGTGGCCCGCGCCCGCGAAGAGCTGGGCCGGGTGCGCGGCGGGCTGGCGGGCCGGGTGGCGATCGGCCTGCCCAGCAGCCTGGCGCGGGTGCTCACCGTACCGCTGACCCGGGCTTTTCGCCAGCAAATGCCGGATGCATCTTTGTCCATCCGCGAAGGCCTGTCGGTAGACCTGCAGCAGTCGCTGGTCAGCGGGCGGCTGGACATTGCGGTGTTGTACAACGCCCAAAGCACTGGCGAAACCGACATCAGCCCACTGATGGAAGAAGAGCTGCTGCTGGTGCAGCCCCGCCCGCCCGGCTTGCTGGAGGAGCCGCCGCCCGCGCCCATCACGCTCAAGGCCGTGGCCCAGTTGCCGCTGGTCATCCCCAGCCGCCCCAACGCCATCCGCATGCATGTCGAGGCGGAAATGGCCAAGATCGGCTGCCGCCCGCTGGTGGCGCTGGAGATCGACGGCGTGGCCGCCATCCTGGACCTGGTGGCCGACGGCGCGGGCTGCGCCCTGCTGCCTCCGCACGCTGTGGCCAGCTCGATCCGCCCCTCGGCCTTTACCACCCGCGCCATCCACCAACCGGCCCTGCGCACCAAGGTCGCCCTGGCCACCAGCTCGCTGCGCCCCAGCACCTTGACCCTGCAGGCCACGCTGGCGCTGATCCGCAGCACGGTGGCACCGTGGGCGGGGTGATGCAGCCCGGCACAGACCGCCACCGTTAGCCAGGATTGGGCATATGCATAGACCCAAAATGCCCCGCTCCGCCCCGCATAATCCCCCCTGTCCCAAATCCACCAGCCGCCCCGGGCGGCACTTTCCATGACTTTCAAACGCCAATTCCTCCAGTCCGTCGCCGCCCTGTCCGTGGGCCTGTTCCTCAGCGGCTGCGGCAAAACCACACCCACCCCGGTGGCCGCCGAGCCCGCTGCGTCGGCACCTGCAGCCCCTGCACCGGCGGCCAAGGTCATCACCGTGGGCACCGACCCCACCTACGCACCGTTTGAATTCCAGAACGAAAAAGGCGAAATCGTCGGCTTCGACATCGACGTGCTGCGCGCTGCGGCCCAAAAAGCCGGGCTGGAGGTGAAGTTTGTCAGCACCCCGTGGGAAGGTGCCTTCACCGCGCTGGCCCAGGGCGACCGCGATGTGCTGGTGTCGGCCATCACCATCACCGACGAACGCAAACAGACCATGGACTTCTCGGACCCGTACTTTGAAGCCAGCCAGCTCATCGCCGTGCCCGCCGCCTCCACCGTGTCCAAGCTCGACGACCTGAAGAACAAAAAAATCGGCGTGCAAACCGGCACCACCGGTGAAGAGGTGGTGGTCAAGCTGCAAGGCAAAACCAGCACCAACATCAAACGGTTCGAGTCCACCCCCTTGGCCCTGGCCGAGCTGGCCGCAGGCGGCGTGGACGCGGTGGTGGCCGACAACGGCGTGGTCACCCACTACCTGGCCAACAACCCCAGCGCGGGCTTCAAATCCATCACCGACGCAGGCTTTGCCCCCGAGTTCTACGGCGTGGCCTTGAAAAAGGGCAACACCGAGCTGCTGGCCCAGATCAACAAGGGCCTGGCCGACATCAAGGCCGATGGCAGCTACCAGGCCATCAACGACAAATACTTCAAGCAAGCCAAGTAAGCCTGCCCACACAAGGAGCACGCAATGGTCTGGCGTTGGGACATTCTGGCCGGGTACGGCCCCCTGTTTGCGCAGGGTTTGTGGATGACGGTGCAGCTCACGGTGATCGCCACCGGCGCGGGCATGCTGCTGGGCGCGGCAGTGGGGCTGGTCAACACCAGCAGCCTGGCACCGCGCTCCCCGCCGTGGCCGGTGGCCTGGGCCCTGAAACTGCTGCGTGCGCTGGCTACGGCCTACGTCACGTTTTTTCGCGGCACGCCGCTGTTTGTGCAGATTTTGCTGGTCCACTTTGCGCTGATGCCGCTGCTGATCCACCCCGACGGCGGCTGGCTGCTGCAGGGCGACCTGGCCCGCGAATTCCGCCAGGAGCACGGGGCCTTTTTCTCGGGCGCGGTGGCGCTCACGCTGAACGCCGGGGCCTACATCTCGGAAATCTTCCGCGCGGGCATCCAGAGCATCCACTCCGGCCAGAACGCCGCCGCCCAAAGTCTGGGCATGAGCCCCTGGCTGAGCATGCGCTACATCGTGCTGCCGCAGGCCTTTCGGCGCATGGTGCCCGCGCTGGTGAATGAAATGGTGGCCCTGGTCAAAGACACCTCGCTGGTCTCGGCCATCGGCCTGCTGGAGCTGGCCATGGCCGCCCGCACCGTGGCCGGGGCCTACTCGCGCTACTGGGAGCCCTACCTGGCCATCTCGGCCATGTACCTGGTGCTGACCTGGACCCTGTCGCAACTGGCCAAAAAGCTCGAAGTGCCGGAACACGCACGCGGGCGCTAACCTTTACCTTTCCAACATGCCACTTTCTTCCCCCCTCACTGCTTTTTTCGCCCAGCGCCCGCTGGTGATTCTGGACGGCGCACTGGCCACCGAGCTGGAGCGCCGGGGTGCCGACCTGAACGACCCGCTGTGGTCGGCCAAGCTGCTGATCGAGCAACCCGCGCTGATCTACCAGGTGCACCTGGACTACTTCAAAGCCGGGGCCGACGTGGCCACCACCGCCAGCTACCAGGCCACCTTCGAGGGCTTTGCCAAGCGCGGCTTCGACGCCACCACCGCCGCCCAGCTGATGCGCAATGCGGTGCGGCTGGCGGTAGAAGCCCGCGACACTTTCTGGGCTGAGCCCGCACACCGGGTGGGCCGTATCCAGCCGCTGGTAGCCGCCTCGGTGGGCCCATACGGTGCGATGCTGGCCAACGGCTCGGAGTACCGAGGCCACTATGGCCTGAGCGAAGAAGCCCTGATGGACTTCCACCGCCCCCGCCTGGCCGTGCTGGTGGACTCGGGGGCCGACCTGCTGGCCTGCGAGACCATCCCCTGCCTGGCCGAGGCCCGCGCCCTCGCCCGCCTGCTGCCCGAGTTTCCGGGTGCGGCGGCGTGGATCAGCTTCTCGTGCAAGGACGGCCTGCACACCAGCGAAGGCGAGCTGCTGGGCGACTGCGTGGCCGCGCTGGACGGGTTTGAACAGGTGGTGGCCGTGGGCGTGAACTGCACCGCGCCCGAATACATTGCCTCGCTGGTCGACCAGATGCACGCGCGCACCACCAAGCCGCTGCTGGTCTACCCCAACTCGGGTGAGCACTACGACGCGACCCACAAGCAGTGGCACGGCAACCCCAGCGCCTCGCACTTTGCCGACCAGGCCCGGGGCTGGCACGCGCGCGGGGCCCGGCTGATTGGTGGCTGCTGCCGCACCTCGCCCGACGACATCGCTGCCGTGCACCAGTGGGCCAGCGCCTCGCTGCCCAGCCATCCATGAAACCCCTGCCGTGGTTTACCGCCGCACTCTTGTGGGCCTGCCTGGGGGCCGCCCAGGCCACCAGCTTTGAGGACATCCAGCGCATCAAGGCCACCGAAGGCATCCCCCGCTGGCGCGAAGCCGCCCAGCGCACCCGGGCCCTGCGGGCCGAGCCGCCCACCGCCGCAGCGGCAGCTGCCTGGAAAGCGCTAGACGCACAAACCGACCCGCAGGTGGGCAAGGCCCCGCTAGACCACAGCACCGGCGCACTCAGCGGCACCGATTTACTGCTCAACGCCACCTGGCTGCGCTGGCAGGTGCTGTCGGAAAATGCCGATGCGCGCTACGCGTTTGCCTACGCCATGAACCTGTCGCGCATGCGCAGCGGCCCCAACAATACCGAGCGCTACGACGACGAAGCCATCGTCTTCTTCTTCCAAGCCAAGCTGGCGCTGACGCTGGACGGCATGCGCTGCAGCGACCGCACCAAGGCCGAGCACCTGCAAAACTGGTACGCCACATTGCCCGGGCTGCAGCCGCTGGCCCAGATAGCCGCCCGCATGCCACTGGCCGAGAAATCCGCCGCCATCCTGGAGGCCATCACCCTGGAAGAAATGCTGGGCGAGCGCCCCGCCATGGGCTGGTTGTGCCCGCGCCGCGAAGCCATAGCGCCGTCCACCACCCCGCCGCCGCGTTTTCTGCCCACAGATGGCTGGCGCAAATACCGCAAAGACCTGCTGGAGCAGCTCACCCGCAACGCCCTGAAGGATTTATAAGAAATAGGCCTCTAGCGCTTATTCCATAGGCGCAAGCAGCTCTTTTATTTATAGCCAGGACTTACGCAAGTTCCCCCTGTAAGCCCGAAGGGCGATACAGGGGCGCTGCGTAAGTCCTAATAGCAATTGCATTTTTGGAGAATTCCCCATGTTGTCGTCCACACCGCTCTCCCGCACCGCCGCCAGCCTGCTCCTGGCCGCCGCCAGCGCCCAGGCGCAGGCCGCCCCCAGCATCCAGCCGCATGGCGGTGTGTGGCCGGTACAGGCCGGTTTCGCATTCGACCAGGGCAAAAAAAAGGCGCTGAAAACCCGCCAGTCGCTCAGCGGCATTGCCTGCAGCCTCAACGCGCAGCAACAGCGCGTGTGCCTGCTGGCGTTTGACGAAGGCGTGCACGCCCGCTGGGCCACCCTGCAAGACGCGGCCATGGTGGCAGAACCGGCCCCGCTGGTGTTGCGCGACGACACCGGCGAGCTCGATGCCGAAGGGGCCGCCACCGATGGCCGCTACTTCTATGTGACCGGCTCGCACTCGGCCAAGCGCAAAACCGGCGAGAGCAACCCGCACAGCCGCCACGTCATCCGTTTCCAGCGCGACCCGGCCACGGGCCGCGCACTGCGCAGCGCCGACGGAGCCCTGGTGGGCTACGCCGATACCGGCCGCTTATGGACAGTAATGCAGGCCCAGCCCGAGCTGAAAACCTTTACCCAGGAAAACGCCGCCCTGGGCGAGGATGGCGGCATCAACATCGAAGGCGTGGCCGTGCGCGACGGGCGCCTGTATTTCGGCCTGCGCAGCATGGGGGCCGTGCTGGCGGTGGATGCCGAGGCCTTGTTCACGCCCGCAGGTGCCGTCAAAGCGACCGTGACCCCGTTGGTGCTGGGCACCGGCCGAGGCATCCGCGACATGCAAGCGGTGGACAAAGGCTTTTTGCTGCTCACCGGCCCCAACGATGCCGAAACGCACCAGGGCGTGGGCTGGGCCGTGGCGTGGTGGGACGGCCAGGCCAGCACCACCCCGGTCACGCCCAAAGTGCTGGCATCGCTGGACCTGGGCAAAGTGAAGCTGGGCGACTGCGACAAGGAAACCAAACCCGAGGCCATCACCGTGCTGAAAGAAACACCCAGCAGCTACGAGGTGCTGGTGCTGTCCGACGGCATGTGCGAAGGCGGGCCGCTGGCGTTCACGGTGCCCAAATAAAGCCCGGCTAGGCCCAGACCCGGTACACCCAGTAGCTCTCGTCCTGGTCCATGCGCCGCCGCAGTTCGTTCGGGCTCACGCCGGTGACGCGGCGGGACTCGCGGCAGAAATGCGACTGGTCGGCGTAGCCTGACTCGGCGGCAATATCGGCCCAATTGGGCAGGCCCAGGTCCATCGCCTCGCGGGCCTGTAAAAACGCCGACTCGGCCCGCGCCCGGCCCCGCAGGCCGCGCAACGACTGGCCGGTCCAGGCGCGCATTCGCCGCTCGGCCTGGCGCAGGCTCTGGCCCATGCCCGATGCCAAAGCGCGCACGCCCAGCGCCTGCACCCAGCCGTCCACACTGCCCGCAGGCACCGCCCCCTCGCGCCGCGCCGCCTGCCAGCGCGGCAGCAGGAAAGCCTCGATCAGCCGCACCCGGGTGGCGTCGTCGGGCGCGTCCAGCACCGCCTGGGCCATGCGGCACCAGTCGGCATGGAACACCTGGTGCATGGGGCTGTGGCGGTTGACGTGCTGGGCGATGTCGATCCCGGTCATGGCATGCACGGCATCGGGCAGCATCATCAGCATCAGGCCCTGGGCCGGACCCGGCTGGCGCGTCACGGTGGGCACGGTGTGCGGCCCGAAAAATGCCATGCGGTGCACGCGCTGCGGCGGCACAAACACCTCGTCGCCGCACGCCAGCATTTCGGTCTCGCCCTGCACCATCCACGACAAGCAGCAAAACGGCGACGACGGAAAGTGGTTCAGCCGCTCGGGCGGCGACAAATCCACGCCCAGGGTGCTGCGAAACAGCGTGGCGCGGATGCAAGAGGCCAGGCCCCAGCTGGGTGCCACCAGGCTCACAGCAGAACGCAAAGCAGGCAGGGACGACATGGCCGCAGTGTAGCCAGGCCAGGGTGTCGAAATCCTTCAATACCGCGGGCAGCTTGTGGCCTGACACTAGCGGCATGCACACCGCCTTGACCGACTCCTCCCTAGCGCCTGCGTTTCCCCCCGGCCCCTCCAGCCACTTGTGGGGCCTGCCTTTGCTGCGCGAGATGCAGCGCGACTACCTGGCTACGGCAGAACGCCTGCACGCAGCCCATGGAGATGCGGTGTTTGCACGCATCGGACCCGAACGCACCTACGACTTCTTCCACCCCGAGAGGGTGCGCGAGGTGCTGGTGGACAAAGCCAGCAGCTTCATCCGCTGGGAGCGCGGCACGGCGGTGTTTGCCGAGGTGCACGGCCAGAGCGTGCTGGTGACCGAGGGCGAAGTCTGGCAGCGCCAGCGCCGGATGCTGCAGCCCGGCTTTGGCCCCAAACGCATGGCGGCCTACGCCAACTGGATGGTGGCCGCCGCAGGCGAAGCGCTGGATGCCCTGCCCGGCCTGCCCGCGCAAACCCTGGACTTCGAGCCGCTGATGACCCAGCTGACCATGGACGTGGTGCTGCGCACGCTGTACGGTCACGCGGTGGGGCCGGATGGCCGGGCCGAAGCCCTGGCTGCCGCACGCGCGGTGCAGACCATCAGCCATGACGGCATGCAGGCCATGTTCTGGCCCGCCAGCCTGCCCGACTGGATGCCCCACAAATGGCCGGTACGCCAGGCCAAACAGCAACTGGATGCCTTGGTGCGCAGGCACATCAGCCAGCGCCGCCAGGAGGCCGAGACAGGCCGCCCCGCGCAGGACGATGTGCTGGGCATGCTGCTGGCCGCCCGCGACGAGCAAGGCGACCAGGGCACATTGAGCGATACCGAGGTGCGCGACCAGTGCATGACCATCTTTCTGGCCGGGCACGAAACCACCGCCGCCGCGCTCACCTGGTGGGGCCACACCATGGCCACCCACCCCGACTGCGCCCAGCGCGCCCAGGCCGAGGTAGACCAGGTGCTGGGCCCGCGCCCGCCGCAGTACGCCGACATCCCCGCCCTGCCCTATCTGGCGCAAACACTCAAGGAGACCATGCGCCTGTACCCGCCCGCCGCGTCGCTGATCAGCCGCCGCGCGATAGAGCCGGTGCAGATCGGCCCCTGGCCATTGCCCCAAGGCGCACTGGTGCGCATCACGCCCTGGGTGCTGCACCGCGATGCGCGCTGGTTCCCCGACCCCGAACGTTTCGACCCCGAGCGGTTTTCCGAGGCCGGCCAGGCGGCCCAGGTGCGCGGCAGCTACCTGCCGTTTGGCACCGGCCCCCGGGTCTGCATCGGCAGCCTGTTCGCCATGAGCGAGATGGTGCTGGTAGCCGCCATGGTGCTGCAGCGTTTTGCCCTGGCACCGGCAAGCACGGCCCCGGTGCAGCCCCGGCTCAACGTCATCCTGCGCCCTGCCGGGGGTATGCCGCTACGGCTGCGCAGACGCAAGAATTTATAAGAAATCGGCAGCTAGCGCTTATTGAATAAGCACGAGCAGCTACTAAATAAGTAGCATCTGAATTCAGCAGCCCGCCGCCAGCGACAGCGCCCGCGCCGCCTCCAGCAGGTGGGCCCGCGCATCGGCCTCGCTGGGCCCGGTGTGGCGGTCGATGCGGCGGATGTAGGGGCAGGTCAGGGCTGCCAGGGCGTTGCCGTCTACGCCCAAAATGGGGTACGAAATATCCACAACGCCAAACGACTGCAGGCTGTCGCCCTGCCAGTAGCCCTGCTGGCGCACGGTGTCGGCCATGGCGGCCAGGGCGGCGCTGTCCATGGGCACTTCGCCGTCCAGGGTGGTGTGCTCGGCCAGCATGCGCTGGGCGCGTTCGGCATCGCTGAAGGCCAGCAGCACGTGGCCCGAGGCCGAATCCAGCAGGCCGACGCGCGCGCCCAGCCGGGTGGACATGCCCCAGGCGCTGGGGCCGTTGACCTGGGCGGTGATCAGCACGCTGCCCCGGTCGTACACGCCCATGTGGCAGGACTGCTCGGCCCGCTGGGCAAACACGTCCATCAGCGGCAGGGCTTGCGAGACCAGGCGGTTCAACGGCGGGTGCATGTGGGCCAGTGCAAACAGCTTCAGGCTGAGCGCATACCGGTCGCCCGACACCGAGCGCATCACGTACTGGCGCACCACCAGCCGCTCCAGCATGCGGTAGATCTCGCTGGCACCCCGGCCCGTGGCCTTGACGATTTCGGCGCGGGTCAGGCCCTGGGCCTGGCCGGCCAGCAGCTCCAGGATGTCCAGGCCCTTGTCCAGGGCGGGGGCGCGGTAACGGTCGTCGGGCACCACGTTGTCGGCTTTGGTCATACATGTAAGAAGTTGTAGAGGGAAAGTACCAAGACGCGTTGACTGCCTCACACCCTAGGATGCCAATCGATGTTCATACATGAACACATTGTTTGCATATAAATACAAACCCCTACATGGCAGCACTTATCAGCATCACCCACCTGAGCAAGTCGTTCCCCGGCGTGAAGGCGCTGAACGGCTGCCAGTTTGAACTGGCCCCTGGCGAGGTGCATGCGCTGATGGGGGAAAACGGCGCGGGTAAATCCACGCTGATGAAGGTGCTGGCCGGCGTGTACACCAAGGACGCAGGCGAGATCCAGATGGACGGCAAGCCGGTGGAGATCCCCACGCCGCGTGCAGCGCAGGCACTGGGCATCGGCATCATCCACCAGGAGCTGAACCTGATGAACCACCTCAGCGCCGCGCAAAACATCTTCATCGGGCGCGAGCCCATGGGGCGTTTCGGCCTGTTTGTGGACCAGCAAAAAATGGTGGATGCCACCCAGACCATTTTCGACCGCCTGCACCTGCAGCTGGACCCGCGCGTCGAGGTGGGCGAGCTCACCGTGGCCAAGCAGCAGATGGTGGAGATTGCCAAGGCGCTGTCGTTCGACTCGCGCGTGCTGATCATGGACGAGCCCACCGCCGCGCTGAACAACGCCGAGATCGACGACCTGTTTCGCATCATCCGCCAGCTCAAAAGCCAGGGCGTGGGCATCGTCTACATCTCGCACAAGATGGACGAGCTCAAGGTTATCAGTGACCGCGTTACCGTGATGCGCGACGGCGAAACCATCGGCACCGTGCCCACCGCCACCACCAGCATGGACACCATCATCGGCATGATGGTGGGCCGCGCGCTGGAGGCGCACCAACCGGTGGCCTATACCCACACCGGTGACACCGATGCGGTGATGCTGGAAGTGAAAGGCCTGAACCGGGGCCGCAGCATCAAGGATGTGAGCTTTAGCGTGCGCAAGGGCGAGATTCTGGGCTTTGCCGGGCTGATGGGCGCAGGCCGTACCGAGGTGGCGCGGGCCATCTTTGGGGCCGACGCGCGCGACACGGGCGAGATCCGCGTCAAGGGCCAGGTGGTGGATATCCAGGCCCCCAACGACGCGGTGCGGCACGGCATCGGCTATTTGTCGGAAGACCGCAAGCGTTACGGCTTGGCCACCGGCATGGACGTGCAGTCCAACATCCTGCTGGCGAACCTGAAGAATTTCGTGTCGATGGGCTTTTGGCTCAAGCAAGCTGACATTGAAGCCGTCGCGCAAAAATACGTGGGCCAGCTGGGCATCAAAACCCCGTCGATCTTCCAGCGCGCCGGGCTGCTGTCGGGCGGCAACCAGCAAAAAATTGTGATTGCCAAATGGCTGCTGCGCGACTGCGAGGTGCTGTTTTTTGACGAGCCCACGCGCGGCATCGACGTGGGGGCCAAGGCCGAAATCTACAAGCTGCTGCACGCCCTGGCCGAGCAAGGCCGCGCCATTGTGATGATTTCCAGCGAGCTACCCGAAGTGCTGCGCATGAGCCACCGCATCGTGGTGATGTGCGAGGGCCGCATCACCGGCGAGCTGTCGGCCGCCGAGGCCACGCAAGAAAAAATCATGCAGCTCGCGACCCAGCGCGAAGTGCTTACCCACTAAAAACCCCCAAACCGCCCATGTCCAATTTATCTGCAGCCCAACGCCTCAAAGCCGCCCTGTTCAGCCAAAGCACCCGGCAAAAGCTGCTGGCCTTTACCAGCCTGGTGGGGCTGATGGTGTTTTTCAGCGCTGCCTCGCCCAACTTCTTGCAGACCGACAACCTGGTCGGCATCCTGCAGGCCACGGCGGTGAACGGCGTGCTGGCGATTGCCTGCACCTTCGTCATCATCACCTCGGGGATTGATTTGTCGGTGGGCACGCTGATGACGTTTTGCGCGGTGATGGCCGGGGTGTTCATGACCTATTGGGGCCTGCCCATGTACCTGGGCGTGGCGGCGGCGATTGTGTTTGGTGCGCTGGCGGGCTGGGTGTCGGGCTTTTTGATTGCCAAGCTGAAGATCCCGCCCTTTATTGCCACGCTGGGCATGATGATGCTGCTCAAAGGCCTGTCGCTGGTGATCTCGGGCACCAAGCCGATTTACTTTAACGATACGCCTAATTTTTCGTATATCTCGCAAGAGTCGCTGATTGGTTATTTTTTCCCCAGCCTGCCAATCCCCAATGCGGTGCTGATTCTGTTCGTGGTGGCGATTGTGTCCAGCCTGATTTTGAATAAGACCATTTTGGGCAGCTACACCTTTGCTTTGGGCAGCAATGAAGAAGCCGTGCGTTTATCCGGCGTGAATGTAGACCGCTGGAAAATCATGATTTATTCACTCAACGGTGCGATTTGCGGCATTGCCGGTTTGCTGATTGCCTCGCGCCTTAACTCTGCCCAGCCTGCGCTGGGGCAAGGTTACGAGCTGGATGCGATTGCGGCGGTGGTAATTGGCGGCACCTCGCTCAGCGGCGGTGCGGGCACGATATTGGGTACGATTATTGGCGCCTTCATCATGAGCGTATTGACCAATGGGTTGCGCATTATGTCGGTGGCCCAGGAATGGCAAACCGTTATTACCGGCATCATCATTATTTTGGCGGTATACGCCGATATTTTAAGGAGGCGCAAATAACCCACAAGCACACCACGCATGCCATTGAGATACCTACAATATTTGGAGACAAAAAATGATTTTTAAAAGAAAACTGATTTGCCTGGCTGTTGGTTTCAGCCTAACCAGCCTGATCACCGGCAAAAGCTTTGCGGCCGATGAAATTTATATTCCGCTGGTGTCCAAGGGCTTCCAGCACCAGTTCTGGCAAGCGGTCAAGCAGGGTGCCGACCAGGCAGGCAAAGACCTCAAGGTCAAGGTCACCTTCGAAGGCCCTGAGACCGAAGCCATGGTGGACAAGCAGATCGACATGCTGTCGTCGTCTCTGGCCAAAAAACCGTCGGCCATCGGCTTTGCCGCACTCGACAGCCAGGCCGCCATTCCTCTGCTGAAAAAAGCCCAGGCCGCCAAGATCCCGGTGGTCGCGTTTGACTCGGGCGTGGACAGCGACATCCCCGTCACCACCGCCACCACCGACAACAAAGCCGCCGCCGCCCTGGCCGCCGACAGGATGGCCGCCCTGATCGGCAAAGCCGGTGACGTGGCCCTGGTGGTGCACGACCAGACCAGCCGCACCGGCGTGGACCGCCGCGACGGCTTTGTGGACCGCATCAAGTCGACCTACCCCAATATCAAGATTGTCAGCGTGCAGTACGGCGGCGGCGACCAGCTCAAATCCACCGAAATCACCAAGTCCATCCTGCAGGCCAACCCCAACATCAAAGGCATCTTCGGAGCCAATGAGGGCTCGGCCATCGGCGTGCTCAACGGTGCCAAAGAGATGAAACGCAGCATCGTCATCATTGGCTACGACTCGGGCAAGCAGCAAAAAGAAGCCGTGCGCAGCGGTGCGATGGCGGGTGCCATTACCCAAAACCCCGTGGGCATTGGCTACAAAACGGTAGAGGCCGCCGTGAAGGCACTCAAGGGCGAAAAGCTGCCCAAGATCATCGACACCGGCTTCTACTTCTACGACAAGTCCAACATCGACGATCCCAAGATCGCTGCGGTGCTGTACGACTAAAACCTGACCGGGGCTCCCGCAATGGGAGCCTCCCCTATTTTTCTTTTCCCCTCCAAGAGCCCCCGCATGCCCGTCATCCAATCCCTGCGCGCCATCGACCTGCGCTTTCCCACTTCGCAGCACCTGGACGGCTCGGATGCGATGAACCCCGACCCCGACTATTCGGCCGCCTACGTTATCCTGGAAACCGACCAACCCGGCCTGAGTGGCCACGGCCTGACCTTCACCATTGGCCGGGGCAACGACATCTGCTGCGCTGCCATCCACGCCATGCAGCATCTAGTGGTGGGCCTGGACCTGGACTGGATCGCCGCCGACATGGGCCGCTTTTGGCGGCACATCACCTCCGACAGCCAACTGCGTTGGATCGGCCCGGACAAAGGCGCGATCCACCTGGCCACCGGCGCGGTGGTCAACGCGGTGTGGGACCTGTGGGCCAAGGCCAAAGGCAAGCCGGTGTGGCAACTGGTGGGCGAAATGAGCCCTGCCGAGCTGGTGCGCTGCATCGACTTTCGCTACATCACCGACTGCATCACCCCTGATGAAGCCCTGGCGCTGCTGACCGAGCGCGCCGTGGGCAAAGCCGAGCGCCTGGCCACCTTGCAGCGCGAAGGCTACCCCTGCTACACCACGTCCGCCGGTTGGCTGGGCTATGGCGACGAAAAGCTGCGTCGCCTGTGCCAGGAGGCGGTGGACGCGGGCTTTAACCACGTCAAACTCAAGGTAGGCCGCGACAAGGCCGACGACATCCGCCGCTTAGCGATCGCCCGCGAAGTGCTGGGCCCGGACCGGCATTTGATGATCGACGCCAACCAGGTCTGGGACGTGGGCCAGGCGGTGGACTGGCTCAAAGACCTGGCCTTTGCCAAACCCTGGTTCATCGAAGAACCCACCAGCCCCGACGACATCGAGGGCCACCGCGTCATCCGCGAAAGCGTGGCCCCGATGCAGGTCGCCACCGGCGAGATGTGCCAAAACCGCATCCTGTTCAAGCAGTTCATCATGCGCGGCGCGATTGACGTGGTGCAGATCGACGCCTGCCGCCTGGGCGGTGTCAACGAAATCCTGGCCGTGATGCTGATGGCCGCCAAATACAACTTGCCGGTGTGCCCGCACGCGGGCGGAGTGGGCCTGTGCGAATACGTGCAGCACCTGTCGATGATCGACTTTCTCAGCATCGCCGGCACCCGCGAGGGCCGGGTCATCGAGTACGTAGACCATCTGCACGAACATTTCAAAGACCCCTGCGTCATCCAGAACGCCGCCTACATGCCGCCCACCGCGCCCGGCTTCTCGATTGAAATGTTGCCCGAGACGCTGGTGCAGTTCGCCTTCCAAAAGTAATGCAAAAAATCGACAGCCACCAGCATTACTGGCGTTTTGAGCCCGCCGCCTTTCCGTGGATCACGCCCGGCATGGCAGCGCTGGCGCAAGACCGCGCGCCCGCCGATTGCCCCCTGCAGACCAGCGGCATCACCGGCACCATCGCCGTGCAGGCCCGGACCGAAACGGCGGAAACCAATTTCCTGCTCCATCTGGCCGCGCAAAACCCGCAGATCCTGGGCGTAGTGGGCTGGGTCGACCTAGCCAGCCCCACGCTGGCAGCCCAGCTCGACGGCTGGGCGCACCAGTCCAAGCTCTGCGGCTTTCGCCACATCTTGCAAGACGAGCCCGATGTGGCCCAGGTGGTGGATGACCCGCTGTTCCGGCGCGGCGTGGCCCTGCTGCAAAGCCGCCAACTCACCTACGACGTGCTGGTGTTTGCCCACCAAATGCCGCAGGTGATCGACTTCTGCACCGCCCACGATGCCCACTGGCTGGTACTGGACCACCTGGGCAAGCCGCCGCTGAAAAACCCTGAACTGATGCCGTTATGGACCCAGTCGCTCAAAGCCCTGGCCGGCCTGCCCCATGTGGTGTGCAAGCTCTCAGGACTGGTCACCGAGGCTGCCTGGCCATTTGCCCACGGCCTGCCAACTGCCGTGCAGCAAACCGTGTGGGATTGCTTCGATACCGCGCTCGAAGCCTTTGGCCCGGCGCGCCTGCTGTTTGGCTCCGACTGGCCGGTGTGTGAGCTGGCCGCGCCTTACCCCGCCGTGCACCAGTTGGCGCACACTTGGGCGGCTAAACGTCTGTCGGACTCCGAACAAACCGCCTTTTGGTCTGGCAACGCCATCCGTTGTTACGGCCTCCCCTACTTCTGAAAGCCCCCATGGATTTGCATCTCACAGACAAAGTCATCCTCGTCACCGGCGGGGGCAGCGGCATTGGCGGCGCGATTTCGCTGGCGCTGGCGCAAGAGGGCGCGATCCCCGTCATCCTGGGCAAAAGCGCCTTGGGTGAGGACTTCGCGGCCCAGCTCCACGCCTTGCAGCCCAAGTACCAGTTCATCCAGCTCGACCTGCAAGACGATGCAGCCTGCGGTGCCGCCGTGGCGCAGACCATGGCCCAGTTCCAGCGCATCGACGGCCTGGTCAACAACGCGGGCATCAACGACAGCGTAGGCCTGGACGCGGGCCGCGACGCGTTTGTGGCCTCGCTGGACAAAAACCTCATCCACTATTACGTGATGGCCCACTACTGCGTGCCGCACCTCAAGGCCTCGCGCGGTGCCATCGTCAACATCTCGTCCAAAACCGCCCTCACCGGCCAGGGCGACACCAGCGGCTACACGGCATCCAAGGGCGCGCAACTGTCCCTGACCCGCGAATGGGCCGCCTCGCTGCTGAAAGACGGCGTGCGCGTCAACGCCGTCATTCCCGCCGAGGTAATGACTCCGCTGTACGAACGCTGGATCAGCAGCTTCCCCGATGCCGAAGAAAAGCTGCGCAGCATCACGAGCAAGATCCCGCTGGGCCAGCGCATGACCACCGCAGACGAGATCGCCCGCACCACTGTCTTCCTGCTGTCCGATGCCGCCAGCCACACCACCGGGCAGTGGCTGTTTGTGGACGGTGGCTACACGCACCTGGACCGGGCGTTGAGCTGAAACGGGATTTATAAGAAGAAAGGGCTGATCTGGTCAAACGCCAGCACGGCAATGGTCTGCATGGCCCGATGCTATCGGCTTTTGTCCATCGGGCCACTTTTGCAGAGGGGCCAGGGCGCGAACAATTGGGGCATGCATATCCACGCCTCCATCCCCCTGCTCGAAGACATCCTGGCCCCCTGGCAAAGCACCATCGGCGCCGACTTCACCGGCTACAAAAACCACGTCTACCGCATGCTGCATTTCTGCCAGGCGCTGCACGGCGGCACGCCGCAAGACCTGGAGAAGCTGACCATCGCCGCGTGCCACCACGACATCGGCATCTGGTCGGACCACACGGTGGACTACCTGCCGCCCTCTGTGGCACAACTGCGCATCTATCTGGACAAAACCGGAAGGCTGGATTGGGCCGACGAGCTCTGCGAAATGGTCGACATGCACCACAAGTTGCGCCGCGTGCGCCACAGCCGCTACCCCCTGGTGGAGGTGTTTCGCCAGGGCGACCTGGTGGACTTTTCGCTGGGCCTGGTGCGTTTTGGCCTGCCCCGCGCCACCATCCGCAGCGTGCAAGCCCAGTTTCCCAACGCCGGGTTCCACCAACGCCTGCTGCAGCTGGCGGGCGGCTGGTTTGCCAAGCACCCGATCAGCCCGCCGCCGTTTATTAAGTGGTAGGCCCCACGGCCACTGCGGAGGCCCGCCCGCTGGCAAACCCCGCAAGGCCGTAACTTGGGTATTTCGGCCCATTTTCAGGTACCCAAAAGGCTGCCAGCGCTTATGGAATGGGCGCAAGCAGCTCCTTTTTTTTACTATCAAAAGAGAAGCAATGCTTACGGCTGCACGCACGGTAGCCAATGGGGTCGGATCACGATTGCGCGCTGAGAAGTTTGTTGCCACGCCGCCTGCCAACCCGCATTCGTGCTCCGACCCCTTTGGCGGGTTGGATGCCATTGCGATCCCCGGCCGGGATATGCGCCCGGCGGCGCAGTACCTTTTCTTTGCTTGGCCAAAGAAAAGGCACCAAAAGAAAGGCCACCCCCACTGTCTGCGCCCTCCGCTAGCGCTCCGGGAACATGCGGTGCTCGCTCCAAG
>CAUPNM010000019.1:0-97810 GCA_963512645.1 uncultured Albidiferax sp. | reverse complement strand
CCAAGGCCGCCGCATTCCATGTGCCGTCCAGTTGGGCCGCGCCGTCTATGTCAATCACAAACAACCCGGCATTCTGGGTCAGCACAAAGCCGATGCCGTAATCAGCCCCCAGGCGCTGCGCTGCGGTAGAGGCCGCCGCCGCCGTGAGCCAGTTGGCGGGCGTGTGCGGGTCTATGGCGTTGCCCGTTTGAGGATCAACGGGAATCTTTTCCGTTTTGCCGGGGCGGCGGGCGCTCGGGGTGAACTTGCACACCACGAACTGATCCAGGCTGGCAAGGTGTTGAAGCGCCGGGCTAAGTACATGGGCCATTACTTGCCCCCTGCCGTTGGGCGTAGCTTCAATTGGCGCAATGCTGCACGACGCTGGGCACGTGAGCCGTGCTGAGCGAACCAATCCGCGCTGACGAGATTACCCCGTGCGACAGAGCCGACTCTGGTGCTCATCAGCGGCCCAGGATATAAGCCACTCATCAGTGGCCTGGTTTGGGTCAGCAGCATTAGATTCGCCCCCCGGCCAAGAGGGTACGAATTTCAGCGGTGGACCACGCCAGGCGGCCACCGATGCGCACGGGGCGAATCGGCCCCTGCTCTAGGCAGGCCCATTTCCTGAGTGTCTGGGCGCGTCTGTGGAGGTAATAAGCCGCTGCTTCGGTGCAGATCCGTTCACGGGTTTCTGCTGAGAGAGGGGGGTAGTGCGTCTGATTCATTTGCATCCTTGGAGCCTCTGTGGCCCGGTGGATGAAATGTCGCAGTTGCGCTATTTTTTGCGAATCCCCGTTACGCAGCAGAAGCTAGCTCTTACTGTGTAAAAGCTAGCTAACTTTCACCTCGTCTTTGCAGGCCAAGGGGCCGGGTTAGGGGTACCTGTTAACGCTTTTCGTGCAGCCGCGTACTTCATTCCCACGAAGTCGGCCTCTTCCTGCGCGCAGATGTCCCTCGTCCTAAAGTTGCCGGTTGCCCAGCGAGCGATTATTTCTTTTTGCTTGTCTCGCGTGCCACCTGGTTTGTCGTATCTAGCGTTAACTCTTGCCCTGCCTAGAGCAGATGCCTTTTTACGATGCTGGGTGTCGCCGAGGGATTTACTCTCCTCGATGACCCGCACTAAGCGCGGATAGAAAAATTCAGGTAATCCAGCGAGCCCCCCAGCTGCAACATCACGCGCTACAAAAAATGCAGCGGCATAGTGGCGCAACGTATCAATATCAACATTGCGTAGTGTTTTGGTAAGAGCCTCCACACGTACCTCGGTTGAATATTGCCGATTGTTTTTCAGCCACTCATTTATCTCGTCTTCAGTCGGAAGGTAATCGTCCATTGCGCCCCCTTATGCGACAGCCCGCAGGCCGCCCGGCGTGGCATCGGCCACAAATTGCACTCCCGCCTGCTCCAGCATCCAGGCTTCAATTCGCTCATGGTGGACCCGCAGCAGCTCCAGCGGGCGCACGGTGTAGTGCTTTTCAGCGGTGGCGCTGGGCTTGTGGCCTTGAATCTGCGCCACCACACCTACCGGCACCTCCAGCCACTCGGTCAAACTCTTGAACGAGCGGCGCAGGCCGTGCAGGGTCAGGCCGACCAGGCCAGCAACTTTGCAGGCGCGGGTGTGCGGGTTGTTGGGTTCGCTCAGGTGGCCGGATTTACTGGTGGGGCTGGAAAACACCCATTCGTTGCGGCGGGGCAGGGCGGCCAGCAGGCGCAGCATGTAGGGCGTGGCGGGAATCTCGCGGGTTCCCTCTACCTTGTCGCGGATGGCGATACCCTTCCAGTGCGTGTTCACATCGTCCCAGCGCAACGCCAGCACCTCGCCAGGGCGCGCACCTGTCAGCAGCATGAATTGCAGGCAGGTGGCAATGATCGGGTTCTGAATCTGTTGGACGGCGGCGAACCACGGGGCGAGTTGTTCACGTTGCAGCACGTCGGATTTTGTCCCGGCCTTCCCCAGCGCTTCACGGGTTCGGCGGCTCTTGGCGGCGCTAACAGGGGGCATCAATCCGGCGTACTTGGGCTGTTCTGCACACCAGCCTAAAAAGGTCTTGAGCAAGCGCCAGGCAAGGCGGGCGGGAGTGGGGCGGGTCTTGCCTTCACGGGCGGCCCAGGCTTCTACCTTTTCCGCATCCAGGTCGCGCAATGCCAGCGCCATCAGCGAATGCAACGGGCCAGGCGCAGTAACGCCCTTGCCCCGCGTTCCACGTGTCGCAACTTCACCGCCCGGTTTGGCAAGCGAAATGTGATCACGTGTGTGAAGTGCCCCCCAGTGTGGTTTCCTGTCGGCCAAGTATTCGGCCCAGGCCTCGGCAACCGTCACGCCATCGCTCTTTGCCGCCGCCCGCCTCGCCACGTCTGCCGCCGTTACTTCGGCTTTCACGGTGCGCGGGTCACGGCCTTGGTCAATCAACCGTTGCCACTCCCGCGCCTTCGCTTGAGCGTCACCGATTGACCACGCATCGGGGCTACCTATCGTGGTGCGTATCGTCTTGCCGTCAAAGAGCGACTGAAAGACGTATGCAGGGCGACCGGCGGGCGTAGTTCGCAATCCTAGCCCTGGCGCGATTGCATCCCATATGAACGCCTGCCCTTTGTCTGGCGGGCACCTGTGTTCGTCCACGCGTGGCTTGGTGAACTTAACTTTGGTAGTCGTGTGCTTCATGTTGAGCCTTCTTTTGCATCACTTCGATGTAACGTAGGATGTAAGAAAATTTGATAGAAATAGATCAATTTCAATCAACACCCTAATTGACCGAGTCGTCAATAAGTCGTTGATTTATAACGATTCTATCTACTTCTATCAACTGCGTTCAACATGATTTACGCAGGACTCATAATCCTTTGGTCGAGTGTTCAAGTCACTCACGCCCTACCATTTCAATTTTTAATCCGGCGCATCGCGTGCGCCTGGGTTTCAGTCTGGTGCAGGCCTAGCGTCAATCCACGCCAAGTGTTGGGTTGTACCGCTGCCATCTGCACCCCCACCTCACCCCTCCCGCGCAGCGCAAAAGCTGAACTGGTTGCGCCCCGCCTGCTTGGCCAGATACATGGCGGAGTCTGCGCTTTTGACCAAGTCGCCCACCGTCAGGCCGTCCTGCGGGTAGAAGGCCACGCCTATGCTGCCGGAAACCTGGGGGGCGGGGTGGGCGATGTCGAAGGGGCGGGCCAGTTCGCGCTGGATCACGGCGGCCACAGATTTGGCGTGCTCCGGGCTGCCCAGTTCGGGCAGGATGACGGTGAATTCATCGCCGCCCAGGCGGGCCACCGTGTCTTCGTTGCGCAGGCTGGACTGGATGCGCAGGGCGGCCTGGCGCAGTAGCGCGTCGCCCGCGTCGTGGCCGAGCGAGTCGTTGATTTCCTTGAAGTGGTCCAGGTCGATAAACAGCAGCGCCAACAGGCTTTGGGTCCGGGCTGCGTGGCGAAGCTGCAGGTCCAGGCGGTCTAGGAACAGCCGCCGGTTGGGTAAGTCGGTCAAGCTGTCGTAGTTGGCGCGGCGCCAGTTGTGTTCTTCACTGGCCCTGCGGTCGGTGACGTTGCGGGCCGTGCCGACTACCGCCTCCACCTCTCCATCGACGTCTATCACGGGCGCAAAAATGCAGTCGTACACATCGGTGACGACCTCGCCCGTGGTGTAGCGCATTTCTGCGCGCACCTGCGTTTTGGAGCGGATGACGGATTCGATGCTGCGTTGCAGCACGTCGGCCCCTGGCAGGCCCAGGTCGGCGCACAGCTTTCCGGTAATTTGGCCCATCCCGCGACCCAGCAGCGCCGTCATGGCTTTGTTGGCGTAGGCGAAACGCCCCTCCAGGTCGAAGGTGAAGCTCAGGTCGGGCGATGAGGACAAGATGGTGTCAAAAACCCGGGTGAGTTGTTCCTTTTCATAGGCATAACTGGTCACCGATTCATTGATCGCCTGGTCAATGGCTTCGTTGAATCGGATCAGGTCTCGGACAGCGGTGGCCGGGATCGTTTCGTCTTTCAGCGATTTTTGCCACAGGCGGGTCACGCTGGCGCGCAACGCGCGGTATTCGGCCACCGCTGCGTCCAGACCAAAACCAAAGGCCAGGCGCTCCTTGCCGTGCTCGGTGGCGGCGGTTTCTTCCGGTTCGGGGGCCAGCAGGCCTTTTGATTTGTCGGCGGCATCGCGCTCTGTCTGGGGCTGGTCCAGATCGGCAGCCACGGTCTCCAATATGAGTTTGATGTGGTCGCGCAGCGCGACCTTGTTCATGGTGCGGCCGGCGGGTACCAGGGTGGCCGCAAAGTCTTGCCACTCCTGCAAGATGGTTTCCATATGGGAAAGGATGAAGGTCGATAGGCGCATTCCCTCTTATAGGGTGAATCCGCCACCGCGTATAGCGGATCGGCAACAAAGGGTATTGCCCGTACCAATGTGCACCGATGCGCTCCACTGGTCCCCAGCAGGGGCCTTGGCGCATGCGGCATGCCGTCCTACCGCAGGCCAAGGGCACAACCGACAACGCCCGATGGTGGGTCGTCGCACCATGCAGTCTTATCTTCTGGAGACACAACGTGATTCACACCAACCTGCCCATCTCGCCAAACATGGCCCCAGGGCTTGTACCCGCATACGCCCCCAGTCCGGTCCCGCCGGTCGGCGCTGTCTCGTGGGCGGCGATTGTTGCGGGGGCCGCCGGGGCTGCTGCTTTGTCGCTGATCCTGCTGATCCTGGGCGTCGGCCTGGGGCTTTCTTCTGTGTCGCCATGGTCTGGCCAGGGCGCTACCGCCAGCACCTTGGGCATTTCGACGATCGTGTGGCTTGCCTTTACCCAGCTTGCCGCAGCCGGTCTGGGTGGCTACCTGGCCGGACGTTTGCGGGTGCGCTGGGCGGGAGTCCCTACCGACGAGGTGTACTTTCGCGACACCGCCCATGGGTTTCTGGCCTGGGCGATAGCCACCCTGGTGACGGCTGGCATGCTGACATCGGCCATCGGCGGCATTGTGAATGGTGCGGCCCGCACAGCGGCCAACGCGGTGCCTGCGTTGACCGCCACGGCTACATCGGATGGTGGTTTTGCCGACCAGGGCTATTTTGTGGACAGCCTGTTCCGGAAGACCATGGGGGCCCCTGCGCCAGACGCTGTCAGTCAGGAGGAGGCCGCATCGTCCTCCACCGAAGTGGGGCGCATCTTTGCCAGCGCCATAGTCAAGGGCCAGCTTGCGGCGGACGACGCAAAGTACGTGGGCCAACGGGTCGCTCAGCGCACCGGACTGCCCCAGGCCGATGCCGAGAAACGGGTGACCGATACGTTCGCCCGCCTGCAGGCCAGCGCCAAAGACCTGGAGATAGCCACCCGCAATGCGGCGGACAAGGCCCGCAAAGCGTCGGCTTACAGCGCCTTGTGGCTATTCGTTTCGCTGCTCATGGGCGCCTTTATCGCCAGCCTGGCCGCGACCTTCGGTGGCCGCCAGCGCGACCTTTTTTAACCACGCAACCCAAGGAGACATCCCATGCGTTCACTGCTCTTGCTCTTTCTCGGAATCCCTATCCCCATCATCATCCTGATTGCCATCTTCGTTCGTTAACGCGCTGAATCGCTCTAACATGGCAGCCTTGCACAACCAAAGGCTTTCCATGATTTTTGTGACCGGTGGCGCTGGCTACATTGGCTCCCATACCTGCGTTGAACTGCTCAATGCGGGGCTGGACGTGACGGTATTCGACAACTTTTGCAACAGCCAGCCCGAGTCGCTGGCGCGGGTGGAGCGCATCACGGGCAAAAAGCCCCGGCTGATCGAAGGCGACATCCGCGATGTGGCGGCCTTGACGGCGGCGCTGAAGTCCAGCGGGGCCACAGCAGTCATCCACTGCGCGGGGCTGAAGGCGGTGGGCGAGTCGGTGGCGCAGCCGCTGCGCTACTACGACAACAACGTGGTGGGCACGCTGCGCCTGTTGGAGGCCATGGGTGCGTGCGGCGTGAAGACCCTGGTGTTCAGCTCGTCGGCCACGGTGTACGGCGACCCGCAGCGCCTGCCGCTGACCGAAGACCATCCGCTTTCGGCCACCAACCCCTATGGCCGCAGCAAGCTGATGGTGGAAGACCTGCTGCGCGACCTGCACCACAGCGACGCGTCGTGGCGCATCGGCATCTTGCGTTACTTCAACCCGGTGGGCGCGCACGAAAGCGGGCTGATCGGCGAAGACCCGCGCGGCATTCCCAACAACCTGCTGCCGTTTGTGGCCCAGGTGGCCGTGGGCCAACGGGCCTTTTTGAATGTGTGGGGCGACGACTACGCCACCGCCGACGGCACCGGCGTGCGCGACTACATCCACGTGGTCGATTTGGCCGTGGGCCACCTCAAGGCGCTGGAGCGGCTGCAGGCCGTGCCCGACTTCTTGACGGTGAACCTGGGCACCGGCATTGGCTACAGCGTGCTCGACATGGTCCACGCGTTTGAAAAAGCCAGCGGCAAACCCGTGCCCTACCAGGTTGCGCCCCGGCGGCCCGGCGACATCGCCGCCTGCTATGCCGAACCCACTGCGGCCCTGGAGCTGCTGGGCTGGCGCGCCGAGCGCGGGCTGGATGCCATGTGCACCGATGCCTGGCGCTGGCAGAGCGCCAACCCCACGGGGTTCAGCGCGGCAGCTTGATGGATTTGTGCGGTTTTTGAATACCTGAGAGATATCTGGTTACAGGTGTTTTTGGCTGCCCGTGCTTATGGATTGAGCGTGAGAAGCTCCTAATACTGTAGCGTGCGTGGTGGGGTGTTGTGCGCTTTATGCATGGCACCTACACCACCCGCCCCACCTCCGGCCAGCGCCGGTGCAGCCCCATCCAGGCCAGCAGGCCAATACTGAGCAGGGCCGCCGAGGCCAGCGCCAGCGCAATCGCCGAATGCATTACCAGCGGGGCCAGTACCCCGGCCACCAGCCCGTTGGCGGTAGACCCCAAACAGGCCTGCAGGCTGGAGGCCATGCCGCGCCGCTCGGGCACCAGGTCCAGCACCAGCAGGGTGACGGCGGGCACCATCATGGCCCAGCCAAACGCAAACAGGGCCACCGGAAACAGCGCCCAGCTCACGTGCGCGGTGAACAAGAAATTGGCCAGCACATTCACTGCCGACACCAGCACCATGATCACAAAGCCGTGGCGGATCTGCGTCTTGGCCGGAATCTTGCCCGCCATGCGGCCACTCATCCAGGCCCCGGCCATGATGCCGCTGATGGTCAGCACAAAAAACCAGAAAAACTGCGTCGGCCCCAGGCCCAGCAGGCTGCCCAGAAACTCCGGGGCCGACAGCACGTACAAAAACATGCCGTTAAAAGGCACGCCGCTGGCCAGTGCCAACAGCACAAAGCGCGGGTTTGCGATGAGCTGCCGGTAGCCGCGCAGCAGGTTGCGGGCGTTCATCGGCTGGCGCTGGTCCAGGTGCAGGGTTTCGGGCAGAAACCGGAAGTTGGCCAGCCACAGCAGCACGCCGATGCCGGTCAAAAACCAGAAGATGCTGTGCCAATCCAGGTGCACAAACAGCCAGCCGCCGATGATGGGCGCAATCGCCGGGGCCACGCCGAAGTAGATGGTGATCTGGCTCATCACCTTTTGCGCATCGGCCGGGGGGAACATGTCGCGCACCACCGCCCGCGACACCACAATGCCCGCGCCGGTCGACAGGCCCTGCAAGGCCCGAAAAAACACCAGTTGCCCGATGCTTTGCGACAGCGCACAGCCTGCGCTGGCCAGGGTGAAAATCGCCAGGCCGGTGAGCACCACCGGGCGGCGACCAAAGCTGTCCGACAGCGCCCCGTGGAACAGGTTCATAAACGCAAAGCCAAACAGGTAGGCCGACAGCGTTTGCTGCATCTCGGCCGGGGTGGCGTTCAGCGATGCGGCAATCCCCGCGAACGCCGGGATGAAGGTGTCGATGGAGAACGGCCCCAGCATGCCGAGCAGGGCCAACAAAATTGCCAGGGCCCAGCGTGGCGCGGGCCACAACTGGGCGGCGTTAGGGTTCATAACAGGGGGCAGGGTGGTGAGCCCCCCAGTATCCCCGCGAACCGTAAAACGTGCTTAGCCCTTCAGGCCTGCCGCGTTCCGCAGCAGTTGGGCCTTGTGCCTGCGGCGCAACGCCCATCGTCCTGCTGCGCAGTGCTAGCCTTTCAGGCCTGCTGCGTTCCGCAACAGCTGGGCCTTGTCCGTCCGCTCCCACGTAAATTCAGGCTCTTCCCGCCCAAAGTGCCCGTAAGCCGCCGTCTTTTCGTAGATCGGGCGCAGCAGGTCCAGCATCTGGATGATGCCCTTGGGGCGCAGGTCGAAGTGCTGCTTGACCAGCTCGGCGATCTGCTCGTCGGGGATCACGCCCGTGCCTTCGGTATAGATGGTCACGTTCATCGGGTGGGCCACGCCAATCGCATAGGCCACCTGGATCTGGCACTGGCGCGCCAGACCAGCGGCCACGATGTTCTTGGCCACGTAGCGGGCGGCGTAGGCGGCAGAGCGGTCCACCTTGGTTGGGTCTTTGCCGCTGAACGCGCCACCGCCGTGCGGGCAGGCACCGCCGTAGGTGTCCACAATGATCTTGCGGCCAGTCAAGCCGCAGTCGCCTTGCGGGCCGCCGATGACGAAGCGCCCGGTGGGGTTGATCAAATACTTGGTGTCTTGCAGCCACTCTTTGGGCAGCACGGGCTTGATGATTTCTTCGATCACCGCCTCGATGAAGGATGCCTTCATCTTGGTGGGCGTTTCCGACTGGTCGGGGTGGTGCTGGGTGGACAGCACTACGGTGTCGATGCTGTGCGGCTTGCCGTCCACGTAACGCATGGTTACCTGGCTCTTGGCATCGGGGCGCAGGAAGGGCAGGCGGCCATCTTTGCGCAGCTGGGCCTGGCGCTCGACCAGGCGGTGCGCGTAGTAGATGGGCGCGGGCATCAGCTCGGGCGTCTCGTTGCAGGCGTAGCCGAACATCAGGCCCTGGTCGCCCGCGCCGGTGTTGAGGTGGTCGTCACTGGCGTGGTCCACGCCCTGGGCGATGTCGTTGCTCTGCTTGTCGTAGCAGACCATGACCGCGCAACCCTTGTGGTCGATGCCGTATTCGGTGTTGTCGTAGCCGATGCGCTTTATGGTGTCGCGCGCCACCTGGATGTAGTCCACATGCGCGTTGGTGGTGATTTCGCCGGCCAGCACAACCAGGCCGGTGTTGGTCAGCGTTTCGGCGGCCACGCGGCTTAACGGGTCTTGCTTGAAGATGGCATCCAGAATCGCGTCCGAGATCTGGTCGGCCACCTTGTCGGGGTGGCCTTCGGAGACGGATTCGGAGGTAAAGAGAAAGTCGTTCGCCATTTTGTAAACTCCTGTGTTGGTGATGGCGCGTTGCCAGCCTGGGGAGCTTTGGCGAACGCTTTAGCAGATGTGTTTAACGTCGCCCTGCAAGTAGTTCAGTTAACTCAGCGACGTTTGAATTCTACCGTTACCAAATATGTCCTTGTTGTTTCGATGGTCCGCCCGCCTGCCTTTGGCGGTGTTGCACATGCTGGGTGCGCTGCTGGGCTGGCTGGCGTATCTGGCGTCGCCCACCTACCGCAAACGTTTTAATGAGAACGTGGCCCAGGCCGGCATCGCCCCGCGCCAGGCCCGCCGCGCCATCGCCGAAGCGGGCAAGCTGGCCACCGAATTGCCCTGGCTGTGGTTGCGGCCCCGGGCCCAGAAGCTGCCCAAAATCCAGTGGCAGGGCGTGGAGCACCTGGAGGCCGCGCTGGCCCTGGGCAAGGGCGTGGTCTTCATGACCCCGCACGTGGGCAGCTTCGAAGTGGTGCCCCAGGCCCACGCCGCCCGCTTCAGCGAAAAGTACGGCGCGATGACCATCCTCTACAAGCCGTCCAAATTTGCCTGGCTGGACGATTTGCTCAAGGCCGCCCGCTCCGCACCGGGGCTGGAGGCCGCGCCCACCACCACCGGCGGCGTGCGCATGATCCTCAAATCGCTCAAACAGGGCCGGGTGGTGGGCATGCTGCCCGACCAGGTGCCGGGCGAGGGGCAGGGCGTGTGGGCCCCGTTTTTTGGCCGCCCGGCCTACACCATGACCCTGGCCTTGCGCCTGGCCCGGCAAAGCGGGGCGCCGATGCTGGTAGCCTTGGGCGACCGTTTGCCCTGGGGGCGCGGCTATGTCATCCATGTGCACCCCCTGCATTTGCCGCTGGACCAGGGCGATACGGTGGCCGCTGCGGCGCTGAACGCGGCCATGGAAGACCTGATCCGCCAACGCCCCGGCATGTACCTCTGGAGCTACGCGCGCTACAAGCAGCCGCGCCCAGAAGCGCGCTCCTGATTTCCGTTTTTGATTTGGATTTTTGATGCTGTCCCAAGGATTGATTGTGTTCATGCGCCTGCTGGCGCGCCTGCCGCTGGCCTGGGTGCGCGGCGTGGGCTGGGTCCTGGGGATGGTGTTGTACGGCCTGTTGGGCGGTCGCCGCTCCATCGCCACTACCAACCTCAAGCTATGCTTTCCAGAGCAGTCTGTGCAGGAACGGCGGGCGCTGGTGCGGCAAATCTTTGTGTACTTCACCCAGGCCTGGCTGGACCGGGGCTGGCTGTGGCACGGCGCGCCCGAGCGCACTTTGCGGCGGCTCAAGATCGTGGGCGACGTGGCGCAGCTCAGCGGCAATACCCCCACCGTGCTGTTTGTGCCGCACTTTGTGGGGCTGGACGCGGGGGCTACCGCCTTGTCGCAGCAGATTCCGCGCGACTTCAACACCATCTTTACCCCCCAAAGCAACCAGGTGATGGACGCGTGGATCGCCCAGGGCCGCCAGCGTTTTGGTAACGCCCGCCTGTTTGACCGCCGCCAGGGCGTGAAGGAAATCGTCGCCTCGCTGCGCCAGGGCCAGCCGCTGTACCTGCTGCCCGATATGGACTTTGGGGCCAAAGACGCGTTTTTTGTGCTGTTTTACGGCGTGCCCGCCGCCACCGTGCCGTCGCTGTCGCGCTTTGCCCGCCTGGGCCGCGCCAAGGTGGTGCCGGTGCTGACCCGCATGACCGACTGGGGCTACGAGATCGAGGTGCTGCCCGCCTGGGAAGACTTCCCCAGCGCCGATGCCGAAGCCGACACCGCCCTAATGAGCCGCCGCCTGCAAGACTACATCGCCACCATGCCCGCGCAGTACTTCTGGGTGCACAAACGCTTCAAAACCCGGCCACCGGGTGCGCCTGAGGTGTATTGAGGTTTACTATGGTTTTAGGAGCTGCTTGCGCTTATGGAATAAGCGCTAGAGGCTTAAAAACCCTTAATGCCGGTTAGGCAATCAGCCTTTGCTCGTCAAGCAGTTGCTGCACGATCTGGGCCTGGAGCCGGTCGCGGCTGCGCTTCAAGGGGTCGCGGGTGGGCTCCCGGGACATCCATTCTTTGAACTGAATAAAAACCTGGGGTGACACCGTGCGCATCAGTGCGATCTCTCCGTTTTGCGAGATCACTGGGTAGGCAAAACGCGGCGCTTCGGTGAGGATGTTGGCGCGCCGGGCCTGTACCGGCCACATGTCGTCGAGGTCGTCGGTGAGCCGGTAGGGGTGGGGGTCTTTGCCTTCGGGAATGCGGCGCAAAAAGTCTACCTGGAAGCCTTTGTCGTTCACCGCCGTTTCCTTTTGCAGCTCCATGCGGGCAAAGGATTTGTCGGCCTCTTGGAGGATGGACAGAACCGATCGGTCCAGCCGCTTGACCGTGGTTTCAAACTGCACCCGCTTGCGGGCATCCCATAGCAAGTCCACGTCCACGGTGGCCAGCGCCTTCTCCACGATGCGAACGCCCGCTGCGGCCTCGTAAGCAAACAGCGCGTGGGTGCCCACCACGGTGAAGTTGTCGCCCAGGCCATGGCGTTCGATGGCACGCAGCACCGCAACCACGGTGTTGGGTACGCGCCCGGCTTTGGCCGCCTTGTTGTAGCGCTCTGCCTGCACCAGCGACGCTTCCAGGGCCTCCAGGCGCTGCATCAAGGGCGCTTTGCGGCTCTGGAAATCGGCGTAGATGGCTTCGGTGCGCTCGCCTCTAGGGCCTACGGATGTCTGGCTGCTGCCTTTGCCGGTTTTGGTGAGGTACTCGTAGGCGCCCACCTTCTTCCAGTACATGCCGCCCATGTAGGGGCGCGCCGCCTCTAGCGTACGGCGGTACTCGGCATAAATGGTGCTGGCGTTGATGGATTGCCGGGCGGCATCTTCATCCAGTTCGTAATAGCTTGGCGCATCCATCACAGTATTTTCCTATATTTTCAACAAATCTGAAAATCATAGGAAAACTGTTGTAATTCAATAGGTTAGATACCAGAAAATCCTCAATCTTCGTCCAGGTTCTCGGGCTCGTCGATCACCGGCGCGGCAGGCTTGGGGGCGGGGGCATCGCTGCCTTCGGGGTGGGCCCACTGCCATAGCAATTGGCTGGCTTCGTCGATGCCTTGCTTCTTCAGCGCCGAGAACAGCTTGACTTCGCCGCCACCGGCCTGCAGGCGCGCGATGGAGAGGGCCTTGGTGGCTTCTTCGCGGTTGAGCTTGTCGGACTTGGTTAGCAAAATCAAAAACTTCAGGCCTTCGGCCACGCGGGGGCGCACGATGTCGAGCAGGATTTCGTCCAGCTCGGTCAGGCCATGGCGCGGGTCGCACATCATCACGATGCCGACCAGGTTCTCGCGGGTGACCAGGTAGTTGGCCATCACGCGCTGCCAGCGGATCTTGTCGGCCTTGGGCACGGCAGCGTAGCCGTAGCCGGGCAAATCGGCCAGCACCGCGTCGGTCACGCCCTGTTTGCCCAGGCTGAACAGGTTGATGTTCTGCGTGCGGCCGGGTTTTTTGGAGGCGTAGGCCAGTTGCTTTTGCTGCGTCAGCGTGTTGATGCAGGTGGATTTGCCCGCGTTGGAGCGGCCCACAAAGGCGATTTCCGGCACGGTCAGCGGGGGCAGATGGTGCAGTTGCGGCGCGGTGGTCAGGAACTTGGCAGTGTGCATCCAGCCCGCAGCGATGACCGCTGGGCTTTTGGCAGGCGGCAATTTGGGCAAGGGCGCGCCGTCGGCTGCCGGGGGAGAGGTAGGAATCATGGAATCTTCGGAGGACAGGGTGCAGGTGCTGCGGCTGTCAAGTTCAAGAGTTCTCGCACAAGAGAACCGGGCCTGCATTGTAGAATCATCGGCTTGTGCGCCCCAAGTTCGCCTCAAAGCGCCACAGAATCGCCCCCGAAAAGACAAATCGATAGGCCCCCTCGAATATGAAGCTCCTTGTCTCCCTGTTGACCGCCGCCGCGCTGGCGAGCCCCTTTGTGTCGGCTTTTGCTGCCGAGGAAAAACCTGCTGCGCCCATGGCCGCCAAGCCCGATCTCGTCAAGGGCGAGGCCAGCTTTACCGCGGTGTGCGCCGCCTGCCACGGTGCCGACGGCAATTCGGCCATCGCCGCCAACCCCAAGTTGTCGCAGCAGCACCCCGAATACCTGGTCAAGCAATTGCAGGAATTCAAGTCCGGCAAGCGCAATAACGCGGTGATGAAGGGCTTTGCCTCTACATTGACCGATGACGACATGCGCAACATCTCGTACTGGGTGGCCTCCAAAAAGGTGAAAGCCGGTTTTGCCAAGGACAAAGAGCTGGTGGCGCTGGGCGAACGCATCTACCGTGGTGGCATTGCCGACCGCCAGATTGCCGCCTGCGCCGGTTGCCACAGCCCCAACGGTGCCGGTATTCCGGCCCAGTACCCGCGCCTGGGTGGCCAGCATGCCGACTACGTGGCCGCGCAGCTGACGACCTTCCGTGACGGTGGCCGCAAGAACAGCGCCCAAATGTCCATGGTCGCCTCCAAGATGAACGACCGCGAAATCAAGGCCGTGGCCGATTACATCGCCGGCCTGCATTAAGGCCTGCTGCTTGGGGAACCAAGCGCGTTATGTATCCCCTAATACGGCGGGCCTTTCATAACGGCCCGCCTTTTTTATTTTTGCCTTTGGGTTTTTTCTTCCATGTCTGTCAGCACCCACGGCGTTCGCGTCAAAACCCGCTCCCATGCGCTGCGCGCTGCGGTGGAGCTGTTTTCGTCGATGCGGTTCTCGATCTCGCTGCTGACCGTGATCTGTATTGCCTCGGTGATCGGCACGGTGCTCAAGCAGCAGGAGCCGCTGGTCAACTACGTCAACCAGTTCGGGCCGTTCTGGGCCCAGGTGTTTGCGGCGGCCAGCCTGACCACGGTGTACAGCGCCTGGTGGTTCATGCTGATCTTGGCCTTTTTGGTGCTGAGCACCTCGCTGTGTATTGCACGCAGCACGCCCAAGATCTGGGCCGACTTCAAGATTTACAAAGAAGGCATCCGCGCCCAGAGCCTGAAAGCCTTTGCCCACCACGCCCAGGCCACCCTGGCCGAATCGCCCGAAGTGGCGGCCCGGCGCATCGGCCAGACCCTGGTCAGCGGCGGCTGGAAGGTCAAGCTGCAGCAGCGGGAAGGACCACAAGGGACGGGTTGGATGGTGGCCGCCAAGGCCGGTGCCGCCAACAAGCTGGGCTACATCGCCGCGCACAGCGCCATTGTGCTGATCTGCATTGGCGGCTTGCTGGATGGCGACCTGGTAGTCAAGGCGCAGATGCTGCTGAAAGGCAAATCGGTCTACACCGGCGGCGGCCTGATCGCCGATGTGCCGGCGCAGCACCGCCTGGATGCCAGCAACCCCACCTTCCGGGGCAACATCCTGGTGGCTGAAGGCGGGCAAAGCAGCACGGCGCTGCTGAACCGGGCCGACGGCGTGGTACTGCAAGACCTGCCATTTGCCATCGAGCTGAAAAAATTCGTCGTCGAGTACTACTCGACCGGCATGCCCAAGCTGTTTGCCAGCGATATCGTCATCCGCGACAAGGAAACCGGGGCCGCCATTCCGGCCCGCGTGGAGGTCAACCACCCGGCTAACTACAAGGGCGTAGAGATTTACCAGTCCAGCTTTGACGACGGCGGCTCCAAGGTCACGCTGCGGGCCATGCCCATGGGGGCGGCCACCAAGCCGTTCGAGATCGAGGGCACCATCGGCGGTACTTCCCAGCTCACCCAGGGGGCCGATGGCGAGAAGTTGACGCTGGAGTACACCGCGCTGCGCGTCATCAACGTGGAAAACTTCGGCGCCGATGCCACCGCCTCGGGTGCGGACGTGCGCAAGGTCGATCTGCGCCATGCCATCGACTCCCGCCTGGGTGCGGCCAACAAGACGCAAACCCAAAAAGTGCTGCGCAACGTGGGCCCCAGCATCACCTACAAGCTGCGCGACGCCGCAGGCCAGGCCCGCGAGTTCCACAACTACATGCTGCCGGTGGATACCGGCGACGGCGTGCCGGTCTACCTGCTGGGCATGCGCGAAAACCCGGTGGATGCCTTCCGTTATCTGCGCATCCCGGTGGATGGCGAGGGCAGCATGGACAGCTTCACCCGCTTGCGCGCCGCGCTGCTCGACCCGGCCCTGCGCGCCCAGGCGGTACAGCGCTACGCTGCCAAGGCGGTAGACCCGGCGCGGCCCGAGCTGGCGCAGCAGCTCAGCCTGTCGGCCAACCGCGCCATGGCCCTGTTTGCCGGGACGGAGCCCGGAGGCAAGAACGCCAAGGGCGGCCTGCAGGCGATTGCCGACTTCATCGAAGCCAATGTGCCCGAGGCCGAACGCGAAAAAGCCGGTGCCGTGCTGGTGCGCATCTTGAATGGCGTGCTGTTCGAGCTGCTGCAAAGCGCCCAAACCCAGGCCGGCCTGCCACCCCTGGAGCCCTCGGAAAAGACCCAGGGCTATATGACGCAGGCCGTGCTGGCGCTGAGCGATGTGCAGTTCTATCCTGCGCCCATGGCCTTTGGGTTGACCAACTTTACCCAGGTGCAGGCCAGCGTATTCCAGGTAGCCCGCGCACCGGGCAAGAACGTGGTGTATCTTGGCTGTGCGTTTCTGATCCTGGGCGTGTTTGCCATGCTGTACGTGCGCGAACGCCGTGTCTGGGTCTGGCTCAGCCAGGGGGATAGCCATACGGAAGCCAGCATGGCCTTGTCCACCAACCGCAAGACCATGGACGGCGACCGCGAATTTGACCACCTCAAAGCCAAGTTGATTGGGGCGAAAGACTGATATGAATACTTCCACCACCACTTCCGCAACCCCTGTGACCATCCAGCTCAACGAGGCCTATTTTGGCCGCCGCAGCGCCTTCGACTGGCTGTTTGCCGCCCTGGTGGTGGCCGGTGGGCTGTTTGCTTTCAGCCGCTACCAGGCGTTCATGGATGTGTATGAAAAAGGCATCTTGCTGGGGACCATTCCCGCCGCCATCTGGATCGGCTGGTTCTGGCGGCCTTTGCGGGTGCTGATGCTGGGGGTGGCGGCACTATCGCTGCTGGCGATTTGGTCCTACCAGGTAGACGGGCAGGGCAGCCTGCCGCGCTCAGAAACCGTGTTCTGGCTGAAGTACTTTTTGTCCAGCCAGTCGGCCATTTTGTGGATGAGCGTGCTGTTCTTCATGGCCACCATTTTTTACTGGTTGGGTGTGGTCGCATCCGGCAGCAACAGCGCCAGCATGGAATCCATCGGCACCCGCATTACCTGGGCGGCGGTGACCATGGCCCTGGTGGGCACCATGGTGCGCTGGTACGAGAGCTACCTGATCGGGGCTGACGTGGGCCACATCCCGGTGAGCAACCTGTACGAAGTGTTCGTGCTGTTTTGCTGGCTCACCGCCACCTTCTACCTGTACTTTGAAGCCCAGTACCACACCCGCTCCATGGGCGCTATGGTGATGCTGGTGGTCAGCGCGGCAGTGGGCTTTTTGCTCTGGTACACCGTGGTGCGCGAGGCGCATGAAATCCAGCCCCTGGTGCCTGCGCTGAAAAGCTGGTGGATGAAGCTGCACGTGCCCGCCAACTTCATCGGCTACGGCACCTTTGCCATGGCGGCGATGTTGGCATTTGGTTACCTCATCAAGCAGCAGGCGCTAGAGACGCGCTGGCACAAACTCACCCCGCTGTGGCTGCTGGGCGTGGTGCTGTGCTTCATGCCGCTGGTGTTCCGCAAAACCACCACCGAGGCCGGTGGCAGCTACTGGGCGGTGTATTTGCTGATTTCTGCGGCCATCATGGGCGGCATTCTGTGGGGCCGCCAACGCATTGCCGCCCGCTTGCCCAGCTTTGAGGTGCTGGACGACGTGATGTACAAGTGCATCGCCGTAGGTTTTGCCTTTTTCACCATTGCTACCGTGCTGGGTGCCCTGTGGGCGGCGGAGGCATGGGGTGGCTACTGGAGCTGGGACCCGAAAGAAACCTGGGCGCTGATCGTCTGGCTCAACTACGCCGCCTGGCTGCACATGCGCCTGATGAAGGGCCTGCGCGGCACCGTGGCGGCCTGGTGGGCGCTGGCCGGGCTGGGCGTGACCAGTTTTGCCTTTTTGGGCGTGAATATGTTCTTGAGCGGACTCCATAGTTACGGAACCTTGTAAGACTTTTGCGTCTCGGACGACTGATAGCAATACCACCACGACTATCACCAGGATTTCTACCATGTTGATCAAGACCCACTCCGACGGCTTTCTCCACCCCGCATCGAGCGAGATCACGCCGCAGCGCGTCTACGCTGGGCGGCGCGACATGGTCAAGCTGATGGCCAGTGGCGTGGCAGGGGCGGCGCTGGCCACCTGGGCGGGCCGTGAAGCCATGGCCCAGGGCTCGGGCAAGCTGGCCCCGCTGGTAGGCGCCAAGTCGGCGGTGGCGGGGGCTGCGGTGATGGAGAAAATCACGCCCTACAAGGATGCCAGCACTTACAACAATTTCTACGAGTTCGGTACCGACAAGTCCGACCCGGCGCAAAACGCCCACACCCTGAAAACCACGCCCTGGACGGTGGAGATCGAGGGCCTGGTCAAAAAGCCCGCCAAGTACGCGCTGGAAGACCTGCTCAAGCTCGCCCCCATGGAAGAGCGCATTTACCGCCTGCGCTGCGTCGAGGGTTGGTCCATGGTGATTCCGTGGGTGGGTTACTCGCTCAGCGCGCTGATCAAGGCGGTCGAGCCCACCAGCGGCGCCAAGTTTGTCGAATTCGTCACCCTGGCCGACCCCAAGACCATGCCCTTCGTGGGCTCGCGCGTGCTGTCATGGCCCTATGTGGAAGGCCTGCGCATGGACGAAGCCATGCACCCGCTGGCGCTGCTCACCTTCGGCATGTACGGCGAGGTGCTGCCCAACCAAAGCGGCGCGCCGGTGCGCATGGTGTTGCCGTGGAAGTACGGCTTCAAGAGCGGCAAGAGCATCGTCAAGATCCGCTTCACCGACAAGCAGCCCGCCACCGCCTGGAACAAGGCCGCCGCCAACGAGTACGGGTTCTATTCCAACGTGAACCCCAACGTGGACCACCCACGCTGGAGCCAGGCCACCGAGCGCCGCATCGGCGAAGACGGCCTGTTTGCCAAAAAGCGCAAAACGCTCATGTTCAACGGCTACGAGGCGCAGGTGGGCCAGCTCTACGCGGGGCTGGACCTGACCAAGAACTTCTGAAGCCATGAACAAGCTGCTGCTCCACCCCGCTGCCAAGCCGGGTGTGTTTGTGCTGTGCCTGCTGCCTTTTTTGTGGCTGGTTTACGGCGCGTTTACCGATGGCCTGGGGGCCAACCCCGCCGAGCACCTGATCCGCGCCACCGGTTCCTGGACGCTGCGGTTTATCTGCATCGTGCTGGCCGTCACGCCCCTGCGCACCCTTACCAACACGCCCGGCCTGGCGCGTTTTCGGCGCATGCTGGGGCTGTACGTGTACTTTTATGTGGTGCTGCACCTGCTGAGCTACAGCTGGTTCGATATGGGCTTTGACGTGCCCGATATTGCCAAAGACATTGCCAAGCGGCCCTTTATTTTGGTGGGTTTCCTGGCCTTTGTGCTGCTGACCCCCCTGGCGGCCACCTCGTTTAACCGCGCCATCAAGGCCCTGGGGGCCAAGCGCTGGCAAACGCTGCACAAGCTGGTGTACGGCATCGCCGGGCTGGGGTTGTTGCACTTTTTCTGGATGCGGGCGGGCAAGAACAACTTTGCCGAGGTGGGTGTGTACGCCGCCATCATCGCCGTGCTGCTGGGCTGGCGCGTTGTCCAGTATTTCAAGAAAAAAGGCCCCCAGCGCCCGTCCGATAAGCGTGTGTTGCTATAAAAATCAGAATTCGGTGTGGATGGCCCCGGTGACGCGGCCATCGTCTTCCACCACCGCCATCCAGCGCCATTTGTCGAAGGTGGTGCAGGGGTGGGAAATGCCCAGCACTACACGGTCGCCCACCTGGGGCACCACACCTGCGGGGTCAAAGCGCAGGTAGGCGTGCTGGTCGTTCAGTGCGCTGATGTGCCAGTCGGGCGGTGTCGCTATGTTTTTGGTAGCTGCTCGTGCCCCATGCATAAGCGGTAGCGGCATTTCCAGGTCATAAGAAATATCGCGACGGCCACAGGTGAGCAGGGCCAGGCCGGGCTCGGGCACCGACTGCACCAGCGTCCACACCGACAGGGCGGCGCGCAAAGAGCTGTCCAGCCCCTCGCGCTGCTCCAACATTTTCAAGTACCGGGCGTAGTTGCCGTGGTCGTGGGTGATGTAGCAGCCCGAACGCAGCACGCCGGTGAAGGGGCGCGACAAACCCTGGGTGCGCAGCAGCGGCAGCACCAGGTCGAACACGGCAGACCCTCCGGCGGACACCAGTAGCTCTTCGCCTTGCCACAGGCCTTCGCCATCCACCGCCCGCACCACCTCGGTGACGCGGCGCAGCAGGTTGGTGACCTCGCGGGCATCGTGGGCGCTGTCGCAGCGGGCCACGCCGCCTTCGTAACATTCGATGCCGCCCAGGCGCACCGCCGGGGAGGCTGCCAAGGCCCGGGCCAGCGCCAGGGCCTGCTCGGCGGTGCGGCAGCCGGTGCGTTGGCCGGGAATGCCCATCTCCAGCAGCACGTCAAAAGGCTCGGTGGCCAGGCGTTTCTGCGCCCAGTCTTCGATCAGGCTTAAGTGCGCCAGCGAATCCACCAGAAACCAGACCTTGACACCGGGCTGCGCGGCCAGCAGAGCGGCCAGCGCGTCCAGGTCGGCATCGCAGACCACCTGGTTGCAAATGATGACGCGGCGCGCCCCGGCGGCCACGCCTACGCGGGCCTGGTACACCGTGGCAAAGCTCAGGCCCCAGGCCCCGGCTTCCAGTTGCTGGGCGAACAGCTCGGGCGACATGGTGGTTTTGCCATGCGGGGCCAGCACCACGCCCTTGCGCTTGGCATAGGCCTGCATCCAGGCGATGTTGTGCGCCAGCGCGGCCCGGTTCAGCACCGCCAGCGGAAACGCCAGATCATTCGCCAGCAGGTTCCAGCCCTTACCTGCCAGGTCGCTGGAGTGCACTGGGTTGCTGGCCGGGAAGCTCTTGTAATGCGGGTCGAGGGTGAAGGACATATATATGAAATACCAGCCCCGTGCTTATGGAATGGCGCTTTTATGCTATCAAAATGATAATTTACGCCACCAGCTTTTCCAACCGGATCTGGTCGGCAATGGATTCGCGCGTGCGGATGAGGTGGGCGGCTGCGCCATCTACCAGCACTTCGGCGGGGCGGCCCCGGCTGTTGTAGTTGCTGGCCATGCTCATGCAGTAGGCCCCGGCCGACAGCACGGCCAGCAGGTCGCCGGGTTGCACGGCCAGGTCGCGGTCGCGGCCAATCCAGTCGCCGCTTTCGCAGACCGGGCCGACCACATCCATCCGTGTGGTGGCCTCCGCGCGCGGGGCCAGCGGCACGATGTGGTGAAAGGCCTGGTACATCGCGGGGCGGGGCAGGTCGTTCATGGCCGCGTCGATGATGGCGAAGTTCTTTTGCTCACCGGGCTTGAGGTACAGCACCTCGGTGACGCACACGCCCGCGTTGCCCACCAGCGAGCGGCCAGGCTCCACCATCAACTGGCGCTGGCCGTAGCCGCGTGCGTCCAGCTTGGCCAGGAGTTGGTGCCATAGCGCGTCGGCGGCGGGTGGGGTGTCGTCCTGGTAGTTGATGCCCAAGCCGCCGCCAAAGTCGATGTGGTGCAGGGTGATACCGGTGGCCTCGATCGCGTCCACCAGGTCCAGCACGCGGTCCATCGCGTCCAGGTAGGGGGTTTCCTCGGTGATTTGCGAGCCGATGTGGCAGTCGATGCCCACCACGCGCAGGCCGGGCAGGCTGGCGGCGCGCTGGTAGGTGGCCAGGGTTTCTTCGTGGGCAATGCCAAACTTGTTGCCCTTGAGCCCGGTGGAGATGTAGGGGTGGGTCTTGGGGTCGACGTTGGGGTTCACGCGGATGCTGACCGGCGCGCGCAGGCCCATGGACAACGCGACTTCGTTCAAGACTTCCAGCTCGGCGGTGCTCTCTACGTTAAAGCAGCCAATGCCCACGCCCAGTGCGTGGCGCATCTCGGCGCGGGTCTTGCCCACGCCGGAGAAGATGACTTTAGAGGCCACGGCACCGGCGGCCAGTACCCGCGCCAGCTCGCCGCTGGAGACGATGTCAAAGCCGCAACCCGCTTGGGCAAACACCTGCAGCACGCCTAGCGACGAGTTGGCCTTCATGGCGTAGCAAATCTGCGCCTTGCGGCCCGTAAAGCCCCGCTGGTAGGCCGCCAGGGCTTCCAGCATGGAGGCTTTGGAATAAACAAACAAAGGCGTGCCGTGGGCCTGGGCGAGAGCGGCGAGCGGCTGGCCTTCGATGCACAGGGCGTTATTTTGGTAGGCGATGTGGGGATGGCCGGGCAAGGGGGATGTCATGGGGGTGTAGAGGCAAAAAAGGTTAGCGCAATGGTAGTGCGGTGGCCCGCGCCCATCCATAGCAAATGCACGGTGCTTGCGGTGGGTGGCCGGGGTTTTGCAGGGTTGAAGCTGTCAACGCCTGCAATTTAAAAAGATCAGGGTGCCGACGCCGGGCTGGCGGGTTTCAAGACTTGCGGCGTGAGCGTTTCGGGCAGTGTGGCGCGGCGCGTACTGGCCGGTTCCGTAGGGTGGTAGAGCTCGCCCTTTTGGCCGCAGCCCCCCAGAAAGGCAAGGCTTGCGACCATGGTGGCGGCAAGGACGGGGCGGCTGACTAGAATTTGGCTTAACTTCAACATGGCGAAATTGTATGACCGACCCCGAATTCATGGACCGCGCGGAAATTGTGCTCAAAGCCGTGGAGGCCTGCTGCGACCGCATCAACGACAGCACCGATGCCGATATCGACAACCAGCGCACCGGCGGCATGGTCACCCTGACTTTCCCCAACCGCAGCCAGATCATCATCAATCTGCAAAAGCCGCTGCAGGAAGTCTGGCTGGCCGCCAAGTCGGGCGGCTACCACTATAAATTTGATAGCTTCCAGTGGGTGGACACCAAGGGCCAGGGCGAGTTTTTTGCCAGCCTGACGCGGGATGCCAGCGCGCAGTCCGGGCTGGCGCTGGAATTTAAACCCTAGGACATGTTCAGTTTTTGAACAAGTCGATGATGCGGTTGCGCTCTTCGTTAGCGGGGGGCGCAGGCGTGGCGACACCATTGTCGGAGCCGCCCGTCGCTGCGGGTGCATCGTCCACACCCAGGCTGGTTACGCCGGTGCTGCGGCCATATTCTGAATAGAACCAGTCGCCGCCGGCATTGGTCACCCCTTCGGGCGGCACCTGCACGGCGACCGGCACACCGTTCAGCGCGGTTTCCATGAAGTTGATCCACACCGGCAGGGCCAGGCCGCCGCCGGTTTCGCGTGCGCCCAGGTTGCGCGGCGTGTCGTAGCCGATCCAGGTGATGGCGGTCAGCGTGGGTTGGTAGCCCGCAAACCAGGCATCGATGGAGTCGTTGGTGGTGCCGGTCTTGCCGTATAGGTCGGGGCGTTTGAGGATGCGCTGGGCCGAGGCTGCCGTGCCACGCAGCGTCACCTCGCCCAGTAGGTTGGTCATCATGAAGGCGTTGCGCGGGCTGATGGTGCGCACCGATTCGTCCAGCACGGGTGGCTTGGTCTCTACCAGCACTTTGCCTTTATGGTCGGTGACCTTGGCCACCAGCCAGGGGTTGACACGGTAGCCGCCATTGGCAAACACCGCGTAGGCCGAGGCCATTTGCATGGGCGTGACCGAGCCCGCACCCAGTGCCATGGTCAGGTACGGCGGATGCTTTTCGGGGTCGAAGCCGAAGCGGGTAATCCATTCCTGCTCTTTCTTGGGGCCGATGGCCTGCAGCAACCGGATGGAAACCATGTTTTTAGACTTGGCCAACGCGGTGCGCATGGTCATGGGGCCTTCAAACTTGCCGTCATAGTTCTTTGGCTCCCAGGGCTGGCCGCCGGTCACACCCGCGTCAAAGAAGAGCGGTGCGTCGTTGACGATGGTGGCGGGGGTAAAGCCGTTTTCCAGGGCCGCTGAGTAAATAAAGGGCTTGAAGCTGGAGCCCGGCTGCCGCCAGGCCTGGGTCACGTGGTTGAACTTGTTCTTTTGAAAGTCAAAGCCGCCCACCAGGGCCTTGATGGCGCCGTCGCGTGGGTCGAGGGCCACAAACGCGCCTTCCACTTCGGGCAACTGGGTGATTTCCCACGTGCCTTTGGCCGTTTTCACCACACGGATGATGGCCCCGCGTCGAATCTTGATGTTGGGCGGGGCTTTGTCGGACAGGCCTGACTGGGCCGGTTTCAGGCCGTCGCCGGTGATGTCTACCGTATCGCCGTTCTGGCGCACGGCGCTGATTTTCTTGGGGTTGGCATTCAGCACCATGGCCGACATCACATCGCCGTTGTCGGGATGGTCAACCAGGGCGTCGTCGATGGCGTCGTCCAGGTCGGCCGGGTCGGTGGGCAGCGCGACGAACTTCTCCGGGCCTCGGTAGATCTGGCGGCGCTCAAAATCCATCAGGCCCCGGCGCAGGGCCTTGTAGGCGGCATCCTGGTCGTTGGCATTCAACGTGGTGTAGACATTCAGGCCCCGGGTGTAGGTCTCTTCCCCATACTGGGCAAACATCAACTGGCGCACGGTTTCCGTCACGTATTCGGCGTGGATGCGGTCACCGTTCCGGCCGGAGCGTACCTGCAGCACTTCTTTGCGTGCGGCGTTGGCTTGGTCCTCGGTGATGAAGCCGTTTTCTTCCATCCGGGTAATGATGTGCTGCTGGCGGATCTTGGCGCGGGTGGGGTTGGCAATGGGGTTGTAGGCCGAAGGCGCTTTGGGCAGGCCCGCGAGCATGGCGGCTTCGGCGATGCTGAGGCTTTTCAGGGGCTTGCCAAAGTAGGTTTCCGCCGCCGTGGCAAAACCATAGGCGTGGTTACCCAGGAAGATCTGGTTCATGTAGATCTCGAGGATCTGGTCCTTGCTGAGTGCGTGCTCCAGCTTAAAGGTCAGCAAGATCTCGTAAATCTTGCGGGTGTAGCTCTTTTCTGCCGACAAGTACACGTTGCGCGCCACCTGCATGGTGATGGTGGAGGCACCCTGGCTTTTCACGCGCCCCATATTGGCCATGGCTGCGCGCACCATGCCCTTGTAGTCCACCCCGCCATGTTGGTAGAAGCGCGCGTCTTCGATCGCCAGCACGGCATCCTTCATCACCTGTGGGATGTCCTTGATGGGGGTCAGACTGCGGCGCTCCTCGCCGAATTCGGCCAGCAATATGCCTTCGGCTGAGAAAACCCGCAGCGGCAGCTTGGGGCGGTAGTCCGAGAGCTCAGAAATATCGGGCAAATTGGGGTAGGCCACTGCCAGTGCCACGCCGATCACCATCGCCAACACCACCACGCCTGCCAGTGCCAAGCCCAGAGCCCAGCCCAGCAAACTCAAGGCCCATGCCAGTATCCGAGAGCTCGGAGCTGCTTGGGGGGTGTTGGACGGAGGTTTTGAAGGCATAGGAGACAGCGAACAGAAAAAGAAAAAAGGGAGGGCGGCAACCGCAAATCGCCCCCATTTTGCCCTTACGCTCGGAGCTGTTCGCTAAGAGCGAGCGTGTACTTTTGGCAACGCCCTGTAGATTTACCTTTGGAAATATGCTTTGCTGGGGGTTAGGCTTGCTGATAGCATCCCCGTCAAATGTTAATTTTTGTAGCATTCTGCTCAGTACCGGGAGAAAAATTTGATCTCATTGGGATCGTTGTTCAGTCGCAAACCCCAGCCGTTGTTGGGTCTTGACATCAGTTCGTCCAGCCTCAAGCTGGTCGAACTGGACCATGATGCGGTCGGAAACCTGGTGCTTAAGCGTTGCGCAATTGAGCCTTTGGAGCGCGGTTGGATCACCGACGGCAATATCGAAAAATTTGACGAGGTCGCCGAGGCCATGCGCCGGCTGGTCAAAAAAAGTGGCACCCGCACCAAGAATGTGGCCATGGCCCTGCCGCCCTCTGCGGTGATTACCAAACGCATTGTTCTGCCGGGCGGGTTGTCCGACCTGGAGCTGGAAGTGCAGGTCGAATCGGAAGCCAACCAATACATTCCTTTTTCGCTCGACGAGGTGAGCCTGGATTTTTGCGTGGTCGGCCCCAGCGCCAGTTCGGCAGGCGATGTCGATGTGCTGATTGCCGCTTCGCGCAAGGAAAAAGTGCAAGACCGCCAAGGCCTGGCCGAAGCTGCCGGACTAAACCCCGTGATTCTGGACATTGAGTCCTATTCGGCCCGACTCGCCACCTCGCGCTTGATCGAGCGCATGGCCAACCGGGGTGCAGATGCCCTGGTGGCCTTGTTTGAAGTCGGGGCTCTGGCCACCAGCATGCAGGTGATTTGCAACGACGAAGTGCTGTATGAGCGTGACCAGGCTTTTGGTGGAGCCCAGCTGACCCAGCTGATCGTGCGCCAGTACGGCTTTTCGCAAGAGGAGGCCGAGAGCAAAAAACGCAGCGGCGATCTCCCTGAGGACTACGGCAGCGTGGTGTTGCAGCCCTTTGTAGAAAGTCTGGCCCAGGAAGTGGGCCGGGCCTTGCAATTCTTCTTTACCAGCACGCCCCATAACAAGGTGGACTATGTGCTGTTGGCCGGTGGCTCCGCATCCTTGCCTGGCCTGACCGATGCCGTCACCCAGCATGCATCGTTTCCCTGTAGCCTGGTCAACCCGTTTGAAGGCATGGAGATGGGCAACGATGTTCGGTTGAAAAAGGTGCTGCGCGAAGCACCTTCGTACCTCACCTCGTGTGGGTTGGCCATGCGGAGGTTTCTGCAGTGATCCTGATCAATCTATTGCCGCACCGCGAGGCGGCTCGGGCGCGCAGGCGCGAGACCTTCCAGGTGATGCTGGCGCTTTCTGTTTTGCTGGGTGCTGCACTTATCGGCGCCGGGTTTCTGTGGTACGAGGCCCAGATCTCTGGTCAGCAAGAGCGCAACGGGATACTGACCCAGGCAGTTTCGGTGCTGGACGGCCAGATCAAGGAAATTGCCAATATTGAATCGGAAATCAAAGCCCTGACTGAGCGCCAGAAAGCTGTAGAAGACCTGCAAGCCGACCGCAATCTGCCGGTTCATTTACTCAATGAACTGGTGAAACAGCTGCCAGATGGAACCTACATCACCAGCCTGAAGCAGGAAAATCAAAGTGTCACCATCCAAGGTGTGGCCCAGTCGAATGAGCGCGTATCGGAGCTGTTACGCAATCTGGCCAACAACACCCCTTGGCTGTCCAAACCCGATTTGGTGGAAATTGTGGCTAGTAATGTGAGCCTGACTGCGCGAGACCAGCGGCGGGTGGCCAAATTCAATCTGCGGGTGCGTTTGATGCGTTCCAGTGAAGTGCAAAAAACCATTGAGTCGGCGGCATCGGCTGCGGTCGCCAGCCCATAGCAAAAATGTCATGGCTACAAAAAAAACTTCCGTAAATATCGATTTCAAGGCCATGCAGGATTCGCTGCAGCGGCAGTTTCGCGACCTGAATCCCAACGACCCGTCGGTATGGCCTTCGGCTCCGCGCTACCTGTTGTTCTTTGCGGTGGTCGTGGCGGTGGCTGCCCTGCTTTGGTATACGTGGCTTAGCAGCTACGAAGAGGAGCTGATCGCCGAGCAAACCCAGGAAGCCCAGCTACGCGAAACCTACACCGCCCGCCTAGGCAAGGCGGTCAATCTGGAGGCTCTCAAAAAGCAGCGCGAACAGATCCAGCAGTACGTAACGCAACTTGAAAAGCAGTTGCCCAGCAAAGCCGAGATGGCTGCCTTGTTGTCGGATGTCAACCAGGCCGGGCTGGGCCGCAGCCTGCAGTTTGAAGTGTTCCGCCCGGGCCAGGTGGTGGTCAAAGACTATTACGCAGAATTGCCGATTGCCGTGCGGGTCACTGGCAAGTACCACGACATGGGGGCTTTTGCTTCGGATGTGGCCAATTTGTCCCGCATCGTCACGCTCAATAATTTGTCGATCAACCCCTTGAACGCCACCCAGGACGGCATGTTGTCCATGGAAGTCACCGCCAGAACCTTCCGTTACCTGGATACCGAAGAGATCGCTGCGCAGAAGTCGGGAGCCAAAAAATGAGATGGCTTCCTTGTATTGCTCTGGGTAGTCTGGCTGTAGCCGTGCTGGCAGGGTGCAGCATCTCCGGAGAGGATGAATTGCGTCAGTGGATGGCGGACCAGCGTAACCAGGTCCATCCCCGCGTGATACCTTTGGTGGAGCCTAAGAAATTTATTCCCCAGGCCTATACCCAAGATGGCCTGGTAGACCCGTTTAGCCTGCAAAAACTGACCCAAGCGCTCAAGCGCGACTCCACCCAGAGTGTGGCCAATACCGCACTGATCGCGCCCGAGATGGCCCGCCGCAAAGAAGCACTGGAAGCCTATCCGGTGGATTCCATGGTGATGGTGGGCAGCTTGCGCAAAGCGGGACAGCCCGTAGCCTTGGTCAAAATCGACAACCTGCTCTACCAGGTGCGGGTAGGCAACTATCTGGGTTTGAACTACGGCCGGGTCATGAAGATTGATGAATCAGAACTTACGTTACGGGAAATTGTGCAGGACTCGACCGGAGACTGGATCGAGCGGCCCGCTAGTTTGGTGCTACAAGAGGGAGCGAAATGAATAAGCAGAATCGAATGGGGTGGCACATGCTAGACCGTAAGCTGGAAAAGTTTGCCGCAGCGCTGGTACTGGCGCTGACCTCGGTGGTCGCGCATGCGCAAGCCACTATTGAGTCCGTTACCGGCTCTATCCAGGGGGGCACCGAGGTCATCCGTATTGACCTGAGTGAACCTTTGGCGGCCTTGCCATCAGGGGTGTCCATCCAGTCACCGGCCCGCATTGCGCTCGACTTTCCGGGCGTGTCCAACGGCATTGGCCGATCGTCGATTGATGTGAACCAGGGCAACCTGCGCTCCGTCAATGTGGTGCAGGTAGGCGACCGCTCGCGCATTGTGCTCAACCTCAAACAGGCTACCTCGTACAAGGCCGAACTCAAAGGCAAGTCGATCCTGGTGGTGCTGGACGCCGTGGCAGCCGCTGCGCCCATGGCCAGTGCCGCACCTACCTTTGCCGATGCAGGCAGCCGCGACAGGGCGCCACTGCGAGACATCGACTTCCGCCGGGGTGACGACAACGCAGGCCGCATCATCGTGGCTTTGCGCAACACCCAGGTGGGTGTGGACGTGCGCCAGCAAGGGCAGAACCTGGTGGTTGAGTTTTTGAACTCCAGCCTGTCCGAAGGCCTGCGCCGCCGCCTCGACGTGGCCGACTTTGGCACCCCTGTGCAAAACATCACCACCACCCAGGCGGGTGACCGCGTGCGCATGGTCATCGAGCCCAAGGGCTTGTGGGACCACAGTGCCTACCAAAGCGATGGCCAGTTCGTGGTTGAGATCCGGCAGCAAAAAACCGACCCGACCAAGCTGGTCCAAGGCACCGGCTATGCCGGTGAAAAACTGTCGCTGAACTTCCAGAACATCGAAGTCCGCGCGCTGCTGCAAGTGATTGCAGACTTCACCAACTTCAATGTGGTCACCTCCGACTCCGTCACTGGCTCCGTCACCTTGCGGCTGAAAGATGTGCCGTGGGACCAGGCCTTGCAAATCATCATGGATTCCAAAGGCCTGGGCATGCGCAAGTCAGGCTCGGTACTGTGGATTGCCCCCAAAGACGAAATCGACGCGCGCACCAAGAAAGACCTGGAATCCGCCGCCTCCATGCAGGCGCTGGAGCCCCTGGTCACCCAGTCGTTCCAGCTCAATTACGCCAAGGCGGGCGATATCGTCACCCAGCTCGGCGGCTCAACCACCGGTACCAACAGCAACATGCCCCGCTTCCTCAGCGTTCGCGGCACTGCGATTTCGGAGCCCCGCACCAACCAGATTTTTGTCAACGACATTCCCAGCCGCATCGCTGCAGTGCAGGACCTGATCAAAAAGCTGGATATCGCGGTGCGCCAGGTGCTGATCGAGGCACGCATCGTGGAAGCCTCCGACACCTTCGGCAAATCTTTGGGTGTCAAGCTCGGCAGTACTGCAGGTAGCTCCACCACGGCGGGTGTGGCCGCAGGCAGCGTGGGCTTGACGGGCAACACGCGCTTCACCGTGGGCACCAGCTACAACAACGTGGTGGCCAGCAACGGCTCCAGTGGCTCGGCGGTCGATACCACCAGCAACTTTGTGAACATGCCTGCAGTGGGGCAGGGCGGCTACGACGCAGCGGCCTTTGCCCTGTCGATTTTCAGCAGTGCCGCCAACCGCTTCCTGAACCTGGAAATCTCGGCCCTGGAAAACGACGGCAAGGGCAAGCTCGTGTCCAGCCCGCGTATCGTCACTGCCGACCAGACCAAGGCGCTGATCGAGCAAGGTACCGAATTCCCCTACCAGCAAGCCACCTCCAGCGGTGCCACTTCCGTGGCGTTCCGCAAGGCAAATCTGAAGCTGGAAGTCACCCCCCAGATCACCCCCGAGGGCAACATCATCCTCGACCTGGACATCAACAAAGACAGCCGTGGCGAAACCACCTCGGCCGGCATTGCCATCGATACCAAACACATCAAGACACAAGTTTTGGTAGAAAACGGCGGTACAGTGGTGATTGGCGGTATCTTTACATTGGACGAGACCGACAGCATTACCAAGGTGCCCGTGTTGGGCGATATTCCTTATTTGGGCAACCTCTTCAAGTCCAAATCGCAAGCCAGCACCAAGAAAGAAATGCTGGTCTTCATTACGCCAAAAATGATTGTGGAACGCGCGACCTCGCGCTAATAAATACTGACAACGGAGCAGGGAAAAATGATGCGTTATTTAAAGGTGTGGGCGCTGGTATTGCTGGCGCTTGTGATGGCGGCTTGCGGGGGAGGGGGAAATCCTGGTGGAACATCAAGCGGAGGCGGGACGACAACTCCTCCTTCTCCGGCATCGCCGTCTATAACGCTTTCCTTGGTGGACAGTGCTGGGGCAGCGCTAGGTACGCCCACTATCAGCAAGGGTGGGGTTTATTACGCTAAGGCTGTAGCTGCGGATGCGAGTGGCGCGGTTTTAGCAAATCAGTTAGTTACATTTTCAACTGATTACGCTGTGGCCACTCTGGCGGGTAATACTGCTGGGGCAACCGTTTTGACAGATGCCAGTGGTGTCGCGCGAGTCTTAATTAGCCCTTTAAGTCTGACTACCACCGGTGCGGCTATTTTGTCGGCCAGTGCAACGCTTAATTCTGTTTCCGTTACAAAGACTTTGAATTTCGGAACCGCTGCTTCAAATGTGAGCTTAAGCAATCTGACTTCTGCATCTTCAAGTATTGGCGCACTAGAAACATCCGCTATCTCAGTTTCTGGGGCAATCAACGGGAATGCTTCATCTGGCGTCTTGGTTGCATTCAATGCTAGCTGCGGAACTTTCAGCCCTGCCAGCGTAGCAACTTCCAGCAATGGTCTGGCTTTGTCCACCTACCAATCGGCCGCTACCTGTGGTGGAAATAGTGTGACGATTACCGCTTCCGCAGCTGGCGCTACCGACAAAACGACAACGATTAGCGTTGTTGCGGCAAAACCTGCAAATATCAGATTTACATCATCTGTCCCTGCATTGATGTATGTTTCAAGCGCTGCTAGTGGGGCGAAGACCTCGATCGTTAAGTTTCAGGTTCTTGACAGTAGTGCGGCAGGGATGCCTTCGCAAAGTGTGACGATGTCTTTGTCTACTGCCGCAATTGCAGCGGGCGTTAAATTCTCTTTGAGTGGCAGCAGCAGTACTGCACCCCAGACTGTGACGACAGACAATAGTGGTTTTGCCGCAATTACTGTTGCATCTGGAACGTTGCCCACTACTGTTTCAGTGACTGCCACATTGGTGGCCGATCCAACGGTGCTTGCATCCTCATTGGGATTGGTGGTGACAACGGGTGCAGCGACACAAAATGCAGCATCGTTAAGTGCATCCAAATTGAGTATTGAAGCATGGAGCACAGACGGTGTTACATCGACTTTGACCATGCGGGTTGCCGATCGTTTGTCAAATCCAGTACCAGATGGCACGTCTGTGAATTTTGTGGCTAGTGCTGGCTTGATCTCTGGAACGGGGACCGGTGGAAGCTGTTTGACCGTGAACTCTGCTTGCTTGGTTACTTACACCAGCCAAGGTACTCGTCCAGTAAATGGTCGAGTGGCAATATTGGCGTATCTGGATGGTGAAGAAAGCTTTGTTGATGTCAATGGTGACAATGTCTGGAACCCAGATGGCACTGAAGACTTCTATGATGCGGGCACGGCATTTATTGATTTGAATGAAAACGGTACTTGGCAGAGTGGAGAGCAGATTATTGGAGTAGACGTTGTTGGTCTTGGCTGCGTAAATCCTATCAATACGTATCCAGCCAAGATTGGCACCTGCGATCAAAAATGGAGTTCTGCCATTCGTGTACGCAAACAAACGATCATTACGTTGGCTACATCGTCTGCTTCGATTACCCGGGTTTCACCTCGAACTGCTTCCGGCTTCCGAGTGTGGGTTCATGACACGAACATCAATGCAAATATCAACGGCAATGTGCCAGATATGAACGCAATGCCGACTGGTTCTACATTTTCTGCGGCAATTAGTACTGCGGGGGCCACCTGCACCGTTGTTGCCGCAAGCCCTAACTTGGTCCTGAACTCGCCTAATGGGGATTATCACGATGTCATATTGAGTGGTGCAGCAGATTGTGTGACTGTTCAAGTGAATGTCTCTGTAACCACACCTGGTGGCACCACCACTACGCAACCCTTTTGATTAGTCTAGTCGGCCTCCCCGGCTCCGGTAAATCCACTGTTGGCCGCCAGCTTGCCCGGCGGCTGCAGGTTCCTTTCATCGACTCCGACCACGTGATCGAGCAGCGCATAGGCTGCTCGATCCGCGAGTTTTTCGAGCGCGAGGGGGAACCGCGTTTTCGCGATGTAGAAGCCGAAGTGATCGAAGCGCTGACCCTCAACGGCCCTGGTGTACTGGCCACAGGCGGTGGCACAGTGCTGCGGCCTGCGAACCGCGAGGCGCTGCACAGCCGGGGCCAGGTGGTGTATTTGCGCTCCACCCCCGAAGAAGTCTTTCGCCGGGTGCGCCACGACGTGAACCGGCCCTTGCTGCAAGTGGCCGATCCTCTGAACCGGTTGCGCGATTTGTTCGCTATCCGTGACCCGTTGTACCGCGAAACTGCGCACTTTGTGATCGAAACCGGGCGGCCTTCGGTGTCGACCCTGGTCAATATGATCATCATGCAACTCGAACTGGGCGGCGCTCCACCAACTTGAGTACGTGGGGTCGGCCGGTGCCCGGGCTTCCCCTTAAACTGTGTGGCTATGCCCGCATCCACACAGACCATCGCCACCCAAACCGTCCAGATTGCCCTGGGCGACCGCAGCTATCCCATCGCCATCGGCACCGGCTTGCTTGACAACCCGGCCACCTGGGCCGACCTGCCGCGCGGGGCCACGGCGCTGATCGTCACCAACACCACCGTCGGCCCGCTGTACGCCCAGCGGCTGCAAGCTGCGCTGCAAAGCCATTACCCCACCATCCACACCGTGGTGCTGCCGGATGGCGAGGCGTATAAAACCTGGGAAACCCTGAACCTGATTTTTGATGCGCTGCTGGGCTTTGGGTGCGACCGCAAAACCGTGCTGTTTGCCCTGGGCGGCGGCGTGGTGGGCGACATGACTGGCTTTGCCGCCGCCAGCTATATGCGCGGCGTGCCTTTTGTGCAGGTGCCGACCACGCTGCTGGCGCAGGTGGACTCGTCGGTGGGTGGCAAAACCGCCATCAACCACCCGCTGGGCAAGAACATGGTGGGCGCGTTCTACCAGCCCTGCAAAGTGGTTTGCGACCTGGACACCTTGGCCACGCTGCCGCCGCGCGAGCTCAGCGCCGGGCTGGCCGAGGTCATCAAGTACGGGCCCATCGCCGACATGGCCTTGTTGGACTGGCTGGACGCGCACATGGATGCCCTGCGTGCGGGCGATGTGGCCGCTTTGGCCCATGCGGTGCGGCGCAGTTGCGAGATCAAGGCCTTTGTGGTCGGCCAGGATGAGCGCGAGGCCGGGCTGCGCGCCATTTTGAACTTTGGTCACACCTTCGGCCACGCCATCGAGGCGGGCATGGGCTACGGCGCTTGGCTGCATGGCGAGGGCGTGGGCAGCGGCATGGTGATGGCCGCGCACCTGTCGCAGCGGCTGGGCCTGATCGACGCGGCCCTGGTGCAGCGCCTCACGCAGCTCATCCAGCGCGCCGGCCTGCCCACCGTGGGCGCGGTGCTGGACGCGGCTGACAACGCGGGCCGCTATCTGCAGCTGATGCGGGTGGACAAAAAATCCGAAGCGGGCGAAATCAAGTTCGTGCTGATCGGCCCACCCGGCAGCGCCACCGTGCGCAGCGCGCCCGATGCGCTGGTGCGGACGGTGGTCGATGCCTGCTGCGCTTAAGCCTTTGGCTATGTTTGCTATAAATAAAATAGCTGATTGCGCCTATGGAATAAGCGCTAGAGGCCTATTTCTTATAAATCCATGCCACTAGCCGTCTACGCCTGCGACCCGGCCCACACCCGGGGCCGCCGCTTTTTTGAAGCACCCGCGCCCACCCGCACCGAGTTCCAGCGCGACCGCGACCGCATCGTCCACTCCACGGCGTTCCGCCGCCTGGTCTACAAAACCCAGGTGTTCCTGAACCACGAGGGTGACCTGTTCCGCACCCGGCTCACGCACTCGCTGGAGGTGGCGCAACTGGGCCGCTCCATCGCCCGCGCGCTGGACCTGAACGAAGACCTGGTTGAGGCGATTGCCCTGGCCCACGACCTGGGCCACACCCCGTTTGGCCACGCCGGGCAAGACGCGCTGAACGCCTGCATGGCCGACTTTGAGGGCTTCGAGCACAACCTGCAAAGCCTGCGCGTGGTGGACGCGCTGGAAGAGCGTTACCCGCTGTTTGACGGCCTGAACCTCACGTTTGAAACCCGCGAGGGCATCCTCAAACACTGCTCCCGCCCCAACGCCGAGCAGTTAGGCGATGTCGGCCAGCGTTTTCTGGACCGCACCCAGCCCAGCCTGGAGGCCCAGCTCTGCAACCTGGCCGACGAGATCGCCTACAACGCCCACGACATCGACGACGGCGTGCGCTCTGGCCTGATCACGCTCGACCAGTTGCAAGACGTGCCGCTGGTGGCGCATTTCCACCAGCAAACCCTGGCCGAGCACCCGCAGCTCAAAGGCCGCCGCGTGCTGTACGAGTCCATCCGCCGCATGCTCAGCGCCCAGGTGTACGACGTGATCGCCGCCACCCAAGCCGCCCTGCAAGCTGCCCAGCCGCACAGCGTGGACGGTGCCCGCCAGTGCGGGCCACTACTGTGCTTCAGCCCGGCCATGCGCGCGCAGTCGCTGGAACTCAAGCGTTTTTTGATGAGAAATCTGTACCGCCACCCCCAGGTGATGGCCATGACTACGCAAGCGCAAACCATGGTGCACGAGCTCTTTAACGCCTACCTGGCCGCGCCGCAGGAGATGGCCCCCGCGTATACCGAAAGAGCAGCCCGGGCCGCTGCCAATGCCCCGCGCGCCGTGGCCGACTACCTGGCTGGCATGACCGACCGTTTCGCCGCCCGCGAGCACGAGCGCTTAACGGGGCAAAAACTGCTTGGATAACTAACAATAACGAGACCTCCTGTGAGCTTTCTTAACCAACTCAAAACCCAGGCCCACGCCCTGCGCAGCCAGCAAAATGCCGCCCAGATGTCGGCCGAGGCCCGCGTAGCGCAGACCGAGGCCGCCTGCCAGACGGTGGCGGCCTACCTGGCCGACCTGGCCCAGCAACTCAACGTCATCACCCCGCCTGCGGCTGCCTTCACGCTGGATGGCAAAACCCCTTGGCCCGCGATGAAGATGGCCGACTTTCGCTGTGACGTGCGGCAAAAGCGCGTACACCACATGGGCGGTATGGATGTGACGGACTACATCGGCATGGGTTGGCGCGTGCTGCCCCAGGATGGGCCACCGGTCAAGGCGGCCGTCAGCGTCAACTTTCCGCCCGAGCTGGAACGTGTCGAAGCCCGGCTGGCGCTGGGCCACCTGAAGCATGACCGGCGGGAGCAGCGCCACCCCGACACCAACAAGCTGCTGTCGATCCGCTTCGAGTACACCACCGAGCTGCTGGGCAGCGTGCGCATCACCCCCGACCACGAGCAGTCGCGTTTCGCGTTTCGCATCAGCAACGCCACCGGCTTCGAGGTGCACACCACCGAGCTGGCCGCCGCCGACATCACCCCCGCCGTCCTGGACGAACTGGCCCGCCTGCTGGTGGCCCAACCCAGTCGTTTTCTGCGCTAAGCATGGTGACCGACGCGACCGTGATCGACGATATGCGCCGCTGGCTGGAGCGCGCCGTGATCGGCTTGAACCTGTGCCCCTTTGCCAAAGCCGTGCACACCAAGGGCCAGATCCACTACGCCGTGAGCGCCGCCACCGATACCGACGCCCTGCGGCAGGACCTCATTTTTGAGCTAAAAGAGCTGCTAGCCCAGGAACCATCGGCACGAGACACTACGCTTTTGATAGCGCCCCATGTGCTGCACGACTTTCTGGACTACAACGACTTTCTGGACCAGGCCGACCGGGTGCTGCGCAAAATGAAGCTGGAAGGCACGCTGCAGATCGCCAGCTTCCACCCCGACTTCCAGTTTGGCGGCACGGACGCCGACGACATCACCAACTACACCAACCGCGCCCCGTACCCCTGCCTGCACCTGCTGCGCGAGGCCAGCATCGACCGCGCCGTGGCGGCCTTCCCCGAGGCTGAGATGATCTTCGAACGCAACATGCAAACCCTGGAGTCGCTAGGGCAGGGCGGTTGGGATGCCCTGGGCGTGGGAAAATCGCCCGATGAAGACCCCCAAAAATAAGCCGGTAGCCACGCCCACGCTGCCGCCCGAAATCGATCCCGCCCAGTCCGTCGAGCTGCTCAAAGAGCTGCACATCCTCACCCGGGACGGCAAGCTCAACCAGGACTCGCGGCGCAAACTCAAGCAGGTCTACCACCTGTTCCAGTTCATCGAAAAGCTGCTGGGCGAGCTGCCTGCTACCAGCACGGGCCTGACCCTGGCCGACCACGGCGCGGGCAAGTCTTACCTGGGCTTCATCGTCTACGACTTGTATTTCAAGGCCCTGGGCGCGGGCCATATTTACGGCATCGAGACCCGGGCCGAATTGGTCACCAAGTCGCAAGAACTCGCCGCGCGCCTGGGCTTTGACCGCATGTCCTTTCTGAACCTGAGCGTGGCCGAATCCACCCAGTCGGCCCTGCTGCCCGAGCGTATCGACGTGGTCACGGCCCTGCACGCCTGCGACACCGCCACCGACGACGCAATTGCCTTTGGCCTGGAAAAGAACGCCCGCGCCATGGTGCTGGTGCCTTGCTGCCAGGCCGAGGTAGCGGCCTGCCTGCGCCAGAACAAAGCCCTGAACGGGACGAAAACCCCGCTGTCCGAACTCTGGCGCCACCCGCTGCACACCCGCGAAATGGGCAGCCAGATCACCAACGTGCTGCGCTGCCTGTACCTGGAAGCCTGGGGTTACCAGGTCACCGTGACCGAGCTGGTCGGCTGGGAGCACAGCATGAAAAACGAGCTGATCATCGCCAAGCACACCGGCCAGAAAAAGCGGGCCGCCGCCGAGCGACTCACGGCCCTGCTGGCAGAGTTCGGCCTGTCGGCCCTGCTGGCCACCCGATTCAAGTTGCCCGAAACACCCGGAGCCTGACGATGTCTGCTGTGCCATTACAGAAATTTTTACCCCAAGCCAGCCCGCTGGTGCTCGGCTGCATGGGCCTGGGCGGGGGCTGGGACACGCAGCCGCTGACCGACCTTGATGTGGACAAGGCCCAGGCCGCCACCGAGGCTGCGCTGGCAGCGGGCATCACCCTGTTTGACCATGCCAACATCTACACGCTGGGCAAGGCCGAAGAGAGCTTTGGCCGCCTGTTCCAGCGCCAGCCGTCGCTGCGGCACAGCCTGTTGCTGCAGTCCAAATGCGGCATCCGTTTTGCCGATGGGGAAGGGCCCAAGCGCTACGACCTGTCGGCGCAGCATATTGTGGAGAGCGTGGATGCGATTCTGCGCCGCCTGCAGACCGACTACCTGGACGTGCTGATCCTGCACCGGCCCGACCCGCTCATGCAGCCCGCCGAGGTGGCCCAGGCCTGGCAGCAGATCAAGGCGGCGGGCAAGGCGCGCTTTTTGGGTGTATCCAACATGCACGCCGCGCAGGTCGGCTGGTTGCAGCAGGCGCTGGACGAGCCGCTGGTGGTCAACCAGCTGGAGATGAGCCTGCTCAAGCGCGATTGGCTGGAGGCTGTCACTTGCTTCAATGACGGGCAGGGCGCATCGTCGCTCGCGTGGGACGGCACGCTGGAATACGCCCAACAGCACGGCCTGCAGCTCCAGGCCTGGGGCGCTTTGGCACGCGGCTGGTTCAGCGGTGCCGCGCCTGCCGATGCGCCCGCCGCCGTGCGCCACACGGCAGGCTGTGTGGCGAAACTGGCGCAAGCCCACGGCGTGTCCAATGAGGCCATCGTGCTGGCTTGGCTGATGCAGCACCCGGCGCGTATCCAGCCGGTGATCGGCACCACCGACCCCCAGCGCATCCGCGCCTGCGCCCAGGCCACCCAGGTGACCCTCAGCCGGGGCGCGTGGTACCAGCTCTATGAGGCCGCCCGGGGCCGCGAACTCCCCTGAAGAAATAATAGGGGTCAGAACCCTATTAATCCCGCTTAATATCGCGCATCCACTCCCTAGGTTGCGCATATGGCCCGGCTTCCCCGCCTCACCGTTCCCGGCTATCCCCACCATGTGATCCAGCGCGGCAACAACCGCCAGCCTATCTTTGTCCATCCGGGCGATTACGGCCTGCTGCTGGGCCTGCTGACCGAGAACGCCAAGAAGTTCGGCGTACAGGTCCACGCCTATGTGCTGATGACCAACCATTTCCACCTGCTGGCCACGCCCAGCACGGCAGAAGCTTTGCCGCAGATGATGCAGGCGGTGGGCCGCAGCTATGTGCGTTATTTCAATGATGCGCAGGGCCGCACCGGTACCCTGTGGGAGGGGCGTTACAAATCCACCCTGGTGCAAACCGACCGTTACCTGCTGGCCTGCATGGCCTACATCGACCTGAACCCGGTGCGGGCCGGGCTGGTGGCCGACCCGCGCGACTACGCCTGGTCCAGCTACGGCCACCACATTGGCCAACGGGCCGACAAACTGGTGACGCCCCACCCGCTGTGGTGGGCGCTGGGCAACACGCCGTTTGCACGCGAGGAGGCCTACGCCAAATTGGTGCATGCAGGCATCACCGAGGAGCAACAGCAGCAACTCACCCAATCGGCACTGAGTGGCTGGGCTTTGGGCGACGCGGGCTTTGTGGCGGATTTACAAAAACGCACCGAACGCCGCGTAGCCAAGGCAGCGGCGGGCAGGCCATTTTTGCCCAAAAAAACTGAATAAAAAGTGCCTCTTGCGCTTATGAATCAAGCATGAGCAGCTCCTATTTATGATGTGTCCCTAATTTATGATTGGTCGATATAGACGGGAATTAATTGGAATCTGACCCCTATTATTCTGCTTGGCATTGTTGTTGCTGTGCTTTATGCTTCGAATCCCCGCGAAACACCCGGGATTTGCGTATGGCGCGCTGAGCGCAACGCAAGTCCTAACCAATATAGGAGAGCGCCATGACAACGGCTGCCGAGATCCAATATCTCAAAGACCACGGTTTGTATTCCTCCAGCAACGAGCATGACGCTTGCGGCCTGGGTTTTGTGGCCCATATCAAGGGCGAAAAGCGCCACGATATCGTTACCCAGGCGCTGAAGATCCTGGAAAACATCGACCACCGGGGTGCCGTGGGTGCTGACCCGTTGATGGGCGATGGCGCGGGCATTCTGATCCAGATCCCCGACGCGCTGTACCGCGAAGAAATGGCCAAGCAAGGCGTGACCCTGCCCGCCGCTGGTGAGTACGGCGTGGGCATGATCTTCTTGCCCAAAGAGCACGCCTCCCGCCAGGCCTGCGAGCAGGAGATGGAGCGCGCCATCAAGGCCGAAGGCCAGGTGTTCCTGGGCTGGCGCGATGTGCCGGTGGACAAGGACATGCCCATGTCGCCCACGGTGCGCAAGACCGAGCCGCTGCTCAAACAGGTGTTCATTGGCCGCGGCGACGATGTCATCGTGCAAGACGCGCTGGAGCGCAAGCTGTACGTGATCCGCAAGACCGCCAGCGCCAACATCCAGAACCTCAAGCTCAAGCACAGCAAAGAGTATTACGTGCCCAGCATGTCCAGCCGCACGGTCATCTACAAGGGTCTGCTGCTGGCCGACCAGGTGGGTGTGTACTACAAGGATTTGTCCGACGAGCGCTGCATCTCGGCCATCGGCCTGGTGCACCAGCGTTTCTCTACCAACACCTTCCCCGAGTGGCCGCTGGCCCACCCGTACCGCTATGTGGCGCACAACGGCGAGATCAACACCGTCAAGGGCAACTACAACTGGATGAAGGCCCGCGAAGGCGTGATGGCCTCGCCGGTGCTGGCCGCCGACCTGGGCAAGCTGTACCCGATCAGCTTCCCCGGCCAGTCGGATACCGCCACCTTCGACAACTGCTTAGAGTTGCTGACCATGGCCGGCTACCCCATCAGCCAGGCCGTGATGATGATGATCCCCGAGCCCTGGGAACAGCACACCAACATGGACGAGCGCCGCCGCGCCTTCTACGAATACCACGCCGCGATGATGGAGCCCTGGGACGGCCCGGCCTCCATCGTGTTCACCGATGGCCGCCAGATCGGCGCCACGCTGGACCGTAACGGCCTGCGCCCCTCGCGTTACTGCGTCACCGACGACGACCTGGTCATCATGGCCTCCGAGTCCGGCGTGCTGCCCGTGCCCGAGAACAAGATCGTGCGCAAATGGCGTTTGCAGCCCGGCAAGATGTTCCTGATCGACCTGGAACAGGGCCGCATGATCGACGACGACGAGCTCAAGGCCAACATCGTCAACACCAAGCCCTATAAGCAGTGGATCGACAACCTGCGCATCAAGCTCGACAGCGTGCCCGCCGACTCGGCTGCCGCCACTGTCAGCCCCACAGCGCTGCTCGACCGCCAGCAGGCCTTCGGCTACACGCAAGAAGACATCAAGTTCCTGCTGTCCCCCATGGCCCAGGCCGGGGAAGAGGGCATTGGCTCCATGGGCAACGACAGCCCCCTGGCTGTGCTCAGCGACAAGAACAAGCCGCTGTACAACTACTTCCGCCAGATGTTCGCCCAGGTGACGAACCCGCCGATCGACCCGATCCGCGAAGCCATCGTCATGTCGCTGGTGTCCTTCATCGGCCCCAAGCCCAACCTGCTGGACATCAACCAGGTGAACCCGCCGATGCGCCTGGAAGTGGCCCAGCCCATCCTCGACTTTGCCGACATGGCCAAGCTGCGCGACATCGAGCGCCACACCCACGGCAAGTTCCGTAGCCACACGCTGGACATTACTTACCCCGCCGCCTGGGGCCGCCAGGGCGTGGAAGCCAAGCTGGCCTCGCTGTGCGCCGAAGCCGTGGACGCGATCAAGGGCGGTAAAAACATCCTGATCGTCAGCGACCGCAACGTCAGCGCCACCCAAATCGCCATTCCCGCCCTGCTGGCCAGCAGCGCCCTGCACCAGCACCTGGTGACCCTGGGCCTGCGCACCACCACCGGCCTGGTGGTGGAAACCGGTACCGCCCGCGAAGTGCACCACTTTGGCGTGCTAGCAGGCTACGGTGCCGAAGCCATCCACCCCTACCTGGCGATGGAAACCCTGGCCGACCTGCACAAGGACCTGTCCGGTGCGCTGTCGGCCGAGAAAGCCATCTACAACTACGTCAAGGCCATCGGCAAAGGCCTCTCCAAGATCATGTCCAAGATGGGCGTGAGCACCTACATGAGCTACTGCGGTGCGCAGCTGTTCGAGGTGATTGGCCTGAACCAGGAAACCGTGTCCAAGTACTTCACCGGCACCTCCAGCCGCGTGGAAGGCATTGGCGTGTTCGAGATTGCCGAAGAAGCCCTGCGCATGCACAAGGCGGCTTTTGGCGACGACCCGGTGCTGGCCACCATGCTCGACGCGGGCGGTGAATACGCCTGGCGCGTGCGCGGTGAAGAGCACATGTGGACCCCCGACGCCATCGCCAAGCTGCAGCACAGCACCCGCGCCAACAACTGGAACACCTACAAGGAATACGCCCAGCTCATCAACGACCAAAGCCGTCGCCACATGACCCTGCGCGGCCTGTTCGAGTTCAAGATCGACCCGGCCAAGGCCATACCCGTGGAAGAAGTCGAGTCGGCGAAAGAAATCGTCAAGCGCTTCGCCACCGGTGCCATGTCCATGGGCTCGATCTCCACCGAAGCCCACACCACCCTGGCCGTGGCCATGAACCGCATTGGTGGCAAGAGCAACACCGGCGAAGGCGGCGAGGACTCCAACCGTTACCGCCAAGAGCTCAAGGGCATCCCGATCAAGCAAGGCCAGACGCTGCGCGAAATCATCGGCCCCGAGGTGGTGGAAACCGTCAACTACCCGCTACAAGACGGCGACTCGCTGCGCAGCCGCATCAAGCAGGTCGCTTCCGGCCGCTTCGGTGTCACCGCCGAATACCTGGTCTCCAGCGACCAGATCCAGATCAAGATGGCCCAGGGTGCCAAGCCGGGCGAGGGCGGCCAGCTGCCCGGCGGCAAGGTGTCCGAGTACATCGGCAAGCTGCGCCACTCGGTGCCGGGTGTGGGCCTGATCTCGCCCCCGCCGCACCACGACATCTATTCCATCGAAGATTTGGCCCAGCTGATCCACGATCTGAAGAACGTGGCACCGCACGCCAGCATCAGCACCAAGCTGGTGTCTGAAGTGGGCGTGGGCACCATCGCCGCAGGCGTGACCAAGTGCAAGAGTGACCACATCGTGATCGCCGGGCACGACGGCGGCACCGGCGCATCGCCCTGGTCGTCCATCAAGCACGCCGGTGGTCCCTGGGAAATCGGCCTGGCCGAAACCCAGCAAACCCTGGTGCTGAACCGTCTGCGTGGCCGCGTGCGCGTGCAGGCCGACGGCCAGATGAAGACCGGCCGCGACGTCGCCATTGGCGCGCTGCTGGGCGCAGACGAATTTGGCTTTGCCACCGCCCCGCTGGTGGTGGAGGGCTGCATCATGATGCGCAAGTGCCACCTGAACACCTGCCCCGTGGGTGTGGCCACGCAAGACCCGGTGCTGCGCAAGAAATTCCAGGGCAAGCCCGAGCACGTGGTGAACTTCTTCTTCTTCATCGCCGAAGAAGTGCGCCAGATCATGGCCCAACTGGGCATCCGCAAGTTCGACGACCTGATTGGCCGTGCCGACCTGCTCGACACCCGCAAGGGCATCGCCCACTGGAAGGCCAGCGGCCTGGACTTCAACCGCCTGTTCGCCCAACCCAATGTGCCCGCCGACGTGCCGCGTTACCACGTGCAAGACCAGGAGCACGGCCTGGAAAAATCGCTGGACAACGTGTTGATCGAGAAATCGCAGCCCGCCATCCTGCGCGGCGAGAAGGTCAAGTTCATGGAAGTGGCGCGCAACGTCAACCGCTCGCTGGGGGCCATGCTCTCGGGTGCGCTGACCAAGGTGCGGCCTGAAGGCCTGCCCGACGACACCATCCGCATCCAGCTCGAAGGCACGGGCGGCCAGTCGTTTGGTGCCTTCCTGGCCAACGGCATCACGCTGTACCTGATTGGCGACGCCAACGACTACACCGGCAAGGGCCTGAGCGGTGGCCGCATCGTGGTGCGCCCCAGCATCGACTTCCGCGGCGCGGCTACGCAGAACACCATCGTCGGCAACACGGTGATGTACGGCGCGACCAGCGGCGAATCCTTCTTCAGCGGTGTGGCCGGGGAGCGCTTTGCGGTGCGCCTGTCGGGTGCCACCACGGTGGTGGAAGGCACGGGCGACCACGGTTGCGAGTACATGACCGGCGGCACGGCGTTGATCCTGGGCAAAACCGGGCGCAACTTTGCGGCGGGTATGAGCGGCGGTATCGCCTACGTCTATGACGAAGACGGCCAGTTCGCCAAGCGCTGCAACATGGCCATGGTGTCGCTGGAAAAAGTGCTGCCCTCGGGCGAGCAACAAGGCCTGGGCGTGGCCGACCAATGGCACAACGGCCAGACCGACGAAGCCCAGCTCAAGAAGCTGCTGGAAGACCACAACCGCTGGACCGGCAGCAAGCGCGCCCGCGATCTGCTGGACAACTGGACCGAAGCACGTGGCAAGTTCGTCAAGGTGTTCCCGCTGGAGTACCAGCGCGCCCTGGGCGAGATCCATGCACGAAAAGTGGCTCTAGCGCAGGCGGCATCGGCACAAGCAGCTACTAAAAACGAAGCAGTGCCTGCCAAATAAAGCCAAGTAAAGAATAGGAACGAATCATGGGTAAAGTCACAGGCTTCATGGAATACGGGCGGCTCGAAGAGGGCTACAAGCCCGCCGCTGAGCGCGTCAAGCACTACAAAGAGTTCGTCGTCGGCCTCGACGAATCGCAGGCCAAGGTCCAGGGCGCGCGCTGCATGGACTGCGGTATTCCGTTCTGCAACAACGGTTGCCCGGTCAACAACATCATTCCGGACTTCAACGACCTGGTGTACCGCGGCGACTGGAAGAACGCCATCGAGGTGCTGCACAGCACCAACAACTTCCCCGAGTTCACCGGCCGCATCTGCCCCGCACCCTGCGAGGCGGCCTGCACCTTGAACGTCAACGACCTGCCGGTAGGCATCAAGTCCATCGAGCACGCCATCATCAACCGCGCCTGGGACGAGGGCTGGGTCCAGCCCCGCGTGGCCAAGCACAAGACCGGCAAAAAAGTGGCGGTGGTCGGCTCCGGCCCCGCAGGCCTGGCAGCGGCCCAGCAACTGGCGCGCGCAGGCCATGACGTGACCCTGTTCGAAAAGAACGACCGCGTCGGCGGCCTGCTGCGCTACGGCATCCCCGACTTCAAGATGGAAAAGAGCCACATCGACCGCCGTGTCGAACAAATGCAGGCCGAGGGCGTGACTTTCCGTACCGGCGTGATGGTCGGCGCGGCCAAAGACCCGCTGGGCAAGGGCTCCAAGGTCACCAACTGGGCCAAGGAAACCATCAGCCCCGAGCAGCTGCAAAAAGACTTTGACGCGGTGGTCCTCACCGGCGGTGCCGAGCAGTCGCGCGATCTGCCTGTGCCCGGGCGCGAGCTGGACGGCATCCATTTCGCGATGGAATTCCTGCCCCAGCAGACCAAGGTCAATGCGGGCGACAAGCTCAAAGCCCAGCTGCGTGCCGATGGCAAAAAGGTCATCGTCATCGGCGGCGGCGACACCGGCTCCGACTGCGTGGGCACCAGCAACCGCCACGGCGCGGTCAGCGTGACCCAGTTCGAGGTGATGCCCCAGCCGCCCGAAGAAGAAAACCGCCCCATGACCTGGCCTTACTGGCCGATCAAGCTGCGCACCAGCTCCAGCCACGTCGAAGGCTGCGAGCGCGAGTTCGCCATCTCCACCAAGGAGTTCATCGGCGAAAAGGGTAAGGTCACCGGCCTGAAGACCGTGCGCGTCGAGTTCAAAGACGGCAAGCTGGTCGAAATCCCCGGTACCGAAGTCGTGATGCAGGCCGATCTGGTGCTGCTGGCCATGGGCTTCGTCAGCCCCGTGGCCAACGTGCTGGATGCCTTCGGTATCGAGAAAGATGCCCGTGGCAACGCCAAGGCGCACACCGAGTTCAGCGGCGGCTATGCCACCAACGTGCCCAAGGTTTTTGCCGCAGGCGATATCCGCCGGGGCCAGAGCCTGGTTGTGTGGGCCATCCGAGAAGGCCGCCAGGCGGCACGCGCCGTCGATGAGTTCCTGATGGGTTTCAGCGACCTGCCACGGTAATCCCCTGGGTTTTGCACGGCATCTCTTGCAGGGAGGCTGTGCGATATTTGAGTGCCTTTTCAGGGTTTTGCGCTTATTCCATGGGCGTGAGCAGCTCCTGAATGCATAGCATGGGGTGGAAACTCTAATACATACATCCGGGTATGTTTGTATTTCGCGACACTGCCAGGCTGACAATGGGGACAATCCCTTATCATGCAAAAGCCGGAAGTGTTCCGGCTTTTGCTTTTTTATGACCTCCTCCGCCCCGCTCTCCACTGACAACCTTGTCGACATCCGCAACCTCACCTTCGGGTACGGAGAGCGCGCGATTCTGGACGGCATCACGCTGAGCATTCCGCGCGGCAAGGTCACGGCCTTGATGGGGGCTTCGGGTGGCGGCAAAACCACGGTGCTGCGCCTGATTGGCGGGCAGATCAAGGCCCAGAAGGGCGAGCTGCTGCTGGACGGCCAGAACGTCGCCCAGTTCGACCAGGCCGGGTGGTACGCCGCGCGCCGCCGCATGGGCATGCTGTTCCAGTTTGGGGCCTTGTTTACCGACATCAGCGTGTTCGACAACGTGGCGTTTCCGCTGCGTGAGCACACCGACCTGTCCGAGGCGCTGGTGCGCGACATTGTGCTGATGAAACTGGGCGCGGTGGGCCTGCGTGGCGCGCGCGACCTCATGCCTAGCGAAGTGTCGGGCGGTATGGCGCGCCGCGTGGCCCTGGCCCGCGCCATGGCGCTGGACCCCGAGCTGCTGATGTACGACGAACCCTTTGCCGGGCTGGACCCGATCTCGCTGGGCACGGCGGCCCGGCTGATCCGCGACCTGAACGACACCATGGGCCTGACCAGCGTGGTGGTGTCGCACGATCTGGACGAAACCTTCCACATCGCCGACAAGGTGGTGATTCTGGCCAACGGCAAAATCGTGGCCCAGGGCACACCGGCCGAGGTGCGCGCCAGCACCGACCCGCTGGTGCACCAGTTCATCCACGCGCTGCCCGATGGCCCGGTACGTTTCCATTACCCCGGCCCCACGGTGGAGCAAGACTTTGGCGCGGGCCTGCAAGCGCCCCAAGGGGGGGCCACATGAGCTGGTACAAACCGTCCGACGTAGGCTTTGCGCTGCGCAGCAAGCTGGCCGATATTGGCAACGCCACCCGCCTGTTTGTGCGCCTGGTGCTGCTGCTGGGGCCCACTTTGCGGCGCTTTGGCCTGGTGCGCGACCAGATCCATTTTCTGGGCAACTATTCACTGGCGCTGATCAGCGTGTCGGGCCTGTTTGTCGGTTTTGTGCTGGGCTTGCAGGGCTACTACACCTTGCAGCGCTACGGCTCCAGCGAGGCGCTGGGCATGCTGGTGGCCTTGAGCCTGGTGCGCGAGCTGGGCCCGGTGGTCACCGCCTTGCTGTTTGCCGGACGCGCGGGCACCTCGCTCACCGCAGGCATTGGTTTGATGAAAGCGGGCGAGCAGCTCAGCGCCATGGAGCTGATGGCCGTCGACCCGGTGCGGCGCATTCTGGCCCCGCGTTTCTGGGCCGGGGTCATCACCATGCCCCTGCTGGCAGCGCTGTTCAGCGCGGTCGGTATCCTGGGCGGCTGGGTGGTGGGTGTGTTGATGATCGGGGTCGATGCGGGCTCGTTCTGGAGCCAGATGCAGGGCGGCGTGGACGTGTGGCTCGACGTGGGCAACGGTGTCATCAAAAGCATCGTGTTTGGTTTTACGGTGAGCTTTGTGGCCCTGCTGCAAGGTTATGAGGCCCAGCCCACGCCCGAAGGCGTGTCGCGGGCGACAACACGCACGGTGGTGGTGGCCTCGCTGGCAGTGTTGGCATTGGACTTTTTGCTCACCGCCACCATGTTCTCAATCTAAGGTTTCGCTATGCAACGTTCTAAAAACGATATCTGGGTGGGTTTGTTTGTGCTGCTGGGGGCCGCGGCGCTGCTGTTTCTGGCCTTGCAGTCGGCCAATCTGCTGTCGCTGAACTTCCAGACCGGCTACACCGTGTCGGCCAAGTTTGACAACATCGGCGGGCTCAAGCCCAAGGCGGCGGTGAAGAGCGCCGGGGTGGTGGTGGGCCGGGTGGACAGCATCACTTTTGATGACAAAAGCTTCCAGGCCCGGGTGACTTTGTCCATGGACCCGCGCTACGCTTTCCCCAAAGACAGCTCGCTGAAGATTCTGACCAGCGGCCTGCTGGGCGAGCAGTACATCGGTATCGAAGCCGGTGCCGATGCCAAGAACCTGGTCGCGGGCGACACGATTTCGGCCACACAGTCGGCAGTGGTGCTGGAGAACCTGATCAGCCAGTTTTTGTACAGCAAGGCTGCCGATGGCCCTGCCGAGAAATGACCTTAAGAGGGTTAATAAGGTTTGACATGATTACTACCAAAAATATAGCTGCTACCGCCCGAATTACCTGCGTTGTGGGCGGTTTTGCCTTGATTTCTGGCTGCGCCACCGGCCCCCAGGCCAACCCGCGCGACCCGCTGGAGCCGCTGAACCGCAAGGTCGCCGTGTTTAACGACGCGGTGGACAAAGCTGTGGTCAAGCCGGTGGCCAAGGCCTACATGTTTGCCGTGCCTTCGCTGGCGCGCCAGGGCGTAACCAACTTCTTCTCCAACCTGGGCGAGGTCTGGAACACCGCCAACAACGCCATGCAGTTCAAGGGCCGGGCGGCCGCCGAGAGCTGGATGCGCTTTAGCATCAACAGCGTGTTTGGTATCGGCGGTGTGTTTGACCTGGCCACCGACATGGGCCTGGAGCGCCAGCGCGAAGATTTTGGCCAAACCCTGGGCTGGTGGGGCGTGCCGTCGGGGCCGTACCTGGTGATTCCGCTGCTGGGGCCCTCCACGGTGCGGGATATCTCGGCCTGGTCGGTCAACGCCTACGGCAACCCGCTGAAAGCGTTTCCCGATGCCGGCACGCGCGACCGCCTGGCGGGCCTGAACCTGGTGGACACCCGCGCCAACCTGCTGCGCGCCACCGAGTCGCTGGAAGAGGCTGCACTCGACAAATACTCCTTCACCCGCGACTTCTATTTGCAAGTGCGCGACAACGATGTGTACGACGGCAACCCGCCCGAGTCCAAATAAGCCCCCCAATTCCCCAAGCCCCCGCGTCAACCGTTGGGGCGCATTTTCATTAAGGTAGTGCGGATGTTCCGCGCAGAGAAAGTCAGTATGAAACGTCGTTTGTTAGGCCAATGGGCCGCTGGTACTGTGTTGGCCCTGGCCGCAAGTTTTGGAGCCCTGGCCGCCGACGAGGCACCCGACGCGCTGGTCAAGCGTATCTCCACCGATGTGCTCTCCACCATCAAGGCCGACAAAACCCTGCAACAGGGCAACGTGGCCAAAGTCATGGTGTTGGTCGATGCCAAGATCATGCCCAACGTGGACTTTGCGCGCATGACGTCCTCCGCCGTAGGCCCCGGCTGGCGCCAGGCCACGCCGGAGCAGCAGAAAAAGCTGCAGGACGAGTTCAAAACCCTGCTGGTGCGCACCTACTCCGGCGCGCTGGCGCAGGTGAGCGACCAGGAAGTGGTGATGAAGCCATTCCGCTCGGCACCCGATGACAAAGAGGTGCTGGTGCGCAGCGAAGTCAAAGGCGGTGGCGATCCCATCCAGCTGGACTACCGTCTCGTCAAAACCCCCGGCGAGGGTGCGGGCTGGAAGATCTTCAACCTGAACGTGCTGGGCGTGTGGCTGGTGGAAACCTACCGCAGCCAGTTCGCCAGCGAGATCAACGCCAAGGGTGTGGACGGCCTGATCGCCAGCCTGAGCGCGCGCAACCAAGCCAACGCCAAAAAGAACTGACATGCTGGTACTGCCCGCCGAAGTCACCCACGCGCAGGCCACAGCCTCGCTGCGCATGCTGCTGCAGGGCCTGCGTTCGCAGACCGGCGCGGCGGTGGTGGTGGATGCCAGTGCGCTGACCCGGTTTGACTCGTCCGCCCTGGCGGTGCTGCTGGAGTGCCGCCGCGAAAGCTTCAGCCTGGGCCGTTCGTTTGCGGTGCGTGGCCTGCCGCAGCGGCTGGCGGCACTGGCGGGCTTGTACGGCGTGGCCGAGTTGCTGCCCGCTGCCTGAGCTGGGCCACACACACCTGGGTTTTTACTTGCTTGGCGGGTGCTAAGCTGGCGGGCACATCCATTCGTCCAGGAGCCCCCTATGCCCGGCCTGTTGCCCCATGTAGACCCAGAAGGTCTGCTCGAATATTCCGTGGTCTATACCGACCGTGCCTTGAACCATATGTCGCAGTCCTTCCAGGGCGTGATGCGCGATATTTCCGGTGTGCTCAAGCAGGTCTACCACGCGCAGTCGGCCATCGTGGTGCCCGGCAGCGGCACCTTTGGCATGGAGGCGGTGGCGCGGCAGTTTGCCACCGCACAGCACGTGCTGGTGATCCGCAACGGCTGGTTCAGCTACCGCTGGACGCAGATTTTTGACATGGGCCAGATCCCCCGGTCCAGTACGGTCCTGAAAGCGCGCCGCCAGGGCGAAGGCCCGCAAGCCCCGTTTGCCCCCGCACCCATTGAGGAGGTGGTGGCCACCATCCGGGCAGAAAAGCCCGCCGTGGTATTCGCCCCGCATGTGGAAACCGCCAGCGGCATGATCCTGCCCGATGCCTATTTGCGTGCCGTGGCCGACGCGGTGCACAGCGTGGGCGGCCTGCTGGTGCTGGACTGCATTGCCTCGGGTGCCATCTGGGTCGACATGCAGTCCACCGGCGTGGATGTGTTGGTCAGCGCGCCGCAAAAGGGCTGGAGCGGTTCGCCCTGCTGTGCTTTGGTGGCGCTTAGCGCCTTGGCACGTGAGCGCATCGAATCCACCACCAGCAGCAGCTTCGCCTGCGACCTGAAGAAGTGGCTGAACATCATGGAAGCCTATGAAAACGGCGGCCATGCCTACCACGCCACCCTGCCCACCGATGCCCTGGCCCGGCTGCGCGACGTGATGCGCGAAGCCCAGGCTTACGGGTTTGACGCACTGCGCGCCGAGCAGCAGGCGCTGGGCGACGCCGTGCGCGCGCTGCTGGTGCGCAAGGGCATGGCCAGCGTGGCAGCAACGGGCTTTCAGGCACCCGGTGTGGTGGTCAGCTACACCACCGACCCGGATATCCAGTCGGCCAAGAAGTTCATCGGCCAGGGCCTGCAAACCGCTGCCGGGGTGCCGCTGCAGTGCGACGAGGGGGCAGACTTCCAAAGCTTTCGTATCGGCCTGTTCGGGCTGGAGAAGTTGCACAACGTGGCGCGCACGGTGCAGCATTTGGAGCGGGCTTTGGAGCGGATTCAGGGATAAAGCCGCGGCACGGCGGCATGCGGGGCCAGCCGTTAAAATCACTGCCCCATGCCCGCCATCTCCTTCCAGCAGGTCTCCAAGACCTACCCCAGCCCCCGTGGCTCCCAAAAACCCCCACTCACCGCCCTCGATAGCGTCAGCTTCGATATCGCGCAGGGGGAGTTTTTTGGCCTGCTCGGCCCCAACGGCGCGGGTAAAACCACGCTGATCAGCATTCTGGCGGGCTTGAACCGCGCCACCGGAGGCAAGGTGCTGGTGCACGGCCATGACGTGGCCAAAGACTTCGCCCTGGCCCGCCGCCAGCTCGGCGTGGTGCCGCAAGAGCTGGTGTTCGACCCGTTTTTTAACGTGCGCGAGGCGCTGCGTATCCAGTCGGGCTACTTCGGCGTGAAGAACAACGATGCCTGGATCGACGAACTGCTGGAAAGCCTGGGCCTGGCCGACAAGGCCACGTCCAATATGCGCCAGCTCTCGGGCGGCATGAAGCGCCGCGTGCTGGTGGCCCAGGCCCTGGTGCACAAGCCGCCGGTCATCGTGCTCGACGAGCCCACCGCCGGGGTCGATGTGGAGCTGCGCCAGACCCTGTGGCAGTTCATCGCCAAGCTCAACAAACAAGGCCACACGGTGCTGCTCACCACCCATTACCTGGAAGAGGCCGAGGCCCTGTGCTCGCGCATCGCCATGCTGAAAAAAGGCCGCATCGTCGCCCTGGACCGCACCAGCGAACTGCTGAAAAACGCCTCCAGCAATGTGCTGCGCTTCAAAGTCGATAGCGAACTTCCCCCAGCCCTGGCGCAGCAGGCCCGTATTACAGGCCGCATCGTGCAGTTCCCCGCACACAACGCCGCCGAGATCGAGCGCTACCTGGCGGCGGTGCGTGAAGCCGGGCTGACGGCCGAAGATGTGGAGATCCGCAAAGCCGATCTGGAAGACGTGTTCCTCGACGTGATGACCAACGGCTATGTGGCCAGCGAGGTGGCAGCATGACCGGCTGGCAAACCCTGCTCTACAAAGAATCGCTGCGTTTTTGGAAAGTGGCTTTCCAGACCGTGGGCGCGCCGGTGCTCACCGCCGTGCTGTACCTGCTGATCTTCGGCCACGTGCTCGAAGGCAAGGCCCTGGTGTACGGCAGCATCAACTACACCGCGTTTCTGGTGCCCGGCCTGGTGATGATGAGCGTGCTGCAAAACGCGTTTGCCAACAGCTCCTCGTCGCTGATCCAGAGCAAGATCATGGGCAGCCTGGTGTTTGTGCTGCTCTCGCCCCTGTCGCACTGGGACTGGTTCTGGGCCTACGTGGGCTCGGCCATTGCGCGCGGCCTGCTGGTGGGCGTGGGCGTGTTTGCCGTCACCGCCATCTTCACCGGTGCGAGTTTCGAGGCCCCGCTGTGGATCATCGTGTTTGCGGTGCTGGGCGCGGCGCTGATGGGTACCTTAGGCATCATTGCCGGGCTGTGGGCTGAAAAGTTCGACCAGATGGCGGCGTTCCAGAACTTCGTGATCATGCCCATGACGTTTTTGAGCGGCGTGTTCTATTCCATCCATTCCCTGCCGCCTTTCTGGCAAACCGTGAGCCACCTGAACCCGTTTTTCTACATGATCGACGGCTTTCGTTACGGCTTCTTTGGCGTGAGCGACGTGTCGCCCTGGCTCAGCCTGGGCATCGTGGGCGCAGCCCTGCTGGTGGTGAGCGCCATCACCGTGAACCTGCTGCGCATCGGCTACAAAATCCGTGGATAACACACATGACTGCTGAAGAACTCCAAACCATCATCCAATCGCACCTGCCTTGCGAGCACATCGCCCTGGAAGGCGATGGCCGCCACTGGTACGCCACCATCGTCTCGGCCGAGTTTGAAGGCCGCCGCGCCATCCAGCGCCACCAGCGGGTGTACGCCACGCTGGGTGCCAAGATGCACACCGACGAAGTGCATGCGCTGTCGATGAAAACCTACACCCCTGCCGAGTGGGCAGCCCTTCCTCGCTAGCACGCCGCTAAATTTTTTAGAAGAATTCCCCATGGACAAACTCCTCATCCGCGGTGGCCGCACTTTGCAAGGCCAGGTCCGCATCTCCGGTGCCAAAAACGCCGCCCTGCCCGAACTCTGCGCCGCGCTGCTGACGGCAGAGCCGGTGACGCTGACCAACGTGCCACGCCTGCAAGACGTGTCCACCATGCTCACGCTGATCCGCAACATGGGCGTGGCGGCCGAGCGTACTGAGGACGGTACCGTCACCATTAATGCCCGCGATTTGTCGTCGCCCGAAGCGCCGTACGAGCTGGTCAAGACCATGCGTGCGTCGGTGCTGGCCCTGGGCCCGCTGCTGGCCCGCTTTGGCGAGGCCACCGTGTCGCTGCCCGGCGGCTGCGCCATCGGCTCGCGCCCGGTAGACCAGCACATCCTCGGCATGCAGGCCATGGGCGCGGAGATTGTGGTCGAACACGGCTACATGATCGCCAAGCTGCCCGCAGGCCGCACCCGCCTCAAGGGCTGCCACATCACCACCGACATGGTCACCGTCACCGGCACCGAGAACTTCCTCATGGCCGCCACCCTGGCCGAGGGCGAAACCATTCTGGAAAACGCCGCCCAAGAGCCGGAAATCAGCGACTTGGCCGAAATGCTCATCAAGATGGGTGCCAAGATCGAAGGCCATGGCACCCACCGCATCCGTATCCAGGGCGTGGAGTCGCTGCACGGTTGCACCCACCAGGTGGTGGCCGACCGCATCGAGACCGGCACCTTTTTGTGCGCCGTGGCCGCCACCGGTGGCGACGTGCTGCTGCAGCATGGCCGCGCCGACCACCTGGACGCGGTGATCGACAAGCTGCGCACTGCGGGTGTCACCGTGACCCCCGAGGCCGACGGCATCCGCGTGCAGTCTGCGGGCCCGGCCCACACCCACCTGAAGGCGCAGAGTTTCCGCACCACCGAATACCCCGGTTTCCCCACCGACATGCAGGCCCAGTTCATGACCCTGAACTGCGTGGCCCAGGGCCCCAGCAAGGTGACCGAGACGATTTTTGAAAACCGCTTCATGCACGTCAACGAGCTGGTGCGCCTGGGCGCGCACATCCAGATCGACGGCAAGGTCGCGGTGGTCGAAGGCATTGCCAAGCTGTCTGGTGCCACTGTGATGGCCACCGATCTGCGCGCCTCGGCCAGCCTGGTGATTGCCGGCCTGGTGGCCGAGGGCGAAACCGTGGTGGACCGCATCTACCACCTGGACCGTGGCTACGACCAAATGGAAGCCAAGCTGCGTGGCATCGGTGCCGACATCGAGCGCGTCAAGAAATGATTACCTTAGCCCTCTCCAAAGGCCGCATCTTCGATGACACGCTGCCGCTTTTGCGCTCTGCCGGTATCGAGGTGCTGGACGACCCCGAAAAGTCCCGCAAGCTGATTTTGGACACCAATCAGCCGGGCGTGCGCGTGCTTATCGTGCGCGCCTCTGACGTGCCCACCTACGTGGAAAACGGCGGTGCCGACCTGGGCATCACCGGCAAAGACACGCTGATTGAACACGGCGGCCAGGGCCTGTACCAGCCGCTGGATTTGCAGATCGCCCAATGCCGCATCAGCGTGGCGGTGCGCAATGACTTCGACTACGAGCGCGCCGTCAAGCAGGGCTCGCGCCTGCGGGTGGCCACCAAATACGTGGCCATCGCGCGCGAATTTTTCGCCGCCAAGGGCGTGCACGTCGATCTGATCAAACTCTACGGCAGCATGGAACTGGCCCCGCTGACCGGCCTGGCCGATGCCATCGTCGATCTGGTGTCCACCGGCAACACGCTGCGGGCCAACCATCTGGTCGAGGTGGAGCGCATTATGGACATCAGCTCGCGCCTGGTGGTGAACCAGGCCGCGCTCAAGCTCAAGCAAGCCCCCATCCGCGCCATGATCGATGCCTTCGCAGCGGCAGTCGCAGAACGCGCAAAAACCTGAATACTATGACTTTTGTAGCTACTCCCGCCCGTCTGGTCAGCACAAGCAGCACTTTTGAGGCTGAATTCAAAGCCCGCCTGCACTGGTCTGCCGAGGCCGACACGGCGATTGAAACCACCGTGGCCCACATCCTGGCCGACGTGCAGTTGCGCGGCGACGTGGCGGTGCTGGAGTACACCAACCGCTTCGACGGTCTGCACGCCAACACCCTGGCCGAGCTGGAGCTGACCCAGGCCGAGCTCAAAGCCGCCTTTGACACCATCCCTGCCCAGCAGCGCGAGGCCCTGCAGGCGGCCGCCGCCCGCGTGCGCAGCTACCACGAGGCGCAGAAGAAGGCCTCGGGCGAGAGCTGGAGCTACCGCGATGCCGACGGCACCCTGCTGGGCCAAAAGGTCACCCCGCTGGACCGCGTGGGCATCTACGTGCCCGGTGGCAAGGCGGCGTACCCCAGCAGCGTGTTGATGAACGCCATTCCCGCGCACGTGGCGGGCGTGGGCGAGATCATCATGGTGGTGCCCACCCCGCGGGGTGAAAAGAACGCCCTGGTGCTGGCCGCTGCCTATGTGGCCGGGGTCACCCGTGCCTACACCATCGGCGGCGCTCAGGCCGTGGCCGCGCTGGCCTATGGCACGGCTACCATCCCCAACGTGCACAAGATCACCGGCCCCGGCAACGCCTACGTGGCAGCGGCCAAGCGCCGCGTCTTCGGCACCGTGGGCATCGACATGATTGCCGGACCCAGCGAGATTCTGGTGCTGGCCGACGGCACGACGCCGCCCGACTGGGTGGCGATGGACCTGTTCAGCCAGGCCGAGCACGACGAGCTGGCGCAAAGCATCCTGCTGTGCCCTGATGCCGCTTACATCGACCAGGTGCAGGCCAGCATCGACCGCCTGCTCAACGAAATGCCCCGCGCCGAGATCATCGCCAAGTCGCTCACCGGCCGTGGCGCGCTGATCCAGACCCGCAGCATGGAAGAAGCCTGCGAGATCAGCAACCGCATCGCCCCCGAGCATTTGGAGGTCAGCAGTACCGACCCGCACCGCTGGGAGCCGCTGCTACGCCACGCCGGTGCCATCTTTCTGGGTGCTTACACCTCGGAGAGCCTGGGCGACTACTGTGCCGGACCCAACCACGTGCTGCCCACCGCAGGCACGGCCCGCTTCTCTAGCCCGTTGGGCGTCTACGACTTCCAAAAGCGCAGCAGCCTGATCGAAGTCAGCCAGGCCGGTGCCCAGGAACTGGGCCGCATCGCCGCCGAGCTGGCCTACGGCGAGGGCCTGCAGGCCCATGCGCGGGCGGCGGAGATGCGGTTGGATAAAGCTTAATTTGCAGGCGGGGGCAGGTATTTCTCTTTGAGAGCTGCTTTAGCCACTGCATGTGACATGTGTTTGACGTAGGGCACGGTGTTCCCTGACTTGAACATGAAGTACTCGCCGTATGCGTTACAGGCGAATATGGTCAGCACGTAGCCGAAGTCCGAGCCATCACTGGCCCCAGTGGTTTCTTCTTCCTTGGCAATCGTTGCGTTGGCGCCGTCGAGTGCGTACCTAGCGTCTGCAGCCGCAACTTTTGTTGCCCGAAATTGCGCTTGTGCGGCTTTTCTTCTAGGGCTTAGCCGGGTGCTACTTCTTTTGAGCGAATATCCCAGCCAAGCAGTCAGCGCTACTAGCAGTAGAACGACCAAGGCCGCTTTCATGCCTATAGCTTGAATCCCGGCGCATGCGCCTGCAGCCACTGCTCCAGCATCATCAAAATCCACACCATCTCGCCGTAGTAGCCGGGGTGCTCCTGCAGCCGCTCGGTCAGCAGGCTGCGGATGAATTCGGGGCGCACGATGTTGCGGGTGGCCAGGCTGTTGAGGGAGTCGGTGGCTACCTTCTTGAGGCCGTCGTGGCGGGTGGCCCACACGCCGAAGGGCAGGCCGAAGCCCTGTTTCTTCTTGGTCAGAATCTCGTCGGGCAGGAAACCGCGCAGGGCTTCCTTGAAGAACCAACGCAGCTTCAGGCCCTTGAGCTTGTACTCCAGCGGCAGCTTGAGCGAGAAGTCCAGCAGCGCCTCGTTCAGCATGGGAAAGCCCACGTGCAGGCCCGCCAGCCGGGTGGTGCCGCAGACCTTGGGCAGGTCGCTTTCGGCCAGGGTGTAGCGCCAGTCGAAGGCCAGCATGCGGTTGAGCTGGCTGCCGGTGGTGGGCTGGTTCCAGATGCCGCGCTGCTGTTCGGCCGGGCCCTGGATGTTGACCTGGCTCAGAAACGCCGGGGTCAGCACATCGTTCACGCCCAGGCGCAGCAGCAGGTTGTACATCTGCAGGCGGTCGGGCAGCGGCACCTTGGCCTGCTCCACATAGCTGGAGGCCTTGCTCAGCAGGGAAATGCTGCTCTCGGCGGTTTGGGCCAGCACCGGCTCCATCAGGCCCTTGCGGATGCCGCTGGGCACCATGTCGTACCAGCCGAACACGCGCTGCTTGGCGTAGCGGCTGTTGCCGCCAAAGAGTTCGTCGCCGCCGTCACCGGCCAAAATTTTGGTCACGCCGTCATCTTTGGCCTTGCGGGCGCAGTAGTACGAGGGCAGGGCGGACGAGTTGCCGAACGGCTGGTCGTAGGAGCGGGCTACGTCGGCGATGCTGCGCACCAGGTCGTCGGGGGTGACGTAGTACTCGTGGTGCTCGGTGTTGAAGTGGCGCGAGGCCAGCCGGGCGTATTCCATCTCGTCGTAGCCCTCGGCATCGAAGCCGATGGAGTAGGTGGCGGCCTTCTGGCCCTGCTTGCCACCGATCTCGCTGAGCATGCCGGCCACGGTGGAGCTGTCGGTGCCGCCGCTCAAAAAGCAGGCAGCTGTGCCGCCGTCGAGCTGGGCGTTGACGGCAGTGCGCACCAGGCCGCGAAACTCTTCGCGCAGGCTGTTGAACGAGGCGCTGCGCGGCTCGATGAAGGTCGGCACCCAGTAGGGCGCGACGGTGAGTTTGCCGTGCTCAAACAGCGCGTAGTGGCCCGGCGGCAGGCGGAACACGCCCTTGAAGATGGTGCGCGGGGAGGGGATGGCGTGGAAGTAAAGGTAGTCGAAGATGGCCTGCGGGTCGATGTCGGCACCGTCGGCCAGCTCGTCGGCGCGGCCCGCAAAGCGGATCTGCCCGTCCACCACCCGGTAGCACAGGCTGCGGATGGCAAAACGGTCTACCGCCAAAAACGTGCGGCCCGAGGGCTCTTGCAGCCCCACCGCAAAGTCGCCCGTAGCCTGCAGCGCGGCGCTGGCCGCATCGGCGGCGCAGGCGGCTTGCCAGGCGGCCAGCGGGCCGTTGGTGGTGGCAATCGCGGCCAGGCGGGCATCGGTAAAGCGGGGGCTGCCAAGTACCAGGGGTGCGAGGGAGGGGGTGTGTGAGGACATAGTGGAAGCGTAGAAAGCAAAAATATCAGGGCCGACGTGTTGGCAGCTGCTGCATCGCCCCGGGATTATGCGGGGCATTGCCCAGCGCAATGCTCTTGGCTGCGTGACTATATTCACGCTGCGCTTGCAGGGTTTTGTCCAGGGCAATGGCTTTGCCCCGCAGTGGCGAGTCTGCGCGCAGCCGGAAGTCGCCACCGGGCGCAAAGCTGCTGCGGTCGGTGTGGAAGTTGTTGCGGAAGTCTTCCGACGCGGTGGCCTGCAGCGGCGCTGTGCCGACCAGCAGGTTGTTCACGGCCAGTACCGTCGCGGCACCGGGTTTGACGCGCAGCCAGGCGCCGCCTTGGGGCAGGTCGTCCACCAGGGTGTTGTAGGCCAGGCTGAGCTGGTTGGCGGGCCAGGTGTAGCCCTCGGCCCCGAAGGAGATAAGGGCGGGGTTTTCGGTCAACGTGCCTTGCTGGAGGATGTTGCCCACCACTACCGCTACGCCGCCGTTGGGAAACTCCAGCTCGTAGCTGGCGCTGCCGCCGTCGTCGGTCAGGCGGTTGTACAAAACGTGGGTAATGGCGGCGCGGCTTTTCAGCAGGTGGCCGGTGCGGGCGTGGTGCAGGTAACTGCCGGTAATAGTTGCGCGGGCGATCTGGCCGATGTAGAGGTTGTGGTTGTGCCCGTCGGGGCGCATGTTGTAGGCGAATTCGCTGTTTTCCACCTCCAGCACGGCATCGGGGTTGTTGCTGGTGAGCAAGCCCATTTCGTTGCGCGTGAAGCTGCAGTTGCGCACCACCAGCCAGCCCGATTCAAAACGGATGCCCGCGCCATTGCGGCCCGTCACCTGCGCGCCTTCAAAGTCAAAGCCTTCCACCGTGAATTTTGGCGAACGTACCACCCAGATGGCTTTGTCCTCTGCCGCCATGCCGTTGGCCTGCAGGCGCACCCGGCCACCCACGGCGCGCAGCGTCAGGTTGGGCTGGGTCCACACCGCCACGTCGCCCACGTATTCGCCTGCATCTACTTCAATAATGCTGCCTGCGCTTGCCACACGGGCGGCGGCAGCTATTGTTTTAATAGCTCGCTGCGGACCGACCTGCAGCGTGTTGACCGCGCTTTGGGCCATGGCCACGCCACACAGCAACAGCCACAGGGCTAAAAAACGGATGTAACGCAGAAGACAGAGGTGGGCTGGGGATGTCATATGTCGAGGCATTCTGCCGGATGCCGTGTCACGCTTCTACCCGTATGATCTCGCAGCAGAAATAACTAGGACTGACCCAGCGCCCCTGTATCGCCTTTCGGGCTTACAGGGGGAACTTGCGTAAGTCCTGATAACCAAGGACTTGCGCAGTGCTGCGCAGGTCGTGTCCACAAGGCTTCCCGTGTGAAAACAGTTTTGATGATCGCCTACCACTTCCCGCCGCTGGCGGGCAGCAGTGGTATCCAGCGGACCTTGCGCTTTGTGCAGCACCTGCCCGCGCTGGGCTGGAAGCCGGTGGTGCTGACTGCCGACCCGCGCGCCTACGAGCGCACCAGCCCCGATTTGATGAACGACGTGCCAGAAGGCACCGTGGTGCGCCGCGCCTTCGCCCTCGACACCGCCAGGCATCTGAACATCCAGGGCCGCTACATGGGCTGGATGGCCCGGCCCGACCGCTGGATCAGCTGGCGCTTTGACGCAGTGCGCCAGGGCCTGCAGCTCATCAAGGAATTCAAGCCCGACGCGATCTGGTCCACCTACCCCATCGCCACCGCCCACGTGATTGCCCAGCAGTTGCACCAAAAGACGGGTTTGCCCTGGATTGCCGATTTCCGCGACCCGATGGCGCAAGACGGCTACCCCGCCGACCCCATCACCTGGCGCAGTTACCAGCGCATCGAGCAGGAGGCGGTAGAGCAGGCCAGCCGCAGCGTCTTCACCACCCCCGGCGCAGCGCAGATGTACCGCGAGCGCTACCCCCAGGCCGCCAGCCGCATCACTGTGCTGGAAAACGGCTATGACGAAGAAAGCTTTGCCAACGCGCCCCGCGCCCCGGTGCGTGCGCTGACCGACGACCAGCCCGTGGTGCTGCTGCACAGCGGCATCGTCTACCCGTCCGAGCGCGACCCGACCCAGCTGTTACAGGCCCTGCAGCGCCTCAAGGCCAGCGGGGCGTTGACGGCCCGGCAGCTGCAGATCCGTTTCCGCGCCTCGGCCCACGACGACATGCTGACCCAGTTGGCTACCCAGCACGGCGTGCAGGACTTCATCGAACTCAGCCCCGCCGTGCCCTACCGCGAGGCCCTGGCTGAAATGCTGTCGGTGGATGCCTTGCTGGTCATGCAGGCCAGCAACTGCAACGCCCAGATTCCCGCCAAGATTTACGAATACCTGCGCGCGGGCCGCCCCATTCTCGGCCTGACCGACCCGGTGGGCGACACCGCGGGTGTGCTGCGCGGTGCCGGGCTAGAGGCCATGGCGCGTATCGACTCGGTGGACGAAATTGCCGCCCTGTTGCCGCAGTTTGTGGCCGATGTGCGGGCCCAGGCGGTGCGTTTGCCCGACCCCGCCGCCGTCAAGAACGCTTCGCGCCAGGGCCGGTCGCAGGCGTTTGCGGAGCTGCTGGCGGGTTTGTAAACACCAGCGCCACGCGCAAGCCGCCCAGCGTGGGCGAAACGTCTAGCCGCAATTTCGCGCCGTGCGCCTGTGCAATCGCCTGCGCAATGGCCAAGCCCAACCCGCTGCCGCCTGCCGTGGCCTCGGCGCTGCGGTAGAAACGGTCAAACACTTTTTCCAGATCGGCGGGGGCGATGCCAGGGCCGGAGTCTTCCACGGCCAGCACGACCGCGCCGTTTTCAGACGTGATGGCCACATCCACCCGACCCCGCTCAGGCGTGTATTTCAGCGCGTTGTCCAGCAGGTTGCGCAGCAGGATGCGCAGGGCATCGGGGTGGCCTTGCACTTGCACCGCATCGCCAAGGTGCGCACCCAGGTCGATGTGGCGTTCTTGGGCCTGTGGCAGGGCCTCCTCCACACCCAGGCGCACCAGGTCGTGCAGCGCGATGGGCTCGGGCGGCGTGTCGCTGGCCGACTCTTGGCGGGCCAGCACCAGCAGTTGGTTCATCAGGCGCACCGCGCGGTCGATGCCCTGGTGCAGCCGGGCGATGGCGATGCTGCGGGTGGGCGCGTCGGGCGCGCGGTCCAGCGCCTGGGCCTGCAGCTTGAGGGCGGTGAGCGGCGAACGCAGCTCGTGCGCGGCATTGGCCACAAAGGATTTTTGGGCATCGAAGGCGGTATGCACCCGGCCAAACAGCAGGTTCAGCTCGCGCACCAGCGGCAGCACCTCGTCGGGCAGGTCGGCTTCGGGCAGGGGCGACAGGTCGTCCACCGCGCGGGCGGCCACCTGCTGGCGGGTGCGCTCCAGGGGCTTCAGGGCGCTGCGGATGGCCCACCACAGCGCCATCATCAGCAGCGGCGCCATGGCGGCCATGGGCAGCATGGCGCGCACAGCCAGGGCGCGGGCGCGGGCCTGGCGGGCGCTCAGGTCCTGGGCGATCTGGATGGTTTGCGCTGGGGTCTGGATGGAGTAGACGCGGTAGCGCGTGCCGTTTTGTTGCACGTCGGAGAAGCCCAGCACGGCCTGCGGCGGCAGGCGGTTGACATGCGACTGGAACAACTGCACGCCGTCTGCGCTCCAGATCTGTACCTCGTAGTCGGCATCAAAGGGGGCTTGGGGGGCGCTTTGGCTGAGGGCACCGTTGCGCAGCGCGTAGGCCATTTGCTGCAAGTGGTAGTCGAACATTTCGTCGGCCTGCTGCAACGCACCCCGGTAGGCAGATGCAGCCTGGAACAGCGCCGCCACCACGATGGCGGTCATCACGGAGCCCAATAGCCGCCGACGGATGGAGTTCATGGCCTGGGCATCACATAACCCAGGCCGCGCACGTTCTGGATCAGCTCTGCCCCCAGCTTTTTGCGCAGGCCGTGGATGTAGACCTCGACGGCGTTGCTGCTCACGTCGTCTTTCCAGCTGTAGAGCTTTTCTTCCAGCTGGGCCCGCGAAAACACCACGCCGGGGCGGGCCATCAGCGCCTCCAGCACAGCCCATTCGCGTTTTGAGAGGGTGACGGGCTGGCCGTCGCGGGTGGCCTCAAAGGTGGCGGGGTTCAGGCGCAGGCCGTGCACTTCCAGCACCGGGTCGGCGCGCCCCGCGCTGCGCCGGGTCAGGGCGCGGATGCGGGCCAGCAGCTCGTCGATGTCGTAGGGTTTGAGCACGTAGTCGTCGGCCCCGGCATCCAGCCCGGCAACGCGCTGGGCCACGGCGTCGCGGGCGGTGACCACCAGCACCGGGGTGGCATCTTTGCGTTGGCGCAGGGCCTTTAGCACGTCCAGCCCGTCGCGCCGAGGCAGGCCCAGGTCGAGCAGCACCAAGTCGTAGCGGGCGCTGCGCAGGGCGGTGTCGGCCATTTCGCCGTCTTTTACCCAGTCTACGGCGAAATGCTCGGCGCGCAGCACGTCGAGCACGGTTTCACCGATCATGGGGTCGTCTTCTACCAGTAACAAACGCATGCCGCGAGTATGTATTTTTTTGGCTTAGGCGAAACTTAACCTGCCACTTGCACCTACTTCTTGGGCCGACTCTTGCGCGCTGGCTTGGCCTCAGCCGGCGTGTGTTTCTGGTTTTCCTGGTCCAACCACAGCAGCGAGTCCACGTGCGACAGAAAACGCTGCAGGTAGTCGGGCGATAGCTGGCGCATCAGCGCCAGGGAGCGCAGCACCAGCATGTGGGGATTCAGCGGACCGGCGTTCTCGGGGCCGCGCACCATGGCCTGGTCCATATGGTCGATGGCGGCGATTTTGGACCACACCTCGCGGAAACCGCGCACGCTTTTCAGCTCTGGCCGGGGGCCGTGGTGGTGGCCTTGTTGCGTGGTGCGGCGGATGTAGTGGTTCAGTTCCGCCAGTGCTTCAAGGCCGTTGTTCGGCACCGCTTGCGCACCGGGCCGGCGCAGGCCCTGTGCTTGCCCCCAGCGCTGGCTGTAGTCGGCCAGTGCCGTGGCCAGCTTGGCCTGCAAAATGGGCTGCAGCGCACCTGATGCGGCGGACGCGCGGCGTGAAAGCACTTCCAGGTAATGGAAACGTGCGGGGTCCAAGCGCTGGGCATCTGCATTGCGCAGCGACTGTAGCGACGGCACTCCCGGCTCGCTCATGGCTTGGCAGAGCGGGGCACAGGGGCCATTTCCACGCGCCGGTTCAGTGCGCGACCCTCCTCGCTGGTGTTGGAGGCCACGGGCTGCTCGGCACCGAAAGCCGCAGCAAACACTTTGGACGAGGGCATGCCTTCATCGATCAGCGCACGGGTCACCTTGAGGGCGCGCTGGGCCGATAGCTCCAGGTTGTCGGCAAATTGCTGGTTGCCACTAACGATGGGTTTGTCGTCGGTAAAGCCGCTGACCATCATCATGTCGTCGCGTTCACCCAGGACCAATTGCAAGGCCGGGACCAGGCTTTTCAGCAGTTGCTGCCCTTCAGGGCGCAATTGGTCGGAATTGACCGGGAACAGCACATTGCCGCTGATGCCGATGCGGCCGTTGTTCAGCGTGACCCGGCCCGCCGCCAGCGGAATGGCCAGGGCTTTTTCCAGTGCCATGCGGCGCTGCTCTTCTGCTTGGCGCTTGCCCACTTCGGCCTGCAGGTTGGCCACCAGGTCCATCTGCACCACCAGCACGCCCACCAGGATCAGCACAAACGCGCCCAGCAGGCCTGCCATCAGGTCGCCAAAAACTGCCCATACCGGTGCGGCCTGCGCGATGCTGTCGTCTTCGATACCGTCCAGGCCATCGGTACCGGTCATGCCACGCTCTCTGCGGCTACGGCGGCGGGCTTGCTGCCGCGACTGCTGCCACGACTACGCAGGTCTTCCACCAGGCCTTGCTGCGAGCTGATGCTCAGGTCGATCACCTCGCGGGCCTGGGCCACGTAGTAGGCGAGTTGCTCGTCGCTGCGCGCCACCGACTGGCCGATGCTGCCCTCGATGCGCTGCAGACTGTCGATCAGCTTCTCGTTGCTGGCGCTGAATAGCTGTACCCCGTGGCCGAACGCTTCGCCCAGGCTGGCCAGCTCCACCGCGCTGCCCGCCACATGGGCGGCCACATCCGCCGCCTGGCCCGCGTGGGTGCCCAGGGTGTTGGCAAACTGCTGGCCGGCCTGGTCCAGCACCGTGGCCGCCGAGGCCACCAGCGACTCGATCGCCGCCTGCTGCGCGTTGGATGCCTGGTTCAGGTGCTGCAGCAGCGTGCTGATTTTTTCCAGCAGGCTGGAGCGTTCTTCAAAAGCCAGGTTGTCGCGCTCGCTGAGGCGGGTCATTTCCTGGCGCAGTTGGGTGATCACGCCCGCAGCGGCTTGCGGCACTTCGGCGGCGGTTTGCATCAGCCGGGTCATGGGGGCTTCCAGCGCCGTGCCCAGCGTGGCGAGGTGGCTGGCGAGTGCGGTCTGCAGTGCGTCCAGGCGCTCCACGGCGGCCACGCCGCGGCTGGCTTCTTCGGCCCGCAGCGCGCCGAGTTCGCTGCGCCACAAGGCCGCCAGTTGGTCCATGCGTTCGCCTTGCTGCGCGGCCCAGCGGGCTTCGGTCTCGGTGCGCGACTGCACCAGGGCTTCGGAGCGGGCCAGCACCCCGGCCACCGCCGTCATCGTCTGGCTGACCTGCTGGCTGGCACGGTCGGTGATGTCGCTGGCGGTCTGTGCCAGCGACAGGCTGGCGGCTTGCTGGTCGGCCAGCGTTTGGGCACCCACGCGCTGCCATTCGGCCTGCAGCTGGGTGGCCATGGCTTCCAATGCCTGCGTCCAGCCCTGTAGCCGTTGCTGGTCGGCTGTCACCTGCTGGCTTTGCGATGCGGCGGCGGCCTCGTGCACGGTGGCCAGCAGCGTGGCGGAGCGCTGTTCAAACGTGGTGCTAAAGCTGGCCAGCGTCTGGCCCAGTTGGGCGACCTGGGCTTCGCTGCTGCGCGCATGCTGCTGCAGCGCTGCGGCCCAGCCATCGCCCACGCTGCGCGCGGTGGTGCCGAGCTCGCGGGTGAGGCTGCTGATTTGCGCCTGCGTGGCATCCAGCACGCGCTGGTGCACACGGGTGGATTCCTGCGCGATTTCTGCCATGGCGGCCTGCACCACCGGCTGCAGGCTCTCGCCCGCCGCTTTGGCCCCGGCCACCAGGCTGTCTTGCAGCGATGTGCCCACGGACTGGGCCAGTTGGGTGTAGACCCCGCTGACGTCGCGGTGGAACTGGTCCTGTTGGCTCAGCAACTGCGTGCTTAAGCGTTCTTGCTGCTCTTGCAACTGGGCGTTGAGTTGTGCGCTGCGGCGCTCCAGCCCGTCCACCATGGCCTGCAGACGGTCTACCACTTCGGGCAGGGCATGCGCCTGCACCTGCAGCGCCTTGAAGGCTTCCTGGCGCTGGTGGGCCTGTGACAACGGGCGGAAAACTGTGGCCGCCAAGCTGTCGAGCTGGCGCACCACGTCCAACCGCTCGCGCCGCCCCAGGGCCGACAACAGGCCCAGCATGGCCGAAGTGGCAACCCCGGCCACCGAGGTGCCAAACGATAGCCCCAGCCCCTTGATGGGTGCTGCCAGCGCCGTACGGATGGCCTCCAGATTGGCAGAGCCTTCGAGGGCAAAAACCGCCCCCTTGAAGGTCACCACCATGCCCAGAAAGGTGCCCAGCATGCCCAGCATCACCAGCAGCCCCACCAGGTAGGGCGTGAGCGCCAGGCCGGGCAGGGCGGCCCGTTCACCCTCGATGCGCAGGCGTACCGGGTGGCGCAGCGCTGCGGGCACACGGTCCAGCCATGCGGCCACACCCGACGCTGTCGGTTCCGCCACATGGGCCAGCGCAGCGGTCAACGCCGTGGTGGCTACCCGGTAACGCTGGACTTCCCACGCCCCCAGCACATACACCGCACCAATCGCCACGGTCATGGCCAGGGCCAGCCAGCTCACGCCGACAAAACCCATTCCCACCCAGGCCACGGTCGCCAGACCGATGGCAAAGGCCATTGCAAAAACAATTCTGTTCATTGGTACTTCTTCATTAACCTTGTTGTTCAGCGTTGCTGAATGCGTCTATCAATCCCCACACCGGCTCCAGCCGCACGTCCAGCTCGGCCCGTAAAACCGCTTGCAGTTCTTTGTTGAAGCCATGCAGCCAGCCGCCCGGTTGCCGCCACAGGGACGCGTCTTGTGCGGGGGGCTGCGTGTGCAGCTTGCGCAAATGCTCGAACCGCCGCTGCAGCCGCACCGGTACGGTCGCCAGCAGTTTTTGCCCGTGGCCGTCCAGCAGTTGCTCCCACACCGCGTCCAAGGTCGCCAACTGCCGCAGCGCGGGGGAGGCCTGGGCCAGGGTCTGGCGCAGGTGGTTGCGCAAGGAGCCCACCATCAGCTTCATGCTGCGTTGCTGGTCAAGGTAATGCTGGCGGTACGGGGCAAAGTCCACTTGCGAATCCGGGGGCGGTTCGGGCTGGTTGAGCGGATGGCGGCCACGCCGGGCACCGGTATCCGCCGCCTCGGGCTTCTCGATGGCGCGCACCAGCGTCTGTTGCACCTGGCGGCATTGCGCCTGTAGTGCAGCAACCTGGTCTGGCGACACGCTATGCGCGGTGGTATGCGCTACCGTGCCCACCGACTGGTGCGCCGCGTGCAGCGTGACCGATTCGAACACGCCCACCCACTGGCTGAGTTTTTGCGCAACGTCCTGGCGCGAAGCGTCGCCCGCGCCCACGACCGCAGCCTCGGGGTTATCGAGGTCACCAAGCCAGCGGACGAGTGGGGAACTGCTGAAATTCCTGCGCAAAGACATTTATCAGGTAATTTAGGCCGCCAGCGCTTATTGAATAAGCGCAAGCAGCTATCAATTACGTAGTGAAACTTATGCGACCAGGCGCGCCCGGTGGCGGGCGATTTGCGCCCGCACCTGCGCCCAGGCGGTGCCGCCCAGGATGTTGCGGGCGTTGAGCGAGCCGCGCAGGCTCAAACACTCGTACACGTCTTGCTCGATCTTGGCGTTGAAGCCTTGCAGCACGTCCAGCGGCAGCTCGGACAGGTCTACGCCCTTGGCAATCGCCGCCTTCACCGCGTGGGCCACCACCTCGTGCGCGTCGCGGAAGGGCAGGCCCTTCTTGACCATGTAGTCGGCCAGGTCGGTGGCGGTGGCGTAGCCGCGCAGGGCAGCACGTTCCATGGCTTCGGGCTTGACGGTGATGCCACCGACCATTTCGGCAAAGATGCGCAGTGTGTCTTTGAGCGTGTCCACGGTGTCGAACAGCGGCTCTTTGTCTTCCTGGTTGTCCTTGTTGTAGGCCAGTGGCTGGCCCTTCATCAGGGTGATCAGGCCCATCAGGTGGCCGACCACGCGGCCGGTCTTGCCGCGCGCCAGCTCGGGCACGTCGGGGTTTTTCTTCTGCGGCATGATGCTGGAGCCGGTGCAAAAGCGGTCGGCAATGTCGATGAAGCCAAAGCTCTGGCTCATCCACAGCACCAGCTCTTCGCTCAGGCGGCTGATGTGCACCATGGCGATGCTGGCGGCGGCGGTGAATTCGATGGCGAAGTCGCGGTCGCTCACCGCGTCCAGGCTGTTTTGGCACACGCCCTCCATACCCAGCGTTTTGGCTACGCGCTCGCGGTCCAGCGGGTAGCTGGTGCCGGCCAGCGCGGCGCTGCCCAGCGGCAGGCGATTGACCCGCTTGCGCACGTCTTGCATGCGCTCGGCATCGCGGGCGAACATTTCCACATAGGCCAGCATGTGGTGGCCAAAGCTCACCGGCTGGGCCACCTGCAGGTGGGTGAAGCCGGGCATCACCACTTCCACGTTTTTCTCGGCAATGGCCACCAGGGCCAGTTGCAGGTCGGTCAACAGGCCCTGGATCAGGTCCATCTCGCCGCGCAGCCACAGGCGCACGTCGGTGGCGACCTGGTCGTTGCGGCTGCGGCCGGTGTGCAGGCGCTTGCCTGCGTCGCCCACCAGCTGGGTCAGGCGGGCTTCGATGTTCAGGTGCACGTCTTCCAGGTCCAGCTTCCACTCGAAGTTGCCGGATTCGATGTCGCCACTGATCTGCGCCAGGCCGCGCTGGATGTCGGCATGGTCCTGCGCGGCAATGATGCCCTGGGCGGCCAGCATCTCGGCGTGGGCCAGGCTGCCTGCAATGTCGGCCTGCCACAGGCGCTTGTCAAAAAACACGCTGGAGGTGTAGCGCTTGACCAGATCGCTCATGGGCTCGGAGAACAGCGCCGACCAGGCTTCGGATTTTTTGTCGAGTTGGTTGTGGGAAGACATGGAGGATTACCAGATGGGCCAGATGGGAAGAGGTGGCGTACCAGCGGGGATCAACTTCCCCATAATCGGCTGGTATGCAAGAACCGCAAATTTTATCGGGCTTCCAGCCACTGGCTGCCGCGCCGCCCCGTGCGGCGCTGGTGTTCGATGCCTGCCAGGCAGGCGTGATCTTGCGTGCGGTGCTGTTTGTGGAGGTGAGCGTGGCGGTGGCGGCCCTGTTTGGCGCGCAGAGTGCCTGGGACTGGCTGGCGCGGCTGGCGCTGTGGACCGGTGGTGCGCTGCCCGCCGTGCTGGTGTGGCTGCTGGCGGCGTGCAGCCTGAAACGCCCACTGGCACGTCTGCCGCAGTGGGCGCAAAACCTGGGCGGCGTGGTACTGGGTGCGCTGGCCGGGCTGTATGGCTGCGGCATGCTGGCCTGGATCGGCTTGCTCGACCCCGTGCCCTGGCTGGCCAGTGCGGCGGCAGGGGCCTGGCTGTCGGCGCTGGTGGTGGCCGGTTTGGTGCTGCGCGCCCGCGCCCGCGCCCCGGCGGCCACCACGGCGCGGCTGGGCGAGCTGCAGGCCCGCATCCGCCCGCATTTTTTGTTCAACACCCTCAACAGCGCCATCGCCCTGGTGCGCGCCGAACCGGCCAAGGCCGAGGCCCTGCTGGAGGACCTGAGCGACCTGTTCCGCCATGCGCTGGTAGACCAGGGCGAGTCCGTCACGCTGGCCGCCGAAACCACGCTGGCCGAGCGCTACCTGTCCATCGAGCAGGTGCGTTTTGGCAAACGTCTGCGCATCCACTGGGCGCTGGACCCGCGCGCCGCCACGGCCCAGTTGCCGCCGCTGTTGCTGCAGCCGCTGGTAGAGAACGCGGTAAAGCACGGTGTGGAGCCCAGCGCCAGCGGTGCGGATGTGCACATCTCCACCGAGCGCCGGGGTAGCACCGTGGTCATCAAGATTGCCAACACCGTGCCCGGTGGACAGGGCGTGCCCGGCCATGGCCTGGCGCTGGACAACGTGCGCGACCGCCTGAACCTGCTGCACGACATGCAAAGCCAGTTCCAGGCCACGTTCAAAGACGGCCTCTACCTGGTGCGCATCGAGATTCCGGTATGAAGACATTGCGCGTGCTGCTGGTAGACGACGAAGCGCTGGCCCGCTCCCGCCTGCGCACCCTGCTGGGCGACTGCACTGCGCCTGCGGCCGAGGTGGCGGGGGAGGCTGCCAACGCCGAGCAGGCGCTGGCGCTGCTGCAGGCTCAGAGCGTGGATGTCGTGCTGCTCGACATCCACATGCCCGGCATGGACGGCGTGCATTTGGCCCAGGTGCTGCGCAGCCAGACCCCGCCGCCCGCCGTGGTGTTCGTCACCGCCCACGCCGGGTACGCGCTGCAGGCCTTCGAGGTGGAGGCGGTGGACTATTTGACCAAACCCGTGCGCCTGGAACGTTTGCAACAAGCACTACAAAAAATAGAGCGCCTTACGCCCATGAATAGGGCGGTAGAGCCCGATTTGGCCGATGAATTTTTGCTGATCCATGACCGGGGCCGTACCGAGCGCTTGCCGCTGAGCAGCGTGCTGTACCTGAAGGCCGAGCTGAAATACATCACCGTGCGTACCGCCACCAGGCACTACGTTCTGGATGGTGCGCTGGGCGAAATGGAGCAGCGCTATGCCAGCGTATTCATCCGCGTCCACCGCAACGCGCTGGTGTCCCGGCGGGCCCTGCGGGCGCTGGAGAAGCATTTCGACCCGGAAGAGGGCGAAGGCTGGGCGGTGCGCCTGCAAGGCTTGGACGAACTGCTGATGGTGTCGCGGCGGCAACTGGCGGCGGTGCGGGAGGCGATGGCGCTGTAAGATTTTGGATACGTCCCAATATGCCTAATTAGGAATATTGTGTCTTTATGCTGAATTCGGCATATTTTGCATTAATGCTGTATGACGCATAAAATGCAGCATGGCCTACGCAATCCAAACCCCTTCTCAGCTGTCTACCCACCTGCGGGCGCTTCGCCATGCCAAAGGTTTGAGCCAGGCGGATCTGGGAAACAAGCTGGGGCTGAGCCAGGCCCGTGTGGCCCGCATTGAGGGAGACCCGCTATCCATCAGCGTCGAGCAGTTGCTGCGGGTTTTTTCGGCCCTCGGTGTGCGCATGGGTCTGGAGGAACTGCCTTTGGCCGTTGGCGATGCTGTGGCACCGAAAGCGCTTTTGGTCAGTGAAGCGCTGTCCCCATACATATCCCCCACTCCGGACGGCGACTGGTAATGGCTGCTGCTCTGCACATTTGGATGAACGGCCGTTATGTCGGCGTGTGGTCCACCTCGCGCAACGGGGTGCAGACCTTCCAGTACGACGGCCTTTGGACCCGCGCCGTGTGGGGGCGGGCCTTGTCGCTGTCGCTGCCGTTTACCGAGGGCAACGGCGAGCACCGGGGCGCGGCGGTAGCCAATTACTTTGAAAACCTGCTGCCCGACAGTCTGGACATCCGCAAGCGCCTGGTGTCGCGCTTTAAAACCAAGTCCACCCAGGCCTTTGACCTGCTGGCCGCCATTGGCCGCGACTGCGTGGGCGCGGTGCAAATCCTGCCCGAGGGGGTGCAGCCCCAGGACTGGAACCGGGTGGAGTGCGAGCCGCTCACCGAATCTGACGTAGAACGCATCTTGCGCACCGCCACCACCGATGCCCCCCTGGGTCAGCACCAGGACGATGGCGACTTTCGCATCTCCATCGCCGGGGCGCAGGAGAAAACCGCCTTGCTGCGATTTGGCGGTGTGTGGCAGCGCCCGCTGGGGGCCACGCCCACCACCCACATCTTGAAGCTGCCCCTGGGTCTGGTGGGCAATATGCGTGCCGACATGCGCGATTCGGTAGAGAACGAATGGCTGTGCGCGCAGATCGTGGCGGCGCTGGGCTTGCGCGTGGCCACCACCGAAATGGCCCGGTTTGGCACCCAAAAAGCCTTGGTGGTCGAGCGTTTTGACCGGCGCTGGCAAAACTTGGGGGATCTTCAGCACAACCGCCCCGGCTTCACCCCGCCCACAGTTGGCTGGATCGCCCGGCTGCCCCAGGAAGACCTGTGCCAGGCCACCGGCACATCGCCCTTGAAGAAGTACGAATCCGACGGCGGCCCCTCGATGCGCAATTGCCTGGACGTGCTGGCGGGCAGCGCGCAGGCCGCCGCCGATTGCGCCCATTTCGCGCTGACCCAGCTCGCCTTCTGGCTGCTGGCCGCCACCGACGGGCATGCCAAGAACTATTCGCTGTGGCACCAGCGCGGCGGCACATTTGGCCTGACCCCGCTGTACGACGTGCTGTCGGCCTGGCCCATCATCGGCGAGGGGCCGAATTTGGTGTCCGAGCACAAAGCCACGCTGGCCATGGCGCTGCGGGCCAAAACCAAACACTACAAGCTGGGTGAAATCCGCGTGCGGCATTGGCAAGCCCTGGCGCAAAGCTGTGGCGCACCGAATGTGTGGCCGCAAATGCAGCGCATGGTGCGGCGCGTGGACGCGGCTCTGGCCCAAGTGCAAACCCAGTTACCCCCAGATTTTCCGCCCCGCGTGTGGGACGCAGTGCAGGCTGGCATACGCAAGCACGCACAGCAGTTTTTGCGCGAAACCGACACCGTAGCGCGGTAAGCTCCCCACCCATGATGCACCTCGCCCGTCTCCACCACGCCGCCATCATTTGCTCGGACTACGCCCGGTCCAAAGATTTCTACACCCGCATCCTGGGGTTACGTGTGATCACTGAGAATCTGCGGGTCGAGCGGCAGTCGTACAAGCTGGACCTGGCGCTGGCCGATGGCTCGCAGATTGAGCTGTTTTCGTTCCCCGCACCGCCGCCGCGCCCGTCCCGGCCCGAGTCTTGCGGGCTGCGGCATCTGGCGTTTGCGGTGGTCGATTTGGATGCCAACATCGCCAGCCTGCTTGCCAATGGTGTCGCCGTAGAACCGGTGCGGGTAGACGAATTTACGGGCCGCCGCTTCACCTTTTTTGCCGACCCCGATGGTCTGCCCCTTGAACTTTATGAAGTGACCTCTTGACCCCTAATCCCATGAAAACAGTCTGGATCGTTGATGGCGCCTATATGTACAACTTTGGCCGTTCGCGTCCCAATGGCTTTGACTACCTGAAGCTGAAGAACGAGCTGGTCCGGGCCAATGGCGGCCCGCTGTACGAGAGCTACTACCTCAACTCCACCGGCGACCCCAACGCCGAAGCGCAAAACGCCTTCCACACCTGGATCAAGTCGGCGCCGCCCAAGGGCCCGCAGATGCGCGTGCAGCTCTACAAGCTCAAGGAGCAGCACAACCAGTGCCCGTCGTGTGGCACGCGGTTTGACCGCACGGTGCAAAAAGGCGTGGACGTGGCGATTGCCACCCTGATGATCAAGCTGGCCGCCCAGGGCATTTACGACCGGGTGATCTTGTCGGCGGGCGATGGCGACTTTGAAGACGCCATCTCCTACCTCAAGTCCGACCTGCGTAAAGAGGTCTGGATCAACGGCGCGCAGGCCACCTTGTCGGCCGACCTGCAGTGCTACGCCGACCGCGTGCTCTGGCTGGACGACATGGGCAGCAGCATCGACAAATAGCGGTTGCTATTGATTTGGTAGCTGCTTGCGCCGATGGAATAAGCGCTAGGGCTTGATTTTATTCAGAAGTTTCTTTGATCGACTTGAACCGGTTGCGCAGCTCGTGGCGCAGGTTTTTGCGCAAAATGGCCTGCTCGAAGCGGCGTTTTTCGTCCGCCGTGGCGGGCAGCAGCGGTGGCACGGGCGCGGGTTTGCGGTTGTCGTCTACCGCCACCATGGTGAAGAAGCAGCTGTTCACATGGCGCACCGCATGGTCGCGGATGTTTTCGGCCACCACCTTGATGCCCACCTCCATCGACGAGGTGCCCGCATGGTTGATGCTGGCCAGAAAGGTCACCAGCTCGCCCACGTGGATGGGCTGCAAAAACATCACCTGGTCCACGCTCACCGTCACCACATAGCGCCCCGCGTAACGGCTGGCGCAGGCGTAGGCCACCTGGTCGAGCAGCTTGAGCACCGCGCCGCCGTGCACGTTGCCCGAGAAATTGGCCATGTCGGGGGTCATCAAGACCGTCATGCTGAGTTGGTGCAGGGGGAAGTCCATGGGGGGCTTTCTTTTTTGGAGGTCCGAAATCTTAGCCTGCGCGCAGGCCCAGGCGACGCGCCAGCCGCACCAAATTCGCCCGGTGCAGGCCCAGTTCGCGCGCCACCGAGGCCCAGTTGCCGTCAAAGCGTTGCAGGCTGGCGGCGATGCGCTGGCGCTGGTGGTCGTCTACCGAGGTGCGCAAATCGACCGGGGCCGCTGTGCTCTCGGGCGGATTCTGCACATGCAACTGTGGTGCCAGGTCGAGGTCCAACGCAAGATGCGCCGCCGTCAGGCTGACGATCCGCGCCCGGGGCGCTGCGCTTTGCTGGGCTTTGAGGGCGCTGCGGGCGATCAGGTGCTCCAGCTCGCGCACATTGCCGGGCCAAGGGTGGGCCAGCAGGGCGGCCTGGGCATCGGCATCCAGGCGCAGGCTGCCCAGGCCCAGGCGCGCGCGGTTCAGCTCCAGAAAATGCCCGGCCAGCAGCAGCACGTCGTGCCCGCGCTCGCGCAGCGGTGGCACCGGCAGCGGGTAGACGCTGAGGCGGTGGTAGAAGTCGGCCCGGTAGCGGCCTGCGCGCACCTCCTGCGCCAGGTCACGGTTGGTGGCGGCAATCACCCGCACGTCCACCCGGTGCTCGCGGTCCGAGCCCAGGCGCTGCAACTGCCCGCCCTGCAGCACCCGCAGCAGCTTGGCCTGCACCGCCAGCGACAGCTCGCCCACCTCGTCCAAAAACAGCGTGCCGCCGTCGGCCAGCTCGAACTTGCCGCGCCGGTCGGCCACCGCGCCCGAGAACGCGCCGCGCACGTGGCCAAACAGCTCGCTTTCCACCAGCGACTCGGGCAGGGCCGCGCAGTTCAGGCTGATCAAGGGGCGGGTGGAGCGCGGCGATGCGGCGTGCAGCGCCTGCGCCACCAGCTCTTTACCCACGCCGGTTTCGCCGGTGACCAGCACCGTCAGGTCGCTGTTGCCCACGGTGGCAATGTCGGCCAGCAGGCGCTGGTGGGCCGGGCTTTGGCCGATCAGCATGGGGGCAGGGTGGTCCTGCGCCAGGGCACGGTAACTTTCGGCCCGCTGGTGCTCGGTTTCCGCTTTTTGGGCCAGCCCGGCGATGCGCTGCACCACGCTGGCGGTGGCAGCGGCCAGGCTGGCAAAGGCTTGCAGGTCGCCCAGGTCTACGGTGGAAAAACGCTCTTTGTCCAGCGCGTCTAGCGTCAGCACGCCCCAGGGGGTGTCACCCAGCAGCACCGGGCAGCCCATGCAGTCGTGCACCTCCAGTTGCACACCGGGGATGAGCCCGTCATACGGGTCGGGCAGGGGGCTGTTGGCCGGGAAGCGCAGCGGGCCGGGGGCTTGCAGCAGGGCTTGCAGGCGCGGATGCTCGGCCACCTGGAAGCGCCGCCCCAGGGTGTCGTGGCTCAGGCCGTTCACGGCCAGGGGCACCAGCGTGGCCCCGTCCAGCCGCAGCAGCGCCGCCGCGTCGCAGGGCAAGAGCGCGCGCACGGCCTCCAGCAGGCGGCGGTAGCGCTCGCCATCGGGCAGTTCGCGGGCCAGGTCGTCCACCAGCGGGACGATGGTTTGCAGCAGGGATTTAGTAGTCATTTTGATATATTTGGCAGTCATTATGACTGCATCAAATAGATTCTTCCACGGGCTAAGTGCTTGATCTGTATAGGCTGCAGGCCGGGCACGGAACTTGATAAACAAGGTGCAGCAGGGCGCCGCCCTGCACTCCATTGAAAGCCCATCCATGCTGACCGCTGAACAACGCGCCATCGTCCAATCCACCGTGCCCCTGCTGGAGAGCGGCGGCGAAGCGCTGACCACGCATTTCTACAAAATCCTGCTGGCCGAACACCCCGAAGTGCGCCCCTTTTTTAACCAGGCCCACCAGGCCAACGGCGACCAGCCGCGCGCCCTGGCCAACGGCGTGCTGATGTACGCCCGCCATATCGACCGGCTGGAGCAGCTGGGCGGCCTGGTATCCACCATCATCAACAAACACGTGTCGCTGCAGATCGAGCCCGCGCACTACCCGGTGGTGGGGGCCTGCCTGCTGCGCGCCATCCGCGAGGTGTTGGGGGCCGAGATTGCCACCGATGCCGTCATCGCAGCATGGGGCGCAGCCTACGGCCAACTGGCCGACATCCTCATCGGTGCCGAAGAAAAAATCTACGCCGACACCGCCGCCGCCCCCGGTGGCTGGCGCGGTGCGCGGGCCTTTAATGTGGTGCGCAAAGAGGCCGAGAGCAGCGAAATCACCTCGTTCACCCTGCAGCCGCAAGACGGTGGCGCGCTGGTCGACTTTGCCCCCGGCCAGTTCATCGGCTTGCGCCTGGTAGTGAACGGCAATGAGATCCGCCGCAACTATTCGCTGAGTGCTGCGCCCAACGGGGTGGACTACCGCATCAGCGTCAAGCGCGAGCCCGGCGGTGTGGCATCCAACTACCTGCATGACAGCGTGCAGGTGGGCGACACGCTGGACTTGGCTCCGCCCGCGGGCGACTTTGTGCTGGCCACGGGCGATCGCCCGGTGGTGCTGATCAGCGGCGGGGTCGGCATTACGCCCACGCTGGCGCTGCTGGACCAGGCCCTGCAAGGCACGCGCCCGGTGCACTTCATCCACTGCGCACGCAACCGCCATGTGCACGCCTTCCGTGCCGCCATTGACGCGCGTGCGGCACGCCACCCACAGCTCAAGCGCTTTTATGTGTACGACGAGCACGTAGGCACCGACCACGCACCCGATGCGGTGGGCCACCTCCGCAGCGCCGACCTGGCCCGCTGGCTGCCCGCTTCCAGGGACGTGGATGCCTACTTTCTGGGCCCCAAGCCCTTTATGCGCCATGTCAAAAAACAACTGCGCGACCTGGGCGTGCCCGAGGCGCAAACCCGGTACGAGTTTTTTGGCCCGGCCAGCGCGCTGGATTGAGTTTTGGCATAAATGAAACAGCTGGCGACTCTGGGCGGGCTGCCAGCGCTGCCATATCGGCGAATACGTATTGGCGCGGGGGACCTGCACCGTAGAATTTCTGCATGCGCACCCCCACACCCAACCCCTCGGCCCACCGCATCGTTATCGTGGGGGGTGGGGCCGCTGGCCTGGTGCTGGCCACGGGGCTGGGCAATTCCCTGGGCCGCAAGGGCCTGGCGGACATTACCCTGATCGACAAGGCCCGCACCCATATCTGGAAGCCCAAGCTGCATGAAATTGCGGCAGGCAGCATGGACGTGGGCCGCCACGAGCTCAACTACCTGGCGCAGGCGCACTGGCACCATTTCCACTACCGCGTGGGCGAGATGAACGGCCTGGACCGCGCCAAAAAACTGGTGCACGTGGCCCCGTTCATCGACGAAGACGGCGTGGTGGTCACCGCCCAGCGCAGTTTTGCCTACGACACCCTGGTGATGGCCGTGGGCAGCCGCAGCAACGACTTTGGCACGCCCGGTGTCGACCAGCACGCCCTGAAGCTGGAGACCCTGGCCGATGCCGAGCGTTTCCACCGCCGCATGCTCGATGCCTGCGTGCGCGCCAACGCCCAAGACGCCCCGCTGCGGCCCGCACAACTGCAGGTGGCGGTGATCGGGGCCGGGGCCACCGGCGTGGAGCTGGTGGCGCAACTGCACCGCACCACCCGCGAAGTGGTGGCCTTTGGGCTGGACCGCATCAACCCCGAGCGCGACATCAAACTCAACCTGATCGAGGCCGCCGACCGCATCCTGCCCGCGCTGTCGCCCCGCCTGTCCACCGGAGCCCACAACCTGCTCAACAGCCTGGGCATCAAGGTGCACACCTCGGCCCGCGTGTCGGGTGTGGGGGCTGACAACGTGCAACTGGCCAGCGGCGAAATCATCCCGGCCGAGCTGGTGGTGTGGGCGGCGGGCATCAAGGCACCGGGCTTTTTGCAAGACATCGACGGGCTGGAAACCAACCGCATCAACCAGCTGGCGGTGCAGCAAAACCTGCTCACCACGCGCGACGACAACATCTTTGCCCTGGGCGACTGCTCTGCCTGCCCCTGGCCCGAGAAAGGCGGCTTTGTGCCGCCCCGCGCCCAGGCCGCCAACCAGCAGGCATCGCACCTGGTCAAGCAGATCAAGCGCCGCCTGGACGGCAAGCCGCTGGAGCCCTACCGCTACCGCGACTTCGGCTCGCTGGTGTCGCTGGGCGACTACAGCGCGGTCGGCAGTCTCATGGGCGGGATCATGGAAGGCAGCCTGTTCATCGACGGGCTGGTGGCCCGGGTGATGTACACCTCGCTCTACAAAATGCACGAACTCGCCTTGCACGGCGTGACCAAGGTCACGCTGGAAACCCTGACCCGCGCCATCACCCGGCGCACCGAGTCGCACGTCAAGCTGCATTGAAAGGGCCGCTCCGCCCGGGCGAAGCGGTGTTTCGATGTAGCATCCGGTTACTTTCTGGCCACCTCGGGCCAGGGGTTCCGGTAATGCAACCAGAGGCACACCATGAAATTCAATGACATGCGCGTATCCCACAAGCTATGGGGAACGATTTTGGGTTTGCTGTTAGCGATGCTGCTGGTCACGGTGTGGACCCAGATGCGCACCCGCCAAGTCAACGACACCGTCGACCACCAGGTGGCCCAGTACGAAGATGCCATCACCACCGTCACCGGCTGGCGCGGCATGGTGGAGATGGCGGTCAGCATGAACATCTACAGCGTGCTCACCACCGACGAAGCGCAGCGCAAGGTGTTTGAGGCCCGTGCCGCCGAGCTCACCGCCAAGATCAACCCCATCCAGGAGCGCATGAACAAGGCCGCCGAAGCCCCGGCAGACAAGGCCGCGCTGGACAAGATCACCAGCACCCGCGCCGACATCCGTGGCCTGGCCGACAAGGTCAAGCAACTCAAGGAGGCGCGCGATGCCGAGGCCAGCCAGGCCTTCATGGACAAAGAATACAAACCCCGCGCCGCGGTGTACCTGGACGCGATGGACAAGTACCTCGCCCTGCAGGTCCAGCAGCGCGATGCCGCCCGGCTGAAGGCCAAGGAAGTCAGCCACAACGTGGCCCTGGTGGCTGTGGCCAGCGTGGCCGTGGTGTTTGCCCTGGGCGTGCTGCTGGCGCTGTGGCTGGTGCGCTCCATCACCCTGCCGCTGGAGCGGGCCGTGGCCGCCACCGATGCCATCGCCGCAGGCGACCTGACCCTGGAAGTGCAAGACCCGCGCAAAGACGAGTTCGGCCATTTGTTGCGCTCGCTGGGCGGCATGGTCACCAAGCTGCGCAGTGTGGTGGCCGAGGTGCGCACCGGTGTGGATTCGGTCTCCACCGCCTCCAAGGAGATCGCCACCGGCAACCACGACCTCTCAGAGCGCACCGAACAAACCGCCTCCAACCTGCAGCAGGCCGCCGCCAGCATGGAAGAGCTGACCAGCACCGTAGCCCAGGCGGCAGACACCGCCCGCCAGGCCAACCAGCTGGCTGCCACCGCAGCCCAGGCCGCCACGCGCGGCGGCGAAGTGGTGGCGCAGGTGATTGGCACCATGCAGAACATCAGTACCTCGTCCAAGCGCATCTCCGACATCATCGGCACCATCGACGGCATTGCGTTCCAGACCAATATCCTGGCGCTCAACGCCGCCGTGGAAGCCGCCCGCGCAGGCGAGCAGGGCCGGGGCTTTGCCGTAGTGGCCAGCGAAGTGCGCAGCCTGGCGCAGCGCAGCGCCGAGGCCGCCAAAGAGATCAAGACGCTGATCGGTGCGTCGGTGCAGACCGTGGAAACCGGCACCCAGCAGGTGACCCAGGCGGGTGAAACCATGGGCGAAATCGTCAGCAGCGTGGGCCGGGTCAGCGACATGATCGGAGAGATCAGCGCCGCGTCCAGCGAGCAGCGCGACGGCATTGCCCAGGTCAACCAGGCGGTCAACCACCTGGACCAGATGACGCAGCAAAACGCCGCGCTGGTCGAGCAATCGGCCGCCGCCGCATCCGGCCTGCGCGACCAGGCCCAGCGCCTGGCCGAGGTGGTGTCGGTGTTCAAGGTGGGCAGCCATGCGGTCCAGACCACCCAAACCATCCGCCAGCAGCCCCGGCTGGCGGCTGCCGCGCCGCGCACCCTTGCCGCCCCCATGCGCCCGGCCATCGCAGCCCGGCCACCGGTGGCCAAAGCCTTGCCCGGCAAACCCGCCAGCCCGAAACCCGCCAGCCCGAAACCCGCCATCCAGCACACGGCCAAAGCCCCGGCCCGTGCCCCGCAGCCCGCCAAACCCGCACCGGCCCTGCGCCGCCCGGTCGCCACCACGGCCAAGCCTGCGCTGGCCCGGCCCGCCTTGGCCCGGCCTGCGCCCGCCAAGGGCGGCGAGGGCGACTGGGAAAGTTTCTAAATCCGATTGCTATGTATTTGGGAGCTGCTCGTGCTTATGAAATAAGCGCTAAAGGCCTAAATGGCTTATAAAAACGGGCGCTAACTCTCCGCGCCTTCCACCAGAAACTGCACCCGCCGCTGGCCCTGCCACTCGTTCACATCGAGGCGGAAGGCCAGCGTCACCTTGTTCGGCAGGCTCTCGGTGTGGCCGAACCAGATGCCGTCTACCGGCTGGCCCTGGTGCTTCAGCTTGAGCGACAAATGCTTTTCGCCCACCAGGCGCTGCGACACCACTTCCAGCTCTTCGCTGAAGGTGGGCGGCGCAAAGCCCTGGCCCCAGACCTCTTTGTGCAGCACGTCCACCAGCTCGGCACGGCGGTACTCGGGCGCCAGCGGGCCGTCGGTTTCCAGGCGGCGGGTGAGCGTGGCGGCATCTAGCCACTCCAGCGCCACCTGCTGCAGGCCTTGCTCGAATTCGGCCAGGTGGTTTTCGTGCACCGTACAGCCCGCCGCCATGGCGTGGCCGCCAAAACGCAGCAGCACGCCGGGGTGGCGCTTGGCCACCAGGTCGAGCGCGTCGCGCAAATGGAAGCCGGGGATGGAGCGGCCCGATCCCTTGAGCTCGTGCTCTTTGCCCGGGGCCTTGCTGGCGGCAAACACGAAGGTGGGGCGGTGCAGCTTGTCCTTGAGGCGGCTGGCCACAATGCCCACCACGCCCTCGTGGAAGTCGGGGTCGAACACGCAAATGGCGGGCGGCGGCTCTTCCGATTCGTCAAACAGCGACTCGGCCACCAGCATGGCCTGCTCGCGCATGCCGCCCTCGATCTCGCGGCGCTCGCGGTTGATTTTGTCCAGGGTGGTGGCCAGTTCGGTGGCGCGCGCCGGGTCGTCGGTCAGCAGGCATTCGATGCCGAGTGTCATGTCGGCCAGGCGGCCTGCGGCGTTGATGCGCGGGCCCAGGGCAAAGCCGAAATCGAAGGTGGTGGCCACCTTGGCCACCCGGCCTGCTGCTACAAATAACGCAGCTAGTCCCGCCGGTTGCGCCTGCACGCGCAGCCGTTTCAGCCCTTGGGCTACCAGGCGGCGGTTGTTGGCATCGAGCTTGACCACGTCGGCCACCGTGCCCAGGGCCACCAGGGTCAGCAGCGGGTCCAGCTTGGGTTGGGTTTCTGCAGTGAATACGTCGCGGCGGCGCAGTTCGGCCCGCAGCGCCAGCAGCACGTAAAACATCACGCCCACACCGGCAATCGACTTGCTCTCGAAGCTGCAGCCGGGCTGGTTGGGGTTGACGATCACGTCGGCATCCGGCACGGCGATCTGGCCGCCCTGCATCGCGGGCAGATGGTGGTCGGTCACCAGCACCTGCAGGCCCAGCGCCTTGGCCTCGGCCACGCCTTCGAAGCTGGCGATGCCGTTGTCTACCGTCACCAGCAGGTCGGCCCCGCTGTCTTTCACGCGGCGCGAGATGCTGGCGGTGAGGCCGTAGCCGTCGACCACCCGGTCCGGCACGATGTAGTCGGCGTGCTGGGCTCCCAACATGCGCAGGCCGCGAACGCCCACCGCGCAGGCCGTGGCCCCGTCGCAGTCGTAGTCGGCCACGATGCAGATGCGCTTATTCGCCGCAATCGCATCGGCCAGCAGCACGGCGGCCGCCTGGGTGCCCAGCATGCTGGCGGGCGGCAGCAGGCGGCCCAGGCCGTCGTCCAGCGCGTCCTTGTTGTCCACGCCGCGGGCGGCGAACAGGCGCGCCAGCAGGGGGTGCACCCCGGCCTGCTCCAGCGCCCAGACGGCGCGGGGGGGAATGTCGCGTGCTGTGATTTTCATAGCTGTTCCAGCTTATCGGATAAGCGCTGGGGGCTGAAAAGGCCTGATATTTTTTGCATGAAACTGCGCGGTGCCAATTCAAAAGTGTGGGCGTTGTTTTCGCCGCACAGCGTGAGTTGCACGGCCTGGCCCTGGTCCAGCGCGGCCAGCAGCTCAGTGCAGGCGGTGGTGTCGATGTGCTGCCAGGCGGTGGTCCAGGCTGCCCAGTCTTCCATCTGCGCGGCCTGCAGCAAAGTCAGCGGCATGGTGGGGGCTGGCTTTGGCGCGGGCGGCGATGGCAGGGCTCCGCTGCCGCTGACCCAGAAGGAATTGATCGCGAACAGCCCGCGCTCGGCCCGCGCGTCGCTCACCGGGTGGGTGTAGAGCAGCATTTGCATCTCGCTCTGCAACCGCCGCAGCGGGCCGCCCTGGGCGGTGGGCGGCATCCATTCGTCCACATTGCGCGCGCCCACGCCGCTGACCACGCGGTCCAGCGAGGCGGTGGCGAGGCCGCGAAAAATCTCGCCCTGCGCCCGCCAGCGGGTGGGGGTGGTGTAGGTGAGGGTGATGCCGTCTTCTGCAAAGTAGGGCTGCACGGCGGCCAGCACCGCGCGGGATTCCGCCTCTTCCAGCGCCAGTGTGTCGGGCGGGGCCATCACGATGTGGTCGGTCATCACCTGCCAGTGGCAGGGCGTGACCCAGGCCCAGGCACCGTCTTGCTCCGCCTCTTGTGCCGCCCAGGGGATGAGCCCGTCGGCCACCGGCAGCCCGTAGTGCCGCGCCAGCGCCCGCTCGTGCGGCGGCGACAGGCTGGTGTCTTCACCGTTGTCGCGCAGGGTGGGGGTCAGGCGCTGGAGCAGGCGCTCCAGGTTCGGCAGGCGCAGCGTGGCCAGTGCCGTGCGGCAGCCGGGCGAGGCGCTGGCGGCCAGGGGAATCAGCAGATGGGGGGCGGAAGGGGGGAGGGTGGGCATGCGGGTATTGTCCCGGATGGGCTGGGCCCGCAACGCAAAAGCGGTGGCAGCTATCTATTAAATAGCTGCCACCGCCGGTCGGATAAGCACGGGAGGGCTAAAACGCCCCCATGTTGGGCTTAGTCGTTGCTGTCGGTCGAGAAGGTGCGCACGTTGCTGTAGGCGTTGCTCACGCCGGGCACGGTGCTGGCCACATAACGGGCCTTGGCTTCTTCTTGCACGCCTTGCGTCCAGCCGTGCAGGGTGACACTGCCGTTGTTGGCGGTGACGGTCACGTCTTTGGCATCCGCACCGAGCTGGCTGGTCAGGGTGGATTGCACCGAGCTGGCCAGGTCTGCGTCGTTGGTGGCAGCGTGTGCGGGGAGGAAAGCGCCAGCAGCCAGGGCGAACAGAGCGGAAGCGGCGATGCGGTTGATAGAGCGGGTCATGGTGGAATCCTTTGGGTTGTTGCACCAAGATTGGTGCGTTGTTTTGGGGTGAGGTGATCTTCCCAAGCCGCCACAACTTTTGTGTGTCGGCAACCCGCAGGCCGTGTTGCAACTGCAATCTAGGGTGAAACCCTAGGCTTTGCATTTTTAAGCCTATTTTGGATGCCCAAAATGGCAGCCCGTGCTTGTCGCATCAGCACAAGCAGCTCCTATTTTTAACTATCAAAACAGAAGCATTCTGTGCCTGCCGCCTCTGCTGGCTTCGTGTTTTTAGCCGATGGAGCGCAATGCGCCGTTGACCACCTTGACCCGGTCACCGGCTTGCCAGCCGGGCAGCTCGGACTGGTGCAGGGTGCGGGTGGAGCCGTCGTCCAGGCGCACGGTGATCTCGTAGCTGTGCGAGGCCTTCACCTGGCCTTCGATGTGGTTACCGGCAAAGGCCCCGCCCAGGGCACCCAGCACGGTGGCCACCACTGCGCCGCCCACCGCGCCTACACCGCTGCTTGGGGGGGGCGGCGGTGCCCGCGGCGCAGACCAGCACGATGGCCGATCAGACAGCGCTGTTCCAGTTTCGATTTTTCAACCTCTACTTGCTATAAAAAATAGATAGCTCTTTCCGCTGAATCCGTCTGCCCTGTCGACGTAAGATGGCTTGTGATTTCCGGCGGAAGCTGCAGGCCATTTGCGGCGCAGATTTTGGGTCTGTAGGGCGGGCGCGCAGCAGGCATGCGGTGTCCGCCGGTGGAGGGAACGCCGGGTTCGTTTCTCGTGTGAGCCGGCTCCATTGCAGGCAGGGGCGGTGTAGGCTTTTAGCGGCACATTCGCTGGAATACCAATCGATAGGAGTACCCCGCAATGCGTCGATGCTGGATTTTGATTCTGCTGTTCTTGTGCGCCAGCGTGCATAGTGCCGATTTGCGTATCGCGTTTGGACAGTCGCTTGCGCCGTATGCCGATGAAAAAACCGGCAAGGGTCTGGAGATCGACATCATCCGTGCCGTATTCAAGGTGGCTGGCCACACGCTGGTCCCCGTGTTCCTGCCCCAGGCACGGGTGCCATTGGCCATGCGCGATGCCCAGTTTGCCGGCGCGGCCACGCTCACCCCGGAGTCCGGCGTGGTCGGGGCTTATTCCGATGTGTATGTGCATTACCTGGACATGGTGATTGCGCCCAAAGGCCAGTTGTCCCAGCCTTTGCGTGTAGCGGACCTGCAGGACTTGCGGGTCGTTGGATTCCAGAACGCCTCTTTGTACCTGGGGGCCGAATATGCGGCGATGGCAAAGGCCAACCGGCGCTATTCCGAGCAGGCCAACCAGCTATCTCAGGCCCGCATGCTGTTTGGGTACCAGGCCGATGCGATCGTGTGCGACCCCCGTATTTTCGAGTACCAAACCGAGCAGCTACGGCAGAGCGGATTTTCCGAGCAGCCGTTTCCGGTAGACATATTTGCCATATTTGACGAGATTCCCTACCGCATGGTGTTCAGGGATGCCGCCCTGCGCGATACGTTCAACGCGGGCCTGGCGGCGATACGCCGATCCGGGAGTCTGGCGCAGATTGAAGCCCGCTATTTCCGGCAGAAGCCCGGGGCTGGCCTATGACGCAGGGCCCGACCCGCACGGCCCCCCGTTCTTTGCAGTGGGTGGTTGTGCTGGCCACGTCTTTTGGCTTGCTGCTTCCGGTGTTGGTGCTTGGCGGTGTGGTGATGGGGTTTGTCGAGCCGCGCCTCGCCGCACAGGAACAAGAGGCAGAGCTGCAAAACAAGCTGGACCTGCTGTCCCGGAGTTTGCCGGAGGTGCTATGGAACCTGGAGAAGCCGGGGGTGGCGGATGTGGTGTCGGCGCTGATGGAGTCGCCGAACGTGGTCAGTGTCCAGGTGGTGGAGCACGCAACAGAGGGTGATTTCTACAGTGAATCCAGGCCCGAGCGGGCTACCGGCCACCAGTACCGTGGCGAACGCGACGTGGTGCGCAATGGCGTGAAGATTGGCCTGGTGCGGGTTGAGATCGACGACCACCTGGCCGCAGATTTACAGATGCGCCACCGCTTGCTCTATGTGCTGACTGCGTTGGTGCAGTTGCTCGTGGCGGTATGGCTGGTGGTGGCATTGCTGGGTCGGTGGGTGGTACAGCCGCTGCGCAATCTGGGCAGCTTTGCCAATGCAATTGCAGGCGGCAATTTCACCACGCCACTGGCCAACGCCCGTATCCGCGAGATTGGCCAGTTGGCCGACCATATGCAGCAAATGCAAATTGCATTGCAAGAGCAGTTTTCTGCCACCGAAAAGCACAAACGGCAATTGGTGCGTACCGCCCACTACGATGCGCTGACCGGCCTGCCGAATCGCGTATTGCTGGGCGACCGCCTGCACCAGGCGATAGCCCAGAGCGTGCGCCGCGAGCTATCGCTGGCCCTGCTGTTTCTGGACCTGGATGGATTCAAGGAAGTCAACGACAACCATGGCCATGAGGCCGGGGATGTGTTGCTAAAGGCAGTAGCACAGCACCTGCACGACGCGCTGCGCGAAGGCGATACGCTGGCGCGCTTTGGCGGCGACGAATTTGTGGCGATATTGATAGACCTGCACCGTCCAGTCGATGCCACGCCGCTGCTGGAGCGCCTGCTGCGGGCAGCGGCACAGCCGGTCACCTTGGGGTCGCACGTGTTGCAGGTTTCGGTCAGCATTGGCATGGCCTGGTTCGATCCGCAGGACGTGCCCGATGCCGATCACCTGATGCGCCAGGCCGACAAAGCCATGTACCAGGCCAAGCAGGCCGGCAAAAACCAGTTCCATTGTTTCAATCCGCAGGACTGAGTGCCGACCCCGGTACGGGCTGCGGCTGTTGCTACCATCCCCGCATGACTACCCACTACGAATCCCTGCAACAAGCCGCCGCCTACCAAGATGCCTTCGGCGTCGAACCGCCCAGCGCCCTGGGCGAGCGCGACATGTGGCCGCGCAAGCCGGGGTTTTGCATCCGGCCTGTGGCGGCCGAGGGCGATGCGCCCGCGTCGCGTGTCTTGACCCCCGCCCAGTGGGGCCTGGTGCCGCACTGGGTCAAGTCGGCATCTGACGGCAAGCTGCGTGCGCCCAAGCTGGTCAACGCCCGGTCCGAAACGGCCAGCACCACGCAAAACTTCCGCGATGCCTGGCTGCAGAACCAGCGCTGCATCGTGCCCATGCAGGCCTTTTATGTGGACGACTTGCGCAGCGGCAAGGCCGTGCCCACGCGCATCTCGCGCATCGACGGCAAGCCCATGGGCGTGGCCGGGCTGTGGGCCAGCTGGACCGGGCCGGACGGCGTGCCCTTTCTCAGCTACACCGTGCTCACCGTCAACGCCAACAACCACGCCTTGATGCGCCGCTACGGCCCGGCAGGCAACGACAAACACATGCCCGTCATCCTCAACGAAGGCGCGGTCGATGCCTGGCTTACGGTGCGCATCGAAAAAGCCAAGGAGTTCATGCGCCAGTACCCGGCCAACTGGCTGGCCGCCAACCCGCTGGAAACCAAGGCCGACAAGGTGCCGCAGGGGCTGTTTTGAAGCCCCAGCCTTTCGCCACCTGGATGCTGGTAGCCGCCAGCGAGCAAGGCGTGCGCACCGCACCACCCGGGCAGAGCAACCCGCGTATCACCGCCTACCACGCAGGCACCAACATCGCGGGCTACGACGACAAGGCCGCCTGGTGCTCGTCCTTTGTGAACTGGGCGCTGGCCCAGGTGGGCATTTCCGGCACCGGCTCGGCCCTGGCCCGCTCCTGGCTGGACTGGGGCCAGCCGCTGGACGCGCCCGTGCCCGGCTGCATCGTGGTGCTGACCCGCGACAACCCCACGGGATGGACCGGCCACGTGGGCTTTTACCTGCGCACCGAGGGCGACCAGGTGCTGCTGCTGGGCGGCAACCAGCTGGACTGCGTGTGCGAAAACAGCTACCCGCTGGCCTCGGTGCTGGGCTACCGCTGGCCTGCGGGCGTTTCACCCGGCTAATCCCTGCAGGCTTGACGTGCGTCAAGCCGCTAGCCCGTGGCCATGCCAGCATGGGCTTTGGGCTACGGCAGGAGAAGCTTATGGACGCACGGCGCATCGTTTTTATCGAAGGCCATCCCGACGACACGCAAGAGCACCTGTGCGGTGCCCTGGCCAATGCCTATGCCGCAGGGGCGGAAGAGGCGGGCCACACGGTGCGCCGGGTGCGCGTGGCGGCTTTGGACTTTCCGCTCCTGCGCCGCCAGCAGGATTGGGAGCATGGCGCGCTGCCGCCCGGCCTGGCGGCCGCGCAGGCCGACATCGCCTGGGCCAAGCACCTTGTGCTGTTTTTCCCTCTGTGGCTGGGCGATATGCCGGCTTTGCTCAAAGGCTTTTTGGAGCAGATCGCCCGCCCGGGCTTTGCTTTCAAGGCCAGCAACGGCAATCCCTTTGGCGCCAAGGGCCTGACGGGGCGTTCTGCCCGGGTCGTGGTCACCATGGGCATGCCTGCCTTGGTGTACCGCTACTACTTCCGGGCGCACAGCGTGCGCTCGCTGGAGCGCAATATCCTGGGGTTTGTGGGCATCGCGCCGGTGCATGAAACCTTGATCGGCATGGTGGACCAGTTGGGCGCACAGGGCACGCAAGACTGGCTAGTGAAGCTGCGCAAGTTGGGGGCGCTGGCTGCTTGATGCGTTAGCGCACAGACGCACGTCACACACCCGGTATAGGCTGGGGTCTTTCACAGCAAAGGACTCCCCATGCACACACCCTCCATTGGCATCATCGGCACCGGCTGGGTCGGGGCCAGCGTGGCGATTTCGGTGTTGCAGGCGGGGGCGGCGCAAGAGGTGCTGCTGTTCGATACGCGCGAAGGCCTGGCCGAGGGCGAGGCCATGGACCTGGCGCACGGCGCGGCCTTTTACCCGTCGGCCCAGGTGCGGGCCGGGTCGCTGACCGAGATGCTGGACACCCAGGCCATCGTTATCACCGCCGGTAAAGGCGGCACACCCGGCCAGTCGCGGCTGGATTTGCTGAAAGAAAACCTGGGCATTCTGCGTAACATCGCCCTGCAGCTGCGCGGTTACCAGGGCATCGTGGTCATCGTCAGCAACCCCATCGACGTGCTGGTGTTTGACTTTACCCAGGCCTCCGGCCTGCCGCCCGAGCGCGTGATCGGCACCGGCACCATGCTCGACACCGCGCGGCTGCGCCAGATGCTGGGCCAGCAGTTGGCGCTGGACCCGCGCTCCATCCACGCGCAACTGGTGGGCGAGCATGGCGACTCGGAAGTAGTGCTGTGGTCGAGTGCGGAAGTGGGCGGCGTGCCCCTGCGCAGCTGGGCGGGCTGGCAGCCTGCCGACGAGGAGCAGATGGCCCACCAGGTGCGCCGCGCCGCCTACGAGATCATCCAGCGCAAGGGCTCTACCAACCACGCCATCGGCCTGGTCACCGCGCATTTGCTGCACGGCATGCTGCGTGACGAGCGCCGGGTGCTCACCGTCACCCGCGTACAAACCGGCGCGCTGGGCCTGTTTGGCGTGGCCTTGTCGCTCCCCACCGTCGTCAGCGCCCAGGGCGCAGTGCAGGTGCTGGAGCCCGCGCTGGATGCGCAAGAGCGCGCGGCGCTGGAAAAGTCTGCCGATGTGCTGCGGGCGGCGATTGCCTCGGTGGCCTAAACACAGCGCAGGCTGACAAGTTTACTTAACATTTTCAGAAAAATGTTAAGTATGTTTAACATCCAAATTCCTTGAAATAGCCGCCCAAGACTGTTAAATTGAGCGACCATTTTTACGGAACTGTTAAACGCAATGAACACCTTGCAAGCCATCGCAGACAGCCTGGTGGCCGGTAGCCAGGGCAAGAGCGACGTGGCCCTGGCCCAGCAAACCGGCCTCACGCGCCAAAGCATTGGCCGCGCCTTGAGCGGGCAGCACAACTTCAGCGTCACCACCTTGCTGGCGATTGCGCAGGCCAATGGGCAAGAGGTGATGCTGGTGCCCCGCGATGCCGCCCGCGCCATCACCGGCCCGCGCCAGGCCCCGGCGCAGAGCGTGTCCACCATGGTGGGCGACCTCAAGCACCTCTGATGTTCAACGTCGAAGTCCTGCACATCCTGCTGGGTGGCCGCCCCGTGGGCCAGTTGTTCCGCTTTGCCAACGGCACGGCCAGCCCCATCATCCGCTTCGTGGCCGACGATGCCTTCGCCGCCGACCCGGGCCAAGCCATCCTGTCGGTCAGCATGCGCGCCCGCGACCCGGCCCAGCAGACATCTTTGTGGAAAGACATCACCGCGCCGGTGTTCAACGGCGCAGAGGGCCGCCTACCCGACTTCTTCCAGAACATGCTGCCCGAGGGCGTGTTCCGCACCCAGCTGGCGCAAGAGCGCGGCTGCCGCGAAGACGACCACTTCGCCCTGTTTGCCGCCTGCGGCCTGGACCTGCCCGGCGCCGTCAAGGCGCTACCGGCCCACCTCGACCGCCAGGCCCTGGCCCGGCTGGTCACGCAAGACAACGATGCCCTGGAAATGTCGGTCACCGCCGACCCGCTGCCCCTGGGCGTGTCGATCTCTGGCATGCAGCCCAAGGTGGGCCTGATCGCCCAGGGCGGCCGCTACGTGGCCCGCAAGCGGTCTGGCGTGACCCGCATCATCGGCAAACTGCCCCAGGTAGACCGCGCCAAGCTGCCCGAGCTGGAGCACTTGAGCCTCTCCATGGCCCAGGCCGCCGGGGCCAACGTGTGCGAACACAAGCTGGTGCCGCTGGACAAGCTGGACTTTGCCCACGGCTACACCCTGGGCGGCAGCAGCAACTTTTTGGCCGTGACCCGCTTCGACCGCGAGGGCGCCAAACGTATCCACTGCGAAGACTTTGCCCAGGCCCTGGGCGTGGACCCGCGCCACAAATACACCGGCGCCACCTACGCCGCCATGGCCGGTTTGATGCTGCGCTACCCCGACAGCCTGGGCCTGCCCGCCGTACACGAGCTGCTGCGCCTGGTCACCATCCACGAGCTCATGGGCAACTATGACGCGCACCTGAAAAACTTCTGCCTGCTCTACCCCGAGAGCCACACCCCGGTGCTGTCCAAAGCCTTCGACATCGTCGCCTGGTCTGCCTACTACAGCGGCCAAGGCAGTGCGTTGGCGCTGTACCGCAACGACGGCGGCAAAGGCACCGAGCCCGAGCTAGGCCGAACCCTCAACCCCCGCACCCTGCGCGCCTTCTGCAACCGGGTGGGCATCGCCGAACAGCCCTGCACCCGCCTGGTCCGCGATACGGTCGCCCAGGCCTACGCCACCTGGCCTGCGCTGGTGGAGGCTAGCCAGATTTTGGAGGGGCAGAAGGAGAAGCTGTTGGCGCGGCTGCGGGGGCATGTGTTTGGGAGGGGGAAGGTGGGTGCGGCGATGGTGCATTGATTGTTGGGTTGTGGCGCTACGGCTGGTGGTGCGCAAAGTTGCAGAGTCTTGCGGATAGTGATTGAGCTTGCCGATGCTCAGTTGAAGCGGTTTGCCTGGATTTCGATTAGCCGTTAGCCGCGTATGCCTAGAGTCGTGTAGCGGTCGTCAGTGGTTTTACATGGGTCGATGGCGGCTGGAGGCAGGCATTCAGCGCCTACCTTCTGTATGACCAGTCTCGCTGAGAGTGGGTGCCGGGTGGCTGCCACGGCCTCCAGCGTATCTTCTAATGTCCTCTTATGCGTGGCAAGTGACAATCGTCGGCGCGAAGCCATCGCGACGATTCGCTCAACAGGGTTCTGACACCTGTGATACCGACCTAATGCGAATCTGGTTGTTTTTGATTGAATCTCACTTTTATATGTGTTGTAATCTCATTAAATAATGACCCAGCCGCCCTGTGACTTACGATAATTTTCTTGGTGAGCTGAACAAGGCGGGCCTAAGTGTCAAGCAGTTTGCTGACATCATAGGCATGCAACCTAACTCGGTTTCCAATAATAAGAAGCGGGGCGAAGTCCCCATCCATCTCGCTTTGATCGCCAGTCTTCTCGCTGAAATGTCCGTTTGCCATATCGATTACGAACCTGTCCTGGCGCGAGTAAAACCCGTCAAGAAGCGGCCCCGTGGTGCAGCAATCGGTGGACGGTTCGCAGGCGACAAGCAGACCACGTTGGGGTTCACCAATGACTGAGCACTTGGGCGCTTGGGGGGGGGGCGGCTTCACGGCCCCGATGCAATCGCAGCGGTTCCGCTCATGAGCGCGGTTATCGATTCCCGCTGGTCGAAAGCGCTGGTGCTCGACCGACGCCGGGCTCCCGAGTTCTATGCGGTCGGCAGCGAGATCGCCGCTGGCGCGCATGCCGAAGCGATCCGCTTTGCACTCGATGAATTGGGCCTGTCGGCTGTCAGTTGCATCAATGGCGTTCCCACGATCGGCTTTCTGAGCGATCCCCTCGTTTCCATAGAGCGCATCGACGAGCTCCATCGGATTCTGTGGAACCAGGGTTTGATGAGTATGCTGATCGTCATTCGCGCCGACCAATTGACGGCGTACTCGCTGGTGCAGCGCCCGTTGCACCACGACGAGAACCGGGGCAAAGACCCGCGTTTGGTGAAGACTCTCTCCCTTCTCGACGATGCCTTGGCGTTGCGCGAATTACTCGACGCGGCGGAGTCGGGTCGGTTTTGGTACGAGAACGATAGTTATTTCAATCCGGACAACCGCGTTGACAGCGTTCTTCTGGCAAATCTGCTGATGGCGTTTCGCAGCCTCAAGGATGAATTGGGCAAAGACGCAGCCCAGGCACTACTCATGCAGACCATGTTCGTAGCTTACTTGGAGGACCGTCAGATTATTGGTGAAACCGTATTTCGTGCCGCGTCGCAGGATCGCTTTGCCACTTTGCTGGAAGTGCTCGGGGCCGAAAATACCGAGTCATTTGAAGTGCTGTTCATATGGCTGCATGATGCATTCAACGGTAACCTTTTCAAGGCCCCGTGCGCGTTCGAGACGGGAGACGCTCCGCCACCCAAGCTAAAGCCTGAGCACCTGGCAGTGCTTGCAAGGTTCCGCCATGGTCATGAGAACATGGCTACCCGCCAACTCCGGTTCTGGGGCTACGATTTCCGGTACATGTCGATCGGACTCATCAGCGCGGTGTACGACCGATTCCTGAAGGAAGAGGCGGAAAAAAAGAGTTCTGACGGGGCGTTCTACACCCCGATGTTCTTGGCCGATATCGTCGTCAACCAACTGTGGGACGAGCTGACCGACGAACAAAAGGCCCATGGCGTTTACTGCGATCCGGCCTGCGGGTCTGGCATCTTCTTAGTGCGGTTGTTCCAGCGCCTAGTCGCACACCATTGCGTCGTCAAGAATAAGCAGCATGCTACGTGGACCGAATTGAAGGCCATTGCGAATCGTCTCCATGGGGGCGACATCAACTCTTCCGCAGTGCGTGTCGCGGCGTTTTCGCTGTACATCGCGCTGCTTGAGCAATCGAGCCCCTCGGACTTGCCCAAGCTCATCAAGGCGGGCAAGTTGCTGCCGCATCTGTATGGAAGGACTCTGCTCCCCGGGGCGGATTTTTTCAGTGTCAAGAATGCACCGTTGTTTGACGTGATCATCGGCAATCCGCCTTGGAATGGCCGCACCGGTCAGCTGACGACAGCGCAAGACTGGACCACTTCCAAGGGCTACCTCGCGCCCGCCAAAGACATTGCATGGGGATTCGTGTGGAAAGCCCTGGAAGGGGTCAAACCAACCGGCCTGGTGGCGTTTTTGCTGCCTGCCATGGGGATCTTGCACAACACCGAGAGCCAAGCCGCGCGCCGGATGTTGCTGCAGCGGTCCAGGATCCGACGGATCATCAACATGTCCGATCTGTGCTTCCAGCTTTTCGACGGAGCGCAGCGCCCAACCGCCTTCGTGCTGTATGGCCCTCAGAAGCAGGAGCAAGCCCCCTACCGCTTCGAGTATTGGGTCCCCAAGGCTGACCTCAACCTGCGACTCAAGCGGCTGGTGACGCTGTCGCGCGCCGATCGTTTGACGTTCCGGTCCGATCTGGTCGCCGAGGATCCAACGGTGTTCAAGCGTCGCTTGTGGACGCGGGCACCCGAGGAGCGACTGCTGCAATACCTTCGTACGATCCCGCCCATGGGCTCGTTCATACAGGAGTTCAAGGCGTTCAAGCAGTCCAAGGTTGAGTTCAACCGGAACGAGCACTGGGTCATCGGGCAGGGCTTTAAGCCAGCGCAGGAGAGCCGCCTGAGCGATCTTAAATACCAGACGACCATCGTCGAGATCGTGACCCAGCTGCCCTACCTGGATGCGAGTCAGTTCCAGGCAGTCGCCATACCACGTGTAAAGGCTAGCCCCTGGCCTACGTCAGTCGTTCATCGTGCAGGGTTTGACGCCGGATTCTTTGGACCTCATATCTTGATTCCGCAAGGGGTAGAACGGGCCGTTGGCCGGGTGCGGGCAGCATTCAGCGAACAGGACGTCGTGTTCCGAAGTTCGCTTCAGTCGATCACCGTTCCGCCCAATCAAGAACGCAAAGCGAAGGTGCTGACGGCCGTGCTGAACAGCAGTCTGGCGGCATGGTTCTATTTCCACGACACGTCATACCTAGGAGCCGACCGGGCCAAGGTACCCCAAGGTGAACTGCTGAGGCTGCCGTTCGACGATCCTGCGAACATGCCGGATCCTGCGAAGGCGTTCAAGGCGGAAAAGAAGTTGGTGGCACTGATTGACAGCGAACTTGCGACCGCGAAGAAGCTGCTTGCCTCGCAACACGATGTGTTGGGCGCCATCGACTGTCTGGTGTTCCAGTATTACGGGCTCGACGCCAGTGACGTGGCCATCATCGAAGACACGGTTCAGCAAGTCATCCCGGCCATGCAGCCCAGGCGCAACGCCGGCCTGCAGTCCATTTGGGCACAGGCCAGCTCGAGTCAGCTGGCGGACTATGCCGCGATGCTGTGCAACGCGCTCTCGCCGCACTTTCGCGTGCCTGTCAATGCTTCGCTGGCGGCGCGCTCCACGGATGTGGCGGTGTTGAAGCTAACGATCGGCGATCAGGTAGCGCCGTATGTAGAGGACTCGTCTGGGGAATTCAACGACTTCCTCGGATCGATCGCCGCAAAGCTCCCGATCGATTTGCCTGGCAACGTGCAACTGATCCCCGATCTACGCATTGTCATTGACCGCGATATGTACCTTGTGAAGCCCACTGCCCTGCGGCATTGGCTTCGATCCACAGCATTGGCCGATGCAGAGCAGATCGCGGCTGAGCTCGTAGCTGCCGCGGCTCGCCATGGAAAACAGGAGGCGGTCCGTGCTGACGGGTAGTCCCGGTACTTGGCTTGCTCAGTTCCGCAGTCTTGGGGAGCAAATGTCCGAGGCGATTGAGGCAGCGTGGCCGATTTGCATTGGACCTTTGCAGGCCAAGAAGGGCGCCATGACGCATGAGGATCACATCACTGAGCATCTCGTGCAGGCTCTGAGGCGAACGAAGAAGGTGCCTGGGCGGATCGCCTATCAGTCTGTACTTCTGGTCGAAGACACCAATGGCAACGTGTCTTTGTCGAGCAGCATCGATTTTGTGCTGACCGTGGGTGACGATGAAGACGTTTACCTAGCCTATGAATGCAAGCGTCTGAACGTGCCGTACCCAACCAGCGTGCGTAACCTTTGTGTCCCGTATGTCGAAGAGGGCCTCATGCGCTTCGTCACTGGCCAGTATTCCAATGGTCTTCCGATGGCGATGATGATCGGGTACGTTATGAACGGGAACAACGGCAGGGCACGCCAAGGTCTGCGCAGAGTCATGAAGGCACGCACGGATACCCTTGGACTGACCGCCGAGCTGGACCACCCATCGCTAACGGGGGCGCCAACGCGCTTCCGTTCCACGCACACGTGCAGACCCGGCCATAGCATTGAGGTGGAGCACCATCTTCTGCCTTGGCCATGACAAGTGAAAACGGGGAAATCGGGTCGTGGACAGCCAGGTACAAGCTCCCGATGAAGAGGTCGTGACGAGCATTGCCAAGACGATCCTTAAAGCCGACGAAACACCCTTGATCAACAAAGTAAGGACCATTGATTTGGAGCGTAAGACGTTTAGCTGACATCCGAGGTGCTGATGGTTGCCAGGCCAAGCGACTAGTTAAGCAGTTCAAAATTCCAAGTCATTTAAGCCCCCCACGCCCATCCCACCAGCAAAACCAGCTACAAATACAAGAGCACCCCCATGCCCACACTCCACGCCCCAGGCCTGCTGCTCCGACCATTCGAACCCTCCGATGCCCCGGCCTTCACCGAGGCGGTGTTGGAGTCATTGCCATCGTTGTTGCCCTGGATGCCGTAGGCCCATGCGGGGTACAGCGCGCAGGAGGCCTTGGAGTGGTTTGCCTTCACCCACACCGGGCGGGCGGCGGGGACGGACCACGAGTTTGGCGTGTTCTCTGAGGACGGGCAGCGGTTCTTGGGCGGCACCGGCATCAGCCAGCTCCATGCGACGCACAGGTGCTGCAATCTGGGCTACTGGGTGCGGCAGTCGGCGCAGGGGCAGGGCGTGGCCAGCGGCTGTGTGCGGGTGCTGGCGGACTTTGCTTTTACAACGCTGCAGCTGCACCGGGTAGAGATCAGCGCCGCCGTGGGCAATGCGGCCAGCGCGGGCGCGGCGCGCAAGGCCGGTGCGGTGTGGGAGTGCACGGCCCGCAACAAGCTGTGGCTGCATGGCCGGGCGGTGGATGCGGATGTATTTTCTTTGGTGGGATGAGTTGTGAGGGTTTTTGGCTGCTCGTGCTTATTCCATCGGCACCAGCAGCTACTGATTCAGTAGCGTAGAGAAGTTTTAAAGCGTCCAGTCTTCCATCGCCAAGCCCGGCACTTGGCGGAAGGCTTGGTCGTTGGTGACGACCACGGCGTCGGCGCTCAGCGCGTGGGCGGCGATCAATAAGTCCATTGGTGCCAGGGGTTTGCCCAGGCCGACCAGCGCGGCGCGCAGGGGGCCGTAGCGGGCGGCGGCGGCGCGGTCCCAGGGCAATACGTCCAGCCGTAGCAAGAGCTCCCGCACGGCTGCCTGCACACGGGTGGCATCCGGCCGTTTGGCCAGGCCGAACAACAGCTCTCCTTCGGTGATGGCAGAAATGCACAGGGCGGCCATGGGCACAGCCACCACGCGCCGGGCCACGGCGGGATGGCGTTTGAGCAGATGGCTGACGGTGTTGGTGTCCAGCAGGTAGCGCTTCATGCGCCCAAGCCTTCCAGGGGGTCGCGGTCGTCTGCGCTGTGTGGCGCTTCGTGGCGTTCTGCCGGGTTCAAAAAGTCGGCGGGCAGGTCTGCTGTGGCCAGTGCCGCAAAGAAGCCGTCCCAGGTGGCGGGCCTGCGCGACAGGATGACATCGCCGCTGTCTGCGTCCTGGTGGATAAACACTTCGGTGGTGTCAAAACGGTAGGCTGCTGGCAAACGCACGGCCTGGCTGCGGCCATTGGTGAAGAGTTTGGCGGTTTGCTCCATTGAGGTTCCTTGAAGATGGTATATATCAAAGTATATGCCTCAAAATAACTGGAAGCAAATTTACTAAGCTTTTAAGCCTCTCGTGCCCACCCCACCAGCACGAGAAGCTATTTATTCAATAGCAAATTTTCTGCTGGCCCAGCGCTCTGGTGTCACCATTTTTAACCCCCTTCAAGCCGCGGTTTGCGTGGTTTCGCCGTAAGACCCGCAGATGAGTTGTGCCATCCGTTGTGCCGCTTCGTTCATGCTGCGATGGGCTCGGTGGAGCAGGCCGATGTCCCGGTGGAAGGTGTGCTGGCCCAGGTCGATGGCGCGCACGGCGGCAGGCCAGCGCCGGTGGGTGTGGGTTTGCGGCACTAGTGCGACCCCTACGCCGTTGGCCACCAGGCGCACGATGGCTTCCAGTTCGTCCACTTCGCAGATGTCTTGCACGCGCAGGTGGGCTGCGCGCAGGAAGCGGTCGACCTGCCGGCCACCGAACGAGGTGCGGTCGTACCGCACGAAGGGCTGGCTGCACAGCAGTTCGGACCAGTCCTTGCCTTCCACGGCTTTGGGAACCAAAAGGCGGAATGGCTCAGACGCCAGCGTGGTCCACCGCAGATCGGTGTGCAGTGAAAAAGGCGGCCGGATGATCGCGGCCATGTCGATGTCGCCTGCATCCACCCGGTTCACCAGGTCCATGGACAAACCGGGGATCACCCGTGAGCGGCAGTCGGGGAATTGTTTGTGGAACGTGGCCAGCACGTCTGGCAACAGGGTGCGCTGCACCGACGTGATGGCCCCGATGCTGACGAGCACTGCCGCAGATTTGCCCGCGCGGCGCGAACCCAGGTCGCTGTAGAGGCGAATCAGCTCTTGCGCCCGGTCCAGGGTCTGGTGCCCCATGGCATTGAGCCGCGCCGACCGGCCGGTGCGGTCAAACAGTGGAAAACCCAGCTCGGTTTCCAGGCGCTGCATCTGTGCGCTGACCGCCGCCTGCGTGAGGCCGATGGCTTCTCCTGCCGCGGCAAACGTGCCTTGCCGGGCCACGGTAACGAAGGTTTTGAGCTCGCGAATCATGGTTCGACCCTGGTGTTGAGCTTCAATTTTATTTGAGGTCACGTCAAATATATATTGATTTTATTTTTGCGTTGCTGGATTCACACTTGCGCATCTTCATCCACCACCGAGAGAAAAAATGCAAAGTCCCCAAACCAATCCCGCGCTGCTGTCCCCTTTCCATCTGGCCTTCGCGGTGCACGACCTCGCCCTGGCGCGCAGCTTTTACGGCGGATTGCTGGGCTGCCCGGAGGGCCGCACGTCGGACGATTGGATTGACTTCAACTTCTACGGCCACCAGATCGTGGCGCATCTGGCACCCAGCGAAACCGGCCTGGCCCAACGCAACGCGGTAGACGGCCATGGCGTGCCGGTGCGGCATTTCGGCATCGTGCTGCCCATGTCCGATTGGGAGGCGATGGCGGCCCGGCTGACATCGCAGGGGGTCGAATTCACCATCGAACCCTACGTGCGCTTCAAGGGCGAGCCCGGCGAACAGGCCACCATGTT
>CAUPNM010000018.1:0-101789 GCA_963512645.1 uncultured Albidiferax sp. | reverse complement strand
TGGTCATGCCTGGCGATAACGTGTCGATCACCGTCAAGCTGATCAACCCCATCGCCATGGAAGAAGGTCTGCGCTTCGCTATCCGCGAAGGCGGCAAGACCGTCGGCGCCGGTGTGGTTGCCAAGATCATTGCTTAAAACGACGTAGGAACACACCATGTCTACCAAGCAAAAAATCCGCATCCGCCTGAAGGCTTTCGACTACAAACTCATCGACCAATCGGCCGCTGAAATTGTGGACACCGCCAAGCGCACCGGCGCGATTGTCAAGGGCCCCGTGCCTTTGCCAACCCGCATGAAGCGTTTCGACATCCTGCGTTCGCCGCACGTCAATAAGACCAGCCGCGACCAGTTCGAAATCCGTACGCACCAGCGTCTGATGGACATCGTTGACCCGACAGACAAAACTGTTGACGCGTTGATGAAGCTCGATCTGCCCGCTGGCGTGGACGTCGAAATCAAGCTGCAGTAAAGCAATCGGTGTGGTTTTCGCGCAAGCGGGAGCCACCCCACCCCCAAGGAAATAGCCCGCACTTGCCGAAAATGCAAGCGCGGGCTATACTCCAAGGCTGCGCTGAAATCGCAAAGGATTTCAGCGCAGTTTTATTAACAGTCTTTCACGCAAAAACCGTGTAGCCAATTGCAGTTACACGGGTGGAAGTTACGGAGAAAACAATGAGTCAAAGCAACTCCCTAGGGTTGCTGGGCCGCAAGGTAGGCATGATGCGCCTATTCACCGATGACGGGGACGCAGTTCCTGTGACGGTGGTAGACGTGTCTAACAACCGTGTCACCCAGATCAAAACCCAAGAGAACGACGGTTATGTGGCCCTGCAGGTCACATTCGGCGCACGCAAAGCTTCGCGTGTGACCAAGCCGGCGGCCGGTCACCTTGCGAAAGCAGGCGTTGAAGCCGGTGAAATCATCCAGGAATTCCGCGTCACGTCCGATGCAGCTGCCCAGTACAAGCCGGGTTCTGTTGTCGCCGCTGGTGCTGTGTTTGCCGTGGGTCAAAAAGTCGACGTGCAAGGCACTACGATTGGTAAAGGCTACGCCGGTACCATCAAGCGCCACCACATGAGCTCGCAGCGTGCGTCGCACGGTAACAGCCGCTCGCACAATGTTCCTGGCTCTATTGGTATGGCCCAGGATCCAGGTCGCGTGTTTCCTGGTAAGCGCATGACGGGTCATTTGGGTGTGGACACAGTCACCACCCAGAACCTGGACGTGATCCGCATTGACGAAGCCCGCCAACTGCTTTTGATCCGGGGCGCAGTTCCTGGTTCCAAGGGCGGTTTTGTGACGGTGCGCCACGCCATCAAGGCCAAAGTAACGCAAGGAGCGAACTAATGCAGCTCGAACTCCTGAATGACCAAGGCCAGGCCGCATCCAAGTTTGATGCGTCTGAAGCTGTATTCGGTCGTGCTTACAACGAAGATCTGGTGCACCAGGTTGTAGTCGCTTTCCAAGCCAACGCGCGTCAAGGCACCCGTGCCCAAAAAGACCGTGAGCAGGTTCGCCACTCGACCAAGAAGCCGTTCAAGCAAAAGGGAACTGGCCGCGCTCGCGCCGGTATGACCTCCTCGCCCCTGTGGCGCGGCGGCGGTCGTATTTTCCCGAATATGCCTGACGAAAACTTCACGCAAAAAATCAACAAGAAGATGTACCGCGCTGGTATGGCTGCGATCCTGTCGCAGCTGGCCCGTGAAGGTCGTCTGGCCGTAGTTGACTCGCTGACTGTCGATTCGCCCAAGACCAAGCCCCTGGCGGCTAAGTTCAAGGCCATGAATCTGGCATCGGTGCTGGTCATTGCGGACGAAATCGATGAAAACCTGTATTTGGCTTCCCGCAATCTGGTCAACATTCTCGTGGTTGAGCCCCGTTACGCCGATCCGGTGTCGCTGGTCCACTACAAGAAGGTTTTGGTGACCAAGGCTGCCATGGACAAACTCCAGGAGATGTTCGCATGAGCCGCATGAACTCGACGAAGCGTCAATTTGACGAAGGCCGTCTGATGCAGGTGCTGATCGCTCCCATCGTGTCTGAAAAGGCAACCATGGTGGCTGAGAAGTCCAACGCAGTGACGTTCAAGGTACTCCAGGACGCGACCAAGCACGAGATCATGGCTGCGGTGCAGCTGATGTTCAAGGTGGAAGTCAAGGGCGTTTCTGTGGTCAACACCAAAGGCAAAACCAAGCGTTTTGGCAAATCCATCGGTCGCCGCGACAACATTCGCAAGGCCTATGTGACGCTGAAGCCTGGTCAAGAGCTGAACCTGACCGGGGAGGCCGCGTAATCATGGCTGTCATTAAAATGAAACCCACTTCGCCAGGCCAACGCGGCATGGTGAAGGTCTCGCGTGACCACCTGTACAAGGGTGCTCCTCACGCGGCGCTGTTGGAACCCCAGTTCCAAAAAGCGGGCCGTAACAACAATGGTCATATCACCATCCGCCACCGTGGCGGCGGTCATAAGCACCATTACCGCGTTGTGGACTTTGTTCGCAACAAGGATGGCATCCCCGCAAAGGTTGAGCGTATTGAATACGATCCAAACCGTACGGCCCACATCGCTTTGGTGTGCTATGCCGACGGCGAGCGTCGTTACATCATTGCTCCCCGTGGCCTGGAAGCCGGTGCAAGCCTGATGAGCGGTGCAGAAGCACCGATCCGTGCAGGTAACACCTTGCCTATCCGTAACATCCCTGTGGGTTCGACCATCCACTGCATCGAGCTCAAGCCCGGTGCTGGTGCACAGATCGCCCGTTCGGCTGGTACCTCGGCAACGCTGTTGGCACGTGAAGGCATCTACGCCCAGGTGCGTATGCGCTCCGGTGAAGTTCGCAAGATCCACATCGAATGCCGCGCCACCATTGGTGAAGTCGCCAACGAAGAACACAGCCTGCGCCGTTTGGGCAAGGCCGGTGCGAAGCGCTGGAAGGGTATCCGCCCAACCGTTCGCGGTGTGGTGATGAATCCTGTCGATCACCCACACGGCGGTGGTGAAGGTAAGACCGGCGAAGGCCGTCATCCAGTCGATCCTTGGGGCAATCTGACCAAGGGTTACCGTACCCGTAACAACAAGCGCACCCAAGTGATGGTGGTGTCGCGTCGCAAGAAGTAAGGGGTAGCTAGATGACTCGCTCACTTAAAAAAGGTCCCTTCGTAGACCACCACTTGCTGGCCAAGGCTGAAAAAGCCGTCGCCATCAAAGATAAAAAGCCAATTAAGACCTGGTCGCGTCGTTCCATGATCTTGCCCGATTTCATCGGCTTGACCATTGCTGTGCACAACGGCAAACAGCACGTCCCTGTCTATATTACCGACCAAATGGTGGGCCATAAGTTGGGAGAGTTCGCACTCACCCGTACTTTCAAGGGTCACCCTGCCGACAAAAAAGTCGTGCGGAAATAAGGAATAGACCATGGAAACACGTGCAGTCCTTCGCGGCGTGCGTTTGTCAGTAGACAAAGGCCGCCTGGTCGCAGATTTGATCCGCGGCAAAAAGGTAGACCAAGCCCTGAACGTCTTGGAGTTCACGCAGAAAAAAGCTGCAGTGATCATCAAGAAGGTTCTGGAGTCGGCTATCGCCAACGCTGAGCACAACGACGGTGCCGATATCGACGAGTTGAAGGTCAAGACCATCTTCGTCGAACAAGGTGCCACTCTCAAGCGTTTCACAGCCCGTGCAAAGGGCCGTGGTAATAGCATCAGCAAGCCCACGTGCCATGTGTACGTGACGGTCGGTAACTAAAAGGTCGGAAGATATGGGACAAAAAATCCACCCTACCGGCTTTCGTTTGTCGGTCAGCCGTAACTGGTCCAGCCGTTGGTACGCAAGCAACAACGACTTCGCCGGCATGCTGGCCGAAGACATCAAGGTACGCGAGTACCTGAAAGCCAAACTGAAGAACGCTTCGGTTTCGCGCATCTTGATCGAGCGTCCTGCCAAGAACGCCCGTATCACGATTTTCTCGGCTCGTCCGGGTGTCGTGATCGGCAAAAAAGGCGAAGACATCGAGAACCTCAAGCGTGACCTGGCCAAGCAATTGGGCGTGCCCGTCGCAGTCAACATCGAAGAAGTGCGTAAGCCTGAAATCGATGCCAAGCTGATTGCCGACAGCATCACCCAGCAGCTCGAAAAGCGCATCATGTTCCGCCGTGCGATGAAGCGCGCCATGCAAAACGCCATGCGTCTGGGTGCCCTGGGCATCAAGATCATGTCGTCTGGCCGTCTGAATGGCATTGAAATCGCTCGTTGCGAGTGGTACCGCGAAGGTCGCGTGCCACTGCACACCTTGCGTGCGGACATCGACTATGGCACCTCGGAAGCCAAAACCACTTACGGCATTATTGGCGTGAAGGTTTGGGTCTACAAGGGTGATACCCTGGGCCGTAACGATCTGCCTGCTGTGCAAGAGCCGCGCAATGAAGAAGAACGTCGTCCCCGTGGACCCCGTCGCGATGACCGCGGCGGCCGTCCCGGTGGCAATGACCGTCCTCCAGCTCGTGGTCCCCGCCGTCCTGTTGGTGCCAATGCGGCTCCTGCAGACGGTAGCGACAAACCTGTTGAAGCCACAGGTGCTACGGCACCGAAATCTACCGTTCAGCGCGTCCGTAAAGTAGCCGCGCCTGCTGCACCCGCTGCAGCTGACGGTAAAGGAGAATAAACATGTTGCAACCCGCGCGTCGCAAGTACCGCAAAGAGCAAAAAGGCCGTAACACCGGCATCGCAACCCGGGGTAGCTCGGTTGCGTTCGGTGATTTCGGTCTGAAGTGCACGGACCGTGGCCGTCTGACGGCCCGCCAGATTGAAGCCGCACGCCGTGCGATTTCCCGCCACGTCAAACGTGGTGGTCGTATCTGGATCCGTGTGTTCCCCGACAAGCCAATTTCCCAAAAGCCTGCTGAAGTGCGGATGGGTAACGGCAAGGGTAACCCCGAGTATTACGTGGCTGAAATCCAGCCCGGCAAGATCGTGTTTGAAATCGTCGGTGTTCCCGAAGAGTTGGCCCGTGAAGCGTTCCGTTTGGCAGCTGCCAAACTGCCTTTGCGTACCACCTTCGTGGCCCGCATGATTGGTCAGTGATCAGGAGATTGAGATGACGAAAGCTACTGAATTACGTACCAAAGACGTTGCCGGCCTGCAAACCGAAGTGAAAGCGCTGCAACGCGCCCATTTCGGCCTGCGTATGCAAAAAGCCACGCAACAACTTTCCAACACAGCCACGCTGCGCACTGCGCGCCGTGACATTGCCCGCGCCAAGACCATTCTTGTCGAGAAGCAATCGGCTGACAAATCCGCCAAATAAGGAGCGATAAATGACGGAAGCTAAAACATCCCTCAAGCGCACCTTGGTTGGCAAGGTGGTCAGCGACAAACGTGCGAAGACTGTGACTGTGCTGATCGAGCGCCGTGTGAAACACGAGCTCTACGGCAAGATCGTTGGCAAGTCGAGCAAGTACCACGCCCATGACGAAAAGGGCGAGTACAAGCTGGGCGACACCATCGAGATCACCGAAAGCCGCCCGATCTCCAAAACCAAGAACTGGGTTGCGACCCGTCTGGTGCAAAAGGCTATTGCGGTTTAAACCTGCAAACTAGTTAAAAAACGGCTCACAATGTGGGCCGTTTTTGTTTTTGGGCTCGAAGAACATGTTCTCACGAGCCCATTTCCATTTTTAACCTACAAAGGAGCACACCATGATCAAAGTCGGCGACACCCTGCCCTCCACCACCCTGATGGAATTCATTGAAATTGAAGGCGAAGGTTGCAGCATTGGCCCCAACCCGGTCGATGTCAGCAAGGCCACCGCGGGCAAGACGATTGCCCTGTTCGCCCTGCCCGGCGCGTTCACGCCCACCTGCTCGGCCCAGCACGTGCCCGGCTACCTCCAGCACTTCGAAGCCTTCAAGGCCGCAGGCGTGGACGAAATCTGGTGTATCAGCGTGAACGACGCTTTTGTCATGGGTGCCTGGGGCCGCGACCAGAAGACCGCCGGCAAGGTGCGCATGCTGGGTGACGGCAGCGCGGCCTTCACCACCGCTGCCGGCCTGGTGCTGGACCTGACGGCCAAGGGCCTGGGGATCCGCAGCCACCGCTATTCCATGCTGGTGAAAAACGGCGTGGTGCAGACCCTGAACCTGGAAGATGGCGGCAAACTGGAAGTCAGCGGCGCAGAAACCCTGCTGGCCCAGGCCAAGGCTGCTTAAACCTTTTGCTATCTAAATAAGAGCTGCCCGTGCTTATTCCATAAGCACGGGCAGCTCTTTTTACATAAATTCTCCAAAGGGCGTTCAGACCATAGCCTTCTTCAGCCAATCGGCAAAGGCCGCGCATTCCCAGCGGTCCATGGCACCCGTGTGCCAGCACAGGTAGTGTGCGTGCGGGCTGGGCACGTTGCGGGTGAACAGGCGCACCAGCGAGCCGTTTTCCAGCCAGGCAGTCGCCAGACGCAGGCGCACCAGGCCGATGCCCATCCCGGCGGCAGCGGCATCGCACATTAAGCCGATATCGTTGAACTGCGAGCCGTCCACCGGCTCCGGCCAGTCCTGTTGGTGCGCGGCAAACCAGGTGCGCCAGGGTTCCAGCGGGCTGCGCAGCAGGCGCGCGCCTTCCAGGTCGGCCACGCTCTCAAACGGGCCGTGCTCGCGCACAAAGGCGGGCGAGGCCAGGGGCGTGACCTCGTCGCGGGTCAGGCAGACATGCTCCACATCGGCGTAGCGCCCCGTGCCAAAACGCACCATCAGATCGGCATCTTCGGCCACCACGTCCAGCAGCGGGATCGACACCTGGAGCGTCAGGTCGATCTCGGGGTAGGCCTCGGTGAACTGGCGCAGGCGCGGAATCAGGATGGCGCGGGCGAAGGTGGGGGTTACGGCCAGCCGCAGCTTGCGCTTGCCCGGGGTCGACTGGGCGCTGGGGAAGCGCTCCAGAATCGCCAGGCCTTCGCGCACATGGGCCAGGTACTCGCTGCCCTCGGTGGTGAGCGAAAAGTCGGCCCGGCCAAACAGCTTGGTGCCCAGAATCTGTTCCAGCTGCTTGACCCGGTGGCTGACCGCGCTGGGCGTGACGCACAGCTCCTCGGCCGCCTGCGTCACGCTGCGCAACCGGGCTAGTGCCTCGAAGGTCAAAAGGCACTGGATCGGGGGTATACGCGTAGCAGCCATGCCCGATTGTGACCCGTCCCACGCAGGCCGCTGACTACAATGGCCCCCTTTTTTGCCCAACTTTCGTGGACTCGGGTGCAGAGCACCCCGAGCCTTGAAAGTGGTTTTACGTTAAGGGATTGCGCGTGTCTGACCGTTTCAAAGTGTGGCTGCAGTACCTGCTGCCCAAACACGCCATCACCGCATTTGGCTGGCACGTCGCCACGGCGCGCGCAGGTAGTATCACCACCGGCATCATCCGCTGGTTCGTGGGCAAGTACGGGGTCAACATGGCCGAGGCCGCCAATCCCGACATCGCCAGCTACGCCAGCTTCAACGACTTTTTCACCCGCGCCCTCAAGCCCGGTGCCCGCCCGCTGGCCCAGGCATCCCTGGTGTGCCCGGTGGACGGTGCGATCAGCCAGTTTGGCCGCATCGAGCGCGACCAGATTTTCCAGGCCAAGGGCCACACCTTTTCGACCACCGCGCTGGTGGGCGGCGACGCGGCGCTGGGCGCGCTGTTCGAGAACGGCCACTTTGCCAACATCTACCTCAGCCCCAAGGACTACCACCGCATCCACATGCCCTGCGACGGGCGGTTGACGCGCATGGTCTATGTGCCGGGCGATTTGTTCTCGGTCAACCCGGTCACGGCGCAGGGCGTGCCGGGGCTGTTTGCGCGCAACGAGCGGGTGGTGTGTGTGTTTGAATCGGCCCGGGGCCCGTTTGTGCTGGTGCTGGTGGGCGCCGCCATCGTCGGCAGCATGGCGACGGTCTGGCAGGGCGTGATCAACCCGCCGCGCGGCCCGGTGCGCGAATGGCGCTATGCGGACCAGAAAATCGAGCTAAAGCAGGGCGACGAGATGGGCCGCTTTTTGCTGGGCTCCACCGTGGTGATGCTGTTCCCCAAGGGCCCGCTGACGTTTAACCCCGCCTGGGCACCCGCGGGTAGCGTGCGCCTGGGCGAGGTGATGGCCAACGCTATTTGAAGATCACCGTCTTGTGGCCGTTGAGCAGCACGCGGTGCTCGCTGTGCCACTTGACGGCGCGGGCCAGCACCTGGCTTTCGGTGTCGCGGCCCTGGGCGGTGAAGTGCTCTACCGTGCGGCTGTGGTCCACGCGGGCCACGTCTTGTTCGATGATCGGGCCCTCGTCCAAATCCGCCGTCACGTAGTGGGCGGTGGCCCCGATCAGCTTCACGCCCCGGTCGTGCGCCTGGTAGTAGGGCTTGGCGCCCTTGAAGCTGGGCAAAAAGCTGTGGTGGATGTTGATGGCGCGCCCGGCCAGCTTGCGGCACAGGTCGTCGCTCAAAATCTGCATGTAGCGCGCCAGCACCACCAGCTCGGCCCCTTCGCCTTCGATCACCTCATAGATGCGGCCCTCGGCCTGGGCCTTGGTGGCGGCAGTCACCGGGATGTGGTGGAAGGGCACGTTGTAGCTGGCGGCCAGCTGGTAGAAGTCGCGGTGGTTGCTGACGATGGCGCGGATATCCAGCGGCAGCAGGCCGCTTTTCCAGCGGAACAGCAGGTCGTTCAGGCAGTGGCCTTCCTTGCTGACCATCAGCACGGTGCGCACCGGTGCGGCTGCGTCGTGCAGGCTCCAGCGCATGGCAAAGCCCTCGGCAAACGGGGCCAGCTGGCTGCGCAGGTCTGCGGTGGCGATGGCCGCGCTGGCGAACTGCACGCGCATGAAAAACAAACCCGTGTCGGGGTCGTTGTACTGGCCAGCTTCTTCGATGTTGCAGCCGCGCTCCAGCAAAAAGCCGGACACGGCATGCACGATGCCCGGACGGTCGGGGCAAGACAGGGTGAGGATGTGGGCGTAGGTCATTGGGGCTGGATTGTCGCGCAGTAGTCGGTCGGCGGAATGCGGGGTGTGCGCCAGATGCTATCAAAATCTACTATGCTTTTAGGAGCTGCCTGCGCCGATTCGACAAGCAGCAGCACCGTTTTTGATAGGAAGTTTGGGGGCAAATATTGCGGAATGCCCAGGCTGGTGTCCACATGGCCTGCCCCGGCCAGCAGCAGCACCGTCTTGCCGGGCACGGCGGCCGCCTGCAGGGTCTGTGCCATGGCCTGGTCGCGGGCGATCTGGATGCGGGTCATGGGTGCGATCTGGCTTTCGGGCAGCAGGCCGCAGTGGCCCAGGCGGATGGCTTGCTGCTGGGCTTTCAGCGCCGGGCCGGGCAATTGCCCATCGAGTTGCGCATTGGCCATGGCGGCGCGCATCTGGGTGCGTGGCAGGTTGGCACCCAACACCGGCACCCCGGCCTGCACCGCCGCCATCACCGCTGGGCCGTAGGCCGCCCAGGGCCAGCCCGCGTCGTTCCATTGCAGGGCGGTCTGGACTTCGGTGGGACTGGCGGAGGCGGGCAGACCGGTGGTGCTGTGGCCTTGCTCGGCCATCTCCAGCACCAGGGCGGCAAGCTGGCCGTGGGCCGCCAGGGCTTGCACGGCTTCTAAATGGATGCGCTGGTGGTCGGGCGCGTCGTGCTGCTCGCCCAGCAGGATGGCATCGGCGGGCAGCAGGGCCAGGGTGCGGTTGGGTACAACGCTGGCGCAGCCGGACAGCAACGCCGTGGCTAACAGAACCGCACGCAGCAACATGGGTCTAGTGGATGACGACCGGGTTCTGCGCCAGCCCGGCGTACTGCTCCAGTGTGTCTTCCACTTCTTCCTGGGTGGGCGTGTTGAGCTGCCAGGCGGCGATGTGGCGCTGGAACAGCTCGGCCCAGGAGCCATCTAAATACACCTCTTTGCCCGAGCGTTTGTCCACGATCTCAAAGCCGTGGCGCTCCAGCGTGGGGGGGCGGGGCGTGTCTTCTACCGGCAGCAGGGCTTCCAGGGCGGCGACGGGCTGCATGTGGACCACCACAAAGGATTCGGAGTCGTACAGGGTGTTCATGGTGGGGTCCTTATGTCAAAGCTACTAACCAGTTGGAGCCGATTGCTTCGGTTTCAAGCTTAGGGCTTTTCTACGCCGCGTAGTTGTTGGTCGATGTAATCCCCGTTGGCGTTCGTGATTTTCAGCCGCACCGGCAGATAGCCCATGCCGGGGGCCAGCCAGAGTTCGACCTGTTGGTCGAAGGGTTTGCGCGGCTTGCGGGTGAGCTTGAGCGTGTCGATACCGCCGGACGGCACATAGATGTGCTCGGGCCCCTCCACGCTGAAGATCCACAGGTCGGCATCCTTGGGGCCGACGGTCTGGATGGCGATGCTGGCCGCAGGCGGATACGTGGCGGGGTCGGCGGCCAGGATGCCTGCGATCTGCAGGACCACGCTGAGCTGGTCTTGGGCGGCGGTTTGCAGCACCACATCGGGGGTGTTGGCGCTGAAGCTGGCGCGGTGCTGGGCCTGGTCGAAGTGGGCTGCCACCTCGGTGCGCCATTTGTCGGAAAAGCGCCGGGGTGCCAGGCCCTCGGGCGTGATGCTGCCCACGCTGGTGCGGGTGCGCGAGCCCAAAAACAGCATGCTGGCCTGCAGCGTGGCCTGGTAGGTCTGGCCGTCGTGCTGCCACAGCAGCTCGCCCCGGGCGTTGTAGCGCAGTTTTTTGGATTCGCCCGACAGCGCGTACAGCAGGCGCACCGGCTCGGGGAAGGCGAATTGGGTGGCGTGGGTCAGCGGCACGGCGGGAGCGGGTGCGGAGGTGGGGGCCGAAGCGGCGGAGGCAGGCGGTTCGGGTGGCGGCGGTGCTTCCACGGGCAGCGGGGCCGACGCGGGTGGCTCGGGCTCGGGCGGCACCGGCTCTACCGGCACAGTTTCCACGGGTTCTGCCGCCGCGACGGTGGTGGTGGTGGGCGCTTCTTCGGGCGGCGGCGGTGCGGGTTTGCGCAGCGGCTTTGGGGGGGGCGGCTTCGGCGCGGCAGGTGAGGGCGAGGCGGGTGGTGGCGCGTCGATGCTGCGCGTGCTCAGCGTCTGCACCACCAGCGGGGCCTGCACCTGCAGCATGGCGGGCAGGCGCTGCAGCACGGCCAGGTGGGCGGCCAGCACGGCGGTGGCCACGGCCAGCAGGGGCCACCAATAGGGCTTCGTTAAACTCATTGGGCTATGCAACGTTTGACTATCCCCACCCGGCTGACCTCTCCATGAAACTGGCTACCTACCAAGACGGTTCCCGCGACGGCCAGCTCGTGGTGGTGTCGCGCGATCTGGCCACGGCCCATTATGCGACCGGGGTGGCCAGCCGCCTGCAGCAGGTGCTGGACGACTGGGGCTTCCTCAGCCCGCAGCTGCAAGACCTGTATGACGCGCTGAACCAGGGCCGCGCCCGCCACGGCTTTGCCTTCGACCCGCGCCAGTGCCTGGCCCCGTTGCCGCGCGCCTACCAGGTGGTGGAAGGCCTGGCCTACCCCAGCCTGCTGCAGCCCCGCGAGTCCGGAGGCACCCCGGTGCTCGCCCCCAGCACGGGCGACCACTTTGCCGGTGCCTGCGACCCGCTGCGCTGCGGCTCCGAGGCGCTGGGCATCGACTTCGGCGCAGGCCTGGCCGCCATCACCGCCGACGTGCCCCAGGGCGTGAGCCCACCTCAGGCGCTGGACGGCGTGCGCCTCTTGGTGCTGACCAACAGCGTGCGCCTGCGCAGCCTGGAGGCGGCCGAGCGGGCCGCAGGTGCGGGCTGGGTGCAGAGCGCGCCCCTGCTGGCGTTCAGCCCGGTGGCGGTCACGCTGGACGAACTGGGCGAATCCTGGGACAAGGGCCGCGTTCACCTGCAGCTGCACACCAGCTGGAATGGCCGCAAGGTCGGCATGTGCGATGCCGGGGCCGAGATGCAGTTCCACTTTGGCCAGCTCATCGCCCACCTGTGCGCCACGCGGGCGGTGCGGGCGGGCAGCGTTATCGGCGCCGGCCCGGTGGCGAATGCGGGCGTGGAAACCAAAGGCAAAGCCCAGTGGCCCAACGGCTACCACTGCATTGCCGAGAAGCGCGCCATGGAAACCCAGCTCAGCGGCCAGGCCAGTACCGGTTATTTGCAGTATGGCGACACGGTGCGTATTGAGATGAAGGGCCAAGATGGCCTGAGCCTCTTTGGTGCCATCGACCAAGAGGTCGCCCCCCGCTAGTATTTTTGAGGAATTGCCATGCGAAGTTTTGTAGTTCGTGGATTGTTGGCCGCCGCCGTGGCGGTGCTGGTGGGCTGTGCCTCGGGGCCGCCCGAAGCCGAGTGGCCCGAGCAGCTGGTCAGCATCGACGACATGCGCGCCTCCAGCCCCTGGGTGGCCAAGGTTCCGCTGCCCGCCAAAGACCTGGTGCGTGACCGCTCGCGCAACAGCACGGTGGTGCTGCAGGTGCACGTGGCCGCCGACGGCACGGTGCAGCGCGCCCGCGTAGCCCAGACCAGCGCCAACGCGGAGCTGGACGAGGCCGCGCTGGTGTCGGTACGGGCCCTGCGTTTTCAGCCCTATTACGAGAACGGCATGGCCCTGCCAGTCACCGTGGTGGCCCCTATGACCTTCAAGTTTTACGACCGGCCCCGGTAAGTTTTGCTATGTAATCAGGAGCTGCTTGTGCTTGTGCAATAAGCGCTAGCGCCCTGAATGGTTTAAATTTCGGGGTGCGCGGCGTCGGCGGCAGCCCGGAACCTTTGGGCCCCTACCGGCACCAACCTGTTCCGTTATGTCCCGAGAACCTATCCATGCAAGCATCTGAAACCCGCGCCATCGTCACCCTGAGCCTGCTCGCCGCTTTTGTGGATGGCGAAAAGCACGAACGTGAGCGCGCCGAAATCAAACGCATCGCCGAAGGCCTGTCGCAGGCCGATGGCCTGAACCTGCCCACGCTGTACCAGGACGTGCTGATGAAGCGTGTCTCGCTCGACAGCGTGGCCGCCGCGCTGACCAGCGCCGAATCCAAACAACTGGCCTATGAAATGGCGGTCTGCGTCTGCGATGCGGACGGCGTGCAGTCGGTGGCCGAACAGCGGTTTCTGGCCAGCGTGCAGCAGACCCTGGGGCTGGGCACGGCGGTGACCGCGCAATTTACGCAGCAGGCCGATGCCATGGCCGCCGCTCCCTTGGCCGCACCCTCGGCAACACCCACACCGGTGGCAACGGTGGCCAAGCCCGGCGATGCCGAGCTGGACAAAACCATTCTGAACGCTGCCATCGTTAACGGCGCGCTGGAGCTGCTGCCCGAATCCCTGTCCACCATGGCCATCATCCCTTTGCAGATGCGGCTGGTGTATGGCATCGGCAAAGCGCACGGTTTTGAGCTGGACCGGGGCCACATCAAGGACTTTTTGGCCACCGTGGGCGTGGGCCTGACCTCGCAGTACCTGGAGCAGGCCGGGCGCAAGCTGTTGGGCGGCCTGCTCGGCAAACTGGGCGGCGGCATGGTGGGGGGCCTGGCGCGCGGGCTGGGCCAGCAGGCCGTCAGCACCGGCATGAGTTTTGCCGCCACCTACGCCCTGGGCCACCTGGCCAAGCGTTACTACGCGGGTGGGCGCACCATGTCCACCCAAGTGCTCAAGGATGCCTACGCCAGCATGGCCCAGGAGGCGCAGGGCCTGCACGGCCGCTACCTGCCCGCCATCCAGGAGAAGGCCCGCACCCTGGACTCGGGCAAGGTCTTGGCGATGGTGCGTGGTACCTGACGAGCTGCTATGTAAATAGTAGCTGTTCGTGCTTATGGAATAAGCGCCAGAGGCCTAAAACTCATGCAACCCGGGTAATGGTCAGCCGCACGCTGCCGTGGTTGTTGCCGTACAGCGCCCACACGTCGTTGGCAAAACAAAACAGGTAGCCGGGCCGCACCACCTGGAACGGCGCTTGGGCATGGGCGGGCAGGCTCAGGTACTCGTGGGGGTCGGGGCTGCCGTCGTTGGGCACGATGGAGTCGTCCCCCGAGTCGTTGGCGATGGCGCCCACCAAGCTGAACCAGCGGAACGACTCCACCCGCTTGGTGAGCCAGAAGTCGCTGGACGCGTTGCCGGTGGCGCGTTTGACCAGATCCTCCAGCTTGCCGCCCAGCGAACCCACGGCCCGGGCCAGGTCGCCCAGGGTGTAGTCGTCGTTCTCGGTGCCCCGCCAGTCGCAGGCATCTTGGCTGTCTTGCCATTCGCCGGTGGCGGCAAAGGTGTAGCGCTGGCCTGCGGCCAGGTACACGCCGGTGGCGTTCCAGACGGTGTCGGCGTGGATGTCTACCGTGTGGCTGCCGCCCACCGCCAGCTCCACCGTGGGGTGGTAGGCCGGGTAGGCGATGGGCGAGGCGGCCTGCCGGGTGCGGGCGCTGTGGTGGAAACGCGCCTCTTGCGCGGGCGGGAGCGCAGCTTGGCAAACGCGCCCTTGTACGAGTTGTGCAGCACACCCAGCGGGTTGGGTTGCAGGGTGCTGGTGATGCCGGGGCGAAAGGCCAGCCCGGCGGCCTCGGCCTGCTCCAGCATCCACAGCAGCGCGCCGTCGGACAGGTCGGTGTTGGCATAACCGCCGCCCACGTTGCTGTGCACGCCGGGGAACCACAGCTCTTGCGCGTCGGGGTGGGCGTGGGGCGACCCGGCGGCATTGCTCCAGCGGGTCACGGTGAAGCTGGCGCGGATCTCGTCCAGCGCCATGGCGTGGCGGGCGGTTTGCACGTGCTTGCCCAAGGCGGTGTTGTGAAAGCGCCATTTTTTGCCGTTGTCGAACAGGTTGAGCAGCTCGAAGTCGTCGGGCACGCCCAGTGCGCCCACCGTGTCCCACACGCCTATGAAACGCACCCGGGTGGCCTCCTCGCCGTGGAAAAAGGGCCAGATGGGTACGCCGTCGAAGTCCGCATCGCGGGCCCAGACCCGGGTGTCTTCCTCGCGGGTGGCGTAGCGCTGGTAGGCCCGGTAGGCTGCCTCTACCCGCTGCCAGGCGGCTTTGGACGGCACCTCGCGCAGGTCCAGCAGGCCGCGCCCCAGCCAGCCGCCCAGGCTGCGGGCGGTAAACGCACCCCGGCTGAAGCCAAAGATGTAGATGGCATCGCCCGGCGTGTAGTGCGTGGCCAGCCAGTGGTAGGCGCTGCGCAGGTGCTTGCTGATGCCGGTGCCCACGGCCCCGCCGGTGATCCGGTCCAGCGCGTGCCCTTCGGCCCCCACGCCGGGGTGGTAGTAGGTGGTTTGCGGCTGGCCCTGGTGGTCTTGCGGGGCCAGGGCGTTATAGAGCTTGACCACATTGGTGGGGGCCAGGATGCCGTTGTCCTCCTGGGTGGGGGAGTTCCAGGTACCGTCGTTGCACAAAATCAGGCGCTTCATATGGTTTTCCTATGGGGTCGGCCATTGTGTGCAAAAAGTCCTTGCGGGGCCATCCTCGAAATGGAGGAGCGATAATCCACGCCATGTTCGGCCCGCACCACCCCCACACCCTGGCCCGCCGCCTGGCGCGCTGGGTGCTGCTGTGTTTTGCGCTGTCGCTGGGCGTGGCGATTGCCTCGCCGCTGACGCATCCGCAGGCCATGGAGCTGGTGTGCTCCAGCGGTGGGTCGGTCAAGTTGCTGGTCACCGCGCCCGACGGCAGCACCCAGGTGGTCAGCCAGATGGGCGACTGCCCGCTGTGCATCACCGCCGGTGCGCCGCCCCCGGCCCCGGCCAACCGGGTGGCCGAGCCCGTCCAACCCCTGTCGTATGCCTTGCGCAGCATTCCGGCGGCGCACATTGCGTACGCCACCGCCGCGCCCCTGCCCGCGCGCGGGCCGCCCGTCTCCGTCTGAATTCCTAAATTGATAGCTGCCCACGCCGGTGTTACCAGCGTGTGCGGTGGTTTTCTTATGTTTTTTGCCGGAACGCGTATGTCTTTTTCTTTTGCTCTTAAATCCGTAGCTGCTTGCGCCCTAACCATCAGTGCCAGCACCACTTTTGCCCACATTACCCTGGCCGACCAGGCCGCCCTGGCGGGCACCTATTACCGGGCCACGCTGCGCGTTGGCCACGGCTGCGAGGGCACGCCCACCACGGCCATCCGCGTCAGCATCCCGGCCGGGTTCACCGGCGCCAAGCCCATGCCCAAACCGGGCTGGACGCTGGCCGTCACCACCGGCAAACTCGCCACACCCTATGACGACCACGGCAAGCCAGTGACCGAAGGCGTGACCGAGATCACCTGGACCGCCACCCCCGGCCATGCCCTGCCCGATGCCCACTACGACGAGTTCGTGCTGCGCGGTGGCCTGCCTGCCGCCGCCGGGCCGATGTGGTTCAAGGTGCTGCAAACCTGCGAAAAAGGCCGCACCGACTGGTCCGAAATTCCGGCCAGCGGCACCTCGGACAAGGGTTTGAAAAACCCCGCCGCGCTGCTGGAGATCATCCCCAGCGAACACGTTGGCCATGCGCATTGATAAACTACATACTATGAAAACTATAGCTACTCTTGCCTTGCTGATAAGCACAGGCGGCCTTTTTGTTCACAATGCGCATGCCCAAAATGTGGCCGTCAAGGATGCCTGGGCGCGCGCCAGCGTGCCGGGCCAGAAGGCCAGCGGTGCCTTCATGACGCTGACCGCCCAGGCCGACACCCGGCTGGTCGCCGTGTCCAGCCCGGTGGCCGGAGTGGCCGAGGTGCACGAAATGAAGATGGACGGCGACGTGATGCGCATGCGCGCCGTGGCCGGTGGCCTGGCGCTACCCGCAGGCAAGCCGGTGGCCCTGGTGCCCGGTGGTTACCACGTGATGCTGATGGACCTGAAAGCCGCCCTGCCCAAGGACAGCACCATCCCGCTGAGCCTGGTGTTCAAGGATGCCAAGGGCGTGGAAAGCACCCTGGAAGTGAAGCTGCCGGTGGCGACCACCGCCCCCGGCGGCGCTGCAGCGCACAAGCACTGACGCTTTTCTGGCGCATTGGGGTAAGCTGTACCGGCTGGTTACCGTGAACACAGCCCCCCCAAAAAAATCAGGAGACACCATGAGCGACACCCCCGCCTTTGATTTCAGCAAATTCGTACCCGGTTTTGACTTTTTGCAGAACCTGGGCAAAGGCGCGTCCACCGCCGCCCCGGCCATGGGCGGCTGGGTGGCGCCCACGCTGAGCGTGGAAGAGCTGGACAAACGCATCACCGAACTCAAGGCCGTGCAGTTTTGGCTGGACCAGAACGCCGTGGCGCTCAAGGCCACCATCCAGGCGCTGGAAGTGCAAAAGATGACCCTGGCCACCCTCAAGGGCATGAACCTGAGCATGACCGAGCTGGCCAGCGCCTTCAAGCTCAAACCCGAAACCGCCAGCGCTCCCAAAGCGGCCGAAAAGCCTGCTGAAAAGCCCGCCGAAAAAGCCGAAGAACCTGCCGCCGCCGATGCCCCCGCCGCGCCCGGCATCGTGGATCCGCTCAAATGGTGGGGTTCGCTGACCGAGCAGTTCCAGCAAATCGCCGGTGCCGCACTCAAAGATGCCAACACCCAGGCGGCGCTGGAAAAGAGCAAAAATCTGGCCACCAACTTTGCCGCCGAGGCCATCAAGAGCGTGGGCGAAATCGCCAAGGCCGCCGGTAAGACCGTGGTGCCGCCCGCCGCCCCCAAGGCTGCTGCCGCTGCCAAGGCCGCCGCTGCCAAAAAGACCCCGGCTAAAAAAGCCCCTGCCAAGAAAGCAGCGGCGAAAAAGCACCCGGACTAAGATCCCAACCCGTTTTACCCCCGGAGGCCGCCATGCAACTCTTTCCCCACGGCCACGCCACGCACCCCGACTGGCGCATGGCCGCCGGGTTGGTGCTGGCCCAATTGCGTGCCCAGATGGCGCTGCCCGACTACGCCAGCACGCCCACCCTGGGCCTGCTCTACATCACCGACCAGTACGCGGCCCAGGCGCAGGACATCCTAGACCACCTCAGTGGCGAGCTGCCCGAGGTGACCGACTGGTCGGGTACGGTGGGCATCGGCATCTCGGCCAACAACGTCGAATACTTTGACGAACCGGCCCTGAGCCTGATGCTCTGCGACCTGCCCGCCGACCAGTACCGCGTGTTCTCCGGCGTAGCGCCCCTGGGCCTGGGCTTCGAAGCCCACACCGCCCTGGTCCACGCCGATGCCGGTACCCCTGACCTGACCGAGCTGGTGGCCGAAATGGCCGCCCGCACCGACACCGGCTACCTGTTTGGTGGGCTGGCCTCCAGCCGTTCGCGCTCGGTGCAGTTTGCGGTGGGCGGCAACGGCAACATCAAGGGCCACGGCGCAGCGCGCGGCGTGTTCAGTGGTGGCCTGAGCGGCGTGGCGTTTGGCCCGGACGTGGCGCTGGTGTCGCGCGTTACCCAGGGCTGCCAGCCCATCACCGCCAACCGCGTGGTCACCGCGTCCGATGCCAACCTGGTGCTGGAGCTGGACGGCCAGCCCGCACTGGCCGTGCTGCTGGCCGACCTGGGCGTGGACCTGGAGCGCCCGCAGGAGGCGCTGGGCCGGGTACGTGCCACCCTGGTGGGCCTGACCCGCGCCAACGTGGGCGACGCGCCGGTACGCACCGCCCATTTCGGCAGCGAGGTGGTGGTGCGCCACATCATCGGGCTGGACCCGACGCGCAAGGGCGTGGCGGTGGGCGACCATGTGGCGGTGGGCACCCGGCTGGCGTTTTGCCAGCGCAACGTGGCTGCTGCCCGGGCCGACCTGGTGCGGGTTTGCGCCGAAATCCGCGAAGAGCTGGAGCCCGAAGAGCTGTCGGTCGAGCTGGCCACCGCGCTGGCCGCGCCCGAGGCCGAATCCGCCCCGCACCCCGCGCGGCGCATTGCCGGTGCCATCTACGTGAGCTGCACGGGCCGGGGTGGTAACCACTTTGGCGGCCCCAGTGCCGAGCTGCAAATCGTGCGCCGCGCCCTGGGCGATGTGCCCCTGGTGGGCTTCTTCGCCGCCGGTGAAATCGCCCGGCAAAACCTGTATGGCTACACCGGGGTACTGACGGTGTTTACCAACGTACGGCCGTAAAGCCTAACGTCGCAAGGCCGTAAACGCCGCAAATTCCCAGCGCCGCATGCCCAGCACCAGGGTGTAGCCCTCGCGCGCGGCTTCGGGCAGCTTCTGGTCGGCCAGGTGCTGCTGGGCAAAGTCTTGCGCCACCCGCTGCAGGCGCTCCAGAAATGCCGGGGCCAGGCTGCGGCTGACCGAGCCGTGCACCAGCAGCAGGCCCTCGCCGGGGCCGTCGAAGCCGCCGCTGTAGTAGTCCAGCACCACATCCTCGCGAAAAAACTGCATCACCGGCCCGTGGGGCCGCCAGCGAAACGCCTTGGCCAGCTTCAGGCGGTAGCGGTTCAGCGGGCGCAGCTCGATGATGCCGATGCGGTCCAGCTGCGCCAGGCAGGCAATGCAATCGGCCTCGCTGAGCCGGTAGTTGGCGGTGATCTGCTCCAGCGTCCACTGGCTGAGCACGCATATCGCCACCAGCAGCAGCTTCTTGTCGGCTACCACCGCCTGCTCTTGCTGCAGGGTGAGCGCGGCCAGCAGCGGCTGGGCATCGGCCACACGGCGGGCCAGTTCGGCAAAATCCAGCTTCAGGGCGCGGCAGATAGCGTCCACCTTGGACAGCGGCATGTCGCCCTTGGCCAGCATGCGCTTGACGCTGGACTCGGCCACGCCCAGGTGGACGGCCAGATCGGCATAGGTCATCTGCGCGGCCTTGAGTTCTTTTTTGAGGGCGGTAACGAGGTCGGCGGTGGTGCTCATGGGTATCGATTATGGATACTTTGCGTATAGAAAATTGGCCAAAGTCTGAAAATAACGCCTTGGGCACAACCGTGTGCAGACACTCGCCACATCCCATTTTTTGAAGGAATGCACCGTGAACCGATTGGAAAAAATTCTGCTGTGGACCGTGGCCATCGCCGCCGTCGCTGCTGTGGGCGGCCCCGCTGTCGCCCAGCAGGCGCACTACCACGGGTTTGCCGACCAGCGGGCCTGGGCGGGCATGCCCAATGCGCTCGACGTGTTGAGCAACCTGCCGTTTGCCGTAGGCGGGCTGTGGGGGCTGTTGGTTTTGAAACACCAGCCACCCGGCGTACAGCGCGGGCTGGCAGCTTTGTTTTTTGCCGGGCTGCTGCTGGCCGCGCTGTGCTCTGGTATCTACCACTGGCAGCCTGACAATGTCCGGCTGGCCCTGGACCGCGCAGGCATGGTGCCCGTGTTCGCCGGTCTGCTGGGCCTGGCCGTGGCCGACCGCAGCAGCGACCGGGCGGGGCTGTGGACGGCAGGCGCGGTGCTGCTGTGGGGGCCGCTGTCAGTGGCCGTGTGGTCGGCCAACGGCAACCTGCTGCCCTGGGCGGTGCTGCAAGGTGGCGGCATGCTGCTGGTGCTGGGCTTGGCCCTGTGCCCGCCACGGCCCGGTGCCTGGGGCATTCGCCTGGGCGGCGTGATCGCCGCGTACGCCCTGGCCAAGTGGCTGGAGCAGGGCGACCACAGCGTGTTTGCCTGGACCGGCGGGGTGGTGTCGGGCCACAGCCTGAAGCATGCGGTGGCCGCATTGGCGGCCTGGCCGGTGCTGGCGGTGATGGCATCGCGCACGGCGGTGGGCTCGGCGAGACATACCGCTGTGGCAGACTAATCTCTGAATGCTCTATTTTTTATAGCTGCTCACGCTCATAGAATAAGCGCAAGCGCCCTATTTGGTTCAAAAAATGCAAGCCCAACACCCTGACACTACCGCCCATCCCAACCAGTTCGCCCTGCTCAAACAGCGCCGCTTTGCGCCGTTTTTCTGGACGCAGTTTTCGGGTGCGGCGAACGACAACCTGTTCAAGTTCTCGTTCACCGTGATGGTGACCTACCAGCTCAGCGTGGGCTGGTTGCCGCCTGCGCTGGCGGGGCTGGTGATCGGGGCGCTGTTTATTTTGCCGTTTCTGCTGTTTTCGGCCACCAGCGGGCAGCTGACCGACAAGTACCCCAAAACCTCCATGATCCGCGCGGTGAAAACCATGGAGATCGGCATCATGCTGCTGGCCGCCTATGGTTTTCTGTCGCCCAACCTGGCGGTGCAGATCCCCGTGCTGCTTTCCTGCGTGTTCTTGATGGGGCTGCACTCCACGCTGTTTGGGCCGGTCAAGTTCGCCTACCTGCCGCAGGTGTTGAATGATGCCGAGCTGACCGGTGGCAACGGTATGGTGGAGATGGGCACTTTTGTGGCCATTTTGCTGGGCAATATCGTCGGCGGGCTGCTGGTGACGATTCCTGAAGTCGGCCACACCGCCGTGGTCATCGGCTGCGTGGCCCTGGCCCTGGTGGGGCGCTGGTTGGCACAGGCCATTCCTGAGTTGCCCGCCACCGACCCCGGTTTAAAGATCAATTGGAACCCTTTTACCGAGACATGGCGCAATTTGCAGCTGGCGCATGGCAATCTGGTGGTGTTTCGTTCGCTGCTGGGCATCAGCTGGATGTGGTTTTTTGGCGCGGTGTTCCTGAGCCAGTTCCCCAGCTTTGCCAAAGAGGTGCTGCACGGCGACGAGCAGGTGGCCACGCTGCTGCTGGTGGTGTTCTCCATCGGCATCGGCACCGGTTCGTTGCTGTGCGAAACCTTGAGCCGCCGCCATGTGGAGATCGGCCTGGTGCCGCTGGGGGCGATTGGCATGAGCGTGTTTGCGGCGGATTTGTACTTTGCTTCGCGCGGCCTGCCGCCCAGCGCAACCATGGGCCTGGGGGCTTTTATGGCCCAGGCCGCCCACTGGCGGGTGCTGGCCGATTTGACGCTGCTCAGCCTGTTTGCGGGCTTGTACAGCGTGCCCATGTACGCGCTGATCCAGCTGCGCAGCCAGCCCACGCACCGGGCTCGCATCATCGCGGCCAACAATATCTTGAACGCGCTGTTCATGATTGCCAGCTCGGTCATCGCCGGGGCGCTGCTGGGGGCGGGTTGCACCATTCCGCAGATCTTCTTGTTCACGGCCATCGCCAACGCGGTGGTGGCCTTCTACATCTTCCTGCTGGTGCCCGAGTACCTGCTGCGCTTTGTGGCCTGGCTGCTGTCGCATTGCGTCTACCGCTTCAAGGTCACCGGCGACCAGCACATCCCCATTGCGGGCCCGGCCATCCTGGCCTGCAACCACGTCAGCTTTGTCGATGCCGTGCTGCTGATGGCCGCCAGCCCGCGCCCCATCGTGTTTTTGATGGACCACCGCATCTTCCAGGTGCCGGTGCTGGGCTGGCTGTTCCGCCTGGCCAAGGCCATCCCCATCGCGCCCCGCGCCGAGAACCCCGCCGCCTACGAAGCCGCCTTCGCCGCCGCCGCCAAGGTGCTGCAAGACGGTGATTTGCTGGGCATCTTCCCCGAGGGCGGCATCACCAAAGACGGCACGCTGCAAGAGTTCAAGGGCGGCATCATGAAGATTCTGGAAACCGCCCCGGTGCCGGTCATCCCCATGGCGTTGACCAACCTGTGGGGCTCGTACTTCAGCCGGGTCGAAGCCGGTACTGCGATGGCCAAGCCTTTCCGGCGTGGGTTGCTGAACCAGGTGGGTTTGAACGTGGGGCCTGCGATGGCCGCCAGCGAGGTGCAGCCGGAGGTGTTGCGGGCGCGGGTGGCGGGGTTGGTTAGCGCCGTTTCATAACTCGGGAGGATTTGCCATGCTCCAAGTCACCATTTGTCGCAAAGATGACGCGATGGCCAGCGCTAAAGGCTTGGCCGTGGCGGACGGTCGGGTGAAAGCGCAGACCGATCAAGTCGATGCCCATGGCTATCCGCCGGGCTTCTTTGAATGCATAGCCGTCAACGCCCGGCACTGGCAAGACTTTTTCCAGGCCGAAGCCCTTCGCGCCAGCCCCAGGCCAGACTTGGCACGCGAAACCTGGTGATGCCCAGAGACAAACATTTTTGCCTCTGTTTTTATGTAGGTGTTGGGCGTTAGACTTTGTTCACCAGCATGTGTCTGGTGTATACAAGGAAATATATGTACACAGGAAATTTTTCTTTGGCAACCATGCGGCGCGGTGCTTTGGTCGCAATGGTGGCGGGTGTCACAGTCTTGTCGGGCTGCTACGTGGTGCCTATTGAGCGGAATCAGAGTGCACCGCCTGCCACGGTGTATGTGCCCACAGCGCCACCGGCACCGGTTACTTTTGCAGCGCGCTTGTATCCCGCCAACGACAAGGCAGCGGCTTACGGTATGGTGGGGGCAGTGGTTACGAACGATCTTGATGGCCGGGGTACGTTCACCACCGTGATCAACGGCGAGAACTTCTCGGGCGAGGCTACGCGTGTCAATGGTTCCAGCCGCGAAGGTGTGGCGAACGGCGCAGGCAATCGCGGCAGCTATATCAACTGCAACTACCGCATGAACTCAGCCACGCTGGGCTCGGGCCAATGCAAGTTGTCGAACGGTGCCGTGTTCACGATGCACGTGGGCAGTTGATAGGCAATGGTTGCGGCCTACCGGTGATGGAATGGGCCTAACCCGCCATCCGTAGCCTACGCGCCGCATCTTCGGCCTTCGCATCGTCAATCTCACGCATCACGCTGCCCATGTCTACCGCGCCGCGCTGCGGCTGGTAGTGGCCGGTGAGTGCCACCTCGGTGGAGAGCAGGCCGCGCACGTACAGCTCCCACATTTCGGGGCCGAACTGGGTGGTCAAGAGTTCGGGGGCGAACTGGCCGAAGAAGTCGCGCAGGTTCACCACGTCGCGCAGCAGCATGCGTTGGGCGTGGTTGTTGCCTGCAGCATCCACCGCCTGGGGCAGGTCGATGATGACCGGGCCGTCGGCGGCCAGCAGGATGTTGAACTCCGACAAGTCGCCGTGCACCGTGCCCGCGCACAGCATGCGCACCACCTCGGCCAGCAGCGTGGCGTGGTGGCGGCGGGCATCCTCGGGGCTGAAGGCCACGTCGTTCAGGCGCGGGGCGGCGTCGCCGTGGGCATCGGTCACCAGCTCCATCAGCAGTACGCCTTCAAAGAAGTTGTACGGCTTGGGCACGCGCACCCCGGCATCGGCCAGTTTGTACAGCGCATCGACCTCGGCGCTTTGCCAGGCTGCCTCTTGCGATTCGCGGCCAAACTTGCTGCCCTTGGCCATGGCGCGGGCCTGGCGGCTGTTTTTGACCTTGCGGTTTTCGGTGTAGTCCACCGCTTGGCGGAAGCTGCGGTTGGTGGCTTCTTTGTAGATCTTGGCGCACAGGGTGTGGTCGCCGCTGCGCACCACGTAGACCATGGCTTCTTTGCCGCTCATGAGCTGGCGGACCACGTTGTCGATCAGGCCTTCTTCGACCAAGGCTTGCAGTCTGGGGGGAGCTTTCATGCGGCCCATTGTGCACCGGCCCGTTGAACGACAAAAAGTATCGTAATTTGATACTTTTTAGCTTATCTAGACCCACCGGCGAAGATATTTATACTGGCTGGGAGGGCGGGCTGGACACAGTCACGGCCATGTTCAACCACTCTGCGGAGTCCACCATGCAAGTTTCCACCCCTGTTCCCACCCAACGCGATTCCAAAGCCTGGTCGCTGCAAGTCTGGCTGTCGTTTGGCATCGCCATCTTTGTGTGTGCCGTGGGTCTGGCTTATCTGCCAGGCCAGGACCTGGACCGTGCCTTCATGGTGATGGGCTACTTCTTTTGCCTGTCGGCCGCCTTTGTGCTGGCCAAGTTTGTGCGCGACAACGAACGCGCCCGGGCAGATGCCAGCACGGCCCGCACGGCGGACACGCCGATGTTCAAGTTGGTGGTGTGGGGCGGATTTTTTCTGGCCATGGGCCTGACCGGTTGGGGGCTGGCGCGCATGGAGGTGAACGAGACCTACAAGGCCTTTCTGGGCGTGAGCTGGCTGTACCTGATCACCAGCACCTTCACCCTGGCCAAGACGCTGCGCGACAAGCACGAAGCCGATGTGCGCGATGCCACTGCGGCGTAAACCCTAGTTTCAACCCTTAGCGAGATACCACCATGAAATCTTCCATTGCTTCTATATTAATAGCTGCTTGCGCCCTATCCATGGGCGCAGGAGCCTCTTTCCATGCCCAAGCGCAAAGCGAGGCATCGGCTTTGAGTGCCGTCTCGGCCCTGCCGTTGGCATCGGTGGTGGTGGGCACCAGCGCGGTAGTCGCGGTACCGGTGGTGCTGTTGACCGCCGGGGCGGTGCTGGTGGTCAAAACCGTGCAGTCCACCGCGCGCGGCACGGTTTATGTGCTGGAGCGGGCCTCTGACGGTGCGCAAACCAGTGTGGAGGTGGTCGGCAAGGGCGTGGCCGGGGCCTCGTTGGTAGCGGGGGTGGCGGTCACGGTCAGTGTGATCGGCGCGGGGGAGGTGCTGTCGGCGGCGGGCGAGGCGATTGCCTTTATCCCCAACGCCCTGGGCCGCGCCTTGCTGCACAACGAACGTGTAACGAACTGAAGGAGACCGCCATGCTGCACAAAACATCTTCGGTGCTGCTGCTGTGCGCCAGCCTGTGGTGGGCACCACCGGCGCTGGCCGGGCGCTCTTGCGATACCGAGCAGCCGCCCAAGCCCGCCACCATCGAACGCGGCCTGACCTTGGCCGAGCGCACCTTGGCGGCGCTGGATGCCAGCGGTGCCCAGGTGGTGGTGCTGGCCCGCGCCGGGCAAGACCTGGGCACATACGGCCTGCGCTACTCGCACCTGGGCTTGGCCTACCAGCAGCCTGACGGGCAGGGCGGCCACGTATGGCGGGTGCTGCACAAGCTCAACCAGTGCGGCACGCCCGATGCGTATATCTACCGCCAGGGCCTGGGCGAATTTTTCCTGGACGACCTGTGGCGCTATGAAGCCGCCTGGGCCGTGCCCACGCCCGAGGTGCAAACCCGCCTGCTGGCCTTGCTGCAAGACACACCGCGTGCCGTGCGCCTCAACAGCAAACCCTACAGCCTGGTCAGCTACGCCTGGGCCACCCGCTACCAGCAGTCCAACCAGTGGGCACTCGAAACCCTGGCCGCCGCCATGGAGCCGGGCGTGGATTCGCGCGCGCAGGCCCAGGCCTGGCTGAAGTTCAAGGGCTACACGCCCACCACGCTCAAGATCGGGCCAATGACCCGCCTGGGCGCGCGGGTGACCAAGGCCAATGTGGCCTTTGACGACCACCCCAATGAAAAGCGTTTTAGCGACCGTATCGAGACGATCACGGTAGATTCCATATTTAGCTGGCTGCAAAAGGCGCAGCTCGCGGGTGCGCCGGTACAGTTGGTTTTGAAATAAGGGGTTGAAATGAGCAAAGCATTGCGGTTGTCAGAAAAGTGGTTCCAGCGCGGCCTGTGGCTGGTGGCGGTGGTTTTTGCCGGGTTCCTGATTGGCCTAGGGGGCAGCGTGGTGGGCGACTTGCCGCAGGTCGAGCAGACCCTGGGCCTGGAGGACTTCATCGACAAACCCGCTGCCGCCCAGGTGCGGGCCACCATCGCCAGTGGCCGCAAGGCCGAAGAAGCTGCCGATGTCGCGTTGGAACAGGCCCAGCTCAAGCTGCAGACGGCCCGCGCCAACAGCAGCGCCGCCCGCGAAACCTTCGACAACTGGTTGGCCACCCGCAGCGCCACCGGCCGCTCTGACCAGGACCCCGAGCTCATCCGCCGCACCCAGGCGCTGGATGCCCTGGCCGCCGCCGAGCGCAAGGCCCAAAGCGCCATTGAACAGCAAGAGCAGGTCGCCCTGGATGCCCGCCAGTCGGTCCACAGGGCGCAAACCGAGCTCGACACCCTGGAGAGCGCAGCGGGCAACCGCTGGCAGCAAGCCCAGCGGGCCCAGGAACTGCGCGTGTTTGGCTACCGCCTGGCGCTGACCCTGCCGCTGTTGGCCATTGCCGGTTGGCTGTTTGCCAAAAAACGCAAAAGCACCTACTGGCCGTTTGTATGGGGCTTCATTTACTTTGCCTTGTTCGCATTTTTTGTCGAACTGGTGCCCTATATGCCGAGTTATGGTGGCTACGTGCGTTATCTGGTCGGCATTGTGCTGACCGTGCTGGTCGGGCGGCAGGCCATTGTGGCGCTGAACCGTTACCTGGAGAAGCAAAAACTGGCCGAAGCCCTGCCCGATGCCCAGCGCCGCGAAGAGCTCAGCTACGACGTGGCCCTGGCCCGCCTGGGCAAAAGCGTGTGTCCCGGCTGCGAACGCCAGGTGGACCTGAAAAACGACAAGATCGACTTTTGCCCGCACTGCGGCATCGGCCTGTTCGACCACTGCGTGCCCTGCCACACCCGCAAGAGCGCCTTCGCCAAGTTTTGCCATGCCTGTGGGACATCGGCCACAGTGTTGCCACCGGTAGCGGCTGTTTCACCACCGGTTTAGCCACATTTGGCGGAACTTGGCGGGAATTGTGTAACGATTGCACATAGTTTGGCGCACGCATTTAAGATGCGGGTTAACCCCAGTGTCTTTGCTTCTGCCCACCCTAGGTCCCCCGCCATGAGTCTGCTCACCCATCTGCGCGCGCGCATCCCCCTGTTGGCCCTGACCGTGGGCGCTTTCGGCATCGGTTCCACCGAGTTTGTCATCATGGGCTTGCTGCCCGAGGTGGCGGCGGATCTGGATGTGTCCATCCCCTCGGCGGGCATGCTGGTGACCGGTTATGCCATGGGCGTGGTGGTGGGCGCGCCCTTGATGGCCGCCGCTTTGTCACGCGCACCGCGCAAGGGCAGCCTGCTGGCGCTGATGGCCATCTTCATGCTGGGCAATCTGCTGTGCGCCGTAGCCCCCAGCTTTGGGCTGATGATGGCGGCGCGGGTGTTTACTGCTTTTGCCCACGCCGCCTTTTTTGGCATGGGTGCGGTGGTGGCCGCCGACCTGGTGCCACGTGACCAGCGGGCTAAAGCCATGGCGCTGATGTTTGCGGGTCTGACGCTGGCCAATGTGCTGGGTGTACCCGGCGGCACGGCGCTGGGCCAGGTGCTGGGTTGGCGCTACACCTTTGCCGTGGTGGCCGCCATTGGCCTGGTGGCGCTGGTCGGCATTGCCGCCGTGCTGCCCCGCATGCCCGCCTTGCCCAGCCCCGGCCTGGCGCAAGAGTTCCGGGTGCTGCGCGACCCGCGCGTGCTGCTGGGCATGGCCATGAGCGCGCTGTCGGCGGCCAGCCTGTTTGCGGTGTTCACTTACATCCGCCCTATCCTCAGCAACGTGACGATGGTGACCGATAGCGGCGTGAGCGCGTTTTTGCTGCTGTTTGGCGTGGGTTTGACGATTGGCAACATCGCGGGCGGCCAGCTGGCCAACCACCGCCCGCTGCGTCTGATCCGCATCGTGTTTTTTCTGGTGGTTCTGGTGATGGCCGCCTTTACCTTCACCAGCCACAGCTACTGGCCCGCCATGCTGACCCTGCCGCTGTGGGGCGCTCTGGTGTTTGCGGTGGTGCCGCCGCTGCAGATGCGGGTGATCGACGCGGCGCACAACGCGCCCAACCTGGCCTCCACCCTGAACCAGGGCGGCTTCAACATCGGATGCGCCAGCGGTGCCTACCTGGGCGGCCTGGCCATCCAGTCCGGCGTGCCGTACAGCCAGCTACCCTGGGTGGGCGCAGCGCTGGCGCTGGCAGGCTTTGCCTTAAGCTTCGTCGCCCGCGCCCAAGACCGCAAACATGGCCGCACGCGGGGGCTGCCAGACGCGGCGGCATTTGGGCACTGATCTTTTAAGCCAAATAGGCCTCTCGTGCTTGATATATAAGCACAAGCAGCTATGTTTAGCATAGCAATTGCTTATGGCAGGCGCTCCAGCACGCCATCCTGGTAGCGCACACGGGCACCGTGCCAACTGGGATCGGCATCAGGTATCACGGCGGACGGTTTGCGCAGTTCACGCAGCAGCGTGGCCCCATGCGATAGCCGCCCGCCCATGCGCACCACCACCGCGCGGGCCTGCTGGTAGTCGGCGTAATGGCCGGGGTCCAGGGTGTCCACCAGCAGGATGTCTTGGCCCAGGATGCCTTCTGCCGTACCGGGGTAGATCACAAAACCCGCGCCGTGCTCTGTGCCCGTGTGGCCGTCTTGCCAAAAACTGCCCTGCTGGGTACGGGCGTGGGCATGGGGCGCGAACCAATGCGCGCGGTCGGCTTGCGGCATGGCGTGGTGCAGCCGAAAAAAGATGCGCATCAGGTTGTCGCGGTACCACTCGCGCACCTGGATGTAGTAACCGCGCAGGCCGGGCAGGCCCCAGCGGTGGGCGTGGCGCACGGCGCTGGGCCAGGCGGGAAAGGGCTGCAGCGGCAGGGGCTCGGCGGGCGGGCGTGGGCTGGCGGGGTCGGTTTCCCAGGGCAGGCGGTGGGGGGCGTGGTGCAGGTCGCCCTGGTAGGCGGTGGCGGGGCGGCCCAGGGCATCGCCACCGCTGCTGGCCAGGGCGGTGGCAATGCACAGATTGCCCTGCACCACAAATACATAAAACCGCACGAACCAGTCGGCCAGCGTGTGTCCGTCCGCACCCGTTGCCGTGAGGTCTTGCAGCTCCTGGTCAAAGCGCTGCAGCCCCTGCGCCAGGGTGGGCAAGGCCTGCCGACTCTGCCTTTGCATGTGCCAAAACAGTGGCAGAGACCGCAGAACACGCAGCAGCCGCCAGGGCAGCGCGGGCGCGGTGCCGCCGACTTCACCCGCGTAGCGCTGGGCCGACAGGCCCCAATCGGCCAGGCGCGCCAGAAACAGGTCGTTGTTGATGTACGAGGCATCGCCCCACAGGCTGGTGAAGGGTTCGTTGTCTTGCAGCACCCGAGCATCCCAGCGGGCCATGATGGCGGGAATGCTGGCGGCAGCGCGGCGTTGCGCGTACTCGACCAGGCGGCTGGGCTGTGGTGGCAGGATTTCGGCGATGTTGGCGGCGGTCAGGTGCCTGCGCCAGCCGTAGTTGCTGATGGGGCGGTACTGCAAAAGCCAGAGCTGCTGCCCGTCCCAGGCCCATTCCACATCGCCATGCACGTAGTGGAAGCAGCGCAGCACTGCTTGCAAAAAATTCCACAGCACTTGCTGGCTCAGGCCATGGGCAGGCTCAAAACTGCCGTCGGCCCAGGCGGCGCCCAGGCGCGAGAGCGTCGCCCGCCGGGGCGTGGCCCGGCCATCGGCCAGCGACTCCAGGTGGCCCTCTACCCATTCCACTTCCACCGCCAGGTGGCGCACAAAGGCAATGCCCGAGACCTGGGGTGCGACAAAGTGCTGCACCACCACCTCTTCCACACCTGCCGTGCGCAGGGCCTGGATGCGGCTGGGGACCTCGGCGGCGGGTTGGCGCAGGTAGGTGGTGCTCAGGCCTGCGTTGGCGGCATCGGCCTGGTCCTCGTAGGCGCTGGACGAGCGCACAGCCCAGAGCGCCTGGGGGTGGGCCGCCAACAGGCTGTGAAGGCGGGGGTCGGCGCTGTCGGTGACGTTGGTGCACGGCGGCACCGGCAACCCGGCCAGCGCTGCCAGCCGCAGCCGCCCGCCCTTGCTGTGGGCCACCCATCCGGTGCTGCCGGACTCCAGCCACGCGGTGAAGCCCGCCGGGTCATCCATCCACGGGTAGTGCCCCCAGGCGGGCTGGATCTGCACGGTCAACTGCGCACGCGCCAGCACGGCGGACCAGGCGGCGGCGTGCTTTTGGTCGAGCACCGCGTCGCGCCCACCCCAGACCAGTTCGATCGGGTCGGTGATCCACTCCAGCAGCGGCAAGGCGGTGTCGGCCCGCACCATGTCCCAGTAGGGTACGAATGCGCGGCAGCGCCGGTAGCCGTTGCCCATGCGCCGGTACTGGGCGGGGCTCCAGGTTTGGGTTGAGAACTTGGCGGCAAACCAGGCCGGGCGGTGCGACAGCAGCCAGTGCACCGCCTTGCGCAGCGGCAGCGGTGCCATCAGCGCGGGCAAGGTGCGTTGCCACAGAAACACGCCCACGGGGGCCAGCAGCACAGTGCGACTGAAGTGCCCGGGTTCGCGTTGCAACGCGTGCAGCACCAGCAGCGCGTTGACACCAACGGCCAGTATCGCGTTGCCGGGTTGGGTGGCGGCCAGCAGGGCCTGCGCGTAGACGGCGAGATCGGCACAGGGTGGGGCGGGGTGGTTGCCGAACCCGGGCAACTCCAGGGGCACAGGCCGGTAGTGCTGGAAGTGGGGCAGGGCATCGTCCCACCAGTCGGCGGCGCTGCCATTTCCGGCCAGCAGGTACAAAAGCGGTTGGGGCATCAGGCAAGGTCGCGCAGGGCGCTGGCGAGGGTGGGGTAGTTGAAAGTAAAACCTGCTTGGGTCAGCCGCTCGGGCAGCACCCGTTGGCCATCAACGAACAACTCGGCCATTTCACCCAGCAACCAGCGCAGGGGTGCGGCAGGCAGGTGGAACCAGACGGGGCGGCGCAGTACCTGCCCGGCCGTGCGGGCAAATACGGCCTGGGGGGTGGCATCGGGGGCTACCGCGTTGTAGGTGCCTTGCATTTGCGGGTCGCGCAGGGCCCGGGCCAGCAGTTGCAGCACGTCGTCGCGGTGGATCCAGCTCATCACCTGGCGGCCACTGCCCATGCGGCCACCCACGCCCAGGCGGAACGGCAGCAGCAGCGGCATCAGCGCCCCGCCGGGGCCAAACACCAGGCCCAGGCGCAACACCACCTGGCGCGTCGCGTGCGCACCCGCCGTGTGGGCGGCGGCTTCCCATTGGGCGCAGAGGGTGGCCATGAAGCCTTTTCCCTGGGCACTGCCCTCGGTCAGCCCCTCGGCGGCATCGCGCACCCCGTAGAAACCGATGGCCGATGCTTGTACCCACACGGCGGGTGTGTGCTGCGCCCGGGCCAGCCAATCCGCCAGCGCCTGGGTGGTGCCGACGCGGCTGGCCAGCAACTGCTGCTGGCGGCGGGGCGACCAGCGCGGGCCGACGACCGGCGCGCCCGCCAGGTTGATGACCGCATCGAAGACCTCGGCGGCATCCAGGCTACGCAGCGACCGGATGCAGCGTGCCCGGCCATCAAACAGGTAGGCGGCACGCAGAGGGTCGCGGGTGAGCACGGTGACCTGGTGGCCCGCGTCCAGCAACTGGCCTACCAGCGCCTCGCCGATGAAGCCGGTGCCGCCGGTCACCAGCATCCGCTGGTGCGGCACGTCTGTGAACGGATTGGGCGGCGCAGACTGGCGCGCCATGCCCAGGGCGGCCAGGCCGTCGCGCAGGCCCGAGGCGGCTACGCCGACGGCAAACAGCGTCAGCACCCCGCCGCGCCAGCCCAGATCCATGGGCACCAGGGCGCGGGGCAGGGCGGCCCATTGCACCAGTTGCAGGCCGTACAGGCCAAACACCGCGCCGCCGTTGATGGCCAGCACGGTGTGCAGCACCCGCTCGGTGGCGGGCAGTTTGCGGCTGTGGTCTTCGACCACAAAGTCCCACAGCGTGAGCAGAATTTCCACCGCCACCACACTGGCTACCAGCCACACCCAGGCACCTTGGAAGCGCAAATGCGCAATGCTGGCAAACAGCAGGCCGTACAGCAGCGCCCGGATGGCGTGGATAGCCAGCTCCAGCCGCGCGCTGCGCCGGTGCGGCAGATCGACCGTCAGCTCGTGGTGGTAGAGGGTGTCGAAAGCGCCCATCAGCCCTTGCGCGATCAACAGGTTCAGGGCCCAGGTCAGGAGCGTGGATTCATCCATGGCATCCCACCTTGCGGTCATGGAAATACAGCCAGAACAGTGGCGGCAACATGCTGGCCAACGCAAACGCATCGGCCCACAGGTGCGCCCACACCCCGGCTTGCGCCGAGATCCACATATCCTGCGGTGCCCACACCAGCAGCCCGGCGATGAGCCAGCCCCAGGCGCTGGCATTTTTTTGCCGGTCGCCCATGCGCACCAAGGCCAGCATCCACACGGCTGCGCACTGCACGGTGGCACCGAAAAGCCCTAGCCACCACACCTGCTGTGCCCGCGCAGGGGCCGGTGCAGCAGTGCCCCAAAACGCCTGCTCGATCCCTTGGTGGTAGCCGTCCAGTAGGGCGATGTTGCCCACCCAGGGCAGCACCATGCCGGCGGCCAAATGGGCCAGCGCCGCTGCGTACATCCACCGTACCAGCCAGGTACGGGTGGTCGAAATTTTGGGTGTCGACATCACTATCTCCGTGGCAAGAACGGGCCGCCTGTGCTGCACACGCCGGTGGTGCATGCCGGTACCGGCTGGTAGCCCAGCAGCCTGGAGAAGCGGTAGCGGTTGCGGGCAAATCCCCGGTACAGCGCCGCCAGTACCGGGCGCAGAAGCCGTATCCGCAGCGGCCACACCATCCAGGCCCGCCCCACCAGCGTGTAGGCGGCCAGCATGCTGTCGATGCCCACCAACAGCCGTCCATCGGCGGTCTGGCTGTGCAGTTCGCGATTCAAAGCGGCCATGTCCACGCCCAGCGCCGTGGGGTCGAAACCCGCTTCGGCCATGTCGGTGAATGCCAGCCGCCCGGCGGTGTCCCAGCGCTGCAGCCGTGCCATTTCTGCCGCACAGAACGGGCATTGCCCGTCAAAGTACAAACGCAGTGCGGGGGTGTTCATGGCTTGCTGCCTTTGGTGTCGGGGCCTAGAAACTGCGCTACGGTGCCGCCCATCTTCAGCAGGCGCTTCAGTGTGGCGGGTGGCAGGTGCTTGAAGTCGTCGTAGGCGCGCATCAGCAGCTCCATGAACTCCAGCATCGCCGCCATCTTGGCGTGGGTAGCGGCATCCAGGGCCGGGTCGTCCTGGGCCCCGGCGGCGCATTCGCGCAGCAGGGCGAGTGTGGGGTCCAGCTCGCGCTTTTTGCGTTCGTCCATCACCACCCGGAAGATGTCCCAGATGTCCTGGTGGGCGACAAAGTGGTCGCGCCGGTCGGTCACCGCGTGGGTGATACGCACCAGGCCCCAGCCTTGCAGCTCTTTCAGGCTGTTGCTGACATTGGAGCGCGCCACGTTCAGCGTGGCGGCAATGTCCTCGGCGTTCAAGGGCTGGTTGCTGCAGTACAGCAGCGCATGGATCTGCGCCACCGTGCGGTTCACCCCCCAGCGGGTGCCCATTTCTCCCCAGTGGAGGACGAACTTTTGGGTGGTGGGGCTGAGTTCCATGTGAATTCTCTAATTTCTGTTGATACAGAAATTAGAGAATAGTTGGACTTGGATGTCAAGCGCACGCCATGCGGCATGGCTTGCGTTTACAGAGAAAATAGGCGCTAGCGCCCTACCAATGGGCGTGAGAAGTTATCAATTTTGTAGCAAATTGGTGCTCAAACCCCGCGCGCCCGATCCGCCTTGAACTGCGCCCGGAATGCACCAAACGCGCCCGCGTCCAGCGCCTCGCGCATCTCGCGCATCAGGTTCAGGAAGTAGTGCAGGTTGTGGATGCTGGCCAGCATGGGGCCGAGCATTTCGGCGCAGCGGTCCAGGTGGTGCAGGTAGGCGCGGCTGAAGCCGTCGCGGCCGCCATCGGCGTAGGCGACGCCGCTGGTGCCTGCGCAGGCGTGGCAGGTGCAGGTGACGTCCAGCGGCTGCTCGTCGGTTTTATGGCGGGCGTTGCGGATTTTTAAGTCGCCAAAGCGGGTGAAAAGCGTGCCGTTGCGTGCATTGCGGGTGGGCATGACGCAGTCGAACATGTCCACGCCGTCGGCCACGCCCTGCACCAGGTCTTCGGGGGTGCCCACGCCCATCAGGTAGCGCGGCTTGTGGGCAGGCAGGCGGTGCGGGGTGTGGGCCATGATGCGCAGCATCTCGTCCTTGGGTTCGCCCACGCTGACACCGCCTACCGCGTAACCAGGAAAGTCCATTTCCACCAGCTGTTCCAGCGATTCCTGGCGCAGGTTCTCGAACATGCCGCCCTGGACGATGCCGAACAGGGCGTTGGGGTTCTGCAGCTTGGAGAATTCCGCCTGGCAGCGCTTGGCCCAGCGCAGGCTCAGCTCCATGGAGTTGCGGGCCTCGCGCTCGGTGGTGATGTGGCCCTTAGTGTCGTAGGGCGTGCATTCGTCGAACTGCATCACGATGTCGGAGTTCAGCGTGGTCTGGATTTGCATGCTGATCTCAGGCGTAAGAAACAGTTTGTCGCCGTTGACGGGCGATGAGAACTTTACGCCTTCTTCGCTGATCTTGCGCATTTCGCCCAGGCTCCACACCTGGAAGCCGCCGCTGTCGGTCAGGATAGGCTTGTTCCACTTCTCGAACTGGTGCAGGCCGCCAAACTGCGCCATCACATCCAGGCCAGGGCGCATCCACAGATGGAAGGTGTTGCCCAGGATGATTTGCGCGCCCATTTCCTCCAGGCTGCGCGGCATCACGCCCTTGACCGTGCCGTAGGTGCCCACGGGCATGAAGATGGGGGTCTGCACCACACCGTGGTTCAGTGTCAGCGTGCCGCGGCGGGCGTAGCTGCCAGCGTAGTCGCCACAGGGTTGGTCGGTGGCAAGAAGGTCAAATTGCAACATGGTCGGAGCTCGTTTTGGAGAGCAGCATGGCATCGCCATAGCTGAAAAAGCGGTACTGCTGCGCGATCGCATGCCGGTACAAAGCCATGATTTTCCCGTATCCGGCAAACGCGCTCACCAGCATCATCAACGTAGATTTTGGCAGGTGGAAGTTGGTCACCAGCAAATCCACGTGCCGGAACACAAAACCCGGCGTGATGAAGATGCGGGTGTCGCCCGTGGCCCGGCCCGATTGGGCCCAGGATTCCAGCGTGCGCACGGTGGTGGTGCCCACGGCGACCACCCGGCCACCGCGCGCTTTGCAATCCGCAATCGCCTTCTGGGTGGCCTGGGGCACCTCGTACCACTCGCTGTGCATCTGGTGTTCGGCCAGGTTTTCGGTCTTGACAGGCTGGAATGTGCCTGCACCCACGTGCAGGGTTACGCTGGCGCGCTGCACGCCCTGGGCTTCCAGCTGGGCCAGCAGCGCATCGTCAAAGTGCAGGGCGGCGGTGGGCGCGGCGATGGCGCCCGGTGCGCGGGCAAACACCGTCTGGTAGCGCACTGCGTCTTCTTCGGAGTCGGTATGGGTGATGTAGGGCGGCAGCGGGATGTGGCCGTGCCGTTCCATCAGGGTGTAGGGGTCGTCGCCTGCGTCGTTGCTCAGCACAAAGCGGAACAGCGTGCCGTTGGCATCGGGCCAGCGGCCTAGCAAGGTGGCGCAAAAGCCGCTTTCCCCGTCCTTACCGGCCAGCGTGATGGTGGTGCCGGGTTCGGGTTTTTTGCTGACCCGCATGTGGGCCGCTACCTGGTTGCCGGTAAGGACGCGTTCGACCAGCAGCTCCACCTTGCCGCCGCTGGGTTTTTCGCCGAACAGGCGGGCTTTGAGCACTTTTGTGTCGTTAAACACCAGCAAGTCCCCGGCTTGGAGCAGGCTGGGCAGGGTGTGGAAGATGCGGTCAATAGGCGCTTCGCCAGTGCCGTCGAGCAGGCGCGAACCGCTGCGTTCGGCGGCGGGGTGCTGGGCGATCAGCTCGGTGGGCAGATCAAAGTCGAAATCGCTGAGCGTGAAGCTGCGGGTGGCGGCGGGAGAAAAATTTTCAGAAATAGGCATCCCCCGATTGGAACCCAGAAAAGCCGAGGCCTTAGCCGTTGAGCTGCGGCATGCCCGACCAGAGCTCGTTCAGGTCCTTGAAACGCCAGAACTCGGGGTCTTCGCGGCCGGTGATTTTCTCCTTGCAGCCCGGTTCCGACAGATCCACCACTTCGGGCGGGATGCGGATATCGGACTTGGTGGAGAAGAACACTTTGACCACTGGTTTCAGCAGCGAACTGGGGCTTTGCTCCATCACCACGCCCAGGCGGCCCGAGCCCAGCCGCACCAGCGAGCCGGTGGGGTAAATGCCCAGGCTCTTGACGAAGGCCTGGAAGATTTGCGGATCCAGGTGGCCGTTGGTCCATTCGGCCATCTTTTTCAGCGACTCGGCCGGATCCCAGCCCTTTTTGTACGGGCGGTTGGAGGTGATGGCATCGTACACATCGCAGATGGCACCCATTTTGGCGTACAGGCTGATACCGTCACCCTTGAGCCGGTTGGGGTAGCCCGAGCCGTCGAGCTTTTCATGGTGGTGCAGCACCACGTCATCCACTACTTGCCGCTCCGCCAGCATGCTGTGGCCCTGCTCCGGGTGGGATTTGATGATGTGGAACTCGGCATCGGTGAGCTTGCCGGGCTTGTTCAGCACCTCCATCGGCATCAGGGCCTTGCCCAGGTCGTGCAGCAGGCCGGCCAAACCCATGGAACGGGTCTGTTCTTCGCTGAGCTTGAGCTGGCGCGACAGGGAAATCATCAGCGCGCATACCGCCACCGAATGCATGTAGGTGTAGTCGTCGGCGTTCTTCAGCCGGGCCAGGCTGATCATGGCCCCCGGATTGCGGATCACCGAATCAGACACCTCCCGCACCAGGTGGTGGGCCAGCTCGGTATCCACGGCATTGCCCATGCGGGCCTCCTGGAACATCGCCATCACCGCCTGTTTGGACTTGGCACAGATCTGTGCGGCCCGGGCGTACTCGGCAGCCGTCGAGGTGGGCATGGTGTCGCGCGCGGGGGCATCGGTATGCAAAATTTCCTGCACCACGGCCTGGATAGTTTCGGCCTGCATCACCGTCTCGGTACCGGGGGGCACATCCAGGCCCTTGGTGGTGTCGATCCACACTTCGCGGATGGTGCTGGCCAGGACCCGGTCGATATCTTGGGGGTCCGTCAGCACAAAGTGGTTGCGCCAGAAAGGATGGTCCATCCACGGGCCACAGAATCCGTCGATGTGCATGCCCAGAGTCAGTTCTTGGACGTTGATTCGTTTGAGCATAGAACGCTGCGAGGGGTGAAGGACAAGCTAAAAACAATAGGACTCACGCAGCGCCCCTGCATTGCAATTCGGGCTCACAGGGGGAACTTGCGTAAGTCCTGAATAAAACAAAACCGGGGCCAACGGCGCACACCAGGACCTTGGTGCAACAAGATGATACGTTTACTTTGCCCGCCCCCGCGTGGTTCGCCGCCCCCGCCCCGGCCCCCCACTAGGCATCCACCCGTTCGCGGGACGCAACAGGGCAAAATCCGCCCCCATGGCCGCCCCTCCACCCAAGTTGAACCCCGCACAAAAAGCCCTGCTCAAAATGGGCCTGCGCCGCGACATCGACCTGGCCCTGCACCTGCCTCTGCGTTACGAGGACGAAACCCGCATCACCCGCCTGGCCGACGCCCGCGAGGGCGACACCGTGCAGATAGAGGCCACTGTCACCCACAGCGAAATCACGCTGCAGTCGCGCCGCCAGCTACTAGTCACGGTGGATGACGGCAGCGACACCTGCACCCTGCGTTTCTTCAGCTTCTATCCCTCGCACCAGAAAGCCCTGGCGGTAGGCGCACGCCTGCGGGTGCGGGGCGAGATCAAGGGTGGTTTCCTGGGCAAACAGATGCTGCACCCGGCATTCAAGCTGGCCAGCGGCGACCTGCCCACCGCGCTCACCCCGGTCTACCCCAGCGTGGCCGGGCTGCCGCAGGCCTACCTGCGCCGTGCCGTGCTGGGGGGCCTCAAGCGCGCCAACCTGTCCGAAACCCTGCCGCCGGGCTGCCCCAATTACAACCCCGCGTATTTAAGCCAAACAGGCACCCACCGCCCATGCAGCCTGCGTGAGGCGCTATTATTTTTGCATCATCCCGCGCCCGACGTGTCGCTGGCCGCGCTGGAAGACCGCAGCCACCCCGCCTGGCAGCGCCTCAAGGCCGAAGAGCTGCTGGCCCAGCAGCTCTCGCAGCTCCAGGCCAAGCGCGCGCGCGACCTGCTGCAAGCCCCGCCGCTGGCCGCGCGGGAGGGCGGCCTGCTCGATGGCCTGCGCGCCGCGTTGCCGTTTGCCCTTACCGCCGCCCAGCAGCGCGTGGGGGCCGAGATTGCCGCCGACCTGGCCCTGCCCGTGCCCATGAACCGCCTGCTCCAGGGCGACGTGGGCTCCGGCAAAACCGTGGTCGCCGCGCTGGCCGCCTGCACCGCCATGGACGCAGGCTGGCAATGCGCGCTGATGGCCCCCACCGAAATCCTGGCCGACCAGCACTTTCGCAAACTCGTCGCCTGGCTGGAGCCGTTGCTGGCCCCGCTGGGGAAATGCGTGGCCTGGCTCACCGGCAGCCAAAAGACCAAGCAGCGCCGCGAGATGCTGGAAAAAATCGCCAGCGGCGAAGCCGCCTTGGTGGTGGGCACCCACGCCGTGATCCAGGAAAAAGTGGTGTTCAAGAACCTGGCCCTGGCCCTGATCGACGAGCAGCACCGCTTCGGCGTGGCCCAGCGCCTGGCCCTGCGCAGCAAGATGGTCGATGGCGCGCTGGAGCCGCACCTGTTGATGATGACCGCCACCCCCATTCCGCGCACCCTGGCCATGAGCTACTACGCCGATTTGGACGTGTCCACCATCGACGAGCTGCCGCCCGGGCGCACGCCCATCGTCACCAAGGTCATCCACGACGCGCGCCGCGACGAGGTGATAGAGCGCATCCGCGCCCAAATCGCCCAGGGCCGCCAGATCTACTGGGTTTGCCCGCTGATCGAAGAAAGCGAAGCCCTGGACCTGCGCAACGCCACCGAAACCCACGCCGCGCTGAGCGAAGCCCTGCCCGGCGTCATGGTCGGTCTGCTGCACTCCCGTATGCCCGTGGCCGAGAAAAAGGCGGTGATGGCGCTGTTCACCGAGGGGACCATGGGCCTGCTGGTCAGCACCACCGTGATCGAGGTCGGCGTGGACGTGCCCAACGCCTCGCTGATGGTCATCGAGCACGCCGAACGTTTTGGCCTGAGCCAGCTGCACCAGCTGCGGGGCCGGGTGGGGCGCGGTGCGGCGGCCTCGGCCTGCGTGCTGCTGTACTCCACCGGCGACGCGCCGCGCCTGGGCCAGATCGCCCGCGCCCGGCTGCAGGCCATGAGTGAGACCAACGACGGCTTCGAAATCGCCCGCCGCGACTTGGAGATCCGCGGCCCCGGCGAATTCCTCGGTGCCCGCCAATCGGGCGCGCCGCTGCTGCGTTTTGCCGACCTGGAAACCGACGCCGAGCTACTGGAATGGGCCCGCGCCCTGGCCCCGCAGATGCTGGACCGCCACCCCCACCTGGCCGAGCAGCACGTGCTGCGCTGGCTGGGCGGCAAGGCTGAGTATCTAAAAGCGTAATTTATATAAAAATCGGCTCTAGCGCTTATTCCATAGGCGCAAGCAGCTATTGTTTTTGAATACAACCCGGTCCTTTGTTATCCATGTTTTCCATCCCCTTTCCCTTTCTGGGCGCGATTGTTCTGGTGCTGCTGCTGGCGCAAATGACCTGGCGGCAGGGCTCGGTGGTGCTGGCCAACCGGCCATTGCGCATCCTGCTGGGCGGCTACGCGCTGCTGTCGGTGCTGGTGGGGCTGCGTTGGGGCCACGGTGTCACGCTCTTGCTGCCGCTGCAGGCCACCGTGGCCGTGGCGCTGGCGGCGTGGTCGTGGTGCTGCTTTGGGGCGCTGGCCCACGGCGCTGGGCGCTGGCGGGTTCTGCATGCGCTGCCCGCGCTGGCGGTCGTGCTGTTGTACGCCGGGTGGCCCGACGGCGTGGAAACCGTGGTGGCGGGCACGTTGGCGGGCTACGGCCTGGCTTTGTTGCGCCTGGCGCGGCGCGGGCCGGATGCGCTGGGCCTGGCCCGGCCGGGCCAGGCGCTGGCGGCCCACCGCGCGCTGTGGATGACGGCGCTGTTGCTGTTGCTGTCGGCGGCGCTAGAGGTGTTGGTGGCCGGTGATGTCCCGCGCATGGCGGGCCGCCATGCGGCCATGGTGGTGGGGGGCTTCCACTTGGTGGTGTTGCTGCTGGCGGGCTACGCGGCATCCATGGCGGGCGACAGCGTGCCCGATGCGCAGCGTCCGGAGTCCACGCCCTAACTCAGCGGCCCCAGCCCCGACCACAGCGTGTTCAGGTCCTGGAAACGCCAGTACGCCGGGTCTTCGCGGGTGGTGATTTTGTCGGTGCAGTCGGGCGCCGACAGGTCGATTACCACCGGCGGAATGCGCATGTCTGATTTGGTGGAGAAGAACGCCTTGACGATGGGCTTGAGCAGGCTGCTGGCGCTTTGCCCGGTAACCACGGCGATGCGCCCGCTGGCCAGCCGCACCAATGAGCCCGTGGGGTAGATGCCCAGGCTTTTGACGAAGGCGTGGAACACCTGGGTGTCGAGGTGGCCGTTCGTCCATTCGGCCATTTTTTTCAGCGACTCGGACGGGTCCCAGCCCTTTTTGTAGGGCCGGTCGGAGGTGATCGCGTCGTACACATCGCAGACCGCGCCCATCTTGGCCAGCAGGCTGATGGCATCGCCCTTGTGGCCGTTGGGGTAGCCGCTGCCGTCGATCTTTTCGTGGTGGTGCAGCACGATGTCGAGTACCGCCGGGTCGTCCGTCAGCCATTCCACCAGCAGTTGGTGGCCCTGGGCGGGGTGGGCCTGGATGATGGCGAACTCGGCATCGGTGAGCTTGCCGGGCTTGTTCAGCACCTCCAGCGGCACCAGGGCCTTGCCCAGGTCGTGCAGCAGCCCGCCCATGCCGGCCGAGCGGGTCTGGGCCGGGTCCAGCTGGAGCTGCAGCGCCAGCGCCACCATCAGCGCGCATACCGCCACCGAATGCATGTAGGTGTAGTCGTCTGCCGTCTTGATGCGCGCCAGGCTGACCAGGGCGCTGGGGTTGCGCATCACCGAGTCGCTGATTTCCTGCACCAGGTGCTCGGCCAGATCCGTCTGCACGACCTGGCCGAGACGCGCCTCCTGGAACATGGCGGTGACGGCCAGCTTGGCTTTGGCGCAGATGCGGGCGGCCCGGGCGTATTCCTGCGCAGCGGTGGTGGGGGCGGTGTCGCGCGCGGGGGCGGGGGCGGCTTGTGTGGCAGGTTCGGGGGCGGCGTGCTGCGTTGCAACGGGTGCCACATCCAGCCCCTTGCTGGTGTCGATCCACACCTCTTGCACGCTGCTGGCGCGCACCCGGGCGAGGTCTTGCGGGTCGGTCAGCACAAAGTGGTTGCGCCAGAACGGGTGCTCCATCCACGGCGCGCAAAACCCGTCGATATGCATACCGAGGGTCAGGTGGTGAACGCTGATACGTTTGAGCATGGTGCGCAGCGGGGTGGGCGTGCCACCAGTATGGCGCAGTATGCAGTTTTCCATGCACAAATAGTCAACATGCCATCCTCCCTATTGGGTATAAAAATGGCAGTTTGTGCTTATGAGGTAATAGCCTGTAGCTACTGTTTTGGAAGCAATGGGTTGGCCGTGGCTGGCGGCTAAGATGCAGCCCTGTTTGTCAGCCGGAGAATGGGCTATGCGTGTATGGATAGGTGCAATATGTGTGGCCGCAGCCTGTAGCGGCTGCGCCGTGGTGGCGGTGGCCGACGCGGTAGTGACCACCGGCGCGGTGATCGTCAAAACCGGGGTCAAGGCCACCGGGGCGGTGATCAACGCGGTGATTCCGGACAGCGATGACGAGAAAGACTAAGTCCCATAAGTTCTGGCACTTGCACCCTGAACCAGCGGGAGGACAATACCCCCCATGACCCTCACCGAACTCAAATACATCGTGGCTGTGGCCCGTGAGCGGCACTTTGGCAAGGCGGCCGAAGCCTGCTTCGTGTCGCAGCCCACACTGTCGGTGGCGATCAAGAAGCTCGAAGAAGAGCTGGACGTGAAGCTCTTCGAGCGCAGCGCCAACGAGGTCACCATCACCCCGCTGGGCGAAGAAATCGTGCGCCAGGCGCAAAGCGTGCTGGAGCAGGCTGCGGCGATCAAAGAGATTGCCCAGCGCGGCAAAGACCCGCTGGGTGGCGCGCTGCGCCTGGGCATCATCTACACCATCGCACCCTACCTGCTGCCGGATCTGGTGCGCCAGGTCATCAGCCGCACGCCGCAGATGCCGCTGATGCTGCAAGAGAACTTCACCGTCAAGCTGCTGGAGATGCTGCGCATGGGCGAGATCGACTGCGCCATCATGGCCGAGCCCTTCCCCGACACCGGCCTGGCTGTGGCCGCGCTGTACGACGAGCCCTTCATGGTCGCCGTGCCCACCAACCACCCGTTATCCAAGCAAACCAGCGTCACCTCCGAGCAGCTCAAGGCCGAGACCCTGCTGCTGCTGGGCAACGGCCACTGCTTCCGCGACCACGTGCTGGAGGTGTGCCCCGAGTTCGCCCGCTTCTCCAGCGGGGCCGAGGGCATCCGCAAGAGCTTTGAAGGCTCGTCGCTGGAAACCATCAAACACATGGTGGCGGCCGGCATGGGCATCACCCTGGTGCCGCGCTTGAGCGTGCCCAAGTCCGCCCTGGTGGCCAAACCCAAGCGGGGCGACGACCCCTACGTGCGCTATTTGCCGTTCGACGGCGAGCCGCCCATGCGCCGCGTGGTGCTGGCCTGGCGGCGCAGCTTTACCCGCTACGAGGCGATTGCCGCCCTGCGCAACGCCATCTACGCCTGCGAATTACCCGGCGTGAAACGCCTGTCCTGACCCTGTGGAGACCCCTGTGAAGTTTGCGCAACCCGGCATTTTGGAATCCGCACCCGCCCACGGGCGCTACCTGTTTTTATCGCCCACGGCTGGGGCCACGCCCGCCGCCCTGGGTACCGCCTTGCAGCAATTGGCGGCCCTGGTGGACGGCCCATCCGTCGTCGTCGGCATCGGTGCCAAGCTGGCCCAAGTGCTGGGAGCGGATGTGCCCGGCCTGCGCGTGATGCCCGACTTTTCCGGCCACGGCGTGCAGGTGCCCAGTACCCCGGTGGCCCTGTGGTGCTGGGTGCGCGGCGCGGCCCAGGGCGAGGTGGTGCTGCACGCCCGCCGCGTCGAGAAAGCCCTGGCCCCGGCCTTCCACCTGGACCGCGTGCTCGACGGCTTTCGCCATGGCGATTCGGCGTCCAACGACCGCGACCTCACCGGCTTTGAAGACGGCACCGAAAACCCCGAAGGCGAGGCCGCCGAGGCCGCTGCCCTGGTGCACGATGCGCCCGACGGCATGACCGGCTCCAGCTTCGCCGCCATCCAGCAGTGGGTGCACAACCTGGATGCCTTCGACGCGCTGGGCACCGAGGGCCAAAACAACGCCATGGGCCGCCGCATGAGCGACAACGAAGAGCTGGACGACGCCCCCGCCTCCGCCCACGTGAAACGCACCGCCCAAGAAAGCTTCAGCCCCGAAGCTTTTGTGCTGCGCCGCTCCATGCCCTGGGCCGTGGGCCACCAGTGCGGCCTGTTCTTTGTGGCGTTTGGGGCCAGCCTGTACGCCTTCGAGGCCCAGATGCGCCGCATGGCCGGGCAGGAAGACGGCATTGTCGATGCCACCTTCACCTACTCCAAACCCGTCACCGGGGCCTACCTGTGGTGCCCGCCGGTACGCGATGGACGGCTGGATTTGCGCCAGTTGGGCCTGTAACTTAATTGCTCTCTAAATCGTAGCTGCTTGCCCTTATGGAATAAGCGCTAGGGCCTTATTTGACTATGAACTCTCCCCGTCTTTATTTGCAACTGATCCGCTGGGACCGCCCGGCCGGGTGGCTGCTGCTGCTCTGGCCCACGCTCAGCGCGCTGTGGATTGCGTCCGGCGGCTTCCCCGGCTGGCACCTGCTGCTGGTCTTCACCCTGGGCACCATCCTGATGCGCAGCGCGGGCTGCTGCGTGAACGACGTGGCCGACCGCGAGTTCGACAAACACGTCAAACGCACCGCGCAGCGCCCGGTCACCAGCGGCGCGCTGTCGGTGGGGGCTGCGCTGCGTTTTGGCGCGCTGCTGGCCCTGGCCGCGTTTGCGCTGGTGCTGACCACCAACGCCGTCACGGTGGTCTGGTCCTTCGCCGCGCTGGCCGTGGCCGTGGTCTACCCGTACGCCAAGCGTTTTGTGTCCATGCCGCAGGCGGTGTTGGGCGTGGCCTTCAGCTTCGGCATCCCCATGGCCTTTTCGGCAGTGCAGGGCGGACCGCCGTGGCAGGTCCTGTCGGCTGCGGGCTGGGCCGATTTTTCATTCGCTAAATTGGCGGCCAGCGTGCCGCCCCTGGCCTGGGTGCTGCTGCTGGGCAACCTGTTCTGGGTGCTGGCCTACGACACCGAATACGCCATGGTGGACCGCGACGACGACCTCAAGATCGGCATGAAAACCTCAGCCATCACCCTGGGCCGTTTCGACGTGGCCGGGGTCATGGCCTTCTACTTCATCTTCTTGCTGATTTGGGTGCTGGCGCTGATGCCATACGCACTAGGTGCTATTTTTTACATAGCAATCGGCGTGGCCGCCCTGCAAGCCCTGTGGCACTGGACCCTGATCCGCCACCGCACCCGCGACGGCTGCTTCAAAGCCTTCCGGCTGAACCACTGGGTGGGGTGCGCGGTGTTTGTGGGCGTGGCCGGGAGCTACGCCTTGGGCTGAGCCTTGGGCTTGCGTAAACACTGTATAAAATAGCAGCATGTCCCAGCCCATCAGCCCGTCCCTTTTCGGCATTTCCCGCAGCAACCGGAACTTTGCCGACCCGTATTACTGGGGCAAGAACCAATTCAATTCGGCTTTTCCGGTGGCGCTGGCCTGCTACATGCGGTCTCGGCAGTTGCCGCTGGTCTACGTGCAGTTCAAAGACACGGGCAAAACCGAAGTCGGCGAGTTGGATGTGGAAAAGCTGTTTGGCAGCACTTTGCCGAACGAGCAACTCCACTTCGCGTTCGAGGCGCGGTTTGACCATTTCCGCTCTTTCGTCCACGACGAGCTGCCCGCGATCGACCTGGTGGTGGGCTCGGGCGACCCGGTGCGGCAGATTCGCCCCATTGAGGTCAAGCTCACCACCTTGCCCGACAACACCACCGAATCCCTGAGCGAAGACAAATACGGTGCCGAGCTGGTGATCCGCTCGGCCACCGTGCGCTACATGGCTTTGTCGATGGCGCTGGCGGTGGACCCATTTCGCAGCCGAGTCCGCGAGATTTTCGAGCCGGTGTTTGCCCGCGTTCGCAACTGGGACAGCAAGGCCGAAATGGTACAAATTACTCCCAGAGCTGTCGCTGCGTTAGAACTGTTTTTGACTGAGTTTAAGCACCTGCAATCGCCTTTGCTGATGCAGCCGATCTGGAAAACCGTGGGTAAGTCGCCGGTGCTGGCCGAGCACTGCCTGGACATCTTTGTGTGGAGCGACTTTGGGCTCACGCATTTGTTCCTGGATTCGGCCCGCAAGCCACGCGATGCCACGGCTATTTCGCGCTACGCCCGTGCGGCCCTGCGCCTGGCGCGTTTTTTGTACGAGCGCTCCAAGGACGAAAAGGTGTTCCAGGCCCCCATTTTCGACGGCATGACCTTCGACAACCAGAACGACAAAGAATTCGCTATCTCCGGCACCCGTTCGCGCGAGCTGATGGCCTGTGCGCGCTTGGCCAAACCGGCCATTGCACGGGACGAAATTCAGCACATCATCCTGGGCGGTGGGCAAAAGTTCTTGAGCCCCGAGCGGCGTTTTGATGCCATCTTGTACTTCTCTACCGACTTGTTTGGAGACCCGCATGCAGCTACGCACGGTTGATTTTTTTGCCGGTGGCGGCGGCCTCAGCCTGGGGCTACAGCAGGCAGGCTTTGATGTGGTCTGCGCGGTAGAGAACTGGCAGCCCGCGTTGGCCGTGTACCGGGCCAACTTTCCCGGCCACGATGCCGTGGAGCTGGACCTGTCCAACGAGCTGGCCACCTTGCAATTGCTGGACAGTTACCGGCCCGAGATCGTGGTGGGCGGCCCGCCGTGCCAGGATTTCTCTAGTGCGGGCAAGCGTGACGAAGGCGGTGGGCGGGCATCGCTGACCATCCATTTCGCCAATGTCATCTCCAGCTACCGGCCACAGTTTTTCGTGATGGAAAACGTGGCCCGTGCCGCCAGCTCCAAGGCCTTCAAAGTGGCGTTGGACGTGTTCAAGCGCGCCAACTACGGCCTGACCATCCAGCTACTGAACGCCGCGCATTGTGGCGCACCCCAGTCACGCAAACGCTTGATCGTCATTGGCCAGTTGGGCGGTAAAGACGGGTTTTTAGACGATGCGCTGCAAGCGGGGCTGAGCGAACAACCCGTAACTTTGCGCCAGTATTTTTGCAACCGCCTGCCGTTTGAGCACTACTACCGTCACCCGCGCTCTTACGCACGCCGGGGCGTATTCAGCATCGACGAGCCCAGTCCCACCATTCGAGGTGTGAACCGCCCGATTCCTAAAGGCTACCCCGGCCACGCGGGTGACCCGGTGCCAGTGACCGACGGGCTGCGCTCGTTGACCACGGCCGAGCGGGCGCTGATCCAGACCTTTCCCGCCAGCTTCCAGTTGCCCGGCACCAAGTCGGATGTGGAGCAGGTGATTGGCAATGCCGTACCCGTCAAGCTGGCCGAGTACGTGGGGAAGCGGCTGGCCGCGTACATCCAGGCTCTGCACGAGGACGGTGCACTGACCGCCAGCGGCCAGTTGTTTGAGCCCCGCAAGGCGCTGCGGGCTGCTTAGTTTTTAGTGCCAAATCGGCACTTTTCGCCCGTCAAATCAACACGAGCAGCTATCTATTTCGTGGGTTTTGACCGTGGCTTGCGGGGCGTTTTGGGCTTGGGCTCCGGCAGCGCCCCCGCCGTAACCTGGATGAGTTGGCACAGCCAGGTGGCGTCTTCCCACTGGTCGGCGGTAACGCACCAGTGGGCCCGGGCACCGGGGAAAGGGAAGCCCTCCACGGGCTGGGGCATCACGGTTTGGCCTGCGTCGGTGGGCTTCAAAAACAGCTGGTTGTCGCACACTAAACCCACCGGCTTGCCCGCCAGGTACAGGCAGTACTCGCCAAACATGCGGCGCACCGACGCGCTGCCGGTGGCGGCCAGTTGGTCGAGCAAAAATTCTGCGGTGCTGGGGTGGGTGGACATGGGGACTCCGGTGCTTAGCGTTGCCTTTACGCAGTGTCGCCCAGTTCGGCCCGCCGTTTGGCGCGCCACTGCTGCGGGGTAGCACCAAACTGCTGGCGGAAGGTCTGGATGAAATAGCTGGGGGTGGTAAAGCCGCAGGCCCAGGCCACTTCTTTGCCGGCCAGGTCGGTCTCGGCCAGCAGGTGTGCGGCACGGTCCATGCGCTGGCGGTTGATGTGGGCGATGAGGTGGCCGCCGGTGGTCTGGCTGAACACGTGCGACAAATATTCGGGCGTGCACCCGGCCTGCGCAGCCAGCGCGGTGACGTTCAGGGCGTGGTCGCCCAGCTGGTTGTTGACCCACATGCGCACGCGGGCCACCAGCGGCGGCTCGGGCTGGGTGCGGGGCGCGGCATCGTCCAGCACCCGCAGCACGCCTGCGCAGGCGCTGGCCAGCAGGGCGCGCACCTGCAGCCGGGCATCGGCATCGTCCACGTCGCTGCCCAGCGCGGAGGCATCGGCCAGCCAGTCGTGGATGCGGGCGGCGTGCGGGTGCTGGCGCGACTCCAGGTGGTCGATGCCGGGGCGGCCCGGCGAGGTCTCGGTAGCGAGGTGGCAGGTGAGGGCGGTGCCGTCGGCGTAGACCACGATGTTGCTAAAGCCGGTGCCCACGGTGGATTCGGCATGCAGCATGCGCGGCGGCATCAGCAGGGCCTCGCCTGCGTGCAACTCCAGCGGGCCGTGCGGCAGGGTGAAGCGGGTGCTGCCGCCGGTTTGCAAAAACAACTCGGGCACCAGGTGGAAGTGGCCTGCGCCGCGCAGGTCGGCTACCCGCAGCCCGCCACAGGAACGCACGGGCAGGCTGTCGTCCAGCAGGCGGGCCATGCTGTGGCGCAGTTGCTGGCGCATCCACAGGGCTTTCTCGGCGCTGTTACACGCGTGTTCGGCCTCCTGGGATGTGAGGCTACGGCGCTCTGGTTTTTGTTGCATAGGTCTGCCATTAAAACCAGCGTTTCGGTGCAGCGCCAGAGGCAAGACTCCGTATTTACCCTCGGATACGGCTTGTTACCCATCCAGGTTTTGTGGCATTGCTTGCAGTTTTCTGGCAGTGGATTTGCTGGTGGCAGGCGGGGCTGGCTCCTAAACTTTCCCCCACACAACAACCCCAGACAAGGAAACAGCAATGGCCCAGCCGTGGTGGAAAAGCAGCGTCGCGTACCAGATTTACCCGCGTAGTTTTTGCGACAGCAATGGCGATGGCGTGGGTGATCTGCCCGGCATCACCAGCAAGTTGGATTACCTGCAAACCTTGGGTATTGACGTGGTGTGGCTGTCGCCCATCTACCCCTCGCCCAACGACGACGGCGGCTATGACATCAGCGACTACCGCGCCATTGCGCCCGAATACGGCAGCATGGCCGACTTTGACGACATGCTGGCGCAGATGCACCAGCGCGGCATCCGGCTGATGATGGACCTGGTGGTCAACCACACCTCGGACGAGCACGCCTGGTTCACCGAAGCCTGCAAGTCTTTGGACAACCCCTACCGCCACTACTACATCTGGCGCGACCCGGCCGCCGATGGCGGGCCGCCCAACAACTGGGAGGCGGCGTTTTCCGGCTCGGCCTGGGAGTTCCATGCGCCCACCGGCCAGTACTACCTGCACATGTTTTCCAGGAAGCAGCCCGAGCTGAACTGGGAGAACCCGCAGGTGCGCGCCGAGGTGCATGGTCTGATGCGTTTCTGGCTGGACAAGGGCGTGGACGGTTTCCGCATGGACGTGATCAACATGATCTCCAAGACCTACGGCGCCGATGGCAGCCTGCAAAACGCCCCGGTGGTGCGGCCCGGCTTTTTGCAGCCCGCGTTCACCCTGGTCACCAATGGCCCGCGCCTGGTCGAATATTTGCAGGAAATGCGGCGCGAGGTGCTGGACCATTTTGAGACCATCACCGTGGGCGAAGCGCCCAACGCAACGCTGCGCCAGGGGGTGGAAATCACCCACCCCGACACCGGCGCTCTGGGCATGCTGTTCCAGTTTGAGCACATGGATCTGGACTCGGTGCCCGGCCACGGAGAGGGCAAATGGGCACTGCGCAAGCTGCCGCTGGGCGACCTCAAAACCAGCCTGTCGCGCTGGCAGGACGGCCTGGCGGGCCGGGGCTGGAACAGCCTGTACCTCAGCAACCACGACCAGCCCCGGCCCGTGTCGCGCTTCGGTGACGACGGCGTGCACCGCGTGGCGTCCGCCAAGATGCTGGCCACGCTGCTGCATGGCATGCAGGGCACGCCCTACGTGTACCAGGGCGAAGAGCTGGGCATGACCAACAAGCCCTACGCCTCGGTAGACGACTGCTACGACCTGGAGTCGCGCAACATGTTTCGCACCGCCACGCAAGAGCGCGGCATCGCCCCCGAGGTGGCGCTGCAGGCCATCCGCACCAAGGGCCGCGACAACGCCCGCACGCCCATGCAGTGGAGCGCCGCCGCCCACGCCGGTTTCACCACCGGCACGCCCTGGCAGCCGGTCAACCCCAACTACCCCGCCATCCACAGCGAGGCGGCGCTGGCCGATGCGGACTCGGTCTTCCACTACTACCGCGCCCTGGTCGCCCTGCGCCGCGCGCACCCGGTGCTGGTGGAAGGCCGCTACGAGCTCTTGCTGGCCGAACACCCCGAGATCTACGCCTACCTGCGCACCCTGGGCGAAGAGCGCTGGCTGGTGGTGTGCAACTTTTACGGCGGCACGCCGGTGCTGGATGTGCCGTACCGCGCGGCGCAGCGGGTGATCGGCAACTACCCCGAGGCGGGCGGTGACTTGCAGGGCATGGTTTTGCGCCCCTATGAGGCGGCGATTTTTCGGTTGGCGTGCGTGTTTTTTCAATAACCTTTAGGAGACAAAAATGAAGATGCAAAAAATGGTGTGGATGGGTGCTTTGGCACTGGGTGCGGCGAGCGCGCAGGCGGCGGGCGTGACGCTCACCATGTCGTGCAGCTCCAGCGAGCAAGACGTGCAGTACTGCAAAAAAATTGCCGCTGACTGGGGTGCCAAAACCGGCAACAAGCTGGAGCTGTTGAACCTGCCGCCGTCGTCCAGCGATATCCTGGGCCTGTTTCGCCAGATGTTTGCCGCCAAGTCCGACAAGCTCGACGTGATGCAGATCGACGTGGTCTGGCCCGGCATCCTGAAAGACCAGCTACTCGACCTCAAGCCCTACAGCAACGGCATTGAAAAGACCCACTTCCCCGCCATGGTGGCCAACAACACCGTGGGCGGCAAGCTGCTGGCCATGCCCTGGCTGACCGATGCGGGTGTGATGTTCTACCGCAAGGACCTGCTGGCCAAATACGGCGAAAAGCCGCCCACCACCTGGGCCGAGCTCACCGCCACCGCCAAGAAGGTGATGGACGGCGAACGCAAGGCAGGCAATGCCGCCATGCAGGGCTTTGTGTTCCAGGCCAAGGCCTACGAGGGCCTGACCTGCACCGGGCTGGAATGGGTGGCCAGTTATGGCGGTGGCACCATCATCGACCCGGCTGGCAAAACCACCATCAACAACCCCCAGGCCGCCAAGGCGCTGGACATGGCCGCCAGCTGGATCGGCACCATCGCCCCCACCGGCGTGCTCAACTACGCCGAAGAAGAAGCCCGGGGCGTGTTCCAGAACGGCAACGCCGTCTTCATGCGCAACTGGCCGTATGCCTGGGCGCTGGTCAACGGGGCCGACAGCAGCATCAAGGGCAAGGTCGGCGTGATGGTGGGCATGCCCAAGGGCGATGGCCCCAGCAGCACCGGAGCGGCGGCGCTGGGCGGCTGGCAAATGGCGGTCAGCAAATACACCAAGCACCCCAAGGAAGCCGCCGACCTGGTGCTCTACATGACCAGCCAAGCGGTGCAAAAAGAGCGCTCCATCAGCCTGGCCTCCAACCCCACCATCCCCGCGCTGTACCAGGACAAGGACATCCTGGCCGCCAACCCGTTTTACGGTGATTTGCTCGAGACGCTGAAGGTCGCCGTGCCGCGCCCGGCCACCGTCACCGGCATGAAATACAACGAAGTCTCCGCCGCCTTCTGGAACGCCACCCACGAGGTGCTTTCGGGCAAAGCCACCGGGGCCGACAGCGTGAAAAAGCTCGAAGGCAAGATCAGCGCCATCCGCCGGGGCCCTAACTGGTAGGGGGCACGCGGTAGGGGTGTTAAGAGTCAAAAAGGCCTCTACCGCTTATTCCATGGGCGGTAGCAGCTATCATAAAAATAGCTGCTACCCCACCGGGGTGTGCCACAGCACTGTCACACAGGCTTTCTAGCATCAGGGGTTTTCCGATCACCCGATAACCTCCCAAGAAAGCCTCCACGATGACCGCCGATAGCCACTCTGAAGACAGCAACACCAGCAACAACCCCAGCATCTCCAGCCTGATCGACACCCGCCTGAGCCGCCGTGGCCTGCTGCGCATGGGCGTGGGCACGGCGGGCGCTGCCGTGATGGGCAGCTTTGCCCTGACCGCCTGCGGTGGTGGTGGCGATGGCGACCCTGTGGCCGGTGGCTACAACCTGGGCTTCACCGCCGTCGACAAGAGCCTGGCCGACATGGCCACCGTGCCTGCGGGCTACACCGCCAGCATCATCTACGCGCTGGGTGACCCGCTGACCGCAGCCACCCCGGCTTATAAAAACGACGGCACCGACACCGACTTCGACAACCGCGCAGGCGACCACCACGACGGCATGGAGTTCTTCGGCCTCAACGCCGCCGGTACCGCCCGCGATGCCAACGGTTCCAGCCGGGGCCTGCTGGCCATGAACCACGAGGCGCTGTCGCAGCAGTTTCTGCACGCCGCCGGTGCCAGCGCCAACCCGCGCCCGGCCAGCGAGTCCGACAAGGAAATCCCCGCCCACGGCGTGTCCATCGTCGAAGTGGCCAAGAACGCCTCGGGCAAGTTCGTGACCAACCAGGCATCCAGCTACAACCGCCGCATCACACCGCTGACCGAAGTCACCCTGTCCGGCCCGGTCAAAGGCAACGCGCTGGTCAAAACCCTGTTTTCGCCCACCGGCATGCTGGCACGCGGCACCATCAACAACTGCGGCACCGGCTACACGCCCTGGGGCAGCTTTTTGACCGGCGAAGAAAACTGGGCCGGTTACTTCACCCGCGCCAGCACCGACAACACCGCCCGGGGCGGTGCCACCGCCAAGAGCGTGGTCTCGCTCAACCGCTATGGCCGCGCCGCCGGTGCCGCCAGCCGCCACGGCTGGGAAACCAGCGGCACCGCCGACAAATACAAGCGCTGGAACATCGGCCAGACCGGTGTGTCCGTGGACGGCAGCGACGACTACCGCAACGAGCTCAACACCTTCGGCTACATCGTCGAAATCGACGTGTACGACAAAACCAAGGCCATCCGCAAACGCACCGGCCTGGGCCGTTTTGCCCACGAAAGCGCCGCCTTCGGCAAACAAACCGCAGGCAAGCCGCTGGCCGTGTACATGGGTGACGACTCGCAGGGCGAGTACATGTACAAGTTTGTCTCTACCGCCCCCTGGGCCGCCGCCGATGCCAACCCCACGGACCGCATCGCCACCGGCGACAAATACCTCGACAGCGGCAAGCTGTACGTGGCCAAGTTTGCCGCCGACGGCTCGGGCACCTGGATCGAGCTGTCCATCAGCAACTCGGCCATAGCCGCCTACAGCACCTACGACTTTGCCGACCAGTCCGATGTGCTGGTCAACGCCCGCCTGGCCGCCGACGCGGTGGGTGCCACCAAGATGGACCGCCCCGAGTGGTGCGCCGTGCACCCCGTCACCGGCGAGGTCTACTACACCCTGACCAACAACAGCAGCCGCAAACTCGAGCCCACCGGCACCCAGACCATGGTGGACGCGGCCAACCCCCGCTCGTACCAGGACGCACGCATCGGCGGCAGCCTGGGTTCTGCGGGCAACATCAACGGCCACATCATCCGCATGGTGGAGGCTGGTGGCGAGTCTGCCGCCACCAGCTTCAGCTGGGACGTGTATTTGTTTGGTGCCGAAGCGGGCGCGAGCGCCAGCATGGTCAACCTGTCGTCACTGGCCTCCACGCAAGATTTTTCCAGCCCCGACGGCCTGTGGTTCAGCCAGAAGTCCGGCTTCTGCTACATCCAGACCGACGACGGCAGCTACACCGACGTGACCAACTGCATGATGCTCATCGGCAAGCCCGGCAAAGTCGGTGACGGCAGCACCACCACACTGAACTACACCAAGGCCGACGGCAGCGCCGTGGCCGTCACCACCCGCGTAGGCGCCAAGCCCACGGTGGACACGCTGCGCCGCTTTTTGGTCGGCCCGGTGGACTGCGAAATCACCGGCTGCAGCGAAACGCCCGACGGCAAAACCCTGTTCGTCAACATCCAGCACCCCGGCGAAAGCATCACCAAGGCCAACATCGCCGACCCCAGCAAGTACCTGAGCCACTGGCCCGCCAACGCCGGTTACGGTGCCGGTGGTGCCACCACCGCCCGCCCGCGCTCGGCCACCATCGTTATCACCAAAAACGACGGCGGTGTGGTCGGTACCTGATGTGCCTTTGCTGACGCGGGCATAAAAAAAGCCTCTGCCGCACACCTTGGTATGCGGTAGAGGCTTTAACCCGAGATATCTGGCCCAGCGCTTGGCGCACCGGGCTGTGGATCCGGGACACAGGACATGGAATAACGCAGCGCCCGGCCAGAGGGCCGCAAACCTGCCAGCCGGGCGCTGCGTTATTCCTGGGAGATTGGTGACCTGTAGGACTTACGTTGCGCCCCTGTATCGCCCTGCGGGCTTACAGGGGGAACTTGCGCAAGTCTTGGCCTGTGGCGGCGATCAGTTGCTGTCGTTCGAGAAGGTGCGAACGTCGCTGTAGGCGTTGACCACACCGGGCACGGTGCTGGCTACATAACGCGCCTTGGATTCTTCTTGCACGCCTTGGGTCCAGCCGTGCAGGGTGACGCTGCCGTTGTTGGCGGTGACGGTCAGGTCTTTGGCATCGCTGCCGAGCTGGCTGGTCAGGGTGGATTGCACCGCGTTGGCCAGGTCAGCGTCATTGCCAGCCGCGTGGGCGGGGACAAAAGCGCCTGCAGCCAGGGCGAACAGGGCGGAAGCGGCGATACGGTTAAAAGTGCGTGTCATGGTGAAGTCCTTTGGGGTTGTTGCAATGTTTTGCGGTGAGGTGATCTTCCCAAGCGGCCCAGACTTTTGTGTGTCGGCAACACGCGGGCTGTGTTGCATCTGCAATCTAGGGTGAAACCCTATTCTGGAAAAAGAGGCCTGTTTTCAGGGGTAAAAATGGCAGCCTGTGCTTATTCCATAAGCGTGGGCAGCTCCTGTTTTTTACTATTGAAAGAGGAGCGATGTATACGACTACACGGGCGATAGCCAATGGGGGTCGGATCCCAATTGCGCTCAGGTTGCTGGCGGTGCGAGAAGGGTGTGGCCCGCATTTGGGCTCCGACCCCTATTGGCGGGTTGGCGTTGTGTGGGTGCTTGCCAGCATCCCCGGCCGGGAGTTGCGTCCGGCGGCACAGTATCTTTTCTCTGCCTGGCCGTCCAGGCGTAACCATCAAGGCGGCCACCCCCACCACCTACGCCCTCCGCTGGCGTTTAGATGCCAAATTGGCCTTCTGTGCTTGTTATATAAGCGCAAGCAGCTATCAAAAATGGGTAGACCTCCTCACCCCAAATGCCCCAACGGCAACACCCCGCTCCCCTTTACCTCGCCCAATGAAAAGCTGGTGTGCAAGTCCTTCACATTGGGCAAATTCATCAGCACCTGCCGGGCAAACTGGCTGAAGGTGTTGAGGTCGCGGGACACCACCTGCAATTCAAACGTGCCGGTGCCGCTGATGTAGTGGCAAGAGACGACCTCGGGGATGTTGCGGATCGCGTCTTCCAGGCCTTGCAGGGCGGGGCCGCTGTTTTGCACTGCGTCTATGCGCACAAAGGCCAACACGTCCAGGCCGATCTTGTGCCGGTCGATTTCGGCGCGGTAGCCCCGTATGTAGCCTGCTTCCTCCAGCGCCCGCACGCGCCGCCAGCAGGGCGCGGCGGACAGGCCGACGCGCTGGGCCAGTTCGGCGTTGGTCAGGCGGGCGTTGGCTTGCAGGGCATCGAGTATCAAAAGGTCAAATTTATCGAGCATGGTGTGTTCTGAGCAAGGTTCTTTCGCATAGTAGGCGAATGCGGGCAAAGAAAGCAAAGACTTTTCAGGGGTACAGGCATACACTTTTCCGACAAAGCGCAGCCCACTGCGTAGGAGACAACAACGATGAATGCCCCTCTTCCCGAACAACTGCGCAAAGCCCTCGAAGCCGCGTCGCTGGACGATAAATACAGCCTGGACTATGGCCCGGCCTTTATGAGCGGGGTGCAGGCCCTGGTCAAGCTGCCGATGCTGCAGCGCCAGCGCGATGCGCGCCAGGGGCGCAACACGGCGGGCTTTATCAGCGGTTACCGGGGCTCGCCGCTGGGCACCTACGACCAGGCGCTGTGGAAGGCCGAAAAGTACCTCAAGGCGCAGCACATCGTGTTCCAGCCGGGGGTGAACGAAGAACTGGCCGCCACGGCGGTGTGGGGCACGCAACAACTGGGCTTTTCGCCACCGGGCACCAATAAGTTCGACGGCGTGTTTGGCATTTGGTATGGCAAGGGGCCGGGGGTAGACCGCTGCTCGGATGTGTTCAAACACGCCAACATGGCGGGCACGACAGAGTTTGGCGGCGTGATAGCGGTGGCGGGCGACGACCACATCAGTAAAAGCTCCACCGCCGCGCACCAGAGCGACCATATCTTCAAGGCCTGCGGGCTGCCGGTGTTTTTTCCGGCCAATGTGCAGGAGATTCTGGACCTGGGGCTGCACGCCTTTGCCATGAGCCGCTTCTCGGGCGTGTGGGCGGGCATGAAGACCATCCAGGAGATCGTCGAGTCCAGCGCCACGGTGATGGTGGACCCGGAGCGGGTCGTGGTCAAAATCCCCACCGACTTTCAGATGCCGCCAGGCGGCCTGCACATCCGCTGGCCCGACCACGCGCTGGACCAGGAGGCGCGGCTCATGCACTACAAGTGGTATGCCGCGCTGGCCTACATCCGCGCGAACCGGCTGAACTACAACGCCATCGAGGGGCCGAACGATCGGTTCGGCGTGATCGCCAGCGGCAAGGCCTACAACGACACGCGCCAGGCGCTGCTGGACCTGGGGCTGGACGATGCCACCTGCCGCCGCATCGGCCTGCGCCTGCACAAGGTGGGCGTGGTCTGGCCGCTGGAGGCGCAGCTCACCCGCGAATTTGCCACCGGCCTGCAAGAGATTTTGGTGGTGGAAGAAAAGCGCCAGGTCATCGAATACCAGCTCAAAGAAGAGCTGTACAACTGGCGCGCCGACGTGCGGCCCAATGTGCTGGGCAAGTTCAACGAGCCCGAGGGCGACCTGAGCGGCGGCGAATGGTCCATGGCCAACCCCACGGCCAACACCTTGCTGCGCGCCAATGCCGACCTGTCGCCCGCGCTGGTGGCCCGCGCCATCGCCCAGCGGCTGCACAAGCTGGGCATGCCGGAAGACGTGGCTGCCCGCATCGACGCGCACATCGCGTTGCTGGATGCCACCGACCGCGCCATGCGGGCGCTGGATGCCAGCCCGGCACAGGCCCGCCCGCCGTGGTTTTGCAGCGGCTGCCCGCACAACACCAGCACCGTGGTGCCCGACGGCTCGCGCGCCATGGGCGGCATTGGCTGCCACTTCATGGCCACCTGGATGGACCGCAGCACGGTGGGCTTTACCCAGATGGGTGGCGAAGGCGTGCCCTGGGTGGGCCAGCAGCCCTTTACCACCGACCAGCATATTTTTGCGAATCTGGGCGATGGAACCTATTTCCACAGTGGCCTGCTGGCCATCCGCCAGTCGATTGCGGCGGGGGTCAACATCACCTACAAGATTTTGTACAACGACGCGGTAGCCATGACCGGCGGGCAGCAGATCGGCGAACGGCCCGAAGGGCACTCGGTGGTCCAGATAGCCCAATCGGTACGGGCGGAAGGTGCTATAAAAACCGTAGTGGTGACGGACGAGCCCGAAAAGTATGTGGGCGTAGCGCTGGCCGACGGCGTAGAGGTCAAACACCGCGACCTGCTGGACGAGATCCAGCGCGAGTTCCGGGCCATCAAGGGCACCACCATCATCATCTACGACCAGACCTGCGCCACCGAAAAGCGCCGCCGCCGCAAGCGCGGCACCGCGGTGGACCCGGCCACGCGGGTGGTGATCAACCCGCTGGTCTGCGAAGGCTGCGGCGACTGCGGCGAGCAAAGCAACTGCCTGAGTGTGGAACCGTTGGAAACGCCTTTCGGCCGCAAGCGCCAGATCAACCAGTCCAGCTGCAACAAGGACATGTCCTGCGTCAAAGGCTTCTGCCCCAGCTTTGTGACCGTGCAGGGCGGGCAACTGCGCAAGAAAAAGCCTGCACAGGCCCTGTCGCCTTTCACCGGCAGCCCGCTGCCCGAACCCACGCTGCCCAGCACCGCCGGTGTCTGGGGCATCGTGGTGGCGGGTGTGGGTGGCACCGGGGTGATCACCCTGGGCCAGTTGCTGGGCGTGGCCGCGCACCTGGAGGGCCGGGGCATCGTCACGCAAGACGCAGCGGGCCTGGCGCAAAAGGGCGGGGCCACCTGGAGCCACGTGCTGCTGGCCGACACACAGGACGCGATCCGCACCACCCGGGTCGGCGCAGGCGCGGCAGACCTGGTGCTGGGCTGCGACCCGGTGGTGGCCGCCGGTAAAGAAACCCTGGTGCGCATGCGCCCGGGCCGCACCCATGTGGCGCTGAACACCCACACCGCGCCCACGGCGGCCTTTGTGCACAACGCCGATTGGCAAAACCCCAGCGATGCCTGCATGGCCGAGATCGTGCGCGCAACGGGCCTGGACGGCATTGCCAGCTTCGATGCCGATGCAGCCGCCAACCGCCTGATGGGCGACAGCCTGTACGCCAATCCCATGCTGCTGGGCTACGCCTGGCAAAAAGGCTGGGTGCCGCTGCGGCTGGATTCGCTGCTGCGCGCCATCGAGCTCAACAACATGGCGGTAGAGGCCAACAAGACCGCCTTCGCCTGGGGCCGCCGCGCTGCGGTCGATCCCAGTAGTGTGGCCACCCCGCCGCAAGCCATCCAGTGGCATGCCCGCGAGTCGCTGGATGCCATGCTGCAGCGCCGCGCAAAGTTCTTGACCGGCTACCAGAACGCCGCCTACGCCGCCACTTACAGCGCCTTTGTGGCCCAGGTGCGCCAGGTAGAGCAGCCGCTGGACGATCGTTTGCCGCTGACCGAGGCCGTGGCCCGTTACCTGTTCAAGCTGATGGCCTACAAAGACGAATACGAGGTCGCCCGGCTGCACACCGACCCGGCGTTTCTGGCCGACATCCAGGCCCAGTTCGAGGGCGACTTCCAGCTCCATTACCACCTGGCCCCGCCGCTGCTGGCCAAGAAGAACGCCCAGGGCGTGCTGCAAAAGCAAAAGTTCGGCCCCGGCGTGCGCGTGGCTTTCCAGTGGCTGGCCCGGCTCAAAGGCCTGCGCGGCACGCCATTCGACCCGTTTGGTTACCAGCACGAGCGGCGTACCGAGCGGGCGCTGGTGACCGAGTACCAGGACAGCATCACCGCGCTGCTGCCCCGGCTGACGGTTACCAACCACGCGGCGGCCCTGGCTATCGCCCGCATCCCGGAGCAGATCCGTGGCTACGGCCATGTCAAAGCGCGGCACCTGGCGGCGGCGCGGCAGCAGTGGGCGGATGCCGTGGCGGTTTTCGACTTGAGCACGAAATAGGCCTCTAGCGCTTATTCCATAAGCGCAACAAGCTATTTAAATAATAGCAACCTTACGCGGCCAGGCCTATGGTCAGCCCCCATATCGGGTAGCGAACACGGCGGCATACAATTGGTTCTACCCCCGCCCAGCCGCATGGCATCTGTTGTGCCGTGTCTGCGGGTTTATTTTTGCCATTTGTCGTTGGAGCCCTCTGTGTTCATTTCTTCTGCTTTTGCCCAAACCGCCCCTGCCGCCCCCGCTGCCGGTGGCGACCTGATGTCCTCCCTGACCGGCATGCTGCCTTTGGTGCTGATGTTCGTGGTGCTGTACTTCGTGATGATCCGCCCCCAGATGAAGAAGCAAAAAGAGCACCGCAACATGATCGATGCGCTGGCCAAGGGCGATGAAGTCGCTACCGCCGGTGGCCTGATCGGCAAGGTCACCAAGATTGCCGACGGCTATCTGGGCCTGGAAATCGCCAATGGCGTGGAAGTGCAGCTGCAGCGCAGCGCGGTCGTGCAGGTTCTGCCCAAGGGCACCCTCAAGTAATCCCAGCTAGGACCTAAGCGCGACCATGAATCGATACCCGGTATGGAAGTACGTGATCCTCCTGGTCGCGCTACTGGTGGGGGCCATTTACACCCTGCCCAATTTTTTTGGTGAAGCCCCGGCGGTCCAAATCTCGGCCGCCCGTGCGTCGGTCAAGATCGATGACACCACCCTGGCCCGAGTGCAGCAAGCGCTGGCATCCGCCAACCTCACGCCCGACCTGATCGGCTTGGAAGGTACATCGGTCAAAGCCCGTTTCGGCAACACCGACGACCAGCTCAAGGCCAAGGACGTGGTGCAAAAGGCCTTGGTGCCCGATGCCAACGACGCGAATTACGTGGTGGCACTCAACCTGCTGTCGCGCTCGCCCGCCTGGCTGACCGCCTTGCATGCCTTCCCCATGTACCTGGGGCTGGACTTGCGCGGTGGCGTGCACTTCATGCTGCAGGTCGACATGCAGGCCGCGCTGACCAAAAAGGCCGAGTCGCTTACCGGCGACCTGCGCACCAGCCTGCGTGACAAGAACGTGCGCCACAGCGGCATCACCCGCAACGGCCAGACCATCGAGCTGCGCTTGCGCGACAGCGCCACCTTGGCCGCCGCCAAGGCCGTGGTGCAGGACCAGTTTCCCGACCTCATCACCACCGAAGTGCCCGACGGCACCGAGTACAAGCTGACGGGCAGCATCCGCCCTGAAGCCGCTCGCCGCGTGCAAGACCAGGCGTTGAAACAAAACATCACCACCCTGCACAACCGCATCAACGAACTCGGCGTGTCCGAGCCGGTGATCCAGCAGCAGGGCCTGGACCGCATCGTGGTGCAACTGCCCGGCGTGCAAGACACCGCCAAGGCCAAGGACATCCTGGGCCGCACCGCCACGCTGGAAGTGCGCCTGGTCGACGAAAGCACCGAAGCCGGTGCTGCCGCAGCCGGTGCCGGAGCCGTGCCCTTTGGGGCCGAACGTTACCTGGAACGCAGCGGCCAGGCCGTTATCGTGAAAAAGCAGGTGGTGTTGACCGGTGAAAACCTCACCGATGCCCAGCCTGGCTTCGACAGCCAGACCCAGGAGCCCACCGTCAACCTGACGCTGGATGCCAAGGGTTCGCGTATCTTCAAGGACATCACGCGCGACAACATCGGCAAGCGCATGGCCATCATCCTGTTTGAAAAAGGCAAGGGCGAAGTGGTCACCGCGCCGGTGATCCGCAGCGAAATCGCCGGTGGCCGGGTGCAGATCTCGGGCCGCATGACCACCCAGGAAGCCGCCGATACCTCGCTGCTGCTGCGCGCCGGGTCCCTCGCCGCGCCCATGGAAATCATCGAAGAACGCACCATCGGCCCCAGCCTGGGTGCCGAGAACATCTCCAAGGGTTTCCACAGCGTGCTGTGGGGCTTCCTGGCCGTAGCGGCTTTCATGTGCTGCTACTACATGCTGTTTGGTGTGTTCTCCAGCATCGCGCTGGCGTTCAATCTGCTGCTGTTGGTGGCTGTGCTGTCCATGCTGCAGGCCACGCTGACGCTGCCGGGCATGGCCGCCATGGCACTGGTGCTGGGTATGGCGATCGACTCCAACGTGCTGATCAACGAACGCGTGCGCGAAGAGTTGCGCGCCGGGGCCTCGCCGCAGGCGGCCATCCACGCCGGTTTTGACCGCGCCTGGGCCACGATTCTGGACTCCAACATCACCAGCGCCATCGTCGGTATTGCTTTGCTGGCTTTTGGCTCGGGTCCTGTCCGCGGATTTGCCGTGGTGCACGTTCTGGGTATTGCGACCAGTATTTTCTCGAGCGTGTTTTTCTCGCGCGGCCTGGTCAATCTTTGGTACGGCCGCACCAAGAAACTCAAATCCGTGTCCATCGGCACCGTGTGGCGGCCCGATGCCGCTGTTGAAACCAAAGCCAAGTAAGGACGCGCCAGCATGGAGTTTTTCAAGATCCACCGCGATATTCCGTTCATGCGGAATGCCCTGGTGTTCAATATTGTTTCGTTCGTTACGTTTTTGGCGGCGGTGTTCTTTTTGTTCTCGCGCGGCCTGCACTTGTCGGTGGAATTCACCGGCGGCACCCTGATGGAGGTGAGCTATTCGCAGCCCGCCGACCTGAACCGGGTGCGCACCGTGGTGGCGGGCCTGGGCTTGCAGGACGTGCAGGTGCAAAACTTCGGCACCTCGCAAGACGTGCTGATCCGTATGCCGGTGCAAAAGGGGGTTACCTCTGCCCAGCAAAGCGACCAGGTACTGGCCGCACTGAAAACCGCCGACGCGTCGGTCCAGCTCAGGCGCACCGAATTCGTGGGCCCGCAGGTGGGCGACGAGCTGGCGGTGGACGGACTGAAGGCCCTTGCCTTTGTGGTGGTGGGCATCATGCTGTACTTGGCGATCCGGTTTGAGTGGAAATTCGCGGTGGCGGCCATCCTCGCCAACCTGCATGACGTGGTCATCATCCTGGGCTTCTTCGCCTTCTTCCAGTGGGAGTTTTCGCTGCCGGTGCTGGCGGCGGTGCTGGCGGTGCTGGGCTACTCGGTGAACGAGTCGGTGGTGATCTTTGACCGTATCCGCGAGAACTTCCGGCGCTACCGCAAGATGACCTCGATGGAGGTGATTGACAACGCCATCACCTCGACCATCAGCCGCACTATCATTACCCATGGTTCTACCCAGATCATGGTTTTGTCGATGTTATTGTTCGGTGGCCCGACCTTGCATTACTTTGCGTTGGCCCTCACTATCGGTATCTGCTTCGGCATTTATTCATCGGTGTTTGTGGCCGCAGCCATTGCCATGTGGCTGGGCATCCAACGTGAAGATCTGGTCAAAGCCTCCAGCAACAAGAAAGACGAAGACCCCAACGACCCCAACGCCGGCGCAACTGTGTGACCTGCGCCTGAAACATGGCATCTAACGCCCCAATACATCCCGACCTGCAACTCGCCCGCACCGCGCGCGAGAGCTTGGTCACGGAAGTCGGGCAGGCGCTGGGGGATGCCAGCCGGGCCGTGGCCGCGCGCCTGACGGTCTTGCTCGAAGAAGCCCACAGCACCCGCGAAATGCATGAGCGCCAGGATGCCTGGACGGCCTTCCAACGCCAAAGCCGCGCTTGGGAGCAGGGGACTGCCTCGGCCTGGCACCGCGCATTGCAGCCGGGTGCCCAGGACACTACGGTGCGGGGTGCGGGCATGCAGTTCGAGCTGATGGGCGACGAGGTCGTCGAAAACAAAATTTTGGCCTCGCGCCTGGCCATGGCCATTCTGGACAAGCTGGGCGAAGCCTATGGCGACCTGTGCGCCCGCATCCAGTTGCTGGAGTCCACCGGCGAGCTGTCCAGCCACGACCCGATCCGCCCCGAGGTGCTGATGCTGGCCCTGGTAGAGCAGTGGACGGCGGTGGGCCTGGCGCGCAACATTTTGCCCATGGTCAGCGACGCCTTGCAGCGCGAACTGGCCGACCATTTCGTGCATGCCTTCGCCAGCTGCAATGACCTGCTGCTGTCCCGTGGCGTGATCCCCACGGTCGACCTGCGTTCCCGCGTGAAGCGCAGTGACGCGGCGGGAGCCCCTACCGCTGCCGGGTCGCGCGCTGCACAGGACTCGCCCACGCGGCCTGGTAGCGTGGACTCCGACTGGAGCGCTACCCGCTTCGAACCTTCCAACCTGTCGTCCGGTCGGTCGGGTGCAGCCGGTGGCGCGGGACTCGGTCGCGGGGGTGCTGGTATGCAGGGCCAAGACCAGGGCCGAGACCCACAAAGGCCCGGTGGAGGCGGCTTTGGTGGCAGCGTTCCTGCCGCCGCCGGGCAGCGCCATGCCGCTGACGAAACCCGCATGATGACGGCGGTGTCGCCGCTGGCCCGGGCGCGGCGGCGCGCCCAGGGCGTGATGGGCCACCTCAAGCGCATGCTCAACGACCACGTCAGCGATTTCGACCGTACCGAGCAGCACCCGGTTTCACCCGCGCTGGCCCAGGCGATCGCCCGCAAGCGCGACGGTGGCGACACCGATCCCATGTCCGACGGCATGGTGGTGCACACCGACCGCTACGTGTACGGCGCAGCCGATGTCTCGCAAGCCGCATCGGTGTTGCGCGAGCGCTCCAACGTCCTCAAACAAAAGGCCTCCACCCAGGCCGAAAAAGCCACCATCGAAGTGGTCGCGCTGATGTTCCAAAGCATCTTGTCCGAAGAGCGCATTCCGCCGTCGGTACGGGTGTGGTTTGCCCGTTTGCAGCTGCCGGTGCTGCGCGTGGCCTTGGCCGAACCCGAATTTTTCAGCACCGTAGACCACCCGGCGCGCCAGTTGATCGACCGCATGGGCTCCTGCGTGATGGGCTTTGATGCCCGGGCCATCAACGGCAGCGCCCTGGAGGCCGAGATCCGCCGTGTGGTGCAGGTCATCGAGCAGTACCCGGAAACCGGGCGGCGTGTGTTCCAGCTGGTGTTTGACGAGTTTGTGCTGTTCCTGTCGAAGTTCCTGACCGAAAAAGGCAGCACCCAGCACCTGGTCAGCCTGGCGCAACAGGTCGAGCAAAAGGAAACCCTGGCCATCCAGTACACCATTGAGCTGCGCAACATGCTCAAGGACATGCCGGTACGCGAAGAAATCCGCGCCTTTTTGTTCAAGGTCTGGGCCGAGGTGCTGGCCATGGCGGCGGTACGCAATGGTGCGCAGCACGTTGATACCATCGCCCTGAAAAAAGCCGCTTCCGAGCTGGTTTGGTCGGCCAGCGCCAAGCCCAACCGGGCCGACCGCGCCAAGGTGATCCAAAGCCTGCCAACCCTGTTGCAGCGCCTGCGCCAGGGCATGGGTCTGCTGGGGCTGGACACGCCCGGGCAAGAGGCCCACATCAAGACCATCAGCGACACGCTGGCCGATGCCTTCATGTCCAAGACCGAAGCGATACCCCAGGCGCGCATCGACTCCATGGCCGCGCACCTGGCCAACCTGGAAGATTTTTTCAGCGACGAAGCCACCGGCGATTTGCCGCTGGACCCGGAAAGCATCGAGATGATGCTGGGCATGGACGCGTCCACCATCGACGTGATTGCCGATGGCGGCTCCAAGCCCACCGATGCCATGTTGGCCTGGGCGCAGGAGCTGCAACTGGGCCACTGGTTCATGCTGGACCACAACCGCCAGGTCAACCGTGTGCAGTTCGCCTGGCGCAGCGACCGCAAACAACTGCATCTGTTTGCCGCCATGGATGGCCGCAGCTACCTGATCCAGGCACGCCGCCTGGCGGCTTACCTGCAAGCCGGTTTGCTGGTGCCGCAGGAAGAAGAAGCCCTGACCCTGCGCGCCACCCGCGACGCGCTGGCCAAGCTCGATGCCAACCCCGAGCGGTTGTTGAACTAGTTGCTACGATTTTTGTAGTTGCTCACGCTTATTCCATAAGCGCTAGCGGCCTAAAAAGCTTATAAACAGTCTTTAGTGTGCAATGCGGTCGGATGCGTCGTCGCACAGCTCATCGAGCACCAGCGCATCCGGCTCTTCACCAAAACTCCAGTACACCATCAGGATGATGATTTTCAGGTCGTCCAGGGTCACGGGGTTGCCGCTGGCGGCCATGGCGCGGTCGAGCACGATTTCGCGCATCACCGGAGCCAGTACGCCCGCAGTTTCCAGAAAGCTGATAAAGCCCAGGCATTCAGCACCCAGATGGTCTTGTTCGGCCACCGAGTAGACGCGCAGGCTGTCGGTGGTGGGAAAGTCCATGGCCTCCATGGGCGGCAGGGACAGGGCCAGCTGGGGGCTATGCGAAGCGATATGCAGGCCGTCGAGCCAGCGCAACGCCTCAGCGATTTCATCGGCCTCGAAGCCGACGGCCGTTAATTTGCGGCCAAGTTGTTGCGACTCGGGGCAGGCATCGCCGCGCCAGTAGTTTTCATAAACGAACACGAGTACTTCAAACATGGGCCCAATATAGCGCAGAACCCTGGCACCGGTTGGCGGCACTTTTTAAGTGTGGGCAATGCGCTGAAACAGGCCGCCGGGCAGGCGCGCGACCTGGTTGTCCAGCTCCAACTCCAGCAGCTGTACCTGCAAATGGGCGGCGGCGATGCCGGTGCGGGCGACCAGTGCGTCCAGGCTCACCGGGTCGTAGCCGAGCGCAGTGAGCAGTGGGTCTTCAGTGCTATTTTGGCCATTAGCGCTTATGGAATCGGCGTGAGCAGCTATCGAATCAGGAGTGCTTGAGAGTTTTAGCTCGTCCAGCACGTCCTGGATGGTTTCCACCAGTTTGGCACCTTGGCGGATCAGCGCATGGCAGCCCCGGGCCTGGGCCGAGTGGATGGAGCCGGGGATGGCAAACACTTCCTTGCCCTGCTCCGAGGCCAGCCGCGCGGTGATCAGCGAGCCCGACTGCAGCGCCGCCTCCACCACCAGCGTGCCCTGGGCCAGCCCAGCGATCAGGCGGTTGCGCTTGGGGAAGTTGGGGGCCAGCGGCGGCGTGCCCAGCGGGTACTCGCTGAGCAGCAGGCCGTGCTGGGCGATCTGGTGGGCCAAGGCCAGGTTGCGCTTGGGGTAGACGCGGTCCAGCCCGGTGCCGACCACGGCGATGGTGGCCAGCCGGTCCATGGCCCCGGCAGCGCCCTCCAGCGCGCCCAGGTGGGCCGCGCTGTCCACGCCCAGGGCCAGGCCCGACACCACGGTCAGCCCGGCCTGGGCGCAGGCCTTGCCAAACTGGCGTGCGTTCGCCTCGCCCTGCGGCGTGGGGTTGCGGCTGCCAACGATGGCGATGCTGCGGTTGCTGGCGGGCTGCCACAGGTCGGTACGGCCCAGCGCATACAAGAGCAGCGGCGGGTCTTCCATGGCCAGCAGGGCGGTGGGGTAGCGGTCGTCGCCCAGGGTGATGATGCTGCGCGGGGTGGCCCCGGCGGCGGCCAGCCACTGCCAGGTGGTTTCCAGCTGGGCCTCCAGTTCGGGCGGGATCTGTTGCAGGGCCTGGGCCTGTGCCGGGGTGGCGACTTCGCGCAGGCTGGCAGAGGGCTGCGCAAACACCGCCGGTGGCAGGCCGAAGGCGGCCATCAGGCGGCGTGCACTGGTATTGCCGATGCCGGGGGTCAGGAGCAGGCGTAACCAGCCTGCCAGCTCGTCCCGGTCCATGGCGTTAGCGTGGCGTGGTCAGCCGGTCGCCGATTTTCACGCCGGTCTTGATCTCCAGAATCAGGCCGTAAGACACCCGCTCGAACGGGCGGAACACCATCAGAATGCCGTTGCGCTCGTCGGGCAGCTTGAGCATGGTCTTGGCAGGGTCGGTGGAGTCGCGCAGGCGGGCCCCGTCGGACAGCAGCGACAGCACGTGGCCGCGCTCGATGCCGTCGCGTGTGCCCTTGTTGATCACCACGATCTGGTTCTGGGCGGCGTTGGCCACCGCGCTGCCGTATACCGAGACGATGCGGCCTTCGATGTCCTTGGCCGGGGCGCGGGGCACGAAGTTCAGCAGCTCGCGTTCGGGTTCGGTCAGCAGGCGGTCGCCGACGCGGATTTCTTCCTTGGCCGAGACGATGTCCAGGCTGGCGGGAATGATGTCCATGAAGGGCTTGCCGTCGCGGTCCAGGTCTTTGGAGGGGCGCTGCACTTCGCTGGTGACCAGGCTGGCCTTGCCGACGTACTGGGTTTCATAACCCAGGATTTCGCCGGTGCCGGGGTCTTTGAGCGGGGTGGCGTTGCGCATCACGCGGAAGGTCTGCACCGGGCCCTTGTTGTCGACCAGCGGGGCATTGGCCGGGCCCCGGGCGTAGGCGCGGTCGCCCTGGCTCAGCATCACGTGGTCTTCTTGCGTAGCCACGATGCGCGGCGCCAGTGCCAGGGTGTTTTGGTCGACCACCAGGGGCTCGGCCAAGAATGGTTCGATCAAATGGGTTTGCAGCGTGGGCAAGGCGTTGTCGGCCAGGTTCTCGATGCGGGTGCGGGGCGACAGGCGCACGGTGCGCATGCCGTCGCCCGATACGGCCTGGCCCGCCTGCAGCGTGGCGCGGCCATCTTTTTTGAACAGAAACAACTGCTGGCCGGGGTAGATGCGGTGCGGGTTGCGGATGTCTTGCTGGTTCATGCCCCCCAGCTCGGGCCAGCGCCACGGGGTGGTGAGAAACAGGCCGGAAATGGCCCACAGCGTGTCGCCGGATTTGACGGTGTAGTGGTCGGGGGCGTTCGGAGCCAACGCTGCCAGCGGCACGCCGTTCTGGGCCACCTGGCTGGCGGTGGCCTGCTGGGCGGGGGTGATGGGGTAGTCTTGCGCCTGGGCTAGCGGGCTCCACAGGCTGGCCGACAAGGCCGTCAACACCATGGCGGCGCTGACCACAGCCCCACGCGACTCCACTCCCGCTGTTCGATATTTCATATTTGGTAGACCACAAATGCCCGTCGGTGGCGCTGTTGGCATGGTCTGTCAACAGACACAAATCCGACGGAAAACTAACGACAAATTACGCGCGATTCTGCGCCCAAGGCCCTAGCAGGGCAACGAATATTGGCGCGCCTTGGTGGGCCCGCGCCCAAAAGTAGCGAAAATAGCGACACACGGCTGGCCGCCCCGCGTCCAGCTACCGCAATTTCGGCGAGACCCCATGGCCCTACTTCCCATTCTCCAATACCCAGACCCCAAGCTACACACCTTAGCACGACCCGTGCAGGCGGTGGACGCACGCATCCAGGCCCTGATCGCCGACATGGTCGAGACCATGTACGACGCCAACGGCATCGGCCTGGCCGCCACCCAGGTGAATGTGCACGAGCGCCTGATCGTGATCGACGTGTCCGACGAGCGCACCGAACCCCTGGTGCTGATCAACCCCGAAATCCTCTGGGCCAGCGAAGAACGCGTGCTCAACGAAGAAGGCTGTCTGTCGGTGCCCGGCATTTACGACGGCGTGGAGCGCGCCACCCAGGTGCGGGTGCAGGCGCTGGACGGCACGGGCCAATCACGCACCCTGGAGGCTGAAGGCCTGCTGGCGGTGTGTATCCAGCACGAGATGGACCACCTGATGGGCAAGGTGTTTGTGGAATACCTGTCGCCGCTCAAACGTAACCGCATCAAGAGCAAGATGCTCAAGACCCGCCGCGCGCTGGGCCGTCCGGACGCGGGCTGATGCGCGTCATCTTTGCGGGCACGCCAGAGTTTGCCCAGGTGGCGCTGGCCGCACTGCAGGCCGCAGGCCACGAGATCGTGTTGGCCCTCACCCAGCCCGACCGGCCCGCCGGGCGCGGCATGAAGCTGCAGGCATCCCCCGTCAAGCAGCATGCGCTCACCCACGGTATCCCCGTGGCCCAGCCGCGCAGCCTGCGCCTGGATGGCAAATTCCCCGAGGAAGCCGCTGCCGCCCAGGCCCTGCTGCAAGCCGCCCAGGCCGACGTGATGGTGGTGGTGGCCTACGGGCTGATCCTGCCGCAGTGGGTGCTGGACGTGCCACGCCACGGCTGCCTGAACATCCACGCCAGCCTGTTGCCGCGCTGGCGCGGTGCGGCCCCCATCCACCGCGCCATCGAGGCGGGCGATACGCACACCGGCGTGGCCATCATGCAGATGGATGCCGGGCTGGACACCGGCGACATGCTGCTGGTCGAATCGCTGGCCATCGCCCCCACCGACACCACCGGCAGCCTGCACGACAAACTGGCCGCCCTGGGCGGCAAGATGGTGGTGCAGGCCCTGGCGCAGCTGGACACCTTGGTGCCCGTGCCCCAGCCGGGTGAGGGCATCACCTACGCCCACAAGATCGAAAAGCGCGAAGCGGCCATCGACTGGACGCAGAGCGCCGACACCATCGTTCGCCGCATCCGCGCCTTTAACCCCTTCCCCGGCGCGGCCACGCTGCTGGCAGGCGAGAGCCTGAAAGTCTGGGCCGCCACGGTGTCGGACGCGGCCTTGCCCGCAGGTGCGGTTTGTGGGTCGATTATGGCTGTAACGCCCGAATCCATGGCGGTAGCAGCTATGGATTCGATAGTGAACATCACCCAGGTGCAGCGCCCGGGTGGCAAACGTCTGGCGGTGGCCGACTTCCTGCGGGGCTGCGATGTGCGGCCCGGCATGGTGTTTGAAAGCACGCCGGATGTTCCTCAAGCGCGCTAACCGTTGCCACCCCGAGTTCCGCGTCGGCGCGTCCGAAATGTGGCCGCAAGCCCCTGGCATGGTCGCCTGGGGCCTGATGACCGGCGTGGCCATGGCCAAATCGGGCATGAGCCTGCTGGAAGCCCTGCTGATGACGCTGACCGTGTTTGCCGGTAGCTCCCAGCTGGCCGCCGCGCCCCTGCTCACCGTGGATGCACCGGCCTGGGTGATTCTGGCCACCGGCTTTTGCGTCAACCTGCGTTTCGTGGTGTTCAGCCTGCACCTGCGGCCCTACCTGATGCACCTGCCCTGGCTGGAGCGCATCAGCCACGGTTACCTGACCACCGACATGACCTACGTGATGTTCACCCGCCGCTTCGCCCACCCCGGCGACACGCCCGAGGCCCAAAACGCCCAAGAGGCCTACCTGGCCGGTAGCAACAGCGCCTGCTGGATCAGCTGGATGCCCGCCAGCGTGGCCGGTGTGGTGCTGGCCAACTTCATCCCCACCACCTGGGGCCTGGGCTTTGCGGGCATCTTGTGCCTGATCGGCATCTTGTGTTCGCTGGCCAGCACCCGGCTGCGCATCGTCTCGGCGGTGGTGGCGGCCATGGTGGCAATTGCGGCCTACAACCTGCCGTTCAAGCTCAACATCGTGGTGGCGATTGCCATGGCGGTGTTCGCCTGCATGAGTATCGAAAAAATGCGGCGCAGGGCGGTGGCATGAACGGCGAAACGACCTGGCAGACGGTAGCCATCATCCTCGGGCTGGCGGTCATCACCGTCATCACCCGCTGCTTTTTCTTTTTAACCCGCAAGTCCGCCAGCCTGCCGCACTGGGCCCAGCGCGGCCTGCAGTACGCACCCATTGCCGCGCTGTCGGCCGTGGTGCTGCCCGAGGTGCTGATGACCCAGGGCCACCTGCTGGCCACCTGGATGGATGCGCGGCTGTTCGGTGCCGCTGCCGGGGTGCTGGTGTACTTCTGGCGGCGCGACGTGCTGCTGACCATCGTGGCGGGCATGGCGGTGTATTTGCCGCTGCATCTTGGCCTGGGCTGGTAACTTCTGGCCCGGTGGCGCTCCTAGAATGGTGGGTTGAGTTCCTATCCTCCAACCTACCGAGACACCGCCATGAACGTCATCCGCTTCTCCGATCTGTGCGCCCAGGGCAAAGCCGCAGGCCAACGTGTTTTTATCCGTGCCGACCTGAACGTGCCGCAGGATGATGCCGGTGCCATCACCGAAGACACCCGTATCCGCGCCTCGGTGCCGTGCATCCAGATGGCGCTGGACGCAGGCGCGGCGGTCATGGTGACCTCGCACCTGGGCCGCCCCACCGAGGGCGCGTTCAAACCCGAAGACTCGCTGGCCCCGGTGGCCAAGCGCCTGGGCGAACTGCTGGGCCGCGATGTGCCGCTGGTGGCGAATTGGGTGGACGGCGTGACCGTAGCCCCCGGCCAGGTCGTGCTGCTGGAGAACTGCCGCGTCAACGTGGGTGAAAAGAAGAACAGCCCCGAGCTGGCCAAGAAAATGGCCGCGCTGTGCGACATCTTTGTGAACGACGCGTTTGGCACCGCCCACCGCGCCGAAGGCACCACCTACGGCATCGCCGAATACGCCAAGGTCGCCTGCGCAGGCCCCTTGCTGGCGGCCGAGATCGACGCCATCACCAAGGCCCTGGCCCATCCCCAGCGCCCGCTGCTGGCCATCGTGGCGGGCTCCAAGGTGTCCACCAAGCTGACCATCCTCAAAGCCTTGTCCGAAAAGGTGGACGGGCTCATCGTGGGCGGCGGCATTGCCAACACCTTCATGCAGGCCGCCGGTTTGAAGATCGGCAAGAGCCTGGCCGAGCCCGACCTGGTAGACCAGGCCAAGGCCGTGATCGACGCGATGAAAGCCCGCGGTGCTGCCGTGCCCATCCCCACCGACGTGGTCACCGCCAAGACCTTTGCCGCCGATGCGGTAGCCACCGTCAAGGCCGCCACCGATGTGGCCGAAGACGACCTGATTCTCGACATCGGCCCGCAAACCGCTGCCGCCCTGGCGCTGCAGCTCAAGTCCGCAGGCACCATCGTTTGGAACGGCCCGGTCGGCGTGTTCGAGTTCGATGCCTTTGCCCATGGCACCGAAACGATTGCCCGTGCGATTGCCGACAGCGCGGCGTTTTCCATTGCCGGTGGTGGCGACACCCTGGCGGCGATTGCCAAGTACGGCATTGAAAAACAGGTGGGTTACATCTCGACCGGCGGCGGCGCTTTCCTGGAAATCCTGGAAGGCAAAACCCTGCCCGCGTTCGAGATCCTGCAAAAACGCGCTGCCTGAGCATGGCGAAAAGGCGGTGGCCCCGCAGAGCCACCGCCTTAATTTGCTCTTAAATTAAGAGCTGCTCACGCTTATTCCATAAGCGCTAGCTGCCGATTTGGCTTAAATCGGTAGGCGCTTAAAACCGCCAGCCCAGGCCGATACCGAACAACACCGGGTCCACCTTGAAGGTGCCCAGCGACGCGCCACCAGCGGCCACGTCGGTGCGGATGTAGACCTTTTTCAGGTCGACGTTCAGCACCAGGTTGGGTGCCAGCGGAATGTCCACGCCCACCTGCAGCGCGGGGCCGAAGCTGTTGCGGTCTACCGTCACGCCTGCGGGCAGGTTCACTGCGCTCAGGCGGGTGTAGTTCAGGCCCGCACCCACGTAGGGCGTGAAACCGGCCTGGGGCAAGTGGTACTGCAACGTCAGGGTGGGGGGCAGGTGCTTGAAGCTGCCGATGGCGGTGCCGCCTGCGCTCAGCGTTTGTTTTTGTGGCACGGTCAGCACCAGCTCGGCGGCGATGTTGGGCGTGAAGAAGTAGCTGATGTCCAGCTCGGGCAGCCACTTGTTGTTGATGGACAGCGCCAGCGGGGTGCTGTCGCCATTGGCGCTGTCCAGGTGCACCGCGCGGGCGCGTACCAGCCAGGGGCCGGGGGTGGTGGACTGGGCCAGGGCGGCGGTGGACAACAGGGCGCAGAGGGCGGCGGCGAATACGGTTTTTTGCATGGTCTTCTTTCAAACGGCTTGCGGGAACATCCCACCCCTTGATTACAGAAGACCCTGCGTTTGCAGACTTTGCGCCGGATCAAACCGGGTGCCTACCCGGTTTGCGGCAGATCAAGAGTTCACGCGGTGCAAGCGTTTTCTGGGCGTGGCGTGCTGGTGGCCTGGCCCTGGAAGTCGGTCCAGCAGTGGCGTGTGAAGTCGTAGAGCTTGCAGGCACGTGCGGTGTCAAAGTACCAGCGCCACGAGAAGCGCTGCACCACGATGCGCCCGGGCAGCAGCTCCTCCAGCTTGGCCTGCGCGGCCTTGAGTTTGTACAGCGGAATGCTCATGTCCACGTGGTGGGCGGTGTGCTCCATGATGTGGTGCAGCAGCGCGCCGATCTGCACCGGGAAGGTCAGGTGCACCGTGGTCGATACAAACGGCTGGGCCCGCAGCCACACCGCCCGGTCGTCGTGCCACGACACCTTGACGTGCGTGTGGTGGCCGTAGATCACAAAGCCCATCATGTTGAACCAGAAAAACATCGGCACCGCAAAACCCAGCAGCAGCAGCAGCGCCACCGACTGGCCGGTGGCCAGCGCGGCAGCGGCCAGCCCGGCCATCCACAGCAGGGCAAAGGCGCTAACCAGAATGCAGTCCCAGGTAAAGATGGCGCGGCGGGTGTTGCCCATTTGCGACTGGGGCGGAAACATCATCTTCTTGCCCCAGATCTCCACCATGTAGTACACGCCCGGCCCCCAGCCGCTGCGGTAAATGCGCTGCAGCAGCTTGCCCACCGGCGACAGCGCAGCGTATTCGGCCTGCGTCAGCGGGGCCCAGACAAAATCCACGCCCTTGAGGTTGGTGAAGCCGTGGTGGACCACGTTGTGGCCCACGTCCCACAGGCTGTAAGCCGTGAGCGAGGGCAAGAAGGCGATGCGGCCCAGCCAGTTGTTCAGGCCACGGTGCGGCGTCAGGCTCTGGTGGCAGCCATCGTGGCCGATGACGAACAGCCGCCCCACCACAAAACCTGCCGCCAGCCCGCACAGCAGCTTGGCCCATACCGATGCCAGCAACACCGTGCCGGTCAGCAGCGCACCCAGCACCGCGTAGTCCAGTCCCAGCAGCAGCAGGGCCTTGAGCGTGGTGCGCTGCGACAGCGGAATCAGCCAGGAGCGGATCACCTTGCGGTGTGGCAACGGTGCCCCGGGTGCCAAGGGCACGGGCAGGGCAGGGGAGAGGGGGTTTTTCATCAAAGAAGACATGGCAAGACACGGTCAACGTGTATTTCAGGTGGCAAGCGGAGCCGGTGGCTGCGCATGGGTATGCAATTCAGCTGCCGCGATCCTATGCGTGCGAGGTAATGGCCGTTCTGACCCAGATCAAAGCATTAGGACTTACGCAGCGCCCCTGTGTCGCCCTTCGGGCTTACAGGGGGAACTTGCGTAAGTCCTGAGCATTTGCAAAGGACCGGAGGGCGGTAACTTTGTACCATGGCCCTGTGTCAAAGCTACCACTAGGGTTTTCATGCTTGTCTGGTAACCTTTTGGTAACTATTTTCGTGCAAAATTGGAAACTAAATTACAACGGAGACTTCTGTCATGCCCCGCCTTGCCACCAAAATTGTTGCCACCCTGGGCCCTGCGTCCAACTCGCCAGAAATCCTGGAACAGCTGATCCGAGCGGGCGTCAACGTGGTGCGGCTGAACTTCAGCCACGGCAAGGCGCAAGACCATATCGACCGCGCGATGATGGTGCGCGAAGCCGCCCGCCGCGCGGGTGTGGAAGTGGCCATCATGGCCGACCTGCAAGGCCCCAAGATCCGCGTGTCCAAGTTTGCCGAAGGCAAGGTCATGCTGGAGCCTGGCCAGAAATTTGTGCTGGACGCTGCCCGCACCGAACCCGGCGACATCAACGGCGTGGGCCTGGACTACAAGGAACTGCCCCGTGAAGTCAAACCCGGCGACGTGCTCTTGCTCAACGACGGCCTGATCGTCATGACTGTCGAAGCCGTGCGCGGCGAAGCGGTGCACACCATCGTCAAGCTCGGCGGCGAGCTGTCCAACAACAAGGGCATCAACAAGCAAGGCGGCGGCCTGACCGCCCCGGCGCTGACCAGCAAGGACATGGACGACATCAAGACCGCCATGTCCTTCCAGGCCGACTACGTGGCCGTGAGCTTCCCCAAGAACGCCACCGACATGGAAATGGCCCGCCAGCTGTGCAATGTGGCCGCAGCCGAATACCGCCACAAGCCCGGCATGATCGCCAAGATCGAGCGCGCCGAAGCCATTCCGCACCTGCAGTCCATCCTGGATGCCAGCGACGGCATCATGGTGGCGCGCGGTGATTTGGCGGTCGAGGTGGGCAATGCCGCCGTGCCCGCCCTGCAAAAACGCATGATCCGCATGGCCCGCGCCAGCGACAAGGTGGTGATTACCGCCACCCAGATGATGGAGAGCATGATCACCAACCCGGTGCCCACCCGCGCCGAGGTCAGCGACGTGGCCAACGCCGTGCTGGACGGCACCGACGCTGTGATGCTCAGCGCCGAAACCGCAGCGGGCAAGTTCCCCCTGGAAACCGTGCTGGAAATGGCCAATATCTGCCGCGAAGCCGAAAAGGCCGAATACGGCGAACTCGAAGCCGACTTCAAGGGCAAGACCTTCAGCCGCATCGACCAGTCCATCGCCATGGGCGCACTGTTCACCGCGCAGCACCTGGGTGCCAAGGCGATTGTGGCCATGACCGACAGCGGCTCTACCGCCCTGTGGATGAGCCGCCACAGCATCCACGTCCCCATCTACGCCCTGACCCCGCGCCTGGCCTCCCAGCGCAAGATGGCGCTGTACCGCAACGTGCTGCCCCTGCTGATGGATGCCAGCACCGACCGCGACACCGCACTGGAGCAGGCCGAGCGCCACCTCACTAACCGCGGTATCGTGCAGCGCGGCGACGTGTACGCCATCACCTGTGGCGAACCTATGGGTGCCCCCGGCGGCACCAACATGCTGAAGATCTGCCAGGTCGCCTAACCGGGCCACTTGACCGGGCGACTTGCTCGGGTCTTTCGGCAGGGGGCTTTTCAGCCCCCTGCCGCGCAGGGGCGGTACAGGTCCAGCGCCGGGCGGTACACGCCGGTCTGCACCTGCATCAGGCCCAACACCGAGTGGAAATAGTTGTCGTGTGAAATGGGCGCTGTCGCCTGTTGTTGCAGGCAGGCGGGCGCAATGCCCGTGCGCTGCGTGAACGCCGGGGACAGCCAGGTGATCCACGGCACCCGTTTTTGCACATCCGGTGCCACCGCATAGGGCAGGCCGTGCAGGTAGAGGTTGTTCTCGCCCAGCGATTCCCCATGGTCGGCCACGTACTGCATGGCGGTATCCCACTGGCCCGAGCGGGCCTTCAGCCACTGCACCACCCCGTCCAGCAAGAAGTCGGTTTCCACAATGCTGTTGTCGTAGGCATTGCTGATGCTTTCCTGGCTGCATTCCTGCAAGGCGCTGCTGGTGCATTCCGGGGCAAATTTCTTGCGCTGCGCCGCGCTGCGGCGGCTGTAGGCCGGGCCGTGGCCCCCCATCTGGTGCAGCACCACCACCACACCTTGGGCGCGGGCGGCGGCAGGCAGGGCGGCGATGCGTTCGTCCAGGCCGCGCAACATCACTGCATCAAAACATTCCGCACCCTCGCACACGTCCGAGGCACCCGGCACCTGCACACCTGCCGTGCTGGCATTCGGTACGCGGTCGCACACGCCTTTGCAGCCCGATTGGTTGTCTACCCACAGCACCGCCAGGCCAGCGTGCTGGAGTACGTCGAGCAGGCCCTCGGTATCGGCGGCGCGGGCGTTGTAGCCCTCGCGGCCCAGCGGCGAGAACATGCACGGCAGCGAGGCGGCGGTGCTGGTGCCGCAGGACCAGGCGTTGGTAAAGCTCACGGTCTGGCCCTTCTGCACCTCGGCTTGCAGCAGTGGTGTGGTGTTGCGGGCGTAGCCGTTGATGCCGAAGTTGCCGCTGCGGGCGGTTTCCCCCAGCACCAGCACCAGCAAGGGTGGGCGGCTGCGGGTACTGGCCGCCACATGGGCGTCCGTGCCCAGCGGCAGCAGCGGCCCGGTGCGGTCTACCTTGGGGTGCACCAGGCGGGCCACGGCATACACGCTGTTGAGCGGGTTGACCAGGTAACGCAGCTGGGTATGGTTACGCATCAGACTCGCCATATTTTGGTAAATAAGGCCTATAGCGCTTATGGATAGGGCGATAGCAGCTATTAAAAATAGAGCACTCTTGAGGTGCGCCTTGGTGCCTTGTGGGTAGCGCAGCGCGGTGCGCCAGAGCCACCAAGCCGGTGCGCCCGCCAGCCCGGCCACGGTCAGCAGCATGCGCCAGTGCAGCAGGTCGGCGGCTTCGTGCACATCGGTTTGCAGGGCATTGGTCAGCATGGTCGCGTCGATCACGATGCCGTAGGCCAGCATGAAATAGCTGCCAACAGCGGTTACCACCAACAGCAGGGTGAGCACCGGCTTGAGCAGCCAGCGGGGTGCCAACAGGGTCAGCAATGAGGCTAGCACCCCCAGCAGGGCGGCGATGCCCAGCCCCAGCCCCAAGGCCAGGCGCAGACCCGCCCCGCCGTGCAGCGCGCCCACCGCGTGCAAGGCCCGCCACAGCGCCACGTTGCCCACGCTGGCCATCCACAGGCACAGCAGCGCGGTGGCCGTGTGCGGGTGCCAATCGGCGCTGCGCCAAGGGGCGTGCCAGGTGGCCCCGGGCAGTACGTGGCCGTGCTGCAGGGACTTAGGCTTGTGCATGGCGGCCTCCTGCAAAGTGCTGGTGGGCGATATCGCCGATCCAGGCCACCGTCCAGCACAGCCAGGCGCTCCACAGCGTATGGCTGGCGTAGTGCGCACCGCGCATCTGCTGGGCCAGGCCGAACACCACTCCGGCCAGCAATGCACCCACGAGCCAACGGCGGGCAATCTGCGGCTGCGCCTGGTAGACGAACCAGCCGCCCAGAAACGAGAACCCTGCGGTGGCGTGCCCGGCCGGAAAGCAGTGGCCGCTGCCGCCGTCGTGCAGTCTCCACTGCCAATGCGACACGTGCTGCGCCACGCCGCCAAATGCATGCATGTCCCAGGGGCAGCTGCTGGCGCTGGTGGATTTGAGCAGCGACACCGCCAGCGCACCCGCCAGGGGCGTTACCGCCAGCTGGATGCGCCGTGACAGGGTCAGCTGCCGCAACGGCCCCCAGGGCAGCACCGCCCCCACGCACAGCGCCAACACCAGCGCCCAGGCCAGCAAGCGCCCGCCCTCGTGCAGCACGCTGCTCAGCAGCCAGTTGTCGCGCAGCGCAAAGCCCTGGCTGTTGCCAAACCATGCCGCCAGCGGCATATCCCAGCCGCTGGCATCCCATGCCAGCAACGCGCCCAGGGCCAAAACGGTGGCCCACCCCTGTTTTTCAGTTTGCATGGGGGCGAGTCTTGGGGTCGCGCATTAAGCCATCGTTAAGAAGGCGTGCAAGGGCCGCACAATGCAGCCATGCGTATCTTGGTAATAGAAGACGACACGGGCATTGCCCTGGGCCTCAGCGTAGGCCTGCGCCAGCGTGGCTATGCGGTGGACCTGGCGGGCAACCTGGCCGATGCCTGGAGCGCGCTGTGCGTCGAGCCGTTTGACCTGGTGCTGCTCGACCTGGGCCTGCCCGACGGCGATGGCCGCAGCCTGCTGGAGCGCGTGCGCAGCAGCACCGCCACCTTGCCCGATGCCCATACCCCCGTGCTGATCATGACCGCGCGCGACGCGGTGGCCTCGCGCATCGAAGGCCTGGACTCGGGGGCCGATGACTACGTGACCAAACCCTTCGATGCCGACGAGCTGGAGGCCCGCATGCGCGCCCTGCTGCGCCGGGCTGCCGGGCGCGCCCAGCCACTGCTGACGCGGGGCGACCTGTCGCTCAACCCCGCCACCCGCACGGTGCACCAGGCCGGGCAGCTGGTGGCCTTGTCGGGGCGCGAATACGCGGTGCTGCTGGCCCTGCTGCAAGCCCGGGGCCGGGTGCTGTCGCGCGCGCAGATCGAAACCACGCTGTACAGCTTCGACCAGCTGCTGGAGAGCAATGCGATCGAGGTCCACATCCACCACCTGCGCAAGAAACTTGGCTCCCAGCTGATCCAGACACTGCGCGGCGTGGGCTACTTTGTGCCACAGGAGAACGCATGAAAAAGCCGGGTAGTTCGTTGACGCAGCACCTGCTGGTCTGGGCCCTGGGGGCGCTGGTAGTGGTGTGGCTGGCCTTTATGGCGGTGGGCGTGCAGACCGGGCTGCACGAGTCCGACGAGCTGACCGACGGCCACCTGGCCAGCGTCTCGGCCTTGTTGTTGCGCCAGCAAGGCGGGGTGTTTGCGGCAGACGGTGTGCGGCCCCTGGCCATGGGCCATGCCAACCTCAAAAGCCACGACTACCAGCAGTCGCTGAGCGTGGTGGTGTGGGATGCGGCAGGCCGGGTGCTCACGCACACCGGCATCGCCGCGCTGCCCGCCTTTACGCCCGACGAAGGCTTTGTCGATCTGCAACTTGGCCCCCAGGCCACGCCGTGGCGCGGCTTTGCCCGCTGGGATGCCGACGGCCCGGCCCGTTCGCGCCGGGTGCTGGTGCTGCTGAGCACCGAAGAGCGCGACGACCTGGCCTGGGACATTGCCGAGCAGGTGGTGCTGCCCGGCCTGTGGCTGCTACCAGTGGTGGCGCTGGCGCTGGGCCTGGCCATCCGCCGGGGCCTGCGGCCGCTGCACCTGCTGTCGGCCGACGTGCATGCGCTGGACGTGGCCCAGGCCAGCACCTTGCAGGCCCGCCATCCGCACGCCGAGTTCGAGGCGGTGGTGGCGGCCATCAACATTCTGGTGGCCCGCCAGCAGGCCGCGCTGCAACAGGAACGGGCGCTGGCCGACGAAGTGGCCCACGAACTGCGCACCCCGCTGGCCTCCCTGGCCCTGCTGGCCCGGGCCCTGCAAGGCCCGCTGTCCGAGGCCGAGCGCCAGACCAGCCTGCAACAAATGGAGGCCGATGCCCTGCGCGCCGGCGCGGTGGTGTCCCAACTGCTGGTACTGGCCCGCACCAGCCGGGTGGCGCTGGCCGAGTCGGCCGAACCGGTGGCCTTGCGGCCCCTGGCGCAGCGCGTGGTGGCCGACTACGCCCCCGCCGCCTGGACCAGCGGCCATGCGCTGGCGGTCAGCGGCGATGCCGACCCTGTGGTGTGGGGCCACCCGGTGCTGTTGGAGCTGGCCCTGCGCAACCTGGTGGAAAACGCCCTGCGCCACACGGCGCGCGGCACCGAAATCGAGGTCCAGGTGGGCAGCAACCCGGCCCACGCCTGGCTGCAGGTGTGCGATACGGGCGCGCCTGGCGGGGCCGTCCCTGCCGTGGACGGGCTGGGCCTGGGCCACAAAATTGCCCGCCGGATCGCTGAAGTACACGGCGGGCAATGCGAGCAGATGGCCGCTGCGCCGGGGGCTGATGGGTCGCCAGGTCCCTGGCAGAGTTGTTACCGCCTCACTTTGGCTTGGGGGTCGCCGGTGGGACAAGGCTAGAATTGGCAGAGTTACCAAGCGGTTACCAAACCGCCCAGCCCCCATTTTTAACTCTCTGGAAATCCACCATGGCACTCGTCTCTATGCGCGAACTGCTGGACCATGCCGCCGTTAACGGCTATGGCATCCCGGCCTTTAATGTCAACAACCTGGAACAAGTCCAGGCCGTCATGCAAGCCGCCGACGAGGTGGGTGCACCCGTCATCCTGCAGGCCAGTGCCGGTGCGCGCAAGTATGCGGGCGAGCCTTTCATCAAGCACCTGATCCAGGCCGCCATTGAAACCTGGCCACACATCCCGCTGGTCATGCACCAGGACCACGGCCAAAGCCCCGAAATCTGCCAGGGCGCGATCAACCTGGGCTTCAGCTCGGTGATGATGGACGGCTCCTTGCAGTCGGATGGCAAAACCATCGCCAGCTTTGACTACAACGTCGAAGTCACCCGCAAAGTGGTCGAGCTGGCGCACCGCGTGGGCGTGACGGTCGAGGGCGAGCTCGGCTGCCTGGGTTCGCTGGAAACCATGAAGGGCGACAAAGAAGACGGCCACGGCACCGACGATGTCATGACCATGGCGCAGATGCTGACCGACCCCGAGCAGGCCGCCGAATTCGTGCAGCGCACCCAGATCGACGCGCTGGCCATCGCCATCGGCACCAGCCACGGCGCGTACAAGTTCACCCGCAAGCCCACCAGCGACATCCTGGCGATCCAGCGTATCAAGGAAATCCACCAGCGCATCCCCAGCACCCACCTGGTGCTGCATGGCAGCTCCAGCGTGCCGCAAGAGCTGCTGGCCATCATCCGCCAGTACGGCGGTGACATGAAGGAAACCTACGGCGTGCCGATCGAAGAGATCCAGGAAGCCATCAAGCACGGCGTGCGCAAGATCAACATCGACACCGATGTGCGCCTGGCCATGACCGGCGCGATCCGCAAGTTCTTCTTTGAAAACCCCGACAAGTTCGACCCCCGCGACTACCTCAAACCCGCCCGCGAAGCCGCCAAGAAGCTGTGCAAACAGCGCTTTTTAGAGTTCGGTTGCGAAGGCCAGGCGGCCGGTGTCAAGGGCCACACCCTGCAAGTGGTTGCCGGCCACTACGCCGACGGCCTGCTGGCCCAGGTCATCCACTAAAGCCCTAAAGTCGCTGCGGCTTGATCTGCACCAGCACGATGCTGGCCAGGATCAGACCGCAGCCGACCAGACCGGCGGCGTTAAGCCGGTCGCCCATCAGCCAAGCGCCAAACAAGGCAGCAAACAGCGTCTCGCTCGACAAAATGATGGCCGCGTGGCTGGCGTTGGCATGGCGCTGGCCCAGCACCTGTAGCGTGTAGCCCAGGCCCACCGAAACAAACCCCGTGTAGGCAATGCTGGGGGCCGACTTCACCAGTTTGTCCAGCACCCAGGGCTCGGCCACCGCCGCTACCGACAGGCTGGCCACCGCGCACACCGCAAACTGCACCAGCGACAGCACAAACGGCCCGCTGCTGTGGCGTGACACCCGGCCCACCAGCAGCACGTGCATGGCCCAGAACAGGCTGCTGCCCATAATCCACCAGTCGCCCCGCGCAATCGCCAGGCCGCCACCCCCGGCCAGCAGCCAGGTGCCCACCACGCATGCCAGTGCCGCAGGCCACACCCGCCATGCGGGCCGCTGGCGCAGCAGCACCCAGGCCAGCAGCGGGGTGAGTGGCACGTACAGCGCGGTCAGCACTCCGGCGTTGGTGACGCTGGTCTGGCCAATGCCGATCTGCTGCATCACCACGCCTGCAAATATCAGAAAACCCAGCCCCGCCACCGGCAGCAGATGGCCCGCCCCGGCGGCCTTTTGCGCGGCGCTGCGCTGGCGCCATTCCCACCAGGCTAGCGGTGCCACCACCAGGCAGCCCAGCGCAAAACGCAGGCCCGTGAACAAAAACGGAGCCACGTCGACCGCGCCCCAGGCCTGTGGGACGAAAGCCGAACCCCAGATCAGGGCGGCAAGGAGCAGCAGGCCGTTGGCTTGCCAAGGGGGAAGGGTGTGCATGGAGGAGCTTGTCAGAATGTGCGAATTGTCACGCATCTAATCTGACATTTAGATAGTAGACAATGTGCGGTCAACCTGCGGGTTGTTCCCAGCGTTGCGGGCGGCGGCAACGTATTTTTTATCCACTTACCAAGGAAACACCATGGGCTTACTCGACTCGGTTCTCGGCGCAGTTTTGAACAACGGCCAACAACAGGCGCAACCCCAGGGCGGCCTCGGCGGCTTGGGCGGTGGTTTGGGCGGCATCATCGGCATGTTGGCCAGCAACCCGCAGCTCATCCAGGTGGTGACCAGCATGCTCAGCAACAACGGCGCGCAGGGCGGCCTGGGCGGTCTGGCCGAGAAGTTTGGCCAGGCGGGCATGGGCGATGTGCTGGGTTCGTGGATCGGCACCGGCCAGAACCAGCCGATCTCGGGCGACCAACTGGGCAATGTGCTGGGCTCCGACGCACTGGCCGGTATCGCTGCCCAACTGGGCCTGAACCCCGGCGAGGCCGCAGGTCAATTGGCCCAGGTGTTGCCAGGCCTGGTGGACCACCTCACCCCTAACGGCCAAGCCCCCCAAGGCGGCCTGGGTAATAGCAACGACCTGTTTGGCATGCTGGGCGGATTGCTGCAAAAATAATAGCTGCTTGCGCTTATTTAATAAGCGCTAAAGCCACTTTTCATGCATGAAAAGTGGCTTTTTTTATGCCTATGCGCTGTGCAGCGGGAAGCTGGCAATCACCTGCGCCACGGCAGCAGTGAGTTTCTTGGCGTAGGGCACGTGCAAAAACTCGTTCGGGCCGTGGGCATTGCTTTTGGGGCCGAGCACGCCACACACCATCATCTGCGCTTTCGGGAAGCCCTGGGACAGCATGTTCATCAGCGGAATCGTGCCGCCCTGGCCGATGTAGCCGCAGGGCGCGCCAAATTGCGCCTGTGATGCGGCATGCAGCGCGGTTTCAAACCAGGGTGCGGTGGCCGGGGCGTTCCAGCCGGTGGCGGCACCGTCGGGCTGGAAGGTCACGCGGGCCTGGTAGGGGGCGTTGTCTTCCAGCAGGGTTTTGAGTTCTTGCACGGCCAGGGCCGCGTCCACCAGCGGCGGCAGGCGCAGCGACAGCTTGAAGGCGGTGTAGGGGCGCAGCACGGCCCCGGCGTTTTTCAGCTCCGGCAGGCCCTCGGCCCCGGTGACGCTGAGGGTGGGGGCCCAGGTGCGGTTCAGCAGGGCCTGTACCGGCTCGGTGGTGGTGGGCAGGCACAGGGTGCTGGCGCCGCCGCAGTCGTAATGCGCCCAGGGGAAACGTTTGTAGATTTCGTCACCGAGGATGGCCGCCGTGGCGCGGGCCTGCAGCAGGCGGTCGGCGGGTACTTCGCAGTGGAAGCTGGCGGGCAGCAGGCGGCCGGTGGCGCTGTCTTCCAGCCGGTCCAGCACCTGGCGCATGATGCGAAAGCTCGACGGCACCAGGCCGCTGGCGTCGCCCGAGTGCACGCCTTCGGTCAGCACCTCCACCTTCAACACGCCATTGGCCAGGCCGCGCAGGCTGTTGGTCAGCCACAGTTGGTCGTAGTTGCCCGCGCCGGAATCCATGCACACCACCAGCGCCACTTCGCCCAGTTGTGCGCGCATGGCATCCACGTACGGCAGCAGGTCGTAGGAGCCGCTTTCTTCGCAGGTTTCGATCAGGCCGACGATGCGCGGGTGCGGCAAGTTTTGCGCCTTCAGCGCCTGCACCGCAGTGATGCTGGCGTAGACGGCATAGCCGTCGTCGGCACCACCGCGGCCATAGAGCTTGCCGTCCTCGTACTTCGGCGTCCAGGGGCCGAGGTCGTTACGCCAGCCGGTGAATTCGGGCTGCTTGTCCAGGTGGCCGTACATCAGCACGGTGTCGGTGCAGGCGGTCTGGCTGGCGGGCACTTCAAAAAACAGCACCGGGGTGCGGCCTTCCAGGCGGATCACTTCCAGCCGCAGGCCTTCGACCTTTTGCGCCTCGACCCAGGCGGCGGCATTGCGCATCACCGTGTCGATGTAGCCGTGTTCAGACCAGGCCGCGTCGTAGGCGGGTGATTTGGCGGGGATGGAGATGTATTGCTTCAGCTGGCGGACGATGTCACCGTCCCAGGCGGCGTTGGCGTGGGCCAGCACCTGGGCGGGGTTCAAAACAGAGGCGGGGACACGGGCGTTCATGGGGCGGGCTTCCTGCAGTGCAAAGCCCACAGCTTACGCCGATCGGAAAACCTCCACCGCGTCCACCAGCTTCTGGGCCTGGTCGCGCAGGCTGGCGGCGGCGGCAGCAGATTGCTCTACCAGCGCGGCGTTTTGCTGGGTCATCTGGTCGAGCTGGGTGATGGCCTGGTTGACCTCGGAGATGCCGTCCGATTGTTCGCTGGACGCAGCGGTGATCTCGCCAATGATGTCGCTCACCCGCTTCACCGATTGGACGATCTCGGTCATGGTGCTGCCCGCGTTGTGCACCAGCCGCGAGCCGGATTCCACCTTTTCCACCGACGCGCTGATCAGCGCCTTGATCTCCTTGGCCGCCTCGGCACTGCGTCCAGCCAGGGACCGCACCTCGCTGGCCACCACCGCAAAACCGCGCCCTTGCTCGCCTGCGCGGGCTGCTTCGACGGCCGCGTTGAGCGCCAGGATATTGGTCTGGAAGGCGATGCCGTCGATCACGCCAATGATGTCGGCGATCTTTTTGGAGCTTTGGTTGATGTCTTCCATGGTGCTGACCACTTCGCCTACCACCGCGCCGCCACGGGCCGCCACGGCGGCGGCAGAAGCCGCCAACTGGTTGGCCTGGTGGGCGGCATCGGCTGATTGTTTGACGGTGCTGGTCAGGGTTTCCATGCTGCTGGCGGTACGCTGCAGGTTGCTGGCGGTCTGCTCGGTGCGTATGCTCAGGTCCTGGTTGCCGGTGGCGATCTCGCCGCAGGCGTTTTCGATACCCGCGGTAGCCCCCCGCACGGTGGAGACCGCGTCGTCCATGCGGGCCAGCGCGGCTTGCAGGGCCCGGGCCACTCGGCTGTACACCTGGGTCTGGCCCGCGCCCAGTGTGATGCCGTCGGCGCGGTCCACATTGCCCACCAACGTCACCAGTTCCTCGCCCTGGCGGGCGGTGCGGCCCATGCCCTTCGCCAGCACCACCTCCAGCGCGGTCTGGATCACCACGTAGGTGGCGTGCAGCAGAATGCGTAAAAAATCGGGCTCGGTGGTGCAATAAAAGCCCAGGCCTGCGGCCTGCAGCCGGTCAAACACCACGTGGTGTACCGCAAACAACGCCGCCGCAAAGACAATGGGAACCCAGTCCAGGTACACCAGCAGCAACGCCAGCGTGACGAACACGCCGAAGTGCAGCTCGATCATGCCGCGTGCCAACTGGATATGCAGGGCCACCAGCGATACCTGCACAAAGGCCAAAACCAGCCGCGAGGTCATGGTGCCCTTACAGGTTGCATAGGCCAGACCGGCCACCACCAGCAACAGTAGCGATGCGCCGATGGCGAGCCCGGCATCAACAAACTGGAAGCCCAAAACAACTGCGGCGATGGCACTGAGTACGATCGCCGCCACCATGACCCTGTCGCCCAGCAGCGCCTGGGAAATGGCCTGGGGCTGCTGCTGGTTATGGGAATGTGCATCAGCCATGGGTGAGCTCCTGATTGTTTTGGCTTTGTAACGATACTCTTAGTGAATGTTGTTATATGTAACTTTATGTGTTTCAAAATAGCGGGTTTACCCGCATTACTACGGGGCTGCAAAGGACATCGCACGCTCTAACATCGCCTCTTTGCTCCCCACCGGCCCCTTCCATGCTCAAGAATCTTTCCCCCCTGCTTAGCGCCGACCTGCTGCATGTGCTGGCCTCCATGGGCCATGGCGACGAAATCGCGCTGGTGGATGCCAACTTTCCCGCCACTACCCACGCCCGCCGCTTGGTGAGCCTGCCCGGCGTGGATGCCACCCGCGTGCTCGATGCCGTGCTGTCGGTGCTGCCGCTGGACGACTTTGTGCCCGATGCCGCCTGCACCATGCAGGTGGTGGGCGATGCCAGCGCGGTGCCACCCGCCGTGCAGGACTTTGCCGCCACCCTGGTGCGCCATGGTGAGAAGCCGCCCGCCTCGCTGGAGCGTTTTGCCTTCTACGCCCGCGCCGCCCAGGCCTTTGCGGTGGTGGCGACCGGCGACACCCGGCTGTACGGCAACATCCTGCTGAAAAAGGGCGTGGTGCGGTCTTGAAGCAATTGCTTCACTTTTTATAGCTTCTTGCGCCCATTCCATAAGCACGGGGCACTGATTTCTTATAAAAAAGGGCGAACCCATGGTTCGCCCTTTTCAGGTGGACATTCAGCCGTGCCGGGGTGCCACCGCGTAGTGGTCCAGCTGCATGGTGTAGCTGGCGCGGCCCGCCGTCAGGGCGCGCAGGCTGCCGATGTAGCCAAACAGCGTCTGCAGCGGCACCATGGCCTGCACCACGGCGGCGTTGCCGCGCTGGTCCTGATTACGCACCTGGCCACGGCGGCGGTTCAGGTCGCCAATGACATCGCCCACGTGGTCCATGGGCGTGGTCACTTCCACCGCCATCACCGGCTCCAGCAGCGTCGGCCCGGCCTCGCGCTGGGCCTGCATGAAGGCCTGCAGGCCCGCCACCTCGAAGGCCAGGGTGGACGAGTCTTTCTCGTGGAAGCTGCCGTCTTCCAGCACCACCCGCACATCCGTCACTGGGTGGCCCGCCAGCACGCCCGCCAGGGCGGCACGGCGCACGCCTTGCTCCACGCTGGGGATAAATTCCTTCGGAATCGCCCCGCCGGTGATGGCGCTTTCAAACTGCAGGCCCGCGCCGCGCTCCAGGGGCGCCACGCGCAACACCACCTCGGCGTACTGGCCGGGGCCGCCGCTCTGCTTTTTGTGCAGATAACGCACTTGAGTAGCATGGGCGATGGTTTCGCGCAGGGCCACTTGCGGCGGCCCGGTGCGCACGGTTACGCCGAAGCGGCTGCGCAGCTTTTCCAGCGTCACTTCCAGCTGCAACTCGCCCACGCCCGACAACAGGGTCTGGCCGGTGTCACTGTCCTGGCCCAGGCGCAGGCTGGGGTCTTCGTCCACCAGGGTGTGCAGGCCGCGCGAGAAGCTGTCCTGGTCGTCGCGCGAATGCGGCTCTACCGCCATGGCCAGCACCGGCTCGGGCGCATGGATTTCCTCCAGCACCACGGGCTGGGCCGGGTCGCTCAGGGTGTGGCCGGTCTTGCTGTGCTTGAGCCCGGCCACGGCCACGATGTCACCCGCCTGGGCCAGCGCGAGTTCTTCGCGGCGGTCGGCGTGCATCTGCACCACCCGCGACAAGCGCTCGCGCTGGCCGGTGTGGGTGTTCAGCACCGGGGTGCCCGCATGGGCTTCGCCCCGGTAGATGCGCAGATAGCTCAGCGTGCCGTGTTCGTCGTGCGCCACCTTGAAGACCAGCGCGGCAAAGCCGTCGCCCGGCGGCAGTGCCAGCGGGCGGTCTTCGGGGGCGGGCAGGTAGTCCACCACCGCGTCGAGCAGGGGCTCGATGCCCTTGTTCTTCAGCGCGGCTCCGGCCAGCACGGGCACGAAAGCGCCCGCCAGCGTGCCCTTGCGGATGCAGGCACGCAGCACGTCGCCCGGCACGGTTTGGCCGTTCAGGTAGGCGGTCAGCGCTGCGTCGTCTTGTTCCACGGCCAGCTCCACCAAGTTGCGGCGTGCGGACTCAGCGGCGGCTTGCAGCTCGGCGGGCACGGCGGCACTTTTTAAAGTAGGCTGGCCCCGGTCGTTGGGCGGCCAGTACAGGGCTTGCATGCCCAGCAGATCGACCACGCCCGCAAACCCGGCCTCTTGGCCGATGGGCAGTTGCAGCACCAGCGGTGTGACGGCCAGGCGCTCGGCGATCATGGCCACCACGCGGGCAAAGTCGGCGCCGGTGCGGTCCAGCTTGTTGATAAGCGCAATGCGCGGCACGCCGTAGCCGTCGGCCAGGCGCCAGTTGGTCTCGGTCTGCGGCTCGACCCCGGCCACGCCGTCAAACACCACCACCGCGCCGTCCAGCACGCGCAGCGAGCGGCTCACCTCGATGTTGAAATCGATGTGGCCGGGCGTGTCGATCAGGTTGATCTGGTGACCGCGCCAGGCCACTGTGGTGGCTGCGCTGTTGATGGTGATGCCGCGCGCCCGCTCCTGCGGGTCGTAGTCCATGGTGGCGTTGCCGTCGTGCACTTCACCGGTGCGGTGGATCTCGCCGGTGGTGAACAAAATGCGTTCACTGACCGTGGTTTTGCCCGCGTCGACGTGGGCGATGATGCCGATGTTGCGCAGTTTTCGCGCCAATGTGTTCGTGTTCATACGATGTTCCTTAAAGACAAAAACCCTGGTGGCGTGCCGCCAACCAGGGTTTCCAGGGTCCACAGGGGACCGCTAAAAAATTCCCGAAGCTAGGGGCTTTTGTCTTGCGCAGTAGATGCCGCACCAATGGACGAGCGCAAGCCCACCATCCACTGGTGCGGATGAATCGTGGCGATCAGCTTGTCATAGGTACGCATGGAAATTCCTTAAAAACACGGGTCCAGAAAACAAAAAACCCCGCGCAAACTGCCGGGGTTGTGTGGGTTCCGGCAAGGCGCATAAGCCCTCCGAAAAATCGGAAGGTTGTTAGAGGATCAAAGCTTGGGTGGACATACGCATGAACGCAATTATAAAAAGTTTTTTAGGTTTTGTCTTTGGGCGCTTGTGTTTCAATAGCAATGTGCTATGTAACATTCAGGGCGCAATCTTTTCCAGGCAATACCCCAGCCCGCGCACCGTGGCGATACGGATCGGGCCTTTTTCGATTTTCTTGCGCAGACGGTAGATGTAGACCTCAATGGCGTTGACGCTGACCTCTTCGCCCCATTCGCACAGGCGCTCGATCAGTTGCTCCTTGCTCACCAGCCGCCCCACGCGCTGCAGCAGCACCTCCAGCAGGCCCAGTTCGCGGGCGGATAGCTCCAGGGTTTTGCCGTCGATGCTGGCCATGCGCCCCGCGTGGTCGTACAGCAGGGGGCCGTGCTGGATACTGCTGCTGGCTCCGCCCGCGCCGCGCCGCGCCAGGGCACGCACCCGGGCTTCCAGCTCCTGCAGGGAGAATGGTTTGGCCATGTAGTCATCGGCCCCAAAGTCCAGGCCCTTGACGCGCTCTTCCACGCTGTCGGCCGCCGTCAAAATTAGCACCGGCAGCGACGAGCCCCGGGCGCGCAGGCGCTTCAAGACCTCCAGGCCGTGCATTTTGGGTAGGCCCAGGTCGAGGATCAGCAGGTCGAATTCGCGGTTGGTCAGCAGCGCGGCATCGGCCTCGGTGCCGCTGGCCACGTGGTCTACCGCCGCGCCCGAGGCACGCAGGCCGCGCAGCAGGCCGTCGGCTAAAACCTGGTCGTCTTCTGCAATGAGGATACGCATCGTGTCTCCTTGTTTTTTCGCGATTATGTCGCGTAGGCTTCCAGCCCGAGCGCCACCACGGTGGCCACTTCGGGGCCGACGGCCTGGTGGAACTCGTCTTCGGCCTGCGCCACCGCGTCCTGGAAGGCTTTGAGCCAGGCCAGCCCGGTGGCGGTAAACACCACCCGGCGCGCCCGCGCGTCCAGCGGGTCGGGTTCGCGGGCCACCATGCCCCAGGCGGTGCACTGGTCCACCAGGTCGCCCATGGCCTGCTTGCTCATGCCCGCCTGCGTGGCCAGCGCGGTAAGCCGTGCGCCCTGCAGCGGCAAATGCCGGGTGATGTGGATGTGCGCCGCACCCACCTGCGCCCGCGCCGCCAGGTTGCCCAGGGCCAGCGGCACGTCCACATTGCGGGCCATCAGCTCCAGCACGCGGGCATCAAAGCGCTGCAGCGCAGTGGCCATCAAGCGGCCCAGATGGGTTTCGCGCCAACCTTGTTCAGCGGTCAAATTCAACATTTTTAGATAGTAAGCCAAACTGACTAAAAAATCTATTGCAGAACTATCGGGTCGCCGTAAACTACTGTTCAAGCATCCAGCCTGTAGTTAACCGCAGGCAATCCCGCTACCCATTTTTTTGAAAGACCCGCAGCATGAACGCCGTCGCCAAAGCCCCTCCCGCAGCCCCCACCCCCGCCGCCCTGGCCGAAAAAGCCAAGGCCCTGCAAGCCGCATTGGCGCAGATCGAAAAGCAGTTTGGCAAGGGCACCATCATGCGCCTGGGCGAGGGCGAAGTCATTGAGGACATCCAGGTGGTGTCCACCGGCTCGCTGGGCCTGGACATTGCGCTGGGCGTGGGCGGCCTGCCCCGTGGCCGCGTCATCGAAATCTACGGCCCCGAGTCCAGCGGCAAGACCACGCTGACCCTGCAGGTCATTGCCGAAATGCAAAAGCTCGGCGGCACCTGCGCCTTTGTGGATGCCGAGCACGCGCTCGACACCCAGTACGCCCAAAACCTGGGTGTCAACCTGCAAGAAATGCTGATCAGCCAGCCCGACACTGGCGAGCAGGCCCTGGAAATCGTCGATTCGCTGGTGCGCTCCGGCGCGGTGGATTTGATCGTGGTCGATTCGGTGGCGGCTTTGACCCCTAAGGCCGAGCTCGAAGGCGAAATGGGCGACAGCCTGCCCGGCCTGCAAGCCCGTTTGATGAGCCAGGCGCTGCGCAAGCTCACCGCCCACATCAAAAAGGCCAACTGCATGGTCATCTTCATCAACCAGATCCGCATGAAGATCGGCGTGATGTTTGGCTCGCCCGAGACCACCACCGGCGGCAACGCGCTGAAGTTCTACGCCTCGGTGCGCCTGGACATCCGCCGCACCGGCACCATCAAAAAGGGCGACGACTCCATCGGCAACGAGACCAAGGTCAAGGTGGTGAAGAACAAGGTGGCACCCCCGTTCAAGACGGCCGAGTTCGACATTCTGTTTGGCGAGGGTATCAGCCGCCAGGGCGAGATCATCGACATGGGCGTAGAGGCCAAGGTCATCGAAAAGTCCGGCGCCTGGTACGCCTACCAGGGCGAAAAAATCGGCCAGGGCCGCGACAACGCCCGCGAGTTTTTGCGCGAGAACCCCGGCCTGTCCATCGAGATCGAAAACAAGGTGCGCGAGTCGCTGGGCATCCCGCTGGTGCCGGTGGCAACCGAGCCTGCCAAAGAAGGCAAGAAAGCGAAAGTCGAGGCTTAAATCGGGCCCTAGCGCTTATTCCATAGGCGTGACAAGCTATTAATTTTGTAGCAAATGGCTTTCGCACCGTCCAAGGGCTTGGCGCCCATCAGCCTCAAGGGCCGGGCCCTGCGCCTGCTCAGTGGCCGCGAACATTCGCGTGCTGAGCTGGAGCGCAAGCTCACGCAGTTTGAGGAAGTGCCCGGCACGCTGGCCCAGGTGCTGGACGAACTCCAGGCCAAGGGCTTCATCAACGAGCAGCGGGTGGTCGATTCGGTGCTGTACCGCCGGTCTGCCAAGCTGGGCACGGCCCGCATCCGGCAAGAGCTGCAAACCAAGGGCCTGGACCCCGGCATGGTGCTGGACGCGGTGGCCAGCCTGCAAGACACCGAGCTGGCCCGCGCCCGCGAGGTCTGGCGCAAGAAGTTTGGCACCCCGCCGGTGGACGCCGCCGCTCGGGGCAAGCAGCAGCGCTTTCTGCTGGCCCGCGGCTTCTCGGGCGACGTGGTGCGCAAGGTGGTGGCGGGCGGGGACGAGGACTTTGACTAACTTTCATGGACTCGGGTGCAGAGCACCCCGAGCCATGAAAGTTGTTTCACGTTATGCCCTGCCGTGCGACACGCGGGATTGGCGGGCCAGGGAATCGACGATCACCGCAATCGCCAGTACCGCACCGGTGATCATGTAACGCAGCGACGACGACAAATCCAGCAGCGTCAGCCCGCTGGAGATCGACTGGATCACGATGATCCCCAGCAGCGCCGAGTACGCGCTGCCGCGCCCGCCAAACAGGCTGGTGCCGCCAATCACCGCAGCGGCAATCGCGTTCAGATTCACATCACCCGTACCGGCTTGTTGGCTGGCCGATGCCAGGCGGGCCGAGGCCATCACCCCGCCAAACGCGGCCAGCGAGGCGCACAGCACGAACACACTGGCGTAGATGCTGCGCACCTTGATACCGGCGCGGCGGGCCGCTTCGCGGTTACCGCCCACGGCGTGGACCATGCGGCCCCATTGGGTGCGGGTCAGCGCGTAGTCCAGCCCCACCACCAGAGCGATGAAGATGCCAAACATCCACGGAATGCCCCGGTCCTGGTAGAAGTACAGCGCGATCAGCTCCAGCACCACGGTCAGCACGGCAGTGCGCAGCACCAGGCGGCCCATGGATTCGGCGGACAGACCGGCGGCGCGGCGGCGGGCGGCGGTTTTCATACCGGCTACCAGCATGGCCAGCCCGGCGATGGCCACTACGCCGTAGGCCACCCAAGCGGGCATGAACAGCGACTGGCCCAGGTTCACCAGTGGCGAGTCGTAGGGCAGGTTGATGGAGCCGGTGCCGCCCAGCACATACAACTGCGCACCCAGAATCGCCAGCAAACCGGCCAGCGTGGACACAAAGCTGGGCATGCCGAAGCGGTTGAATAGCTGCGCGTAGACCAGGCCGATCACCGCGCCCGTGGCCACCGCCGCAGCCACTGCCCAGCCCACCGGCCAGCCGTGGTTGACCCACAGCACGCCGACGATGGCCGAGGCAAAGCCGCTGACCGAGCCTACCGACAGGTCGATTTCGCCGACCATCAGGATGCAGATGATCCCGAGCGAGATCACCCCGATGGTGGACGCGTCGAACAGCATGTTGATCAGGTTGGTGCTGGACAGAAAAATCGGGTTGATGCTCTGGAACACCGTCCAGATGACGGCCAGGCCGACGATCACGGGCAGCGAGCCCAGGTCGCCCGCCTTGACCTTGTCGATAAAGGTGCGGATCGCGCCGCCCACGCCGGTTTCGACCTGGTAACGTTCGTCGCTGCGGTCCAGCAGCGGTGGGGCTTTCGCCACGGTTTGGGTAGACATGCTGGTGCCTTATGCGGTGTGCGGTTGTAGGGATTCGAGGCGCGTGGAACGGCGCGAAACAGAGTTGTCGGCGGCCCCGGTGATGGCGCCCACCAGTTCGTGGTTGGATGCATCGGGCAGGAACACGCCGTTGTTTTTGCCCAGGCGCAGCACCACGATGCGGTCTGCCACGGCGCGCACGTCTTCCATGTTGTGGCTGATCATGACCACGCCCAGGCCCTTGTCGCGCACCCGTTCGATCAGGTCCAGCACCTCGGCGGTCTGGGCCACGCCCAGGGCGGCGGTGGGCTCATCCAGCAAGATCAATTTGGGCGACAGCAGCAGTGAGCGGGCAATCGCCACCGTCTGGCGCTGGCCGCCCGACAGCGATGCCACCGGAATGCGCACGCTGGGGATGCGGGCCGACAGCTCGTTGAGCAACTGCCAGGCCTTGACCTCCATGTCCACCTCGTTCAGGTGGAAGGGGCTGAGTTCTTTGCCCAAGAAGATATTGGCCACCACGTCCAGGTTTTCGCACAGCGCGAGGTCCTGGAACACGGTGGCAATGCCCAGTGCCAACGAGGCACCGGGGTCGGCCAGCGTGACCTGCTTGCCGCAAAAGGCCATGCTGCCCGATGTGGGCTGGTGCACCCCGGACAAGATCTTGACCAGGGTGGACTTGCCGGCTCCGTTGTCGCCCACCAAGGCCACCACCTCGCCCGCATGCACGTCAAGGTCGATATCGGTCAGCGCGGCCACCGCACCGAAGCGCTTGGTGATGCCACGCAGGCTCAGGACCAGCTCGCGTGCTGGCGTGGAAGTTTGCATTGGTTGGGTCGTCATGGCGCGGTACCTGCAGGTTTACTTGGTGATGCCGAGCTTTTTGCAGCCGTCGGCGTAGCGGTCCACGCACAGCACTGCCGCCGTTTGGATCGGCTTGCCGCTGACCATCTTGTCGATGATTTCTGCCTTCAGGTTGCCAGCCACCACCACGGCGGGGGTGAACAGCTGCGAAGGGGTGTCGTACAGCATCATCTCAGCCTTGGGCGTTTCGCCCGCCAGCAGCTTCACCACCACCTGCGCAGCAGCAGCCGCCACGATTTCGCTGGGCTTGGAGATGGTGTTGTACTGGTCACCGGCAATGATGAGTTGCAGCGCGGCGATGGTCGCATCGTTGCCCGACACCGGTGGCACGGGGTTCACGCCCGCGGCCTTAAAAGCCGCAATCGCACCGCCACCGGTGCCGTCATTGGCCGCCACCACGCCCACGATCTGCTTGCCGAAGCGGGCGATCTGGCCGCTCACCCACTGCTGGGCCTTGGCGGGCACCCAGTCGGGGGTGTCGTACTCGGCCAGAATTTTGTAGCCGCTGTTGTCCAGTCCGGCGTGGATGCCCTTCTTGATCAGGCCTGCTGCCGCATCGGTGGGCGAGCCGTTGACCTGCAGCACACCGCCTTCGCCCGGCTTCACGCCTGCGGCTTTGAGGCGCGCCACCAGCGAGTCGGCAATGGCCTTGCCGATGCCTTCGTTGTTAAACGACACGTAGTAGTCGGCCTTGGCCGCCGGGATGGGGCGGTCATAGGCCACCACCTTGATGCCCTTGGCCTGGGCCTGCTTGACCAGCGAGGCGGCGGCGGTGGAATCCACCGGGTCCAGCACGATGGCTTTCACGCCCTGCGAAATCATGGAATTGAACTGCTGCTGTTGGCGCGATGCGTCGCCGTCGGCGTTTTGGTAGAGCACTTCGCAGGCGGCGCAGAGCTTTTTCATCTCAGCCTTGAAGCCGGGGCTGTCGTGCTCTTCGTAGCGGGTGGACGACTGGTCGGGCATCAGGAACGCCACCTTGGCGGGGGCGATGGTCTGGGCATACAGCGCGGTGCTGCCCAGGACCAGGGCGGTCAGGGATGCAAGGCGGGTGAGGGTACGAATGGTCATGGCTATCTCCGGTGATTTAGTTGGTTTTCTCAAAGGCGGTACGTGGGTTAGTCACTGCATGGGCGGGTCATTCCTTCCATAGTTGGGTAGTCGCACAATCGATTGAGCTTTAAGGCGAAATAACGGATTTGGTGGCTGTATCCACACTGATCTGGCGCAGCTGGTGCATCACCGGCTTCAAGGTGGGGTACAGCGCTACATACAGCTGGAACAGCGCGGCATAGGTGCTGCGGGCGGGCTCCTGCGGCTGGGCGCGGGGGGTGAGCTGGACCCAGCCCTTGCGCACCGTGGCGGCATCGATCAGGCCCACACCAAAAGCGGCGAGTTGCGCGGCCCCCAGCGAGGCTTCGACTTCTTCGGCAATGGTGAACACCGGGCGGCCGGTCACGTCGGCAATGATCTGCATCCACAGGTCCGACTGGCTGGCACCGCCAACGATGGTGATGGCCTCGTCCAGCGGGTGGCCGTCCAGCGTGCCGGTTTCGATGTTGTGGTGCAGCGCGTAGGCAATGCCTTCCAGCACGGCGCGGTACAGGTGGGCCCGGCCATGGTGCAGGCCCAGTCCGATGAAGGCACCGCTGGCCTTGGCGTCCCACAGGGGGCTGCGCTCGCCCATCAGGTAGGGCAAAAACAATAAAGCATCCGAGCCGCTGGGCAGGCCGCTGGCGGCGGCTTCGAGCAGCACATGCGGGTCTACGCCCTGGGCGCGCCCGGCGGCGATCTCGGCCTGGCAGAAGTTCTCGCGGAACCAGCTCACGCTGGCCCCGGCGGTGATGGCCCCGCCAAACACGTACAGGTCTTCCATGCCGTTAAACACATGCGGCATGCTGATCAGGCCGTGGCGTGCATCCACCTGCTGGCGGATGGTGCCCCAGGCCATGCTGGTGCCGATCATGCCGACGTGGTTGCCGGTTTGGGTGGCCCCGGCGGCCAGGGTGGCCACGGCGGCATCCACGCCCCCGGCGATCACGGGCAATCCCACCGGTAAACCCAATGCTTCGGCCCAGTGGGGCAGCAGCGGGCCGACCACGTCGCTCGATGCCACCAGGCGGTCGGGCATCATGCGGCGCGGAATGCCCAGCATGGCCAACGCCTCCTCGGACCAGCAGCGCTGCGCCAGGTCGTACACGCCGCCGATGTTGCCCGCCGAGCTGTGGTCTACCGCCACCTGGCCGGTGAGGGCGGCGTTGATGAAGCTGTTGGGCGGCAAGAACTGCGCGGTCTTGGCCCACACGGCGGGTTCAAAGTCGCGCAGCCAAAGCATCTTGGTGTAGCCGTAGTAGCTGTCTACGCCGTTGCCGGTGATGTCGAACAGGCGCTCCAGGTCGACATGGCTGCGCACCCATTCCACCTGCGCCTGGGCGCGGCGGTCCATCCAGATCAGGCAGGGGTAGAGGGCTTTGCCGTTGGCATCCACCGGAATGCCCGAGCCGCCGTACAAACTGCTGATACATATACTTTTGATAGCACCCTGTGCAGGCTGCGCAAGCGCTAGCACCCCTTTGATGCACACAACCACCGCGTCCATCCACACGCTGGGCCACTGCTGCGCCCACAGCGGCGCCGGGGTTTCGACCTGGTAGCTCTGGCTGTGGGTGGCGACGATGTGGCCGTCGGCGCGCACCAGCACGGCCTTGGTGCTTTGGGTGCCTACATCGACACCGATGACGAACTGCTCTGGGTGCGCCATGCTCACACCTTGCCGGGTTGCAGCAGCACTTTGATCGAGTCCAGCGAGTTGGCCAGCGCAAACGCGGCCTCCCAGTCGCTGAGCGCAAAGCTGTGGGTGACGATGCCGCGCGAGGTGAGCAGGCCGCGCGCCATCAGGTCGATGGCCACCGGGTAGCAGTACGGGCCCAGGTGGGCACCGCGCACGTCCAGCTCCTTGCGGTCGCCGATGATGGACCAGTCGGCACTCGTCTCTTTGCCAAACACGCTGAACTCCACAAACCGGCCCAGCTTGCGGATCACGTCCAGCCCTTGGGTCACGCCTGCGGGCACGCCGGTGGTTTCGATGTACACGTCGCAGCCGTAGCCTTCGGTGAGGCTGTGGATGATTTCCTTGGCGTTCTGGGTGGCGGGGTTGATCACCACGTCGGCCCCAAAGGCCAGGGCCAGCGCCAGGCGTTCGGGCACCAGGTCGATCACCACCAGCTTCTTGGGGGTTTTGAGCTTGGCCACCTGCACCATGCCCAGGCCCAGCGGCCCGGCACCGGCGATGACCACCACGTCGTCGAGCTGGATATCGCCACGGTTCACGGTGTGGATGGCGCAGGCCATGGGTTCGATCATGGCCGCATCGTTGAGCGAAATGCCGTCGGGAATCTTGTGCACCCGCGCCGTGGCGGGCAGGCGCATGAAGTCGGCCATGCCGCCGTCGGCCACGATGCGCTGGAAACCAAAGATGTTGTGCACTTCGCACATGTGGTACTTGCCCGAGGTGCAGTAGCGGCACTTGCCGCAGGGCACGATCTGCTCGGCAATCACCCGGTCGCCGATGGCCACGCCAAAGTGGGCTTCGGCACCCGGCCCGGCTTCCACCACGTAGCCAAAAAACTCATGCCCGGCCACCACCGGCGGCTTGACCCACGCGGGCTGGCCGTTGCCGCCCCAGAACATGGCCGCGCCCGAATGGCATTTGCAGTCGCTGGCGCAGATGCCGCAGGCTGCTATCTGGATCACCAGCTCGTGCGGGCCAGCCACCGGGGTGGGGATGGACTCCAGCCGGTAGTCTTTGGGGCCGTGGCAGACCACGGCTTGCATGGCGGCGGGGGAGGGGTTTGTCATGGAAGAACCTTTGGTTCGGGAGAGTTGCACAATCGATGGTGCAATCTTAGGCATTGCAATAATTTGTGCACCCGGCATTTACCCTTACAGCGGAAAAATAGTTTCCGGCCGGGTTTGGGCGGGCTGCGCGGGGCAGGCGGTTATGCTTGAAGCTGCCCCATTCCAAAGCCCTCCGAGAGCCTCTGCACCGCCCCATGGCCACCCGCAAATCCACCATTTACGACCTGGCCAAGCTGGCCGATGTGTCGGCCTCCACCGTCAGCGCCATCCTCAACGGCACCTGGAAAGAGCGCCGCATCGCCGCCAAAACCGTAGAGAAAGTGCAGCAACTGGCGGCCGAGCAGCAGTACACCCTGAACCGCCAGGCCAGTGGCCTGCGCACCAGCAAATCCGGCCTGATCGGTATGCTGATACCGCTGCACGACAACCGCTTTTTCAGCAGCATGGCGCAGACCTTCGAGACGCTGGCCCGCGCCCGCGGCCTGTACCCCATCGTGGTCAGCACCCTGCGCGACCCGGCGCTGGAGGTGGAAACGGTGAGCGCGCTGATCTCCTACCGCATCGAATCGCTGCTGGTGGTGGGCGCCACCGACCCCGACGCGGTGAGCCGCCTGTGCGCCAGCCACGATGTGGCGCATGTCAACGTGGACTTGCCCGGCACCCTGGCCAGCTCGGTCATCAGCGACAACTACTGGGGCGCGCAGCAGCTCACCGCATGCCTGGTGGCCCATTCCCAGCCGCAGCGCGCGGCGCGGCGCAACAAGTTGTATTTTTTAGGCGGTGTGGCCAGCGACTACGCCACCCGCCGCCGTATTGACGGCTTTACCGATACCCTGGCGGCGCAGTTTGGCCCCATCGACCCCGCGCAAATCGTGGCCTGCGGCTACGAGGCGCACCTGGCCGAAGCGGCGGTCAAAGCCCTGTACCAGCGCCTGGGCGGCCTGCCGCGTGCGTTGTTTGTCAACTCGACCATTGCGCTAGAGGGCGTGACGCGTTTCCTCAAAACCCTGCCCGATGCCGAGCTGGCGCGCAGCACCTTTGGCTGCTTCGACTGGGACCCCTTCGCCGCCTACCTGAGCTTTCCGCTGTGGATGGTGCGCCAGGACATCGAAGGCCTGCTGGGCGGGGCGTTCGAGATTCTGGACGCGGGCAGCTACGCCGAGGGGCGGGTGGTAGAGATCAAGCCCGCGCTCCTCAGCATGTAGATTCCAAGCTTTTAGGCCATTTTTCAGGCATCAAAATGGCTGCCAGTGCCGATGGAATAGGCGTGAGAAGCTCCTGTTTTTAACTATCAAAACAGGAGCAAAGCACCTCCGCCTAAAAATCCACCAGACTCAAGCCCACGCTTAGCACCGTGCGGCGCACGTTGTAGTCGACCAGGCTGTCGCCGTAGCCGCTGAACAGCTGGGTGTGCAGGCGCAATGCGTTTTTGCGGTCGCCGTCGCCCGCCAGGGACTTGAGCCACTCTAGCCGCACCGAGCCGCGCCCGTCCTTGCGCAGCGCGTGGCGCACGGTCAGGCCCAAGGTATTGTCCTTGTCGAGGTTCCAGCCTGCGGTGAGCTCGCCCCGGCCAACATAGTCGCTGATGCCGGGGTTGTCGTCGCTGCCGTTGCTCTCGTGCAGGCGCTGCCATACGCGGGCCTGCACCCGCCACTGGTCGGATTTTTCAAACCCGGCCATCAGGTAGACGCGGTTCCAGCTGCGCGACAGCGGCAGGCTCTGGCCGTTGGACTGGTGCACCAGGCCTACGCCGGTGTAGCGCAGTTTCCAGTCCCACGGCAGGGCCAGGGTGCTGGGGTAGACGTAGATGACTTCGGGCTCGTGGTCGGTGCTGCGAAACGGGCGCGACAGCCCGGGGCTGAACAGCTGCCAGTACGACTGCTGGGTGTAGCCAAACCACAGCGAATCTTTCAGGCCACTGCCGTCCTGGGTCAGCATGCCCTGGGCGATCTTGGTCCGCACCGACACCTGGATGCGGTTTTCGGTGCGGTTGTAGTCGGTGGATGTGGTGGCGGTGTGGCCTGCCGCCGGACTGCTGGGCTGGCCGTTGACCTTGTTGCGCGTGGTGACCGACAGGCTGATGGGGTGGAAGCCGCGGATGCCAAAGGTGCCGCAGTCGCTGCCTTCTTCCAGCTCCCAAAAGCGCGAGGTTTCCGAGTAGCGCGTGTCCTTGCAGCCCTGGTCGGCGGCGATGGCCAGCGCCACGGCTACCGGCTGGGGCGGCACCACCGGCAGCGCTGCCGTGGCGGTTGCCAGCGGAGCCGGGGCCGGGGTGGCGGGCGCGGTTTCCTGCTTCGCCAGCTCGTCATAGCAGGCCAGGCGGGCGGTGCTGTCGCTGGTCAGGCGGCTGCAGGCCAGCCAGGGGGCCGACGCGGTAGCCCGGGCGACGGCCGTGGCGGTATCGGTGGCCGTGACCAGCTGCGCCTGCACGCCAGTGCACAGGGCGGCGGCCAGGAAAGCGATGGGCTTCATTCCCAGCCCCCTTGTTTGCGCAGCACGAAGGGGCGGGTTTGGTCGGTGAGTGCGTTGGTCCATAGTCCTTTGATTTCTTTGCCACATGCGGTTGCTACGACCTGGCCGCTCCAGGTGGCGCTGATGCGCACGCCGTCGTCAGATTCTTCCAGCTGAAAGTCGCCGTGCTGTACGTCGCCCGCCAGCAGGGCCGGTTTGGTTTTGGCCCCATCGCGCTGGATGCTGCCCACCACGGTGTCGTCTTGCTCGGGGTCTTTCTGAAAACGCACGCTGGCACCGCCCGGCTCGCCGTCGATCTCGGCGCGCCACAGGCCGTACAGGTGCACGGCGCTCAGGGCTTCCGGTGTCAGGCAGGTAGCGGGCGTAGATTGAGATGTGTTTTGGGCGCTAGCGCCCGTGCATAGCGCGCAAGCAGCTACTAAAAGTGTAGTGAATCGAAATGTCATGGGTTCTGCGCTGCCAGGGCTGCAGCGGCATTGGCTTGCGATTTTTGCGCGAACTCGGCGCGCAGCGCACGCAGCTTTTCGCGCGGGTCTTCTTTGATGGTGGCCTGGTCCAGCCCCATTTCCTTGATGAAGCGGCTGGGCTGGGCGGCCACGGTTTCGCGGCCTTTTTTCTTCTTTTTGGTCCAGCTCACGGCCAGGCTGCGCTGGGCGCGGGTAATGCCCACGTACATCAGGCGGCGCTCTTCCTGCAGGCGCTGGGTGATGTCATCGGCCACCACCTGTTGGCGGCCCTCGTCGTCGTCCAGCTTGAAGGGCAGCATGCCCTCGGTCACGCCCGCCAGCATCACATGCGGCCACTCCAGCCCCTTGGAGGCGTGCAGGGTGGAGAGGGTGACCACGTCCGCGTCCTTCTCGCGCTGGTTGATGGTGGAC
>CAUPNM010000017.1:0-105185 GCA_963512645.1 uncultured Albidiferax sp. | reverse complement strand
GGGCAGTTTGCCGTTGTCGTCGAAGTACACGCCCACGCCCAGGTTGACCTTGTTGGGGTTGGTGTCGGCATTGAATTGCTCGTTCAGGCCCAGAATCGGGTCGCGCGGTGCCATTTCGACGGCGGTAAACAGAGACATGGAGAAGTCCTTTGGGGGGTGTCAATAGCGGCTTGCCCGCTGATAAGGGGCAACCGCGAATTTGAGCCGCCGCCACGCAAGCCTCCCCAGACTCTTCTGCTGGTCGCTACTTTTTTGATAGCTGCTTGCGCTTATTGAATAAGCGCTAGAGCCCGATTTTATGTATATCTTTGGGGCGGTGAGGCTACCGCCCAGCTTGTAGGGTTCACAGCACGGTGGCTGGCTTCTCCCCGCGCTCATAGACCACATGGGCCCGGCCCACAATCAGCGTGTCCAATTTGCCCACCTGCCCCATGTCCTTGCTGGTGGAGGGCAGCTTGTGGAGCACGTAGCGCATGGCATTGAGCCGTGCCCGTTTTTTGCAGTCGCTCTTGATGACGGTCCAGGGGGCCTCGGCGGTATCGGTCTCAAAGAACATGCTTTCCTTGGCCCGGGTGTAGTCGTCCCACATGTCGAGGGATGCCAGGTCGATGGGGCTGAGCTTCCACTGCTTGAGGGGGTGGGATTCGCGCTCTTTGAACCGGCGGCGTTGCTCCTTGCGGCTGACCGAAAACCAGAACTTGATCAGGTGCACACCGCTGCGCACCAGGTGCCGCTCGAATTCGGGTGCCTGGCGCATGAATTCGGCGTATTCCTCGTCGGAGCAAAACCCCATCACGCGCTCCACCCCGGCCCGGTTGTACCAGGAGCGGTCGAACATGACGATCTCGCCCACCGAGGGCAGGTGCTGCACATAACGTTGGAAGTACCACTGCCCCCGCTCCAGCTCGGTGGGCTTTTCCAGGGCCACCACCCGTGCGCCCCGGGGGTTGAGGTGCTCCATAAAGCGCTTGATGGCACCGCCTTTGCCGGCGGCGTCGCGTCCTTCAAACAGGATCACCACGCGCTGCTTGGATTCCTTGACCCAGGCCTGCAGCTTGAGCAGTTCGACCTGCAGGCGGAATTTTTCTTTCTCGTAGGTGCTGCGGCGCATCAGGTGGCGGTAGGGGTAGCCGCCTTCGCGCCAGTCGTCGGACAGTATGTCGTCTGGGTGTTGGCGCCCGTCGGTGTGGGATATCCCGTTCACCAGTGCTTTTTTCAGAGCCTGCCGATCGTCGTCCGATGCGCCATCCAACAAGGCGCGCAGGGCGGCGGCCCTGTCGGCCACGGAGGCCCCGTTCGAGCCTTCAATCACCGACATCACCGCCGCCAATTGCTTGCCCTGTGCGGCCAGTACGGCTTCGCTGGCCACTTCCTCGGCCAGGGGCCGCAGCGCGGTGGAGGCAACGGTATCGCCCTGTGCCACCTTGCGCCGAACGGGGCGGGCGCGCTGTACCGCGGTTGCAGGCTTGGCTTTGGGTGGTCTGGCTGAGGGGCTTGCTCCAGGCATGGGCGGGTCTCCAATCGTTGTTGCAGGGGGGTGCACTGCGCAACCCCTGTTTTCCCACAGTGTGCAGGCCACCTTGCGGCATGGTTTTGACCCATATCAAAGGTTTTTCGCCATTTCTGAACAGATTCTTAATTGGGCGAGCCACCCGACCCCGCCGCTGCCGGGGTCCGGGCCTACTGGTGCCCGGGACAACCCTGCTCCTATACAGTGTCGGGTTTGCCGTCGCTATCCCGCCGAAGTTTCTGCCGCTCTGGAGCCTGCGCCCATGACCGAAATCGTCTCCCTGTACCCGTCTACCTCTCCCGAGCAACCCGAAGGCGAGTTCGTTAGCTTCCCCGGTTCGCCGTTCGAGCTGTTCATGCCGTACCCGCCCGCGGGCGACCAGCCCGAGGCGATCCGCCAACTGGTGGAGGGCGTGAACGACGGCGAGGTGTTCCAGACCCTGCTGGGCGTGACCGGCTCGGGCAAGACCTTCACCATGGCCAATGTGATCGCGCGGCTGGGCCGCCCGGCCATCATTTTTGCGCCCAACAAGACGCTGGCCGCGCAGCTTTACAGCGAGTTTCGCGAGTTCTTTCCGAAGAACGCGGTGGAGTATTTCGTCAGCTACTACGACTACTACCAGCCCGAGGCCTATGTGCCGCAGCGCGACCTGTTCATCGAAAAAGACAGCGCCATCAACGAGCACATCGAGCAGATGCGCCTGAGCTGCACCAAGAGCGTGCTGGAGCGGCGCGACGTGATCATCGTGGCCACCGTGTCGGCCATCTACGGTATCGGCCAGCCCGAGGCCTACCACCAGATGGTGATGACGCTGTGCCATGGCGACAAGATGGGCCAGCGCGACGTGATCGCCCAGCTCATCCGCATGCAGTACCAGCGCAACGACATGGAGTTTTCACGCGGCAAGTTCCGCGTGCGCGGCGACACCATCGACGTGTTTCCGGCCGAGCATTCCGAGTTGGCCATCCGTATCGAGCTGTTCGACGACGAGATCGACAGCCTGCAACTGTTTGACCCGCTCACAGGCCGCATCCGCCAAAAGATCCCGCGCTTCACGGTGTACCCCAGCAGCCACTACGTGACCCCGCGCGACAAGGTGCTGGCCGCGGTGGAAAGCATCAAGATGGAGCTCAGCGACCGGCTGAAAGAACTGGTCGGCATGGGCAAGCTGGTGGAGGCGCAGCGGCTGGAGCAGCGCACCCGGTTCGACCTGGAAATGCTCACCGAGATCGGCCACTGCAAGGGCATCGAGAACTACACCCGCCACCTCAGCGCCGCGCTGCCCGGCATGCCGCCGTCCACGCTCACCGACTACCTGCCCAAAGATGCGCTGATGTTTCTGGACGAAAGCCACATCCTGATCGGCCAGTTTGGCGGCATGTACAACGGCGACCGGGCGCGCAAGACCACGCTGGTGGAATACGGCTTTCGCCTGCCCAGCGCGCTGGACAATCGGCCGCTGAAGTTTGAAGAATTCGAGACCAAGATGCGCCAGGCGGTGTTCGTCTCGGCTACGCCCGGCAACTGGGAAAAAGAGCACACCGGCCAGGTGGTGGAGCAACTGGTGCGCCCCACCGGCCTGGTCGATCCGCAGGTAGAGGTGCGCCCCGCCACCCACCAGGTGGACGATGTGCTGCAGGAAATCCGCATCCGCGTCGAGAAGAGCGAGCGGGTTTTCATCACCACGCTGACCAAGCGCATGGCCGAGCAGCTGACCGACTACCTGACGGAAAACGGCGTGAAGGTGCGCTACCTGCACAGCGATGTAGACACGGTGGAGCGCGTCGAAATCTTGCGCGACCTGCGCCTGGGCACCTTTGACGTGCTGGTCGGCATCAACCTGCTGCGCGAAGGCCTGGACGTGCCCGAGGTGTCGCTGGTGGCGATTCTGGATGCCGACAAGGAGGGCTTTTTGCGCTCCGAGCGCTCGTTGATCCAGACCATTGGCCGGGCTGCCCGCAACCTCAATGGCCGGGCCATTTTGTACGCCGACAAGGTCACCGATTCGATGCGCAAAGCCATCGACGAGACCGAGCGCCGCCGCACCAAGCAAATCGCCCACAACCTGGCGCAGGGCATCACCCCGCGCAGCATCATCAAGCAGGTGAAGGACCTGATCGACGGCGTCTACAGCGAGAAATCAGGCCGCGAAGCCGAGAAGCTGGCCCAGGACGCGATCCAGCGCGCCAAGGTGGAAGACATGGGCGAAAAAGACATTGCCCGCGAAATCAAGCGGCTAGAAAAGCTGATGCTGGAGCACGCCCGCAACCTCGAATTCGAAAAAGCCGCCCGGGTGCGCGACCAGTTGGCGGTGCTCAAAACCCAGGCATTTGGGGCATCGGGCCACGACAACATTGCCGTGGGAAACTAATCGTTCTAAAATAAGACCGGTCAGTATGCTTACCCGACGAATTCGATAGGCTTCTCTGCTACAATCGCATCTGTCAATAAATAAAAACCAGAAGTTGAGGGTGGCTACCGTGACATAAACACGGAAGCACGCTGGAGGAAGCGGATTTGAGACCGGCTCAACCGGTTTTGGTTCCATGTGTAACCCCAGTACTGCCTACAAGAGGTGTGCGCCAGGCGCACGCCCCAAGGCCCACTAAAACAGGAGCTTGCGATGCGACTCACCACCAAAGGCCGTTTTGCGGTCACCGCCATGATTGATCTGGCCTTACGCCAGAACAACGGGCCCGTCACGCTCGCGGCCATCAGCCAGCGGCAACAAATCTCTCTTTCGTACCTGGAGCAGCTGTTCGGCAAACTGCGCCGCCACGAGCTGGTCGAGTCCACCCGTGGCCCCGGCGGCGGCTACACCCTGGGCCGCAAAGCCACCGACATCACCGTAGCCGACATCATCGTCTCGGTGGACGAGCCGATGGACGCCACCCAGTGCGGCGGCAAGGAAAACTGCCTGGGCGAAGCCGGCCGCTGCATGACGCACGACCTGTGGGCCTCGCTGAACACCCGCATGGTCGAGTTTCTGGACTCGGTGAGCCTGCAAAAGCTGGTGGACGAGCAGCTCGCCAAAGGCGTGCAAATCGAAAGCAAGCCCATGGTCAAGCGTGCCATTTCCAGCATGCCGGTGGTCAAGCCCATGCGCATCACCGGGCCGAATTCGGTGTTTGCCCTTGGCAACGTGTTTGCCAAGTCCTGATGCAGGTAATGTGTTCGCCAAGTCCTGATCTTTTAACAGCGCTTTTTTAAAGCCAGCCTTCACCCAAAGTTTTCGAGAGCTAGCCAATGGACACCCCACACTTCCCCATCTACATGGACTACAGCGCCACCAACCCCTGCGACGAGCGGGTGGTGGATGCCATGATTCCCTGGTTGCGCGAGCACTTCGGCAACCCCGCGTCGCGCAGCCATGCTTGGGGCTGGGAGGCCGAAGCCGCGGTAGAAAAAGCCCGCGAACAGGTGGCCGCGCTGATCGGTGCCGACCCGCGTGAAATCGTCTGGACCTCGGGTGCCACCGAATCCAACAACCTGGCGCTCAAGGGTGCCGCGCATTTCTACAAGACCAAGGGCAAACACATCATCACGGTCAAGACCGAGCACAAAGCCGTGCTCGACACCTGCCGCGAGCTGGAGCGCCAGGGTTTTGAAGTCACCTACCTGGACGTGCAGGCTGACGGCTTGGTCGATCTGGAAGCCTTCAAGGCGGCGATCCGCCCCGACACCATCCTGGCCAGCGTGATGTTCGTGAACAACGAAATCGGTGTCATCCAGGACATCGCCGCCATCGGAGCCATCTGCCGCGAAAAGGGTGTGATCTTCCACTCCGACGCTGCCCAGGCCACCGGCCGCGTCGAGTTCGACCTGTCGAAAATGCCCGTCGATCGGATGAGCCTGACCTCGCACAAAACCTACGGCCCCAAAGGCATTGGCGCGCTATTTGTGCGCCGCAAACCCCGCATCCGCCTGGAAGCGCAGATGCACGGCGGTGGCCACGAGCGCGGTATGCGTTCGGGCACCTTGCCCACGCACCAGATCGTCGGCATGGGCGAGGCCTACCGTATCGCCAAGGAAGAAATGGCGGGTGAAAATGTCCGCATAAAGGCGCTGCACGACCGCATGCTGGCCGGTTTGAAAGACGTGGAGCAGGTGTTCATCAACGGCCACGAAACGCAACGCGTGCCGCACAACCTGAACATGAGCTTCAACTACGTCGAAGGCGAGTCACTGATCATGGGCATCAAGGGTTTGGCCGTCTCCAGCGGCTCGGCCTGCACGTCCGCCAGCCTGGAACCCAGCTACGTGTTGCGCGCCCTGGGCCGCAGCGACGAGCTGGCCCACAGCAGCCTGCGCATGACCATTGGCCGCTGGACCACCGAGGCCGACATCGACTACGCGGTCGATACCATCAAGGTCAACGTGGCCAAGCTGCGCGACCTGAGCCCTTTGTGGGAAATGTACCAAGATGGTATTGATATCAGCACCATCCAATGGTCTGCGCACTGATTTGAATTGAAGAGGTAAAACACCATGGCTTATTCTGAAAAAGTGGTTGACCACTATGAAAACCCCCGCAACGTCGGCTCGTTTGAAAAGGGCGACGACAGCGTAGGTACCGGCATGGTCGGTGCACCGGCCTGCGGCGACGTGATGAAGCTGCAGATCAAGGTCAACCCGGTTACCGGCGTGATCGAAGACGCACGTTTCAAAACCTACGGCTGCGGCTCGGCCATCGCGTCCAGCTCGCTGGTCACCGAATGGGTCAAGGGCAAAACCCTGGACGAAGCGGCAGCGTTGAAAAACAGCCAGATCGCCGAAGAACTGGCGCTGCCCCCGGTCAAGATCCACTGCTCCATCCTGGCCGAAGACGCCATCAAGGCAGCGGTCAGCGACTACAAGCAAAAACACGCTGCGGCGGCTGCCCAGGTCCACTGAACATGGCTGTCACGCTGACTGAGGCCGCTGCCCGGCATGTCACCCGCTACCTGGCCAAACGCGGCAAGGGCGTGGGCGTGCGTCTGGGTGTCAAAACCACAGGTTGCTCGGGCCTGGCCTACAAGCTGGAGTACGTAGACGAATTCGCCCCCGAAGACGTGGTTTTCGAAGGCCATGGTGTCAAGGTGCTGGTCGATCCGAAAAGCCTGGCCTACATCGACGGCACGCAGCTCGACTTTGTGCGCGAAGGCCTGAACGAAGGCTTCAAGTTCGAAAACCCGAACGAGCGCGACAAATGCGGCTGCGGAGAGAGCTTCCGAATCTGACGGCAGCGCTCCGAATACCAACCGCCCGAGCCCTGCGCCCCGGCGGTTTTTTCTTGGCATGTATGAACCTCCAATCCAACGACTTCGCGCTGTTTGACATCCCTGTGCAGTTCACGCAGGACATGGCCGCCATGCAGGCCCGCTGGCAGGCCCTGCAGCGCGAGGCGCACCCGGACCGTTTTGCCGCCCAGGCTGGTGCCGCGCAGCGCGTGGCCATGCAGTGGTCTGTGCGCATCAACGAAGCCTGGGCGCGGCTGAAAGACCCGCTCAAGCGCGCGGCCTACCTCTGCGAACTCCATGGCGCGCCCATCCAGGCCGAGAACAACACCGCCATGCCCGGCGCTTTTTTGATGCAGCAGATGGAGTGGCGCGAGGCCCTGGACGATGCAGATAGTGCCGCTGCACTGGAGGCTTTGAACACCGAGGTGCTGCAAGCCCGGCGTGACGGCCTGACCCAATGTGCCCGCTTGCTGGACGAGGCGCACGACTACGCCGCTGCAGCCCAGCAGGTCCGTGCCCTGATGTTCATCGAGCGCTTTGCCCGCGACGTGGACGATGCTATCGACCGCCTGTGACAATCATTGATTAACTAAAAAATTCCATGGCGCTCCTCCAAATCTCCGAACCCGGCCAGTCGCCCGACCCGCACCAGCGCCGCCATGCCATCGGCATCGACCTCGGCACCACCCACTCGCTGGTCGCCACGGTGCGCAGCGGTGAAGCCGTGTGCTTGCCCGACGACCAAGGCCGGGTGATTCTGCCCAGCGTGGTGCGTTACCTGCCCGGCGACAAACGCCAGATCGGCCATGACGCACTGGCCGCCCAGGCCAGCGACCCTGAAAACACCATCGCGTCTGTGAAGCGCTTTATGGGCCGGGGCCTGGCCGACATCGCCCAGCGCGAAAAGCTGCCCTACGTGTTCATCGACAAGCCCGGCATGGTCGGCCTGCAAACCGCGCACGGCGAGAAGTCACCGGTCGAGGTCAGCGCCGAGATCCTGGCCACCCTGCGTTTCCGCGCCGAAGACAGCTTTCTGGACGATGTGTATGGCGCGGTCATCACCGTGCCCGCTTACTTCGACGATGCCCAGCGCCAGGCCACCAAGGACGCGGCGCAACTCGCCGGGTTGAACGTGCTGCGCCTGATCAACGAGCCCACGGCCGCGGCCATCGCCTACGGGCTGGACAACGGCAGCGAAGGCATTTACGCGGTGTACGACCTGGGCGGCGGCACCTTCGACATCAGCATCCTGCGCCTGAGCCAGGGCGTGTTCGAGGTGATCGCCACCGGCGGCGACGCAGCCCTGGGCGGTGACGACTACGACCGGGCATTGGCCGACTGGGTGCTGGCGCAAACCGGCCAGCAGGCCGTTACCGCATCCGACAAGGTGGCGCTGAACGCCGCAGCCCGGGCCAGCAAGGAGGCGCTCTCTGCTACGGATTCGGTAGCTATCCGTGCTGATCTGGCGCGCACAAGCATCCAATTGGATGTTAAGAAATCCGAATTCGAAACCGCCACCGCCCATCTCACCGCCCGCACCATGGCTGCCGTGCGCAAGGCGCTGCGCGATGCCAAGTTGGGCATCGACGAGGTGCAGGGCACGGTAATGGTCGGCGGCTCCACCCGCATGCCGCAGATCCAGCGCGCCGTGGCCGAATTCTTTGGCCGTGCCCCGCTCACCAACCTGAACCCCGACGAAGTCGTCGCCCTGGGTGCCGCCATCCAGGCCAACCAACTGGCGGGCAACAGTGGGGCAGGGGACTTGCTGCTGCTGGACGTGATTCCACTGTCACTGGGCATTGAGACCATGGGCGGCCTGGTCGAGCGCATCGTGCCGCGCAACCAGACCATCCCCACCGCGATGGCGCAAGATTTCACCACCTACCAAGACGGCCAGACGGCCCTGGCCTTGCACGTGGTGCAGGGCGAGCGCGACCTGGTCGCCGACTGCCGCAGCCTGGCCCGCTTCGAGCTGCGCGGCATCCCGCCCATGGCCGCCGGTGCGGCGCGCATCCGCGTCACTTTCACGGTGGATGCCGATGGCCTGCTCAGCGTGGCCGCGAAAGAGCAGGGCAGTGGCGTGGAAGCGCAGATCACCGTCAAGCCCAGTTACGGCCTGAGCGACGACCAAATCGCCCAGATGCTGCAAGACAGCTTCCACACCGCCGCGCAAGACATGCAGGCCCGCGCCCTGGTCGAAGCCCGGGTGGATGCCGACCGCATGCTGCTGGCCACCCAGAGCGCGCTGGCGGCCGATGGCGATTTGCTCTCGCCAGCCGAGCGCGCCGCCATCGAGGCGCTGCGGGCCGAACTGGTCCAGGCCAAGCTGCTCACCGATGCCAAACTGGTCGAAGCCGCTACCAAACAACTGGCCGATGGCACCGAAGCCTTCGCCGCCGCCCGCATGAACCGGGGCATCCAGCACGCCCTGTCCGGTAAAAACATTGAAGCGATCTGACATGCCCATCATCAAAATCCTGCCCCACCCCGAATACTGCCCGCAAGGTGCCGAGATCAGCGCGCCCGCGGGCACCTCGATCTGCGAAGCCATGCTGGACAACCACATCAACATCGAACACGCCTGCGACATGAGCTGTGCCTGCACCACCTGCCACGTCATCGTGCGTGAAGGTTTCCAGTCGCTGGGTGAACTGGACGAAACGGAAGAAGACCTGCTGGACCGCGCCTGGGGCCTGGAGCCGCAGTCGCGCCTGGGCTGCCAGGCCTTGCTGGCGCAGCAGAATGTGACGGTGGAAATCCCCAAGTACACCATCAACCACGCCAAAGAGCTTCATTGATAAAAAAGGCTGCCTGCGCTTATTCCATGAGCGTGAGCAGCTATCAAAAGAATAGTTTATGCGCCAAATCATCCTGGATACCGAAACCACCGGCCTGTCGGCGGCGGGCGGTGACCGCGTGCTGGAAATTGGCTGCGTCGAGCTGCTCAACCGCAAGCTCACCGGCCACCACTTCCACCACTACATCAACCCCGAGCGCGACAGCCACGAAGACGCGCTGCGGGTGCACGGCATCACCACCGAATTCCTGCGCGACAAGCCCAAATTCGCCGAGATCGTGGACGCGTTCTTGGCCTACTGCACTGGCGCCGAACTGGTCATCCACAATGCCGCGTTCGACGTCGGCTTTCTGGACAAAGAGCTAGAGCGCCTGGGCAAACCCCCGCTCAAGAGTTTTGTCAGCGGCATCATCGACACCCTGGCCCTGGCCAAGGAGCTGTACCCCGGCAAGCGCAACTCGCTCGATGCCCTGTGCGACCGCCTGGAGGTGGATCGCTCGGGCCGCGAGGTGCACGGCGCTTTGCTGGACGCCGAGCTGCTGTCACAGGTCTACATCAATCTCACCCGCGGGCAAGATGCACTGCTGATCGACGTGGGCGATGAAGACACTACCGTCGCCGCCGTGCCGCAGATGGACCTGCGCGGCTTTGTGCTGCCCGTGCTGCAAGTCAGCGAAGAAGAAGCCGCAGCCCACCAGGATTTGCTGAAGCAACTCGATAAATCCAGCGGCGGCAAGACAGTCTGGCGAATCCTCGAAAAAGATGTTGTATAATTTGAGGCTTACCTGATAGCGATAATTAAATCGTAGTCAAACGAATATCAGGGCGATTAGCTCAGGGGTAGAGCACTGCATTCACACTGCAGGGGTCGCAAGTTCGAAACTTGCATCGCCCACCAATTGAAGCCTTCCAAGTCACCGATTTGGAAGGCTTTTTTCATTCCCGAACGCACCTTCGAGGCCATTCTCCAAAATGACTGCCTGCGCTGATGGAGCCAGCGCAGGCAGCTATTATTTATATAGCGGTAGGATACCTACAGCGCATGCGTCACCAGCCGGAAGTCCGGGTCTTCGGCAAACGGTTTCACGGTAAAGCCCAGGCTGCGCATCAGCTTGAGCATGCCGGGGTTGTTGGCCAGCACCAGGCCTTCTATTTCGCTCAGGCCTTTTTCGCGGGCGACTTCCATGATGCTGAGCATGAGGCGGCTGCCCAGGCCACGGCCGCTGTAGGCGTCGGCCACCACCAGTGAGAACTCGCAGCTGGTGCTGTCGGGGTTGGTGATGAAGCGCGACACGCCCAGGATGCGTTCTGTTTCGGTGATGCTGCCGTCGTCGGTCACCACGCGCTCCTTGAACACTGCCACCAGGGCCATCTCGCGGTCGTAGTCCATCAGGGTGAAGCGCGACAGCATGCTGGGCGGCAGCTCGGACAGCATCGACACGTAGCGGAAGTAGCGGCTCTCGGCCGACAGGCCGCGCACCAGGTCTTGCAGCATTTGGGCATCGTCCGGGCGGATCGGGCGCACGGCGTACTGGCCGCCGCCACGCAGCGGCCACACATGCTCGTAGTGGGCGGGGTAGGGCAGGATGGCCAGGTGCTGGTAACTTTGGCCGCGCCCGCTGTGGCCGACCGGGGCGTGGTCGATGACGATGCGCGCATCCACCGCCACGGCACCCGAGGCATCCACGATGATGGGGTTGATGTCCATTTCGCGCAGCTGGGGCAGGGCGCAGACCATCTCCGACACCCGCATCAGCACCTGCTCCAGCGCGTGCATGTCCACCGGGCTGGCACCGCGCCATTCGCCCAGGGTTTCGGCCACGCGGGAGCGGTCGATCAGGCTGCGCGCCAAAAATTGGTTCAGCGGCGGCAGCTCCATGGCGCGGTCGTTGAGCAACTCGATCATGGTGCCGCCCGCGCCAAAGGCGATCACCGGGCCAAAGGGGTCGTCGGTCACCAGGCCAATGTAGATTTCGCGGCCGCGCTTGTGGCGGGCCATGTTTTGCACCGTGACACCGTTGATGCGGGCCTGCGGCATCTGCCGGGCCACCAGGGCCACCATGTCGTTGTAGGTGTCGCGTACGCCCACCGCGTTGGCGATGTTCAGGGCCACGCCGTCCACGTCGGACTTGTGGCTGACGTCGGGCGAGTCGATCTTCAGCGCCACCGGGTAGCCGAGCTGGGTGGCGATCATCATCGCCTCGTTGGCGCTGCGGGCCAGCACGGTTTGCGTGACCGGGATATGGAAGGCGGCCAGCAGGGCTTTGGACTCCATCTCGGTGAGCACCTGGCGGCGCTCGGTCAGCACGCTTTCGATCAGCAGGCGTGCGCCTTCGATGTCGGGCTGGGCCAGGGCCGACAGCGGCGGCGGGGTTTGCTGCAGCAGGCGCTGGTTTTGGTAGAACGCGGCGATGTTGCCAAACGCACCCACCGCCGCCTCGGGCGTGCGGAAGGTGGGGATGGCGGCCGCGTTGAGCAGGGTGCGCGCATCCATCACCGAGGCGTCTCCCATCCAGCAACTCAGCAGCGGCTTGGTGGTGTGCGGCATGTACGCCGCCAGTGCGGCGGCAATCGCGGCGGCATCGCATCCACCCTTGGGCGAATGGATCACCAGCACGCCGTCCACCTGTGGGTCGGCGCTGGCGGCCTGCACCGCGGCCCGGTAGTGGGCGGGCGTGGCATCTTCAGACAAGTCCACCAGATCGGTCAGCGTGGCCAGCGGCGGCAGCTGGGGCCGCAGTGCGGTGACGGTGGCGGGGCCCAGCGTGCCCAGCTCCAGGCCGATCTCGCTGATCCAGTCGGCTGCCAGCACGCCGGGGCCGCCGCCGTTGGTGACCACGGCCAGGCGTTTGCCCACCGCCCGGTAGCGCGATGCCAGGCATTTGGCGGCAGAAAACAGCTGCACAAAGGAGCGTACCCGCACCGCCCCCGCGCGGCGCAGGGCCGAGTCGAACACGTCGTCGCTGCCCACGATGGTGCCCGAATGGGTTTGCGCCGCCTTGTTGCCCCCGGCCTTATGCCCGGCTTTGAGCACCACCACCGGCTTGGCGTTGGCCGCCGCCCGCAGCGCGCTCATGAAGCGGCGCGCGTCGGAGATGCCTTCCATGTAGACCACGATGCTGTGGGTGTGCGCGTCGTTGGCCAGGTAGTCCAGCACCTGGGCCAGGTCGACGGCGGTGTTTGGCCCCAGCGACACCACGGTCGAGAAGCCCACCGCGTTTTGTTTGGCCCAGTCCAGAATGGACGCGGTCAGCGCACCCGATTGCGACACCAGCGCCAGATGCCCTGGCGCGGCCAGCGCGCCCGCCACACTGGCGTTCAGCCCCCGGCGCGGGCTTTGGAAGCCCATGCAGTTGGGCCCCAGCAAATGCATGCCGTGGCGCTTGGCCACGCGGTGCAGGTCGGCCGCCAGCGTGGCGTTGATGCCGCTGGACACCACCAGCGCCGCACGGCATTTGATACGCCCGGCCACCTCCAACGCGGCGGCCACATCCTCGGGCGGCAGGGCGATGATGGCCAGGTCGGCACGGGTCTGCGCCAGGTCGGCCAGCGTGCCGGTGGTGTGGATGTCCAAAAAAGCCAGGCTACCGCTGAACTGCTGCGCCTTGAGCGCCGCCACCAGCGCCTGGGCGTGGGGCGTGCCCGGCGCTTCTGCCGTGGGGACCGCCCCGGCAAATACCACAATGGAGTCGGGGGCGAAAAGGGGGGTCAGGTAGTGGTTATCCATAGCCCCATTGTGTTACGACTCCGGGCCCGGCGGCGTGGCCCTGCTGGTATTTTTATACGAAATAAACCGCTTGCGCCCATGGATAAAGCGTGGGCAGCTATGTTTTCAGGAGTATCAGGCCTCTGCCACTTGTAACACCAGCTTACCAAAGTTCTCGCCCCCAAACAGCTTCAGCAGCGTCTCGGGGAAGGTGTCCAGCCCCACCACCACGTCCTCCAGGCTGACCATGCGGCCATCTTTCAAATAACCGGCCAGTTCGGCCACGGCCACGGGGTAGCGGTCGGCGTAGTCGAACACCACCATACCCTGCATGCGGGCACGGTTGACCAGTAGGCTGAGGTAGTTTTTAGGGCCTTGCACCGGCGTGGTGGTGTTGTACTGGCTGATCGCGCCGCAAATGACGATGCGGGCGGCGCGGGCCAACTGGGCCAGCACCTGGTCCAGGATGTCGCCGCCCACGTTGTCGAAGTACACGTCGACCCCGCCGATGCAGTGCTCTTTGAGGCCGTCGTGCACCGCCTCCGGCCCGGCCTTGTAGTCGATGCAGGCATCAAAACCCAGGGTCTCGACCACCCAGGCGCACTTGGCCGGGCCGCCTGCAATGCCCACCACGCGGCAGCCCTTGAGTTTGGCCAACTGGCCCACCGTCTGGCCCACCGCACCGGCGGCACCCGAGACCACCACGGTTTCGCCCGGTTGGGGCTGGCCGATGTCGAGCAGGCCGAAATAGCCCGTCATGCCAGGCATGCCCAGCACGTTGAGCCACTGCGTCAGGCTGCCCAGGTTCAGGTCGATCTTGGCCAGGCCGTTGCGGCGTAGCTGCTCTTGCGCGATCAAGGTGTATTCCTGCACCCCCAGCGAGCCCGCCACGTGGTCGCCCACCGCAAACAGCGGGTTGTTGGATGCCACCACCACGCCCACGCCGCCTGCACGCATCACCTCGCCAATGCCCACGGGCGGGATGTAGCTCTTGCCCTCGTTCATCCAGCCGCGCATGGCCGGGTCGAGCGACAGGCTCAGCACCTTGACCAGCACGCCGCCCGCTGCGGGCTGCTGCACCGGCTCGGTGGTGGCCATCCAGTTGGCGCGGGTGGGCAGGCCGGTGGGGCGGCTGGCAAGGCGGATTTGGTGGTTGGTGGTCATGGTTTGGGCTCGGAAGTGCAAAAAGCCATGGTAACCAAACCTAGTTCCTTGACAGTGCGCAACCGGGACATGGCGGTGACTGGTATATCCTTTGGCTCTGAGCCAACCGAAGGAGTCTCTATGAAAGCTATTTGGAACGGCGCTGTGATCGCCGAGAGCGACGATATTGCGGTGGTCGAAGGCAACCACTACTTCCCGCTGAGTTCGCTGAACCGCGAATTTGTGGGTTTCAGCAACCACAAAACCACCTGCGCCTGGAAAGGCCAGGCCAGCTACTACTCGCTGATGGTCAACGGCGAGATGAACACCGACGCGGCCTGGTACTACGCCAGCCCCAAGACGGGTGCCGAAGAAGTCGCCGACCGCGTGGCTTTCTGGAAAGGCGTGAAGATCGAAGCATGAGCGCTGTGTTGCTTTCTCCCCCCACCACGCCGCCCGAGCAGGCCGTGGACGTGCTGCGTCGGCAGGCCTATGCCGCCCTCAGCCCCGAAGGCGTGGCCGCACTGGCCGGTTGCGCATTAGCCGATTTGAACGCCCTGGTCCCCAGCTGGGACGACCTGCAGCCCGACGAATATTTAAAAGACGGTGGCCGCTACCGGCGCCGCCGCCACGCCTGCTTTGTGCTGCAAGGCGACACGCTGGAACAGGTGCCGCACCGCCCGCACTGGCAGCCGGTGGAGTACAACGCCTTGCACGGCGGCATGGAGCGCTGGTTTGCGCCCATGCTGGCCACGACCGTCGCCCAGCCCGCATGGACCCAGTTGCTGCTGGCGCTGGGACAGATCTGCACCAAGCTCAAGGGCAGCGGCCAGGCCCCCTGGTACGTGGAAGCGCACCAGTTCCGCATCGACACCACCGACGGCATTGGCCGCCCCACGCCCGAGGGCGCGCACCGCGACGGCGTGGACTTTGTGGCCGTACTGCTGGTGGGCCGCGAAGGCATCAAGGGCGGCGAAACCCGGGTGTTTGAAGCCGAAGGCCCGCACGGCCAGCGCTTCACCATGACCGCGCCCTGGACCCTGCTGCTGCTCGACGATGCCCGCGTGGTGCACGAGTCCACCCCCATCCAGCCCACCGCCGCGGGCGGGCACCGGGATACCTTGGTGCTGACCTTCCGGTCCTCCAGTTTCCAGAGCAGTTAGAACATTGACAACCCCAAGGAGACACCATGGAACTACTCAACCACGACCTGGCCCATGAATTCCCGCAGCTCATCGGCAAGATGCGCGCCCTGAAGCTGAGCAGCTCGCGCTTTTTGCACCTGTTCAACGACTACGACGAGGTCAACCACGCCATCACCAAGATCGAGCAAGACGGTGGCGTGATTGGTGATGTGGAGATGGAGGTCATGAAAAAGAAGCGCCTCAAGATCAAGGACGACATCTACCAGATGCTGATTGCGGGCTGAGCGAGTCTGTACTCAATTTGAATGAAATCGGGGCTCTGCGCTTATTCAATAAGCGTGGGCAGCTACTAAAAAAGTAGCAAGGTTTCAACCCATCGCCGTCCACTTCTGGGCGCTTTGGGCGGATTCCAGCACCTTCTCGATGAAGCGTACGCCGCGCGCGCCGTCTTCCACGCGCGGGTAGTCGGCATCCATGGGGTTGGCCACGCCACCGGCTAATCGGGCGCGGATGTCGGCGGCCACGCCCAGGTAGATGTTGGCGAAGGCTTCGATAAAGCCCTCGGGGTGGCCTGCAGGCAGGCGCGATGCTTTTATCGCCGCTTCGCACAGGCCGGGGCCGCCGCGCGTCAGGGTGCGGGGGGTGTCGTTGAGCGGGATGTGGGTGAGCCGGTTGGGGTTCTCCTGGCTCCAGTCCAGCGTGCCGCTGCTGCCAAAGACGCGCAGGCGCAGGTCGTTTTCATTGCCGATGCATATTTGCGATGCCAGCAGGGCGGCACGCACCCCACCTTGCAGCCGCAGCAGGATTTGCGCATCGTCGTCCAGCGTGCGGCCCGCGCCAGTGGCGGCCAGGTCGGCGCAAATGCTCTCTACCTCCAGCCCGGTCACCGTGGTCATCAGATTCTCGGCATGCGAGCCGATGTCGCCCATGGCCCCGGCCAAGCCGCTCAGGGCGGGGTCCATGCGCCAGGCGGCTTGTTTGTTGCCGGTGTCTTCCACGGCGGTGGCCAGCCAGCCTTGGTGGTATTCCACGATCACCTTGCGCACCGTGCCAATGGCCCCGCTGCGCACCATTTCGCGGATTTGCCGCACCAGCGGGTAGCCGGTGTAGTTGTGCGTTACGCCAAAGACCGTGCCCTGGCGCTTGACGGCATCCACCAGCGCCTGCGCCTGCGCGCTGGTGTGCACCAGGGGCTTGTCGCACACCACGTGGAAGCCCGCTTCCACAAAAGCCTGGGCCACCGGGAAGTGCATATGGTTGGGGGTGACGATGCTGACGAAGTCGATGCGCTCATGTGCGGGGCGCTTGAGTTCATCGGCCAGTAAATCCTGCCAACTGCCGTGGTTACGGTCGTCGGCTAAAAACAGGTCGCGGCCCGAGGCGCGGGCCTTGTCGGGGTTGGCGGAGAGTGCGCCTGCGACCAGTTCGATCTGGCCGTCGAGTGCGGCGGCTTTGCGGTGCACTGCGCCAATAAAGGCATCGCGCCCGCCGCCGACCATGGCGTAGCGGAGTTTGCGGTGGGTTGTCATGGTTACTATGGTTTTTATAGCTGCTTGCGCCGATGGAATGGGCGCAAGCAGCCTTTTTTCTTTAAATCTCTAAACAGTGGATCAGAACGGCGAATCGGGGAAGTAGAACTGGCTGGCGTTCTCTTTGGTGATCAGCACCGACGGGATGATGTAGGTGGCGGGCAGCTTTTCGCCCTTAAGGCGTGCCTCGGCGGTTAGCTTGATCGCGTCGTAGATGAACTTGGGCGAGTACGACACGTTGGCCTGGATGCGCGGGTCTTTGCCGTCCATCAGGGTTTTGACCATGCCCTTGGCACCGGCGCCGCCGAAGACGATCTTGATGTCGGTGCGTTTGGCCTGGTCGATGGCCTTGAGCACGCCCACGGCCATGTCGTCGTCGGCGGCCCACACCGCGTCGATCTGTTTGAAGCGCGTCAGGTAGTCCTGCATGACCTTGAAGGCGTCGTCGCGGTTCCAGTTGGCGTATTTGGCATCGAGCAGCTTGATGTCGGGGCTGCCCTTGATGGCGGCGTTGAAGGCATCCATGCGCTCGTTGTCCAGCGTGGTGGCAATGCCGCGCATGGCGACGATGTTGCCTTTGCCGCCCATGGCCTTCACCAGGTAGTCGCCGGGGATCTTGCCAAAGGCCGTGTTGTCGCCCGAGATGTAGGCATCTTGCGCGCTGGTGTCGGTCAGGCCGCGGTCGACCACGGTGACGTACACGCCCTTGCTTTTCACCTGCGCCACCGGCTTGGTGAGCGAGGCCGATTCAAACGGGAAGATCACCAGGGCGTTGATCTTGTTCACCGTTTGCAAGTCTTGCAACTGGTTGGCCTGCTCGGGCGCGCCGGATGCCGTCTTGACGATGACCTGCAGGCCGGGGTGGGCCTTTTCCAGGTCTTTTTTGGCCTGGTTGGCCCAGAACACGATGCCGCCGGTGAAGCCGTGGGTGGCGGCGGGGATGGCCACGCCGAGCACGACTTTTTCTTGCGCAAAACTGGGCGCGGTGGCCAGGGCGGCCAAGGCCACGGTGGTGAGTGCCAATCTACGGGTGATCTTTTTCATTTCAGTTGTCTCCTACAGGTGGATAAAAAGTAGCGGGTGCTACCGGGGTGAAAAGCTATCTCTTGCTGCGCTGCATGAATGCCACGCTGATGATCACAAAGCCCTGCACGGCAGCATTCAGGTACACGCTGATGATGCTGGTCAGGTTCAGGATGTTGCTGATGACCGACAGCAAAATGGCACCCACCACCGTGCCGGTGATGCTGCCCGCGCCGCCCTTGAGCGCCGTGCCGCCCACGATTACCGCGGCAATGGCCTCCAGCTCCCACAGCAATCCGGTGGTGGGCGAGGCCGAGCCCAGGCGCGGCACGTACAGCAGGGTGGCAATGCCCACGCACACGCCCAGCAGCACGTAGGTCAAAATTTTGATGCGGTCCACATCCACGGCGGCGTAGCGGGCCACCTGCTCGTTGGAGCCAATCGCTTGCACGTAGCGGCCAAAGGCAGTGCGGTTCAGGATCACGCCGCCCAGCAGGGCCACCACCAAAAACACCCACACCGGAATCGGCACGCCCAGCAGGCTGGCGTAGTACACGGGGCTGTACACGTCCGACAAATCGTTGTCTAGCGTGATGGCGCCGCCGTTGGCAAAGTAGGTGAGGTAGGCGCGGAAAATGCCCAGCGTGCCCAGCGTCACGATGAAGGGCTCGATGCGGCCCTTGGTGATCAGCAGGCCGTGCGCCAGGCCAAACAGCGCCCCCAGCACCAGCGCCAGCGCCATCCCTAAGGCCACCACCATCACCGGCGAGGCCAGCATCGGCCCCAGGGTGTTCATGCACATGATCACGCTGCCCGCAATCAGCGCCGCCATCGACCCCACCGACAAATCGATGCCGCCCGAGACGATCACAAAACACATGCCCACCGCGATGATGCCGATGAAGGCCGTGCGGGTGAGCACGTTCATGGCGTTGTCCAGCGTGGCGAAATTGCTGTTGAGCAGCGTGCCTGCGATGAGCAGCAGCACCAGGCCGATGACCGGGCCCATGCCGTGCAGGCGGCCCATCCAGTGGGTGGCGGTGCGGGGGGATTTAGTGGCTTCCTGTGGCATGGCGGATGAGTTCCTGTTCGGTCAATTGGTGTTCTTCAAGTACGGTTTGCAGCTGGCCGCCGCGCATCACCGCCACGCGGTGGCACAGCCCTATCAGCTCCATCAGTTCGCTGGAGATGACCACCACGGCCAGCCCCTCGCGGGCCAGCCGCTGCACCAGAAAGTAGATGTCGCGCTTGGCCCCCACGTCCACGCCGCGCGTGGGTTCGTCCAGCACCACGACCTTCGGTTGCGGGTGCAGCACCTTGGCCAGGGCCAGCTTTTGCTGGTTGCCGCCGGAGAGGCTGGAGGCCTTGCTCTGCAGGTCACCAGTGCGGATGCCGTAGTCATCTACTGCGGTTTTGAGGGCGGCCATTTCGGCCTGTGGGTCCAGAAAAGGGTGGGTGTAGCGCTCCAGCGCCATCAAGGTGAGGTTCTCGCGCAGGCCAAAGTGCACGTGCAGGCCCTTGCCCTTGCGGTCTTCGCTCAGGTAAGTCAGGCCCTGCTGGGCGGCGGCGCGGGGGCTTTTGAGGTCTGCCGCTTGGCCTTGCAATTCGATGCGTCCCGCAGTGCGCTGGCGTAGGCCCAGCAGGCCTTCAAACAGCTCGGTACGGCCCGCGCCCACCAGCCCGGCAAAGCCCAGAATCTCGCCGGGGCGCACCTCGAAACTCACGTCGGTGGCCCAGCCGGGCACGGTCAAGCCGGTCACCTTGAGCATGGGCGCGGCGGCGGGCGCGTGGGGTGCTTTGGGCGGGTACAGGTCGGTCAGCTCGCGGCCCACCATCAGGCTGGCCATTTGCTGGCGGGTCAGGTTCTTGGTTTCCTCGCGGGCCACAAAGCGGCCATCGCGCATCACCACCACCTCGTCGGTCACCTGCTCCACCTCGTCTAGCTTGTGCGAGATGTAGACCAGGGTCACACCGTCGGCCTTGAGCTGCGCCATCAGCGCAAACAGGCGCGTGGTTTCGCCCGGGGTCAGGGTGGCGGTGGGTTCGTCCATGACCAGCAGGCGGGCCTTGCGGAGCAGGGCGCGGGCAATTTCGACCAGCTGCTTTTCGGCCACGATCAGGTGCTTGACGCGGGTGTTCACGTCGGCCTGCAGGCCCACCTGGGCGATGGCTTTGGCGGCCTCGGTTTGCATGGCCACGTCGTCCAGCAGCCAGCCCTTTTTTTTCTCGTGGCCCAGGAACAGGTTTTGCGCAATCGTCAGGTCTTCGGCCAGGCTGAATTCCTGGTGGATCAACACAATGCCTTGCGCCTCCGCCTGGCGCGAGGTGGTGAAACTCTGGGCTTGGCCGTTGATGCGCAGCGTGCCGCCGGTGGCCACCTCGAACCCCGCCAGGATCTTCATCAGCGTGGACTTGCCCGCGCCGTTTTCGCCCAGCAGGCCCACGGTGCGGCCCGCCCGCAGCGCAAAACTCACGCCGTGCAGCACGCGCACCGGGCCAAATTCTTTGACCACGCTATCGAATTCCACGTTTACGCTCATCGCGGGCTTCCTTTGTTTTTTAGCGTCTCTTGCATCGCCAGCACGCCCGCGCCCACCAGCCCGGCCTGCTCGGCCAGCGGGGTAAGCTGGATCTCTAAATGCCGGGTGGACAAGGCCAGCGAGCGCTGGTACACGCTTTGCCGCACCGAGGCCAGAAACAGCGGCCCGATGCGGGTGATGCCGCCGCCAATGAACACGTGCGAGGGGTTAAAGAAGTTCACCACCGAGGCCAGCATCTGCCCGATCAAATTGCCGGTGCGCTGGATGATGTGGTTGGCTGCCGCGTCGCCATGGCGGCTGGCATTGCCCACGTCCTCCGGGGTGATGGCCCCGGTGTTGGCCAGGCAGGCGGCCAGCCAGGGGCTTTCGCCGCTGGCTGCCGCCTCCAGCGCCATGCGGGTGATGGCCGGACCCGCGGCCATGGCCTCCACGCAGCCCAGGTTGCCGCAGTGGCAGCGCGGCCCGGCGGTGTCTACGCAAATGTGGCCCACGTCACCCGCCGAGCCGTTGGCACCCCGGTACACCTCGCCGTGGCAGACAATGCCGCAGCCAATGCCGGTGCCCACCTTGATGACCAAAAAGTTCTGCAGGCTCCGCTGCAGCCGCCACAGCTCGCCCAGCGCCATGGTGTTCACGTCGTTGTCTACAAATACCGGCGCGTCAAAGTCTTCGCGCAGCGCGTCGCGGATCGAAAAACTGTCCCACTGCGGCATCAGCGGCGGGTTGACAAGCTGGCCGCTGGCAAAGTCCACCGGGCCGGGCACGCCCATGCCGATGCCTATTACCTGCGGCTTTGTTCCCCCGCACTGGGCCAGCAACTGGTGCACCAGCACCCGCACCCGGGCCATCACCAGGCCGGGGCCTGCGCGCACGTCGGCGGCTTCGGAGTGGCGGACCAGCACACTCAAATCGGGGCGCAGGATGGCGATGTCCAGGCTGGTCGCGCCCAGGTCGGCGGCCACCAGCACGCCCAGCTGGGAGTTGATTTGTACCGTCTCGGGGCGGCGGCCACCGCTGGAGGCCTTGAGGCCGGTCTCGGTCAGCAGGCCCACATCCAGCAGGGCGGCGACCAGGCTGTTGGTTTTGCTTTTGGAGAAGTCCAGCCGCTCGGCCAGGGCCAGGCGCGATGCCCCCGCCGACCAAAAAATGGTTTGCAGCAGGGTCGACTCATCGACGGACAAAGTTGTCCCAGGTGCCAAGGCTTGTCTCCTGTTTTTATCTAACCGTCGGTCAAGCGCGGTCGGTGGCGGATAGTAGACCGCGCACTTCTGCCACACAAGTCTTATCTTCGACCAAATTTAGGCCAAACAAGTTGACACGGTTTTGTCACGCCAGTGACATATGCACCGGCTAACGTAGCACCATTTGCATTTGGAGAAGCCCTTGAACGCCAACGACGACATGGTGCGCCGCATGCACCACGACCTGATCGATAGCTACGACGAAGAGCTGGAGCTGGAGATGGACGACCGCATGCTGTCCGGCCAGGACGATGAGCCCACCACCGAAGCCCACAAGGAAGCCCGCCGCCAGTACTTCCGCGAGCTGTTTCGCCTGCAGGGCGAGCTGGTCAAGCTGCAAGACTGGGTGGTGGCCACCGGCCACAAGGTGGTGATCTTGTTTGAAGGGCGCGATGCCGCAGGCAAGGGCGGCGTGATCAAGCGCATCACCCAGCGCCTGAACCCGCGCGTCTGCCGCGTGGCCGCGCTGCCCGCGCCCAACGACCGCGAACGCACCCAGTGGTACTTCCAGCGTTACGTGTCGCACCTGCCCGCCGCGGGCGAAATCGTGCTGTTTGACCGCAGCTGGTACAACCGTGCCGGGGTCGAGCGGGTGATGGGTTTTTGCACCGACGACCAGTACGAGGAGTTCTTCCGCACCGTGCCCGAGTTCGAGCGCATGCTGGTGCGCAGCGGCATCCAGCTGGTGAAATACTGGTTTTCCATCTCCGACCAGGAGCAGCACCTGCGCTTTCTGGGCCGCATCCACGACCCGCTGAAGCAGTGGAAACTCAGCCCCATGGACCTGGAATCCCGCCGCCGCTGGGAGGAATACACCAAGGCCAAAGAGGTGATGCTCGAGCGTACCCACATCCCCGAAGCCCCCTGGTGGGTGGTGCAGGCGGTAGACAAGAAGAAGGCCCGCCTCAACTGCATCCACCACCTGCTGCAGCAAATGCCCTACCAGGAGACCGAGCACCCCGCCATCCACCTCCCCGAGCGCGAACGCCACGAGGACTACATCCGCAACCCCGTGCCGCAAGAGATCGTGGTGCCCGAGATCTATTAGTGCCTTACAAGCCGCTTGCGCTTATGGAATGGGCGTGAGTAGCTATTAAAACCGTAGCGGGCGGTAGCCAATAGGGGTCGGATCCCAAGTGCGCGCCAAACCGCCGCTACCGATAGGCGCCGTAGCCCGCATTTGGGCTCCGACCCCTATTGGCGGTGAGGCAACCCTGCAGTTGGCTCACCCCCGCACATCCGCCACCGGCTCACTCCCACAATCCCCCCGCCCCAAATAAGCCAACACCCGCGCCGCCGCATCCCCCGGCGACGTGAGCTGCCCATTGCGGTGCAGACTGGCAAACGCCCCCTGGTCCGCAAACGCCCCCGCATCTGCCCCGCGCAATTGCGCCTGCATGTCGGTATCGATCACCCCCGGCGCGAGAGAGCACACCTTGGCCCCATTCACCTGCCCCGCCTCGTCCAGCGCCACGCAGCGCGTGAAATGGTCCATCCCCGCCTTGGCCGCGCAGTAAGCCGCCGATGCCGCCATCGCCCGCCGCCCCAGCCCCGACGAAATATTCAACACCCGCCGTTGCCCCGGCCAGCCCTTTGTGGCCCCCAAAAACGCCGCCGTTAACTGCATCGGCGCCTCCAGCCCCACCCGCAGCGCCTGCGCCAGATCCGCCCCGTCGGCATCCCGCAGCGGCGTGAGCTGCGCCAAGGTGCCCGCGTTGTTGATCAGCGTCACACTGGCCCAACGCGCCGCGTCCTGCTGCGCCAGCCATGCGCCCAGCCGCTGCGCCACCGGCACGCTGTCCGCCAGATCGGCCTGCCACTGCTCCAGCACGCTGCCCGCCGGGGCAACCAGCTGCGCATTCGTTTGCCGCGAGATGCACACCAGGTAGTGGCCCGCCTCCAGCAGTTGCTCGGCCATAGCCAGGCCCATGCCGCGCGAGGCGCCGGTGAGGATGGTGAGGTGGTGGGGGAGGGTGTTGGGCATGGAATTTAGGGGTTTGTGCTAATGAGGCAAGCGTGGGTAGCTATTGAATGTGTAGTATTTTCAGCATGCATAGAGCCTATTGCATGAGGTTGTTTCGGCCATGATGGACATCAGAATACGTTATTGTTATCCGCTCAAACCTTATTCAGTCGATTTGTGATATGCATTAAATGTAACTTCGATCGGTTAACCGTTCACAGGATCATGGCCTTCGGGTGTGAAGCGCGGTTCCGCAAGCGTGTAGACTCTTTATTTCCAAATTTTAAAAATGATTCATATGGTCACTTATCCAATTTATATCCCTCGAAATAGCTACGGAGGTGCAGACTCTATCAAGCGCGTGAAATCGCAAACCATTAACAATATTGCAAGCAGACTCGAGTCTTACATCAACGACAAGTTGAAGAATCAGTCCGAGGCTATCCACGTGTATAGCTACCACGAGATAGCGACAGAAACAGGGATTGACTACGAGATAGTTAGTAGTCTGGGCTTTGGCATAGATGGTGGAAGCGGTGGTTTTACAGCTTATAAGTCTGGGTTGACCCAAGAGTAGGGATTAGATTTGGTTGCCGAGGGCAAGAAGAGCTAAGGTGTAACTCACCCTTGCCACGATGGCAGATATCCACAACTTGCTAAGAAATCTCAATTTTTCATCTGAATTTAGATTGAAATTTTGTTGATGACGTTGCCACTTTTAGATTTTTTCTCAGCGGCGCGGTCCAAGATGGCCTGCGCAACTTCCCGGCAAATTTTTTGCCAGCGGACTCGTTTTCTGCTATCGAGATAGCGCACTACGTTGTCAGCCATAGCTGTTACTTGCACCAACTTGACTTTTTCGAGGTCAACATCCGCCACGCCGATAGCAGCCGGAGGCAGCGCGGCAATCCATAGAGCGGTTATAGGGCGTAATTGGCTATTCTTGACATATGTCAACATTTTTTCCAACAACCAAGAGTTGAACTTTGCATCGCTGCCTACTAAAACTCGCATCGGAATGCGTTTAAATAGTAAATTATTTAGTAGCTCATTCGCCTGCCAGTATGCGGAATTCGGAATATCAGCGCTGGATTGACTTACCGTACATGGATGTTTGGGCCAGGGCGGGCCGAGGGCATCAAAGAAGACGCTTCCGCCATTGGGAGACTTATAGAAAAAAACCGGATTACTGCATACGGGACAGCGAGCGTTTGGATTTATGAAACTTCCTGTTTGAGTTGGCCAATTCAGAGCATTCATTGGCGAGTTCGCTTCGTAAAATATTCCCCCCCATCCGCAGGTGCAATCAGCAGAGTGATTCCAGGCGTTGCATCCCATCAATATCTCCCGTATAAAAGTTAAGGTTCGTATTTCAACATTAAAGCGTCACAGTCGTTGATGTCTAAGGCCTGTCAAAGCTCAGCCAGTACCAGGCTCGAGTCTCCGCTGACAGCGGTAGGCATGGCATGCCTTCTTGTTAGGCCCGCGAGTTTTCATATAGCCTGGCCAGAGCGACGACCTATTACCGTGGCATAGTTTGAAAAATTTTGGGGAAAAGTTGTTTCTGTGCTTATTCTATGAGCGTGGGAAGCTATGGAAAGTGTAGTGATTTGGCAGTTGAAAATGGATGTAAAGCCACGCTACCGGCCCTTGCACTATGCCCCCGGCCTGGCTCTAATCCACCTTCCCTGACCCACCACCCCACGGAGCCCCCATGCTAAAAACCTACCAAGGCAGCTGCCACTGCGGTGCCGTCCGGTTCGAGGCCGATCTGGACCTTACGCAAAACACCTACCGCTGCAACTGCTCCATCTGCAGTCGCACCCGCTTCTGGGCGGCGGTGGCGCGCGAAGAAGGCTTTCGGCTGCTGGCCGGGGAGGCGGACCTGACCCAGTACCTGTTCCACACCCGCAAGAACCAGCACTACTTTTGCAAACACTGCGGCGTGCGGGCGTTTGGCATTGGTACCGACACGCCGATTGGCAAGATGGTCGGGGTCAACGTGGGCTGCCTGGCGGGTGTGTCCGACGCGGAGCTGGCGGCCTTGCCCATCCAGTACGTGGATGGCCGCAGCGGCGACTGGCAGGCGGTACCGGAGTTCTGTAGCCATTTGTGAGTCCTACAAAGTACAGACCCAGGCCATGGAGTTGCCCGCATGAACGCTTCGCTCCGTGCACCTACCGCGCACGACTTTGCGGCCATCGCCTCGTGGGTGCCGGATGCGGCAGCGGCGCTGCGCTGGGCGGGCCCGCGTTTGCCTTTTCCGTTTGCCGCTGCAGATTTGCCTGCGTGGCTGGCCTTGGCTGATTGCGGGCAAGCCAGCTACAGCCTGGTGGATGGGGCGGGCCAGTTGTGCGGGTTTGGCCAGCACTGGGTGGTGCAGCCGGGCGCTGTGCATGTGGGGCGGATCATCGTCGCGCCCGATTCGCGCGGGCGGGGGGCGGGGCGGGAGCTGTGCCAGCAGCTCATTGCCGCTGCGTTACGGGCCACGTCGGCTACAGCGGTCACTTTGCGGGTCTACAAGGACAACCCGACTGCTGTGGGGCTGTACGCCAGTCTGGGCTTTGTCGAGCTTGCCAGCGAATCGACCGGCGACGTGTACTTCATGCAACTGCAGGTTCCCGGTTGAACCGGGCCGCGCGCTTCACCCCAACACCAACGGCTTCACCAGCATCCACACCGCGGTGCACAGCACCATCCATGCAAATGCCGCCCGCATGCGTTTCTCAGAAAGTTTGTGGGCCACGGCGACCCCGGCGGAGACGGTGAACAGGCCGCCGATGGCCAGGGGCAGGCCCATGTGCCAGTCCACGCGGTCGGCGGCGCTGTAGGTGAGCAAGGCGATGATGGCGCTGGGGGCGACCAGGGCCAGCGAGAGGCTTTGGGCCACGGTCTGCGATTGGCGAAACCACCCGGTGAGGATGGGGGTGGCGACCAGGCCGCCGCCCACGCCCAGCAGGCCCATGGCACCGCCACCCACCACGCCCACCAGGGGCATGCAACGCAGGCTACGCGGTGCGGGCGCTACGGCGGTGGGGCTGGCCGGGGCTTTGGACAGCAGGCGAACAGCCAGGGCCAGCAGAAACACGCTGAATACGGTGCGCATCAGGTCGGGGGCCAGGCGGGTGGCCACGTGGGCCACGGCCCAGGTGGTGAGGCAGGCCAGCACGCCGATTTGCAGCGCGGTTGCCAGGGCCACCGGGTGGCGCTGGCTGTAGCGCCGCCAGGCGATGAGCAGGTTGGGCACCATCATCACCAGGGCGGTGCCCTGCGCCACGGCCTGGTCCATACCAAAGCCCACCACCAGCAGCGGGATGACGATGATGCCGCCGCCAATGCCAAACAGCCCGCCCACAAAACCCAGCCCAGCGCCCAGCGCCAGCATCATCAGGAGCGCGGGGAGGGCGGTGTGCAGCATGGTCGGTTGTGGGAGTGGAGGTGCACTGATGGTAGGACGTGCCATGCCGAGCATCAATGGGCTGTAATGCAATTCATTCGGTACTAATATGCACGGATGAAAGATACGCCCGACCTTAACTTCTTCGCTATCCTGGCACGCCAGCCCAGCCTGGCGGCCGCCTCGCTGGAGCTGGGGGTGACCCCGCCCGCCGTGAGCCGCCGCCTGGCGCAGCTGGAGCAGCGCCTGGGCGTGCGCCTGCTCAACCGCACTACCCGGCGGCTGAGCCTGACACCCGAGGGCGAGCGTTACCTGGAGGAGGGGGGCCGCCTGCTGCGCGAGATCGAGGGGCTGGAGCGGTCGTTGGCAGCGGGGGCCGAGGTGCCGCACGGGGTGCTGCGCATCAATGCCACCTTTGGTTTCGGCCGCCGCCATCTGTCGCCCGCGATTTCGGAGTTTCGCGGGCTGTACCCGTCGGTGGAGATCGTGCTGCAGCTCACCGACCGCTCACTGGACCTGACCGCCCACGCCATGGACATCGGCATCCACTTTGGCGAGCCGCCCGACCGGCGCATCCTGGCCCGCAAGATCGCCCCGAACCGGCGGTTTTTGTGCGCCGCACCCGCTTACCTGCAGGGGCGCACCGAGCCCGCCACGCCGCGCGACCTGCACCAGCACGAGTGCATCGTGATCCGCGAGAGCAGCACGGCATTCAACAACTGGCAGCTGTCGGATGGGCAGCGCCAGGAAATGGTGAAGGTGTACGGTGGCCTGAGCACCAACTTTGGCGAGATCGCGGTGGACTGGGCGCTGGCCGGGCACGGCATTGTGCTGCGCTCGGAATGGGACGTGGCCCCGTACCTGCGCTCGGGCCAGTTGCGTCGGGTGCTGCCGGGCTGGGAGGGTTCGCCGTCGGACATCTACGCCATCTACCCGCAGCGCCACCACCTGTCGTCCAAGGTGCGGCTGTTTCTGGACTTTCTGGCCGCCAAATTTGCCGACCAGCGGGCGCTGGAGGCGGCCAATACGCCCGTATGGTGAGCATGCAAAACTAGGCGTCGAATAGGCCTTTTGTGCTTATTCTATCGGCGCTAGCAGCTATCAAAATAAGAGTATGTGGACCCGCCGTGGTTTACCGGGGCAACTGCGGCACGCCTACAAAGTCGTCCAGCGACAGGCCTTTTTCTTTCAACAGGGCTTCCAGCAGCGGCTGCAGCTTGCCCAGGCTTTCGGCCACGGTTTCGCGCACGGTATCCACCACCACCTGGGTGCTGCGCTCGATCTCGATGTTGACCGTGTCGCCCGCCTGGATGTGGCCAAAGGTGGTGGCGCGGCGGGTTTCGGGGATCAGCCAGACCTCGAACCAGCCCTCTTGGCGGTTCACTTCTGACACGGTGAGGCTGGCGCCGTTGATGGCGATGTAGCCCTTGGCAAAGATGTATTTGCGGAAGGCCTCGGGGATGGCGAAACGCAGCTTGCAGTTGGTGTCGGTCAGCAAAACATCGCTCAGGGTGGTGCAGAAATCCACGTGGCCCGACAGCGGGTGGCCGCCGATTTCGGCGCCTTCTTTGGCGGCGCGTTCCACATTCACCTGGCTGCCCTGTGCATAGCGGCCCAGGGTGGTGATGTTCAGGCTTTGCAGCATCACGTCGAACGCGGCGGCGGTGGGGGAGACCAGTTCGGTGACGGTGAGGCACACGCCGTCGACCGAGACGCTGGCACCGATGGCCAGGTCTTGGCAAAAGCCGGGGGGAAATGCGAGGTGGAAGCTGCGCATGCCGTCGTGGTCCTGGAGCGTCTTGACGGTGGCGGTGGCCTGGATGATGCCTGTGAACATGGTGCGGTGCCGTGGGTAAAACCGCCATTGTCTGCCAGCCGGGGCAGGCACCTATACTGGAAGGCCATGCGCGGTGTCAACGCAGGCCGGGTCGCCAGCCGCCGGGCACCTACCGCACGCAGGCATTTCTATTCTCTGTTTTCAAGCCATCCGCCATGCCTACTACCCCGACCGTACCGTCCGAAACCGCCGAGATCTCGTCTGCCGATGCCATTGCCGACGCGCTGGAAAAGCACAAGCAGGTGGCCGAAGACATCAAAGAGGTCGCCGAAGAGCTGGGCGTGGTGCATGCGGTGCTGGACACGCAGATCCCGGGCGATGCCCACCACGCCGATGTAGACCAGGCCGTGGCCCGCACCGACGCGCTGGAAAAGCGCCTCAACGAATCGGCCAAAGTGCTGGAAGATGCCACCGAGGCCTTGGAGCAAGAGGTCAAGGCCTTGCAGGCAGGCCAAGACTCTTAACGTGAAACAACTTTCATGGCCCGGGGTGCGCTGCGCCGAGTCTCTGAAAGTCAGGTTTGCAGCAAGTAGGCTGGTAATAACTGGGCGGCCTGCTGCAGCAGCCCAAATTCCGCATCGGACAAGGTCAATTCCTGCACATCGAAGTGGCACAGGGTGCCCCAGAGCTCGCCGCTGGCGTTGAGCAGGGGCACACCGTGGTAGCAGACCATCACGCCCTGGTAGGGGTGGCCGTCCAGGCGGGGATCGGTGGCGGAGTTGCTGGTTTGGAAAACCCCGTCGCGCAAGACAAACTGGCAGAAGCTGGTGGCCAAGGGCACTTCGGCCAGAAATGCGGGGCAGATTTCGCCCTGCTTGTCGCTCAGCAGCAGGTTGCGCAGGATGCCATCGTCCAGCCGGTACGCCGCCGTGAAGCGGTGCGCCACGCCCGCGTTCAGGTACTGGATGGCTGCTGCAGCGCCGTGGGTCTCCAGAATGGACGACAGTGCAGAGAGGCTTCGGGTGGTGTGCATGGGGTGGTGGGCAAAAGATGGCTGCAAGGGTTTGCGGGCCCAGTCTATGCGAGTTCGCTACAGTGCGCCTTGGGCGGATGGCATGAGCACATTTTCATAGCAAATATTGATAGTAAAAAAGTGGCTCTTGCGCTTATTGAATAAGCGTGGGTAGCTTCTAAATAAATAGCAAATATCTGCTGTTTTCAGAATGCAGCCGCGCAATCCCAGCGCAGCGCGGCCCCGGTGGCCGGGTGCTGCAAGGCCAGGGTGCTGGCATGCAGCAGCAAGCGGTTGGCCAGGGCCTGTACGGGGAGCGGGGCATACAGCGCGTCGCCCAGGATGGGGTGGCCGATGGCGGCCAGGTGTACGCGCAACTGGTGCGACCGGCCGGTCACGGGCTCCAGCTCCAGCCGGGTGCGGTCGTCCAAGGTTTCCAGTACCCGCCAGCGGGTGCAACTGGGTTTGCCGTTCTCCCAGTCGATCTTGCGCAGCGGGCGGTTGGGCCAGTCCACCAGAATGGGCAGGTCGATCTGGCCTTGCGTCTCGCTGGGTTGGCCCGCCACCACGGCGGTGTAGCACTTGGCAACCGCACGGTTGGCAAACGCGGCGTTGAGGATGCGTTGCATGGCCATGCCGCGCGCCATCACGATCAGGCCCGAGGTGGACATGTCCAGCCGGTGCACCACCAGCGCGTCGGGGTAGGCCTGTTGGGCGCGGGTACTCAGGCAGTCCTGTTTGTCATCTCCCCGGCCCGGCACCGAGAGCAGGCCGCTGGGTTTGTTGAATACCAGGAGGTGGTCGTCAGCGTAAACCGTGTCCAGGCCCGTGGGCTCAGAGGTTTCCACGGCGTTGTTCGCGCTGCATAAACAGGTACAGCCCCTCGACCTTTTCGCGGGCCCAGGGGGTTTTGCGCAAAAACTTCAGGCTGGAGGCGATGCTGGGGTCGCTGGTGAAGCAGCGGATGTTGATCTGCTGGCCTAAGGACTCCCAGCCGTAGCCCTCGACCAGCGCGGTGAGGATGGCCTCCAGGGTGAGGCCGTGCAGGGGGTTGCGGGCTTGTTTGGCGGGTGGGGCGGCGGGGGCAGAAGAAGGGGCGGGAGGGGGCGTATCAGTGCTCATGCGGCGGTGTTGTCCAGAATCAGGCGCTGCACGGTAGCACAGAGTTCTTCTACGTCGTTGGGTTTGTGGATCAGGGCCTTGGCCCCTTCGGCAATGGCGCTTTGCTCGATCTCGGCGGTGATGTAGCCCGAGGCCAGGGCGACAGGCAGGTCGGGGCGGATGCGCTGGGCTTCGCGCACCAGGTCCACGCCGCAGTAGCCGGGCATGTTGAAGTCGGTAACCAGCAGGTCGTAGGCTGCGGCATTGGCGCGCAGCTCGGCGGCGGCCTTGTTGGGGTCGGAGAAGCCGCTGACGCGAAAGCCGCGCCGACGCAGCACCCGTTCCACCAGAAACACCAGGGCGTGGTCGTCGTCTACATACATCACGTGTTTGCCCAGCACCTGCGCGCTGGCGGCGGGGGCAGGCGTGGTGTCGGGTGCGTTGGCGGCCAGCAGGGCGGCGAAGTCGGAATCGGTGACCGGCTCCATGGCCGGAAAGTACAGGGTGAAGCGGCTACCCAGGGCCGGCGCGCTTTGCACATCCACTGCCCCGTTGTGGCTGCGCATCACGCCGTGCACCACGGCCAGGCCCAGGCCGGTGCCCTGGCCGACTTCCTTGGTGGTGAAAAACGGCTCAAAGATGCGCAGCAGGGTGTCGTCGTCCATGCCCTTGCCGCTGTCGAGCACGGTGAGCATGGCGTAGCCGCCGGGCGCCAGGCTCAGGCGGTCGCACAGGCGTGGGTCGGGCTCCACGCCCGTCAGCTCGATGCTGACTACGCCGCGCTGGTCGCCGTGGGCCTGGATCGCGTTGGTACACAGGTTGAGCACGGCCTGCTGGACCTGCACCGCGTCGGCCATCACCAGCGGGGTGCTAGGGTTGATGTGCAGGTGCAGTTCCACCGCCGGTGGCAGGGTGACGCGCAGCAGGCGCTCCGTTTCAAACACCAGCTCGGCCAGGGCCACCGGCGTGCGGCGCGGGGCTTCGTTGCGGCTGAAGGTCAAGATCTGCCGCACCAGGTCGCGGGCGCGGCGACCGGCCTTGTCGATCTCGTGCAGGCTGACCTGGGCGGGTGAGTTGGGGCCGGCATCTTCCTTGGCCAGCTCCACAGTGCCCAGGATGGCGCTGAGGATGTTGTTGAAGTCGTGCGCAATGCCTCCGGCCATGGTGCCCACGGCCTGCATTTTTTGCGACTCGCGCAGTTGCGCTTCGAGCACGCTGCGCTGCACTTCGGCACGCTTGCGGCTGGTCAGATCGCGGGCGAAGACGGTGGTGGTCTCGCCGCCGGGGTGGCGCTCGAATGACACGCTCACCTCGACCGACAGGCGCTTGCCGCTGGCGGTGAGGGCCGTCATTTCGCCCAAAAACGCCTGGGTGGAGATCTGGTTCAGGGCCAGCGCGTGTCCGGCCTCGGGGAAAAAGCGCGTCAGCAGGCTGCCCAGGGCCTGCGAGGGCGGGCACTGGAACAGCACTGCCGCCGTGGGGTTGAAGACGGTGATGTACTGGTCTTTGTCGACGCAGATGATGGCGTCCAGCGCCGAGTTGATGATGGCCTCCAGGCGGCTTTCGCTGGAGCGCAGTTGCTCGTTGCGCTGGCGCAGGGCGGAGGCGCTGAGCTGCAAGGCGCGGCGCTCGGCCAGCAGCGGGCCCTGGTCCACCACGGCGCAGATGTACTGGGCGATGGCATCCGACGCGCTCTCCAGTCGGGCGATGTGCAGGTCGCCCGACATGGCGCCGTCCTGGCCGATGGTGAACACCACTTCGGTGGCTTCGCAGTGGCCGTCCACCCGCGCTTCGCGAAAGGCCTGGCGCACCTGCTCGGTACAGCCGGGGCTGACGAAGGGCATCAAAAAGTGCAGCGGGCGGTCGCGTTCGGAGGGCTGGAACAGGCGTTGCGCCATGGCATTGCTTTGCACCACCATGTCGTGGTCGTCCACCACCATCAAGGCCAGCGGCACGCTGGAAAACAAGGTTTCAAACCGCTCGGACGCCGCCTCGGATGCCGCCTGGCTGTAGCGCAGCACCTTGTTCTGGCTCTCCAGCTCGGCCTGGCGGTTGCGCAGGTCCAGGATCAGCTGGTGCACTGGAAAAGCGGGTTGCAGGCCGTCCTGGGCCAGGCTTAACAAGGCACTGGACACCAAGGCGGGAGGGGAGGACTGGCGCATGGAGGCGGTAGTTGCAGCGTTACAAGGATGGGGGACGCGGTGGGGTCCTGCGCAGCGTTAACCAAATAATTTATTGGTGAGTAGACGTAACAGTTTACGGGCTAGCGCGGTATCTGTCTCCTATCTGTAATAGTCTGCGACCAGATAGCTATATTTTGTGAACGGGTTACCATAGGCAGCCTCACTTGCATACACGAAAAACGATGTATTTTTATTGATGTCACTCGCATTTAGCCCCGTACTCCTCTATTCGCTGTGGGTCAATGCCGTGGTGGGTCTGACCATGGGATCGGCCTTGCTATGGGTCTGGCGCGGGCACCGAACGCAGTTGTTTACCCGCGATTTGGGGGCTGCGCAGCTGGTCCAGTCCCTGGTGCCCGTGGGCTACTTGATGAGCCAGTGGGTCGGGGGGGAATGGAAACCTCCTGGCATGGTGCTGGCTGTGTTTGGGCAGATTGGCAGCATTGCGCTGATGCTGCGCGGCAGCAGCCGCTTGTCGGGCTGGGTGTTTTCCCGGCTGGAGTGGACGGTATTTCTGGGCTTGCTGGTCGTGGCCGGTCTATGGGTGCTGCTGTTTAACGACCCGTCTGTGGCGGTGTGGGCCAGCCCGTTCTTGATGACTTTGGCGGGCTTGGTGGTGACGCGGGGCCTGCGTGGCGGCCTGCTGGCCGACCGCCTGGTTGGGCCCTTGCTGGTGCTGTTGGGGCTGAACCAGCTGTGTTTTGCCGTGTGGGGCCAGGCCGGCCTGGTGTTCCAGTCCAATGCGGGCGCGGTGTTGCGGCTGTTGCTGGGTTTGATGCTGGTGTATGCCACGCTGGACCGCACCATGCTGGAGTCCGACAACCTGCGCGAGCGTTTTCAGCAGCTGGTCGAGCGTTCGCACCAAGGCATTTTGGTGCTGGTCAACAAGCGGGTGCGGTATGCGAACCCGGCACTGCTGGCCTTGTACGGTTTTAGCCATGTGGAAGAAGTGACCGTGACCGATTTGCTGCAAGGCGTGCGGCGCGATGAAATCGAGCAGTTGCGGCTGCGTTACCAGCAAATTGAGAGCGGCCGCGTAGACGAACTGCAATGGGAGGGTCTGCGCCACCGCAAGGACGGCTCGTCGGTGTGGTTGCGGTTTTCGGGCTGGCGTACGCTGTGGGGCGATGCGCAGGCCATCCAGATCCTGGTCACCGACCACACCGACCGCCACGATGCCACCCAGGCCCTGCTGTACCAGGCCACGCACGACGAACTCACCGGCCTGCCCAACCGCAGCGCGTTGCTGCAGCGGCTACGCCAGTGCTGTATGGACACGCCTGAGCGGCGCGGATTTGGCCTGGTGCTGCTGGGGGTGGACCGCTTCAAGCTGTTCAACGAGGCCCACGGGCATTCGCTGGGCGACGAGGTGCTCAAGGCGCTGGCGCTGGCGTTGGCGCGGGAGCTGGGGGCATCCTGCGAGCTGATGCGGCTGGGGGCCGATGAATTTGCCTTTCTGGCCCCTTCACGCAACGAAAGCGACAGTGCAGCGTCCATGGCGCGCCGGGTGCAACAGCTGCTGCTGCGCCCGCTGGTGCTGCCGCAGCGCAACTTTTTTATCGATGTGTCGATGGGGATTGCGCTGTACCCGCAGCACGCCCAGGATGCCGAAGCTTTGCTGCGTGCCGCCAACGCCGCCATGCACGCAGCCAAACGCACGCCCGGCACCTCGGTGGCGCTGGCCGAGGCCCGGTTCGAGCGTGGCTCCAGCGACATATTCGAGCAGGAGCAAGCCCTGCGCGCAGGTATCGAGCAGTGCGAGTTCAGCCTGCGCTACCAGCCCAAGGTCGATGCCCAGTCCGGGCGGTTGGCCAGCTTTGAGGCTTTGGCGCGCTGGCACCGCCCTGGCGTGGGTTGGGTCAGTCCGGTGGAATTCATTGGTGTGGCCGAACGCACCGGCTTGATTGCCGACCTGGGTTTACTGCTGCTCAGCCAGGCCTGTGAGCAGGTGGCCTTGTGGCGACAACGGTTCACCAAAGTGGTGCCGGTGGCGGTGAACGTATCGCCGCTGCAGATGCTGGACGGCGGCTTTCCCGAACTGGTGGAGCAGCTGCTGCTGCAGTACAGCCTGCCCGCGCAAGCCATCACCCTGGAGATCACCGAAAGCGCTGCGGTGGCCAACCTGGACCAGGCACGCGAGCAGATCCGGCAACTGCGCAGCCTGGGCGTTGCCGTGGGGCTGGACGACTTTGGTACCGGGTTTTCGTCGCTGAACATGCTGCGCAGCCTGCCGCTGCAGTCGGTGAAGATCGACCGTGGCCTGATCGAACCCCTTCCCGCCACCGATGCCGCCGCTGTGGTGCAGGCGATCTGCCAGCTGGCCGTGGCGCTGCGGCTGGATGTGGTGGCCGAAGGCATAGAAACCGCCGCCCAGGCCAAGATCGCCCGGCTGGCAGGCTGCCATGAGCTGCAGGGTGATCTGTTTGCCAAACCCCTTACCCCCGACGAGGCGGGGCAGTGGCTGCAAGACGCGCCGGTAGCCCTCTGGAGCTAAACACGGGCAAAAAAAAGCCGCAGGGAATGCGGCTTTTTGGGGGGCAGAAAAAGGGGTGGAAGGGCTTACTTTTTCAGCTTGCCGCGCACCGGCACCACGGTGGTGATGGTGGGGCGCACGGCATCGGTGGAAATGGGCTTGGGAGGCGACGTGTCCTTCTTCGGCTTTTTGGTTTCCTTGTTGGATTTTTGCTCACCTTTGGCCATGTTTTTCTCCAGTCAATTAAGAGGTTTCTATGGCTTGGAGCTTATCAGTTCACAGCCGGTTTTGAGCCCTCTGCCTGCAAAGTTTGTAGGCTCTTTTTACACCAGCTTGTGGAGCAAAGCCTGGGCCGCCGCCTCGGACGACGCGGGGTTTTGCCCGGTGACCAGCAGGCCGTCGGTCACCACATACGACTGCCAGTCCGGGCCTTTGGAGTAGATGCCGCCGTTGGCGATCAGCATGTCTTCGACCAGGAAGGGCACGATGTCGGTCAGGCCCACGGCAGCTTCTTCGCTGTTGGTAAAGCCGGTGACCGACTTGCCGTGCACGGTGGACTGGCCATTGGCCGCCTTGGCGTGGCGCAGCACGCCCGGTGCATGGCACACCGTGGCCACCGGCTTGCCTGCGGCCAGGAAGGTTTCAATCAGCGCAATCGAGTGGGCATCTTCGGCCAGGTCCCACAGCGGGCCGTGTCCACCGGGGTAGAACACCGCATCGAAGTTAGCGGCAGACAGGTTGGCTAGCACGTGGGTGCCGGCCAGCAGCGCCTGAGCGGCGGGGTCGGCCTTGAAGCGCAGGGTGGCCGCGGTTTGCGAGTCCGGGTCGTCGCTCTTGGGGTCGAGCGGCGGCTGGCCACCCAGGGGCGAGGCCAGGGTAATGCTGGCACCGGCTTCCTGGAACACGTAGTAGGGTGCGGCAAATTCTTCCAGCCAGAAGCCGGTTTTGGTACCGGTGTTGCCGAGTTGGTCGTGCGATGTGAGCACCATGAGGATTTTGGACATAGGGGTTTCCTGGTGGGTTGAAAAAATTACAAAGCGGCTTGCAGCACGCGGCGGCTGACTTCGGGGGTCACGTCGCCGTGTTCGCCCAGGCGGGTCATGCCGTGTTCGGTAAGCTGGGCTACCAGCACGTCAATGGCCTCTGCGCCCAGCCCGTAGGCCGACAAGCGGGTGGGAATGCCCATGCGCTCGAAGAAGTCGCGGGTGGCGGCAATGGTGGCAGTGATGCGCTCGTCGTCACTGCCGCTGCGGATTCCCCAGACGCGCTCGCCGTACTGCAGCAGCTTGGCGTGCTTGGGCACCCGGCGCTCCTCCAGCATGGCGGGCAGCACGATGGCCAGCGTGCGGGCGTGGTCGATGTTGTGCAGGGCGGTAAGTTCATGGCCCACCATGTGGGTGGACCAGTCTTGTGGCACGCCCGCGCCGATTAGCCCGTTCAGCGCCAGGGTGGCGGCCCAGACCAGGTTGGCGCGGTCCTCATACACCGGCTCGGGCGCGGTCAGCAGGCGCGGGCCCACGTCGATGAGGGTTTGCAGAATGCCTTCGGCAAAGCGGTCTTGCAGCGGTGCGTTGACCGGGTAGGTCAGGTATTGCTCCACGGTGTGCACGAAGGCATCCACCACGCCGTTGGCCAGTTGCTGCGGCGGCAAGGTGTAGGTTTTGGTGGGGTCGAGCACCGAGAACTGCGGATACACATGCTGGCTGCGGAAGGGCAGCTTGGCACCGATGTCGCGCCGGGTGATCACGCCGCCCTTGTTCATCTCCGACCCGGTGGCGGGCAGGGTCAGCACCGTGCCAAAGGGCAGGGCGCGGCTGATGTTGGCACCGCCCTTGCGCAGAATGTCCCAGGCATCGCCTTCAAACAAGGCGGCTGCAGCAATGAACTTGGCCGCGTCGATCACCGAGCCGCCCCCTACCGCCAGCAAGAAGTCAAAGCCGCCCTCGCGCACCTGCTGCACGGCCTGCATGGCGGTGTCGAAGCTGGGGTTGGGCTCAATCCCGGTAAAGGTGGCGTGGGCGCGGCTGCCCAGGGCCTGGCGTACTTCGGCCAGGGTGCCGGTTTTCTCGGCGCTGGAGCCGCCCACCAGGATCAGCACCTTGGCGGCGGCCGGCACCAGCGTGGCGAGGTCGGCAATGCGGTCTTTGCCAAAGACGATGTGGGTGGGGTTGTGGAAATCAAAGTGGTTCATGGGGTTCTTTGGGGTGGTTAAAAGTAGACCGGTCGGCTAGTAATATGGCAAAAATTTATCAAAAATGATAGCTGCTTGTGCTGATCAGACAAGCGTGGAGTCGAGTATTTGTTCAGTAGCTTGCAGGGCGTGCTCAAACGGCGACTTGTCGCGCCGCAGCTTGGACAGCAGACTGGCCCCCAGCCACAGCTGGTACAGCGTGAGGGCGGTGGCGTGGGCATCGAGGTGCGGGGGCACCGAGCCATCGGCCACGGCATCTTGCAGGCACCCGGCAATGCGCTGCACGATTTGGTCGGTGCCGTCGCGCAGGGTCAGGCGCATGGCCTCGGAGATATCGGCCACCTCGGCGCTGAGTTTGACGACCAGGCATTTGGTGCTGGTGGTGGCCGGGCTGAGGGTGTCGGCGGTGGGGTCGCAACTGGTGGCGCATTGGGTGCTGTTCCAGTGCTGCCAGTAGCGCATCAGGCGCACGCGGCCGGCGGTGCCGTCGGGGCGGAACATTGCCTCCAGCCCTTGCACGTAGCGCTCCATGTAGCGCACCAGCAGGGCTTCGCCAAAGCGCTCTTTGGAGCTGAAGTAGTGGTAGAACGAACCCTTGGGCACACCGGCCACGGCCAGAATCTCGGCCAGGCCCACGCCGACAAAGCCCTTGGTGGCAATCAGGCGTTCGCCACAGTCGAGGATGTGGTGTTTTGCGGTGGGGGCTTCGTTCAGCATGGGGTGATTGTAACGATAGTAGACCAGTCGTCTACTAGATTACCGTGTAAAGCCCTTGGGTGCGGCGGGCTTTTGATTCAGTAGTGCGGTGGCAGGTCGTCGGTGGGGCCGCGCGGAGTGTCCAGGCCCTCGGTGCTGCGCCGCTGCAGGCGGGTGACTTCACGCAGCAGCAGGTCGATTTGCTGCTGCTGGCGGATCACCACCAGGTCGAGTTGCTCTAGCAGGTCTTCGGTGAAGCTGGCTTTGATTTCCAGTGCGGTCAGGCGTTCGTCGGTGGTGTCTTGCATCCCCGTATTGGACACTACCGCACCGACTACAAAACGGCGTACCGGCCCGGCTTGTGGTTGACCCAGATAAACAGGTTCATCACCACCGCGCCCAGCACCGAATAGCCCACCCGGGCGGGTTCGATCACCGTCAGCGCCAGCAGCACGATGGTGCAGTCAATCGCCATTTGCACCTTGCCCGCGCGCCAGCCGTAGGTTTTCTGGAGGTACAAGGTGACGATGGTGGCGCCGCCCAGGCTGGCGCGGTGCCGGGCCAGAAACAGGCAGCCCGAGCCCAGCAGCAGCCCGCCTAGCACGGCAGCGTAGGCCGGGTGCAGGCGCTCGATGGCAAACAGCCGGGGCGACCACTCCATCATCGCCGACAGCATGCTGATGGCAATAAAAGTCTTGAAGGTGAACTCGCGGCCCATGCGCGTCCAGGCGAACCAGTAGAAAGGCAGGTTGATCAGAAAAAACAGCTTGCCCAGGGTGATGCCGGTGGCGTAGTGCAGCAAGAACGCCGCCCCCGCCGTGCCGCCCGTCATCAGCCCCGCCTGGGCAAACAAGATCAGCGCCAGCGACACGAACAGCGTGCCGGTAAAAATCGCCTGCGCGTCTTCAAACGGGGTGTGGAGGTGGACGGTGGATTCAGCCATGGATGGATCCACAGCAGGAACTGTGCCGCACTAGATGGCTTTTTGAAGAAACACCGCATGCCCGGCGGACGCGACCAACTGGTAGCCCACGAACCCGAAGCGCGCGTAGCTGGCCTGGGCCTGGGCGTTGCCGGTCAACACCTCCAGCGTCAGTTTGCAGCAGCCCCGCTCCAGCGCGTGCTGCTGTACCGCCGCCAGCAGCGCCTGGCCCACGCCCCGGCCCCGGTGCGCGGGGTGCACCGCCATGTCATGGATGTTCAGCAGCGGCTGGGCTTTGAAGGTGGAGTAGCCCTCAAAGCAGTTGGCCAGCCCGATAGGCTCCTCGCCCAACCAGGCAATGAAGCTGACCGCATGCGGACGCTGCGCCAGATCGGCGCACAGGCGCTGGCGGGTGTCGTCACTGAGCGGCGTGGCACCGCCCATGGGGTCCTGGGCGTACTGGTCCAGCAGGTGGACCAGGGCAGCTGCGTCCTTGGGGTTGCGGTAGTCGACGCGGCGGACTTGGCAGGGGATGGTCATTCAGGGCAGTTTCGCGAGCAGGTTGTCGAAGGGTTGGCGGCTTTTCCAGCGGTAGCCGCCAAAGTCGCGTTCGTCGGTGGTGAGGATGCGACCGTGGCCAAGGTGTTCGGCTAGCAGCACCAGAGAGGCATCGGCCAGATCCATGGGCAGGCTTTTGTTGCGTTGCATCATCGAGGGTATCCGGCGGATTTGGTCGGGCGGGATGTCCCATACCAGCAGGCCACCGTCCGCTACTTCGTCCATCAAAATCGGTGCGAAGCGGGTTCCCAAGCGGCGGTTCATCAGGTGGGTGGCCTCTGTGAGGACGGGCCAGGTGGTGATCCAACCCTCGGACTCGGTGGGCAACGCGGCGACCGCTCGGGCATGCCATGCATCGCTTTTGTCGATCAAGGCAAACAAAAAGCCCGTGTCTACGGCGATCATGGTGCCGGTTTGGAGCGTTTGCCTGGCTTTTGTGCACTGGGCAAGAACTTGGTATCCAAGTCTTCGCCGATGAACTTCTTGACGTTGGCCGAGATGTCGCTGCGCCCGCTGTCGCCTTGGCCAATAAACCGCGACAAATGCTTGAGCTGCCCGGTTTGGGCACGCACGTGGCGGTAGTAAAAGTCCACGCTGTCGCGCAGTACGTCGCTCACCTTCAGGCCGGAGCTGGTGGCCAAATAGGTCACCTGCTGTTCGGCAATACCTTCAAATCGCGCATTCACACGCATGGCAACTCCTGGGTTGGATTTGTCATGCATTGTATGACAAACGGCCTTTTTAGGCGTAATCCGCCACCGGCACGCAGCTGCAAAACAGGTTGCGATCGCCAAACACGTTGTCCACCCGGCCCACGGGTGGCCAGTATTTGGACTGCTTCAGGCTGGCCAGCGGGAACGCACCCACCTCGCGGGCATACGGACGGTCCCACTCGGCGGACATCAGGCTGGCGGCGGTGTGGGGGGCGTGTTTCAGCGGGTTGTTGTCTTGCGGCCAGGTGCCGTTTTCGATTTGGCGGATCTCATTGCGGATAGCGACCATGGCGAAGATGAAGCGGTCCAGCTCGGCCAGGGTTTCGCTCTCGGTGGGCTCCACCATCAGCGTGCCGGGCACGGGGAAGCTCAGTGTGGGCGCGTGGAAGCCGTAGTCGGCCAGGCGCTTGGCGACATCTTCGGCGGTCACGCCGCAGCTGTCCTTGATGGGGCGCAGGTCCAGGATGCATTCGTGCGCCACATGGCCGTTGGCGCTGGCGTACAGGGTGGGGTAGTGCGGCGCCAGCTTGGTGCTGACGTAGTTGGCGGCCAGGATGGCGGCTTCGGTAGCGTGCTTTAGGCCCTCGGCGCCCATCATGCGGCAGTACATCCAGCTGATTGGCAGCACCGAGGCATTGCCCAAGGGCGCTGCCGAAATGGCCCCCACGCTTGCCACTTTGTGTGCTGCGCTGCCCCCCGAGGGGGCCGTGCCTTGTTTGGGGCGGCCCTGCACTGCGGCGGCACCAATGCCGTGCTGGGTGTCGCCCGCAGTGGCGTGGCCGGGCAGGTAGGGGATCAGGTCGGCCACCACACAGACCGGGCCCACACCGGGTCCGCCGCCGCCGTGCGGGATGCAGAAGGTTTTGTGCAAGTTCAGGTGGCTGACGTCGCCGCCGAACTCGCCGGGTGCCGCCACGCCGACCAGGGCGTTCATGTTGGCACCGTCCACATACACGCGGCCGCCGTGGTGGTGCACCAGGGCGCAGAGTTCCTTGACCTGGGTTTCGAACACGCCGTGGGTGCTGGGGTAGGTGATCATCACCGCCGCCAGCGTGTTGCTGTACTTTTCGCACTTGGCTTGCAGGTCGGCCATGTCGACGTTGCCATTCGCGTCGCAGGCGGTGACCACCACCGTCAGCCCGGCCATTTGGGCGCTGGCGGGGTTGGTGCCGTGGGCGCTGCTGGGGATCAGGCAGATGTTGCGCTGGCTCTGGCCGTGGTCGTCAAAGTAGGCCTTGATGGCCAGCAGGCCGGCGTATTCGCCCTGGCTGCCTGCGTTGGGCTGCAGGCTGATGCCTGCGTAGCCAGTGGCCTGGCACAGCCAGTCGCGCAGTTGCGCATCCAGCTCGGCATAGCCCAGGCGCTGGTCGGCCGGGGCGAAGGGGTGGATGTTGGCGAATTCGGGCCAGGTGACCGGTGCCATTTCGCTGGTGGCGTTGAGCTTCATGGTGCAGCTGCCCAGCGGGATCATGCTGCGGTCGAGTGCCAGATCCTTGTCGCTCAGGGCGCGGATGTAGCGCAGCATGCCGGTTTCACTGTGGTGGGTGTTGAACACCGGGTGCGTGAGGAAGGCGCTGCTGCGGCGCAGCTCGGCGGGGATCAGCGAGTCCACCGTGTCTTCCAGCTCGCCCAGGCGCGGCATGGGCTCGCCGGGCTTGACGAAGAAGGACCAGAGCATCTCGATGTCGCCGCGGGTGGTGGTTTCGTCCAGCGAGATGCCCAGGTGGTTATTTAAGCGAAAACGCAGGTTTACGCTAGACTGGTGCGCACGGGTAGCTATCAAATCGCTAGCGTCGTCGGTTTTGACGGTGATGGAGTCGAAGGCGTGCGCATTCACAATCTCATAGCCCATGTGCTGCAGGCCGCGCGCCAGGATGGCGGTGAAGCGGGCCACGCGCTGGGCGATGCGGGTCAGGCCCTGCGGGCCGTGGTAGACCGCGTACATGCTGGCCAGCACGGCGGGCAGTACCTGCGCGGTGCAGATGTTGGAGGTGGCTTTTTCGCGGCGGATGTGCTGCTCGCGGGTTTGCAGCGCCAGGCGGTAGGCCGGGTTGCCGTGGGCATCCACGCTCACGCCCACCAGGCGGCCGGGCATGGAGCGCTTGAAGGCATCGCGGCAGGCCATGTAGGCGGCGTGCGGGCCGCCATTGCCCATGGCCACGCCGAAACGCTGGGTGCTGCCGATGACGATGTCGGCATCCCATTCGCCGGGGGGCACCAGCAGGGTCAGCGCCAGCAGGTCGGCCGCCACGCACACTGCAGCTCCATTCGCGTGGGCCACGCCGACCAGCGGACGCAGGTCGTGCAGCATGCCGTTGGTGGCCGGGTACTGGGCCAGCACGCCAAAGAAGTCGCCGCTGGCCATGAGCTGGGGCAGAGTTTCCAGCGCGGTGCTGACTTTGACTTCGATGCCCAGCGGCTTGGCGCGGGTCTGGATGACTTCAATGGTTTGCGGATGGCAGTCGCCCGCCACGATGAAAATGTTGCTTTTGCTCTTTACGCTGCGCTTGGCCAGGGTCATGGCCTCGGCGGCGGCGGTGGCTTCGTCCAGCATGGAGGCGTTGGCGATGGGCATGCCGGTCAGGTCGCAGACCATGGTCTGGAAATTGATCAGCGCCTCCATGCGGCCTTGCGAGATTTCGGCCTGGTAGGGCGTATAGGCGGTGTACCAGGCGGGGTTTTCCAGGATGTTGCGCAGGATCACGCCGGGCGTGTGGGTGCCGTAGTAGCCCTGGCCGATAAAGCTTTTGAACACCTTGTTCTTGGCGGCAATGGCCTTGAGTTCGGCCAGTGCCGCCGCCTCGGTGATGGGCGCGGGCAGGTCCATGGGCTTGCTGCGCGCAATCGAGCGCGGCACGATGCCGTCAATCAGGTCCCGGCGCGAACTGGAGCCGATCACGTCCAACATCAGGGTTTCATCGGCAGCATCGATGCCGATGTGGCGGGCGATGAATTCGGCGGAGTTTTCGAGTTCGTGCAGGGAGGTCATGGGGCTATTCCAGGGAGATCAGGCGTTTTGGCTGAAAGAGTTGTAGGCGGTTTCGTCCAGGAGGGCATCGACTTCGGCGGGGGCCGACAGCTTCACCTTGAAGAACCAGCCTGCACCCAGCGGGTCGGTGTTGGCCAGGGCCGGGTCGGCACGCAGCTCTTCGTTCACCTCGGTGATTTCGCCGGAGACCGGCATGTACACGTCGGCGGCGGCTTTCACCGACTCGACCACACCGGCCACGTCTTTCTGGGCGAATGTCGTGCCCACTGCAGGCAGGTCGACAAACACCACGTCCCCCAGCGCGTCCTGCGCGTGGTGGGTGATGCCCACGGTGGCAGTGTCACCCTCGATGTTCAGCCATTCGTGGTCTTCGGTGTATTTGATGCTCATGGGGTTGCTCCTGTAAAAAGTTGAATTAGCCGCGAAAGTAGTTGTTCGGGGTAAAGGGCATGGAAGTGACTTCCATCGGCACGATTTTGCCTCGCACGATGGCATTCACACGGGTGCCGATGGCACTGAAGGCCGGGGCCACGTAGCCCATGGCAATCGGCTTGTCCACCGTGGGGCCGAGTAGGCCGCTGGTGACTTCGCCAATGGCGTTGCCCGCCGTGTCTTGCAGGGCGGTGTGCTCGCGCACCGGGATCCGCTCCAGGGCCACGAGTCCTACGCGTTTTTTGCCGTCTGCGCTTATTCCATCAGCGAGAGCAGCTAGAATTTTTGTAGCACCCGGAAATCCGCCCGCCCGCGCACCGCCGGTGCGCCGCACTTTCTGGATGGCCCAGTTCAGGCCGGCTTCCACCGGGTTGGTGGTCGTGTCCAGGTCGTTGCCGTACAGGCACAGTCCGGCCTCCAGCCGTAGCGAATTGCGGGCACCCAGGCCGATGGGTTTCACTTCCGGTTGGGCCAGCAGCGCACGCGCCAGCGCCTCGGCCTGGCTGCTGTGGACCGAGATCTCAAACCCGTCTTCACCGGTATAGCCGCTGCGCGTCAAGAAGCAGGGAATGTCCGCCACATCGAAGTGGCCGCCGGTCATGAAGACCAGCTTTTCCACGCCGGGCGCGAGGCGCGACAAGGCGGTGACCGCCTGCGGACCTTGCAGCGCCAGCAGCGCCAGCTCCGGCTGGGGGATGACCTGGCAGCGCTGGCCGATTTTTTCCTGGATGTGGGCGATGTCGGCGACCTTGCAGGCGCCGTTGACGATCACAAAGATATCGTCGGCACGCTTAAAGAACATCAGGTCATCCAGGATGCCGCCGTCGTCGCCCAGCAGCAGGCCGTAGCGCTGCTTGCCCACTGGCAGGTCGATCACGTCCACGGGGATGAGGGTTTCAAATGCCGCTGCCGCGTCCGCGCCCACCAGGCGCAACTGGCCCATGTGGGACACGTCGAACAGGCCCGCCGCCGTGCGGGTGTGGTGGTGCTCGGCCATCAAACCTGCGGGGTATTGCACCGGCATGCTGTAGCCCGCAAACGGGACCATGCGGGCACCGAGTTCGAGGTGCAGGGCGTTCAGAGGGGTCAGCAACAGGTCGGACATGGCGTTCTTTCGGTCTGAAAGGTGGGGACACACAAAAAATCATGGCCATTGTGGCCATGTGTGGTCCCCGCTGTCCGCTTTACCTGAGCGATTCGCCGGGTGGGCTCGGGCGGTGGTGCCAAGCCGACTGCGGGTTGCGCCTTCGGTGAATCCGCTCGGGGCGGATTTCTCTCCAGGGGGGTGACGTTTGATGAGAAACGCTTGTCAGTCCTTTTGCCTGAGCGTTCAGACCCACGTAGCGGGGTCCTGCGCCTTCGGCGGTTCTTGCAAGAAGAACTCTCTCCTGACGGGGTGGATTCTAACCAAGCCCGCGCAGGCGGAAGATATTTAACTAAAAAGTGCCGCTAGCGCTTATTCCATAAGCGTGACAAGCTACATAAAAAATAGCAACCTCAACCCGGCTCGCGCAGTAGCCAGTCGGTCTGTGCAGGCCGTCCGGGCACGTGCAGGCGGGCTGTGGCCGCCGGGGTTTGCGCCAGCAGCTTGCCGCGCCGGTAGACCTGCAGCCGGGTGGCGCGCAGGCGGATGGCTTCGACCGGGTCTTGCGCTTGCAGCAGCACAAAGTCGGCCCAGCAGCCGGGCGCCAGGCCGTAGCCGTCCAGGTGCAGGATCTTGGCCGGGTTGACCGTGACGGCATCAAAACACTGGCGCATCGCGGCCTGGCTGGTCATCTGGGCTACGTGCAGGCCCATGCTGGCCACTTCCAGCATGTCGCCGCTTCCCAGGCTGTACCAGGGGTCCATCACGCAGTCCTGGCCCAAGGCGACGGTGAGGCCGTGCGCCAGCATTTCGGGCACGCGGGTCATGCCACGCCGCTTGGGGTAGGTGTCGCCCCGGCCCTGCAGGGTGATGTTGATCAGCGGGTTACTCACCACGTTGACCTGCGCCTCGGCCATCAGCGGCAGCAGCTTGCTGACATAGTAGTTGTCCATGCTGTGCATGGAGGTGAGGTGCGAGCCGGTGACGCGGCCCTGCAGGCCCAGGCGCTGGGTCTCAAAGGTCAGGGTTTCGATATGGCGCGACATCGGGTCGTCGGACTCGTCGCAGTGCATGTCCACCAGCAAGCCCCGCTCGGCGGCCAGCTCGCACAGCAGTTTGACGCTCAGGGCCCCATCCGCCATGGTGCGCTCGAAGTGGGGGATGCCGCCCACCACGTCCCCGCCCATGTCGAGTGCGCGTTGCAGCTTGTCCATGGCCTGCGGGTCGCGCAGCGCACCGTCTTGCGGAAACGCCACCAGCTGCAGGTCCAGGTAGGGGGCGACCTGGTGTTTCACCTCCAGCAGCGCCTCCACGGCCAGCAGGCGCGGGTCGCAAATGTCCACATGGCTGCGGATGGCCAGCAGGCCCTTGCCCACCGCCCAGTCGCAGTAGGCCAGGGCGCGCTGCACCAGGGCTTCCTGGGTCAGGTCGGGCTTGAGCTCGCCCCACAGCGCTATGCCTTCGAGCAGCGTGCCGCTCTGGTTGACGCGCGGCAGGCCGTAGCTCAGCGTGGCGTCCATATGAAAGTGTGCGTCGACAAACGGCGGGCTGACCAGCAGGCCCTGCGCGTCCACCGTTTGGTGCGCGGGGGCGGCCAGGCCCGCAGCGACTTCGGTGATGCGGCCGTTTTGCACGGCAATCGACATGCCGGTGCGTCCGTCAGGCAAGGTGGCGTGGGTAACAAGGAGGTCAAGCATGGCGGGGGGCGTAAAAGAAGGGAGTAGGGGAGGGAAATGGGGCGAAATGAAATTAATTTTTACACGTCAGTGCCTTGCCGCGCGTAATCGATAGGTAACATCCTGACACAGACACGCGCCTTCAGCGACAATCTCATCCACGCCCCTAAAGAGGCCCGCCAAACAATGACCACTACCTCTCCTGCAGTTTCGCTTTTGATCGTAGACGACAGCCGGGTCTCGCGCATGATGATCCGCACCCTGGTGCAGGGCAAGCGGCCGGACTGGACGCTGGTGGAAGCCGCCAGTGGCGACGAAGCGCTGGTGCTGGCCAACGCCCAAACCTTTACGTATTGCACCATGGACATCAACATGCCCGGCATGCTGGGCACGGATGCCGCCGAACTCCTCAAGCGCGACCATCCCGGCCTGCGGTTGGCGCTGTTTTCGGCCAACATCCAGGAAAGCCAGAAAACCCGGGCCGCCGAACTCGGCGTAAAGTTTGTGGCCAAGCCCGTGAGCGAAAAAAGCGTGACCGAAGCCATCGCCTACTTTGAAAGCCCGATGTGAAAACCTTGTCTGACCTGCAACTGGATGCCTTGACCGAGGTGTTTAACGTCGGTGCAGGCCAGGCGGCCGCCAGTTTGAGCGAAATTGTGGGTGACGAGGTGCTGCTGTCAGTGCCGCGCATCCAGTTTTTTGACCGCGCCGACGTAAACGCCGAAATGCTCTCACTCCACGGCGGGCGTCTGGGCGCCGTACGGCAGAAGTTTGGCGGCCCGTTCAGCCTGGATGCCACGCTGCTGTTCCGCGAAGAAAAAGCCCTGGAAATCGTGCAGGAAATGCTGGGTTCGCAGGTCAGCGTGGAAGACCTGGTGGACTTCGAGCACGAGGCCATGTGCGAGCTGGGCAACGTGATTCTGAATGCCTGTCTGTCGGCTATTGCCGACATGCTCGGGATCGACCTGAGCAGCACCCTGCCCGAGTACTCGGTGGACGGGGCCGATACGGTGATCGGCAAACTGATGTCAGACGAAACCCAGCCCGTGGTGCTGGTGCTGCACATCGACCTGACCATTGAGAAGCGCGACACCCAGGGCTACCTGGTGTTTTTGCTCAGCGCCAGCTCGCTGGAAGGGCTGGTTGCGGCCCTCGACGTATTTTTGTCGCGTATTTGAACCTTCCCCTGGCCCCTATGCCTGCCAGCCCCATCGCGTCGCTGCTGCCGTGGTCCCAGATGGTGGATGCACTGGGCACCGGCCTGATCGTGCTCAACCCACGCGGTGAAGTGTTGCTCTGGAACGCCTGGGTGGTGCGCCACAGCGGCATCGAAGCCCCGGCGGCCCTGGGCCACACGCTGGAGTCGGTGTTTGCCAACGGCCTGTCGCTGTCTTTCATCAGCGCGCTGAAAAACGTGCTCGCCTACAAGCTGCCGGTGGTCTTGTCCAACGTATTGCACCGCACGCCGTTGCCGCTGTACCTGCGCCCCGAAGATGTGGCCAAAGGCCCGCAGCAGCGCATGCCACAGTCGCTGACCCTGGTGCCGGTGCGCTACGACAACACCCGGCCCGACGGTTTTCTGGTGATGGTGCAGATCACCGACACCAGCAGTTTTGTGACGCGTGAGCGGCTGCTGCAGTCGCGCAGTGAAAAGCTCTCGCGCGAAGCGGTGATCGACGGCCTGACCGGCATCTACAACCGCAAGTATTTCGACCAGAAGCTGGCCGCCGAACTCAGCCGAGCCCAGCGCCAGAAGAACCCGCTGTCGCTGGTCATGCTGGATGTGGACTACTTCAAGAAATACAACGACACCTACGGCCACCCGGCGGGCGACCGGGTCTTGCAGGCTCTGGTGGGCGCGGTGCAGTCGCAGCTCAACCGCCTCTCGGACGTGTTTGCGCGCTACGGCGGCGAAGAATTCATCATCATCCTGCCGTCGTCCGACCGGTCCGGGGCTACCCGGATCGCCGAAAAAGTGCGCCAGGCGGTGCTGGCTTTGCAGATGGAGCACGCCGGTTCGTCTGCGGCCAACCACATCAGTGTCAGCCTGGGGGCCGCCACCTGCCCGAGCAGCGAAATCTGCAGCGAGACACGCCTGCTGGACACGGTCGACAAAGCCCTGTACGCCGCCAAGCACGGTGGCCGCAACAGGGTGCACTGGCTATGCGTGTCCGACCCGCCTCCCCCAGAGGCCGGTAGCGTCGAAGGCCAAGACCCGCCCAACTCAAATTACTATATTTAAGATAGCTGCCCGTGCTTGTCAGATAAGCACGGGAGGCCTATTTGGCTTAAGCCGATTTCCCAAACCGCTCCAGCACATGCCGTCCCATGTTGTGGGCCAGCTCGTCTTCGCCCAGGAACACGCGGCCGATGTTTTCTTCGGCCAGCAGGGTGGCCTCTTCTTCGTTGTGGGTGCGCACCACGGTCTCGATGTGCGGGTTGAGCATGCGGGCGTTGGCCACCATCTGGCGCACGTTGAACGCATCGGGTGCGGCGATCAGCAGCATGCTGGCGCGGGCGATATGGGCCTGGATCAGCACCCCGGGATCGGCGGCATCGCCCGATACGGCATGGGTGCCGCTGGCACGCAATTGCTCCACGCGTTCGCGGTTTTGCTCGACCACCACGAAAGGAATGCCCTTGGCCTCCATCTCGGCGGCCAGGCGTTTGCCGACGCGGCCATAGCCCACTAGCACGACCTGCCGGGATAGGTATTTTTCGTCGGTGGCCGTGGGCAGCTCGGACAGCGGGTCGGTGCTGCGGGCAAACTTGTGCGCCACGGTGGGGTGGGACTGCAGCCAGCGCTCCAGCCAGTCAGCCGCCTTGAATACCAACGGGTTGACCGCAATCGAGATCAGCGCGCCCGCCAGGATCAGGCTTTGCCCCTCGGGCCGCAGAAGGCCCAGGCTGACGCCCAGCCCAGCCAGAATGAACGAGAACTCGCCAATCTGGCCCAGGGCGGCGGAGACGTTGAGTGCGGTGTTGAGCGGGTAGCGAAACGCCAACACCAGCCCGGCGGCAGCAATCGACTTGCCCACGATGATGATGGCCAGCACGGCCAGCACCTGTAGCGGTTGCTCGACCAGCACACGCGGGTCAAACAGCATGCCCACCGACACAAAAAACAGCACCGAAAAGGCTTCGCGCAACGGCAGCGAGTCTTCGGCAGCGCGGTGGCTGAACTCGGATTCGCGCATCACCATGCCTGCAAAAAACGCGCCCAGCGCAAACGACACGCCAAACAGCATGCCCGCGCCGTAGGCGATGCTCACGGCGGCGGCGATCACGCACAGGGTGAACAGCTCGCGCGAACCGGTGCGCGCCACCAGCCACAGCAGCTTGGGAAACACGCGGCGGCCTACCACCAGCATCAGTGCCACAAAGGCCGACACCTTGAGCAGTGTGGTGCCCAGGGTCAGCCACAAGCTGCCGCCACCGTGCTCCTCGCCCGGCACCTTGCCGCCCAGCCAGCCTGCCAGTGGGGGCAGCAGTACCAGCACCAGCACCATGGCCAGGTCTTCCACCACCAGCCAACCCACGGCGATCTTGCCGTTCATGGAGTCCAGGGCACCGCGGGCCTCCAGCGCCCGCAGCAGCACCACGGTACTGGCCACCGACAGGGCCAGGCCGAACACCAACCCCTCGCCCAGCGGCCAGCCCCAGAAGTGGGCCACGCCCGCGCCCATGGCCGTGGCCACGGCGATTTGCAGCACCGCGCCGGGCAGCGCGATCTTGCGCACCGACATCAGGTCGTCGATCGAGAAATGCATGCCCACGCCAAACATCAGCAGCATCACGCCGATCTCGGCCAGCTCGGCGGCAATCTGGCCGTCGGCCACAAAGCCGGGGGTGAATGGACCAATCAACACCCCGGCCAGCAGGTAGCCCACCAGTGCGGGCAGCTTGAACCGCACGGCCAGCAAACCAAACACCAGTGCCAGCCCCAGTGCGGTGGCAATCGTGGTGATGAGAGGGGTGCTATGGAGCATCGGCCAGGTCCTTGTGAAGTTCGGTTGAATGTAGCCGCTGCAGGATCTGAGCGAATAAAGGTCTCAGTGCGACTGCGGTTTGCAGGCAATCGTTCCGCAGCAAAGAAAGATCGGTAGATTTTTCTGGGCAATGGGCCAGCAACTCCTCCAGCAGGCAGCCAAACGCCCGCACTTCCAGGCGTTGCAAAGCCTGGGCCTGCGCCACGTCGGCGGGCAAAAACGAGGCTGCGCCCATGTCGCCCAGCAGGCAGTGGCCGTCGGCGTTGCACTGCAGGTTGTGTGCGTACAGGTCGCCGTGCAGCAGGCCGCTGGCGTGCAAATGGGCGGCGGCGGCGGCCACGCCCTGGGCGATGCGCAGCACGGTGGCCGGTGAGAACACCGTGCCCGCCGGGTACACGTCGCGGGTGCACGTCTCCAGGCTGGGCGGCCCGGCCAGGGTGGTGAAGTGCGGTGGGATGCAAGGCATCACCAACCCGGCTGTCCCATCGGGGTGCGCTGCGAGCGGGCCCAGGGTGGCGATCAGGTGCGGGTGCGCGGCCACCGCCAGGCAGGCGGCCAGCTCGCTTTGTGGCCAGCCGTCGCTGGTGACTTCGCCTTTGAACAGCTTGACGGCCACGGGCTCACCCTGCCATTCGGCCTGGTGGATCACGCCGGATGCACCTTCGCCCAGCCGGTGCTGCAGGGCCAGGTCGCTCCAATGGATGGCGTTGCCCGATGCGGGCACCTGCGGCGTACCCGCCCGCGCCAGCCAGGCCAGCCGGGGCAACTGCAGCAGCCAATCGGGCAGGGTGCCCGCGTCTGCCAGGGGGTTGGCCGAGAAACGCAGCAGCTCCAGCTGCTGGCACTGGGCCAGCGCGGGCGGCAACTGCACCAGTTGGTTGCCCGCCAGCATCAGTTTTTGCAGCTGCTGGCACTGGCCGATCTCGGCGGGCAGGGTGGTGATGTGGTTGTCGGTCAGGATCAGCCAGCGCAGCCGGGGCGGCAAGGCGGCGGCGGGAACAACGCGGATCTGGCACGACTTGAAGCCCACCATTTCCAATTGCGCGCACTGGCCCAGCACGGCGGGCAGTTCGGTAAACGGGTTGCCCGAGCAAAACACCACCCGCAGCCGGTGCAGGCGGGGCAGGTCGTCGGGCAGGCTGGTGAGGGTGTTGCCAGAGAGGTTTAGCACCTCCAGCGTGTCGGCGAGGTCAAAGATTTCGCGGGGGAAGGTGGTCAGCCCGTCGGATAGATCCAACCGCCGGATGCCCTGCAGTTGGCCAGAGCGGAGTTGGGAAAGGGTATGCATACCGCCTATTGTCGCGGCTGGTGTCGCGGCTGGCCCGGGCAGCTAGCTGCGCGGCGGGCGTTATAGGCGAAAAATGCTCTCTGTGCTTATGGAATGGGCGCAAGCAGCTATCAAAATAGTAGTATTCAAGGCGATTTTTGTAGTTGCACTTGTACGCTGGGGGTGGCTGTGGCCACGCTGTTGCGCCAGGGCACATAGCCGGGCAGCCGCACTTCGAGCACGCGCTGCCCGGGTGCCAGCTGGCTGCCCAGCGCCAGGGTAAAGCGCCCAGCGGCATCGGTCACCGTGGTGAGCCCGGCCATGGCTACCGTGGCGGCGGCCAATGCCGTGCCGTTTTCGTCTTGCACCTGGCCCTGCAGGGGCCAGGGTTTCCAGCGCACATCCAGGTACACCGCTTCGTGTGCCAGGGCCAGTGTGGCGCTGGGGCCTGCGGCCAGCACCAGCAAGGGGGCCTGCAGCAAGGACACCGGCACCGACCGCCCTTGCAGTGCGGACGGAATTCCCATGAAACGCACCAAACCCTTGCTCTCTACCGCTTCTTCGCGGCGGTCGGCACCCAGGTCCAGTTGCAGGCGCGCACCCTGGAAGACTTCTTGCCCACTGTCCCCTTCCAGCCGCAGAAAAACGGTGAGGTCCAGTGAGCCCGGCTTGGGCGGCAGCGCGTAGCCCAGCACCACGATGACCAGCATCAGCACGCCCGGCCCGCCCAGCTTCAAGCTGCCGTTCATGGCCTTGCCGCTGTAGCTGGCATACGACTTGAGCACGGCAAACAGGCTGACCGCGCAAAAGAACCCCAGCATGCACAGCACCACGTACCAGACCTTGTCGGCCAGGCCCGCGCTTTGCAATGCGGCGGGGTAGCTCCACATGGCCCCAATCAAGGCCAGCACCACGGCCAGGGCTGCAGCGCTCAGCACCAGCGCCCAGCGGCTATGGTCGGTTCTGGGCAGGGGCGGCTTTGGGGGGGCCATGGGTCAGTCCAGCTTTTGCAGGTTGCGTTGTGCCCGCTCAAGGTCTTGTTGGAGCTTGGCGGAGCGCGGGGCGAAGGGGGTCAGAATGGCCACCGCTTCGCCCAGGGCGGTGCGGGCTTCGGGAATGCGGTTTGCCCTGCGGTGCAACAGGCCCAGGTTATTCAGCGTACTGGCGACCTGGGGCAGGTAGGCGTCCGGGTTTTTCAGGGCCAGGCTGCGGCGGATGGTGAGCGCTTCGCCAAAAGCTGTATGGGCCTGTGGCAGGCTTTTTTCTTCGCCGTACAGCACCCCCAGGTTGTTCAGCAGGGTGGCCACGTAGGGCAGGTACGCATCGGGATTTTTCAGGGCCAGCGTGCGGTAGATGCCGAGCGCTTCGTTGGTGGTGGTGAGCGCCTCTGGCGTGCGGTTGTCATTGCTGTACAGAATGCCCAGGTTGTTCAAGATGCCGGCGATATTGGGCAAAAACGCGTCCGGATTTTTCTGCGCCAGGCTGCGGTTGATGCGCAGTGCTTCGTCAAAGGCCTGCCGGGCCTCTGGCACGCGGTTCTCATTGCGGTCCAGGACACCCAGGTTGTTCAGCGCCATGGCCGTGTCGGGCAGGTAGGCATCCGGCTCTTTCAGGGCCAGTTCGCGGTAAATGGCGAGCGCTTCGCCGTAGGCCGCACGGGCCTGTGGCACGCGGTGTTCATGCCGGTGCAGGATGCCCAGGTTGTTCAAGGTGGTGGCCACCTCGGGCCGGTACACATCCGGCTGTATGTGCGCCAAGTTGCGGCGGATGCCGAGAGCCTCTTCGTACGCGGTAAGGGCCTCGGGCATGCGGTTTTCATCGCTGTGCAGAATGCCCAGGTTGTTGAGTATGTTGGCTACCGTTGGCAAATACGCCTGCGGATCCTTCAGGGCCGACGCGCGGGCCAATGCCAGGGCGGTGTCGTAGCCCTGCCGAGCCTGGGGCCCGTGGTGGAGTGCGCTGTGGAAGTAGGCCAGCTCAAACCACGCATGGGCATCCAGCGGTGCCAGGACGGTGGCCTTGTCAAACGCGCGGGCTGCGCCGTCAAAGTCCAGCTTGATGCCCAGCAGCTTGCCCCGCAAGAGCCAGCCGTCGACCGCCTTTTGTAATCTGGCCTGGGCGTTTTCGCCGTCTTTTTGCAGCTGTTCTTCGCTCAGAACTTCCAGTGCGGGGTCGATCCGGCCCGCCAAAAACAGCTGGATGGCCTGGTTGTAGGCCGGGCTGTCGTCGCTGGGGGTGCGGGTGGCGAGTTGGCGGGCGAGTTCCTGCACCTGCTTCAAGGCGCTGTCGCGTTCTTCCAGCAGCCGGGCGCGCTCCTGGGCGGTGGCCGCGTTGTGCCCCTCCAGCGTCGCCAGCTTGGTCTGGTACTGCTGCTCCACGGTGGTGCTGCCCTTGAGGCCAAAAAAGCGCACCGCCATGGCATCGCGCTGCGCCGCCGTGGCCATCACGATCTCGACGGTGCGCTCGGCTGGGTTGGCGCTCAAGGTGTGCTCCAGCGCATAACGGTTGACGACTTCCAGGCCGCTGCGCTGCGCCACCAAACGCACGGTATCGCCAGGTTTGCGCTGCGGGAAGTGCAGGGTGAAGCTGCCGTTGCTGTGGCTGAGCTGGTTTTGGCCGTCGGCGCTGATGCTGACGTTGGCTATCGGGCTGCCCAGCGACGCATCGGCATACACAAAGCCCTGGATGCTGGCCGCAGCCCACCCTGCGCCGGGGGCGCACAGGGCCAGCAGGCCGAGCCAGCCTGCCAGGCGCGCGCAAAAGCTTTTGGGAATGGATGCCATGGTTGCCCCTTCTCGCTAGTGGCCCAGCAAACCCAGTATCCACATTGCGGCGGTGCGCACATCCCCCTTTTTAGGGAAGGTCCATGGCTATCACAGCCCCTAAAAATTTAGACAAAAAGTGCCTCTAGTGCTTATTTAATAAGCGCAAGCAGCTATCAAAATGGTAGTGCTGCTACAGCCACTGTGTCACGATGTCCAGCGGCTGCGGGCGGCCAAACAGGTAGCCCTGCACGGTGTCGCAGTGCTGCTCGGCCAGGAAGCGGCTTTGGGCTTCGGTCTCTACGCCTTCGGCCACCACCTGCAGGCCCAGGCCGTGGGCCAGGGCGATGGTGGCGCGCACGATGGCGGCGTTGTCCTTGTCGGTGGTGATGTCGCTGACGAAAGTGCGGTCGATCTTGAGCTCATCGATGGGAAAACGCTTCAAGTAAGCCAGCGACGAGTAGCCGGTGCCGAAGTCGTCCACCGACAGCCGCACGCCCAGGGCGCGGATATCGTGCAGCAGGCCGATGACCTGGTCGGCATCGGACATGGCGGTGGTCTCCGTAATCTCCAGGCGCAGCAGGTGCGGCGGAATGCCGGTTTCCTGCAAGGCCAGGCGTACCACCTGCACCAGGTCGCGGTTCAGGCACTGGCGGGCCGAGATATTGACCGCTATCGGCACCGGTGTGCGCCCGCTGTGCAGCCACAGCGCCACCTGGCGGGCGGCGTGCAGCACGGCCCAGGCGCCCATGTCGACGATCAGCCCGCATTCTTCGGCCACCGCGATGAAGCCTGCGGGCATGACCAGGTGGTCCGGCGTGCGCTGCCAGCGCATCAGCGCCTCCAGGCCCACCATGTGCCGCCCGTAGAGCGAAAACTGGGGTTGGTAGTGCAGCACAAACAGGTTTTCGCGCAGGGCCTGGCGCAGGTCCATCTCCAGCGCCAGGCGCTCGTGCAGCCGGGTGTTGATGTCGTTCGACCAGAACTGGAAGCAGGCCTGGGGTTGGGCCTTGGCGCGGTACATGGCCATGTCGGCCTTGGATACCAGCCCGTCCAGGTCGGTGCCGTCCTGCGGCGCAATCACCACGCCCACGCTGCCTGCGCTGGGCAGGGTGATGTTGCCAAAGCTTTCGTCCAGCACGATGTCTTGCGTCAGGGCATCCACCACCTTGGTGGCGGCGGTGGCGGCACCGTCGAGGCCGCCCACGTCTTCCATCAGCAGCACAAACTCGTCGCCACCCCAGCGGGCCACGGTGTCGGTGTCGCGGCACAGGGCAAGCAAGCGTTGGGCGATGATGCGCAGCACCGCGTCGCCCGCGCGGTGGCCCAGGTTGTCGTTGATGTGTTTGAAGCGGTTCAGGTCCAGAAACAAAATCGCCGTGCTGCCGCCGCGCCGCTGCAAGCGCGACAAGGCCAGGTTCAGCCGCTCGTGCAGCAGCACCCGGTTGGGCAGGCCGGTCAAGGCGTCGTGGTTGGCCGCATGGTCCAGCGCGCGGGCAGCGGCCACCGACTCGGTGACATCCGAGAACACCAGCACTGCGCCGTCCAATGCGCCTTCGGGGCTGCGCAGCGGGCTGGCGGTGGCGCGCAGCACGTGCAGGCCGTCGGGGGTGGGCAGCTCCAGCAGTTCGCGCACATGCACCCGGCTGCCCCGGCCCAGGCACTCGAATACCGCCGCCACCAGGCGGTCCATGCTGTCCTCGCTGAGCGGGTAAGCCGTGTGCAGTGGCTGGCCCAGCAGGGTGTGGCCTGGGGCCTGCAACTGGGCCGCCGGGTTGGCAAAGCAAATGGTGTGCTGCCGCGCGTCGATGGTGATGACGGCATCGTCAATCGCCTGCAGGGTGGACTGGGCGTGCTGGCGGGTGCGCACCAGTGCGCGGTTCAGGGTACGCAACTGGCCGGCCAGCCAGCAGGCCAGGGCCACGGCCAGTGCCAGGGTGGCGGTGGCCGGCGGCAGCCAGGTGCGCGTGGCCAGCAGCACCCCGGCGCTGACCAGCAAGGGCAGCGGCAGCAAACCGGCCACCCACAGCAGGCGGCGGCCCTGCCAGGCCGGCACCAGGGCCACGCTGCTCACAACCAGCAGGGCCAGCAGCACGGGCCACAGCGCGGGTGCGCGGGCGATCCAGGCCTGGCTGCGCAGGGCCTCGAAGGCCTGGGCGTGGAATACCACCGATGGCAGGGTGGCGCGGCTTACCGCCAGGGGCGTGACCAGCTCGCCGCCCAGCCCACTGGCGGTAATGCCCACAAACACGGCCCGGCCCCGCACGATGTCCAGCATTTGGGGTGATTGCAGGGCGTTGGCGAACGACACCGTGGGCAGGCCGCGCATGCGGGGCAGCAAAACTTCGTGCGCCCGCACCCAGCGGTTGGGCGCGTGGTGCAGTGTGTCCATGGGCACCAGCTGGTCCCAGCCAGGATCGGGGGCTGCCTGCTGCAGCACCGCCAGCGCCAGGGCGGGCGTGTCGGCTTCGCCATTGCCCGCCATGAGGTGGATGTAACGCGACTGGCCATCCACATCGATTTCCACATCCACATGGCCCAGGCGCGGCGGGGCACTGGTTTCGGGTGCCACCAGCGTAGGCAGCAGCGGGGCGGCGGCGATACGGCCATCGGGCTGCTGCGCCGGAGCGGTGGCCAGTACCACGTGGCCCTGGCGGGCGATGGCAGTGGCAAGAGCGGCATCGCTGGCGGGGTTACGGGTATCGGGTTCGGAGAACAGCACCGCTATGCCGATGGCGCTGGCCCCGGCCTCGCGCAGGCGGTCGACCATCTGGGCATGCAGCTCGCGCGGCCAGGGCCAGCGGCCCAGTGCCTCCAGGCTGGCATCGTCGATGGCCACCACCACGGGCGGCTGGCCATTGTTTGTACCGGCGGTATGGGCGGTGTGGGTGGGCAGCAGCAGGTCGTAGGCCAGCAGGTCCAGGCGCTGCATGGCCGCCGGTTGTTGCCAGGCCAGCAGCACGGCGGTGGCGATGCCTGCCAGCCACCAGCCTGCGCGCAGCACGGTTTGCTCCCAGCGCGGTGGGAGGGGTGGGGAGGCGGTGCCTCCGGTGGGCGCAGGCGGGGGGGTCAGAAAATCGCCAGGGCAGGGAGGAGCAACCACAACACACCCCAGTGGCTGGGCGGGGGCTCGGGTACGGCAAAGCTTTGCGTGCTGCCCCAGGGGCCGGTGTAGCCGTCGGTGCCGGTGGCCTGCACCCGCACGTGGTAAGGGCCGGGCTGCAGGTTTTTCAGGCTGAACTGGCTGGTTTCGGTGTCGGCATCGGCCAGGGGGCTGGCGAAGCTGTCGTCGCGGGCCACCTGCAGGTGGTAGCGGGCGGTTTGGGGCTGGGCCGTCCAGCGCAGCGTCAGGCTGCCGTCCTGGGGCTGGGGCACCTCGACCCCCGGCCCGGGCAGCACGCGGCGAAACGGCTGCGCATCGCCCCAGGGGCCTTGGCCTTTGGTCGGGTGGATGGCGGCCACGCGCCACTGGTACAGGCCGGGCGGCAGGTCGTGTGGTGGCTGGGCGCTGGCATTGGTGACGACCTGCTCGTCGATCGTCTTGCCCTTGGCGTTGAGTTGCACGCGGTACTGCAGGCTGGCATCGCCCTGGGTCCAGCGCAGGCTGGGGCGGGCGGCGGTGGTGGCGGTTTCAGGCGCCGGATCGATCAGCAGTGGTGGCTCGGGCTGGGTGTGGATGACCAGCGTGCGCTCGGCCGACAGGCCCTCCAGGCCCTGGGCATCGATGCCGCGTACCCGCAGGGCGTAGGTGCCGTCTTGGATGTCGCGCACGCGGATGCGGGCGGTGTCGGTGGCTTCATCGGACAGCATGGCGCTGAACTCGGTGGTGGCGGCCAACTGGGTGCGGTAGCGGCTGGCCCCGGCCAGGGGCGGAATGGGCCAGGCGATGGGCAGACGCTCGATGGTCTCGGGCAGGCCGTCCAGGCTGGGCACGGGCAGCAGCGGGCTGGGCGCGGCGGGGCGGGTACCGCTCTGGGCCAACGTGCCTTGGGCGGCCAGGGCGGTAACCTGGCCGGTGGCGTTGACGACCTGCACCGCGCCGGTGAGCACTTCGGTGCGCATGGTTTGGCCGTCGGTGTCGACCCGGTACTGGGTGCCACGCACGGCAGCAATGGCCGCCGGGGTGCGGATTTCAAACCGTCCGCCGCCCACGCCCACCGGGTTGACCTGGTTTTCCACACTGCCGCGCAGCAGCGACAAGACCACGGTGCTGGCCTGGCCCAGCCGGGTTTTCTGGCTGGTGTGTAGCAGGAGTTCGCTGTCGCGGCGCACCAGCACGCGGCTGCCGTCGGCAAACTGCAGGGTGGCGCTGCCGTCAGGGCCGGTGCGCAGTTCCGAGGGGGCCTGCAGCAGCTCACCGGCCACTGCCGCCCGGCTGGACGCCTGGCCCCGGCGCAGTGTGGTTTGGCCCGTTACCGCCAGCACCAATACCTGGGTGGATTCGAGCTTCAGCCATTCCCGGGGGATGTGCAGCCGCGTGCCGGGCGGAATGCGCAAGTCGTCGGCAATATGGTTGCGCTGGCGCAGGGCCAGGGCCAGCGACGGGCTCTTCAGATAACGCTCGGCCAGGTTCCACGGGTGGTCGCCAGGCTGCACGGTGTAGATAAAGTCCGCAGCCGGTGCGGCGAAGGGCAGACCCAGCACAAGCAAACCCACCAGACCGGTGCGGAGGTGGCGAAGGGCGCAGGGGATGATTTGCATGGCCGTACACGCTTCTGAGGCGTGGGTGGTGTTGTAAAGTGCAAATGCAGTGTAACAAGTGCGTATATTGTTTGGCGCATGCTCTTGCACCAGGCAGTCCGCTAGGCCCGGTGCACCGCTATCGCACCGGTTCAGCCGGGTTGCTTATTTCTGCGTTCGCAGTAACATTTTTTGACAACCGTACTGACCGCTTCATCTTTGGCGGTGTGCTGTCTCTGTACAGGAACTGCATGCAACGTCTTGACCCGTGGAAACCCCGGCTGGTGCGATGGAGCGATCTGCTGCTGGGTACCGACCGGCATATGCGCATCCGCATCAGCCAGGCGGCGCTGGCGTCGGTGGTGATGCTGGCGTGCGTGGCCACCATGTACGGCATCGCCTGGTACGGTATGTCCAACCTGCTGCATGTGGAAATCTGGTCGGCTTTTTGCGTCCTGGGGCTGGGGCTGGTGTACGGCCTGATCCGCAGCGGCATATCGCTGCGCTGGGCCGATCCGTCGCTGACGCTGGCGCAGATGCTTTATGCGCTTACCTGCAATGCCGTGGCCTTTGTGCTGGCCGAGCATGGCCGGGGCATTACCTTGTCGCTGTTGGCGGTGGTTCTGATGTTCGGCATGTTTGGCATGTCGATGCGCCAGGTGTTGGTGGTGGCGCTGTACGCCATGGTGGTGTTTGGTGCGGCCATGCTGGTGGCCCATAAGCAGGGTTTGACCGACGAGCCCACGGTGCTATACGTGGCCTATTTTGTGATGGTGGTGATCGTGCTGTCCTGCACCACCATCTTGGCCCGCCGCCTCGGCAAGATGCGGGCCCACATGCGCAACCAAAAAAACCAACTCACCCATGCGCTGGAGAAAATCCAGCGCATTGCCACCCGCGACGAACTCACCGGTACCGCCAACCGGCGCTTCATGATGGAGAGGATGCGCGAAGAATTCCAGCGGGTGGACCGCTCGGGCGCAACGCTGATGGTGGCGATACTGGACATCGACTACTTCAAGCGCGTCAACGACACCTATGGCCACCAGGCGGGCGACCGCTGCCTGCAGGAGTTTGCCCGGGTGGTGCAGGCCAGCATCCGCGCCACCGACCGCCTGGCCCGCTGGGGCGGCGAGGAGTTTCTGGTCTTGCTCAGCGATACCGACTTTGCCCTGGCCCTGGCCTGCCTGGAGCGGGTGCGCACCCAGGTGGAGCAGGCGGTGGTGGCCCTGGGTGCGATCGAAATCCGCGTCACCGTGTCTATCGGCGTGACCCAGTACCAAACGGGCGACTCGATCGAACAAACCATCGACCGCGCCGACCTGGCCCTGTACGCGGCCAAGGCCCAGGGCCGCAACCAGGTGGTCAGTTGTTGAGCTGGTGGTCTTTTAGGCCGTTAGCGTTTATTCCATCGGCGTAAGAAGCTATCAAAAATGTAGTGCGCTGCCTACACTTCGCGGTTGCGCGCCAGCGGCGGGTTTTTGGCGAAGTAGCCACGGATGCCGCGCAAGATGGCGTCGGCCAGCTGCTCGCGGTAGTCGCCGCTGTTGAGCTTGGCTTCTTCTTCGGGGTTGCTGATGAAGGCGGTTTCGATCAGCACGCTGGGGATATCGGGGGCCTTGAGCACCGCAAAACCGGCCTGCTCCACATTGGGTTTGTGCAGCTTGCCCACCCGGCCTACCTCGCCCAGCACGGCGCTGGCCAGTTTCAGGCTGTCGTTGATCTGGGCGGTGGTGCTCATGTCGAGCAGGGCCTTTTGTACCTGCGCGTCTTTGGCCTGCACATTGATGCCGCCAATCTGGTCGGCGGCGTTTTCTTTGTTGGCCAGCCAGCGGGCGGCGCTGCTGGAGGCCCCGCTGCGGCTCAGCGCAAACACGCTGGCCCCGCGTGCCTTGGGGTTCAAGAACGCATCGGCGTGGATGCTGACAAACAAATCGGCCTGCACCCGTCGGGCCTTTTGCACCCGCACCTGCAGCGGCACAAAGAAGTCGGCGTCGCGGGTGAGGTAGGCGCGCATCGGGTTGCCGTTGACGGTGCTGGCGTTGATGCGTTCGCGCAGCAGGTGGGCGACCATCAGCACGATGTCTTTTTCGCGCGTGCCGTTAGGGCCGATGGCGCCGGGGTCTTCGCCGCCGTGGCCGGGGTCCAGCGCGATGATGATCAGGCGGTCGGTGCGCTGGGCTGCATGTTTGGCATCATTTTGGCCTCCAGCGCTTGTGGGACGGGCAGGAGGCGCTATCGCAACAATAGCGGGCTCCTTGCTGGGGGCGACCGTGGGCGCGGGGGCCGGGCTGGGGGCGCCGAAGGGGCGCGGGGCCGGCCGGGTGTTGTGCTGGGCGATCAGATCGGCCAGCGGGTCGTGTGCCTCGGCGGCCAAGGGAGGTGTCGCCGCAGGTGGCATGGCAGGGGTCGGGTCGGCCAAGCGTTCCGCAATCAGCGCTTCCAGCGGGTCTTCTTCTTGCGCGGGGTACAGGTCGAACACCAGGCGGTGCTGGTACGCGGCCACCGGGTTCAGGGTGAACACCTGGGGGCGGGCGGCGCGTTTGAGGTCGATCACCAGGCGCACCACGCCGGGCGTGTTCTGGCCCACGCGGATGCCGGCAATGTTGGGATCGTCGGCCTGCACCCGGCCCACCAGCTCGCGCAGCGCCGGGTTCAGGTCGATGCCCTCGATGTCCACCGCCAGGCGCGGCGGGCTGGTGATGAAGCTGTGTTTGACGGTGAGTGCGGTGTCGCTTTCGATGGTGACGCGCGAGTACTCCGGCGCGGGCCAGACCCGCACGGCCACGATGCCCGCACCCCGGGCCAGCTCGTTGATACCGAGCAGCAGCACCACCGCGCCGCTTTGCAAAAGGCTGCGGCGCTTCATGCGGCCAGCCCGTTCAACAGGGCGTGGCCGGTGGGGGTGGCGGCGGTGAGGGTGGCGGTACGGCTCTCACTGGAATGGGTGTCAGGCATGGTGTCGATATGGATGGCTAGGTCAGGTGTGGGCAGCAGGGCCCCGGCGTTTTGCGGCCATTCGGCCAGTTTCAGGCCAGGGCTGGCGAAGATGTCGCGAAAGCCAGCGTCTTCCCACTCGCGCGGGTCGCTGAAGCGGTAGAAGTCAAAGTGCCAGATATTCAGCGTCGGGAGCTCATACGGTTCGACCACGGCGTAGGTCGGGCTTTTGATGCGGCCCTGCACGCCCAAAGCGCGCAGCAGGTGCCGCACCAGCGTGGTTTTGCCCGCACCCAGGTCGCCGTGCAGGGTGATGAAGGCGTGGTGGATCTCCGGCCGGGCGGCCAGCGATTGCGCAAACGCCTCGGTGGCCGCTTCGGTGGGCCACAGACGGGTTTCTACAATCGGCAGATGGTGTTCAACAGTGCTCAGAACGAAGGTCTCCAACAGGTGTCTCGGATACAGGGATGGGCGCGCGAGCTCGGATTTTCCCAAATTGGCGTGGCCCCGGTGGATTTAAGCTCCGCCGAGGCGGGTCTGACTGCCTGGTTGGCCCAAGGGTTCCACGGCAGCATGGCTTATATGCAAAGCCACGGCCTCAAACGCGCCCGCCCGGCCGAGCTGGTGCCGGGCACCGTCAGCGTCATCACCGCCCGCATGGATTATCTGCCGCGCAGCACGCCCGATGGCTGGCAGGCCCTGGAATTCGACCGGCTCAACCGCCCCGGCGAGGGCATTGTGTCGGTCTACGCCCGGGGGCGGGACTACCACAAGGTGCTGCGCGCGCGGCTGCAACGCTTAAGCGACCGCATCGCCCAGGAGCTAGGCCCGCTGGGCTACCGCGTGTTTACCGACTCGGCCCCGGTGCTGGAGGCCGAGCTGGCCCAGCGCAGCGGCCAGGGCTGGCGCGGTAAACACACCCTGGTGCTGAACCGCGAGGCGGGGTCGATGTTTTTTCTGGGTGAAATCTATGTGGATGTGGCTTTGCCGACGACTGCAGAAACCACCGCGCACTGCGGCAGTTGCAGCGCCTGCATCGATGTGTGCCCCACCCAGGCTATCGTGGCACCCCACCGGCTGGACGCCCGCCGCTGCATCTCGTACCTGACCATCGAACATGCGGGGCCGATCCCTCTGGAATTTCGCCCACTGATCGGCAACCGCATCTACGGCTGCGACGACTGCCAGCTGGCCTGCCCCTGGAACAAGTTTGCCCAGCGCAGCGCCTTGCCCGACTTCGACGAGCGCCGAGGCCTGAGCGGCCAGCAATTGGGCACGCTGTTCGGGTGGTCTGAAGACGAATTTCTGCGCTATACCGAAGGTGGCCCCATCCGCCGCATCGGCCACGAGCGCTGGCTGCGCAATGTGGCGGTGGCCATGGGCAATGCGCTGCGGCTCCAGGACGACGCAGGCATCCGCCAGGCCCTACAGCAGCGCGCGCAAGACCCCAGCGCCCTGGTGCGTGAGCATGTGGCCTGGGCGCTGGAGGACGGGCAGGCCTAGCGCCGACGCTCGTTGTAGTGGCTGGCCATCTTTTGGGTCGCTAGCGCTTATAGGCCGACCGTGCGGTGCGGCGGCGGTTGGCCACGACGGCTACCAGACTCAGGCTGAGCAAGGCCAGGCTGGAGGGCTCGGGCACGTCGTTCAGGACGACGGGCTGGCTGGTGATCAGGAAGTTGAAGCTGAACGCATTGGCCTGGCCTTCCACGGTGGTGAAGCCCATGCAACCCGCAGAGGTGTTGACGGCATTGCACACCGCGCTGGGCAAGGCGGTCAGGGACTGGGCGGAATCAAACAGGCTGACGTAGTAGGTATTGCCATCCAGCGCAAAGCTGTTGTTCAGCAAACCGGCGATCACAAAGATGTCATTGCAGGGCGTGGGGCTGGCTGCGACACAGCTGCCTGCGGTGTTGGGGGTCTCCAGGAAATTGATGAAGAAGGGCAGGGTGGCCTGGTAGTTCACACCCGTGGTCGGGGCCAGGGAGTTCAGCGTCAGCGTGGATTGCACCGTGACCGATTTCAAAGTAGCCAGGCTGCTGGCCAGCGCGTTGTTGTAGTGGGTGAAAGTGTTGGTGGGCACCGCCGCGCCGTTGGTCTGGACGGTGCCGACGGCGGGGCTGCTGGTGATCGCGAGGCCGCTGCGGCTGGTGGCGGTATTGCCACTGTTCACCGGGGTGGTGCCACCGCAGGCGCCCCAGGTCAGAGCCGAGCCGGTGTTGGTCTGGCAGCCACCAGTGGCCGTGTAGACGGCGCTGCCGGTGTCAAACGCGGTGGTGACGTTGTAGCTCCAGTCGGTGACCATGGGGCCGGCGCATGCGGTGCCACAGCACAGGGCGAAGGTGGCGGCGAGGGCGGAGAAGCGGAGTTTGGCGTTTTGCATGGTGGTCTGATCTCTTTGAAGTGGACAGAGTGCAGTGCTTGTATCAATGTGTACAAAAACCCTGCGCGATAGCCGCAGTTGTTCGGCCATCGGTCAAATAGATTGCATGCAAGGTGCCAAAAATTAAACTTGTATTCAAAACATGCATTTGCAAGAGTGAATTAGTTTGCATACAGTTACTTTGTAACTTATGTCGACATCAAAATAATTTGTTTTTGGTGTATACGAACTAAATTCAACGGAGCTGGCGTGAGCCCGTGCGGCGGGCCAGGGGGGCTCCACCCGGGCCGCAAAAAGTTGGTATTTTTTTGAAGGTTTGTGCTTATGGGATAAGCACGGGTAGCTACAGTTACCGTAGCATGCCCAGGGCAAACGGCAAGCTCGCCATGGCCAGCAGCGTGGACAGGCTGACCAGGCTGGCGGTGAGCGCGCCGTTGTAACCCATCTTGGCGGCCAGCACGTAGGCGCTGGACGCGGTGGGCAGGGCCGAGAACGCCAACAGCACCGTGGTGTGGATGGCCGACAAGCCCAGCACCCAGGCGATACCCAGCGCCAGCACCGGCAGCACAAAGTGCCGTATCCCCAGCACCGACACCGCCAGCACCTTGGCCCGGGCCAGCGGTCCAAACTGCATGCCCGCACCGGCGGCCAGCAAGCCCAGGGTGATGGAGGCCGCGCCGATGCGGTTGGTGGTGGGCTCCAGCCACGGCGGAATGGCCAGACCCAACAGGTTGGCCGCCAGCCCGGTGGCGATGGCCAGAATCAGCGGGTTGCGTAAGAGCGCCGCACCAAACCCGGCCTGCGAATGCCGCGCCATGGGCCATACTGCCGCCACGTTCATCAGCGGCACGCACACCCCGATCAGCACTGCAATCAGCTGTGGCCCTTGCGGCCCGGCCAGCCGCTCGGCCAGCGCCAGGGCGATAAAAGAATTGAAACGAAAGGCAATTTGTGCATTCGCCGCATGCTCGCGGGCATTGATGTGGGTGCGCAGCCACGGCAGGTAGGGCAGGGCGTAGGCCAGGCCGATGGCACACAGACTCAGTGCCAGCCCGGCAAACACCAGGCCGGAGGCGGCCACCAGGTCCAGCGGATTCTTCACAATCGACTGGAACAGCAGCACCGGCAGCAGGAAATAGTAGGTCAGACTTTCGACCTGTTCCCACACCGTGCGGTTCAGTCCGGTATAACGGCATACGAGATAGCCGCACAAAATCAGCGAAAAATCAGGAAACAATAGCTGGGCATAGTGCATGCAAATGAGAATAACAGCCGATCCCCGTATTTCCCCAAAGGAGAGCTATGACCCGTCGCACCTTTCTTGCCGCCAGCTTGCTGGCCGCCACCAGCCTGGCCCAGGCCCAGGGCTACCCCAACAAGATCATCAAGCTGCAGGTGCCGTTTGCGCCGGGCGGCACCACCGACATCATTGCCCGCACCATTGCCGACCCGCTGAGCCGGGCGCTGGGCCAGCCGGTGGTGGTAGAAAACAAGGCCGGTGGCGGCGGCATCATTGGCGCCAATGAAACTGCCAAGGCCGCGCCCGATGGCTATTCGCTGGGCATTGCCACGGTGTCTACGGTAGCGGCCAACCCGGCCATCAACCCCAAGATTCCGTACAACCCGCTGACCGACTTCACCCCCATCATCAACATCGCCGCTACGCCCAACATCATCGTGGTGACCTCCGGCTTTCCGGCCAAGGACTACAAGGGTTTTGTGGCCGAGCTGAAGAAGTCGCCGGGCAAACACTCGTTTGCCTCGTCGGGCACCGGCACCATCCAGCACCTGCAGATGGAGCTGTTCAAGAGCAAAACCGGCACCTTCATGACCCACATCCCCTACCGGGGTGCGGGCCCGGCGCTCAACGACACCGTGGCCGGCCAGGTGCAGATGATGCTGGACAACCTGCCCTCGGCGCTGCCCTTCATCCAGGCCGGCCGGCTGGTGCCCATCGTGGTGGCCGCGCCGCAGCGGTTGAGCATCTTGCCCAACGTGCCCACCTTCAAGGAAATCGGCCTGGAGCCGGTGAACCGCCTGGCCTTCTACGGCATCTACGGCCCCAAGGGCCTGCCGCGCGAGGTGGTGGACAAAATCAACGCCGGGGTGCGCAAGGCCCTGGAAGATCCCGCTGTGCGCAAGCGCATCGAAGATACCGGCTCGCTGATCGTGGCCAACACACCCGAGCAGTTTGCCGAAGAGATCAAGGCCGAGTACGCGGTGTACAAAAAGGTGGTCACCGACTCCAAGCTGACGCTGGATTGAGTACGGACCGCAATAGTGTGTTGATCGACGCCTTTATCGACGCCCTGTGGCTCGAACAAGGCCTGTCCAAAAACACCCTGGCCGCCTACCGGCGCGACCTCAGCCTGTTCAGCGCCTGGCTGGCCGAGCTGCCCAAGGCCCTGGATGCCACGCAAGAGCACGACATCCAGGCCTACTTTGCCGCCCGCCACGCCCAGACCAAGGCCACCTCGGCCAACCGGCGGCTCACCGTGTTCAAGCGTTACTTCCGCTGGGCCCTGCGCGAAGGCGTGGTGCACGCCGACCCCACGCTCAAGCTGCAACCCGCCCGCCAGCAGCCCCGTGCCATCAAAACCCTGACCGAGGCCCAGGTCGAAGCCCTGCTGACCGCGCCCGATGTGGACACGCCGTTGGGCCTGCGCGACCGCGCCATGCTGGAGCTGATGTACGCCAGCGGCCTGCGCGTCAGCGAGCTGGTGCTGCTCAAGACCTTCCAGCTCAGCCTGAACGACGGCGTGCTGCGCGTCATGGGCAAAGGCAGCAAAGAGCGGCTGGTGCCTTTTGGCCAGGTGGCCCGCATCTGGCTGGAGCGTTACATGGCCGAGGCCCGCCCGGACATTCTGGACGGCAAGCAGACGGATGATTTGTTCATCAGCTCGCGCGGCGAAAAAGCCGGGCGCGCTATGTCACGGGTGATGTTCTGGATGCTGGTGCGCAAATACGCGCTGGCCGCTGATATCCATGTGGCCCTGTCGCCGCACACCCTGCGCCACGCCTTTGCCACCCACCTGCTCAACCACGGGGCCGATTTGCGCGCGGTGCAAATGCTGCTGGGCCACGCCGACATCTCCACCACCACCATCTACACCCACGTCGCCCGCCAGCGCCTGCACGACCTGCATGCGGCGCACCATCCACGGGGGTGAGGCACGGGGTGCTATGCATTTATAGCGATTTTTAAGATGTCGAATGAGTAGTCTGCGCTTATCCCATAGGCGTAAGAAGCTATCAAAATAGTTCTATTTTTTCAGGACACACCATGGAAACCAAACCCCCACTGCCACCGTTCACTGTGGAGACCGCCACGCAAAAAGTCCGCATGGCCGAAGACGCCTGGAACAGCCGCGACCCCGACCGCGTGGTGCAGGTCTATACCGAAGACACCCGCTGGCGCAACCGCGCCGAATTCCCCGTGGGCCGCGCCGAAGTGCACCAGTTTTTGACCCGCAAATGGGCCAAAGAGCTGGACTACCGTTTGATCAAGGAGCTGTGGGCCTTCGCTGGTAACCGCATCGCCGTGCGCTTTGCCTACGAATGGCACGACGCGGCAGGCCAGTGGTTTCGCAGCTACGGCAACGAAAACTGGGAGTTCACCGAACACGGCCTGATGGCCTGGCGCTTCGCCAGCATTAACGACCTGGCCATCACGCAAGCCGACCGCAAATTCCACTGGCCGCTGGGCCGCCGACCGGACGACCACGCCGGGCTGGGTACGATGGGCTTGTAGGCACAAAACACCCGCCAGCACCCACGGCATGGGCGTGGGAAGCTATCAATATTGAGTCTGCCTACCTCCGGGATTCCCCCCGATTGACGCAGTCCGCACGTGCATCCAACAATGGCCCATGGTCACCGTCGAATTCGCCCCCGCCCTGCGCCGCCACATTGACGTGCCCATCCAGCAAGTGCCCGCCGGGCCGCTGCGGCAGGTGCTGGAGGCGGCGCTGCTGGCCGCTCCCGCCCTGGCGCACTACGTGCTGGACGACCAGCAGGCGGTGCGCAAGCACGTGGCGGTGTTCGTCAACCAGACCCTGGTACACGACCGCGTGCGGCTGGACCGGATGGTGATGGCGGGCGACAAGGTGCTGGTGGTCCAGGCCTTATCAGGCGGTTAAGCGGCGGCTACATCCCCCAAGAAAGTCATCCATGCACACACTCCTCGTCGGCACCCGCAAAGGCCTGTTCACCGTGCAAGGGCAGGGTGCCCACCCGTCCGGCTGGCGCATCACAGCCCACCATTTCGCGGGCGAGCCCGTCACCCAGGTGCTGGCCGACCCGCGCGACGGCAGCTGGCTGGCGGCGCTGCGCATGGGGCATTTCGGGGTCAAGCTGCGCAAAAGCAGCGACCAGGGTGCCAGCTGGGCCGAGGTGGCCGCACCTGCCTTTCCCCCCAAACCAACCACCGGACCCGATGCCGACGACCCCACACCCTGGAGCGTCGACATGGTCTGGAGCCTCACCGCCGGTGCCGCCAGCCAGCCCGGCACGCTGTGGGCCGGCTGCCTGCCTGCGGGCCTGTTCCGCTCGGACGATGGCGGCCAGAGCTGGGCGCTGAACACCCCGCTGTGGAACCAGCCCCCGCGCAAGGAATGGGGCGGCGGCGGCTACGACCTGGCGGGCATCCACTCCATCCTGGTCGATCCGCGCGACGCGCAGCACATCACGGTGGCTGTGTCCAGCGGCGGCGTATGGCAAAGCCACGATGGGGGCGAGAGCTGGACCATCACCACGCGCGGCATGCTGGCCCGCTACATGCCCGAGGGCCTGCAGGAAGACGGCAATGCGCAAGACCCCCATTGCCTGGTGCAGTGCGCCGCCCAGCCCGACACGCTGTGGGTACAGCACCACGGCGGCATGTACCGCAGCACCGACGGCGGCCAGCAGTGGCAGACCATCGCCGCGCCCGCACCCAGCGACTTCGGCTTTCCCGTGGCCTGCGATCCGCACAACCCGCTGCGCGCCTGGTTCGTGCCCGCCCACAGCGACGGCTGCCGCATCCCGGTGGGCGGCCAGATGCTGGTGAACCGCACCGACGACGGCGGCCAGACCTTCCAAAGCTTCGGCCAGGGCCTGCCCAGCGCCCACGCCTACCACCTGGTCTACCGCCACGGGCTGGACATCAGCGCCGACGGCCAAACCCTGGCCATGGCCTCCACCACCGGCGGGCTGTGGGTCAGCAGCGATGCGGGGGAGGGCTGGCACTGCGTCTCCAACGACCTGCCGCCGGTGGCGGTGGTGCGGTTTGTGTGAAACGGGTTGAGGGCGTACTTCACCGGGCCTTCATCGCATCTTAAGAATGGCATCCCACAATCGCGGTATTTGAGGGAGATCCCATGAACACCGCCACCCCATCGCGCTACGACGCGCTCAGCCGCGCCTTCCACTGGCTGACCGCCATCGCCGTCACCATCGCCTTCATCCTCGGCCCTGGCGGCTTTGGCCGCATGGTGCGCCAGGGCGTAGACCCCGCCACCCACCTCGACATCGTCTGGCACGAATCCTTGGGACTCCTCGTTTTCAGCCTGACCGTGCTGCGCCTGCTGTGGGTGGCGTTTCGCCCGGCCGCACCCAGGGTGGCTATGCCCGCCTGGATGCACATCGCCTCCAAGCTGGCCCACGGGGCCCTGTGGGCGCTGCTGCTGGCCCTGCCCATGACCGCGCTGCTGGCCCTGGCCAGCGAAGGCCACCCGCTCACCCTGCTGGGCGGCGTGCGTTTCGACCAAATGCCCCTGATCGCCAACTCCCCCCTCGCGCCCCTGGCCGATTGGGGCGAAGTGCATGAATTCCTGGGCGACGCCATCATGTGGATCGCCGGTCTGCACGCGGTAGCCGCCATCTTCCACCACGTGGTGCTGAAAGACCGCGTGCTGAGCTCCATGCTGCCGCAGGTGGAGCGGGGGCGTCGGTAGATGAAACAAAGTGATAACTTGAAATGGATACTTCCGCAAAAATGGATTCTGATACGACCGTCGAAAGCGGTGCCATCGTGCTGCGCAAACCTGTCTTGCGTGCGGGTTGGGCTGAGGCCGCAAAGTCTCTGGCCGCCCAAGGTGGAGATGTGCTGTGGATGGGTGCGTTTGCCAACGATGGTGACGCGGAGTTTGCGTGGAAAGGCACCGCGACTGGTACACCTGTAGCTGATGCTGGGCAGTGAGATCCAAACGTCTTGCCCCTGCAAGAGTGCCTCAAGCCGATAGCTCCCAGGTCCAGCGGCTGCTATGGATTTTTAGCACTTTTTCATCCATAAAGTAGGCGACCTCCGCCAGTCTCTACAGCGAAAACCACGATCAAAAGGTGACCTGGGCGCGCTGTGCCGCTTCCTCGACACGTCGCCCGATTCACCCCCGCAGGCCAGGACCTGGATGCCGTCTTCGATCTGCGCGCCATCTTGCCGCAATACCACCGCACCCTGGACCTCGAAGCCTTGCACCCCATCCTGCTGTCACGCAAGGGGCGCAACCAGCTGAAGGACTACGAGAAGGTCTTCTGCGTTGATGCAAAAAGCGGGCAAGACATCTTCGCCATGCGCGGCATCGACCGGGCGCAAGGTGCCCTGGTGGTCGTCCGCCCCGACCAGTACGTGGCCCACGTCCTGCCGCTGGGTGGGCACCGGGAGCTCGCGGCGTTTTTTGGGGGGTTTATGGGGGGGGGGGTGGGGGCTTTGGCGTAGGGCTTACAGGGGTGTCTGGCGCGGTGCGTGGCTGAAATATTGGCTGGACTGCGCTGGGAAATTCGGTGGTGGTTTGCTATGGATTTATGGGTATTTTTGAGGGAATAGATTGGCAGCCTGTGCTGATTCATTGAGCGTGAGCAGCTATAAAAAGTGACTCGTTTTAAGAAGAACAGGGGTTCGTGTGGAGATGTCGGTGTTGGATTCGCGCTAATTGCGGTCCCGGTCTAGATGACAACACCTCAAACGGGAAATTAAAGATTAGCGTGGTCAGCTTTTCTCCACTACGTCCAGATAACTGTGTTTGGCGAGCAAACTACCGGGGCGTACCGCGGCTCTGCCATGCCCAGGATACGATGCCAACGATGATGACGATTGCTACTAGAACGGCTGCGAACGGATGTTTATCCAGGGCAGCGAGAAGGCGTTCGTAAAACGCGGGATCGTTGGGCAGGTGTGTCATGACGTAACCTCGGCATTCGCCATTAGACCGCCCGGCATGGCTGCCGCTTGTTTTGTATTTCGAGCCCTCTTGAAATCGGGTTCAAACGATTTCAGCTTTGCGATTAATCCATCGAATTTGTATGCGTTGCTGGTTTTTCCGCGTCCAGGTAATGTTCTGTTGGTCTTTGTGATCAAGCCCTTTTTCACAAGTGAGTTGACCGTGCGTTGCACTTGCTTGGTTGTAAGCGCGATACGCTGGGATATCGTCGCCATGCTTGGGTAGGCCCTACTGTCCTCGGCCCACCAGAAGTCGAGCAGTTGCAGCAGCACAATCATTTCGGTCGAGTTCACCAACAGTCGTGCCTGCGCACGCAGCAGCATCGCTGGCAAGATATAAGCACCATGCGACATGACCGCACGCCCAAACTTCTTTTCTGACTGTTTAGCCTCTGTCTCAGGTGACGGATCGAGGGCGGGTACCGTGGGCGGTTTCACTATTTTTGCTGTGCTTGTCATGCGGGTTGGTCCTAAAGATTGCATGACCGAAAATGTACGCCTTACGAAGGCAAAAAGATCTTCTTCGGATGTCTCAGCGATAGGACTTATACGTCCGCAGCGATGGGACATTTTGGTGCAGTGGTACAGGACTCTGATGTCCCATAACCAAGACTAAGCGATATAGCAACATCGAACTTAGTACCTTAGGAATAACGCCTAGGGACACTGAAGTCCCATCGGTTTTGGTTAAACGTGTGAATGGACGTTTGTCCGGTTTTCAAGCCGCCGTTATTCAGTCCCGTTACCGCACCGCCGCCTCCACTTCCGTATACACCAGCACGCTATCCGGCAAGCGCGCCCCTTGCACCTCGGTAGCCGCAACGGCGGTGTTCAGCTCGGCGCGTTCCGCAGGCGCGAAGCGGGATTCGATCTTGCGGATGTCGCCGTCGGCAAAGCGGGCCCAGACGCTGACCGACACCTGCGCGTTGGTGCTCAGCCCTAAAGAACCCAAGGCAGCGCGGGCCCGGGCCTAATTCTGAGTGCTATGGATTTATAGGGCATTTTTAAGGCCAAATAGGCCTTGTCCGCCGGTCGCCTGGACCTGAGGTGCTATCAGAAAATTGCACTATTTCCCTCACCGCAACATCGGAAACACCGGCAAATCCGGCCCCTGCTGCGTGCGCCGCACTATGCCCGCCGGGTCGAAGTACACCCAGAACCACATGTCCTCCATCTCCCGCCAGCGGTAGGACCAGATATCGCCCTCCCAGGCCATCACGCCGTCGATCTTGGCGGGCGGGCCGAAGGCCCAGATGATGTCGGCGGCGGTGGTGCTGCCCGACACATCGATCTGGCCGAAGTGGCGCAGGTTCATCACCTCTTGCGACTGCACCACCCGGCCATTGGCGTCCAGGTCCACCATCACCACCGACTGGCCCATGGGCTGGCGCGAATACTGTAGCCGGTGCACGCCGCCACGCTGCAGTTCGGCGGTGGGGCGGCCCCAGGACGACAGCACCTCGTCGCGGGTCATGCCGGGGGTGATGGCGCAGCCCGCCAGGGCGAGCAGCAAGGCGGAAAAAAGGGCGAGGGCAAAAAGGCGCATGGCAGGTTTCCTTGGAATGCCTGCAGTATGGGCGAGGTGCTGTGCCGGTGCAGGCCCGGATGGTGAACCACGATAGCCTGTAGGCATATTGGGAAAATGCGGTAAGGTGCGCCATGGACACACCTTCACACCCCTTCCACGATCTGTTCGCCCAGCTGGGCCTGCCCTCGGGCGCGCAGGACATTGCCCATTTTCTGGCCATGAACGCGCCGCTACCGGGCAATGTGCTGCTGCAGGACGCGCCGTTTTGGTCGCCTGCCCAGGCCACGTTTTTGCGCGAGGCCTTGCTGCAGGATTCTGACTGGGCCGAGCTGGCTGACCAGCTGAGCCAGGCTTTGCGGGCCCCCAAGGCCTGAACCCATCTCTCGCCATCGCGATGAAGAGGTCAATCGGCCTCTAGTGCTTATTCCATAAGCGCTGATAGCTACCAAAAATAGAGCACTTTGCCGGTACTGGGTCCATGGGCACAGCCGCGCGCCCCAATAGGCCTACGCGGCAAGCATCTCATACGTTATCGCATAACTCGTTTGCGCTTTTTGCGTGGCATGGGGTTGAACCCATTGACTGCCTGAGCCGTAGCTGCCCATAATCGCCGCGCCGTAGATGTATGACAACTGACGTTATATAACGTCAAGCGCCTGCGGCCCGACGAGCTCGGACACTCCAACCTAAAAGGCACCTCCATGCAGCGCAGACATTTCGGCATCTCGGCCATTTCGGCTATCTCGGTCGGCTCCCCCCTTTTACTGGCCGCTTGCGGCGATGGCGGCAGCGAGGTGGTCGCCGCGCCCACGCCGCAGGCCACCGCCACGGCGGCCCTGAAGCGTGCCGCGTCCTACATGGACGAGGTGGTCTCCTTCCGGGGCGGCTACGTGTGGTCGTATTCGCCCGACCTGACCCAGACCTTTGGCGAGATGGAAGCCAAGCGCACCATGCTCTGGCTGCAGCCACCGGGTACCTCGTCGATTGGCCACACCTACCTGGATGCCTACCACGCCACCGGCGACGAGCGTTTCTACCAGGCCGCCGACCGCACCGCCAAGGCGGTGGCGGCAGCCCAGCACAGCTCGGGCGGCTGGAACTACATCTATGACTTCGCGGGCGAGGATTCGCTCAAGCACTGGTACGACACCGTGGGCATGAACGGCTGGCGGCTGGAGGAGTTCCAGCACTATTACGGCAACGCCACCTTCGACGATGCCACCACCGCCGTGGCCGCGCAGTTGATGCTGCGCATGTACCTGGAGAAAAAGGACGCGGTCTACAAGACGGCCACCGACAAAGCCATCCAGTTCATCACCGATGCCCAGTTTGGCCCGCAGTTCGGCATTGCCGATGGCGGCTGGCCGCAGCGCTTTCCGCACAACCCCAACGCCATCACCGCCATGCCGGTGCCCAATTCGGCGCAGTTACCCGCAGGTGCGCGCGCGGGCATGGAAGACAGCGACTACACCCTGCACGTCACCTTCAACGACGACGTGATGGGCGAGAACATCAAGTTCCTGACCATGTGCGTGATGACCCTGGGCCGCAGCGACCTGGTGGCCAACATCACCCGCGCCATGGACTGCATGCAGCGCATGCAATGGACATCGGGCACTGTGGCCGCGCAGTCGGGCTGGAGCCTGCAGCATTTGTCGCGCCCCACCAATGGCCGGCCGGCAGGCGCGCCCGCCGGTGCCCGCTCGTACGAGCCGCGTTCGCTGGCCACGCACACTACGCAGACCAATATCCAGCAGTTGTTCGGCTACTTCACGCTGACAGGCGACAAAAAGTATCTGTCGCAGCTGCAAAAAGCGATCGACTGGCTGAAGACGGCCTCGATCCAGCTGCCTGCCAACGTGGCCACGATCAACCCGCTGCTGAGTGGCCGCAACGTGGCGACCTTTATCGAGCTGGACACCAACGAGCCGCTGTTTATCCACCGCTACGGCTCCAATATCCACAACGGCGCGTACTTTTTCGACAAGGACATCACCAACACCATCAGCCACTACTCGTCGGGCCGCTCGGTCAACACCGCCGCGCTGCAAAAGCGCCTGGACGAGCTCAACGCCATGACCCAGGCGCAGATTGATGCCATGGTGGCCAAGTCGCCGCTCAAAGCCACCACCGCCCGCAGCCTGCCCAAGTACTTCACCGCCACCGGTGCAGAGGTGGATTTTCCCGACCTGTTCGAGGGCGCGGTCAAGGCCACGCCCGTGGTGCCGCAAACCGAGGTGGACACCATCATCGCCGCGCTGGTCGACGGCAAATACTGGACTGCGCCCGTGCCCGAGATCGTCAACCCGTACCGCGGCAACGGCCCGGCCAGCGCCTACACCGGCACCGCCTACCGCAGCCGCCATGTGGGTGACATCTACGACACCTCGCCGTACCCGGCCGACGTGCCGCCCGACATCGCCCCCTACGTGAAGCGCGACAAGCCGCAGTTCATCATCACCTCGAACTTCATCGCCCGCATGGGGCGGCTGATCTCGTTTGTGGGGCCGGTGGCCTGATTTTTATAAGAAATCAGCCTCTGGCGCTTATTCCATCGGCGTAAGCAGCTACAAAAAGGGCAGCGTGCAGGCCACTTACCGTGTCGGCCTGCGCAGCGTCCACAGCGCCAACGCCATCAGCACCACGCCCGCCACCTGCACGCTGCTGAGCGTGCGGCCATAGACCAGCCGGTCCACCACGATGGCGGTGAGCGGGTAGACGTATTGCAGCACCGCGATCTGTCCGGTGGCCAGGCGGGCCATGCCGGTAAACAGGATGGCGTAGGCCAGGCCGGTGTGGAACACGCCCAGGCCCGCCAGCCAGGCCCACGCGGTGGGCTGGGCGGGCCAGCCGTAGACAAACGGCACCCAGGCCAGCACCACCACACCCACCGCGCACTGCCACCAGGCCAGGGCGAAGGGCGTGACGCGGCGCTCGGTTTTGGCGATCAGCGTCACCCCGGCGTAGCTGAGCGACCCGCCCAGGCACATCAGCAGGCCCAGCAGGTAGCCGTTGCCCACGGCCTGGATGCCGCCCTCCAGCAGCCCGGTGCTCAGCGCCAGCCCGCCCAGCGCCACCAGGGTGGCCGCCCACTGGCGCGGGGCCACGCGCTCCTGGAGCAGGCAGGCCCCGCACAGCATCACCCAAAGCGGCTGGATGTGGAACACCACCGTGGCCACGGCGATGGAGGTGCGGTGAATGGCCGCAAAAAACAGCGCCCAGTTCAGCAGCATCAGGCCGCCCGCCAGACCTACCACCCCCAGGCTGCGGCCCTGCAGGCGCAGCTCGCCCAAGCGCCCGGTGGCCGCACCCCACAGCCCCAGGGCCAGCGCGCCAAACACGCAGCGAAACCACACCGTGGCCAGCGGGTGTTGCCCTGCTTTTCGCGTTGGATCGGGTCATTGAGCGACGGGGAGGGCAGGGTGGTGGTGGAGTCCTTATGCCGTACCCTGACTTTCAAATCGACTGGCTGCGCGCTTTTGTGGCGGTGGTGGATGCCGGGTCGCTATCCAAAGCGGCCCCGCTGGTGCACCGCTCGCAGTCTGGAGTCAGCATGCAGGTCCAGAAGCTGGAGGCGGCCCTGGGTGTGATGGATGTGGCGGTGCTGCGCAGCAAGCAGTCGCAGCGTCAACCCGCGGTGGATGCGATGTACGCGCAGATGCTGGGCACGCTGGCGACCCCAGGTATGGGCACGGCCCAGAATTTAAAAAAAATAGTCCCCTAGCGCTTATTCCATAGGCGGTGGAAGCTATCGAATGGATAGCATTCCATGCGGGGCGGCTTGCCCCCCACATCCGTGAACAGCACACCCGGTAGGTCGGTTGTCTGATAAGCAGTCAGCCCCGCACCGGGCGCGGCTATGATGCGCGCTGCTTTTCCCACACCCTCTTTTTTGGTCCCCGTATGTCCACCGATACCCAGTCCGAGTCAGAGTCTCCTGACCCTGCCACCAAAGTTCCCTTAAAGATCGAAGACTGGCTCACCGTGCTGGTGATGGGCGCGCTGGCGTTGATCACCTTTGCCAACGTGCTGGCGCGCTACTTCACCAGCGAATCTTTTGCCTGGACGGAAGAAATATCGGTGATTTTAATGATTGCGCTGACCCTGGTGGGTGCGTCGGCCGCCGTGGCACGGGACCGGCACATCCGCATCGAATACTTCTCGGACAGCGGCAGCATGGCGCGGCGCAAGGGCTTGTCGCGCTTTGGTGCGGTGATGGTGGCGATCTTGTTTACGCTGATCGGCACCTTGAGTATCCGCATGGTGTGGGACGACTTTCGGTTTGATGAAACCACGCCGGGCATCGGCGTGCCGGCCTGGTGGTATTCGATGTGGCTGCCGATCTTGTCGCTGGGCATTGCGCTGCGGGCCGTGGGCCTGTTTATCCGCCGGGGGCGTGGCGAATGATTACCGCGCTGCTGTTTCTGACCTTCATCGTGATGATGCTGATGGGCGTGCCGATTGGCGTGGCCCTGGGCCTGGCGGGCGCGGCGGCGATCGCTATTGCCAACAGCAGCAGCCAGTGGTTTGGCCTGCTGGCGGTGCCGCAAAACTTCTACGCCGGGCTGGGCAAGTACCCGCTGCTGGCCATCCCCATGTTTGTGCTGGTGGGTTCGATCTTTGACCGCTCGGGCGTGGCGGCGCGGCTGGTGAATTTTGCGGTGGCGGTGGTGGGGCGTGGCCCCGGCATGCTGCCGCTGGTAGCTATTGCGGTGGCGATGTTTTTGGGCGGCATTTCGGGCTCTGGCCCGGCCTGCGCAGCGGCGGTGGGCGCGGTGATGATCAGCGCCATGAACAAGGCGGGCTACCCGCCAGCGTTCTCGGCCAGCGTGGTGGGGGCGGCTGCGGCTACCGACATTTTGATTCCGCCGTCGATTGCCTTCATCGTCTATTCCATCCTGGTGCCCGGCGCGTCGGTGCCCGCGCTGTTTGCGGCGGGCATGGTTCCTGGCGTGCTGGCCGGGCTGGCGCTGATCATTCCGGCCGTCTGGCTGTCGCGCAAACACAAGATGGGTGCGCTGGAGTCCAGCATGCCGCGCCCCCCGTTCTGGGCCAGCCTGCGCGGTGCCATCTGGGGCCTGGCCGCGCCGGTGCTGATTTTGGGCGGCATGCGCGCGGGTTGGTTCACGCCCACCGAGGCCGCCGTGGTGGCGGTGTTTTACGGCCTGTTTGTGGGCATGTTTATCCACCGCACCATGACGGTTCGCGACCTGTTTCCCATCCTGCGCGAGGCGGGGGAGCTGTCTGCCGTGATTTTGATCGTGGTGTCGCTGGCGGGAATTTTTGCGTATTCGCTGTCTACCCTGGGCGTGATCGACCCCATCACCCACGCCATCGTCAACTCGGGCCTGGGCGAGTACGGCGTGCTGGCGCTGCTGATCGTGATGCTGGTCACCGTGGGCATGTTTCTGGATGGCGTGTCGATCTTCCTGATCTTTGTGCCGCTGCTGCTGCCGATTGCCATGCACTACCAGTGGGACCTGGTGTGGTTTGGCGTGATCCTCACGCTCAAGGTGGCGCTGGGGCAGTTCACGCCGCCGCTGGCCGTCAACCTGATGGTGTCGTGCCGCATTGCCAAGGTGCGCATGGAAGAAACCGTGCCCTGGGTGGGCTGGATGCTGTTTTCGATGTTCGTAGTGATGGTGCTGGTAATCGCGTTCCCGCAATTGGCCTTGTGGCTACCGCACCGCTTGGGTTATTAAATTTATTAGGAGACAAAAATGAAAGTTCGTTCCTTCCTGGCCTTGGCCATCGCCACTGCCGCCGCGCTCGCCACCACCGGCAGCATCGCCCAAACCGCCTACAAGCCTGAGTACAAAATGTCGCTGGTACTGGGCACCGCCTTCCCCTGGGGCAAGGGCGGCGAGATCTGGGCCAATATGGTCCGCGAGCGCACCCAGGGCCGCATCAACATCAAGCTCTACCCCGGCGTGTCGCTGATCCAGGGCGACCAGACGCGCGAGTTCTCGGCCCTGCGCCAGGGCGTGATCGACCTGGCCATCGGCTCCACCATCAACTGGTCGCCGCAGGTGAAAGAGCTGAACCTGTTCTCGCTGCCGTTCCTCATGCCCGACTACGCCGCCATCGACTCGCTCACCCAGGGCCAGGTGGGCAAAGACATCTTCAAGATCATCGATAAAGCCGGTGTGCAGCCCCTGGCGTACGGTGAAAACGGCTACCGCGAAATCAGCAATTCCAAGCGCGCCATCCACACGCCCGCCGACCTCAAGGGCATGAAAATCCGCGTCGTCGGCTCGCCCTTGTTCCAAGACACCTTTACCGCCCTGGGTGCCAACCCCACCCAAATGAGCTGGGCCGACGCACAGCCCGCCCTGGCCACCGGCGCGGTGGACGGGCAGGAAAACCCGCTGTCCATCTACACCGCCGCCAAGCTGCACAACGTGGCGCAAAAACACATCACCCTGTGGGGCTACGTGGCCGACCCGTTGGTGTTTGTGGTCAACAAAGACATCTGGGCCAGCTGGACCGTGGCCGACCGCGCCATCGTCCAACAGGCTGCGCTAGATGCCGCCCGCGAGCAAATCGCCATCTCCCGCAAAGGCATGGTCGAGGCCGACCAGCCGCTGCTCAAAGACCTGGCTGCGTTGGGTACCACCGTCACCAAGCTCACCCCCGAAGAGCGCGCCGCTTTTGTTGCCGCCACCCGCCCGGTGTTTGAAAAGTGGAAAAAGACGATCGGCACCGACCTGGTCGCCACCGCCGAGAAGTCCATCGCCAACCGTAAGAAGTAAGCCACGCCAGCATGAAAAAAAACCTGCACCCCGCTCACGCCCCGTGCCCCTGTGACAGCGGCCAGCCCTATGCCGACTGTTGCGGCCCGTGGCACAAGGGTATGGATGCAGGCATCTACGCGCCCACGCCCGAGGCATTAATGCGCTCACGCTACAGCGGCTACGTGCTGGGCCTGCTGGACTACCTGCTGTTCACCTGGCACCCGTCCACCGCGCCGGGCGACCTGGAGCTACCGCCGGTGAAATGGCTGGGCCTGGAAGTGCGCAGCGCGGTAGAAGCGGGCGATGCCGGCATCGTCGAATTCGTAGCCCGCTGCCGCGACGGCGGCAAAGCCCAGCGCATGCACGAGACCAGCCGGTTTGTGCGGCAGGACGGGCGCTGGTATTACATCGACGGGCAGATGCACGGGGCGGAGTAGGGAACTTTGGGGTGTGATGGAGGCCAACGTGGCTGGACCCGCTGTGGCTTATGGAATCACAAGGAAAACAACATGCTGTTAACTGATATCGCCGTCGAGCACACGCTGGCGTCCCCAAAGGGAGGACTTCGTGCGACGTTTTTTGTACATCCCTTTACGAATACACAACGAGATACCCTGGGCAAATTTGAGATCGTTCGTAGCATCCGCGAGCCAGGGGTTAAAGAGGTGAAATGTTCGACATTCGTGTCGTTTCAGCATTTGGCGGAGTTGTACGCGAAAGGTGTACTCGACGAATTCGGGTTTTCCGTTCGCATGTGCGCTGCGGATGGCAAGTACCCCGCCACGAATCCCGTAAAAAAAATACTCCCCACCAGCATCAGGCCTGGCTCACAGTTCGACCTGGCGGTTCAAGGCGTAGATGTTTCACAACCCGCTAACCGCGAATTGAGAACAGCCTTGCTTCGCACATACATCAAGCTTTAAGGGAACCTGTGAAGCCATCTGATACCCATGGCGAAATCATCGCCACTTTCAAGCGGGCGGAGTCAGATGCTGCCCACAAGTTCGAATTGATCAAAGCTGCTGCCAACAAGGGACCCAAGGCCATCCAAGCAGCCGTTGACGCAGCTGCAAAGGCGGCAAAACGCAGGGACTCGTACGCAAAGAAGCTGGAAACCTTAGGTGTGAGTCTCAACGATTGAGGCGTCATCCTCCTATTTGTCTACACCGGTCATTGGCGACTATCCCCCACTGGACCCAACCCAAAGGACAAGATGCTGGCCCTGCAGCGCCGCCGAGGCGGGCTATGCCGGTAGTTATCTGCAGAGTTGGCACTGCGGTCGAAACGAGGTATGTCATTGTTTTTGAATGGCTGTTTTCGGCCAACTGCAGTCACTGGCCAATGACTGCTTGCAAGGAGCGCGACCCAGGTCGTACGCGCGGCTACGTGCAATCTGGGCCGGTGCCGCTTCTTTACGGGTAATTCAGTACAAGGCCTAAGGTGCTGTCTTTCAGCAACTCAGGCAATACACTGGTTTCCGCATTCCCAGCGCCCAATAAAGTGGAGTCCATGCTTAGCACGTCTCTAACTAGACACTGGTGGCAGGATTGCGCACTTTTCCCGACTCACTCTCGAGCAACCTCACAAAGATCCCGAGGAGATTTCTATGGCAAGTAGTCGTTGGACTTACAGGTGGTTGCTACGCACGGCACAACTCCTGCTCGTGTGCTGGGCCGCGCCAGCCGTCGCCCAGCCACTGCGCATAGCGGTGGCCCAACTGCCCTACTTTTCGCCGGCCCTCATTGCCAATTGGCAGGGTTTTTTTGCCGCCGAGGGTCTGGCGGTGGAAATCGTGCCTTGTGTCAACGGTAGGCGTTGCCTGAAACACCTGACCGATAAAGAGGTGGATGTCGCTACAGTTGCAGACACGCCCATCGTGACAGCCGTGCATGACGGCCTGCCTTTCCATATCCTGGCGACGATGACCACGTCCCGCGACAATATCTTTGTGGTGCGTAAAGACCGGGGAATCGCATCGCCTGCCGACCTGCGCGGCAAGCGCATCGGTTTTGTGCGGGGTACCACCGGCCACTATTTCACCGACACCTTCCTCACCTTTCACGGCATTGGCCTGAATCAGGTCACTCCGGTCGAACTGGATCCGTCCCGGGCACCGCAGCAAGTGGCCGCGGGTGAAGTGGATGCCGCTGGACTGTACCAGCCGCATGGTCCTGAGGCCCTACGGTTATTGGGGGACAAGGGTCTGGTGTTGCCCGCACCAAGGCTATACACGGTGACCATGAATCTCGTGGCCCAACCCGGTCTGAGCGATGCCGACGCGACCAAGCTACTGCGCGCGTTGCAGCGCGCAATAGTCTACTTGCGCGCCGACCCGCCGCGCGCGCAAGCGTTGGTGGCCAGCCAACTCAAGCTGGACCCGAAGTTGGTCGACGAGGCTTGGGGGTTGCTGAGCTTTCGCCTGTCGATGGGGCAGGCGCTGCTGACCACGCTGGAGTCCGAGTCCCGCTGGATGCGGCGCACCGGCCAGGTGAAGGGCGATGCGACGCCTGATTTCCTGGCGCGCATGCGCTCGGGCCCACTGCGCGCAGTGGACCCGACGGCCCTCACTCTGATGGATTAAAGGCCGCCTATGCTCCGCTGGCTCATAGTCTTCTACTTGGCCTTTACCCTGGGCGTTGGTGGCCTGAAGTTGGTGCTGCAGAATGTCAGCGCGGCGCGTGTGGTGCAGGTGGAAAAGCAGCTACAAGCCACGCGAAATGCCTCGCACAACGCCAATGCGCTGCTGGTGCTGACCCAGGAATACATGCTGCGCGGCGCTGAGCGGTCCGCCAGCCAGTGGCAGGTCGCGCACCAAGCGCTGACCCAGGCTGTGGTCGAGGCAACCCCGCACGGGTCCAGCGACGAAGACTTCGATGAGCTGCGAGACATCACGGCCAACCTGCCAGCGATCTTTGAGAGCCTGAGCCGGGACGACTCCGATCTGGCGCCGGGACTGGCTGACGAGCGCCGCACGATGCTGGTAGACCAGCTCCTGTCCGAAACCCGACTTGTCAGCGACCTGGGCTACCGGCGCGACAGCACACTGTTCGCACAATTGCAGGCAGAAGCCGCCAGCTTGCGCCAGCGTGATGGGCTGCTGAACTGGCTGTGGCTGGCGTCATCGCTTTTCTCGGCCTGGCTTCTTCTGGTGCGTGTGCTGCGCCCGCTGGCGAAGCTGCAGGCTGCGGCGCGCGCGGTACTGGCCGGCGATCTGGAGGCTCGCTGCAACTACCAGAGCCGCGACGAACTGGGCCAGGCGGCGGCCAGCATCAATGCCATGACAGATTCCCTCGCACATGCCAATGAGCGCTTCGCGTTGGCTGTGAAAAGTGCAGCCATGGGCGTGTGGGAATACGATCTGCAAGCCAATTCACTCTTCTGGGACGACCAGATGTACACGCTCTACGGACGCGAGCGTTCTGGCAATTCAGAACCTTACGAGCTGTGGCGAGACAACCTCCATGCCGACGACCGTGCGGGTGCAGAGCAGGCGCTGACCGACGCCCTCGCAGGCAGGCGGGCCTTCAACACGCAGTTCCGCATCACCATCGCAGACGGCAGTGTTCGGTATCTCAAGGCTGCTGCGCACGTCGTACACGACGCCTCCGGTAAGCCCCTGCGCATGATCGGCGTGAACACCGACGTGACCGACCAGGTCACGACAGCAGCTGCGCTGCTTGAAAACCAGCAACTGCTTCAGCGGGCAAGCCGTCTGGCCTTCATCGGCGGCTGGCGTGTCAATATCAAGGCTGAAACGGTCTATTGGAGCGAACAGACCCGACTGATCCACGAGGTTCCTCCCGACTATGTGCCCAGCCTCGCCACGGCAATGGACTTTTACGCACCGGAGCACCGAGAACTGATCACCCAGGCGGTTCAGCAAGGGATCGAGTCGGGCAAGCCTTGGGACCTGGAGTTGCGCCTCATCACTTACAACGGCCGCAGCATCTGGGTGCGAGCGCTGGGTGAAGTGGAATTTGAGAACGGCCATCCGGTCTGCCTTGTCGGTGCATTTCAGGATGTGACAGAACGCCGAGAAGCGACCGAAAGCTTGAAGGCCGCTAAGCAGGCAGCAGAAGCAGCAACGCTTGCCAAGAGCAACTTCCTGTCCAACACCAGTCACGAAATTCGTACTCCGCTCAATGCCATCATTGGTCTGTCGCATTTGCTCAGCGAGGAAAAGCTGAATGAGCAGCAGTTTTCGCTGGTCAAGAAAATCCAGCTCTCGGGCCGCTCTCTCCTGGGCATCGTTAACGACGTGCTGGATTTATCCAAGATCGAGGCTAACGAGATGACCACGGAGGAGCTGCTTTTTCAGCTGCCCGATCTGCTTGAGGAGATCGTTGGGCTGTTCAGGTCCCAGGCCGAGGCCAAAAACTTGCAGTTCAAGCTCAATCTCTCCACTACCTTGCCATCTTGGGTGGCAACCGATGCGTTGCGCTTGCGCCAGATGCTCACCAATCTGCTTGGCAATGCGCTGAAGTTCACAGCCATTGGCGAGATATCTCTGAGCGCGGAGGCCCTCCCCCCGGAGCCCGGCCAGGCTCCTGAACACGCGCTGGTGCGCTTTAGTGTCAGAGACACTGGGATTGGCATATCTGCAGACGCACAGCGCCAGTTGTTCCAGCCCTTCAGTCAGGCCGATACCAGCACCACGCGGCGCTATGGTGGCACTGGCTTGGGCTTGTCTATCGTGAGTAAGCTCGCTGAGTTGCTGGGCGGTTCAGTGGGCGTCGATAGCACTGAGGGAGTGGGCAGCACGTTCTGGGTGAACTTGCCTTTGCGGCTACCGTCTAAGCAGGAAGTCATGGATATAGACGATAGTCAGACCGGGCTGTTTCTGATGATGGCTGAGGACAATCCCGATGACGCCAAGCACCTCGAGCAAATGGCCCGCGCTCTGGGTTGGCGGGTCCATACCGAAGCCAATGGGGCTGCTCTGATTCGGGCTTACATGCAGCGCCACGAGAGTGGCCTGCTGATGCCTGATGCGCTGCTGCTGGACTGGCAAATGCCCGAGATGGATGGTTTGCAGGCGCTAAGTGCGCTGGCCAGTAGGGCTGAAGCGAGCAAGCTGCCGGCGGTGTTGATGATCACCGCATTCGAGAAGGCCCAAATTGCAGCGCTAGACAAGGACGGTTTGGTAGACCAAGTGCTTCAAAAGCCAGTGGGCTCTTCCGAGCTGTTTAATGCCATTAATGATGTCGTTGCGAGTCATACAGGCAATAAAAGGCGGGTTTTGCAGGCTACACGTACCGAGGCGGTCAAGGCGCGCTGGCTGCCCGGGGTCAGCGTACTGGTCGTGGACGACAGCAGTATCAACCTCGATGTGGTGGGGGAGATGCTCAGGCGCAACGGTGCGTTGGTCACAACGGCCGACAGTGGTGAGGACGCTCTGGCCAAGCTGGCTGCCTCACCCGAGGCGTTCGACGCGGTGCTAATGGACGTGCAAATGCCAGGTATCGACGGTTTGGAAGCTACACGGCGTGCGCGGGAGCTCCCTGGCGTAAGAACTTTGCCCATCATCGCCTTGACTGCAGGGGCCTTTACCGAAGAAAGACGCAAGGCCCTGGACGCTGGCATGAACGACTTCTTGACCAAGCCCATTGACCCTACGCAGCTGATCAACCGCCTGCGCAGTGCTGTGGAGCACTATCGCGGTAAGAGCTTGCCCCTTGAGTCATTGACGGCGGAAAAAGTGCAGGCCGGTGACATATGGCCGGACATTCAAGGACTCAATATTGACACTGCGAGGCGCTTGATGTCGGGCGACCTGCAACTGTTCCTGACCGCCATCGATCGGTTGCTGAGTGAATACACCAACCTGCAAGATGCGCTTCCTACAGATATAGATGCTCCTGTCGCGCAGGGGTTAAGGCTCAAGCTGGCAGCGCAGGTGCACAAGCTGCGCGGCGCCTCGGGCATGATTGGGGCTGAGCGTATGTACGATCTGGCCAGCCGCGCCGAGACGGCCCTGCGTGCGCCGGGCGAAAAGGCCGAGGCGATACTCAAAGCGTTGGCTGAGACCTTGCGGGAGTTAAGGCGCAATAGCGAACAGGTGCTGGGTAGTTGGCGCGAGGCGCGAACGGCCAGCTACTTAGCTGCGGACGAATCTGGTGCTGGTGGCGAGAAAACACTCATTCCATCAGACGTGCGGGAGTTGCAGCGGCTATTGGCTACCAACGACTTGCAGGCACAGGATCGGGTGGATGAACACAAAGTACCGCTGCGGCGCGCTTTGGGGGCCGAGGGGCTTGCGCGCTTGGAAGAATGCATGATGAACTTAGACTACAAGAACGCATTGATAGTGTTGCAGGCTTTGTTTGAACAACTGCCTCCAAAGTAATGCCTATCCCTGAAGATCAAATATCCAGTCCCACAATTTTGGTGGTGGATGATGACAGCACTGTGATCTTGTCATTGCGCAAGATGCTTGCTGCTTTTGGCGACAGTCTCTTTGCTACCTCTGGTCGACAAGCTCTGAGCATAGCTTGCGCCGAGACTCCGGACTTGATTCTGCTGGATGTGGAAATGCCCGGTATGGATGGTTTGGAAGTGTGCCGTGCGCTGAAGGCCAAGCCTGAAACCGCAGACATACCGGTGCTGTTCATCACCAGTCACACAGAGACTGGCTTCGAAGAAAAGGTGTTCGCCGCGGGCGCTGCCGATTACATATCCAAGCCTTTGAACCCCCCAGTGGTCATTGCGCGGGTGAGGACCCATCTGGCTTATCGCAATGCACTGGCCAATTTGAGTGCACTGGCGAATAAAGACCGACTGACTGGTCTACACAATCGGCGCAGCTTCGATGCGCGGATCGACCTCGATTGGAGGCGGGCGAAGCGCCAACTGTTACCACTGTCGATGTTGATGATTGATATCGACGAGTTCAAAAAGTACAACGATGCTTTTGGGCACGTGCAGGGCGACGTCTGTCTCCAAAGTGTGGCAGCGTTCTTGGGCGCCAATGCCCACCGGCCAGGATATTTTGTGGCCCGCTTCGGGGGAGAGGAGTTCGTCATTGTGCTTGCGGAAACCAGTGTGGACGGGGCAGCCGCCATGGCCGAGCAATTGTTGCGCAACGTAGAAGGATTGGGTTTGCAGCATGCGCCGAATGCGATTCGGCCGAACATCACCGTATCGGTAGGCTACGCCACGTTCGAGCCCAAGCAGGACGGCGATGACAATCCAGACACCTTGGATCTGGTCAAAGCGGCGGATTCGGCGCTGTACCAAGCCAAGCTGGCTGGGCGCAATTGCAGTGTCCGTGGCGTCGTGACGGCGCCTTCAGTAGGTAGCTAAAAACCCATGCAGCCATGACCTCCGCGACTTTTCAGTCGTCCATCCTCGCATCCGACGACCCTCATTCAATATCCGCTTTGGGCCCGAAACCGTCGTTTGAAAAGCGCACTTGAACCATAGGTTCAGCCCGAACTTGCCATTTGGCTTGGCGAAGAGGGCGGGACCTAACTCCGCTAAACGCTACAGATTTTTTGCCGCAAAGTACATAGCATTGTGTGTAGGCACCGTATGGGCTGGAGGTGCTTTTTGTATGTTTTTTCCAGCCAACCCAGCCCCACAATCTTTTCGGCCAGCACATGCACGAGACCAGCCGGTTGGCGCGGCGGGACGGGCGCTGGTTTTACACCGATGGGCCGATGCGCGGGACGGGGTGGGGTGCTACATAAAAAAGAGCTGCTTACGCTTATTCCATAAGCACAGAGAGCCTAAAAAGCTTATATCTCCGTGGAGCCCTGTTTTTGCCTTCACCTGGCACTACCCAGGGTGCCACGCAGCGGCTAAGCTGGCGGGCTTCACAGGAGCACATCCATGCAGATTCGACCCGCCCAAGACACCGATTTCGCCCAGTGGTTGCCGCTATGGCAGGGCTACCAGACGTTTTACAAAACCGCCATCCCCGAGTCCGTCACCGCGCTGACCTGGCAGCGTTTTCTGGACCCGGCCGAGCCTATGCACTGCGCGGTGGCCGAGGAGGGAGGGGCGCTGGTGGGCATGGTGCATTTCATCTACCACCGCAGTTGCTGGACGGCGGGCGACTACGTGTACCTGCAAGACCTGTTCACCCTGCCCAACCTGCGCGGCAAAGGGGTGGGGCGGGCCTTAATCGAGCATGTGTATGCGTCAGCCGCGCACGAGGCTGCCGCCCGGGTGTGGTGGCTCACGCACGAGAGCAACCTGGACGCGATGCAGCTGTACGACCGCATTGCCGACAAGAGCGGTTTTGTGCAGTACCGCAAGCTGATCGGCTGATTGCTATATTTTTCGTAGCTGCTGGTGCAAGGCGCACCGATGATTGGGCTCTTATTGGATGCTTTTCGGGCGGCTTTACAATCTTTTGTTTAAGTTTGTAACAGCCACCAGAGTCTGCCCAATCGCCAGTAGCCGTTAACCAGAGCTTTCACTCTAGGGTTCAGGCTGTTGTAATGGCGCATGGCTAGAGTGAAACCGATGCGCCATCCACCACCACCCTGCACACCCAGGCCTCTATGGGACCGCCGCCAGTTCGCGCTGGGGGCATCGGTGTCGCTGGCGTTGGCATTGGCGGCCACGGCGCGGGCCCGTGCGACGGCGACCGAGGTGCTGCGGGTGCTGGCCTGGCCGGGTTATGCGGATGCCGACATTGTCAAGACCTTCGAGCAGCGCATGGGCTGCCAGGTAGAGGTCACCATGGTCGATTCCGATGTTGACCTGTGGCAAAAGATCAGCCTGCACCAGGCGCAGAATTTTGATGTTTTTGCCGTCAACACCGCCGAACTGCAGCGCTACATCCGCCAGAACTGGGTGCAGCCCATCGCCACGGCCACGCTGCCCCTGCTGGCAAAGCAGTTGCCACGGTTCCAGAACCGGGGGGCCATTCCCGGCCTGGTGCACGGTGGCAAGACTTACGCGATTCCCTACACCTATGCCGAGATGGGCCTGGTCTACGACCGCCAGCAGATCCGGCAGGCCCCGACCACCATCAACGCCTTGTGGGACCCACGCTACCAGGGCAAGGTGATTGCCTACAGCGCGGGCACGCACAATTTTGCGCTGGCGGCCCAGGCGCTGGGGTGGGCCTCACCGTTTCGCCTGGCCGACAACCAGTGGCCGCAGGCAGTGGACAAGCTGATTGCCCTGCGCCGCAATGCCGCTGTCTTCTACACCCAGCCCGAGGAGTCGCTGGACCTGTTCAAGCGCCACCGCGCGGCGCTGCTGTTTGCCAACTATGGCCGCCAGCAGGAGGTGCTGTTCCGCGCCGCCGGGCTGGACGTGGGCTACGCCATCCCGCAAGAGGGTGCGCTGGCCTGGCTGGACTGCTGGGCCATCACCCGGGGGGCCACCAACCCGGTGCTGGCCGCCGCCTGGATCAACTACCTGCTGGAGCCCGAGCCCGGCCAGGTGCTGGTGCAGCGCCAGGGCCTGGCCAACACCACCTCGGCCTCGCCCGAGTACCGGGCCGACGACCGCCTGCTGTGGCTGGAGCCGGTGGAAAGCGAAGAGCGCCGCAACCTGCTGTGGAGCCGCATTGTCTCGGGCGACCGGGCCCGCAAGGTGCTGGCACCATGAACCGAGGCATTCCATGAGGTGGGGCATTGTCGCCAAGCTGGTGCTGTTGATGGCCTCGGTCGGGTTTTTGGCGGCGGGGCTGACCGGGTTTTACGCCTACGAGGCCAGCCGCAGCCTGCTGGTGGATTCGGCCAAGAACAAGTTGCTCACCTCGACCCAGGTGCTGGCCCGGCGCATCACCCTAACCCGCGAGGAGGTGTCGCGCAACCTGCAGATGCTGGCGGGCCTGCCCACGGCCATCGCCGTTCTGGAGCGTGAGGACGTGCACGAAACCGACCACCTGGCCATGCTGTTTGGCCTGCTGATCGAGGCCAACCCCAGCTATTCGCAGCTGCGCCTGATCTCGGCCAGCGACTACGGCCTGGAGCGCGTGCGGGTCGACCGGGTCGGCACGTCCACCCAGCGGGTGCAGGGCGACGACCTGCAGGAAAAAGGCCACTACGCCTATGTGTCTGACACACTGAAGCTGCCCGCGCGCGCCACCTACATGTCGCGCATCACCATCAACCACGAAGGCGGCGCACAGGCAAGCCTGGACCAGCCCACGCTGCAACTGGCCATGCCGGTGGTGGATGCCCGCAACACCGCCATCGGCGTGGTGGTGGTGAACCTGGACCTCAACGGTATGTTTGGCCTGCTGGCGGCCGATTTGCCTGCGGCGTTCAAGCTGTTTCTGGCCAATACCGAGGGCGATATCCTGATCCACCCCGACAGCAGCAAGACCTTTGGGTTTGACAAGGGCCGGCGTATGCTGGTGCAGGACGAGTTCGAACCCCTGCGCGCCGTGGTTGGGGGCTCGCAGGACCAGGTGGTGTTCGAGGGCCGCGAGGGCGACTATGCCGAGACCCCGGTGGTGGCGGCTTTTATCGCGCAAAAAATCCAGACCGTCAGCAGCGAAAGCCGCTTGCTCCTGGGCCTGGCGCAGCCGCTGGACCAGGTGCTGGTGCAATCCCGCCAGCTGGGCAGCACCGTGGTGCAGATCGTGCTGGGCCTGTCCCTGCTGTGCCTGCTGCTGGCCGTGCTGCTGGCCCAGGCCCTGACGCGCCCGATCAACGCCGTGACCGCCGCCGCCCAGCGTTTTGCCAATGGCCTGCCGCCGGGCGACTTGCCGCTGTTGCGCCAGGACGAAATCGGCAGCCTGGCGCGCAGCTTTCACCAGATGCATCTGCAGATCACCCAGCAACTGGCCGACCTGCACGACAACCAGGAAGAGCTGGAGCACCTGGCCCAGCACGACATGCTCACCGGCCTGCCCAACCGCCGCCTGTTCCAGGAGCGGCTGGAGCTGGCCCTGGCCCATGCACGCCGCTACGGCGAAAAAGTCTGCCTGCTGTTTATCGACCTGGATGCCTTCAAAGCCATCAACGATGTCTACGGCCACGACGCGGGCGACGAGGTGCTGCGCACCGTGGCCCGGCGCATGCAGCACATCGTGCGCGAGGTCGACACCGTGGCCCGCCTGGGCGGCGACGAGTTCGTGGTGCTGCTGGGGGCCGCCGTGCCGCAGGAACACCTGGCGGCCATTGCCAGCAAGCTGTTGGCTGCTGTCAAGGAGCCCATACCCGTGCAAGACCAGGCGCTGCAGGTCACCGCCAGCGTGGGCATCAGCCGTTACCCGCAAGACGGCCAGACCGCCGCCGACATTCTGGCTACCGCCGACCAGGCCATGTACAGCGCCAAGCTGGCCGGACGCAACGGTTACCGCTTTTTCTCAGTTGCACAGGACTGACTTGCTCTGCTTTTAGGAGCTGCTTGCGCTCATGGACTAAGCGCAAACTGCCAAAAACACTGTGAATATTTGCGGCGGGCCCCCACTGTGTCAATTGGGGGTGGACGCGCGCCGCGGGGGCGGCTACCATTTTTCCGGAGGCTTGCAGTGTGCAGATGCCTCATTTTGAGGAAACCCGATGCCCGCTCTCACACGCCGCCTTTGGGACGCGTCCTTGCAGCCTGCTTTGCGCGGGCTGGGTGTGGACATACGCCGCTACCCACCGCAGCAGCCACCTCCCTGGAGCCAGGCCGCTTTCTACGACCTGGTCAACAGCCGCAAAACCGGGCCTGCGCCAGCACAGACGGTGGGGCAGGACGCGATTGCTTTCCTGTTGCTGTGCTTTCAGCACGCATCGGAATCGAAAGCCCAGCTACTGCAAGACATTTTTGTGCGCCACGAACTGCAGGGGCTGCGCGGCGGGTTTTTTGTGGAGTTTGGGGCGGCAGACGGCATCCACCTGAGCAACTCCTGGGGCCTGGAAACCCACCTGGACTGGCGCGGCATTCTGGCTGAACCGGCGCGCAACTGGCACGAGCGCCTCCAGCGCAACCGCAGCTGCACCGTGGAAACCCGTTGCGTGTGGAGCCGTACCGGCGAGATCTTGCAATTCAACGAGGTGCCGGTGTCCGAGTTTTCCACCATCGCGGCGTTCACCGACAAAGACCAACGCGCCGATGCCCGCAAAGACGGCGTGCTGTACGACGTGCAAACCATCTCGCTGCTGGACCTGCTGGACGAGCACGCCGCACCGCCCTGCATCGACTACCTGTCCATCGACACCGAGGGCTCCGAGCTCACCATTCTGGAAGCCTTCGACTTCTCGCGCTACCACGTCCGCATCATCACCGTGGAACACAACTACACCAGCGACCGCGAGAAAATCCATGCCTTGCTGAGCGCGCACGGCTTCGAGCGCAAGTTCACCGAGTTCTCCAACTTCGACGACTGGTACGTGAACCGCTCCGCATAGGCCGCGCAAGGCCTGTCAGGTCAGCAAACCCCTACACGCCTACGGCCTGTTGGCTGCTAGGGCGTTTGGGGCTGCACGGCACAATTTCTCCATGGCGCGGAGGTGGACCGGTTCCCGGTTCGCAGGGCGCCTACTCGGGGAAATGGCACACATGGTCAACACAACACACGTCACGCGGTCTTTGGGGGCGCTGGCGGTATCGGTGTGCGGATGGGCCTGCGGGCGTGACGCCTTGGCGGCAGAGCCCACAGGGCCGTCGGTCTACCTCCAGGGCGGGCAGACGTTTGCGCAGCACGGCGATACCCGTACGGCCACCATCGGCGTGCGTCTGCCAGGGCAGACCGTATTCTGGGACGGGCGCGTCACGCTTGCCTGGGATGTGTTCTTGAGCCACTGGAAGGTCGATGCCCCGCCGGGGGCGCTCTCGCATTTCACCCAAATCGGCCTGGTGCCCATGTTCCGCTACCGTTTCGATGGTGGCCAGTCGCCGTGGTTTGTGGAGGCCGGGGTGGGCATTTCCTACCTGAACGAGCCCTACCAGACCCCCCACAAGTCGTTCAGCACCCAGTGGAACTTCAGTGACCACCTGGGCGTGGGCCGCAGCTTCGGAGCCCAACGGCGCCAGGAGCTAGGGCTGGTGTTGCAGCACGTCTCCAACGCCAGTCTGCGCAGCCCCAATCCGGGCGAGACCTTCTTGCAGTTGCGCTACAGCTACGGTTTCTAGCAGCCGGGGCGGGCTCAGGGCTGCGGCAGATTGCAGGGCGTGACCACCTGCACCGATGAGGGCCGCAACGGCAGCGCCGCCGCGCCGTGGGCGGCCGTCACCTGCATGCAGGCCTGGCGCATATCCAACTGCAGATCGTGGTGCAGCACCGCGTGCAGGCGGCCCGCGCGCAGCAGGGGCAGGTTGTCGGCATCCAGGTCATGGGCGATGAACACCCGGCACGGGCGGCGCACTTGTTCAAACGCTTCCAGAATCGCCGCATTCGCCCCGCCGATGGAATACACCGCCTCGATGTCCGGGCACTGCCGCAGGCGCTCGCGCACCAGGGCCACGGTGGCATCGTGCAGGCCCAGGCCTTCGCTGACCTCGTGCACGGTGAGATGCGGATAACGGTCGCGGATGGCCTGGCGAAAGCCGATTTCGCGCTCTTCCTCGCCCCGAAAGCGGTTGCTGCTGGTCGATATCAACACCCCCGACGGGGCCGCCCCCAGCCACTGCGCCACCAGATACGCCGCCGTGTGCCCGGCCGCCCGGTTGTCCATGCCCACGTAGGCGCGCCGGGCCGAGGTGGGCAAATCCGTCACCAGCGTCAGCACCGGAATGCCCTGGGACTGCAGCCGCGCCACGGCCTGCACCACCTCGGGCACGTCCGGGGCTTTCAGCAGCACACCGTGGCTGCCTTGGCGGGCGATCTTGTCGAGGGTGGCCACCAGCTGCGCCACCGGCAGGTCTTCCGTCAGCTGGTAGCGGGCGCGGAAGATGGCCGGGTGCAGCGTCGGCATCACCTGCTCCAACGCGCCGCGCACCAGGCGCGAGAAGCGGTCGGGGGTGTGCATCACCAGGTCGATCAAAAACTTGCGGCCCACCAGCCCCACCTGGCTTTTTTGCTGCTCCAGCTCCGCCAGCGCCTGCTCGACACGGCGCACCGTGTGCGGGCGCACGCCGCCGCGCTGGTGCAGCACCCGGTCTACCGTGGCGATGCTGGTGCCCGCCTGCGAGGCAACGTCTTTCAAAAGATGGGGGTGGGCCATGGCTGCTCTTGAGGTGTTTTTGAGGGGTTTAAGGCCTTCAATATACGTCAAGCCTGCCTACACTTTGCCCATCTTTTCACCCGCAGAACCCTCCCATGTCCTCTCACGATTCCCCCCATTGGCTGGACCCGCAAGCCTGCAAGCTCGCCGACCTGGATGCCCTGGTGCGTACGACCACCCTGCCAGCCGACTACCCACTGGCCCACGCCATCACCCAGGGCGTGCCGGTGTACGACGGCGCGCAGATCCGAAACGCCAGCCCGGCCCAACAGCGCGACTTGATGGCCGAGTGGTGCCGCGTGTGGCACAGCGGCCCGGGCGTGCTGGTGCTGCAAGCGGCATTTGCCGACCTGGCCGTGGTGGACGCGGCCACCGCCGAATTCCACCGGCTGATCGCCGCCGAGCGCGCAACCGGAACCCGCGCCGACCACTTCGCCAAGCCTGGTGCCAACGACCGCGTCTGGAACGCGCTGGAAAAGCTCTGCGTGGCCGCGCCCGAGGTATTCGCCGCCTACTACGGCAACCCGCTGCTGGTCTGGGTGTGCGAGGCCTGGTTGGGCCCGGCCTACCAGGTGACTTCGCAGATCAATTCGGTCAACCCCGGCGGGGCCGCGCAAATGGCCCACCGTGACTACCACCTGGGCTTTTTGGGGCCGGTGCAGGCCGCCCGCTACCCGGCGCATGTGCACCGCCTGTCGCCCGTGCTCACGCTGCAGGGCGCGGTGGCCCATGTGGACATGCCGGTGGAAAGCGGCCCCACGCTGTACCTGCCGCATTCGCACAAATACATGCCTGGCTACCTGGTGGCGGGCCACCCGGACTTCCAGGCCTACTTTGATGCGCAGCACGTGCAACTGCCGCTGAAGAAGGGCGACGCAGTGTTCTTCAACCCCGCGCTAATGCACGCCGCAGGCCACAACCGCTCGGCCGATATCTACCGCCTGGCCAACCTGCTGCAGGTCTCTAGCGCCTTTGGCCGCGGCATGGAGTCAGTGGACCGCCTGCGCATGTGCCAGGCGCTGTACCCGGCCTTGCGCGGCATGCCCGCCGCAGAGCAGGCCAGTGCTGTAGCCGCCTGCGCCGAGGGCTATGCCTTCCCCACCAACCTCGACCGCGACCCACCGCTGGGCGGCCTGGCCCCCGAGAGCCAGCAAGGCCTGCTGCTGCGCGCGCTGCAAGAAGACTGGCCGCAGGAGCAGCTGGGGCAGGCTTTGCGGCAGCAAGCCAACAAAAAGTACACCCAGTGATTTGCTATTGATTCCGTAGCTGCTCGTGCCAGTCCCATCTGCACGAGCGGCATAAAAAGCTTGAAACCTAGGTGAGCAGGTAGTCCACCGCCTGCAGCGGTGGCGGGATGTTGTCGTCGCCCAGCGACTCGCGCAAGTTGATCTCGATGGCGCGGCAGATCGCGTCCAGCGGCAGGTCGTTGGCCTCCATGCCAAACGGCTCCTCGATCTCGTCGCCCAGGGCATCCAGACCAAAGAAGGTGTAGGCCACGATGGCCACCACAAACGGGGTCATGAAGCCAATCGAATCCACCAGCCCGAACGGCAGCAAAAAGCAGTACAGGTAGGCCGTGCGGTGCAACAGCAGGGTGTACGAGAACGGAATCGGCGTGCTCTTGATGCGCTCGCACGATGCGGCGGCGGCGGTCAGGGCTGACAAGGTGTTGTCGATGCCGATGGCCAGGCTGGGGGCTATGCGCTGCTCGCGCAGGCACTGCTGCAGGTCCATGCCCATGCGCAGCATCAGAAAGTCGGGCGCGTTGCGGGTGCTGCCCAGTTGCTGCCATTCCGCAGGCTGCAGCCACTTTTGCACTTCGGGGCCGGGCGGCGTGCCGCGCAGCAGATGGCGCAGCGCGTGGGCAAAGGCAATCGCCCGCCAGACCATGCGCACCCGGGTGTCGGCCAGGCCGTCTTGCGCGGTGGCGGGCGCGGGGTAGGTCACCAGGGTCTGGCATTGGCGCGACAGATTGCGGCTGCGCAGCACGATTTCGCCCCACAGTTTGCGCCCCTCCCAGTACCGGTCGTAGGCGGCGTTGTTGCGAAAGCCCAGAAAGATGGCAATCGGCAGGCCGATCAACGTGAAGGGGATGGTGGTGAGCGTGATCTTCAGCGCAAACAGGTCGCCGTGGCTCCAGGTCACCACGGTGGCGATCAGTGTGTTGACCAGCAAGGTGGGCAGGATGCGCGGCAGCACCGAGCCGCGCAGCAGCAAGAACAGGCGCAGGCCCGAGGGCCGGTTACGAACGATCATGGGTGGGCCGCGACGGGTATGCGGGTTTGTACGGATATGCCTGCAGTGTAGCGGCGCAATCCCGCACAATCTCGCCCACACCCTCCACCCCAAGGACACTCCCATGCACGCCGAAGACTACGCCTCCGAATCCGTCACCCGCCTGCGCGCCGACCTGGCCCTGGCGCTGCGCGCCGCCGCCCACCACGGCCTGGGCGAAGGGGTGTGCAACCATTTCAGCCAGGAGCTGCCCGACCGCTCGGGGCGTTTTTTGCTCAATCCGCGCGGCCTGCTGTGGAGCGAGATCCAGGCCGACGACATCGTGATGATCGATGCCGAAGGCAACAAGCTGGTGGGCCGCCACGAGGTGGAATCTACCGCCATGTTCATCCACGCCGCCATCCACCGCCTGTGCGCCAAGGCCTGCGTGCTGCACACCCACATGCCCTATGCGACCGCGCTCACGCTCACTACCGACCGGGCGCTGGACACCACGCTGTCGCAAAACGCCATGCGTTTCCATGGCCGCACCGCCATCGACACCGAATACAACGGTCTGGCGCTGGACTACCGCGAGGGCGAGCGCATTGCCCGCGCCATGGGAGCGGCCGATATCGGTTTTCTGGGCAACCACGGGCTGGTGGTGTGTGGTGACCGCATGGACTACGCCTATGACGACCTGTATTACCTGGAGCGCGCCTGCCAGGCCCAGGTGCTGGCCCAGTCCACCGGTCGGCCGCTGGCGCCTAGCCATGAAGCCCTGGCCGAAGAGGTGGCCCGCCAAATGGCAAGCGAGCGGCTGCAGTCCACGCTGTTCTTCGAGGCGCTGCGCCGCACGCTCTGAGGCCGGCTTACCCCGCCGGCCGTGACAACGCTAAGATCCGCAGCAATCGATGCCCCACGACCGTGGGGAGAACCTGCGAAAAGATATGGCCCTATCGGTACCGTCTGAAGTCCCCGGCCCCGCAGCTACCAGCACCTTGGGGGCTTCGTCCCGGCGTTTGCGTCTGGGGCTGGTGGTAGGGCTGGTGTGTGCCAACCTGCTGGTGCTGGTGCTGTCGGGGGACTCGCTCTACCTGAGCCGCATGCATGCCGACCAGCGCGCCGAAACCCTGACCCAGAACATCGCCAACGCGCTGGACCAGGCGGTGTCCAGCGACATCGACAAGGTGGATCTGGCCCTGCTCACCGTGGTCGATGAGCTGGAGCGGCAACTGGCCGGCAAGGGCCTGCAAACGACCGCGATGCAGGCTTTTTTGCTGCGGCTGGAGCAGCGCCTGCCCCAGGTCGAAGCGGTCCGTGTCGCGCAGGCCGATGGCCTGGTGGTGCTGGGCCGGGGGGTGAACCAGGGCGAGCGCAACAGTTGGGCCGACAGGGGCTATTTTGTGGCGCTGCGCGACGACCGGCAAACCGGGTTGTACATTTCCAAGCCGCTGATGGGGCGGGTGTCGCGGCAGTACATCATTTCATTTGCGCGCCGCTACAACCACCCGGATGGGCGTTTTGCCGGGGTGGTGTCGGCCCCGATCGCGATCAGCCATTTTTCGAAGGTCCTGGCGCAGTTTGACCTGGGACCCAACGGCTCGCTGATCTTGCGCGATGCCGATTTGGGCCTGATCGCCCGGGTGCCCGCGATTGCCCAGAAACCGGCCGGGCAGTTGGGCAACAGTGCCGTGTCCAAAGAGTTTCGGCAACTGTTCCAGTCGGGGGTGCGCACCGCCACCTACTTCACCGCAGCGGGGGCCGACACCTTCGAGCGCATGGCCACCTTCCACCGGCTGGAGAAAGCGCCCATGGTGGTCATTGTGACCATGGCCCAGCGCGATTACCTGGCGGGCTGGCACCAGGAGATTTACCGCAGTGTGGCGATGGCGGGTAGTTTTTTGCTGGTATCGCTGCTGCTGGGGGCCTTCTTGCTGCGTTCTCTGCGGCGCACCGAAAGGCACCGGCACCTGTTGGAGGCGCAACTGGCCAAGATCTCCAGTCTGCAGGCGCTGCTGCAAGAGCAGGCCCTGCGCGACCCGCTGACCGGCCTGTTTAACCGCCGTTACCTGGACGAGACGCTGACCCGCGACCTGTCCCGCGCCAAGCGCGAGGGCCGTACGGTGGCGCTGGCCCTGCTGGACCTGGATGCCTTCAAACGCATCTACGACACGCATGGCCTCCCGGCGGGGGACCTGGTGCTCAAAACCTTGTCGGCCCTGCTGCGCCAAGGTGCGCGCCAGAGCGACACCATTTGCCGCTTTGGCGGCGAGGAATTTCTGGTCGTGCTGCCCAATATGTCGCTCGAACAGGCGCGGCTGAAGGTCGATGCATGGCGGCTGGAGTTGGCCCAAACCCCCATTCCCTGGGGCGGTGCCAGCTTGCAGTCGACGTTTTCTGCGGGCCTGGCGGTCTTTCCCCAGCACGGTACCGACAGCGGCGCGCTGGTGGCCTGCGCCGATGCCGCCCTGTACCGCGCCAAACAGGCCGGGCGCAACCGCGTGCTGTGGTGCGAGTCGCCGGTCCACGACCCGGCCTGAATAGCTATGTTTTTAATAGCTTCTTGTGCCCTATGAATAAGCGCTAGAGCCCTAAATTGCTTAAAAGTACCGGTGGCTAAACCAGCCACTGCACCGCGGCCGAGAAGGTGAGAAACGCCGCCGCCGTGGTCGCCAGGATGATGCGGGCAATGCGCCCGTTGTCGGCCCCGAAGCGCTCGGCCAGCAGGGTCACATTGCTGGCGCTGGGCAGGGCGGCCACCAGCACCAGCACCTGCAGGGCAAACGGCTGCAGCGGCACGCCGCAGCGGATGGCCGCCGTGCCCACGCCCCACACCAGCAACGGGTGCACAAACAGCTTGATGCCCGCCACCGGCAGGTAGTCGCGCAGCAGCGGCGCGGCATGGCCCCGGGTGGCCAGCATGTGCGAGCGGGCCAGCACCGCGCCTATGGTGAACAGCGCCACCGGCGAAGCCGCATCGGCCAGCAGCCCCACGGTTTGCTGTACCGGGCCGGGCAGCTTGAACCCGGTGGCCGAGGCGACTCCACCCAGCAATATCGCCCAGGGCATGGGGTTGCGCAGCACGCCGCGCAAGGCCTGGCGCGCAGCGTGGCCCATGCCGTGCGTGCCCGCGTGGTCTAGCTGCGACAGCGCAATGCACAGCGAGGTGGTGACCACCATGTCCACCACGATGGCCACAATCGCCGGGCCTGCCGCCTGCGCGCCCAGCAGCGCCACCAGCAGCGGCACGCCCATGAAGCCGGTGTTGGGGAAGGCGGCCACCAGCGCACCAAACGCCGCGTCGTTCCAGCCGATGCGCGCGTTGCGGCTGAAGACCACCGTGCCCGCCACAATCGCCAGGCCGCACAGCAGGTAGGTAAAAAACGCGCTGCCGTCCAGCAGTTGCGCCAGCGGCGTGCTGGCACCAAACCGGTACAGCATGCAGGGCAGGGCGAAAAACAGCACAAAGCCGTTCATGCCCGGTATCGCCTCCAGGGGCAGCATACGGCGGCGCGCCGCCAGGTACCCGGCCAGGACCAGGGCGAAGAAGGGGAAGGTGATGGCGAGAATGGCTAGCAAGGGGTTAACTATACATTTCATAGCTGCTCACGCTCATGCAATAAGCGCTGGCGGCCTAAAAGATGCTGAATTGTTGAAACCGGGCCGGTTGCCACCACCTGAGGGTTTCATCTCAAACCACAAAGGACAACACCATGGCGATAGAAACTGCGGTACTGGCGGGCGGCTGTTTTTGGGGCATGCAGGACCTGATCCGCAAGCTGCCCGGGGTGGTGTCCACCCGCGTGGGTTATGTGGGCGGCACCAACGACCACCCCAACTACCGTAACCACCCCGGCCATGCCGAGGGCGTGGCGATAGGCTTCGACAACGCGGAGACCAGCTACCGCGCGATTCTGGAATTTTTCTTCCAGATCCACGACCCGAGTACGGTGAACCGCCAGGGTAATGATGTGGGCACCAGTTACCGGTCGGCCATTTTCTACACCAGTGAAGCACAAAAAGCCGTGGCCCTGGACACCATCCAGGACGTGAACGCCTCCGGTCTGTGGCCCGGCAGGGTGGTGACCGAGGTAGTGCCCGCGCCCACCTTCTGGGATGCCGAGCCCGAACACCAGGACTATCTGGTGCACCGGCCCAACGGCTACACCTGCCACTTTGCGCGCCCGGGCTGGGTCTTGCCTGCGCGCACCACGCGCTAAGATGTCATGCCTTTTAGGCCGCTAGCGCCCATACCATGGGCGTGAGCAGCTCTTAAAAAGAGAGCGGGCGCCTAGGAGCCTGGGCGGCAGAAGGTGCATCGGCTGCAAAACGACCGCAGCGGTCCATTTTTCACCGTCTTTTTGCCCCATAGCTACGGCTATGGGCCTGCAAATCCGGCAAAAACTGTCCTCGCTGGGGCCGCTTTTCGCTTCGATGCCTTCTGCCGCCCAGACTCCTAGAGCTGGATTTGCGTGCTGGTGGCCAGCTCGATGCCCTGCGCCTGCATGTTCTGCAAGAACGCGTCGTGCTGGGCCTGGAAGCCCGCCACCGGGCTCATGCAGTCGGTCAGCAGCACGATACGCTGGGGCTTTTGGCGCGCCAGATGCTCCACGATGTGCTCGGTGGTGGCGCGCACGCAGTGGCTGCTGGCCTCGCCTGCGATCAGCAATACGTCGGCCTGGTCCATGGCGGCCATCAGCGCGTGGTTCAGGCCGGTGGTTTCGTCGTGCGTGTCGGGCACCTCGGCCATCACCGCGCTGTAGTGTTCGGTCCAGGGGTTGCTGCCCTTGGTGAGCTTGGTGGCATTGCGGCCCTGCTGGTCTTCCCAGGTGTTGTAGGCGGCGCGCACCCCGGCGTGCACGTTGTGGCCCCAGGTGCCGATTTCACAGTGCACTGGCCAGACCATCAGCAGGTAGCGGCCCCGTGCTTCCAGTGCGTCCAGGTAGGCCAGGGTGCGGCCCAGCGCGCCGGGCTGGCGCGGCACAAACTGGCCCGCGTGCACCTCGGCGGCGGTGATGGTGGTGAACGGTGCCACCGCGCTGCCATCGGCCTGCTGCCAGAAGGTGGGGTGGGCGATGTCGATGCGGTGGTGCGAGTCCAGGGTGAGGGTGATGTCGGTCAGCGCCGCGCCGTGGGTGCGGATGAAGGCCGCCAGGCGTTGCATGTCGGCATCGGCACCGGCGACGGGCAGGGCCGCGCCCGGCAGATCGCAAAAGTCGTTTTGCGGGTCGATGATGAGCAGGTGGGTGTGGTGCGTCATGGCGGTCAGGGGCTGGTGGTGCTGGACGTGCTGGAAGGGAGCAAGGAACCCAGGGAAGGCAGGGACACGCCGTTGGCTTGCAGGACTTCGTAGCCCATGGCCACCAGCAGCGCCACCATCAGCACGATGGCCAGTATCCAGGGCGCACGGCTGCGCCGCCGCTGCCGGGGCTGCGGGGGCAGGGGCGGCATGGTGAAGCCGGAATGGATGGGGGCTTGCCTGGGCGCAGGGGCGGGTGTGGGGGCTGCCATGGGCGCGGGTGCGGTAACCGGGGCGGCGTTGGCGGGCATTGACGATGCGGGCGGAGGGGGCACGGGCGGGGCAGGTACCGCAGGTGGTGGCGCCGGAGGTGCCGGAGCGGCGATGGGCTTGGCCATGGCCTGTTCCAGCAAGGTCATGCGCTGTGGCACGGGCAGGGCGGCAGCACACTGGGCGCACACGGTTGCGTCGCGGGCGTTTGCGGCTTTACAGACGGGGCAGAGGAGGCTCATGTTTCAACTCGGGTAAATGGATGCAATGTCACATGATGACAGCAGCCACCCACGATAATCGCGCTCCATGGACATTCTCATGCAACTTCTCGACTTCATCCTCCACGTAGACAAATACCTGGAGGCCTTTGTAACCAGCTACGGCCCCTGGGTCTATGCGCTGCTGTTTTTGATCATCTTTGTAGAGACCGGCGTGGTGGTCATGCCGTTTCTGCCGGGTGACTCGCTGCTGTTTGTGGTGGGCGCCATGTGCGGCGTGGGGCTGATGTCCTACCCGCTGGCCGTGGGCCTGCTGCTGGCGGCGGCCATTTTGGGCAACCAGTGCAACTACGCGATTGGCCGCTACCTGGGCCCCAAGGTGTTCCAGTGGGAGAACTCGAAGTTCTTCAACAAGAACGCCTTTAACCAGGCGCATGCGTTTTACGAGCGTTACGGCGGCATCACCCTGGTGGCGGCGCGTTTCATGCCGTTTTTGCGCACCTTTGCGCCTTTTGTGGCCGGGGTGGCCATGATGGGCCGCGCCAAGTTCACGTTTTACGACGTGCTGGGCGGCGTGCTGTGGGTGGCGGGCATCATTACCATCGGTTACTTCTTTGGCAACCTGCCCTGGGTCAAGCAGCACCTGGACAAGATCATCTGGGCCATGATTTTGATCCCCGGCCTGGTGATTGTGCTAGGCGCAGTCAAGGGTCGCATGGCCGGCAAGACTTCTGGTGCATAGTGCTTAATTTTTAAGCGCCGCAAGCTTTGTATATATAAATCAAGCACTTAACCGCCCTATACAAGTGCTTGGCAGGGTTATCCACAAGCTTATCCAGTGTTGGCAGGGAGAACTTGGAGCCGGTGGACAACCACTACAATCCGACGCTTCACCGGGGGTGTCCGCTACAGAGTGGCGGACTGAGAAATACCCCACACCTGATCTGGGTCATGCCAGCGGAGGGAGCGTGATGGGTCAGATCTGGGGCCTTTTCATGCGTCCGCCGCTGGCGCAATGAAAGGCACACATGCTGCACCGCCGTCGTTTTTCTCTGGCCGCCACCGCGCTGGCCGCACTCGTTTCGCTCCCGGCCTTGGCCCAGGACACCCCGCTGCGCGTGCTGGTGCACAGCTCGTTTTCGCTGCCCAAGCCGCTGCTGGCCCGGTTCGAGGCCGAGTCCGGTGTCAAGCTCAGCATCATCAAGGCGGGCGATGCGGGCGAGATGCTCAACAAGCTCATCCTTACCCGCGCCCAGCCCATCGCCGACGTGGTGTTTGGCCTGGACAACGCCTCCGTCGCCAAGGCCCAGGCCAACAAGGTGCTGGAGCCGGTGGCCTACACCCAGGGCTCGGCCATTGCCCAGGTGGGTGCCAATGTGGTGCCGGTGGACTACGGTTTCGTCAACCTCAACTTCGACAAGGCGGCATTCGCCAAGAGCGGCCTGGCCCTGCCCAAAACCCTGGAAGACCTGGCCCAGCCCGCCTACCGCAACCTGCTGGTGGTACCCAACCCCGCCACCTCCAGCCCCGGCTACGCGTTTTTGCTGGCCACCATCGCTGGTATGGGCGAAGAAAAGGCGTTTGACTGGTGGGCCCGCATGCGTGGCAACGGCGTGAAAGCCGTGAAAGGCTGGACCGAGGCCTACTACACCGAATTCAGCCGCAACGGCGGCACCCGCCCGCTGGTCGTCAGCTACGCCAGCAGCCCGGCGGCCGAGGTGTTCTACAGCAAAGAAAAAATCACCGAGTCCCCCACCGGCAACCTGTTCTTCAAGGGCGGCGTGTTCCGCCAGGTCGAGGGCGTAGCCCTGGTGGCCGGCGGTGGCCAGCGCGAAGCCGCAGGCAAGTTCATCCGCTTCATGCGCTCCGGCGTGGTGCAAGAGGCCTTGCAAACCAGCATGTGGATGTACCCCATCGAAGCCCACACCCCCCTGGCCGAGGTGATGAAGCACGCCGTGGAACCTACGGCCTTTGACAGCCTGCCCGCCGAGACGATTGCCGACAAGGGCACGGGCTGGGTCGCGCGCTGGACGCAGGTGGTTCTGAAGTAAATGCCGTCTCGCCGTTGGCTGCTGGCGCTGCTGCCGCTGCTGGCCCTGGCCGTGCTGCTGGTGGCCCCGGTGCTGCGGCTGGCAGGCGAGGGCTGGTGGGGCGACCTGGCCACCCAAACCCGCAGTTCCCCCTGGGCGCTGTGGACCGACCCGTACCTGCGCTGGCGCGTGCTGTGGTCGGTGCTGCAAGCGGCGGCCACCTGCATCGCTGCGCTGCTGCTGGGCCTGCCCGTGGCCTGGGTGCTGGCGCGCTGGGAGTTTGCGGGCCGCAGCCTGGTGCTACGCCTGTTGATGCTGCCGTTCGTGGTGCCCACCCTGGTCGCCGCGCTGGGCGTGTTGGCGCTGTGGGGGCCGCGCGGGGTGTTCAGTGGCTGGCTGGGCGTAGACCTGCAAGACACACCCTGGCTGCTGCTGTACGGCAACCTGTTCTTTAACCTGTGTGTCGTGGTGCGCGCCGGGGTGGACGCGCTGGAGCACGTGAGCGCGCCGCGCGTGGCGGCAGCCCGCACCCTGGGTGCCACGCCGTGGCGGGCGTTCTGGCGGGTCGAGTGGCCCGCCATCCTGCCCTGGCTGGCATCGAGCCTGTGCCTGGTGTTTTTGTACTGCTTTGCCGGGTTTGGCCTGGCCCAGAT
>CAUPNM010000016.1:0-105334 GCA_963512645.1 uncultured Albidiferax sp. | reverse complement strand
GTAGCTGCTACCGCCCACAGATAGCGCGTTAGAGGCCGATTCGCTTAAAGGCTTTTCGGCTTGACGGCCAGCGCCACCAGCGCCACCCCGACCGCCACCACCAGCGCATCCTCGATCAAACCGCTGCGGGTTTGGCCCATGCGCACCATGGCGCGCTTGCGGCCCGCCAGCGTCAGGTAGGCCAGCGGTACGGCGGTGGCCACGGCGGTGATAGCCCCCGCCTGCTCGCGGCCACGGGGTGCCAATGCTGCGCCTGCAATGCCCGCGCTGGCCACGCGCGCCAGCAGCCCCAAAAAGACGGTGCGGTCGGGCGCGGTCTTCATTTTGTCGCCGACCAGCTCACCCACGCCCATCACCAGGGCGCCCAGCCGCAGCAGGGGGTGGTCCAGCAGCACCAACCGGCCCGGCGTGTGTTGGCCCAAAAGCCGGGCTGCGGCGATGGTGGCCATCGGCGTCATCGACCGCGCACTGGCCACCGCGCCGATCAGGGCCGAGAAAAACAATCCACGATGTTCCATATGCCATCCCCTAAGTAATGCAGACACGGCTATGGTGCGGAGCCGGGCGCCCTACCCACAGCGGCCAAACACGCGACCGGCTGTAGGACACGCTCCTGGCGCCTACCCCAGGACCCCAACAGGCGATTCGGGTAAATTCAAAGCTCCACACCCGCCGCCCCATGCACCTCCTCGACCGCACCAAAGCCTGGGCCCGACGCATCAAACGCGACGGCGTGACGCTATGGTTTGCAGGCCAACACCCAGGCACGCCGTGGTATGCCAAGGCGCTGGGCGGCTTGGTGGTGGCGTATGCGCTGAGCCCGATCGACCTGATCCCCGACTTCATTCCCGTGCTGGGTTATGTAGACGATGTGCTGCTGCTGCCGGGCCTGATCTGGCTGGCCATCCGGCTGCTGCCGCCCGAGGTGCTGGCGCAATGCCGGGGCCAGGCCGACGCGTGGATGCTGGCCCAAAAAGCCAAGCCGCGCAGCTGGCTCGGCGCGGTACTCATCGTCACGGTGTGGATAGTCCTGGGAGCGGCGGCCTGGTGGTGGATGCGGTCAAAGTAGGAGACCGCCGCGTCCCCCAGCTCTGCCTCGGCATCGGGGTGGATCCAGTAACTCACGCAATACGGGCCTTGGTGCGGGCCAGAGCCTCAGCGCCCGGCACCATGGTCACCGCGCCGCAACGCACGCCTTCGCGGCGCTGGTTTGCCACATCCAGCCAGGCTTTTTGCGCCGGAGACTGGGGTTCGAAGCTGGCGATCCGCAGTTCCAGAATACGGGCGCGGTCCACGGCGGGAAGTTCCAGCACCTCGATGGCAAGGTCGTGGGCAAGACTGGTCATGGGGCCTCCGTTCGGTTCATGGGCTACAGGACGCCACACCTGGCTCCTAAAATCCCGCCATGCCCCCTCCCCACCCCCGCAACGCCACCGGCGACTCCTTTTTTGCCTGGGAGGGCGACGTGCTGATCGTCAACATCCTGGGCAAGCCCTCGGCCTGCTGCGATGCGATCGCCAAGCCCATGGGCACGCAGCTCAAGGTCAGCGTGACGGCCACGCCCAAGAACGGCAAGGCCACCGACCACATGGTGCGTTTTCTCGCGCCCTTGTTTGGCGTGGCGGTGGCCGACATCGAGGTGGTGTTTGGGCGCGAAAGCATCCACAAACAACTGCGCATCACTGCGCCGAAAAAGCTGCCCGCCGTGTTCACGCAAACCTGACTTGGAACTTTGCACCCTGCCAGCCGCTCCCACCCCGCATACTCTGGCCCCACTATGCTGCACCGCTTCCTCTCTGCTCTGCTTTTAATAGCTGCTTACGCCCTTCCCATAAGCGCCAGCGCCCAAAAAAGCCTAAATTCTGTCGTGACCACGCCGCAGGTGCGTGCCGAGCTGCTGGCGCACGCGCCGCAGGGGGTGCAGCCCGGCCAGCCGGTGTGGGTGGGGCTGCAGATAACGCACCAGCCCGCATGGCACACCTACTGGAAAAATCCCGGCGATTCGGGCCTGGCCACCAGCCTGACCTGGACGCTGCCGCCGGGCGTGACGGCGGGCGACATCGCCTGGCCGGTGCCGCACAAGATCCGCATTGGCACCCTGGCCAACTACGGCTTTGAGGGCACGCTGCTGCTGCCGGTGCCGCTGACGATTGCGCCCGACTTCAAGCCGCCGCTGCTGGCCAGCGAGCTGGAGGTGAAGCTGCACGCCGTGTGGCTGGTGTGCCGCCAGGAATGCATTCCCGAAGAAGGCGACTTCGTGCTGAAGCTGCCGGTGAAAAGCTCTACCGGCATGCACGCTGCCGCGTTCGATGCCGCCCTGGCCGCCCAGCCCACCGATTTGAAAGCGCGCAGCCAGGTGCGGGTACAGGGCGCAGACATCCAGGTCACCGTGAGCGACCTGCCCGCCGCGCTGCGCGGCCAGACGCTGGAGCTGTTCCCAGAAACCCCGGAAATCACCACGCCCGCCGCCACCATCACCCAGCAATGGGACGGCGCCACCTGGTCCGCCACCGCACCGCTGACCGCCATGCGCAGCCAAAGCCCCACCGAGATGCCGCTGGTGCTGGCCACCGCCACCGGCCAGGGCTTTCGCACCGTGGCCGATGTGCAAGGCGAGTGGCCGCGCACCGTGGCCGCACCGACCATCTCCCCGGCACTCGAAGCCGCCCTGCGGGCCAACAGCGCGGCCTCGCAAATCCCTGCCGCGCCCAGCCTGTCGTGGGCGGCCGCGCTGCTCGGCGCGCTGCTGGGCGGGCTGATCCTGAACCTCATGCCCTGCGTGTTCCCGGTGCTGGCCATCAAGCTGATGGGTTTTGCGCAGCACGCAGGCGACAAACGCGCCCACCGCGTGGACGGCCTGGCCTACACCGCCGGGGCGGTGCTGTCGTTTCTGGCGCTGGGCGGGCTGATGCTGGGCCTGCGCGCGGCGGGCGAGCAGCTGGGCTGGGGCTTTCAGCTGCAGTCGCCCGCGGTGGTGGCAGGGCTGGCGGTGCTGTTTACCGTGGTGGGGCTGAACCTGGCGGGGCTGTTCGAGTTTGGCCAGTTTCTGCCCAGCCGCGTGGCCACGCTGCAGGCGCGCAACCCGGCACTGAACGCGTTTTTGTCGGGCGTGCTGGCGGTGGCGGTGGCCTCGCCCTGCACCGCGCCGTTCATGGGGGCCTCGCTGGGGCTGGCAGTAGGCCTGCCGGTGGCGCAGGCGCTGCCGATCTTTGCGGTAATGGGCTTTGGCATGGCCCTGCCCTACCTGCTGGCCAGCCTGAGCCCGGCCCTGGCCCGGCTGCTGCCCCGGCCCGGCGCGTGGATGGCCACGTTCCGCCAGCTCATGGCGTTTCCGATGTTTGCCACCGTGGCCTGGCTGGTCTGGGTGCTGGGCCAGCAAAGCGGCATCGACGGCGCGGGCAGCCTGCTGCTGCTGTTGGTAGCGGTGGCGGCGGTGCTGTGGGCGCTGGGCCTGGCCGGGCGTACCCGCTGGGTGGCCGCTACGCTTTCGATAGCTGCTCTCGCCGGTGTCATAAGCGCTACAGGCCAAAATCTTATAAATACGGCACCCGCCCCTGGCGCGGTGGCGACCACCGAACGCTGGCAGCCCTGGGCACCGGGTCGGGTAGAAGAAACCCTGGCCACCGGCCAGCCGGTGATGGTGGACTTCACCGCCGCCTGGTGCGTCACCTGCCAGTACAACAAAAAAACCACCTTGGCCGACCCCACCGTGCTGGCCGACCTGGCGGCCAAAAACGTACAGCTGCTGCGCGCCGACTGGACCCGCCGCGACCCCGCCATCACCGCCGCCCTGGGCCAACTGGGCCGCAACGGCGTGCCGGTGTACGTGCTGTACAAGGCCGGCAGCGCGCCGCAGGTGCTGTCAGAAGTGTTGAACGTGGACGACTTGCGGGCGGCTATCGGCAAACTGTAGGCCCGCAGTCGGCGCTACCGTCAACCCGGCACGGCGCACTTCCCATTGGGCCAACCATCCGGGCAAGGCCTCGGCAGGCATGGGGCGGCCCATGAAATAGCCCTGGGCCACGTCGCAACCGCGCGCACGCATGAAATCCCAATCGGCCTGGTCCTCCACACCCTCGGCCACCGTCTTGATGCCGAGCTGGCGGGCGATGGCCAGCGTGCCTTCCACGATGGCGGTGAGCGCGGGGTCGTGCGCCGCGCCGTGGACAAAGCTGCGGTCCAGCTTGAGCTCATCGAACGGAATGTCGCGCAGTTGCGCCAGCGAAGAATGCCCGGTGCCAAAGTCGTCAATCGACAGGCCAATGCGTTTCAGGCGCAGCCGGGTCAGGGTGTCGAGCGAGGCGCGCGGGTCTTGCATGAGCCGGCTTTCCGTGACCTCCAGCACCAGGCTGTGGGCAGCCAGACCGGCATCGAACATGCGCTGCGCCACCTGGTCAGGAAAGTCCAGCGCACCCAGGTTGTCCATGGACACATTGACCGCCACCTGCAACGCCCACCCGGCGGCATGCCACACGGCAGCCTGGCGCACCGCTTCGGCCAGTACCGCGTGGGTGAGCGGGTCGATGAGCTGGTGTGACTCGGCCAGGGGGATGAACTGGTCGGGGTAGACCAGCCCCCACTGCGGATGCTGCCAGCGCACCAGGGCCTCCACCCCGACCACGGCACCGGTGGCCATATCGACCTTGGGCTGGTAGTGGTTGACGAGCTCGCCCCCGGCAATGGCCTGCTCCAGGGCTTGCGGAAGATGGTGCTGCACGACTGCACGGGCGGGGCTTGCGGGCTGCTGGTTGGCGCTGCTGCGCAGCACGCTGTGGGCCAGCAGCTGCTGCAACTGGTTGGCCGGGATGGGCTTGGAGATGGCCGCCAGGATGTGGATGTGGTGGGCCTGCGCCAGCTTGAGCACGGTGTGCAGTATGCGCGTGCCCTCGCCGCTGACCAGCACCAGGCTGCCCCGGTAGCCCAGGCGCGCGAGGTTGCGCACGAACTCCACGCCATCGATGTCGGGCATCTGCAGGTCACAAAACACCAGCGCAATGCCGTGGTCGGGCAATTCCAGTTGCCGCAGCGCATCGCGCGCGTGCTCGTACAGCGTCACGTCATGGCAGCCCGCCAGCGCCAACTGCCGGGCCAACAGCTTGAGTGCGAACGTGTCGTCGTCGATCACCAGGGTTTTCATAGCCGCTCGTTTCATAGGCGTAGAGAGATTCAAAAAATATGTGCTTGCACCGTCTGCAAGGCCCGCGCGAACTCGGCCATGCTCTGCGCAATCGCTTCACGCGTGCCGCTGCGGCAGGCGTTTTCGAGTTCGGCGCACACATCGCCCAGGGCCGCAGCGCCGACCGAGCGGGAGGACGACTTCAGCCGGTGCGCAATGGCCGCCATCTGCCGCGTGTCTTCCGCGGCGTGGGCGGTCTGCAGTTCTTTGGCCAGGCGGTCGGCCGACACCCGGTACTCGGCCAGCAGCTCGCGCACCACCTCGGGGTCGTCGCCCACCAGGTCTTGCAGGGTGCGCACGTCTACCGCCAGGCCGGGCACCCCGGCGTGCGGCAGGGCCAACGCGGTGTCGGCCAGCGCTTGGGCAGGCGGGAACGGCAACCACCGCGTCAGCGCGGCCTGCAGCAGGTGCAGCCGCAGCGGCTTGGTTAAATACTCGTCCATGCCCGCGGCATACGCCCGCTGGGCTTCGCCGTTCAGGGCATTGGCGGTGAGGGCCAGTATGGGCATGCGCGAATCTGCGGGGCGGCCCTGGGCCTGGTTCCGCAGGGCTTCTTCCTGGCGGATGGCGGCAGCCAGGCTGTAGCCATCCATGCCGGGCATGTGCAGATCGGTCAGCAGCAGGGCATAGGAACCGGCATGCCACAGCCGCCAGGCCTCTGCGCCGTCGGGGGCCAGTTCGCCCGCAAAACCCAAAAGCTCAATCTGGCGCAAGATGACTTTCTGGTTCACCTCGTCGTCTTCGGCAATCAGGATCAGGCGGCCCTGGGCACGGGCTTCGGCAATGGTCGGGGGCGCTGCCAGTTCTGTCAGGTCTTCCAGCGTTATGTCGCGGTAAACCTCAGGCGACTGCCGCCCCGCCGCCACCGCCACGGCCCGCACCAGAGCGGCGCGGCGCAGGCAGTTGCCGTCCAGGCCGACGATGTCGGCTTCTGCTACCCGCGCGCCACGGCGCATGCCGCGCGTGATCAGCAGATGGCGCACATCGGTAGCCGCCGCAAACACCTGGCGCAGAGCATCCAGGTCGATTTTTTGCGGCCCCAGAACCTGCACCACCACCGGGCGAACCAGGGCGCGTGCGCTGTGGGCCGCTGCGGCCAGTCCGGCCACGGAATGCACCACGGCGCCGGCCTGTTCCAGGTAGATCCGCAAATCGTCCACCATGCCGTCCGCGCCCACCAGCACGCAGTCCACCTGGTACAGGTCTGCCTGCAAGTGCGGCATGGCCGATTCCACCGGTTGCAGCGGCAAGGCCACGGTGAAGGTGGAGCCCGCACCCAGGCGGCTTTGCACCGCGATGCGGCCCCCCATGAGCGTGACCAGGCGTTTGCACACGGTCAAACCCAGGCCGGTGCCGCCAAAACGCCGGGTGGTGGAGGCCTCGGCCTGGGTAAAGGGCTCGAACAACTGGGCCAGCGAGTCCTCGGCCATGCCGATGCCGTTGTCACTGAAACGTAGCACCAGGGCACCGTCCTCAGAGGTGGCACGGATGCCGACGCGGCCATGCAGTGCCGGTTGCCCCAGGCTGAACTTGATGGCGTTGCCCAGCAGGTTGACCAGAACCTGGCGCAGCCGGGTCGGGTCGCCCCAGATTTTGGGCGGCAGCGAGGGCGCGATGAACAGCCCCAGATCGACATATTTGTCCAGCGCCATGGGCAGCAGCGAGTCGCAAACGCTCTCGACCAGGTCCGACAGCGGAATCTCCACCCGCTCCAGCTCCAGCCGACCGGCTTCGATCTTGGAGAAATCCAGAATCGCGTCGATGATGCCCAGCAGCGAGAACGCCGATGCGCGGATGGTGCGGGCCGCATCGGCCTGGTCTTCGGGCAGGCCACTGTGGCACAGCACTTCCACCATGCCGACCACACCGTTCATCGGTGTGCGGATCTCGTGGCTCATGGTGGCCAGAAACGCACTCTTGGCGCGGTTGGCGGCCTCGGCGGCTTCGCGGGCCTGCACCAGTTCGGTGGTGCGCTCATTCACCCGCTGCTCCAGCTGGGCATTCATGGCCAAAATTTCGGCTTCGGCGTGTTTGCGTTCGCTGATGTCCACACTGAACAGCGAAACCCCATCGGGTGCGGGCAAAGCGCTGACCTGGAACCAGGCGTGTGTGCCGTCGGGGTAGGTGTAGAGATGCTCGCCATGCTGGGCCTGCCGGGTCTGCATGCAGCGGCCCACGATGGCGTAGATCAGCGTGTTTTCGATGCCGGGCTCCACATCGGTCACCGTGCGCCCCACCAGGTCTTCGCCCAGATGGCGGCTTTGGCGCAGCGCTGCCGCGTTGACGTAACGGTAGCGCCAGTCGAAGTCGATGACCTGGCAGCCCTCCAGCATGTCGTCCAGGGTGTGCCGGTGCATGGCCGAGCTTTGCCGCAGGGCGCTGGCCATGCGTTCGCGCTCGGTGATATCGCGCACGGCAGCCACCAGCACCAGATCGCCGTCCAGCTCCAGCGGGCTGAGGCTGACATCCACCGGGAACACCGTGCCGTCTTGGCGCAACCCGTGCAGCGCGGGCAGTTCCCCTCCCTTCGCCCGGGGCTCGGATGCCTGCAGGTAACGCTCCCACAGGCCCGTGCGCTCGGCCGTGGTGCCAGCGAGGGCCGTGGCGGTGGCGGCCATCAGCATCTCGACCGGTTGGTCCAGCAAGGCATCGCGGCTCCAGCCAAACAAGGCCTCTGCCTGGCGATTGACCTGCACGATACGGCCCTCGCGGGTGGTCATCACAAACGCATCGGGGGCAAACTCAAACAGATCCACGAAACGGCGCTGGTTGGCATCCAGCGCCGCCGTGCGCTCGGCCACGCGTTGCTCCAGATCGGCATTCAGGCGGCGCACCCGGTCATCGGCACCCGCGCGGGCCAGCATCTCGCGGCCAATGGCATGCGACAGCAGCATGAAGATGCCCACGGTACCGGCCAGGGTGGAATACAACAGCAACAAGGCGCGCTGGCGGTCCACTTCGGCACGGGCTTTGCCCTCGTCCAACAAAGCGGCCTGCTGCGCATCGGCCTCGCGCAGCAGACCATGGAACTCGTTCATGGTGAGAATGGCCTTCTCGTTGGCCACCGCCGCCATGGCGGTGGACCCCTGGCCCCCAATGGTCTCAAAAATATGCTCCAGCTCTACCAGGCGGCGCTCCTCCAGGGCGGTCAGCCGCTCCAGCATGCTCTGCAGCGCCGGGTCTTTGCCAATCAGCACCTGGTAGTCCCCCGCGCTGTTGCGCAGCGCCTGGGTCAACCGGACAAAGTTTTCCCGTCGCATCAGGGAGTCGGTGAGCAAAGAGACCGCCGCATCCGATTCCGCATCGGCCACCATGGCATAACGCTGGGCCAGACGTGCCCGCACATCCTGGATGTGCGACACCCATTCGGCCGACGCAACCGCATCGGCGCTGGCCCGGTAGGTAATGCCCGCGCCCAGGGCCAGCAGCAAAAACACACCGCACAAGCCGCTGACCACCTTCAGGTGGATGGTGGCACGGGTCATGATCGAAGGCTCGGACAGCACATGGCGGTTGCGGCTGGCCAGAAGCGTACCCAGGCCCAGCAAGGCAAAGGCCAGCGCAGCCTGCCCGGCAATCGCGGGCAGCACCTTGCTGTCCATCGAGCGGGTCGCGGCCAACGCAAATGCCAGCAGACCCAGCGCGGCCACCACCCAAGCCACCGCCACCAGCACCCACACCAAAGGCCGCAACCGGGCACTGGGCAGGGCCACCAGCGCCAGCCCGATAGAGCCCAACGCCAGCGCACTGTAGATGGACATGCGCCCTGGAAGCTCCCCCAACGGGCCGCCGCTGTCGCGAAACAGCAGTTCGTCGATACCCAATTGCCACCCCAGCGCATGCTGCCCCACCGTGGCAAACCCCAGCGCCGCCACCACCAAGCCCAACGCCGTGGCGGCGTGGTAGGGTGCCGACGCGGCCCGCCCTGCGGAAATCACCACGCCAGCCCCTGCCAGCACAATGCCCAGGGCGGTGTTGGCTTCCATCTCTACCGGACTGGGCCCAACACTTTTGAGCCAGGCCAGGTTGGCCATCCAACCGACCAGGGTGACCAGGCCCAGCAACATGGTGCTGCCCCCTGCGACCCGGGCAATGGCTGAACGCAAAGCGAGAACGGGCAAGGGCATATGTATCCAATAGTAACCGTTTGGAACAATCCATGCCCTGTACCCGGAAATGCCAAAAGGGATTCTTCGGCACGCTGGCACATCGCATTTTTAATAGGTATATTTATCGCCGTTTTCGCCCGTCTGATCGGCGTAAGCAGCTATAAATAGCAGAGCATTCCATAACGGCATCCCCTCTGACAGCCAGAGTCACGCAAGCCTGCTATGTTGGATACCAAAACCCCAGGAGTTCCCATGCCCAGTGATACCCCCCACGCGTTTGCCAACACCCTACAAACCTTCACCACCGCCAGCGGCAGCACCGGCCAGTACTGGTCGCTGCCCGCATTGGCGCAGCAGTTCCCCGGCATCAGCCGCCTGCCGGTGTCCATCCGCATCGTGCTCGAATCGATACTGCGCAACTGCGACGGCAAGAAGGTGACACCGCAGCATGTGGAGCAACTGGCGCACTGGCAGCCCACTGCCGAACGCACCGCAGAAATCCCGTTCGTGGTCACCCGCGTGGTGCTGCAGGACTTCACCGGCATCCCGCTGCTGGCCGACCTGGCGGCGATGCGCACGGTAGCTGCGTCCTTGGGCAAAAGCCCCAAGACCATCGAGCCCCTGGTACCGGTGGACCTGGTGGTAGACCACTCGGTGATGGTCGACTACTACGGCACGCCCCAGGCGCTGGACCTGAACATGCAGCTGGAATTCCAGCGCAACCACGAGCGTTACCAGTTCATGCAGTGGGGCATGCAGGCGTTTGACACTTTCCGCGTGGTGCCGCCGGGCTTTGGCATCGTGCACCAGGTCAACCTGGAATACTTTGCCCGCGGCGTGTACAAGAGCCCGCAAGACGCCGGGCCGGTGCCGGTGTACTACCCCGACTCGCTGGTGGGCACCGACAGCCACACGACCATGATCAATGGCGTGGGTGTGGTCGGCTGGGGCGTGGGTGGCATCGAGGCCGAGGCGGCCATGCTGGGCCAGCCGGTGTACATGCTGACCCCGGACGTGGTGGGTTTTGAGCTGTCGGGCAGGCTGCGCGAGGGGGTGACCGCCACCGACCTGGTGCTGTTTGTGACCAACATCCTGCGCGCCGAGAAGGTGGTGGGTCAGTTTGTGGAGTTCTTCGGCCCCGGTGCCGCGTCCATCCCCGTGCCCGACCGCGCCACCATCGGCAACATGGCACCCGAGTACGGCGCGACCATGGGCTTCTTCCCGCTGGACGACAAGACCATTGCCTACTTTCGCAACACAGGCCGTACCGCCGACGAGATTGAGCGCTTCGAGGCCTACTTCAAAGCCCAGGGCCTGTTTGGCATGCCCAACCCTGGCGACATCGACTACACCAGAATCGTGCGGCTGGACCTGGGCACCGTGGTGCCCAGCGTGGCCGGCCCCAAACGCCCGCAGGACCGCATCGCCCTGGACGCACTGGCCAGCACCTTCGCCACGCTGTACAGCCAGCCCAACGCCGCCAATGGTTTTAACCGCCCGGCCGACACGCTGGCGCTGCGCCATCCGCTGCCGTCCATCGATACCACCAACGACACCACCATTGGCACCACCATCGGCAATGGCGACGTGCTGATTGCCGCCATCACCTCCTGCACCAATACCTCCAACCCTAGCGTGATGCTGGCGGCAGGCCTGCTGGCCAAGAAGGCAGTAGAGGCGGGCCTGACGGTGCAGCCACACATCAAAACCTCGCTGGCCCCCGGCTCGCGCATCGTCACCGAGTATTTGCAAAAATCCGGGCTGCTGCCCTACCTGGAACAACTGGGCTTTTACCTGGCGGGCTACGGCTGCACCACCTGCATCGGCAATGCGGGCGATTTGTCGCCCGAAATCAATGCGGCCATTGGCGCCAACCAGCTGGTCTGCGCGGCAGTGCTGTCGGGCAACCGCAATTTCGAGGCGCGCATCCACCCCAACCTGAAGGCCAACTTTTTGGCCTCGCCGCCGCTGGTAGTGGCCTACGCGATTGCAGGCAATGTGATGACCGACCTGGCCACCCAGCCGGTGGGGCTGGGCACGGGCGGCAAACCGGTGTTTCTGGCCGACATCTGGCCCCGCATGGACGAGATCGACGCGTTGCTGCGTTTTGCCACCGACGCGCAGGCCTACCGCGCCAACTACGACAGGATCAAATCCGACCCCGGCGCGCTGTGGCGCAGCATCCAGGGCACCACCGGGCAGGTGTACGACTGGCCGCAGTCCACCTACATCGCCGAGCCGCCGCTTTTTGGCGGCTTCACCCTGGCGCACCGGGCGGCCCAAGTCGGCTTTACCGGCGCGCGCACCATGGCGATGTTTGGCGACTCCATCACCACCGACCACATCTCGCCCGCTGGCTCCATCGCCGAAAAGTCCCCTGCCGGGCAGTGGCTGCTGGCCCACGGCGTGCCCCGGGCCGACTTCAACAGCTACGGCTCGCGCCGGGGCAACCACGACGTGATGGTGCGCGGCACCTTTGCCAATGTGCGCATCAAAAACCTGATGCTGCCGCTGGATACCACCGGCTCGCAGCAAGAAGGCGGCCTCACGCTGTACCACCCCGCGCAGGGCGTGCCCGAGACGATGCCCATTTATGACGCGGCGCAAAAGTACCTGGCCGCCGGGGTGCCCACCGTGGTGTTTGGCGGCGAAGAATACGGCACCGGCTCATCCCGCGACTGGGCCGCCAAGGGCACGCAGTTGCTGGGCATCAAGGCGGTTGTGGCGCGCAGTTTTGAGCGTATCCACCGGGCCAACCTGGTGGGCATGGGCGTGCTGCCGCTGCAGTTCTTGGGCACCGACAGCTGGCAAAGCCTGGGCCTGCGCGGCGATGAAACCATCGACGTGGTGGTGCGCACCGCCCTGCAGCCGCAGATGGACGTGGCCCTGGTTATCCACCGTGCCAATGGCACGCAGCAAGAGGTCACGGTGCGCCTGCGCATCGACACGCCGATCGAGGTGGACTACTACCAGCACGGCGGCATCCTGCCGTTTGTGCTGCGCCAGTTGCTGGCAGACTGATTTCAACCCCCAAGGAGTTTCCGATGCTGACCCGTAAAAATTGCACCGCACTGGTTATGGCGACCCTGCTCACCGCCTGCGCCACACACCCCACAGGCCCGTCGGCCACCGCCCAACTGGCCGCCACCAAGGGCAACACCGCCACCGGCAGCGTCCAGTTCATCCAGTTGCCCGGCAAGGTGCTGGTGCGCGGCGAGGTACATGGCCTGCAGCCCAACGCGGTGCACGGCTTCCACATCCATGAAAAGGGCGACTGCTCCAGCGGCGACGGCCTCTCTGCGGGCGGCCACTTCAACCCCGGCGGCCATGCCCACGGCGCGGCCAGCGGCCCGATGCACCACGCGGGCGACCTGCCCAGCCTGCAGGCCGATGCCAGCGGCAGCGCAAAGATCAATTTTGAAACCACCGACCTCGCCGTGGGCAGCGGCCCGAACGACGTGGCGGGCCGCGGCCTGATCGTGCACAAAGACCCCGACGACTTCACCACCCAACCCACCGGCAACTCGGGCGCGCGGCTGGCCTGTGCGGTGATCACGAAGAATTAGCCCTGGGTCACAGCTTGTGGGTCGATAGCAGGATGCTGGTTTCGGTGGTGGCAATGCCGCTGGTGCGGCGGATGGCGTTGAGCACCTTGTCAAACGCCTCCAGCGTGTCGGCCCGCAGCTCGGCCACCATGTCCCACCGGCCGTTGGTGGTGTGCAGGCCAAACACATTCGGGTGGCCGCGCAGGGCTTGCAGCACCTCGGCGGCGCGGTTGCCCTCTACCGCCACCATCATCAGGGCCCGGATGCGGTAGCCCTCGGCGGCGGGCATCAGGCGCAGGGTGTAGCCCTGGATGGTGCCCGCCTGCTCCAGCCGGGCTAGCCGGTTTTGCACCGTAGCCCGGGCGATGCGCAGCTTCTTGGCCAGCGCCACCACCGGCATGCGGGCATCGTCGCGCAGCAAGCTGATCAGTTCACGGTCGGTATCGTCCATAGGTACATTTTGGCAAGTGGTGGTGCACATTTTGCGCTGGTACTACACAAAATGTGCCAGCTTGTGCTCTTTTGTTTGGCGCAAGGCTGTCCGAAACTGGGATACCCCACCCAGGAGTCCCTATGTCCAGCCCCCGTTCTATCCAAGCCCCCGATGCCGTCGTGATGGTCCGCCCCCACGCCTTCACGCCCAACCCGCAGACCGCCGCCGACAACCGCTTCCAGCGCCCGGGCGACGGCACGCCCGCCAGCGCCGTGGTAGCAGCAGCCTATGCCGAAGTCACCGCCGCAGCCGCCACCCTGGAGCGCCACGGTGTACGGGTCCATTTGTTTGACGACACGGGTGAGCGCGACACGCCGGACGCGGTGTTTCCCAACAACTGGTTTTCCACCCACGCGGGCGGCCACATCGCGCTGTACCCGATGTACTCGCCCAACCGCCGACGCGAGCGCCGCCAGGATGTGATCGAGATGCTAAAGGCCGAATACCGGGTGCAAGACGTGATCGACTACTCGGGCCTAGAGCCCGACGGCCTGTTTCTGGAGGGCACCGGGGCCATGGTGCTGGACCATGCCGAGCGCGTGGCCTACACCGCCCGCTCGCACCGCGCCAATCCGGTGGCGCTGGAGCGCTTTGCCACCCATTTCAACTATGAGCCCATGGTGTTCGACGCCGCCGACCCGCAAGGCGTGCCCATCTACCACACCAATGTGCTGATGTGCATTGCCACCGACTTCTGCCTGGTGGGTTTTGACACCCTGACCGACCCGCAGCGGCGCGCCGAAATCCACGCCCGGCTGGCCCAGTCCGGCCGGGAGGTGGTGGCGCTCAGCCAGGCCCAGATTGCCGATTTTGCGGGCAACGCGATCGAGCTGACCGGTGCCAACGGGCGGCTGCTGGCCCTCTCGGCCCGGGCCGAAGCCTGCTTGACACCGGCGCAAAAACAGGTGATTGCCCGCCACGCCCAGACCGTGTCGCTGGCCGTGCCGACCATTGAAATGGCGGGCGGCTCGGTGCGCTGCATGCTGGCGGGCATCCACCTGGCACGGCGCTGAAGGCAGGTTGGCTACACTGGAAGACGAGGAAAAACCATGCAAATCCAAGCCAGCGAAGTCGATCTACCCACCCCCACCGGCACCATGCGCTGCTATGTGTACCGCCCCAAAGCCGAGGCCGGGGCCGCCCTTAAAAAGTACCCGGCGCTGATCTTGTACTCCGAGATCTTTCAGCAGACCGGCCCGATCCGCCGCAGCGCGCAGACCATGGCGGGCCACGGCTTTGTGGTGGTGGTGCCCGAGGTGTTCCACGAGCTCAACCCCATTGGCACCGTGCTCGGCTACGACGACGCAGGCCGCGACAAGGGCAATGCCGACAAGGTGGCCAAGACCCTGGAAGCCCACGACAGCGATGCGCAAGCCATCATCGATTACCTGGGCACGCTGGACTTCTACTCCGGCAAGGTCGGGGCCATGGGTTTCTGCCTGGGCGGTGGCCTGGCCTACCGCGCGGCGCTCAACCCCGCGATTGCCGCCACCTCGTGCTTTTACGCCACCGACATCCACTCGGGCCTGGTCCCGTCCCGCCCCGGCAATGCCAGCCTGTCGCGCACCGGCGAAATCCAAGGAGAACTGCAAATGGTCTGGGGCAAGCAAGACCCTCACATCCCCGCCGAAGGCCGGGCCCTGGTCTATAAAAAGCTGAGCGACGAAGGCGTGAACTTCACCTGGCACGAGTTCAACGGTGTCCACGCCTTCATGCGAGACGAGGGCGAGCGTTATGACGCGGAGCTGGCCTTGCTGGGCTACCAAATGGCCATCGGCATGTTTCGGCGGGTGCTGTATTAAGCCCGCCGCCCCCCACGTGGTTCGACTTAATAGAGTCAATAATAAAAGCAGGTAGTCGCATCCCACAAGATGCGATATTACGCCTGGAACCTTGTAAGGGGAAAGTCGGTAAAAAGTGTGGCTGCGCCCAGCCACATCTGCTCCTCGCAGGGGAATAGAGTTGGTAAATCCATTTGCCGCCTCAGAAAGGCGTTCAAATACTCCCATCTTCGCCGCCTAAAGGCTACGTAAAGGTGCATGCGCGCCGCAAGTTCCACGAACTCTAGGCCAACCATGGCAGCCTGGTAGGCGACCAGGACGACACACGCATTTGCCGATCCGGTGATGTCGCTCGTGTGGACCGTTAAGCGGGCGATCTTGACCGGAATGCAGTGCTAGGTCTGCTATTCGTCAGACCGTCCACTCGGTGGATTCGCGCGGACCGGCCGCAACCAGCCTTGACCTGTCGTCCAAATGTCGACGGGCAGGTCCGCAGCTGCTGCAGTCTGTCGCTGTTGGGGGGCGAACTTGAGCTGACTACCATCAAGCGAGACCCTTCCGGTGACGATCATCTGGGAGTCAGGCGACCTACCGGCTGGGCTTCAACCCCTCCTAGCCATGAACAGGGCGACGACCGCGATCAGCGACGCGGCCAGGGACAGCAAATTGCGCAACAGCACGGCCTTCGGTGAGCGCAGGCGCTGGTTCTCCGATGCCAGCGCGCCAAGCTGCTGACGCAGCGCGGAGATCTCGGCAACTTCCGCTTCGAGGGCTGCCACGCGCTGTTGAGCACCCAGCGCCACGGCCCGCACCCGGTCGATGCGGATCACAAGCTCCGCATGCGCTTGGTCCTGACCATGACGCCATTGCGCGTGCTCCAGAAGTGCCGCCTCGTGGCTGTCGACCAGATCCTGCTGGCGGATCTGTTCGTCGATCTGCGTCTGCAGTTCCTGCAGGAAATTCAGGGCGGCCTCCTTCTGATTGCCGTTCAGCGTGTGTGTGTCTTGCTGGACCTTGAGGATCTTATTGACCAACGCATCGCTGAAGCCGCGCAACATCCGGTTCTTCTCGGTCTGGACTTTCAAAATTACGCGCAAGGCGCTTTGGGTCAGTCCGAGGCTCGAGCCCAGATCTTCCACCATCGTGGCCAGGTCCTTGTCGGCCTCACCGCTGAAGCTGGATTTCAGCGTACCCCACCAGTTCCGGCCATTAAGTGTTTCCTTGAGCTTTGCTACTTTCGCGCCAGCCAGCTCACGCGCCTCGACGGACGCTTCCAGATCGCGGAGCGCTGCTTCCAGATCGGTCGAGAAGTCCGCCAGCGCCTGTTCGTCCCTCCGCTGAAGGTCGTGGGAGCCTGCGACGAGTGAACCCGTAGACTCGATTCGGACCAATGCGGTCATCGACATAGCTTGCATGATGAATCAGTTCCGGCGGCGAAGAAGAAGGACGGGCGCGGTTTGCGCCTCGATGGCTTGGTGACTTGACAGCGCGGCGGTATACGCCTGAAGTTCCGTCATCAGCTCCTTCGAGCTGATCAGGTACTCCCGAAGGTCGGACATCAATGCAAGCTCTCGCTCCGCATTACTGATCAACTGCGCGCAGGCAGCCTTGGCGGCGTTGAGCGATTCCTGCAGACCCATCTTGAAGGCGATGACGGCATCGATGGCCGTGTTGACGATGCGTTGCACGTAGTGGCTGGAAATGCCGAATCCGATCGCGACAATCATCGAGGACAGATAAGGCGCGAAGATGCCAGCGAAGGGCGTAAGCTTGGCTTCGATGACCGGGTCCAGTCCGTCCCACAGCACGAGCGAGCCGCTTACTATCACGGTTTCACTGATTTTGCGGACCAGCTCCTCGCGCGACAAGGTGTCCGCACCATGGTACAGATTCCAGGCGTTGCTTGCGAGATCGAAGATGTTGTTGGCCAGGTTGAAGATTTGGCTGATGGACTTCGACAGCGCGTTCACGATGAACTGGACGATGCCGCGCGCCAACTGCATGGGCTTGTCGAAGAAGCCCTTGATCACCGCGATCAGTTTCTTCAGCACGCGGCGGATGCGCACGACGAGGCGTGTCGGCGCGCCTTGCGGATGAAAGATGTCGACCAATTCGTCCCTGACCGCCTTGATGGCGGCAGTCGTCACGCGATGGAGGACATCGAATCCAGCGTTCTTAAACGCCTCGCCGGCCGCCCCCTTCAGCAGTTCTGTTGTGTTCTCCAGCCGATCCTTCATCTTCTTCGCTTCGATGTTGGACCGCTTGCCTTGCTCGGTGGCCAACTCCTCGCGCTGATTCTTCAGCATGCCCTGCTCAAGCGCCTCGGTACGCTCCTTGCTCTTTTCCTCAGACAACGGCCTCTCGACGCTGCCCAGCTTCTTGGCGACGTCCTTGAAATCAGAGAAGTTCTCCTTGATCAGGTGCGCCTCCAGCGCCGCGGCGCTTTCCACGGAGTCCATTTGGATGAACTTGACGGCGCATCCCTTGGACAGCTCTTCATCCAGCTTGTAGGGGCTGAAGCTGCGCTGGCCTTGCTTGTGTTCATTGAGGTGCCCGGCATGCCACCGCTTCTGCATCTTGCCGCTGTCACCGACGTAGACAGGCTTGGGCGGATTGCCTTGATCGAACACTACATACACGCCAGGCGTATTGGGCAGGCCTTTGAAGTCCTGATCCGGGACGCCGTCCTTGATCGTGAAGCTGCCGTCGAATTGCATCGTCGCAATGGAAGAGATCCCAGCCGTCAGGCTCTTCGTGATCAGCTCCTTCCAGGCCTGACCGCGGTTGGCGACGTCCATCACCGATTGGGCGGAGGTGGCCTTCACGGTCTCCATCGCTTCCGAGCCGACGTCGACCTTCTTCGCATTCGGTTTGGCAACGGACTTGTTGCGATAACCCGCGATGAGCTTGCGGGTCATGTTGTCGATCGCGGTATCGACAATCGTGTTGGCCAGCGGGGGGAGGGCGAGCAACGTGGTTTCGGTCGCTTCCGGAATGGCGGGGGTCGATTCGTCCTCGACATTGAAGTCGTCTTTGCCGTTCATTGCCATTTCTCGATTTATTGATTTATTGATTTATTGCTCTATTTTTGCGCAATGATTGCCATCCCTGCGCCTCGCAGACCAAGGATTTGGGGGCAGCGTGAATTCATTAACGGAAGCGCACATCGTCGTCGGCATCACGCTTCGTACGGCGCTGGAGCCAACGCGAAAGCAAGGCGAGGGATACCGTTTTCGTGATGCCGAGCGCGAAGCTGAATACTGTGGAGGATGGGTGCTCAAGCGGGGAGTTGTTCCCATTCATTTGCGGTTCTTCAGTCTTCAGAGTGGTGGACGAAGTGATCGTACAGGCGAGCTAGCTCACCAAATGAGCTAGCAGCCGCGACAGTGGGCGGGCGACTGCAACGGATCGGCATGAGTCTGACGGGGGCGAGCAGCAGCGGTCGTTTGAACCGGTACGCGGCTGGCGTCGAAGTGTGGGGCTGGTTCCGAAGCTGAAGCGACCCGTCAGGACCAGCGACGTTTTACGACCGGTGTAGGCGGATGCTGACGTTCAGGCACTGGGCCGTGAACGACTCAGATCAGCCTTTTTCTGACTCACGTTTTAGCGAGTGTGAGATCGCACAGGTGATTATTTAAATCGGAACGGCTGGCAAGGCCGACCGCGTAACGCTCACCAGCCATCCACCTGGCAATGTCAGAAGAATTCAAGACTTCTATGCCATATCGCGTAATTTTTTATACCATATATTTTTCAATATGGTATATTTTTACATACGACACCAATGGCAAAAGCAATGAAGCTTGCAAATCTGCTGGAGAAAAACCGATACAAAGTCATGCGCCGCATGGCTTTGTGGGAGGGGCGTTTGAGTCGCGGTCGTCTGATGGACGTATTGGGTCTCAGCGGCATACGGGTGAGCCAACTCCTAAGGGAGGTACGAGAAGACACCCCGGATTGGTTTGATTGGGACAACAAGACCAAGTCCTACTATGTCACCGATGCGGCTTACCAGCAGACCAACGCTGAGCTAAAAGCAGGGATATCTGATTTGAGCCTAGCGGCTTACTTGGCAGAGGCTGATATTCACGCGGATCTCGCCCCCGGTGCAGGCCCCGTCACGGTGGCTCCCTGGGGGTTTTCGCATGTAAACCCCCACATTTTTTCGCGCATCCGCCTGGCCATAGAGCACGGCAAGCGACTGAAGCTGGAATATCGCTCTATGCGAACGCCTGATCCGCACTCGCGAACAGTGGAGCCGCATAGCCTGGTCCAAGCCGGCCGGCGTTGGCACATGCGCGGCTATTGCCTGGAGACAGGTGATTTTCGGGACTTTGTGCTGGGACGCATAGCGAAGATTTCCATGTTCGACCACAAGGCGGAAACCTCTACCGCCGAAGACGTCAAATGGACCACGGTGGTGAAGGTGCGCATCCAAGCACATCCCAAGCTGACGCCTGGCCAACAGGACCTTGTTCGCAGCGAATATTTCGACGGAACTGCGGCACGCGTCCACAGCTGCCGCGGCGCCCTGCTGCCGTACCTTATCCAAGAATTGAGGCTTGCTCTGGACGTATCCAAAGAATTGCCACCCGAGTATCAAATGGCTGTCGAAAATGTCGAGGAGGTGCGCAAGTGGTTGTTTCCAGGATAGCATCCGCTTCACTCGCACTCTTTCAGCGCATCCCGGATCGGCTCTTCGGTCCGTTGGCATCGACAAACAGGCACGGATATTGGTCGCTGCTATGCCATTTACACCGTAGACGTTTTGGTCCCGATGCCCCTCTGCCGCCTAGCTATGGCTTCCTACAGCGCGAGATCACCCAGGAGATCGAGGACCACCTCAAATACGCCGACGAATGGCAACCCGAATCCGGCGATCAGACCGACACTCCCATAAATATCCGGGCCATTGGAATCTTCAACCGCTTGCTCGACGCAGGCTGGTTTCGCCTCGAAAAGTACGGAGTCGAAAAGACCGTCAACATGGCGCCGGCCGTGGGCCAACTGCTAACCCAGCTGATCAACTTCGCCGAGACCGGCCCCGTGTTTGTTTCGGGCAAGATCCGCTCGATCGACGCCGCCGTAGCACAGGTACAAAAGGGCGAAGCCAGCGGTGACCTGCTGCGCGAAGCCGCAGAGCAGTGCCGCAACCTGCTGGTCTACATCCGCAACACCGGCACCAATGTGCGCGACCTCATGGCGGCCATTGGCGCGCAGCCGACCACCGCCCAGTACGTCCGGACCTTCTTTCAGGACTACATCCAGCAGGTCTTTATCGGTGACTACCAGGAGTTGCGCACGCGGGAGCATCCACTGTCCAAACGTCAGCAGATCCTGGATGCAGTCGCAGACATAGACACAGAGCCGGAACAGCGCAGCCGCTTGCTGGACTGGTATGTCAATCGCCTGTGTAGCGGGGACGACAAGAAAGGCCAAGCTGCTTTCCAGCGCGACCTGCAGCGCCTGTATGAACTCGATCGGATCGAGGAGTATCTAGAACGCCTGGACGAAGAGATCCGCAGCGCCAACAGGCGCGCGTTGGCATTCCTGGAATACAAACTGCGCGCCATCCGCCCCATCGACAACCTGCTCCGGCAGACCCTGGACCAGTTGATTGCAAATCCCGGACTCGATGTCGCCCCCGTGTTTCCGCCTGATGCCCTGATCGGTGGTGCGCGCCTGGCGCAGCCGCGCAAGGAGGTACTTCGGCTGGCGCCAACGCCTTTGCGCCAGGTCATCATTTCCGATCGCACACGCGCCATTGGCAATCTGGTGCGCCGCGCCCAGGAGCGCAGATCCATCACGCCTATGAAGCTGCGTGCCTATGCGGAGAAAGTGCTGCAGGACACCGCCACCGCCGGCAGTGACGCCTTGCCCTGCGGGTCCATTGAGGACTTGCGCGCCTTCCAGGTACTGACCAGCGTAGCCATGGCCACAAACTCCAAGATCTCCAGGTTGGAAATGGAAGGCCGGGCGTCAGCGCCGGGCATCGAGCTGTGCTACACCAGCGACGAAGCCGCAGAACACCCGTATTTGAGCGGCAAGCCGTTCACACTGAGCTGGCGTAAACGCCAGGCTAAAAACAGGGAGCCTAAATGAGTACTCAGCGGGATTGGGAGGATCTGGCCGGCCGGTTAGATGGCATCTATACGGTAGACGACTTCGAAACCGCCGCTTACCGGCTGGTGGCTGAACAAGTGATCTACCACTCCGATCGGAGCAGTCGGGTGACCTATGCCATCCTGGACCTCTACGAGCGTGAGTTCGCCAAGGTCCTGGCTCCGCTTGGGGTATCCCTTTCGATCAACCGTCAGCTGCGCTATGTCACGGCTTTGCCACGACATGCCAAAGCCGGTACCGCCACTGTGGCCCAAACGCTGTTTGCCCTTGTTCTGCGCGGCCTGTACGACGAAGGCGTGCGCGCCGGTGGGCTCACCGAAGACGGAGAGGTTCTGTGTGACTACATCGAGCTGCAGGAGAAGTTCCACCTGATGACCGGCCGTGACCTGCCTACCCGTGGCGAGCTCGACACGCTGTTGCGTTCCGCCAAGCGCTGGGGCGTAGCCCGGCGTCTAGAAGACGATGACAGTGACCATCTGACGCCCCTACAGGAGCAGTCCGCCGGTGGCGTGGCGATCCGTCCGGCCATCGTCGACGTGCTCGGCGAGACTGCCCTGATACGGCTAGCACAGTGGGGAGCAGCCAGGGATGAGGCCCATGGGAATGATGCCGCCGGCGAGCCTGTCACGATCGAGGACTACCAGGGGATGAACGATGAAGCGGCTTGAAAGCGTCAAACTAGTGCAGTTCCTGCTGTACGAGCAGCAGGAATTCCGGTTGGAAGAAATCACCGGTCTGTTCGGCCGCAACGGCAGCGGTAAGAGTTCAGCGCTCGATGCCGTGCAGATAGCCATGATGGGTGCCAACAAGAACCTGATGCATTTCAATGCCCAGGCAGACGCCAAGTCGCACCAGAGCCGCACCTTACGCTCCTACTGCCTTGGCCAGTACGGTGACACCATCGAGCATTGCGCGCGACAGCAGGCCACCACCTACATCACGCTGGTCTGGCGAGACACCGAGACCAATGAGCCAGTATCCATGGGCGTATGCATTGAGGCCTCGCAGGGAAACGAAGCGGAGAAAGTGCTTGGACGCTATGTCATCCGCGGCGTGGAGCTGACCATGTCCGAGCACCTGCAGACAGTGGATGGCGCAACCATGCCGCTGCCCTGGAGCAGTTTCCGCCACCGGTTGCTGGAGCAATCCAAGGTCACTGGCGAGGAGCCGCTGTTCGACGATGGCGCCAGCTATGTCAAGCAGGTGCTGTTCATGTTGCGCGGCAAGGCGGGTCCGGCCTCCTATGACGCGTTTGCACGTGCCTTCCGTTTTGCGCTGCGCATGAGCTTCTCTAAGTCGGTAGACCAGATCGTGCGCCAGGACGTCCTGGAGGACCGGCCCACCAACATCGCCAGATTCAAGCAGCTGGTGGAGACCTTCAAGCGGATCAACCTCTTGGTCGAGGGGGTCGAGCAAAAAATTAAGCAAGGCCTGGAGGTAAGCAAGAACTTTGACGCTGCACTTGTCGAAGCCCGCAAATCCGCCACGTGGACCGGGCTGCAGGCATCCGCGGCTTACGAAATGAGCAATGCGGCGCACGAGAAGCTGACGGCCGAGAAGTTCGAACAGGAAGAAGCGGTCCAGAAGTGCAACCAGGCCAGCACGAAAGCCGATGAAACGCTGGCGGTCTGGGCTCTCGAAGTTAGTCAACTGACCGGCCTACAGCGCGCCCATGCGGACCATGCCGAGAACGCGGGCGCCCAGCAAGCCCTGGTGCAGGCGCAGGAAAAAACCAACCGCCAGGAAGAAGCGCTGAAGAAGGAACTGCGCAACTTCCGACAGCTGCTCCAAAACGCCAGTTCCAACAACCTGCTGGCCCAGTGGCAGCCGGAGCTTGAACTGGCCGCGCAGCAGCTTGGTGGGTTCTCATGGGAGCCAAACCAGGTCAACCAGGATGGACTGGGGCAGATCATCCGGGGCCTGGCGGAAACTCTGAAGTCCGCGTCGACGCACCTGAATGAGGAACACGACGTAGTCAAGGAGCAGATCCGGGATGCAACGGAACGGCTCAAGACGATTGGATTGGGCATGGAGCGCGCCAACACCAATCGCGCGCAGGTCAGTGAACCGACGGCCCGGCTGATGTATGAGTTCTCGGACCACGGCCTGCACCCTATCCCCGTCTGCGACCTGGTGAAGGTGACAGATCCCCAATGGCAGCCAGCCATCGAAGCCTACCTGGGCAGGAATGTAGAAGCCATCCTCTTGCGGGACAAGGAAGAAGAAGACAAAGCTTTCGACATCTATCGGGCTTTGCAGGGCAAACGGACCATCTATGGCGTCAAAATCGTGCGCTCGAACAAGGCATGGCCTGGACATGACCAACCGGCCGCCGACACGGTGGCCAGCCTGATTCAAGGCAGCAACCAGGTGGCAGTGGCCTATCTGCGTGGCAAGCTGGGCAACCTCAAGCGCGCGAATACCGCCCAAGAGGCGCTGCACGGCGAACGGACACTGACCTTGGACGGCATGCTGGTGGGGCCAGGCGACTTTGAGAGGCTGCAGCTGGTACCAGAGGCGAACTTGCGGATCGGCGCTGGCGCCAAAGGCCAGGTTGACGGGCTCAGGGCCGAGTCCCGTGACTTGAACCGAAAAGTTGTCGAGTTGCAGGAACGCGAAGGGTCCATCAACCGCATCCGCCAAGCAGTGCAGCGTTTGTCATCGCCAGAGACCTTACGCCTCCTGCTTGGATTTGCAGGCCAACTGAGCGAAGCGCTCACCGAAAAGGAACTCGCCCACCAACGCATCTCGGGCAGCACCAGTGCCGAATATCAGGACATCTGCGTAAAGCTGCTTGCACTTCAGGAATGCAAACCGCAGCTGGAAACTGACTCCCGAAAAGCCCGGGATGCCGTCGTTCGGGCGCAGACGGTCCTGGACAGATTGACCGAAGAATGCACGGCAAAGCTACTGGAGCTCCAGGGCAAGCGGACGGTGCACGAAACCTGCCGTGGCCATGCCGACTATGACCCGGCCTACGCGTCCGATCGCTGGGACTCGCTGCTGGAGCAATTTGGTGAAAACTACCAGACGATGGCCAACCACTGCGAATCCCAGTCCAAGCGCTGCAATTTAGCCAAGGAACGCCACCTGGGCCCCGCCCAGACGCTGCTGGGGACCTTTCTGACCGACCATCGCGAAGCCATCAGCGATGAGGTGACGTCCGACTGGCGCAAAGCCAAGGCCTGGATGGAGCAGCAAGTCACCAGACTGCAGAACACGGAGTTGCCCCAATACAAGGATCAAGCCCAGGATGCCTACCTTGCGTCGCAGAACACCTTCCGGCAGGACGTGGCGCTGGCCCTGCACGCCAACCTCAAATACCAGACCACCACTTTCAAGCGCTTGAACGACGCGCTCAAGGCCTCCCCCGCCTTCACCAATGGGGAGCGGTACCAGTTCCAGGCCAAGGTCCGCCCTGACCTGATGCCTTTGAAGAAGTTCATCGAAAACATCGCAGACTTCGGCACCGACGGCGGGCTGTTTGGCGAGCCCGGGGAAATTCCTGCCCAGTTCGCGGAGCTGCTGCGCGAGAAAACCACGACGGGCAACGCGGCGGTGAAGAGTCCGCTGGATGACTACCGGGAGTTTTTCGAGTTCGACATCGAAATTGAAACCGACGATCCAGTCACTGGTGTCACCAAGACTATCGGACATCTGAGCAAACGCATTGGGCCGGGTTCCGGAGGTGAGCACCGCGCCCCCCTGTACGTGATCGCCGGCGCTGCGCTGTCCTCAGCCTACCGCATGGATGAGAACAACCAGGATGGACTGCGGCTCATCTTGCTGGACGAAGCCTTCGACAAGATGGACACGCCCAATATCGTGGCCACCATGCGCTACCTCGAAAAGCTTGGTTTGCAGGTGCTACTCGCCAGCCCGGGCGAAAACCTGCCGACGTTGACTGCTTTCCTACACCGCTACTTCGAGATCATGAAGGATGAAACCCGCCACGTGATCCAGGTGGAAGAGCGTCGTGTGAGTGAGGTCATGCGTGAACAGTTCCGGGAGGACATGTGGGAATACCACCCTGAGTTGCTTGAGGCAGAGATGCTAGCCGTTCGCCAGGAGCCCATCGTTCGATCTGGCACAGCCCTCACGCCATGAGTGCGAGCACTATCGCCAAAGACTTGCTGGCCAAACTGCTGGACTCTGGCAACAAGCACGCCGCTGGCGCGCGGGCGCGCGCACCCGCGTTGACTGCCTCGCAATTGAAGCCTTACAGCGAGCTCCGAAGCACGCAGCAGAAGCAGGCTTGCGACGAGACATTCCTGGCCGCTCGCGACGCCGGAGCCGTCACTCTGCAGAGCGACAAGCTGAATCCGAAGGATGGCCTGATTGAGCGAATAGACCTGGTGGACGTACAGGCGCTGGCCCGCTTTCTGGGACGCAGCACCTATGCCGACCAACTAGCCCAAACTATAGAGCAGCTGAAACCACTGAGCACTGCTTTTCCAGTGATTCTGGAGGTGATCGGGCGCTGGTCAGGAATGGCCAAGGTCCGTAGCAGCCTTGGCCCGCAGGACGCGGACGGTTGGATCCATGCGGCAAAGGTAATTCGGGCCTGCAAGGCACGTAGTCCCGATGCCGTTTCTGCTCCAGTTCGTGAATTTAGTGCACGGCTGTTTCTCGACAGCAAGCGGATTGAGGCACTCACGCCTCAGCTCGACATCCTACTGAGTGGAAGCATTGATGAGAGCCCAAGAGCTGCGACTCAGGTTTGGCAAGAGTTGGGCTTGTTCCGGGAAGAGCAGCCCGTGCTGTTAGCCGGTCTCGTGCACATCGCGCGCGACCGCGCCAGCGGATTGATTGACGCGCCCTACCTAGGGCTACCAGCTGCAACCATCCAGAGAGTGGCAAGCAAGGTCAATAAAGTCATTTCCATCGAGAACAAAACTACGTTCCACAGTGAGGCGAAGAGACGCCAGGACGAGGAAGTGCTTCTGATCTACACGGCGGGCATGCCCTCACCGGCCTGGCGCGCCATGTACATGCGACTGCTGGTTACTCTGCCGCCGTCGACACCAATACATCATTGGGGTGACGTTGATGAGGGTGGATTTAGGATCGCTTCAACGATCGCTGCCGTTTGCCAGACCGCAGGCTTTGCACTGCAGCCGTTCGCGATGTCGCCTGACGATGTTCCCCCTGGGATGCGTGTCAAGGCTTCTGCTCGGACCCTGGAGCGCATCCATCACTTTGCTTGCGCAGCCGGCTGGCACGATCTGGGACGATCCGTGCTTGAGGCTGGATTTGTTGCTGAGCAGGAAGCGCTGGATCGTGGGTGAGGCATGTGCAGCGTTGCGTTATTTCAATGCCCTGCAGCTGATTCAGATGCCCACAACTGAAATCTGCCGGGGCACCATTTTTTAAAAAACCTCGATAGGTCGGTAGTGGGCCATAAGTCGCCACCGTAGATGGCACCCACTCATCATTACGCCACACCAAAATTAAACGACATATAGGGAGAATAGTAATGCGTGTGAAGTCAATCAAGCTGGTCAATTTCAAAAAGTTTCGCGAAGAGCATTTCGAATTCAACGCCGACGTCAATATTTTTGTTGGCGATAACGATGCTGGCAAAAGCACGATCCTAGAAGCGCTGGAAATTGCTCTCAATTACCACCATCGCGGCCGGCCATTCAACAGTGAGTTTTCCCCGGATCTTTTCAACAGGGATGCCGTCAGCCTGTTCCTTGCCTCAGACAAAACCTCGAAGTACCTGCCAAGTCTGATCATCGAAGCCTACATTGAAGGAGTCCCCGATTATCGAGGCGCGAATAATACTCTCAAAACAGATGCGCAGGGCGTCGTAGTACAAGCCAGTTTCGATGCATCGCTTGAGCCGGTGTACGAGAACTACCTGCTGACCAAGCCAAAAATAACCAGCATCCCTATCGAGTTTTACAAAATTGAGTGGTTCGATTTTGCATGGAATCCAATAAAGCAAATCGCCAAAAAATTCAAGGCGCTGTACATCGACCCTACACGCATTCACCCCACGATGGGAAAAAATCAATACATCTCGAGCATCCTCAACACTGCTCTGGCGAAGGAGGAACTAGTCAAACTGACTCTTAATTACCGTGAAAACTTGCAGGTTTTTAATAATGCCGGAGAGGTCACGACAATTAACTCCAACCTTGATGCCGGCCACCTTATTACTGATAGCAAACTCACTATTGCGGCGAGCACGTTACCAGCGGGTTCAATTCAGACAGGCCTGCAATTGGAGGTCGACGATGTGCCATTTCACTTTATCGGCAAGGGTGAACAAAGCAATATACAAATCAAACTTGCTATCCAGAACAAGTCTCACGATATCGATCTGGTGATGATGGAAGAGCCCGAAAATCATCTGTCCCACACCAATTTGAACAAGCTCGTGCACTACATCGAAAGTCGGCGAGGTGACAAGCAACTGTTTTTGACTACCCATAGCTCCTATGTATTGAACAAGCTCAGCATCGACAAGATTTGCCTATTGCAATCAGGCTACAAGAGGTTGCACAAGTTAGACAGCGAAGTGGTGAAGACGCTCAAGCGTCTCCCGGGCTACGATACCTTGCGGGTTGCACTATCTAGAAAGGTCATTCTGGTCGAAGGGCCCTCGGACGAACTGGTGCTGAAGAAGGTCTACCAGCGAAAGCATAAACGGCTGCCTGAACAGGACGGAATTGATATCGTCGTGGTGCGCGGTGTGGGATTTAAGACATTCATTGAGGTGGGCAAGGAAATTGGCACCAAGATCCATGTACTCAGGGACAATGATGGCGACTATCAAGGCAATATTGAACAAGAACGCCTGGAATACAAAGCGTTCCCCAATATCGAACTGTTCTCGCCAGTTAACAACGAAGAATTTTCGCTTGAGCCGGCAATGATTTATGCCAATGCGATCAATATCAAAACACTAAATGCGTTTGCAAAAGAAGTGTTGTCGAGTCAGACCTACAAGCTGTACGACGCAAACATAACCTTGGAAGACAGACGCAAAAATCTGATCCAATGGTTCAAGAGCGTAAAGGGCAACGGTAAAGGTGCCCGCAAGGTCGATTCGGCTATCAGGCTCTTTGATGGCACGCTTGACTTCAAATACCCAGCATTTTTGGACGAGGTGCTTAATTTTGCCTAATGAACTCTGGATCGCTGGTGCGGGTTCTGGCAAAACTCACAAAATTATCACCGACGCCATAGAGATAATTAAGGGTGGTGGACGGGTTCTAGTAGTCACATATACCACCAACAACCAAGCTGAACTACGCGCTCGATTTGTCGAACTCTACGGTTCCAGTAGTGAGCATTTTGTCGTCAAGGGACTATTCTCTTTTTATCTCGAAGACATGGTTCGCCCATATCAGGGGAAAATATTTCCAAATCGAATAACAGCCATCGCATTCACCGAGAGCAATCCACACCTAATAAAAAATACAACCATCTACATTGCTGGTAGAGCCGAAAAATCGAACGACGGAACGATCAACCCACTTCATTATCTGACGCCCTGCAAAACTAAAGCGTACTCTGGACTATTGGCAAAGCTTTCCACCAAAATTGCCAACCTATCCAAAGATGCCGCGGCCAAGCGGCTAAAGGCAATATATCAACGGATTTTTTTTGACGAAGTACAAGATTTGGTAGGTTGGGACTACGACGTAATAAATTCGCTCAACAAAGTTATGATTGATTCGATTTGTTGTGTGGGAGATTTTCGACAGACGATTTATACGACTACGTTTGGCCATAAGGCACCGCAATCGTCACAACAGAAAGTCGATTATTTCGTCAGCAAGTTGGGGTTTGAAAGGAACTCGATGCCAAAAAATCGCAGGTGCATCCAGGAAATATGCGATTTGTCCGATACGATTCATACTGGACTGTATGAAAAAACGATATCGGGTGTTGAAAAAGTCCCTGACGAATTGGCCCACCATTGCGGTGTTTTCACCGTAAAACAATCCCAGGTAGCGGATTATCTGGCAACTTTTCAGCCTCAGGTGCTGCGCTGGTCGTCTACCACCGGCAGTAGATACCTCTCAAACAGTCTTATCTGCTATACGTTCGGGACGTGCAAGGGTCTTGGTTTTGAACGAGTGCTCGTAATTCCACCGGAAAAGCATCTTAAATATATGGGTGGCAACACCAAAGTCTTCGAGGAAGATAAAACAGAAGAATCGCAAAACAAGCTATATGTTGCGATCACTCGAGCTCGCTATAGCCTGGCCTTCTTAGTCGAAGATAAGTTGGTGAATAATCTGCCCTACCCCATGTGGGAAAGTGTTGGCGTACTGGGTAAAGCGATGAAAACGTAATGCACAGTCATATGGGATTACTGTTTTGGATCGTTCTTTTACTTTCATGACTGGCCGCTTTGGGGTGGCCGATTCAACCGACGTACCCCGTCTTAACATTTCGCACTGAAGTGTCAGGTCGGCAGCGCTCATGAACCGAGTTCTTGTCTCATCGGCTGATTGGATCGATGACGCCAAACCACCCATCACGTCGATAAGTTTGCTGCAAAACTAATTACAGCTGAGCGTTGCCGAGCAATGGCAATCGATTCCAATACAACGCTCGTCCGAGCGGCGGCCCGCAACGGCCGAAAGTAAAACAAGCTCCAACCTTGCCAGAGCAGCAGGTACCAGAGCCCAATTGCAACCATCCAAATCGCTTTGTCTTCCCAGCTCAAAGCGGCTCCTGCGATGGTTTGCATACAAAACCACTGCGTCCCCAAGCAAACCAGTCCCATTGGCAAACCAAGAAGGTAGGACTGCCAGGTCACCTTGCAGACGGAGACCCTTCCTTCTTCATTTCGGATCGAATTGTTCAACAGCATCAGGCGCAAATCATGCACACTGGCACCGGCAACAGCCGAACCTTCGACCACAGCGCGAATCAGCCCATTCGCAGGGCGACCGTACCGCACAGCAAAATCCATCTCGCCCCATCTGGCGTGCGCCCAACGGACCTCCAGCGAGTCTTCGCCAAAAAATTCCAACGCTTGGGCCAATTCCCGCTCGGCCCACCGAAAGCGCAGATGCCACCACCACGAGGCCGCAAAAAACCAGTCGATCGCCATCGCGATCCGCCGGACCGATCGCAAAAATTTTTGTGATCCGTCCAGCCTAGGCACGCGCAAACCGGGCCATTGACTCCCGCAATTGATCGGGGGTAGTGACGGCGCCATTGCTCCCTATCGACGCCACCAGCATCTGGAAGAACTTCAGCCGGACCTCCAAGGGCAAGAGGCGGCCTTTGGCGTCCGTCGCAATTTCGTCAACCAACCGATAGACCTCCGTCAGTTGTTCCGCGGACATGGCGATGTAGTCCGGATTGACTTTCTTTTCCTGGCGCCCAAGCAGCAGATACACCAAGTCCACCCCGGCCGCAGCCAGTCCCATCAAGTAGGTGACATCGGGCACCCTGGAGCCTTGCTCGTAAAGGTGTTGTGTCAACCGCCGAACACCGCCGAGTGCGCCGAAATCGTCTTGGTTCATGGTCAACCGATCGCGTTCGCTACGAAGACGCCGGCCAAAAGAGGAATCTTCCATGAGGTGCTTGATCTTATGCAATTGATGAAATTATACTGACCACATGGATGCAATCGCAAACAAGTTCATACTATTGCGTACTGGAGAGCAGGTCCGCGACGAGTTCCATCGCCGTGGACTGTCGATCAGTGAGTGGGCGCGGTCGCGCGGCTACTCTGCGCAACTCGTCTATCAGGTGCTGGCTGGCCGCAAACGCTGCCTACGCGGCCAAAGCCACGCCATCGCCGTCACCTTGGGGCTCAAGGAAGGGGTCGTCGGATCCCTCGCTGACATTGAGCAGATCGTCAATGCCCCGACGGGGGACCACACAGAGGAGGTGGCGGAAGAAGTACCACAGACATAAACATCGGTACTTTTCATCCCCAGAAAGTCGAAAGCCGTCTGCTACCAACAGACGGCTTTCTGGCGAGACCTGACGAATCAAGTTTGCAAGCTTGAGCGGAAGTATCTATACGGCCGCTCGTCGTGTCAAGCCTCTGGGATTTACTTCAAGTCGCATCGAGCACTGGCTTCTGAGCCGACGTGTAGAAGTGCGCCCGACAGAGGCACAAACATGAACTGGAACGCATTCGATTTTGCGCCCGGAGATTTTGCGCGTGGACGGCTTGGCCCACCCTCGCAAACCGGTGAAATGAGCATCAAGAAATTGACCGAACTCATCAAGGCGGGATACGGTCAGGGGCATTTTCAGAGGTACAAGCCCTGGCTCCGGGTAACCAAACGAGACTACTCCCCCAACAGCAATGTGGGGCATCTCCCCGCTCCAACAGTTGGACGTGCGCACCACTACCGATCCCGCGCGGAACGAGACACGATTCTGTTGGTGAAATGGCTGGGTGCCATTGATGTCAGGGACGCATATCCAGTTTGGCCCTGGGGCCACCCGCATCCAGGTGACGGCCTAGGCGGATTTACCAACAGCCCGTACCAGCCTGGATTGCTCACCGTCGCGAAAGCCGCCGGCATTGACCACGGTCGATTCCCAGGCACCAAGCTTCCGTATGTCGCCACTATCGACATCATGTCCACTTGGCGCCGTGTCGACGGAACCTTAGAACTGATCGCTTTTGAAAACAAGCCTGAGGCCATCGCGTACGCACCAGACCCCTTGCTTCGCCCGAAGGAACGCCTCGAACTCACCCAACGGTACTGCGCAAGCGCCCAGATCAAGCGCATTTTGGTTCATGCTGAGAAATTTCCGCGCGAGTTGATCGTCAATCTTGATTTGATCGAACCGACATGGCCGCTCACCGCCCAGGAGGCAAGTCGCAATTCTTCAGCGTACCGTCGATTGATCGACCTGTTGTCGATACACGGTTACACCAAATCTCCATTCGAGCTGATAGTTTCGCAGGCTAGCGATACAGGCATCCCCATATCTCTGCTGTGGACATGGTTCTACCTCGCGCTTTGGTACCAGGATGTCGACCACGACATCCGAGCTCCGCTTAAGACTTGGATGCCATTGATTCCAGGTGGGCGCAAATTCCAGCATCAGATTCGTAAAGATTGGGTAGGAGGCACAAATGGCCAGCCCATTTAGACCCAATGACATCGTCGCCAACGCCCCTGGTAGTCATGTCCTTCCCGGACATGCCCGTGTTTTGGACTTCGACCTGACAACAAGCCGACTCTGGCTGATCATGCTACCTGCTCGACATGAACACGAGTCCCTCAAGAATGGAATCCAGCGCTATATAAAAGCACCGATCGAAGTTGACCATGCGCTTTACGAGGAGTCTCTGAAAGACGGCAGAATTCATCTACTGAACACCCCCGTGACAGAAATTTTGCCGGACGAGGACCGACTGGCCTCCACGGACGACCCGCGCAGGCGGTTGTCGATCATGAAGGACATCCAGTACCGCGACAAACGCTTTGCCGTCATCAAAGAGCTGATTTGCTTGGTCGGCACATCGATCCGCAAACCGGTGATGGAAATCTTGCAAGACAAAACGCTGCCGAAACAGATCACGGCGCAAGCACGCTTGCATGGCGTATCGGTTCGCGCGGCGTACCACTACCTCCACCTGTTCTGGGCTGGCGGTTCTACCAAGAATGCGTTGTCGACCCGTTTCCGCTTCTGCGGCAATCCCGGCGTCGAGAAACCCCAACGGCATCATCTGGGCCGTCCCACCAAACTTTTTCAGAACGGGCTTACGCCCGCCGCAGGTTATGCGCTGACAGAGACTTGCAAGGAGAAGCTCAAATGGGGTTTCCGGCTCATCAAGCACGGCACAACCAGAACCGATGCCTACCTCCTGACCATGGCCACCCATTGGGCAAATCACACCATTGACGCCCAGACGGGTCAAACCAAAGCCGAGCTGTTTCCTGTGCATGCGCGCCCGAGCTTCGAGCAGTTCTCCAGGTGGGGCGAAAAGCTCAATGACATCACCGTAACGGCCATGCTGCTGGGACCCAACAAATACCGCCAAAAAACCGACGCCCGGGGCGGTTCGGAGCAAGACTTGGTGACCGGGGTCGGTCAGCTCGCAGCGTTCGATGGTACCTCGACCGACGTCTACCTTGTGCGTCTTAACAGTCGGCTGAAAAGGTTGCCCCCCATGACGCGGATGATCTTGAAGGAAGTTCGCGTGGGTGTGATCTATGGACTCTACTGCGGTTGGGAGTCGGCATCTCCGGCGACAGCCCTGCAGACCATCCTGCACGGGGCAAACCCGAACAAGGTCGCCTGGGCCAAGCGCTTTGGTGTCGAGATGTCGCCCGGTGCCATGCCCGCACTGCTGGCCAGGAACCATCTGGCAGACCATGGTGAACTCAAGGGCGCGCGGCCTACGGAAGCGGAAGAGCAATTCGGCTTTGGCATCGACTGCCCTCAGGTCATGAGCGGAGACCGCAAGGGAGGCGTTGAAAGCCAGCACCGCTCCGACCACGCAAAGCTTGACCACAAGCTGCCAGGCAGCACCCGAGGCAAGCGTAGAGAGCGAGGCGATATCGCCCCTGTGTCACAGGCCTTGTGGAACTATGAAGAATACATGCGCGAGCTGATCGAGCACATCATCCGGCACAACACGGTGGAGGAAGTACCTGACCTTGCGCCGGACGACATGCTGCTCGCGGAACCGCCCATACCGCTCACCCGGATGAACATCTTCAACTGGTTGAGCGAAAGGGGCTTGAACAAGTCTCTGCCGGTCAGCTATGAGGACATGCGGGCGTTTTGTCTTCCCGACGTTGATGCAATGATCCGAAAGAACGGGATCTACCTCGTCGCCAAGGTCAATGGCGTCAGTCAGTTGCTCCCACGGGTCAGATTCACGAGCCCAGAACTGGTCCAGTCCGGCCTGCTGTCGCAGGTAAAGAAAACCGGCTCTCCACGCGCCACCCGCATCAAGATGGACCCGTGCAATCTGTCAGAAGCCTGGCTGCCCACCAAGGGCGGCATGATCCCGCTCTTCAGTTCCATCCGCGATACCACAATCAACACCAAGTTGACGCTGAGCGAGTGGATCGAGCATTTGCAAGAACGGTCTCTTGGCCGATCCTTAGGCCAAGGCCAAACCGAGCAGGCGCAAGCGGACATCCTGATGCGCAGAGCCGCAACCACGGACAAGGCAAAAATCGAAATGGCGGCCGAGATCAAGGCGCTGGGGAAGAAGCCCTCGCAGGCAAAGCTTAGGCGTGACCTTCGGGCGAATCGGCAGGATGAACTCGAACACCTGAAAGCACTGGAGCGTTCGATAGCGTCCCCTGCGCTGCCGATGGTGAAGGAAAAGTCTGATGCGCTACCCATCGATAAGGTCGATCTGGAACTCTCGGCCGCCGATCTGCTGATGGAGTCGCTGTACCGCGATGGGGTGCTCTAATGCGGCTCACGTCGTCAGAACATCCAGAGGCAGTCCACGGCGAAAACCCTTTCCTGGAAGCCCTCCCGCCAGCCCTTCGATACGCCGAGCTGCCAGCCGCCTTGAACAGGCACTGTCCCATGCTGGACGACGCCATGCGTTTGCCTCCAGCAGATCGGGAGAGCTTAATTGAACATTGCGATCAACACTTCACGTTCACCAGCGAACTGCTAGAGATTGCTGCGGGCCTTCAGATCCTGTTTCGTCGGGCCCTGGTGATGCGCAACGCGCTCTTCAAACCCGAGAGAGTCCGGGTCAACCGCATCGCGTTGGCGTCCAATCCGGCGCAGTTCAAAATGGTCTCGGCCTTGGATGGTGCCGGCATGTTGTTGGCCGGCATGACTGGCACCGGAAAGTCGGCCATCGTGGAACGCGTGCTGGAGGTGATCGCGCCAATCCAAGTCGTCGACTACGGCAACTCGCCTGCTTGTGAATTTCACTACCTGCGCCAGTGCTACTACCTCTACATCGACCAGCCCTCAAACGGCACCAGGGGCGGCTTACTCAAAAGGCTGCTGCTCGCACTGGATAGCGCATTGGGCACAAACCACTTCACCCAGCACAAGCGAACCACGAACATTGATACGCTGCTGGTTGTCGCCTGCAAGTTGCTGACGCTGCACCGGGTCGCTTTGCTGGTGATCGACGAGCACCAGCAGAGCAACTTTGCAGACAGTCCTTGGACACTAGAGTTCGTGCTGTTCTATCACATGCTCATGAATCTCGGTATCTCCGTGGTGCTGGTGGGAAACCCTTTGGCCTTCGACCATCTGCTAGACATGAGCCAGGTCATGCGACGGTTCAGCACCGGCGGCTCTCACAAGCTAGTGCCTGCCACGGAAAACTCGCGATGGTGGTCACGGGACTTCGTGCCTGGCGCAAGAAAATTCAACCTGGTCGAAGAATGGAACGTGGAAGACGAGTGGCGACGCGCATTTGAGCTGGAACACTCTGGTGGCCTACCAGCCGTCTACATGGCGTTGCACAAGGAGGTCATGCGGACCGCCTTGCGGCGAGGAGGACAACGTGCTCAAGTCACACAAGCTGATTTCTTAACGGCGTTACGATCGCCGCGATTCACCGAAATGGACCGCATTGCACGGTCCGTCAATGCCTCGGATGGCGCTGAGTCGCTCGACTTCCTGGACATCCCGCCGACGCGTGGAACGAAGGTGTTGCGCACGCCTGCAGACACCGAGGCCACCACCGAACCGCCAGCCCTGACCAGCAACATTCCCATGGCCCGGGTGACCCGCATGTTGACTTCATTCAAGGCGGCGCAGACCAAGAAGCTCAACACGATGAAACGCCGCATCGAAGTGGTTCAATCGTTGAGCCCTGAGGACGCTCGCATGCTGGGAGTCGGCGACGAACTGATCCAGTCCATGCAAGACGCGCTGGCCGCCGAAGATGGCACGGTTGTAAGGCGTCGGCGCAGACCGGCCAGTTAATGTGGAAACACTCTTCACATTTCTGCCGGGCGAAACCGTCTACAGCTGGTGCGCCTTCCAACACGCTCTCAGTTTGAATTTATCGGCGCGCAAGACCTCCTTGAGCCTGTTCGGCAATACGCACAGCATGCGGCAACATGATCTGCCCGCTGCGCTGGCCAGGCTCCCCCTTTTGCGCGGAGCTACTTCGATCGAACTGATCAGAATTTTGCGGGAGCATACCGTTGGAGGCTTTTACTGGCCCTTCCTTGATGAGAATCGGAAAGCACAGCTCATCCCACAGATTCAGGGGGAATCAGACCCACATTGGCGGAGAAACCTGTGTGCGTCGTCTAGAAGTCGTCCGCACGAACACCCCCTGCGATGGTGCGGCCAGTGCGCTTTGGATGACGAAAAGAGACACGGCCGCGCCTATTGGCATGTAGAGCATCAGCTTCCTGCCAGTTATACCTGTACTCGGCACGATGTCACACTCTTCTTCGCCCCCATAAAGTGTCGATCTTGGCTGCTGGTTCGCGACACATACACAGCGACATCGATCACCGTACCAGCGGATTCAGTGGCGCAATTGCTCGCCCATCTCGGCCTCACTGTCTCGGCGATGGACACACTGAACATCTGTAGTCTTCGTCACGCCGTCCTGATTAGATTGCAAGATCTTGGCATCGTTCTGTCGCGGCGATCTGCGCGGCACGAGCGGATTACGGCGTGGTTTACGCACACTGCGGTGGCGCGCTGGTGTGCCCAGAATCAATACGGCCTTTCGCTTCTCGCGGACGGCCATTGGATTGCAAGGATGCTATGGCGCCGGCCAATGAGCCACGCGGTTCTTTGGGTGGTGCTTTGGGCTGCGCTAGGCTGGAGTTCGCACCGCGAAGCCGCTGTTGCATTCAAAGATGCAGCCGAGGGTCGGCTACAAAACTCGAACGGCCAACTCCTCCTGTTTGATAGGCCTCGCCATGAGCCAGCAGATACGCCGCAGCATGTGCGACGTGCATTTTTGTCAAGCGACAGCTATGCCAATACTATGCTCAAGCTCAATGCAACCCGGGGTGACATCGTGCGCTGGCTTGAGGGCGATCCTGCTCTGCGAGAAGATTGGCGTGCGCATTTGAAAGAAGGAAAACAGGCGTCTTGCGAAGCCGCCATCCGAAAGGCCGTGCTCGGCAACATAGGAATTGGCAGGGCCTCATTGGAAACGATCTGTGAAGCAGAAATCCGCTGGATGCGAGAGCATGCTCCGCAAAAGCTTCAGGCAATGCTCCGGTCTCTGCCAGCGCGGCTTGCCGTACAGCCAACGCTTTTCCAGAACTTTGATTGAGGCACTCATACACTTCCCGGTCTATTCTCGATCCAACGAGGCACCGATCTCGCGATAGTTTTTAAGGGGGAACAGCCGCTTTGCAGGCGTGAGCCGTCTGTCGATGCCGACAGGCGTATTCACGCCCGCTGCCAACGAGCGGTCAGTCAGCGCGGCGATCAGAAGGTTCACTGGCCCGCTGCGCGCAAGGCGCTTTATATCCGAAGATGTGGCGCCCAGCATCACCGATTCCGCCGGTAACCAAAAGATCAACTGCGGGCGTCTGCGGCCACGGCCAGTTCCGCCGCTTGGATGGACTCCGCCGGCATGACCATCCGAAGGCTCTCGCGGTACTGCTCTGCCGCCGCCGCATGCACCACTTCGACCACTGCGTCGTAGTTCGCCCGGATCACCGCTTCGATCTCTTTGAGGTCGGCGCGGAAGAACTCTTTGCGCCCGTTGACCTTGTTCATGCGCCCTACTGCAAAGTACGCGTGCAACTTGGCCTCGAGCGCCGGTGCGTTGTCGGAGAACACCAGGGCGTGCACGTCGAACCGAAATGGCACCGAGGCATCGCCGAGTTCGTCGACCCGATCCATAGGCTCCAGACGTCGTGTCATTCCAATCTTGTAGACCCCTTCGCCGAACGCGCCGATGTTCGAGATCACGTATACGTAGCCGGCTCGAGCGTTCTGCTCGCGGTAATCCAAGAGTCGCTCTTCTTCGTCAAGCGCCCCGTTTTGCTGCACCACTTCGGTGAGGCGTGCCTGCAGGTCTGCACGCTCTTGCTCGTTCTGGGCGCTTGCCAACCGAAGTTGTAACTTCTGAATCGCACTGGCAAAGTGCCGACGCTCCTTGTCGATCTTGGCACGCACCTCGCGGATTTCGCGTTCCAGCTTTTCCTGCTCACGCTGGTCCTCGCGAGCCTGGCGCGCCATCTCTTTCTCCTCGGCACGCTTCACTTGGAATTCGTGAGCCAGGTGCAGCTCTGCCAACTTGCGCTGAAGGACCACGTCCTTCCACCAGCACGCCGTCCGCTTCAGCAGTTTGTTGCAGGCGTCGAAGGACCGGCGGATGCGTTCTTCCATGCGGTCGAAGTTGTTGAACTTGACGTTGTCGATGCAGTTCTCGCACTCGCTGTTGAAGGCACGCAGCGAGAGCTTTAGTACGTCCTTGCGCAACTGTTTCCACTCCGTCTTCGTCAGCGTGACCCCCGCGTGGTCCCAGCTTTCGACTTCCTTGCTCAATTGCCGGGCCGACTCTTTCTGCTCCTCACGGATTGCATCCAGCCGGCCCTTGTAGTCGGCGCTGTTGGTTAATTGATACTTGGGCACATACAGCGCGAACGATTCGAGCTCCACCGTGTCCTCTGCAACCAGGATTGCCTTCTGGATGTCCTTCAAATTTCGAAAGGCGGCGTCCACTTCGGCCTGAGCCGCTGCCACATGCACCTTGGTCTGAGCGAGCCGGTCTCCCTCCATTTTGACTAGGTCTTTGATTTCGTCCAGGCTCAGGAGGCCACTTTGCTGCAGTTGGCCCTCCAGCACATCACAGCGCTTTCGAAGTTCGTAGGCAGACGACTGCGAAGCCTTCAGCTCTTGCTCTAGTCGTTCGGCTCGCGCCCGGTGCTTCGTCCCGTTCCAGAAGTCACTGAGTGCCATCGGTCCTCCACTTTTTGTTCCGTTTGCGATGACTATATCCGGGGTGAAAGTTTCAGCCATAGCCACTGAATTGGCAGCGACCTAAAGCAATTGCCTTCGGCAAGAAGCCGAAAGTGTCGACTGCCCGCTTTAGGCATCCCTTCTGGTATCGAAGATCGGTTGTGCCGATGACAGGATTAGTTGGATAGCTGCCGGTCGTTTGGTCTGACTCGACCGGCGGCTCCCAGCCTGAGGCGGTCGTCGGCAGGGACGGCTTTGCAGCGGTTGCTGCCGTTGGTCAAGATGCGCCTGGTTAAACGCAAACGAGCATAAGCGGACGCTCGCGAGGGCTGCAGAATTTGGCTTGCTCAAAAACCATCTCAAACTTCAGTAACAATAGGTTTGTGAAACGAAGAAACGGCCCCCACGGCATTCATCTATTTGACAGGAACTCCGGCCTGAACGTCCTGCTGGACGAAATCCGCCTGGATCCTTCGGCTTGGTCCCCGGCCCCGCGCCAAGTCTCGGTAGCACTCCTAAACCTGTGCGACCTCCACTGCAACTACTGCTATGCCCCCAAGCACAAGGCGGCGCTGTCGCCTGCGCGGCTCCTGCCATGGCTGATCGAGCTGGACAAAGCAGGTTGCCTGGGCGTTGGTTTTGGCGGAGGTGAACCCACCCTGCACCCACAGTTCGCGGAAATTTGCCAGCAGGCCACGGATCGCACCCAAATGGCCATCACCTTTACCACGCATGGCCATCGCCTCAGTCCGGAGCTGCTGGACCGACTGCAGGGCGCAGTGCACTTCGTGCGGGTCAGTGTGGACGGCGTGGGATCTACCTACGAAGCCCAGCGCGGCCGAAAATACGCGCGCTTGTTGCAGAGCCTGGAACAGCTGGCGGCCCGCATACCGCTGGGCATCAACGTGGTGGTGAACCAGGACACGGTTCGGGAGCTTGACTCGCTGGCCCACCTGGCCCATACATTCGGCGCCCGCGAACTATTGCTTTTGCCACAACAGGCAACGGCCACAGTCGCCGGCCTCGGCATGGCCGTCAGCGGCCAGCTACAAGACTGGGTCAGACGCTATAGCGGCCCGGTCCGTTTGGCCGTCAGCGAAGCGGGCGCTTCAGGTCTGCCGATCTGCGACCCCTTGCCGCAGGAGCGGGGGTTGCAGGCCTACGCCCACATCGACGCTTCGGGGAGGCTGCGGGCGAGCTCTTATGGACAGGCCGCTGTGGCCATCGACAACACCGGCGTGATGCAGGCACTTAAGCACCTGCGCATGACATCCATGATCGAGGAGGAGACGACGATATGAAGGTTTGGAACGGATACGGGTCGGAGCACTCCATGAACCTAGTGCTGATCGGGCACTTCAAGCAAGCCCAAGATGCCAGCAAGACTTTGAGTGAGATCAAGGCACTCAAGGACCAGGCCCGCAAGGACGACGTTGAATTCGGCATCCTCACCCCGCCTGAGGATCACCGTTTCTCCAACGCGATGATGGAGCTGTTCAGAACTCTGCAGATATACAACCTGGGCCCCAACGAGATCGGCCAGTTGCTCAGCGAGCACGATATTGAGGAAAGCGGCCCCAAGCTCACCCTCACTACGGAAGAGTCCGAGATATCGGCCTTCGTGAAGCTCTTCATCGAAGCAGGTGCCAAGGTTGAGATCTTCTCCCGCCATGACTATCCAGGTGAACCGGCGGATACGAATGGTCCCGAGAAAATGCGCTGAAGGTGTGAAACGACCATGCCTGAAGCAAATTGGGACGCATTCACTCGTCTGCCTGGCGCGCAAGACCGCAATTTTGAGCAACTCTGCCGCGGGCTGGTACGCCGTCACTACGGGCGTTTTGGCCACTTCAAGGAGTTGGCCAACCAGGCTGGCGTGGAATTTCACCTGCAGCTGACCCAGAGCTGCGACCAGGGCACGCCGCCGCAATGGATCGGTTGGCAATGCAAGTGGTACGAACTGAAAAGCGGCACAGCCATAGGTACGACCCGTAGGAACACGATTGTCGACGGCATCGAGAAGAGCCGTAAACATGTACCCGGCTTGACCGACTGGAAGCTCTGGACCCGCCACAAGCTCACTCGAGGCGACCAGACATGGTTCTATGGACTGCAGCTCCGGTTTCCGGACCTGAAGCTGCACCTGTTGACGGCCACGGACCTCGAGGACCTGCTAGTCGGACATGGTGCCCTGCTGTTGGAATCCTACTTTGGCGAACTGGTGGTGACCCCCCAAGTCCTGCTGGAACAATACAAGCGCGCTGCGGCGCCCTTCAAGCACCGCTACCAACCCGAGGTGCACCAGGTCGTCGGCGCCGAAAGGGATCTCCAACGCTACCTGGCAAGTCCAGGAGCCTGGGGCATGATCCCGCTGTGCGCCCGCGAATTGCGGATAAACGCGGCAGAGATTTCAGCCAGGACCCCAAGCCTGCCGGCACCTCTCCAGGCAGACGTTAATGCCTTGCTGGCGCGCGTGAAGGCTGAGGCGGGGCTATTCGATGTCCTGTACGAATGCCTGCAGGCCGGCCAGTTCGACAAAATCCGCGAGCAACTCGCAACCCACCCCGCGCAGCCGATCCGCTACCAGAGGCTGTATTCTCGGCTGCTCAGTGCGCGCTGGCCTGGCGCGCCGTACAGCGCGAATCTGATCGCGGATCTTCATCAGGCGGCCTTGAAGCGCAGAGAGCTCGAGGCGGCGATCAGCCAACGGACCATCGCCATTCAGGGGGGCGCCGGCCAAGGCAAATCCGAGCTCGCGGTTCGCACTACTGAGCCTACGGAGGACTTTCCCGGCGGCGTGCTCCTGCTGGGCAAGGATCTGCACGCCCGCCAGGGGTTCGATGAGCTCGCCTCGGCGTTTAAAATCGCCGGGCGCTCATCAGGCTCCTTCGCGCGACTAGTTGAAGCGCTGGACGCTGCCGGCCAGCGCGCGGGCCGGCGTCTGCCCATCGTCGTCGACGGTCTCAACGAGGCCGAAAACCCGCGCGCCTGGAAGGACGAACTGGCCCGGACCGACGAACTCCTCAAAGACTTTCCGCATGTCCTACTGGTAGTGACGCTGCGCGAGGAATTTGTCCAGTTCTGCTTGCCAGAGGGATTTCCGATCCAGGACCATCGCGGATTCGAAGAGGATTCGCGGGCTGCAATCATCAGCTATTTCAGGCACTACAAGATCGATGCCACCGACGCGGATCTGCCGCTGGAGCTCCTGCAGCATCCGCTGACGCTGCGCATCTTCTGCGAGGTGGCCAACCCGAGTCGGCAGCACACGGTGGGCGCCGAGGCCCTGCCCGGATCGCGTGCGGCATTGTTCGAAGCCTACTTTCAGAAGATTGCTGAACGCATCGCTGACCTTGCGCCGATCGCACACCCGATCTATCAGGACGACGTGAACAAGGGTCTCCGCAGGCTCGCGAGCCTGCTGTGGGATAGCAATGAGCGCAACCTGGATTTTGATCAGGCCCGCACGGTCATCGACCGGGATTGCCACTGGGATCACAGCCTCATCCGAGCACTAGAATCTGCAAGCGTGTTGATCCGTACGGTCGCACGAACCGGCGAGCAAGCCATTGCATTCGCCTACGACATGATGGCTGGCCACCAGATCGCCAAACACCTGCTCACGCAGCCGACCCTCCCCCAATGGCTGCAGGGCGAGGAGGCTCGCGCTGCCTTCCAGTCGAAGCGCTCGGGTACACACACCTTCTCCAGCGACGTTTTTCGGGCCCTGGTCTCTCTGTACCCAAAGCGCTGGGACGGAAGGCAGCTGTGGCAGGACCTGCCGCAAGACATGTGCTTGTCTGCGCTGCTGCTAACTGCGGAAGCCGACGCTGCACACATCGGGCGTGACACGGTGGAGCGTTTTGCGCAGGAAATGCGTATCTCCAAGCCCTTTGCACAGGCTGCATTTCGCAAGCTGCGTCACACGCGCGCCGCGCACGCACATCCCTTCGATGCCAACTTCCTGCACGGCGTGCTGGAAGGCATGTCTAACACTGAGCGTGACTTGTGCTGGACCGAGTGGGTACGTAGCCGATCCGACGAACTAGAAGAAGACGTCTTGTCCCTGATCGAGCGCTGGAAGTCCACCCACCTAGGCGAGCGCGAGGTACGGCGCGCTCGCTGGGTTTTGTGGACGCTGAGTAGCACCTCGCGCTATCTGCGCGACTTGGGCACCAAAGCACTGTTTCAATTTGCCCTCAGACGGCCCGCAGAGTTTTTCCGGCTGGCACTGGAAGCCGCCGCCATTTCCGACCCCTACATACCTGAGCGGGTGTTCGCGGCCGCCTATGGTGCGGCCCTGTCAACATGGTCCGACGAAGCCGCCGCCGAAATGCGTATGGCCCTACCAGACGCGGCTGCGCATATCGTTGCAGAGATGTTCCGCCCGGATGCGCCGCATCCCGTCTGGCATGCGCTCTACCGCCAATACTGCCTGGGCATCGTCGCTTTGGCTCGTCGGATTCAACCGGACTGCATCACCCCGGAGGATGCCGCATTACTCCAAGCGCCATTCGCGCATCTTCCCTCCCCCTTCGAACAGTTGCCGGCATATGGCGAGGAAATCATCGAGCGTGCAGCGGATGCGGCCATCAACATGGACTTTGGCAACTACACCATGGGCCGTCTCATCCCCAACCGGGCCAATTACGACGATAAACATCCGATGTATCTACAGGTTCGTCATGCCCTGGTGGCCCGCATGGTGCAGCTCGGTTACCACCTGGACGAGTTTGACAAGATCGACCACGGCATGACTTCGGGCTCACGCATCGGTGGCAATCAACACAAGATCGACCGCTACGGCAAAAAGTACAGCTGGATCGCCTTCTTCGAGATGTGGGGTGTGCGGCACGCGCGCGCTCTGCTCAACGAGGACCGCGGATGGCGTCCGCCGGATGCTGACATCGATCCAACATTCCCGCCTGAAGCCAAGGCGATCGTGCTGCCAAGTCCTGAGCTCTTCTCGGACCAGCCCAAGGACATGGGCGAATGGCTGCAGCGGGGCCCACGACCCGACTATCGCGCATGGTTGGTGCGCGACGCGATCGACAGCATCTTGGGGTCCTGGGTAGCGCTCAACGGATTTGTCAAAGAACGCTCACCGCAGGACTACCGGGAAGTTTTCACCTTTCTGCGGGGTGTGTTCGTCGCAAAGAGCCGGGCAACGGCGCTCACCCGAGTATTCAATCGCATGCAGTACCCCGGCAACACTGCGATTCCGGATCAAGACGAGCATTACTACACCTACGCTGGCGAGATGCCGTTCGCCGAGATCCCTGGCCTCATCGATCCGCCGCGCCATGTACGCAGTGCAGGCCGCGAACAGAATGGTGAAGAGGACTATGACGATGATGCCGAGGAGGACTTCGGCACCGAATACCAACCTCGGGTGAGTGCACAAGGCTGGGGCGAGGGAGGGATTCCGGTGGAGCTCCCAACTCAAGAATACGCGTGGGAGAGTTATCACAGTGCGCTCAACACCGCTTCTGCCACCTCCCTTCCATCAACCAAGCTGTGCGAGGCTCTGGGACTGCATTACCGCGCTGGGCAGTGGGACCTCCACGATGCGCTGGGCATTGCATCCATGTTCCGAAAGATTGGCGAAGAAAACGCTTTGGGGGACGCTCGCGCGGAAGGATGGCTGAGCTATCTGCGCGCGGACCTACTGAAACGCTACCTGCAAGAAAACGACCTCTGCCTTGTTTGGCTCATGTGGGGCGAACGCAATATTCACCACCGGGCAGCGCGCAGCCAAGACCTGCACCAGCACTTCGCCAACAACGAACACATTCACAAACGCAGCCAGGTCTACGGATTTGGTTGACTCGGCAGGCAAGGAGAAATTTGAATTGACCCATGCCCTTCTATCCGCCCGCAGCTGTTTCTGCATCTCTGTGGCCTAGCTAGTGAGGGCGCAGAGCCGCTGCGCCAATGCGGTAACGAGCCACCCCAAGTGACGCTGGTGGCCTCTTTGCAGCCAAGATCGCCGAATCGGGTACAGCATTTTGCCAAGAGTCTGTCGCGCGTCCTCTCGGTTCCAGGGGGCACGAGCGATCTCCACTAACTGCAAGCAGACGCTCACTAGTGGATCCGCCACCGGCGGCTATCAGCCCTTTGCCGACATCTGGCTACGTACTAGGAAGCTTGTGCATGTAGCTTTTTTAAACCAGATAGGGTGGAGCGACTGATCAGACCGCATGCGCCAAATGACGCAGATGGGGCAATGCCACCGACAACAATACAGTTTCAAGCTTTTCAACAGGTACGCCCTGTGACGCTGCGGCCTCTGCCAACGTGAAGCCCCGCACAAGTTGTCCGAGCGCAGCCATCATGGCATGCTCAGAATCTGGCACATTCTGGCGCTCAGAATGCAGCGCATTTTGCAAAGGGATGTCTCCTTGGCCCAAGGGCGTTCCGTCAAGCGACACGTTATCCAGCGACGAAACCGCATCAGCAGAACTCTCGAACAATGCTGCAAGCGCAAGCGCATACTTTACGGAATGAGTCGTCGCAGGCAAGAGCTGGGTCATTGAATTGATGGAGGACGATCCAGCGCTGTGGAAAAAACGCTCATCCCAAGGCCCCGCCACTTTGGTGTTGACGAACGCCGCCAAATCCGCAACCACGCCCGCATCGTAAGGCGCCGCCTTGGCAAATTGCAGGCAAATGACCCGAACCATCTGATTCGTCGAGACCGGGCGTGCGCGCATCGCCAGCGCCCCGCAGATCTCTTCATAACGTCGAATCACTGGATTGCTTAGCGCATCCGACACAATAGCCGCCTCAACCGCAGTGCTTCGGTCTAGGACATCTTGCGGCTCCTCGTGCCACTTGACCGAGTAGTCGTCCCGCAATCCGACCTCGTGCTTGGCACAACAAACGACGCCATGGAACTGGTGTGACTTGCGCCAGTAGGAGAAGCCCCAATAAGGCAGGTCCTCGCGCACGCATTCCGGACAGAGGCGAGAGAACCATACGCGAGGAACCAGGTGTGCTTCTGCGACTTGCTTGCCTGAAATGAGCGCGTGGCTATGACATTTGTCTATTGGCTGAACCGCATAAGTCAGCGGCAGCAGTGTGTGTTGGGCATAGAACACCTCTCGTGCCATCCCGCTCAGCTTGGCTATTGAATGAATGAACGGCTCGCCTTTCACATCCACATGAAAAGCGTCCTGTACAGAATGGATCCATCGTTGCAGTGCGCTGAACGATCTCACCAGGTTCATTCGGGCGGCGCGCCCCAGATATCCCGCAGCCCACTCGTCGGGCATGATGCTCGGCAAGATCATGTGGATGCCCTGGCCATACGCGGACGGCCTCGTCCACGTTTCAGAAGTGCATGCCCCTCGCTCGGACGGGCCACAGCAAGGCCACCCAAGCTGCGGATCACCAATGCCAATACCTTGGCGTGCTGCGCGGAGCCGTCCCACACGGCGTCCAGGGCGGAAGTAAGTTCCTTGCACGCAGATGCCGGCGTTGGCCCATCGCCGCGCTTATCGGCTTGCGCTTCATATGCAAATATGCATATTTCATCAAATAACCGAGAACGCCTGGTCAACTTCCCGGCGAGCAGGCGGCTGACTTGCGATTGGCTAACGTTCAATGCACGAGCGACATCCGACTGGGTCACTCCCGCCTCAGCAAGAGCCAGCATTGCCGATTTGGCTTCTGATTTCAAGTTTGAAATGGAATCCATATTCAATGCAATTATGCATTTAAATATCAACTCACGCAAAAGAAATTGAACTTCCAACTGGCGAGGCTGCCCGCACAATCCATTACCGACTTTATTATTTTCCGGACACCTAAACTTAGGTGCTATTTACTGACTCTATTGCATGTTTATCAACTCTATTAAGTCAAACCACCACGCCATCCACGCCGCCATCGTCGACCTCGATGGCACCATGGTCGACACCCTGGGCGACTTTGCCGCCGCCTTGAACGGCATGCTGGCCGACCTGGACCTGCCCGCCATCGCGCCCAGCGCCATCCAGACCATGGTGGGCAAAGGCTCAGAGAATCTCATCCATTCAGTGCTGAAACACGTGCTGGCGCTTATTCCATCGGCGCAAGCAGCTACCAATAACGCAGCATTGTTCGACCAGGCATTGGCACGTTACCAGCACCACTACGCGGCCATCAACGGGCAGTTTTCCACGGTGTACCCCGGCGTGGTAGCGGGCCTGCAGGCGATGCAGCAGCGCGGCTGGCAGCTGGCCTGTGTGACCAACAAGCCCATCGCCCTGGCCGTGCCGCTGCTGCAGGCCAAGGGGTTGGCGGGCTTTTTCGGCCCGGTGTTTGGCGGCGATTCGTTTGACCGCAAAAAGCCCGACCCGCTGCCACTGCACAAGGCCTGCGAAGCCCTGGGCACCCTGCCCGCCCACACCCTGGTGGTGGGCGACTCCAGCAACGATGCCCAGGCCGCCCGGGCCGCGGGCTGCCCGGTGCTGCTGGTGACCTACGGCTACAACCACGGCGAGCCCGTCTCAAGCGTGGATGCCGACGGGCTGCTGGATTCGCTGGCCGGGATTGAGAACCTGTTCAGAACCGGTACGCAGCAGGCTGCCGGTTGACCAGCCACAGCGACAGTCCGATCAGTACGCCGCCCAGCGCCTGCGCCCACACCAGGGTGGCTGTCTTGGTCATCATCTGGCAAGTGATCGTGTTTCTGCGGAGTCTGCGCAAAACCCCTCTCCCCATGCTGGCCGGGGTCGTACCCGCCACGGAATAAGCGCCGCTGGGCAAACTCGCCCTTGCGATTTTTTGATCACGTTTAAAGACCGTAAAACTACCACCCGCTTAGGCGAAGTAATTCTCGGGGGGATAGGTACCCCAATAAACGTGGCCGGGTGCGCCAGCCCTGGACAGTTGCACGGCGACGTAAACCGGCCGTGCCAGTGTCTTGTTGGACAACGTGACGCTAGGCCGGTCCAAGGGTTTGACTTCACCGGGAAAAGGCACTTTGCCGAGGGTGAGTGTTGGCAGTGTCAACTGCTTGATGCCATCCGGTTCAGGCGTGAATTTGCTCGAAACATCGAAGAATTCGCACGCCACGTCTGTGGCGGAGGAAAGGCCGTTGTTGAATATTTCCACAACGATGTCGCCGACGAACGTGGTGTCGTTGCTACCCTCCTTTTCCACGAAGGAGATAGACCGGGAGAATTGCTTGTGGATGGGGTTCTTCAAATGGGGTTGGGGCCGGATCAAGCAGAGCTCCGGGCTGGTGAAAGAAGGGTCGACCGTTTTCCATCCATTCACCAAACTGACTTCCCACGCTAGCATGAGACACCCCAGCGTGTCATGCTGGTAGACGACGGGAGTCACTTCATAAGCGTAAGCAGAATTAGTGACCGTGCCTGAATTGACATGCAGGCTCAGGCCCTTGTGAAGCGAGAAGTGGGTGGTCGAGACATGGCTCTCCGAATAGCTGTGGCTCGACCCCACGTTGAGGCCGAAGCTGACCGGCAAACACTCAAACAGTTCGGCGCTCCCGGTGAAGCCCACGTGGTTGGACACGGATTGTAGGATGCCCAAGTGGGTGGAATGGGTGTTCGCCGTGGTTCCCGATATGTCGTAAATGGCCCCGGCGGTATCAATGTCGGTGACATCGTATCCAGTGAGCGTGCAAAGTTGCTTGTCTTTGGTGTATCCCTTCATCCGAGCCCTGTCCAGGGCGAGGTAGGAGAACAGCATGCCCGCCTCGGCGCGGGGCCGGTAGGCGTAGTCAGAGGCCATCTTCCAACTGAGTTTTTGCGTGGAATCCTCGGGGAACACCACCAGGATTTCACCGGGGCCTTTGTATTTTTCAGACGCGCGCACAACGGGGTAACGCCAAATGTTGTACGAAACCTCATAGACCAAAACCCAATCACGCTCGCTGAAATTGGATTGGAAACCCACATTTTTGCTGAGGCTGGTGTCCTCTGTCTGACCCACGCTGTTCATATACGATTTATGCACGGCTTGCGACAAGCTCAGGTCGCCTATGCCAAGGTTGACACTGGTGTCGTCGGACTGGGTCCAGGAATTGTCACCAGACACGCTCCAACCCGAAGTCTCATTGGAAGTTGTAGAAAAGCTGACGGTTGGCAAACTGGCCCCGGCACCTTCCCTGTGGTCGTAAGGATGCGCTTGAAGGATGGCCAGGATTTGCGCGCAAGCGGATCGGTTGGCGTATGCGGGGGGGCCGAGAACGATGTTCTCACCGCTGAGGTCGCAGGGAAAGGCGAATATCCGTGCCGCCTTCTTCCCGATGGAGGCCAAGGGTTTCCCTGGGCCGCCTGGGCCCACACAGTTACTGAGGACAGCCGGGTCTCGGGGTGGCCGATAAGCCGGCTGTATGGCGCAACCCCCCGTATCGGGCGGCCGAATGGGCTTGGGGGGAGGCATTGCCGGAAAGCTTTTAAGGATCGGGTCCACCGGAACGAAGCCGCAGATGACGGAGCATTGCGGTGGGTTAAATCTGGAGGCGGTCACCTGCACCCCCATGCAGGTCCCAAAAAGTCCCGCGCCGATGTGTAGATCGACAAAACGTTCGTTATCCCAGCGTTGGGGATACCAATCATCTTCTGGGGGAATGTCATCGGCGCTGGCGACCATTGCGTATTTGCTCTCGCACCTGAGTTTCAGAGCCGTCTTATCAGACTCGTCCAGCGTGAACAGCATCAGCCCGGCATAACCATTGCCGAGGGTGTTGTTGGACGAATAACCCAAAACAAGCTGCTCGGTTCCGCTGTGCAGCAGGTCCGCCGCTGCCAAACGATAAGCGGGGAGCTCGCTAGGGTAGAAGTCCTCGTGCGCTAAATGGACCTCTATGGCCAGCAGCTTGGCCTCGCCTTCGTCGCCCCAACCCACCAGAGCGACGTTACCCCCCCAGTACTTCATCGCAAAGTCCACCATCCTGTTGGGGCAATGCCACGCCAGCGCAAGTTGCTGGTCGGATGTGCCGGTTTGCATCCGTACCACCTGGGCCGCTGCTTGGTCCGAGTTCACCGGCCCAAGTTCCAGCGTCTTGACAAGCTTGGCATCCACCTGGGGCGCGAGAGCATCCCAGGCCACGGCGTGCACCCGCAGCGAATCTCCTGCGATGGTGGCCACCACCAACATGGTTGAAGCCGGGAGAGTCGTCTTGTCAGGCAGCGTGCGCGGGCCACGGCGCACAAGTTCCGCCGCCACCGCCTTGCCCTGCACCTGGGGGGGGAGTTGCAACTGCTGCTGGCCGCGCTGGCCGCTGTCCATGTCCACTTCCGCCACGGCAAAGCCTGTGCCGTTGGACACGAGTAATGCCATTGAGCGCTTGTGGGTCTCCACCGGATCGAATCCGATCACCAGCACCGCATCGTCGAACTTGGCAGGCACCGTCGCCAGGCGAGCAACCCCGTCCTGCATCGCGATATAGGACAGGCCGGTCTTGGTGAGGAGCGCCGCCACCTGCTTGCCACCCCAGTCGGTCACGGCCCGGACGCTTCGAATGTCGTCCAAGGGTCCGAGGTCGATCGGATCGTGAAGGCTGGCCTGGGACGCATTTTGCGAACCGGTGAAACTGACCCGTTGGAACTGTGCGGTTGTCGCGCCGTCCGGGACGCAGATCAGCCCGGTGTCGTAATTCGCGTAGAGGATATCGCCCGCAGGCAAGGGCGCTGACGAAACGACGGCGGAAGACATGGTGACGCTCCTGGTATTCGGTTGAAGGTCGCGGTGATCATCGGGCCAAACTCCACCTCACCGAACACGTCCGCAGCGCCGTCCGAGAACCCGAAATAGCATGTCGCCCGTGCGAATCAGCTCGGCCGACGCATGGATGCGCCACGCTTTGCCGTGCGCCATGGCTGGTCAAAATGCCTTTATCGTGACCGTGATATTTGTTTTTACGAAACCTCCGCCGACGGAGGTTTCTATATATATCTGCGCTTCGCCTGGCAGGACTGTCGAAGGAACTGAAAGCCCGACGGATCCGTCGCTGGCTTGGACGTTCCGGGCGATATCCGTATACATGCCGAAACGCACAGCGACGACTTTCGAAAGATTGCTGCCCCTCAAGGTCATGCGCGCACCGGGAGACAAGGTGGTTGGCGTGGCCCCGTTAACCCTGGGTTGCTTCGGGATCGGTATGGTCGCGTCAGGGTTGTAGTCCGCAGCACTCGTGGCAACCAAATCGCCCTCTGACGTTTTGTTGACTCTTACCGTGATGGGGCCGGCATCAGTGTCCCGTTTCGCCTGAAATTCGATTCTCTGGTCCGAAGGGTAGAGAGCCGGGCTGCCCTGGGGCGTCCCCGAGATGTCTATAGAGGTGTAGAGGTGGCTGGCATCCATTGGCAAGCCCGCCATGTGCAGGGTCACCACTTTGTTGGTTGCGACCTCAAAGCTTCTGATTTCCATGGCGAGTAGTCCTCATCATCAAATTGGGTTGCAACCAAACGTTTCAGCACTCTACGCTCTTTGCGCCCAAATTGTCTAGCACGGTCTGGTCTTTCTTGGGTGCTCTGTCCTCTTACGGAATCTATTCCGTTGAACCCATCTTTCATCCAGGCCGCTATCGTCGACCTCGACGGCGCCATGGTCGATACCCTGGGCGACTTTGCTGCCGCCCTGAATGGCGTGCTGGCGGGCTTCTTCAGCCAGGTATTTGGAGGCGATTCGTTTGAACGCAAAAAGCCCGATCCGCTGCCACTGTTGAAAACTTGCGAAGCCCTGGGCACCTTGGCGGACATACAGCAATATGCTATGTATTCAATAGCTTCTCACGCTTATGGAATAAGCGCTAGCGGCCTAAAAGACCATTAAGCCTTCAGCTTGAGCAAATAAGCCATGGCCGCCGCCGTGGTGCGGTCCATCTCCATGAAGCTGCGCAAATCGTCGCCCGCCATCCATGCAGCATCCCAGCGCTTGGTCTTCAGGGTTTGCAACCAGGACGGGTGCGCGGTGGCACGGCGCACACCGTCGAGCAGCTCGGCCACGCGCGCGGCAGACACACCGCTGCCGACCAGCAGGCCGCGCCAGTTGGCCATCTCCGCATCCACCCCCTGGGCCCGGAAGGCCGGGATGCCAAACATGGTTTTGCGCGACGACACACCAATCGCCCGCAGTTTGCCGCCCGCCAGCAGGTCAGAAAACTCGCTGTAGCCCGAAACCCCCACTACCGCCTTGCCCGACAGCACGGCCTCGGTCACCTGCACCCCCCCGGCAAACGGTTGGTAGACCAGGTCGCCCACCGCAGCCCCGGCAGCCCGCACGAACAGGCCCGCAAAAATATGGTCGATGCCGCCCGCAGAGCCCCCGGCGAAAGGCCCGTTTTTGATGTCTTTGCGCACCAGCGCCACCAGATCGCCCACCGACTGGATGGGCGAATCCGCCTTGACCACCATGACCAAATAGTCGCTGGTGAGGCGCGCCAACGGCTGCACCTGGCTGAGGTCCACCGCAGGCCGCTGCAAGGCCACGGCTCCCACCATCACCGCCCCCCCTACCAGCAAGGCGTTGGGGTCCTGGTCGTACTTTTGCACAAAGGCCGCCAGGCCCAGCGTGCCGCCTTTGCCGCCCAGGTTTTCATAATCGACCTGCTCGCACAGGCCCGCAGCCACCAGGGAAGCCCCCAGGGCCCGGCCGGTCTGGTCCCAGCCGCCGTTTTCGTTGGCGGGAATGACGATGCGCATGCGCGTGGCCAAGGGCTTGGCGGCCAGCTTTTTCCAAGGGGTCAGGGTCTGGGCGTGCAGCACGGGCGAGAGCCCGGTGAGCACACCCCCGAGGCAGGTAAGAAGTCCGCGGCGGCCCAGGTGTCCAGCGTGCATAGAGGCTTTCAATGGAAAGCCTAAATTCTATGCAGGCACTGTTTCAGAAAGCGGAGAAATCCGGGCGGCGATTTTCCATGAAAGCAGTCAAAGCTTCTTTGGCAGCGGGCTCGCGCAGCATGCGGCCGAAGATGGCGATTTCCTCGTCCAGGCGCGCGGCCACTGGCGCGGCCTGCTCCTGCTTCATCAGGCGTTTGCTCGCAATCAGCGAGGCCAGGGGCTTGGCGGCCAGGCGCTGGGCCTGACGGTGCGCCAGGGCGTGCACCTCGGCGGGCGGCACGATGCGGTTGATCAGGCCCACTTCCAGCGCCGTCTCTGCGGTGAACGGGTCGCCCAGCAGCAGCGCCTCAGAGGCACGCTGGTGGCCCATCAGGCGCGGCAGCAGGTAGCTGGAGCCCGCCTCAGGGCACAGGCCCAGGTTAACGAAGGGCAGCGAAAACGCCGCGTTGTCGCCCGCATAGACCAGGTCGCAGTGCAGCAGCAGCGTGGTGCCCACGCCTACCGCCGCGCCGCACACTGCACCGACCAGCGGCTTGGGAAACGTGCTGATGACACGCAGGAAGCGGATCACCGGCGAGTCGGCGCTGGGTGGTGCCTTCAAGAAGTCGCCAATGTCGTTGCCCGCCGAAAAAATGGTTTCATGCCCCTGGATCACCGCCACCCGCACCACCGGATCGGCAGCCGCCGCCTCCAGCGCGTCGGAGATCGCGGCGTACATGGCGCCCGTGAGGGAGTTCTTCTTGGCTACGCGGTTCAGCGTGATGGTCAGAATGCCTTCTTCGGTGTGGGTGAGGATGTCGGTCATGGTGTTACACCCGTTCAAAGATGCCAGCGGCCCCTTGGCCCATGCCGACGCACATGGTCACCATGCCGTACTTCAGGTTGTTGCGGCGCAGCGCGTGGATGACGGTGGCGGCGCGGATGGCACCGGTGGCACCCAGCGGGTGGCCCAGGGCGATCGCGCCGCCCATGGGGTTGACCTTGGACGGGTCCAGGCCCAGCGTCTGCATCACGGCCAGCGACTGGGCGGCAAACGCCTCGTTCAGCTCGAACCAGTCGATGTCCTGGTGCTTCAAACCAGCGTAACGCAGCGCAGCAGGAATCGCCTCAATCGGGCCGATGCCCATGATGTGCGGCGGCACACCCTTGCTGGCAAAACTGACGAAGCGGGCCAGCGGGGTCAGGCCAAAACGCTTCACGGCCGACTCGCTGGCCAATATCAGCGCGCCTGCACCGTCCGAGGTTTGCGAGCTGTTGCCTGCGGTGACCGAGCCACGCGCCGAGAACACGGTTTTCAGCTTGCCCAGGCCGTCCACCGTGGTCTCGGGGCGCACGCCTTCATCGAGGCTGACAGTGCGCTGGGTGACGGTAACCTTGGCCGAGTCCAGGTTGACGCTGCGGTCGTCCACCGTGATGGGGGTGATTTCGTCGCTGAAATACCCGGCCTGCATCGCCGCCATGGCCTTCATGTGCGAGGCGTAGGCAAACTCGTCTTGCGCACTGCGGCTGATCTTCCACTGCTGCGCCACCTTCTCGGCCGTCAGGCCCATGCCGTAGGCAATGCCGTAGTTGTCCACGTCGTCGGTGTTGGTGAAGATGTTGGGCGACAGGCTGGGGCCGTTGCCCATCATGGGCACCATGCTCATGCTTTCCACGCCAGCGGCAAACATCACGTCGGCCTCGCCCACACGGATGCGGTCGGCAGCCATTTGCACCGCGCTGATGCCCGAGGCGCAGAAACGGTTCACGGTGATGCCGCCCACCGAATTCGGCAGCCCGGCCAGCACCGCACCGATGCGCGCCACGTTCAGGCCCTGCTGGGCTTCGGGGATGGCGCAGCCGCATATCACGTCTTCGATGGTGGCCGGGTCCAGCCCGGGCACCTGGGCCAGGGCGGCACGCAGCGTGGTGGCCAGCAGCTCGTCGGGCCGGGTGTTGCGTAGATACCCCTTGTGCGAACGGCCAATGGGCGTGCGGGTGGCGGCGACGATGTAGGCGTCTTGGATTTGCTTGCTCATATTCGTTCCTTAGTTACGCACGGGTTTGCCGGTGCTCAGCATGCCCATGATGCGTTCCTGCGTTTTGGCGTTTTCCAGCAGGCTGCAGAAGGCTTTGCGCTCCAGCGTCATGAGGTATTCCTCGGTGACCAGGGTGCCGTTGTCCACGTCGCCGCCCGTCACCACACCGGCGATCAGGCTGGCGAGGTGGAAGTCGTGCTGGCTGATGAAACCGCCGTCGCGCATGTTGACCAGTTGGCCCTGGATGGTGGCTTTGCCGTTACGGCCTGCCACAGGGAAGCTGCGTTTGTGCGGGGCGCGGTAGCCACCGGCGGCCAGGGCCTTGGCCTCGTTCAGCGCCACAAAAAGCAGCTCGTCCTTGTTGGGCACGATGACATCGCTGTCCAGCAGATAGCCCAGCTTGCGCGATTCCAGTGCGCTGGTGCCCACCTTGGCCATGGCCGCGGCGGTGAAGCCTTCGGTGAGGAAGGGCAGCAGGTCTTTGTGTACCGACAGGGCGGCGTTCTCTGCCGCCCGGCGGGCGATGTAGGTCAGGCCGCCCGCGCCGGGCACCAGGCCCACGCCGACTTCCACCAGGCCGATGTAGCTTTCCATCGCTACCACGCGGCGGGCGGAATGCACGGCCAGCTCGCAGCCGCCGCCCAGCGCCAGGCCCCGGATGGCAGACACCACCGGCACATTGGCGTAGCGGATTTTCAGCATCACGCTTTGCAGGGCCTTCTCGGCGATGTTGATCGCTGCCGCGCCACCCATCATGAAGCCAGGCAGCATGGCCTGCAGGTCGGCACCGGCGCTGAAGGGCTCGTCGCCCGACCAGACCACCACGGCGGCGTAACCCTTCTCGGCCAGATCGACCGCGCGGGCCAGGCCTTCGGAGACTTCGGGGCTGATGGCGTGCATCTTGGTTTTGATGCTGGCGATGACGACTTGGTCATCCAAAGTCCACAGGCGGATGGCCTTGTCTTCGAATAGCGTCTTGCCCGCCGTCTCGAAGCCACCACCCACGCCCAGGCCCTGGGTATGGCCGGAGATTTTTTCAGGAAATAGCTGTCTATCGTAGACAGGAAGGGCGTGACGCGCTACGAATTTTGAAGTGGACGGGTTCCACGAACCTTCTGCAGTGTGCACGCCACCGGCCTCGGCCACCGGGCCTGTGAACACCCAGTCGGGCAGGGGTGCGTTGCACAGGGCTTTGCCAGCCTCTATGTCTTCCTTGATCCAGTTCGCGACGGTGAGCCAACCGGCTTCTTGCCACAGCTCGAACGGGCCTTGCTGCATGCCGAAGCCCCAGCGCATGGCCAGATCGACATCGCGGGCGGTTTCGGCAATGGTTTGCAGGTGCACAGCGGCGTAGTGGAAGCTGTTGCGCAGAATCGCCCACAGAAACTGGCCTTGCGGGCCTTCGCTGCTGCGCAGCAGGGCCAGGCGCTCGGCGGCGGGCTTTTTGAGCATGCGGCCATAGACTTCGTCGGCCTTTTCGCCGCCGGGCACGTAGCTGGCGCTGGCCGCGTCGAAGCGCAGCACATCGCGGCCCACTTTCTTGAAGAAACCGGCCTTGGTTTTTTGGCCCAGGTTCTTCATTTCCAGCAACTGCGCCAGCACCGGCGGCGTGCCGTAGCTGCCGTAGAACGGGTCGGTTTCCAGGCTAAGGTTGTCTTGCAGCGTCTTGACCACGTGGGCCATCGTGTCCAGTCCCACCACGTCAGCGGTGCGGAAGGTGCCCGAGCTGGCGCGGCCCAGGCGCTTGCCGGTCAGGTCGTCCACCACGTCATAGGTGAGGCCAAACTTGCTGGTCTCGCCGATGATGCCGAGCATGCCCGCGATACCCACGCGGTTGGCGATGAAGTTGGGCGTGTCTTTGGCCCGCACCACGCCCTTGCCCAGGCTGGTGGTGACGAAGGCTTCGAGCTGGTCCAGCGCCTCAGGCCGGGTGGTGGGGGTGTTGATCAACTCCACCAGGTACATGTAGCGCGGTGGGTTAAAGAAGTGGATGCCGCAAAAGCGCGGCTTGATTTCCTCGGGCAATGCCTCGCTGAGCTTGGTGATCGACAAGCCCGAGGTGTTGGAGGCCACCAGCGCATGCGGGGCCACAAAGGGTGCGATCTTTTTGTACAGGTCCAGTTTCCAGTCCATGCGCTCGGCGATGGCCTCGATGATCAAGTCGCAGTCTTTGAGCTGGTCCAGGTGGTCATCGTAGTTAGCCTCCTGGATCAGGGCTGCGTCGTCGGCCACGCCCAGCGGCGCGGGCTTGAGCTTTTTCAAGTTGGCGATGGCTTTGGCGGTAATGCCGTTGGCCGGACCCTCCTTGGCTTTCAGGTCAAACAGCACCACTTGCACTTTGACGTTGACCAGGTGCGCAGCAATCTGCGCGCCCATCACGCCTGCGCCCAGCACGGCGACTTTCTTGATCGGGAATCGGGACATGTACTTCTTTCGTTTTATTGGACCCGCAGCCAGATTTGGGTGCGGTAGAAGGGGCCGATGTAGCCGCGGACCTGGAGCTTCTTGCCGTCTTCCAGCGGCGTCAGCGCCAAGGTGTAGTTTTTGCCGTTGTCGGGGTCGAGGATCTTGCCGCCTTCCCACACGTCTTTACCGTCCACCTTTTTGGCACCACGGATGATTTCCATGCCCAGTTTGGGCTTGTCCTTGCGGTCGTCCGTGCAGGCGGTGCAGAGCGTTTCGCTGCTGGGCATCAAGGACTTTTCGACCACGCCGGACAGCGCGCCACCGTTGGCGGTGATCCGGATCTCGGCCTTGGGCTGGCCCGACTTGTCGTCGATGCTGCGCCACAGGCCTTCGGGGGTCATTTGGGCAAATACCGCGCTTGCGCAGATCAGACCGGCGGTGAGTGCTACGATTTTCTTCATTTTGGATCTCCAGTTAAAGCTAGGAGGGTAACCACGCTGGACCCCCTACAGGCGGTAAGTTAGTGTTTCAATTGCATCGCAAAACCGCCAGCGGGGGGGCAGACTCAGGCCAGGGCCGCGTCGGTGTCCATCAACGCCTTGCTGCCCGAACGCGCGGTGCGCATCAGCGTCGCGGTCTCGGGGAACAGCTTGGCGAAGTAGAAGCGCGCGGTCTGCACCTTGGCCAGGTAGAAAGGATCGTTGTTGCCAGCGGCGATTTCACGCAATGCGACTTGCGCCATGCGGGCCCAGAAGTAACCAAACACCAGGTGGCCGGCCACACGCAGGTAATCCACGGCGGCTGCACCCACTTCGTCGGCGTTCTGGAAACCCTTGAAACCCAGCTCGGTGGTGAGCTTGGTGACTTGGTCGCCCAGGATGGCGATGGGGGTGATGAACTCGCCCATCTTCTCGTTCCCGCCTTCTTCTTCCACCAGCGCGGCCACCAGCTTGCCAAACTTCTTCAGCGTGGCGCCGTTGTTGCCCAGCACCTTGCGGCCCAGCAGGTCCAGGCTCTGGATGGTGTTGGTGCCTTCGTAGATCATGTTGATGCGGTTGTCGCGCACGTACTGCTCCATGCCCCATTCCTTGATGAAGCCGTGGCCGCCGAAGACCTGCATGCAGGCGTTGGTGGCGATGTGGCCGTTATCGGTAATGAAGGCTTTGACGATAGGGGTCAAGAGGGCCAGCATCTCGGCGGCATCGGCGCGCACTTTTTCGTCGGGGTGGCTGTGCTCCTTGTCCAGCAGCACGCCGCAGAAGATGCCCAGCGCGCGGCCGCCTTCGGCGTAGGCCTTGGCGGTGAGCAGCATCTTGCGCACGTCGGGGTGCACGATGATGGGGTCGGCGGCTTTGTCCTTGGCCTTGGTGCCCGACAGCGAACGCATCTGGATACGGTCCTTGGCGTAGGCCAGGGCGTTCTGGTAGGCCACTTCGGTCAGGCCCAGCGACTGGTTGCCCACGCCCAGGCGGGCGGCGTTCATCATCACAAACATGGCCGCCAAGCCCTTGTTGGGCTCGCCCACCATGGTGCCGATCGCGCCTTCCAGCACCATCTGGCAGGTGGAGTTGCCGTGGATGCCCATCTTGTGCTCGATGCCACCGCAGTAGATGCCGTTGCGTTCGCCCAGCGTGCCGTCGGCAGCCGCATGGAACTTGGGCACCGCAAACAGGCTGATGCCCTTGCTGCCCACGGGCGCATCCGGCAGGCGGGCCAGCACCAGGTGGACGATGTTGGCGGCCATGTCGTGTTCACCGGCGCTGATGAAAATCTTGTTGCCGGTGATGGCGTAGCTGCCGTCGGCCAGAGGTTCGGCCTTGGTGCGCAGCAGGCCCAGGTCGGTGCCGCAATGCGGCTCGGTCAGGCACATGCTGCCGGTCCATTCGCCGCTGGTCAGCTTGGGCAGGTACAGGGCTTTTTGCGCGTCGGTGCCGTGGGCGTGCAGGGCCTCGTAGGCGCCGTGCGACAGGCCGGGGTACATGGTCCAGGCCTGGTTGGCCGAGTTCAGCATTTCGTAGAAGCACTGGTTGACCACAAAGGGCAGGCCCTGGCCGCCGTAGGCCGGGTCGCAGCTCAGCGCCGCCCAGCCGCCTTGCACGTACTGCTCATACGCCGCTTTGAAGCCCTTGGGGGCGGTAACTTCGTGGGTGGTCTTGTCCAGCGTGCAACCCTCGGCATCGCCGCTGATGTTCAGCGGAAAAGCCACCTCGGCGGCGAACTTGCCCCCCTCTTCCAGGATGGCGCTGATGGTGTCGGCATCGGTGTCCACGTGCTGCGGCATCAGCTTCAGGTCGTCGGTGACCTTGAGCACTTCGTGCATCACAAATTGCATGTCGCGCAGCGGGGGGGAATAGATAGGCATGGAGGCTCCTTGGATTTTTTGAGAGGCTGTTTTCAGTGGGTGGCAGGCTGTCCGTAGCGCGCCAGGAGGTGGGCAAAACCGGTGTTGGCACGGTCTACCGCGCCGGGGTTTTTCAAAAATCGGTGCTCATAGTGCAACGACAAAATCAAACCGTGTATCTCGAAGGCGACTTGGCGCTCGTCGGCATCGGCGCGCAGATCGCCGACCTCTTTGGCCTGCACCACAGCGCGGCAAAAAGCGGCCAACCAGGCCTGTACCGAGTTGGCCAGCGCATCGCGTACCGGGCCGGGCCGGTCATCGAACTCGACCGCGCCGCTGATGAAGATGCAGCCCGATTGCAGCTCGATGGCCACGCGCTGCATCCAGTTGCCAAACAGCGCCTGCAGCCGTGGCAGGCCGCGCCGGGCCTGCATGGCGGGGTAGAAGACCTCGGCTTCGAACTGGCGGTAGTACTCGCGGATGACCGAGATTTGCAGCTCTTCGCGCGAGCCGAAATGGGCAAACACGCCGGACTTGCTCATCTGCGTGACTTCGGCCAGCGCACCGATGCTCAGGCCTTCGAGCCCGATGTGGCTGGCCAAGCCCAAGGCCGCCTCAATGATCGAGGCCTTGGTCTGGCGGCCCTTGAGCAGCGCGCGCCCATCCAGGGTCGCATCGCGGGCTGTTTTGGCGGGGTGTTCGGTCAGGGCCATGGGTGTCAAGTGAAAAATACGAACGATCGTGCTATTTTGCCGAATTTAACCAGAATTGATTTCAAAAGTCCACCGATGGGACCGCATTTTTTGCGCCTGTGCGACAGGGAAAACCCATGGCCCCACCATGCGCCCCGCAACGCAAAAGACCGCAGCAAAGCGGCGGTCTTTGGGGTAGTGCACAGAGTAAGCACTACGTTTTTAATAGCTGCTCACGCTTATTCCATAAGCACAAGCGGCCTAAAAGGCATCAAACCCTCTATCAGAGTTTGAAAGCCACCACTTCCTGGTGCTGCTCGCCCAGGCCGTCGATGCCTAAGGCCATGGTGTCGCCCTTCTTCAGAAACCTGGGCGGCTTCATGCCCATACCCACGCCGGGCGGGGTGCCGGTGGTGATCACGTCGCCGGGCATCAGGGTCATGAACTGGCTGACGTAGCTGACGATCTTGGCCACGGTAAACACCATGGTCTTGGTGTTGCCGGTCTGCACGCGCTGGCCGTTCACGTCCAGCCACATGCCGAGTTTTTGCGGATTGGGCACTTCGTCGCGCGTCACCAGCCAGGGGCCCAGCGGGCCGAAGGTGTCGCAGCCTTTGCCCTTGTCCCAGGTACCGGCGCGCTCCAGCTGGTATTCGCGTTCGCTGATGTCGTTGATGGTGCAGTAGCCCGCCACAAAGTTGAGCGCGTCTTTTTGCGACACGTAGCGTGCCTGGGTGCCGATGACCACGCCCAGCTCGACCTCCCAGTCGGTCTTTTTCGATCCCTTGGGCAGCATGATGGGGTCGTTCGGGCCCTGGATACAGCTGGTGGCTTTCATGAACACCACCGGCTCGGGGGGGATGGGCAGGCCGGATTCGGCCGCGTGGTCGGCGTAGTTCAGGCCGATGGCGATGAACTTGCCCACATGGGCCACTGGGCTGCCCATGCGCGGCTTGCCTTTGACCAGCGGCAGCTTGGCGGTGTTGAGTTTGGCGATCTTGGCCAGGGCGGCATCGCCGAGCTGGGCGGGGCCGATGTCCTTGAGCTCTTTGCTCAGGTCGCGCAGCTTGCCTTCGGCATCGATGAGGCCAGGTTTTTCCTTGCCGGGCTTGCCGTAACGAACGAGTTTCATAAAGTCCTTTGCTGGGGGTTAAATCGTCATGCCGCCGTCCACCGAGTACGTCTGGCCGGTGGTAAAAATGGATTCGTCGCTGGCCAAAAATACCACGATGGGCACGATCTCATGCGCCTGCGCCAGCCGCCCCATGGGTTGGCGGGCGATGAAGGCCTTGCGGGCCGCCACCGGGTCGGCGTTGGCGTTGATGCGCTCGGCCAGCGACGGGGTATCGACCGTACCAGGGGCGATGGCGTTGCAGCGTATGCCCTGGGCCACAAAATCGGCAGCCACGCTTTTGGTCAGCCCGATCACCGCCGCTTTGGTGGTGCCGTAGACGCAGCGGTTGGGCAAGCCCTTGATGCTGCTGCACACGCTGGCCATGTTGATGATGCTGCCCGCGCCCTCGGCCAGCATGCGTGGCAGCGCGGCCTGGATGGCCCACATCTGCGCCTGCACGTTGAGCAAGAAAGCAAATTCCAGCTCACTGTTGTGCACCTCCAGCACGGTGCCGTTGTGCACCACGCCGGCGCAGTTGAACAGCACGTCGATGCGCGGCATGCTGGCGACCAGCGCCTGGATGGCGGCCTGGTCGCGCACGTCCAGCGGCAGCGCGGTGACGTTGGCCACGCCCTCATAGCTTGCCAGCAGCGCCGGATTCACGTCGGTAGCCCACACCTGGGCGCCCTCGGCCGCCATGGCCAGCACGGCCGCCTGGCCAATGCCTTGCCCGGCGGCGGTGACCAGCGCGGTTTTTCCTGAAAGTCGCATGCAATAGCTCCAAAGAAGTAGCGTGAAGCAACTTGCATAGCTCGGGGTGCGCATGCACCCGAGTCCATGAAAGCTGGGGTTTTGCCCGATGGGCGTTGGCACAATCTGTGGGATTATGAATTGGCCTTACCACTTTACCAATCAAGGCTAACCCTTAAATTCCTACCCCCCCCATGCCCCTGCAACCTCTGGAACCCCAGCGCCTGTACCGCCAGATTGCCGAGCAACTGCGCGCGGGCATGCTGTCGGGCGAATACGCCGTGGGCCACCGCCTGCCCGCCGAGCGCGAGCTGGCCGTGCAACTGGGCGTGAGCCGCCCGTCGGTACGCGAGGCGCTGATTGCGCTGGAGGTGGAAGGCTGGGTCGAGGTACGTACCGGCTCGGGCGTGTACGTGCTGGAGCGCAACCAAGGCAGCAAAGGCACACCGGTGGCCGCGGCCGAATGGGGGCCGCTGGAGCTGATCCGCGCCCGCCGCGTGGTGGAGGGCGAAACGGCAGCACTGGCCGCCACCCTGGCCCAGCCGGAGCACCTGGCCGCGATGGACCAGGCCCTGCAGACCATGCGTGAAGAGGCCGCCCTGGGCCAGCCGCCGCTGGAGGGCGACCGGGCCTTCCACTCGGCCATCGTGCAGGCCTGCGGCAACGCGGTGCTGGTGGAGACGGTGCACAGCTTCTGGGATGCGCGGCGCGGCCCGCTGTTCACCCGGCTGGGCGGCTACTTTGAAACCCCGCGCTCCTGGCGCACCGCTTTAAAAGAGCACCAAACTATCCTGGCCGCCATCCGCGCCCAGGACCCGGTGGCTGCCCGCGCCGCCATGCACGCCCACATGGACAAATCGCACCACCGCCTCAACGCCAGTTGGCACAGTGCCAACCCAGCCTAACCAGAACACCCCACCATGACCACCGCCCCCTTCATCCGCCTCCACCCCGCCGACGACGTGCTCATCGCCCGTAGCCAGTTGCTCAGCGGTGCCACCGTGGAGGGCATCGCCGTCAAAGGCATGGTGCCGCCCGGCCACAAGATCGCCACCCACGCCATAGCCGCAGGCGCACCGGTGCGGCGCTACAACCAGGTGATCGGCTTCGCCAGCCGCGCCATTGGCCCCGGCGAGCATGTGCACACCCACAACCTGGACATGGGGCCCGACAAAGGCGACTTTGCGCGCGACTACGCTTTTGGTGCCGATGTGAAACCCGCCGCGCCCCGGAAAGAGGCCACCTTCATGGGCATACGCCGGGCGGACGGCCGGGTCGCCACGCGCAACTACATCGGCATCCTGAGCAGCGTCAACTGCTCGGCCACCGTGGCGCGGGCGATTGCGGCACACTTTTCACGCCAGACCAATCCAGCGGCCCTGGCCGACTTTCCCCACATCGACGGCGTGGTGGCCCTGACCCACGGCACGGGCTGCGGCATGGACGGCGAAGGCCTGGGCCTGCAGTTGCTGGAGCGCACCCTGGCGGGTTATGCACGCCACGCCAACTTCGGCGCGGTGGTAGTCGTGGGACTGGGCTGCGAAGCCAACCAAGTCAGCGCCTGGCTGGCCCACAGCAGCCTGCGCGAGGGAGATACCCTGCGCACCTTCAACATCCAGGACACCGGCGGCACCCGGCAGTCGGTGGACAAAGGCATTGCCCTGGTCACCGGCATGCTGGCGCCCGCCAACGCCTTCACCCGCGAGCCCTGCAGCGCCTCGCACCTCACCATCGGCCTGCAGTGCGGCGGCTCGGACGGCTATTCGGGCATCAGCGCCAACCCTGCCCTGGGCGCGGCGGTGGATTTGCTGGTGGCCCATGGTGGCACCGCCATCCTCAGCGAAACGCCCGAGGTCTATGGCGCCGAGCACCTGCTGACGCGCCGCGCCGTGGCCCCCGACATTGCCGAAAAGCTGATCGAACGCATCCACTGGTGGGAGCACTACACCCAGATCAACGGCGGCGAGATGAACAACAACCCCTCGCCCGGCAACAAGGCCGGTGGGCTGACCACCATCCTGGAGAAATCGCTGGGCGCGGTGGCCAAGGGCGGCACCACCAACCTGGAGGGCGTGTTCGAATACGCCGAGCCGGTGACGGCGCACGGCTTTGTGTTCATGGACACCCCCGGCTACGACCCGGTCAGCGCCACCGGCCAGGTGGCGGGCGGGGCCAACCTGATCTGCTTCACCACCGGCCGGGGCAGCGCCTACGGTTGCGCGCCCACGCCGTCGCTGAAGCTGGCGACCAACACCGCGCTGTGGAAAAAGCAGGAGGAAGACATGGACATCAACTGCGGCGAGATCATCGACGGCAGCAGCACGGTGCAGGCCATGGGCGAGCGCATTTTTGCGCTGATGCTGGCCACCGCCTCGGGCACGCACAGCAAGAGCGAGCAACACGGCTACGGCCAGAACGAGTTCGTGCCCTGGCAGGTGGGTGCGGTTATGTAGTGTTTTAGGCCGCTAGCGCTTATTCCATGGGCGCAAGCAGCTATAAAACAAATAGCACTCTGCTATTTCAAGCCCAGCATCAATTCCAGGTTCTGCACGGCCGCACCACTGGCACCCTTGCCCAGGTTGTCCAGGCGGGCGATGAGCACAGCATGGTGGTGCTCGGCGTTGCCGAACACGCGCAGTTCCATCTTGTTGGTGTTGACCAGGGCCGTGGCATCGAGCTTGCCGCTGTCGCCGGGGGCTTCTACCGTAACCCAGGCGCTGCCCGCGTAGTGTTTCGCCAGGGCATCGTGCAAGTCTTGCGCGCTGGGCTTGCCGGGCAGCAAATCCAGATGCAGGGGCAGTTGCACCAGCATGCCTTGCGCAAAATTGCCCACCGAGGGCACAAAAATCGGCCTGCGGGTCAGGCCGGTGTAGCGCATGATTTCGGGCAGGTGCTTGTGCGACAGGCCCAGTGCATAGGTTTCAAACAGCGGGGCCTCGCCCTTTTCATAGGCTTCCATCATGCTGCGCCCGCCGCCCGAATAGCCGCTGACCGAAGGCAGTGCCAGGGCGCTGTCCGGGGCAATCAAACCGGCATCCACCAGGGGGCGGATCAGCGCGATGGCACCGGTGGCGTAGCAGCCGGGGTTGCCCACGCGGTCGGCTTGGGCCACGGCTTGTTGCTGGCCTGCGGCCAGTTCGGGGAAACCATAGACCCAGCCCGGCGCGGTACGGTGGGCGGTGGATGCGTCGATGATCTTGGGCTTTTTGCCGGGCAGGCTATCGACCATGGCTACCGATGCAATGGCGGCATCGTCGTGCAGGCAGAGGATAACCAGATCCACCCCGGCCATCAGCGCGCGCTTGGCTTCGGGGTCTTTGCGCAGCGCGGGGTCGATACTGACCACCTCGATTTGCGGCATGGTTTGCAGGCGTTCACGGATCTGCAAACCGGTGGTTCCGGCTTCACCGTCGATAAAGACTTTGGGCATAAAGGGGCAGTAGGTGGGTGGAGAGGCAGGCCCGCGCCGTCAGCGCCGGGTCAGTTCGTTGCACTGCAGCATGATACATTCCCAGGTTGACAGAACGGGGCCCTTTTGCGCAGTTTTACCTGTACAGACGGGCAAAAATCCATCCATTCCTGAGAGAGCCCTCATGAAGATTCACGAATACCAAGGCAAGGAAATCTTGCGCAATTTTGGTGTCCCGGTGCCCAAGGGCATTCCGGCATTCACCGTGCAAGAAGCGGTGGAAGCCGCCCAAAAACTCGGCGGCCCCGTGTGGGTGGTCAAGGCCCAGATCCACGCAGGTGGACGCGGCAAGGGCGGCGGCGTGAAGCTGGCCCGCTCGATCGACGAAGTCAAGCAACTCGCCACCGAGATCCTCGGCATGCAGCTGATCACGCACCAGACCGGCCCCGAAGGCCAAAAGGTCCGTCGCCTGCTGATCGAAGACGGCGCAGACATCAAAAAAGAATATTACGTTTCCGCTGTGACCGACCGCGCGACCCAAAAGGTGGCCTTCATCGTGTCCAGCGAAGGCGGCATGGACATCGAAGAAGTGGCGCACTCCACTCCTGAGAAGATCACCACCGACTTCGTCGATCCCGCTGTGGGCATGACCGAAGCGCTGGGCAAGAAGCTGGCCGACGCGATTGGCGTGCCTGCTGGCTCCACCGCCCAGGCCGTGGACGTGCTGCAAAAACTGTACAAGATCTACATGGACACCGATGCGTCCCTGGTCGAGATCAACCCGCTGATCTTAGAGGGCAACGGCAACATCAAGGCACTGGACGCGAAGTTCAACTTTGACCCGAACGCCCTGTTCCGCCACCCCGAAATCGTGGCCTACCGCGATCTGGACGAAGAGGACGCAGCCGAAGTCGAAGCCTCGAAGTTCGACCTGGCCTACATCAACCTGGACGGCAACATCGGCTGCCTGGTCAACGGTGCCGGTTTGGCCATGGCCACCATGGACACCATCAAGCTGTACGGCGCTGAGCCGGCCAACTTCCTGGACGTGGGCGGCGGTGCCACCCCCGAGAAGGTCACCGAAGCCTTCAAGATCATGCTGAAGAACCCCAAGGTCGAGGCCATCATGGTCAACATCTTCGGCGGCATCATGAAGTGCGACACCATCGCCACCGGCGTGATCACCGCCTGCAAGGCCGTGAACCTGTCCGTGCCACTGGTGGTGCGCATGAAGGGCACCAACGAAGACCTGGGCAAGAAGATGCTGGCCGAGTCCGGCCTGCCCATCATCAGTGCAGACACCATGGCCGAAGCGGCTGAAAAAGTGGTGGCTGCTGTTAAAGCTGCTGCGTAAGGAACCTTTATGTCCATCTACATCAACAAAGACACCAAGGTCATCACCCAAGGTATTACCGGCAAGACCGGCCAGTTCCACACCGAAAAGTGCCAGGAATACGCCAACGGTAAAAACTGCTTCGTCGCAGGCGTGAACCCCAAGAAGGCGGGCGAGTCGATTTTCGGCATCCCAATTTTTGCCTCGGTCAAAGACGCGGCTGCCGATACCGGCGCTACTGTGTCCGTGATCTACGTGCCGCCCGCCGGTGCCGCTGCTGCTATCTGGGAAGCGGTTGAAGCCGACCTGGACCTGGCCATCTGCATCACCGAAGGCATCCCGGTCAAGGATATGCTGGAACTGCGCAACCGCATGAAGGCCAAGGAAGCCGCTGGCGGCAAGAAGACCCTGCTGCTGGGCCCCAACTGCCCCGGCCTGATCACGCCCGAAGAAATCAAGATCGGCATCATGCCCGGCCACATCCACCGCAAGGGTCGGATTGGCGTGGTTTCGCGCTCCGGCACGCTGACCTACGAAGCCGTGGCACAACTGACCGAAATCGGCCTGGGCCAGTCCAGCGCCGTCGGCATCGGTGGCGACCCGATCAACGGCTTGAAGCACATCGACGTGATGAAGGCCTTCAACGACGATCCTGATACCGACGCAGTCATCATGATTGGTGAAATCGGCGGTCCAGACGAAGCCGAAGCCGCCCGCTGGTGCAAGCTGAACATGAAAAAGCCCATCGTCGGCTTCATCGCTGGCGTGACCGCGCCCCCCGGCAAGCGCATGGGCCACGCCGGTGCACTGATCTCCGGTGGTGCCGACACGGCCGATGCCAAGCTGGCAGTGATGGAAGAGTGTGGCTTCACCGTCACGCGTAATCCCTCTGAGATGGCCAAGCTGCTGAAGGCTTTGCTGAAGTAAAACGTCTAAGCGTCAAAGCCTGGGACACCACGCGGTGTGCCAGGTCAGACTCTCCCCATCGGCTTGGTATTGCGGTTATCCACAGTGCCAGGCCGTATTTTTTGGGTAAGAATTAACTTTCCCAATTCCGCATGCTGGGTTTTACCGGCCATGCGCGCTAGCTCACTTCTTAAGGACCACCATGGAAGAATTCCTCACCGCCCATTTCTGGCTCGCTGTCGGGCAAATCATCATGATCGACATCTTGCTGGGCGGCGATAACGCCGTGGTAATTGCACTGGCCTGCCGGGGACTGCCCCCTGCGCAGCGCAAGCAAGGCATCCTGTGGGGCACCGTGGGCGCCATTGTTTTGCGGGTGATACTGATTGCATTCGCGCTCTCCCTGCTGCAAGTGCCTTATCTCAAGCTGGTCGGGGCCATTTTGTTGGTGTGGATCGGTGTCAAGCTACTGGCTCCCGAAGACGACGGCGGACACGACAACATCCAGGCCAGCGATAAACTGTGGAGCGCGGTCAAGACCGTCATCGTGGCCGATCTGGTCATGAGCGTTGACAACGTGATCGCCATTGCCGGTGCAGCGCAGGGCGCAGGCGAGACACACCAGTTGCCATTGGTCATCTTTGGTTTGCTGGTCAGCATCCCCATCATCATTGGCGGCAGCCAGATCGTTCTCAAGCTGATGGACCGCTTCCCAATGATCATTACGTTGGGCGGCATGCTGCTGGGATGGATTGCCGGCACCATGGCGTACTCCGACCCCGGACTGGTGGCGTACATGCCCGCAGATAAAAATACAAGCTACGCCTTTGGTATTGCCGGGGCCTTGTTGGTGTTGGCCCTGGGCAAATGGATGCAACGCAAATCGGCGACGCCTAGCGCATAGTACAAATCGCTGCTGGGAGTGTTTCAAAAATAGCCTCAATGGGGCTATTTTTGCATTCAAAATGTAACAAAACACTTCCAGAGTGTGCAAAAGTCTCTTGTTGCGGGTATACCCCTCTGTTACGGTTAGAGCCTGTGCAATCGCGTTGACAGAGCCATGTAAATGGCCTCACACCACTGCGCAGACTATGATCAAACCTTCCCCTCCGGCCACTGTTCTCAACGAAGTTAGCCAGCTCAAAGATGATGTACGAGTTCTGCACGCAAACCCATGCCGGTTTACTGCGTGAAAATAATGAAGATGCGGTGGCCTTTGATGCGCCCAGTGGAGTGGCCGTGTTGGCCGATGGCATGGGCGGTTACAACGCTGGCGAAGTTGCTAGTAGCATGGCGACAGCATTTATCCAGACAGAATTAGGTCGCTGGCTGCTGGACGCAGGACTACAGGCCAACGGCAAAGAAGTACGGCGCGCCATGGATATCTGCGTGCACAACGCCAACCTGGCCGTTTTTACTGCCGCCAATACGCACGATGAGTACATTGGTATGGGGACCACCCTGGTGGTCGGCGTGTTCCAGGATTCCCGTGTGTTGGTGGGCCATATTGGCGATTCACGCTGCTACCGCTTTCGGGACAAGTCCCTGGTTCAAATCACCAAGGACCATTCGTTGTTGCAAGAGCAGCTGGACGCTGGACTGATCACTCCAGCGCAAGCTGCTGTATCAACGAACAAGAACCTGGTCACTCGGGCGCTGGGTATCGAAGATGCCGTAATGCTGGAAGTACACGAGCACACTGTCGAGGAAGGCGACGTTTATCTGATGTGCTCTGATGGGCTGTCCGACATGGTGGACGATGTGCCGATCGCCCGTATCATGGAAACCGACGCACCGCTTGAACAAAAAGCCCGTCAGCTCATCAGCATCGCCAATGCACACGGCGGACGGGATAACATTACAGTGTTGCTAGCCCACGCCGTCGCGGGAATACCCAAACGGGGTTTAATGTCCCGGCTGCTGGGTAACTAGCCCCTCTTATTACGATTGCCAAGTCTATGAACTGTCACAGGAGCCGAGCATGCCGAAACTGATCGTATCGATCGACGGTGTGGTCATCAAAGAAGTGCAGCTAACCAAAGACAGAACGACTTTGGGTCGGCGGCCTTACAACGATATCGTTATCGACAATTTGGCGGTTAGTGGTGAGCACGCAGTGGTGTTGATGGTTGGGCACGAGGTCCATCTGGAAGACCTTAACAGTACCAATGGCACCTACATCAACGGCAAAGCTGCGCGCAAGCAAATTTTGCAGAACAACGATTTGGTGGAAGTCGGCAAGTACAAGCTCAAGTTCATCAACGAAGCGGCCGAAACCGGCTTTGAGAAAACCACCATGGCCCGGCCCGGCATGTTGGGCCCGCCACATACAGGCTCGGGCAACCTGAACCGACGTGCAACCGACCATTCGTCCGCCATGCCCCTGGCGGGCACGGAAACTATCACTTTGAGCCATGCGGCCATCAAGGTACTGACCGGTGCTGCCGCCGGACGCGAAGTCACCCTGACCAAAGTGGTTACCACGCTAGGCAAACCAGGCGTAGCAGTCGCCGCCATCACCCGTCGCCCCCATGGGTACGTGGTAGGGCATGTGGAAGGGGCAGAACTACCGACCTTGAACGCTACCCCCATCGGCGCAACGCCGGTCGCCCTCAAACATGGCGATGTATTGCAACTGGCTGGTACACAGATGCAATTTATTCAGCCGTGATCAGGCTGCGCCGCAGCGGGTGGGGCGGCTGATGCGTGCACTATTGCAACACTGGCCCCGGGTTCTCGTCACCCTCATCCCCGTCATTTTTGCCTTATTACATGCGATAGGGACGGTACAGATTGGTGTCTTGCAGCACCTGGACAACATCATTTTTGACGCCCGCCTGCGGGCCACGATGCCCCGGACTCTGGACGAACGCATCGTCATCGTGGATCTGGACGAAAAAAGCCTGACAGAACTAGGCTGGCCCTGGAGTCGCAACAAGCTGGCCGCGTTGGTCAACACCCTGTTTGAACAGCAGAAGATCCGTCTGCTGGGTTTTGATGTGGTTTTTGCAGAAGCCGACGAAAGCTCGGGCCTGGCCCAGTTGCAGCAATTGGCACGCCGCCAACTACGTGACCAACCCGGCTTTGCCGAAGCCGTGCAGCAATTGCGCAGCACCCTGGACTTTGATGCCGCCTTCGCCCAATCGCTTCGCAACCGGCCCGTGGTGCTGGGCTATTACTTCAGCAGCGACCGTGATGGGCGCACTTCGGGGGTCCTGCCTGCTCCAGTAGTGGATGCAACCACGCTGCAGGATCGGCGCATGGGACTGACCTTCTGGAGCGGATACAACGCGAACATCGACACGATTGCCGCCGCCGCTCCCCATGCAGGTTTCTTTAACGCCATTACCGATGCAGACGGCGTGGTCCGGTCCTTGCCGCTGCTAGCAGAGCACCAAGGGCGGTATTACGAATCCTTGTCCTTGGGTATGTTTCGCCTACTGACAGGCCTGCCCCGCATAACGCCAGGCTTCTCGCACGACAACTTTGGGGCAGGCCAACCCGAAAGCCTGCTACTCCAACACGGCAATCGACAACAAGCTATCCCCATGGATGCACGCGGAGCAGTGTTAGTGCCGTTTCGCGGTGTTGGTGGCACCCAGCATGGCCAGGGCAACTCTTACCGCTACGTTTCTGCAGCCGATGTGCTGGCGAAACGCCTGCCCGACCGCAGTTTGCTAGGCAAAATTGTGCTGGTGGGCACTACGGTTCCGGGTCTACTGGATCTGCGCGTCACCCCGGTGGGCGAAACTTATCCTGGTGTAGAAATCCACGCCAACGTGTTGTCCGGCCTGATGGATGGGAATATCGCCATCAAGCCCGATTACGCAGTGGGCTACGACATTCTGGTACTGCTACTGGCCGGGCTGACCCTGGCCTGGGCCCTGCCGCGCTTGTCCGCCATACGGGCGGTGGCGCTCAGCGTAGGTGTCTTGGCGCTGGTGGTGGGCTTGAACGGAGCCCTGTATCTCGGCCACGGCCTAGTCCTACCGCTAGCCGCCGCGTTGTGGATGGTGGTGACCGCGTCGGTGCTGAACATGGCGTATGGCTATTTTGTCGAAAGCCGGTCCAAACGCGAACTTGCCCATCTGTTTGGCACCTACGTACCACCAGAGCTGGTAGACGAAATGCTCAAGCACCCCGACAGCTACACCATGCGCGCCAGCAACCAGGAGCTGACCGTGATGTTCTGCGACATCCGGGGCTTCACACAGATGTCCGAAAACATGGAGCCGCTGCAGTTACAGGCGGTTTTAAACGGCGTTTTCAGCCAACTCACCGCACAAATCCGCAAGCACCGGGGCACTATCGACAAGTACATGGGTGACTGCGTGATGGCCTTCTGGGGGGCGCCTGTTGCCACCGCCGACCACGCCCACCTGTCGGTCCAGGCCGCACTGGACATGGTGAAAGCCGTGGAGCAATTGAACCAAGAACACCGCAGTTGCGATATTCCCGAAATCAGCATCGGCATTGGCCTTAACACGGGCAGCATGTGTGTTGGCGACATGGGCTCCAACATCCGGCGCAGCTACACCGTAATCGGTGATGCGGTCAATCTTGGTGCTCGGCTGGAGGGCTTGAGCAAAATCTACGGCGTGGCCATCGTCGTCAGCGCATCCACCCGCGCGCTGGCACCCCAATGCGTGTGGCAAGAACTCGACAAAGTCCGCGTCAAAGGCAAAGAACAATCCGTAGCCATTTACACACCGTTGGCAGCAACAGATTCCTCCAGTCCTTCACTGGCAGACGAACTCCAGCTGTGGGACCGCTTCCTGGGCCACTACCGCGCGCAAAATTGGCTGGTCTGTGAACAGCAAATAGTGAAATTACAAGACATGGATGCGACAAAATACCTCTATCGCCTCTATGCTGAACGGGTCGCCTCCATGCGCGTGTTACCGCCAGACCCCGCATGGGATGGTGCTACCAATTTTGAAACCAAATAAAGGGTGTCGTCATGAAAGTCCGCGTGCTGGGATGCTCTGGTGCCATCGCTAAAGACTGTAAAACCACGTCGTTCCTGGTGGATGCCGATGTACTGATCGATGCGGGCACGGGTGTTGGCGACCTCACCCTGGACGAGATGTGCGCCATCAACCACGTCTTTTTGACCCATTCGCATCTGGACCACGTCGCCGCGCTGCCGCTGATGGTCGATGCCGTCGCCTCCCAACGCACCGCCCCCCTGAAGATCTACGCACTGGCCGGCACCATCGCCGCCCTGAAAGCACATATTTTCAACAACGTGATCTGGCCCGACTTCAGCGTGATCCCCACCGTTGCCGCGCCGTTCATCAGCTTCCATGCCATCACCGTCGGTGAAACCACCTTGATCACCGGCAAAACCATCGAAGCCTTGCCCGCGGTGCACACCGTGCCCGCCGTGGGCTACGCCGTTTCGGCCGGAGGGCCTTGCTGGGTGTTTACCGGGGATACCGAACGCAACCCCGCGTTTTGGCAGCGGCTGGAGCAACTCGACGTGGCCATGTTGGTGATCGAGACCGCCTTCAGCAACCGCGAAAAAGATCTGGCCCGACGCAGCCTGCACCTGTCGCCCGTGGCGCTGGCCGAAGAACTGGAGGGCATCGGGCCCCAAAAGCAATTCCCCATCTTCATTACCCACACCAAACCCTTCGAGACAGAGCTGATCATGGACGAGATCGCCGAATTTGACGGCGCAGTGCCCGCTGGGCGGCATGTGCCGCACGACATCCGGTGGTTGAAAGCCGGACAGGCATTTGAGGTGTGAGATGCCGCAGCGACAAGACGCAAAAGTGACAAAAAAGTCATTTGTATCCATATCGCAGCAAATGAGGTGACAAAAATGCGCTCCTCTGCCCACGAGAATGCAAGAAATTGTTACCAGAACACCCGATTTGAGGAAAATGTCACGGGCATCTGCCGCAAAGCGCTCTGGCACGCAATCTGCGTTACCACCCCGTCTTAACCGTTCACACTAGGAGTACTCCATGAAAATGAAACGTTCACTGCAAAAGGGCTTTACCCTGATCGAATTGATGATCGTCGTAGCGATCATCGGTATCTTGGCCGCTGTGGCCTTGCCTGCGTACCAGGACTACACCGTGCGCGCGAAGGTGACGGAAGTGATTTTGGCGGCATCGTCGGCACGTACAACCGTGTCTGAATACGCACAGGTGAACAATGGTATGCCACCTACAGCAAGACTGACCGTTGAGTCGCAATCTTCGACCTATGTTTCAAGAGTGGCTTACGCATCCAGCGCAACATCGACCGGCGTGATAACGGCTACAGCTAACGCCAAAGAGTCCAAAATCTCCGGCGGCACGATTGTTTTGACAGGCACCGCCCAGACTAATGGACAGGTTACTTGGGTATGCGGCGGCAGTATCTTGGCAAAATATCGTCCAGCAAGCTGCCAGTCTTAATATCTGTTGCGTCTTAGGCGCTCAAAAAAGCTCCCTTTTGGGGGCTTTTTTTTTGAGTTAGTTTGCACCCAACACATGTCTGCAATGCCAATTAATCGAATTAATATCTCCCAATATCCATCCTCTGTGCTTTGGACTAGCATGTGGAGTTTCGCAATCGCGGCAACGTGGTTATTACCAAATCATTACCATCCCTGGGCAACTTTCCACTCCGACATCTGGATGGCTGTAATGATGGGGATAGCGGCTGCGGTTATTTTTTTGCGCGAACCAAGCAAGATTCAATGGCATCTCATGCCGATCGCGGTGGCCGCCCTGGTTCCCATACCATTCATTCAACATGGCACAGGGCTGATTATATTTTCAGGCGAAGCCTGGATGAGCACTGTCTATCTATTGGGACTCTTGCTGACTCTGATATTGGGAGCGCGTTGGGAATCGATTCATAAAGGGCAGGCAACAGATGCGCTACTCGCATCATTTTGTGTGGCATCCATTATCTCCGTTGGTTTACAGCTATATCAATTTTTTGGGTTAGATGGTTTGGAGATGTGGACAGCTAGTCTGGCTGTAGGACGGCCAAGCGCAAATCTGAACCAACCCAACCAACTGGCAACTTTGATACTCTGGGGAATATTGGCCGGTGCATGGGGGTATCTACGCAAAAAAATCAGCGCACCCGTGGCGGTGATGCTGTTTCTCTATTTACTTTTTGGAATCGCCCTGACCCAGTCGCGCACCGCATGGCTCGGATTGGCCTTGATCGCTGCAACCGCCTGGATTTGGCGCGGTTTATGGCCATCCAGACAGACCCCCTGGGTCGTATCGACACTCATTTTTTATTTCATTGCTTGCGTAGTGGGTCTGCCATTTTTGTCAGATTTTTTCAGCCCCGGCATGCAAAACCGTGGAATGGATGCCACATCGGGCCATTTGCGCATTGCAGCGTACCGCATGGGTCTGGATGCCCTCATGCAACAACCTTGGTGGGGCTATGGCCTGAACCAACTGGATGTCGCCCAACTAGGCGTTGCAGAAAGACACCCGAATCTAAGTGGATTTTTCATTTATTCACACAATCTATTTCTTGATTTCTTTTTATGGTTTGGTATTCCCTTGGGCGGATTAATCAGCCTATCCGTCATCGCCTGGGTCCTTATTGCGATTCGGCGGGTAAAAAATGCCGAAAATGCAGTGATCATGCTGATTTTGGGGGTAATGGGAATTCACGCCATGCTTGAATTTCCCTTACACCATGCATATTTCCTATTACCGACTGGCGTTTTGATTGGATGCCTAAATTATCGACTGAGCATAGGCCATGTATTCTCGTCAACCCGCTGGATATACTATAGCATCTGGCTATTTTCAACATCTTTAGCATTGGTGATTGCAAGAGATTATTTGCGTATAGAAACCAGTTATAGAAATTTCCGTTTGGAGGTAGCACGTATAGGATCACCTCCTCCAGATCCGCCACCCAAAGTATTGGTGTTGAACCAGCTTGCAGCATTCATCCATCTCCTACGTGAACCTGTCGATGGCTTGGCCAGCCAGAACGATATCGAAAATAGGCGCCGGGTAACCGTCACGTTCCCCACACCAATCAATTTATTCAACATGGTGAAAATACTGGCACTACACCAACAACCAGAAGAAGCTGAAAGATGGGTACTCAAAATTCGCCAAACGATGTCAATAAACCAGTACAAGCAGTTGCGCAGCGTCTGGATGGAGCAATCACGCACTGAGTCCGACTTATCCGCCGTCGTTTGGCCCGAGGAGTAGAGCGGTGCAGTCTCAATCGATGCACGCGGTAGCTGAAAAAGCTTGGGGTTTAACGGCAGTTGTTTTGCTCGCCCTCCCCTGGCTCAACCCCTTCGCCCCTGGCCCGATGTCGGCGCTGGTGCCTTGGCTGGTGGCGCTTGCGTCGGTAGCGGGGCTCATGGGGGTGCAGGCGGTGTGGCAGCCGAACCGGCAAGGGGCTTCGGGCTGGGCCGGTGTGGCCGCCAGCGGCTGGCTGTTGGCGGGGGCTTTGAGCTGCACGATGGGGCTCATCCAGTATTTCGGGCTGAGCCCGGCGCTGGCACCGTGGGTCAACACCACGGCGCTGGGTGAGGCGTTTGCCAATTTGCGCCAACGCAACCAGTTTGCCAGCCTGGTCCACATCGCTTTGGCCGCCTTGCTGTGGTGGGCGGTGCAGGGGCGGCCTGCGATGTTCCAGCGGAATCTGGTCCTGGTCTTGGCTGTGGTGTTGGGCATCGGCAATGCCGTGTCGTCGTCCCGCACGGGCCTGGTACAGACGGGCCTGGTGGTGGTGCTGGCGGCCATTTGGGGTGGATGGCGCGACGCGGCGGTGCGGCGGGTGCTGCTGGGCTTTGTGCTGGCCTACGGGCTGGGCCAGTTGCTGCTGCCAATCCTGGTGGGGCTGGACACAGGGGCCTGGGCGCGGCTGCGCGAGGGCGATGCGCTGTGCTCCAGCCGCCTGACGCTGTGGCACAACGTGCTGACCCTGGTGGCCCAACACCCCTGGCTGGGCTGGGGCTGGGGCGAGCTGGACTACGCGCACTACATCCACCTGTACAGCGGCCCCCGGTTTTGCGACATTCTGGACAACGCGCACAACCTGCCGCTGCACCTGGCGGTGGAGTTGGGGGTGCCGGTGGCGGTGGCGGTGTGCGGCCTGCTGGCGTGGTGGGTGCTGCGCGCCCAACCCTGGGCCGAGACGGATGCCACCCGGCGCATGGCCTGGACGGTGCTGGCGGTGCTGGGCTTGCACAGCCTGCTGGAATACCCGCTGTGGTACGGCCCGTTCCAGATCGCGGTGGGCCTGTGCGTGATTCTGCTGTGGCGATCTCCCCACCCGGTTTATATAAAAAATAAGGCTTCCGTGCTTATTCCATGGGCGGTAGCAGCTACTTTTTTAATAGCAACATGTATCTACACGGCCTGGGACTACCGGCGCGCCAGCCAGATCTACATGCCGCCCGAGGCGCGCGACCCAGCCTACCGCGACGAACCGCTGGCCAAAGCGCGTGGCACATTTTTGTTCCAGAACCAGGTGCAGTTTGCCGTGCTCAGCACCACACCGCTGACCCAGGCTAACGCGCTGGCGCAATACCATTTGGCGCTGGAGTTGCTGCATTTTTCGCCTGAACACCGGGTGGTCGAGCGGGTGATCGACAGCGCGATACTGCTGGGGCGGGACGACGAGGCGGTGTTCCACATGCAGCGCTTCAAAGCGGCGTTTCCCGAGGACTTTGCCGAGTGGGTGGCAGCCCATCGCCGGGTCCAGCCGGGCGTGGAAAGAATGCCGTAGCCGTCAGTGCTGGTTGAACTCCACAATGCCGTCGACAAACTCCTTGATGGTCTGCGCCGCCTTGGTTTCGATGGAGGTGAACTCTACCGGGCATTTGTACGCGCCCTGCACCTCGGTCACGCGCAGCACCTTGGCGTAGATTTCGGTGAGTTCGCGACCCATCAGTGACAACGACAGGGTGATCTTGATGTCGTCAAACGGGGCCAGCGCCACCGGGCTGACGACAAACATGCCGCCATAGCTCATGTCCACAATCCGGCCCACATGCTCCTCGGGCAGTACGGATTTGCCCTGCAATACCTGGAACACCAGCGGCATGTCCACCTCGACCCGGGGGCTGTTGCGCACCTCGCGTTTGGGCGCGATCAGCGGGTGGCTGCCGCGCAGGGCCAGCAACTCGACCATGCGCACGCAGCCCTTTTTGCCCTTGACCTGCACCTCGTTGATGTCGCCAATGTCGATGAAGTCCCGGGCCTGCTGGTAGGTGCTCTCGCTGAGCAGAATCTGCCCGCGCAGGCTGTGCGCCTCGACCCTTGATGCCAGGTTCACCTGGTCGCCGATCACCGTGTACTCGCTGTGCAGCCGCGAGCCCAGGTGGCCCACCACCACGTCGCCGGTGTTGATGCCGATACCCATGTACAGCGCCGCCATGCCGTGCAGCTTGTTTTCGGCATTGATCTCGTCCATGGCCAGCTGCATCTCGATGGCGCAGGCCAGCGCGGCCTCGATACTGTTGGGCAGGGCCTGGGGCGCGCCAAACAGCACCATGATCGCGTCGCCCATGAACTTGTCGATGCTGCCGCCGTAACGCAGGATGATTTCGGTCATGCGCGACAAGTAGCGGTTCAGCGCGGCCACCATGTCCATGGCCGAAAACTTTTCGGCAATCGCGGTAAAGCCGCGCAGGTCGGACAGCAAAATCGTCACCCGGCGGGTCTCGCTGTCGGTGGCGTGGTGGGTGGCGTTGTCGATGGCCTCGGCAATCGCCTGCTGTCGGGCCTCTTCACCCACAGGCGCAGACGGGTTGTCCAGATCAAAAATGGCGCTGAGCCTGGCGATCAGTTCTTGCCGGTTGACGTGCTTCACGGGGAGCCTCTGGCGGTAGAAAGTTGTAACAGAATACCAGACAGTGGGCCGCCCAACGCGGCTACCGGGATGGTGCCTGCGCCACAAAACTGCCCGACTTGCCGCCGTGCTTTTCCACCACCTGCACGCCGGTGATGGCCATGCCCCGGTCTACCGCCTTGCACATGTCGTAGACCGTCAGCAGGGCGATTTGCACGGCACACAGGGCCTCCATCTCCACGCCGGTGGGGCCTACGGTTTCTACGGTAGCGGTGCACACCACGGCTGCAGGCTCGGCCTGGGTGGCAAAGTCCAGCGCCACCCGGGTCAAGGCCAGCGGATGGCACAGAGGCACCAGGTCGCTGGTTTTCTTGGCGGCCTGGATACCGGCAATGCGCGCAATGCCCAGCACATCGCCTTTTTTGGCGGTGCCGTTTTCGATCAGCGCCAGGGTGGCGGGCAGCATCTCGATGCGGCCGGTGGCGATGGCGGTGCGGTGGGTATGGGCCTTGGCGGCCACATCGACCATGTGGGCTTGGCCGTGTGCGTCAAAATGGGTCAGGGTGGACATGCGGTTCACAGCTCTCTTTACAGAACGTTTAACGTTTAACACTTTCATGGCTCGGGGTGCTCTGCACCCGAGTCCATGAAAGTTAGGGTGGAGCCGCATCATACGGACACCCTTTTCTCCACAGCGCCAAGCCATGGGAACCCAATTGCAGCAAAAATTTATGAAAAATCAGGGCCTATCGCTTATGGCATCGGCGAGAGCAGCTCTACTTTTAATAGCATTCAGCACCGGCATCCCCGCCACTGCGCAACCGTCGCAGCTGCCCCAACTGGGCGACGGCAGCAGCATGACCACCAGCGCCGAGCGCCGCCTGGGCGAACGCATTGCCCGCGAGATCTACCGCGACCCCGACTACCTGGACGACCCGGTGCTGGTCGAATACGTGCAAGGCATCTGGCAACCGCTGCTCACCGCCGCCCGCCAGCGCGGCGAGCTCACCGACGAGCTCGACCAGCGCTTCGCCTGGGAGGTGCTGATGGGCGCCGACCGCACCATCAACGCCTTCGCCCTGCCCGGCGGCTACCTGGGCCTGCACCTGGGCCTGGTAGGCGCGGTCACCAGCCCGGACGAGCTGGCCTCGGTGCTGGGCCACGAGCTCAGCCACGTCACCCAGCGGCATATCTCGCGCATGATGGATGCCCAGAGCAAAGCCACGCCGTTGATGATCGGCGCCATGATTCTGGGCGTGCTGGCCGCCAGCAAAAGCCCGGACGCGGCCAACGCCATGGTGATTGGCGGGCAGGCGGCGGCGGCACAAAACCAGCTCAACTTCTCGCGCGACATGGAGCGCGAAGCCGACCGCATCGGCTACGGTGTGATGACCCAGGCGGGCTATGACCCGATCGGCTTTGTAGGCATGTTCGAAAAACTGCAGCAGGCCTCGCGTATCGGCGACAACGGCTCGCTGCCCTACCTGCGCACCCACCCGCTCACCACCGAACGGATTGCCGACATGCAATCGCGCCAGGCTCTGGACGCGCGCCCCGCGCCCGCCCCACCCAATCTGTTGCACGCCATGATGGCCGCCCGTGCCCGCGTGCTGGGCAACCCCGGCGTGGACATGCTGCGCGCCTGGGTCGCCGAAGCCCGGGCGATGCAGCCCACCGGCCCGGCGCTGGACGTGCGCAGCGCCGGGGTGCTGTACGCCGCTGCCCTGGCCGCCCTGCAGCAGCGCGACTTCGTGACGGCCCGCAGCCTGGTGGCGCGGCTGCAGGCCCTGGCCGGCAGCGACCCCGCGCCCGCACGCACCAGCCGCCTGCTGGCTGCTGAAATCGAATGGGGCGCAGGCAATCTGCCCGCCACCGCCGCCTTGCTGGAGCTAGCTGCCCCCGGGCGGCCCGAGCTGGTGCTGGGCTCGCAGGTGCGTATCCGTATGGGCCAGGCCGCAGACGCCACCGCCCGGCTGCAGCCCTGGGTGGCGCTGCACCCGCGCGACGGCACGGCCTGGCAGCTATTGGCCAGCGCCTACACCGCCCAGGGGCAGACGCTGCGGGCCATCCGCGCCGAGGCCGAGGCCCAGGTGGCCCGGCTGGACTACGCCGGGGCCATGGACCGTTTCCGCGCCGCGCAAGACTTTGCCCGCAAGCCGCCCCCCGGCAGTGGGCCGGTGGACGACATTGAAGCCTCCATCATCGACACCCGCACGCGGCAAATCCAGGCCCTGCTCAAAGAGCAGACCCTGGACAAAGCTAAAAATTAAAAAAACCTAAAGCACAGCGTCAATCACGATACCGGCCGCCGAGTACAGCAGCGAGCCGATCAAGGCCGCGGCAAACCCGGTCACGTGGAAACCCGCCAGCAGGCCCGAGGCCGACCAGAACATCAGCGCATTCACCACAAACAAAAACAGCCCCAGCGTGAGCACGGTGACCGGCAGCGTCAGCACCACCAGCACCGGCCGCAGCAGCGTATTGAGCAGGCCAATCACCAGGGCGGCGATGAGTGCGGTGGTAAAGCTTTGCACCTGCACCCCGCTGTACAAATGGGCCACCAAGAGCAATGCGGCTGCGCTGAGCAGCCATTTGAAGAGTAGTTTCATGCGGGCAAGGATAGCGCCATTACGCTACCCCCCGCCCCGCCCTCAGCCAAGTATCAGGCTACGGCCACCTTGCGGCGTGCAGCCCAGCTACCGGTTGCCAGCACACCGGCCACGGCCACGGCATACAGACCCCAGTGGGCAGCGGTGCTCCAGGGGGCATCGGGGCCAAACACGCTGGCCAGCACCGGCTCGCCCACGATCATCTTGGCAGCGGTAAACGCCAGCACCGCAGAGCCGATCTGGATGATGGCCGGGAAGCGCTCCACCAACTTCAGCACCACCGTGCTGCCCAGCACCACGATGGGCACGCTCACCAGCAGGCCGATGATGACCAGGTCGAACGAGCCGTGCGCGGCACCGGCCACGCCCAGCACGTTGTCCACACCCATCAGCGCGTCGGCCACCAAAATGGTTTTCATCGCGCCCCAAAAGGTGCTGACCACCGGGCCGTCGTGCCCATCGTCATTGCCCTGGTCGGCCAGCAGCTTGTAGGCAATCCACAGCAGGCCCAGGCCGCCCACCAGCATCAGGCCGGGGATCTTCAGCAGCCAGACCACGCCCACCGTCATGACCGAACGCACGGCGATGGCACCCACAGTGCCCCACATCACGGCCTTTTTTTGCAGATGCGGCGGCAGATTGCGCGCCGCCAGGGCGATGACGATGGCGTTGTCGCCCGCCAGGACCAGGTCAATCAAAATAATCGCCAGCAGGGCCGACCACCAGGGGGCAGATAGAAATTCCATAAAAACACTCCATTGCAGTTAAAAAACAGCAAAGGCAGGCATGGCGATGCAGGTGTTTGGGTGGTCTTTGGGGCCAGCAAGCACGCTTCGATGCCCACCTTTGCAGGTGGAAATCGAAGGTCTTGCTCGGCATTTTGGCAATGCCTTGCTAGCCGGAAACCGCATCGCAGGTGCAATGGGCAACGTATTGACGGCTAACAAATATCCGCTGCGGCAGCGGTCGGGAGCTACTCCCCTTCGGAGCGGCGATTAGAGCACAATCACCCTCCCTTTGCAGGCTGTTTCGCAGGCCATTCACGATTTACGCAACACCTGACCTCCCCATGGCCGGACTCCACATCACCGACATCGAAGCCGCCATCAACTACTGGCGCACCCAAAAACCCTCGCCCGACGGCTTCACCCTGTGCGCCGAATTGCGCGCCCTGGCCGAGGTGTACGCGCTGATGGTCTACCACCACGAGGACACGGTGGACGATGTGTCCATGCCCGAAAAAGCACGTGCAGCCTGGCTGGTCTGGTACGAGACAACGCCCGACACGCCCTGCATCGCCATCTGCTCCACCTTCCAGGGCGATGCCATCTGCAAGGGCTGTGGCCGCACGTTTGAAGAGGTGCAGCACTGGCCCGCCATGGGGCCTGCCGACAAGCGCGCCACCTGGCGGCGCATCACGCTGGAAGGCAATTCCTGGCGCTTTAACCGCTACGCCGAGCGCGCCGCCGAAGGGCGCATGCCTGCTATTGATTAAGTAGCTGCTTGTGCTTACGGAATAAGCGCTAGAGGCCTAAAAGGCACTCAATATTCACTTCCAACGCACGCATTCCACATCGACGCTGCCTTTTTCGCTGCCCAAGGTGAGGTTGCCTTCTTGCACCGTGGCCTGCAGCTGCATGCTGCGCTCGGCCAGGGCGGCCAGGGCCTGGGACGCGTCGGTGGGCACGCGCCAGACCTGCAGGTTTTGCGGGCGGGCCAGCTTGGCTTCCATGGTGCGCCACCACACGTCGGCGGACGAGCTGAACGGGTACAGCAGCACCTGGTCGGCCTTGCCGCAGGCTTTGATCAGCGGCTTGTCTTCGGGCTGGCCCACTTCCACCCACAGCCGGGTGCGGCCGGTGTAGTCGCGCAGGCTGAGGTCGGGGTCGTCGGGGTTGCTCAGGCCCGCGCCAAAAGCCAGCACGCCGTCGCCGCCCAGCTCGCTTTGCAGTTTGTAGGCGTTCAGCGCCAGAGCGACCAGGCGCACCATCATGCGTTCGTCGGTCTCGCTGGGGTGGCGCGCCAAGGTCAGGGCGTGGTCGGCGTAGTAGCCGTGGTCAATGTCTGCAATTTGCAGGTTGGCCTTGAAGATCGTGGATTTGAGGGCCATGCCTGGATACTATTGTTTTTATAGCTACTCACGCCCTTGAAATGGGCGGTAGCAGCCTATTTTGTTAAAGATCAGGCGCGACGGGCCAGCTCGGCAGCGATGCCGGTGTAGCTGCCGGGGGTCATGGCCAGCAGGCGCTGCTTGTCGGCTTCGGGGATCTCCAGGTCGCTGATCAGGCTGTGCAGCGCTTCGGCGGTGACGGTTTTGCCCCGGGTGACTTCCTTGAGCTTTTCGTACGCGCCTTGCACGCCGTAACGGCGCATCACGGTCTGGATGGGCTCGGCCAGCACTTCCCACGAACTATCGAGGTCGGCGGCCAGAGCTTCTTCGTTGAGTTCGAGCTTGTTCAGCCCGGTCAGCAGCGACTGGTAGGCCAGCGCGGCGTAACCCACGGCCACGCCCATGTTGCGCAGCACGGTGGAATCGGTCAGGTCGCGCTGCCAGCGGCTGATGGGCAGTTTTTCGCTCAGGTGGCGCAGCAAGGCGTTGGCCAGGCCGAGGTTGCCTTCGGCGTTTTCAAAGTCGATGGGGTTGACCTTGTGCGGCATGGTGCTGGAGCCGATTTCGCCGTCTTTCAGGCGCTGCTTGAAGTAGCCCAGGCTCACGTAGCCCCACACGTCGCGCGACCAGTCGATGAGGATGGTGTTGGTGCGGGCAATCGCATCGAACAGCTCGGCCATGTAGTCATGCGGCTCGATCTGGATGCTGTAGGGCTGGAAGGTCAGGCCCAAGCCCCAGGGGTTGATGCCGGTGTCGGGGCCGTGCTCGGGGGTTTCGATGACTTTGCGGCTGAAGGCCTCCCAGTCGAAGTCGGGCCAGGCGGACAGGTGGGCGTTGTAGTTGCCCACAGCGCCGTTCATCTTGGCCATCAGCGGGATGGCGGCTATTTTGTCGCGGGCGGCGTTCAGGCGCACCAGCACGTTAGCCACTTCCTTGCCCACGGTGGTGGGGCTGGCGGTCTGGCCGTGGGTGCGGCTGAGCATGGGCACGTCGGCAAAGGCGTGGGCCATTTCGCGCAGCTTGGTGATCAGGGCGTCCAGCCCGGGCAGGATGACCTGGTTGCGTGCGCCCTTGAGCTGCAGCGCGTGGCTGGTGTTGTTGATGTCTTCGCGGGTGCAGGCAAAGTGCACAAATTCGCTGGCGTGCTCCAGCTCGGGGCGGGCTTCGAACTTGGACTTGATCCAGTATTCGACGGCTTTCACGTCGTGGTTGGTGACTTTTTCAATGTCTTTGATGGCCTTGCCGTCGGCTTCGCTGAACTTGGTGACCAGGTTGACCAAATAGGTGCGTGCGCCGGGCGTGAGCGGTTTGAATTCGGCAAAACCGGCATCGCTCAGGGCGATGAACCAGGCCACTTCGACCTGGACGCGGCGTTGCATATAGCCCAGTTCGCTCATCAAAGGGCGCAGGGGGGCGAGTTTGGCGGCGTAGCGGCCGTCCAGTGGCGACAGGGCCGAGATCGTAGAGAGATTCATGTTGCGAATTGTAGGATGCGCGCCACCCTGGGCAAACCGGGGGTGGTGGGTGGGGGTGAATCGCTAGAATGGCCGCATCCCAGATGCTTGCCCCAGAACCACCGTGCCCATGAAACTTATCGGATCGCTAACCAGCCCCTACGTGCGCAAAGTGCGCGTAGTGATGGCCGAGAAAAAGCTCGACTACCAGTTTGTGCTGGACGACGTGTGGGCACCTGGCACCGTGATCGCCGAGTCCAATCCGCTGGGCAAAGTGCCCTGCCTGGTGATGGAAGCGGGCGAGGCGATTTTTGATTCGCGGGTGATCGTGGAGTACCTGGACACCTTGTCGCCGGTGGGCAAGCTCATCCCCTCGCAAAGCCGCGAGCGGGTCGAGGTCAAAACCTGGGAAGCCCTGGCCGATGGCGTGTCCGACGCGGGCATTCTGGCGCGCATGGAATCGGTGTGGGTGGAGCGCAGCGCCGAGCAGCGCAGCCAGGCCTGGATCGACCGCCAAATGGGCAAGGTCGATGCCAGCCTGAAAGCCATGGCCCGGGGCCTGGCCGAAAAACCGTATTGCAGCGGCATCCACCTCAGCCTGTCGGACATTTCGGTGGGCTGCGCTTTGGGCTGGCTGGATTTTCGTTTCCCCGATCTGCCCTGGCGCAGCCGCCACCCCAACCTGGCCAAGCTGCAAGACAAACTCATGCAGCGCCAAAGCTTCATCGACACAAAGCCAGTTTAGGGCGTGGGTAAGCCCTTGATCGCCACACCGCAATACCACCACTTCGCCGACCCGCTGCCCCTGCAAAGCGGTGGGTCCATCCGCGCCTACGACCTGGCCTATGAGACCTACGGCACGCTGAACGCCGACAAGTCCAACGCCGTGCTGGTCTGCCACGCGCTGAACGCCTCGCACCACGTGGCGGGCACCTACGAAGGCCAGCCCAAATCAGCCGGCTGGTGGGACAACATGGTCGGCCCCGGCAAGCCGCTGGACACCAACCGTTTCTTCGTCATCGGCGTGAACAACCTGGGCTCCTGCTTGGGCTCCACCGGGCCGATGCATATCCACCCCGACACCGGCCAGGTCTACGGTGCCGACTTTCCGGTGGTCACCGTGGAAGACTGGGTCAACGCCCAGGCCCGGCTGCTCGACCAGCTAGGCATCCAAACCCTGGCCGCGGTGATGGGCGGCAGCCTGGGCGGCATGCAGGCCCTGGGCTGGACGCTGCAGTTTCCCGACCGGGTGCGGCACGCGGTGGTGATTGCCAGCGCACCCAACCTCACCGCCGAGAACATCGCATTTAACGAGGTGGCCCGCCGCGCCATCACCACCGACCCCGACTTCCACGGCGGCCACTTCTACCGGCACGGCGTGGTGCCCCAGCGCGGCCTGCGCATCGCCCGCATGATTGGCCACATCACGTACCTGAGCGACGACGTGATGAACACCAAGTTTGGCCGCCAGCTCATCCACGGCAACTACCGCTACACCACGCAGGACGCCGAGTTCCAGATCGAAAGCTATCTGCGCTACCAGGGCGACAAGTTCAGCGAATACTTCGATGCCAACACCTACCTGCTGATCACCCGTGCGCTGGACTACTTTGACCCGGCGCGCAAGTTTGGCGGCAGCCTGAGTGCGGCGTTTGCCCAGGTCAAGGCCAAGTTTTTGCTGGTCAGCTTCACCACCGACTGGCGCTTTTCGCCCCAGCGCAGCCGCGAAATCGCCAAAGCCCTGCTCGACCACCACCACACCGTGAGTTACGCCGAAATCGACGCACCCCACGGCCACGACGCGTTCTTGCTCGACGATGCCCGCTACATGGCCGCCGTGCGCGCCTACTTTGACCGCATTGCAGCGGAGGTGACGCCATGAGCGGGCAGTCCATCATGGAATCCATCGCCCGCCTGGTGCCCGTGGGCGCGCGCGTGCTCGACCTGGGCTGCGGCGACGGCGCACTGCTGGCCCATCTGCAAGCCACCCGGGGCTGCACTGGCTACGGCGTGGAAATCGACGATGCCAAGCTGCTCAAGTGCATGCAGCGCGGCGTGAACGTGGTACAGCTCAATCTGGACGAAGGTCTGGCGATGTTCGAAGACGCGTCGTTCGACGTGGTGCTGCAGATCGACACCCTGCAGCACCTGCGCAACGCCGAAGTCATGCTGCGCGAAACCGCCCGCGTGGGCCGCATGGGCGTGCTGGCGTTTCCCAACTTTGCCCACTGGCCCAACCGCCTGAGCATCCTGCGCGGCCGCATGCCGGTCACCAAACGCCTGCCCTACCAGTGGTACGACACGCCCAACATCCGCGTCGGCACCTTCAAGGACTTCGAGGTGCTGGCCGGCAAGAACGACCTGCACATCCTGGACGCCTTCGGCCTGCAAGAGGGCCGCGAAGTGCGCTTTCTGCCCAACATGCTGGCGGGCACGGCAGTGTTCAAGTTCCAGAAAGGCTGAAGCCGGGATGCCCTGCAGGGGCATTATTTACGGCATAAAAATGGCAGCTTGTGCTGATGGAATGGGCGTGAGCAGCTATATATTTTGATGTAAATCCAGAAAATCCAAACTCTCTTTGGAAATTTCCCCATGCCCAAACTGACCATCCGCCTGCCCGATGAAAAGCATGCCCGCCTCAAGTCGCTGGCCCAGGCGCACAACCTGAGCGTGGACCGTCTGCTGGATGAGCTGGCGACCGTGGCGCTGGCCAACTACGATGCCCATGTGCGCTTTCAAACCCGCGCAGCACGGGGCGATCCGCAGCGGGCCTTACAGCTGCTGGAGTCTTTGGATGCGCCTTAAACATGGTTTTTATACCCATTTTTAATTCATGAAAATGGCAGCCTATGCTTATGGAATGGGCGTGAGCAGCTATTTATTTTGATGCTAAAAATCGTAGCATCATTCTTTCCTACGGAACCACCGCCGCTAGCTGTTGCAAGCGCTGCGCCCATGCTGCCAGGGCCCCACGCAAGGCCGCTGGCTGGCGGATTTCAAAGCTGAACGGCATGCGTGCGAGTTCGCGGGCGAACCAGTCCACGTCGTCGGCCTGGCTGTGCAGCACGACACCGCCGTCGGCAGGGTGGAGCAGGCCGATGCTGTCAAACAGCGCCCTGCGCGCCGTCTCCATGTCGGTGTGCAGCAGCACCTCGATCTGGACCGCCCGGGGAAGGCTGGCCACGCCCAGGGCCAGGTGGCGCACCGCGTCAAAGTTGGCCGGGGCCACAAAGCGGTGCGCACGCGGCTCCACGGCCAGCACCCGGTCCAGGCGCAATGAGCGCAGCGCACCGCGCAAATGGCAGTGGCCCACCACGTACCACCGGTGCCCCCGGTACGCCAGGCCGTAGGGGTCGAAGTCGCGCTGCGTGGTCTCCAACTGCGCCGAGCCGTAGTGCACATGCACCTGCTGGCAGTGGTAGCAGGCCAGACTGAAGGCCATCAGTGTCTGGCTGTCTTGTGCCTGGGCAGAAAGGGGTTGGTCCAGGGCCACGGTTTCGCCCAAGGCCCGCACGCGCTGCTTCAACGGGCCGGGCATGACCCGCTCCAGCTTGGCCTGCGCGCTTTCCACCGCCGCGCCCGCCACTGCCAGCCCACGGGCCGCCACCAGCCCCAGGGCAATGGCCAGCGCTTCGTCGTCGGTAAACACCATGGGCGGCAGCTTGAAGCCGGGCATCAGGCTGTAGCAGCCGTAACGCCCGCGCTCGGACAGCACGGGAATGCCCAGGTCTTCCAGCCGGCGGATGTAGCGCCGCAGCGTGCGCCCGTCTACCGCCAGCCGCTGGGCCAGGTCGGGGCCGCTCAGGCGGCCATGGGCCTGCAGGAGTTCCAGCACGGTCAGCACGCGGGTGGTGGGCGAGTACATGGCCGCAGTTTAATCAGGGCCAATACCGCCCGGATACAGTTTTAGAGTGGCGTTTTCCCATCCACCGAGACCCTGCACCATGACCCATTACGCCCACCTTTGGCTTTTTTTCTTGATGGTGTTCGGCATCATTGCCCTGCCCGGTATGGACATGGCCTTTGTGCTGTCGAATGCCCTGGTGGGAGGGCGCAAATCCGGCTTGTATGCGGTGGCAGGCATCGTGGCCGGGGGCGTGTGCCATGTGGTGGCCGGGGTGCTGGGCTTGGGGCTGGTGCTGCGCTGGGTGCCGGGTCTGCTGAACATCTTGTTGCTGGCGGGGGCGGCTTACATCGCCTGGATTGGCGTGGCGGTGTTGCGCAGCCAGTCGGCCATGGGGCCCTTGCCCGCCGTCGGCACACCGCCGCCGCCGGGGGTGATTTTTCGCCGCGCCATGCTGACCTGCCTGATGAATCCCAAGGCGTATTTGTTCATGCTGGCGATCTTTCCGCAGTTTTTGCGCGTGGAATATGGGTCGGTAGGGGTGCAGGCCGTGGTGCTGGGCGGCATCATCGCGCTGACGCAAACCATGGTGTACGGCCTGTGGGCGCTGGCGGCGGGCAGTTCGCGGGCCTGGCTGGAGTCCCGCCCCCGTGCCGCAAACGCCATGGCCCGTGGCGTGGGCGGGGTGCTGGTACTGGGGGCGGTCTGGACGGCGGTACAGGGGTGGAACTCCATTTAGCGTGGCGTTTTACACTCTAGGGTTGCGCCCCGCCCAATTTCCTCCTGAGAACGCCCCCATGACCACAGTCCACACTTCCTCCATCCACAGCCTGCCCCTGCTGGCGCGCGGCAAGGTTCGCGACAACTATGCGGTGGGCACGAACCGCATTTTGATGGTGGCCAGCGACCGCCTGAGCGCTTTTGACGTGATCCTGGGCGAGCCGATTCCCGGCAAGGGCATTTTGCTGACGCAAATGGCGCTGTTCTGGTTTGCCAAGCTGGGCCACATCTGCCCCAACCACCTGACCGGCGAAGCCCCCGAGAGCGCCGTGCTGCCGGAAGAAGTGCCCCAGGTCACGGGTCGCTCGATGCTGGTCAAACGCCTCAAACCCCTGCCCATCGAGGCCGTGGTGCGCGGCTACCTGGCCGGTAGCGGCTGGAAAGAATACCAACACAGCCAATCGGTCTGCGGCGTACCCCTGCCTGCGGGCCTGCGCAATGCGTCCAAGCTGGCCGCCCCCATCTACACCCCGGCGGCCAAGGCCGCGGTGGGCGACCACGACGAAAACATCACCTTCGAGCGTAGCGTGGAGATGATTGGTGCCGACCTGGCCGGGCGCATCCGCGATTTGAGCATCCAGATCTATTCGGAGGCCGCCGCCTTCGCCCTGACCAAGGGCGTAATCATTGCCGACACCAAGTTCGAGTTCGGCCTGGACACCGACGGCACCCTGGTGCTGATGGACGAGGTGCTGACCCCCGACTCCTCGCGCTACTGGCCGGTGGAAAGCTATGTCGAAGGTTCGAATCCCCCCAGCTACGACAAGCAATTCGTGCGCGACTGGCTGGAGCAGGTGCAGATCGACGGCAAGCCCTGGAACAAAACCCCCCCAGCTCCCCGCGTTCCCGCCGACGTGATCACCAAAACCGCTGCCAAGTACCAGGAGGCGCTGGAGCGGTTGACGGCGTAGGCACACGGGCTGCCCGATGGCGAAAGCGACTCCACTGCCCGTTCTGGCGGACTACGCCGACATGCGCGGCGGCATTGTGGCCGTGGTCCAGGCCGCGCGCGTAGCTGTCGCGCGCAACGTCAACGCCTTGATGACCGCCAGCTACTGGGAAATCGGCCACCGCATCGTGGAAGCCGAACAAAATGGCCAACGCCGGGCGGGGTATGGTGAACAGTTGGTGGAGCGGCTGGCGGTGGATTTGACTAGCCAGTTTGGACGCGGGTTCAGCCGCCAAAACTTGCAGCAGATGCGCCTGTTTTACCTGGCTTGGCCAATTCGCCAGACGCTGTCTGGCGAATTGGGTGCACTCCAGGTGCTTTCCGGTCCCTGGGAGATTCTCCAGACACCGTCTGGAGAATTGGAAGCGCCCCCCCAAGCCTGGACTCTGGCCGAACTCGCCAATGCCTTCCCCCTCCCCTGGTCCGCATACGTCCGCCTGCTGTCCGTCAAAAGCGACGCTGCCCGCCAGTTCTACGAGACCGAGGCCCTGCGTGGCGGCTGGAGCGTGCGCCAAACCCCATTTCACTTCGCCCCATGACCTCCTCCCTCGTCACCCGCAGCCTGGCCCACATCTGGCACCCCTGCACCCAGATGCAACGCGCCGCCGAGGTGCCGCCGCTGCCCATCGTGCGCGGCCAGGGCGTGTGGTTGTTTGACGAAGACGGCCACCGCTACTTCGACGCCATCAGTTCCTGGTGGGTCAATTTGTTTGGCCATGCGGATGCGCGCATCAACGCCGCCATCAAGGACCAGCTCGACACCTTGCCGCATGTGATGCTGGCGGGCTGCACCCACGCCCCGGCGGTGGAGCTGGCCGAGCGGCTGTCGGCGCTGACGCAAGGCGTGCTGGGCCACTGCTTCTTTGCCAGCGATGGGGCTTCGGCGGTGGAGATTGCGCTGAAGATGGCCTTCCACCACTGGCACAACCGGGGCCAGAGCGACAAGCGCGAGTTCGTCTGCCTGCGCCAGGGCTACCACGGCGAAACCCTGGGCGCGCTGGCTGTGACCGACGTGCAGATCTTCCGCGATGCCTACGACCCGCTCTTGATGCGCTCGCACCAGGTGATGTCACCCGACGCCCGCCAAGCCCTGCCCGGTGAAACCGCCGCCGACGTGGCCCGGCGTGCCGCCGCCGAAGTCGATAGCCTGCTGCAGGCCCGCCACGGCCAGATCGCCGCCCTCATCCTGGAGCCGCTGGTGCAAGGCGCGGCGGGCATGGCCATGTACGACCCGGTGTATTTGCAAGCCGTGCGGGCGCTGTGCGACCGGTACCAGGTGCTGCTGATCGCCGACGAGATCGCCGTGGGCTGTGGCCGCACCGGCACCTTTTTCGCGGTCGAGCAAGCGGGCATCTGGCCCGATCTGCTGTGCCTGTCCAAGGGCATCAGCGGCGGCTACCTGCCTTTGTCGCTGGTGCTGTCGCGTGACTCGGTGTACGAGGCCTTTCTGGACGACAACGTGGCGCGGGGGTTTTTGCATTCGCACTCGTACACCGGCAACGCCCTGGCCTGCCGCGCCGCGCTGGCGGTGCTGGACCGGTTTGACTTCGATGGCGTGCTGGCCCACAACCGCCTGCAGGCCGCCACCCTCAGCGCGGCGCTGGCCCCGCTGCAGTCCGACCCGCGGGTGGAGAACTTCCGCCACATCGGCATGGTTTGGGCCTTTGATGTCAAAGACCCCGGGCCGCGTTTTGCCGAACGTTTCCACCTGGCAGGCCGCGCGCGTGAGCTGTTGATCCGCCCGATTGGCCGCACCGTCTACCTGCTGCCGCCGTATTTGCTAGAGGCCACACTTTCAGAATGGCTGGCCCGCCAGGTCATGGCCACGCTGGACGATGTTTTGACCCAAGCCCCCACCGATGCTGATCGAGCACCTGAACCGCCAACTGCGTGAGCGCGCCGACCAGGCCCTGACCCGCACGCGCCGCACTGCAGAAATGCCCTGCGCGCCGCAGCAGCGCGTCGCCATTGGCAGCCAGCCCAGCCGCGAGCTGCTGGCGTTTTGCAGCAACGACTACCTGGGCCTGGCCCACCACCCGGTGTTGGTGGAGGCCCTGGCCGAGGGTGCACGCCGCTTTGGCGCGGGCAGCGGCGCATCGCACCTGGTCAGCGGCCATTCGCTGGCCCACGCCACGCTGGAAGACGAGCTGGCCGCCTGGATGGCCCCCAACATCCCCGGCGCGCGGGCGCTGTACTTCTGCACCGGATTTATGGCCAATATGGCCCTGGTGCCCGCCCTATCGGCGCAAGCAGCTATCATTTTTGCAGACAAGCTGAACCACGCCTCACTGGTCGATGGCGCGCTGCTGTCCAAGGCCAAGCTGCACCGCTACGCCCACCGCAACCTGGCGGTGCTGGAGCGCCAACTCAGTGCATGCGATACGGCGATCAAGCTCATCGTCACCGACGCGGTGTTCAGCATGGACGGCGACCTGGCCGAACTGCCCGCCCTGCTGGCGCTGGCTGAGCGTTTCGATGCCTGGCTGGTGGTGGACGACGCGCACGGCTTCGGCGTGCTCGGCACCCAGGGCCGGGGCAGCCTGGCGCACTTCGGCCTGTGCAGCGAGCGGCTGATTTACATGGGCACGCTGGGCAAGGCCGCAGGCGTGGGCGGTGCCTTTGTGGCCGCGCATCCCACCATCATCGAGTGGCTGGTGCAAACCGCCAGGCCCTACATCTACACCACCGCAGCGCCGCCCGCCATCGCCCACGCCCTCAGCGCCAGCCTGCAACTGATAGCCGGGCCCGAGGGCGAACAGCGCCGCGCCCACCTGCACGCACTGGTCGCCCAACTGCGCGGAGACTTGTCAAAATTAATAGCTGCCCACGCCCATCTGGGTTGGTCTCTGGCCGATTCGGCCACTGCCATCCAGCCGCTCATCGTGGGCAGCAACGCCGCCGCGCTGGCCCTGTCTGCCGCGCTGGACGCGCAAGGCCTGTGGGTGCCCGCCATCCGCCCGCCCACCGTGCCCGTGGGCACGGCGCGGCTGCGCATCACCCTCAGCGCCGCCCACACCGCGCACGACGTGCAGCGCCTGGTCGATGGACTGGCCGTGGCCGCGAAAGATTTGCATGCGTAACATTTTCGTCACCGGTACCGACACCGAAGTCGGCAAAACCCGCTGCAGCGCGGCTCTGCTGCACTGGTGCGCGCAGCAAGGCTGGTGCAGCGCAGGCTTCAAACCGGTAGCGGCCGGGCTGGACGCCCACGGCGTGAACGAAGACGTGCAGATGCTGCAGTCCGCAAGTTCGCTGCCCCTCACCAGTGCCGAAGTCGGCCCGCAACAGTTCCGGGCCGCCTGCGCCCCGCACATCGCGGCCGCGCTCGAAGGGCAAACGATCAACATGGCCACATTGGTACAGCAAGCCCAGGCCCTGGCCGAGCGCGCCGACGTGTTGGTGGTCGAAGGCGTGGGCGGCTTCTGCGTACCGCTGGGGCCGGAAACAGACACCGCCGACCTAGCCGTGGCGCTGGGCTACCCGGTGGTTCTGGTGGTGGGCCTGCGCCTGGGCTGCATCAGCCACGCCTTGCTCACGGCAGAGGCCATCCGCGCACGCGGCTTGCCGCTGGCGGGCTGGATCGCCAACACCATCGACCCGCAGATGGCCCAGCTGCAAGCCAATATCGACACCCTGCGCCATGAGTTCCAGCGCCGCCACCGCGCACCCTGCCTGGGCGTGGTGCCGCGCCTGATGGGTAGCGCATCTGCCGCCAGCTATCTGGATGCTGCGGCCCTGCACAAAATCTTTTCCACATGAATGCCACCGCACCCTTCGTCGATGCCGCCTTTCTGGCCAACCCCTACCCGGCCTACCAGGCCCTGCGCGAGGCCGGGCCGTTGCACTGGAGCACCGAATTCTTCGGCGGGGCCTGGCTGCTGACCCGCCACACTGACGTGGAGCAGGTGCTGCGCGACCCGCGTTTCTCGGCCCAGCGCACAGGCGGTTGGGTGACCGACCGTGAGGAAACCAAGGGCGAGTTGGCCGGTTTCCAGCAGTTGTTTGCCCGCGCCATGCTGTTCCTGGACGCGCCCGACCACACCCGCATCCGCAAAGTGCTCAACGCCGGTTTCAAACCCGCGCAGATCCAGGCGCTGGACCCCTTCATCGCCCAGACCGTGGCCGAGCTGCTGGATGCCGTCGGCGATGCACCCCGTTTCGACTTCATGCAAGCCGTGGCCCGCCAACTGCCCACCCGCGTCATCGCCAAGATGATGGGCATTGAAAAAGCCGCCAATGCCGACTTCGCGGTCTGGTCCGACGACCTGGCGGTGTTCATCGGCGCGCCGCTGGCCACCCACCAGCAGGCCCGCCGCGCCCAGGCCAGTTTGCTGGCGATGGGCCGGTATTTCGAGCAAATGATTGCCGAGCGCCGCCAGAACCCGGGCGACGACCTGGTCAGCCGCCTGCTGCAGGCCGAAGCCGATGGCGCGCTGCTTAACCATGCCGAGCTGCTGGCCCAGTGCGCCATGCTCTTGTTTGCGGGCCACGAGACCACCCGCAACCTGCTGGGTAACGGCCTGCGGGCCCTGCTGGCCCACCCCGACCAGTGGCAGCGCCTGCAGCAAAACCCCAGCATGGTCCCCAGCGCCGTGCGCGAGCTGCTGCGCTTCGACAGCCCGGTGCAGTACACCGGCCGCCGCGTCGCCACCGATCTGCAACTGCACGGCCAGACCCTGCGCCGGGGCGATCTGGTGGTGCCGCTGATCGGCTCCTCCAACCGCGACCCGGCCCGCCACGCCGTACCGGATCAGCTGGACGTGGCCGGGCGCGACGGTGCCTCCATCTCCTTCGGCACCGGCCCCCACGTCTGCATCGGAGCGCTGCTGACCCGCATCGAAGCCGAAATCACCTTCCGCCAGGTACTGCAACGCTGGCCGAACCTGCGCCTAGCCGACGGGCCGCCGCAATGGGCCGACAACCCGGCCTACCGGGGCTTGCTCTCGTTGGATGTAGTAACCGGCTAACACCCACCGCGTCGCATCGAAGCCAACAATGGTCTACCAACCACTGGAGACACACATGGCAGCGAAAAAGATTCTGATGATTTGCGGCGACTACTGCGAAGACTACGAGACCATGGTGCCCTTCCAGGCGCTGCTGGCCGTGGGCCATACCGTCCACGCCGTCTGCCCCGACAAAAAGGCCGGGGACCACATCAAGACCGCCATCCACGACTTCGAAGGCGCGCAAACCTACAGCGAAAAGCCCGGCCACAACTTCACCCTGAACGCCACCTTCGCGGGCCTGGATGTCAGCAGCTACGACGCGCTGGTCATTCCCGGTGGCCGTGGCCCCGAGTACCTGCGCACCTACCCGGCAGTGGTGTCGGCGGTGCAGCATTTCTTTGAAGCCAACAAGCCCGTGGCCGCCGTGTGCCATGGCGCGCAATTGCTGGCCGGGGCCGGTGTGCTCAAGGGCCGCACCTGCTCGGCCTACCCGGCCTGCCGCATGGAGGTGGAGATTGCGGGCGGCACCTATGCCGAGATCGCCATCGACGCGGCCATCACCGAAGGCAACCTGGTCAGCGCCCCCGCCTGGCCCGCCCACCCGGCCTGGATTGCGCAGTTTCTGGCCCTGCTAGGCACCAAAATCAGCCATTGACGTTGCGGATATGGCCCCCGATGATGCGGGGCCATACCACCGGAAATTGCCATGTGCCAAGTCTTCATCAGCGCCGACCCTGCCCTCTACGACAGCCGCGCCCGCTCGGTGCGGCTGCACGGGGTGGCCACCAGCATCAAGCTGGAAAACCTGTTCTGGCAGGTGCTGGCCGAGATCGCCCAGCGCGACGGCATGGGCGTGCCGCAACTGTGCGCCAAGCTGTACGACGAGCTGGTGGCGCAGCGCGGTGAGGTGGATAACTTCGCGTCGTTCCTGCGCGTGAGCTGTGGACGCTACCTGGCCTTGCAGCTCTCCGGCGGCATTCCGCAAGATGCCAGCATCTCCATCCGCAGCCTGAACGCCCAGCAGGTGCTGGCCACCGAGGGGCACCGCAGCCTGCTGGCGCGGGCGGCGTAACAGGCCCTACAAATCCACAAAGTCGGACCCCAGCGCTCCCAACGCGTGCATCAGCGCGTCCAACGCGGTGTTGGCCTCGGAGTGCCATGCGGGGGGGAAGTCGGGCACGAAACGGCTGTAGCCGGAGTCGATGCGGAAGCAAACGGTGTGGCCGGTATCCCAGATAAACGGGTAGACCACCAGAAAGTCGTCACCGGGGCGGTCTTTGAAGGCGCAGGCGGCCCGGATGGCGGGCAAAAACTCGAGAAATTCGCCGTAGTTTTCAGAGAACTGCAGCACGCAGAACTGCCAGGTTTCGGTGGCCTCGTCGTAGTGGGACGCGGCGGCGTTTTCGGGCTCGGCACACCACTGCGCGACAAAGGTACCCACCGACACGTCCGGCCCTCCGCGCCGCGCGTACTCGGCCACCCGGGCCGCCGTCATGGGGCCACCCGACAGCGCAATGCCCTCCATCCACTCCATCCAGTCGCCAAAGTCACCGGCGTGGGCGCACAGGCTGTCCATGTAGTGCTGGTAGGCCCTTTTGGACAGATGGACGCGGACATACAGGGAATGGCGTTCTGACATGGTGGCGTGATCTCTACGAAAAGTTACAAGTTACGGGTTTAACGTTATAAATCCAAAATCTGTGTATACACTTAGTTTTCGCATTTTCACTACACTGTCACCCCCCTCATAGTTACCGCCCTATAGGGTATTCCCGGTCTGTAGCCCCTGTTTATCCACGATTCCATGGCTTTCACCCCCACACCCGCCGCGCTGACACAGCGGATATCCGCCGCTTTTTCCCAGCTCCCGATGGTTCAAGCCATCGCCATGGGAGGCTCACGGGCCACCGGGCTCAGCGACGGTTTGTCGGATATCGACCTGTATATCTACACCACCGCCGAAGTGCCGCTGGCCGCACGCCAGGCCATCGTGCAGGCACTGGGAACACAACACGCCGAGCTGGACATGCGGTTCTGGGACGTAGGCGACGAGTGGGTGGATGCCCAGACCGGCATCCATCTGGACGCGATGTACTGGCGCACGGACTGGATCGAAGGGCTGCTGGAACAGGTAGCCCACCAGCACTGTGCCAGCCTGGGCTGCAGCACGGCGCACTGGCACACGGTGCAGCGCTCCACCGTGCTGTGGGACCGCTTGGGCTGGTTCACCGACCTGCGCCAGCGCTTTGGCGGTGCCTATCCCGCGGCCCTGCGCGACGCGATCCTGGTGAAAAACCACGCCGTGCTGCGCCGGGTCATGCCCAGCTACGCCAACCAGCTGGCCAAGGCCTGCCAGCGCGGCGACGCCTTCAGCGTGCACCACCGGACCACGGCCTTGCTGGCCAGCTATTTCGACATTATTTTTACGCTGAATGGCCAACTGCACCCGGGCGAAAAGCGCCTGCTGGCCCACGCCCAGCAGCGCTGCGCCCTGCTGCCGCAGGCCATGGAAGCCGATGTGCACGCGGTGCTGGCCGCCGCAGGGCAAGGCGGCACGGCGGTACTGCCCCCGGTGGCCCGCCTGCTGGACCGCCTGGATGCGCTATTGCAGGCGCAGGGGTTTGCGCAGCTGCTGCAATTGGACTGAAGGGCGCTGGGGTCTAATACCAGGGTTTTCACCCACCCCACCCACCCGGTACCGCCCCCATGAAACGCCTCTTCCTCCAAACCACCCTGGCCGTGGCCGCCCTGTGCTGCGCCGGTCTGTCCAGCGCCCAACAGGTGCTGCGCCTGACGGCCATCCCCGACGAAGCCCCCACCGAGCTGGCCCGCAAGGCCGCGCCGCTGGTCAAGTACCTGGAAGGCCGCCTCGCCATGAAGGTCGAGTTCACCCCGGTCACCGACTACGCGGCAGCGGTCGAGGCGCTGGTCAACAAGCAGGTGGATGTGGCCTGGTTTGGCGGCTTTACCTTTGTGCAGGCGAATGTGCGCTCGGGCGGCAAGATCATCCCGCTGGTGCAGCGCGAGGAAGACGAAAAATTCCGCTCGGTCTTCATCACCGCCGACCCGGCCCTCAAAACCCTGACCGACCTCAAGGGCCACACCCTGAGCTTCGGCAGCCCGTCCAGCACCTCCGGCCACCTGATGCCGCGCAGCTTTTTGCTCGATGCCAAGGTTGACCCCGACAAAGACCTGAAACGCGTAGCCTTCTCGGGTGCGCACGATGCCACCATCGCCGCCGTGGCCGCGGGCAAGGTGGACGCAGGCGCGCTCAACATCTCGGTGTGGGACAAGTTTGTAGCCGACAAAAAGGTCGACACCGCCAAGGTCCGCGTGTTCTACACCACCCCGCCCTACTTCGACTACAACTGGAGCGTGCACGCCGACATGCCCGTGGCCCTGCGCGAGAAGCTGGCCAAGGCCTTTCTGGACCTGAACAGCGCCACCCCCGAAGGCAAAGAAGTGCTGGAGCTGCAACGCGCCACCCGCTTCATCCCCAGCCAGCCCGCCAACTACAAGGGCATCGAGGCCGCAGCCCGCAGCGCCGGTTTGCTGAAATAGGCCTTACTACAAAATAAATAGCTGCTCGTGCTTATGAAATAAGCGCTAGAGGCACTTTTTATATGCAACTCCAACTCGTGGCCGCGTCGGCCCGCCACCCGGCTGCGGCTGCGCACGCCCCGGCGGCCCTGCGCGCGGTCAGCCTGGCGCTGGCCAGCGGGGAGCAGGTGGCGGTGATCGGGCCGTCGGGTGCGGGCAAGACCACGCTGCTGCACCTGCTGGGCTGCGCGCTGCGGCCCAGCCAGGGGCAGGTGCTGCTGGACGGGCGCGACCCCTGGGCGCTGCCGCGTGCCCAGCTGCAAAACCTGCGCCGCCAGCTCTTCATCGCCCCGCAGGTGCCGCCGCTGCCGCCGCGCCAGCGGGTCGTTACCGCCGTGCTGGCCGGGCAGTTGCCGACGATGGGCCTGTGGCGCAGCGTGCGCAGCCTGTTCTACCCGGTGGACATTCCGGCGGCCGAGGCGGCGCTGGCGCAGTTCGACCTGGCCGACAAGCTGTTTGAGCGGGTGGACCGCCTCTCGGGCGGCGAACGCCAGCGCGTGGGCCTGGCGCGGGCGCTGGTGGCCGATGCGCGGCTCTGGCTGGTGGACGAACCCCTGTCGGCCCTGGACCCGGCCCGTGCCGAGCAGGCGATGCAGGCGTTGACCCAGGCCGCCCAAAAACGCGGCACTACGCTGCTGGCTAGCCTGCACCACGTGGACATGGCGCTGGCGCATTTCCCGCGCATTGTGGGCCTGCGCGAGGGGGCCATCGTGTTCGACCTGCCCGCCGCGCAGGTGACGCGGGAGCGGCTGCACAGCCTGTACGACCAGCACCTGGACGAGCTGACCGGGCCTGCGCCTGAGCCCTTGCCGCCGCTGGTCACTGCCCCCGTGGTGATGCATTGCCGATAACCAAAGACCCCGCCTGGCACAGCCGCCTCTTCTGGCTGCTGGCCGCCGCTGTGCTGTTGTGGCCGCTGCTGGTGCTCACCGAGTTCCAGCCCTGGGTGCTGCTGCAGCCCGACAGCCTGCGGCCCACGCTGCGCTTTGTGGGCGACTTTTTTCCGCCCAAGCTGGAGCCCGCCTTTTTGTGGACCGTGGCCGTAGAAACCTGGCGCACCGTGGCCATGGCCACCGCAGGCATCACCCTGGCGCTGCTGCTAGCCATGCCGCTGACGCTGCTGTCGGTGCGGGTACTGTCGATTTCTGCGCTGACCGGGCCAAATGGACGGATGGCCCCGCTGGGCGCGGGCGTACGGTTGGCGGTGCGCTGGCTGCTGGTGCTGCTGCGCAGCGTGCCCGAGCTGGTCTGGGCGCTGGTGTTTGTGCGCGTGGTGGGCCTGGGCCCCACCTCGGGCGTGCTGGCGATTGCACTCACCTACGCAGGCATGCTGGGCAAGGTGTACGCCGAGATTCTGGAATCCGGCGAGCCCGCCGCCACCCAGGCCCTGCTGCGCCATGGCACCGGGCGGCTACAGGCCTTTTTCTACGGCCTGCTGCCGCAGAACGCGGGCGAGCTGACCAGCTACACCGTGTACCGCTGGGAATGCGCCATCCGCTCGTCTGCCGTGCTGGGCTTTGTGGGCGCGGGCGGGCTGGGGCAGCACATGGACGCGTCGATGAAGATGTTCAATGGTGCCGAGGTCAGCACCATGCTGCTGGTGTTCATGGGGCTGGTGTGGCTGGCGGATTACACCAGCGCGTGGTTGCGCAAAGGACTCGCATGAAACCGGCGGCGAACGAGACATGCAAGCTGCCGCCCGCGCTGTTCCACGCCCGCTCCAAGGCCCTGTGGTTCGCGATTGGCGTGGTGGCGCTGGTGGGGGCCAGCTTCGCCACGCTGGACTTGCAGTGGGCGAAATTTCTGTCCGCCGACGCGCTGCGCCGCATGGGCCGCTTTGTGGCCGAGCTGCTGGTGCCCAACACCGACCCCGCCTTTCTGCGCAAGCTGCTGACCGCCACGCTGGAGACCCTGGCCATGTCGGCCCTGGGCACGTTGCTGGCAGTGGTCTGCGGCCTGGCACTGGCCCTGCCTGCCAGCAAAACCCACGCGGATGACAAGGCCGTGTGGCGCGGCCCCACGCGGGCGCTGCTGAATGCGCTGCGCAGCATCCCCGAGCTGGTCTGGGCCACGCTGCTGCTGGTCGCCGCCGGGCTGGGGCCGTTTGCCGGAACGCTGGCGCTGGCGCTGCACACCACCGGCGTGCTGGGTCGCTTGTTTGCCGAGAGCTTAGAGAACGCCCCCGACGGCCCGGCCCAGGCCCTGCGCGTGCGGGGCGTGGGTGCGGTACCGGTACTGCTGTACGCCAGCCTGCCCCAGGTCCTGCCGCAATTGGTGAGCTACACCCTGTACCGCTGGGAAAACAACATCCGCGCCGCCACCGTGCTGGGCGTGGTGGGCGCAGGCGGCCTGGGCCAGATGCTGGCCTTCCACATGGGCCTGTTCCAGATGCCCGAGACCAGCACGGTGCTGGTGGCCATGCTGGTGCTGGTGGCGCTGGTGGACGGGCTGAGCAGCGGGGTGCGCTGGGTGTTGATGCGCTAGGTAGTGGCCAAGGGATTAAAAACCCGCACGCCTGTGGGCACAAAGTCGGCTACGTTGCGGGTGGGATCAGGACGGGTCGGCAATGCGGCAAAGGCCATCGACGCGGGGCGGTTCAAAGTCAAAGTCAGGCACCGCAGACGGCGGCTGGGCCAGCGCCTCTGCCAGGGTGGCAGCCTGGATGAATTCGCGGCTGGTGAGCGTGGTGTCGGTCATGACAGCACCTCCAGCCAACCATGATGTGATGCCACTGCAATGGTTTGAGTCCATGACCGGCTTCTAAGCCGCCAAGTGCAAACGCTCATCCAAAACCGCTCGCAGCGTGCGCAAGGTGACCGGGGCGGATTCGGGGTCGATCGCCGCGCGCAGGGCCTCGTTCACCATGGTTTGGTAGCCCTTGCCCGCCGCATCCGCACGGGCACGGAAGGCTTCAATCACATCGTCGTCGAGCATGATGGTGACGCGGGTTTTTCCGGGCGATGGCAGCACCGCGCCGCGCTTGCCTTGGCTGAAATCGTATTCTTCACGCATGGTAGTTTCCTGTTTCGCCCTTGCTGGCCTTGCGGGCAGATATGAGACGCGTCCGCTCTCCGCGTGGGGTGTGGCAGACCACCAGCACCCGACCCAATGCATCCATGCCCAGCGTCAAAAATCGCTGCTCGCCGAAAGCATCGGGGTCTTCGATCGTGACCGCAAACGCATCTTGCAAAGCGGCCTGGGCATGGGCAAAACTAACGCCGTGCTTGTGCCAGTTGCTTTGCGCTTTGGCCGGGTCAAACTCGATCTCCATGGCCCAATTATGCATATTCAATGCATATATTTCAAGGACGTGGTTAATTCAGCACCATGCTCAGTCGCCGACGGTACGTCGCCACCAACTGCGCCTGCGGGTCTTGGGCCGCTACGGAGTTGCCAGACAGCTCAATGCCGCCCGCCGTTTTGTTGCCTGCATCCGCGCTGGCTTTGGGCTTGGGCGGAGTGAGCAACTCCAGGATGGCGATGAAGGCCTTGCGCGGGGCTTCGTCGTTCCACTTTTTGTCGCGCATGATGATTTCCAGCAGCTCGTCCATGGCGGCGGTCCATTCGCCCTGGGCCATCAGGATGCGGCCTTTGGCGAAGCGGGCATCGAAGTCGCGCTTGTTGGCGGCTATTTTTACGTCTAATTCGGCCGTATCGCCCGTTCCATCGGCGTGGGTAGCTGCAAAATTAAGAGCACCAATCCACTGCAGCAGGGCTTCGAAGCGCAGCTGCAAGGGGATGTATTTGCGGGTGGGTTGCAGCGCGGCTTCAGCTTCCTCCAGGTAACCGGCCTGGACCAGCAGGCGGGCGTAATCGAAGCGGGCATCGTCGTTGGCCGGATCCAGCGCCAGGGCATCGGCCAGCTTGGCCAGGGCGGCGTCGGTGTCACCCGCCTCAGCCAGGGCCAGGGCTAGTTCGGCCTCGGACGGTTCGGCATCCAGCGCCGCGCCCTCGGGCACGTGCTTGTCCAGGAATTCCTTGATCTTGCCCTCGGGCAGCGCGCCCTGGAAACCGTCCACCGGCTGGCCGTTGACCACCAGAATGCAGGTGGGGATGCTGCGGATGCCGAAGGCTTCGGCCAGTTGCTGTTCCTGGTCGGAGTCGATCTTGACCAGCTTGAAGCGGCCCGCGTAGTCGGCTTCCAGCTTCTCCAGCATGGGGCCGATGACCTTGCACGGGCCGCACCACGGAGCCCAAAAATCGACCAGCACCGGGGTGGTCATGGAGGCGGCAATGACCTCGGTTTCAAAGTTAGCAAAGGTAACGTCGATCATTTTGGGGGGTGCCCTGGGGGCAAAAAGTAAAATTCGGGGTTAAACAGAACAAAGCCCTATGACTTCTATTCAAATTGGTGTGGTGATGGGTTCCAGCTCCGACTGGGACACCATGCAGCATGCGGTGCAGATTCTCCAACAGTTTGGCATTGCGCATGAGGCACGCGTCGTATCGGCCCACCGCATGCCCGACGATATGTTTGCCTACGCCGAAGCCGCCGCCGGGCGCGGGCTCAAGGCCATCATCGCCGGGGCCGGTGGCGCTGCCCACCTGCCGGGCATGCTGGCCGCCAAAACCCCCGTGCCGGTGCTGGGCGTGCCGGTGGGCACCAAGCACCTGAGCGGCGTGGATTCGCTGCACAGCATTGTGCAAATGCCCAAGGGCATTCCGGTGGCCACGTTTGCCATTGGCAACGCGGGCGCGGCCAACGCCGCCCTGTTTGCCGTGGCCCTGCTGGCCAATGAGAACCCGACCCTGCGTGCGCAACTGGAAGCCTTCCGCGCGGCGCAGACCGAGGTGGCCCGCAACATGACCGTGCCGCCTGCACCGCCCGTCCTATGAGCGGCCCCATTCTTCCGGGCGCCACACTGGGCGTGATGGGCGGTGGCCAGCTGGGCCGCATGTTCATCCACGCGGCCCAGCGCATGGGCTATTTCACCGCCGTGCTCGACCCGGACGCGGCCAGCCCCGCCGGGCGCGTGAGCCACCACCACATCCAGACCGGCTACCTGGACGCACCGGGCCTGGGCCAGCTGGCCGAGACCTGCGACGCCATCACCACCGAGTTTGAAAACGTGCCGTCGTCGGCCCTGGCCCGCCTGGCGGTGTACACCACGGTGTCGCCTGCCGCGTCTGCCGTGGCCATCGCCCAGGACCGCGCGGCCGAGAAAGCCCATTTCGTGCGCTGCGGCGTGCCCTGCGCGCCTTACGCGGTGTTGGAAACGCCAGAGCAACTGGCCGCCGTAGACGAGGCCCTGCTGCCCGGCATTTTGAAGACCACCCGCCTGGGCTACGACGGCAAGGGCCAGGCCCGCGTGGCCGACCGCGCCGCGCTGGCCGCGGCCTGGGCCGACATGAAGAATGTGCCTTGCGTGCTGGAGAAAATGCTGCCCCTGGCCGCCGAATGCTCGGTGATCGTGGCGCGCGGTGCCGACGGCCAGATGGTGCACCTGCCACCCCAGCGCAACCTGCACCGCGACGGCATTCTGGCCGTCACCGAGGTGTATGAAGAAAATAGGCCTCTACCGCTGATGGAACAAGCGGTAGTAGCTGCGAAATCCATAGCAAACGAGTTGCAGTACGTGGGCGTGCTGTGTGTGGAATTTTTTGTACTGCAAGACGGCAGCCTGGTGGTCAACGAGATCGCCCCGCGCCCGCACAACAGCGGCCACGCCAGCATGGACTGCTGCGACGTGTCGCAGTTCGAGCTGCAAGTGCGCACCTTGACCGGCCTGCCGCTGGTGCAGCCGCGCCAGCACAGCCCGGCCATCATGCTGAACCTGCTGGGCGATCTGTGGTTTGTGCGCTCCGAGCAAGCGGCCACACCGCCCTGGGCCGAGGTCTTGGCCCTGCCCGGCGCGCACCTCCACCTGTACGGCAAAGCCACAGCCAGCAAGGGCCGCAAGATGGGCCACCTGACCTTCACCGGCCCCACCGTGCAAGCCGTACGCGCCACCGCCCTGCAAGCCGCAACGCTGCTCGGCATCGAGGCGTTCTGATGGTGCTGGACGGGTTGGATCCCGCCGCCATCCAGCAAGCCGCGCAAACATTGGCGGCAGGCGAGCTGCTGGGCCTGCCTACCGAGACGGTGTACGGGCTGGCGGCCGATGCGTCCAGCGACGCGGCGGTGGCCAAGATATTCACCGCCAAGGGCCGCCCCAGCGACCACCCGCTGATCGTGCACATCGCACCGGGTGGCAACGGCGTGGCCCATTTCGCCGCCGACGTACCCGCGTTTGCCCAGCCGCTGATGACGGCCTTCTGGCCCGGCCCCTTGACGCTGATCCTGCCGCGCCGCCCCGGCGTGGGCACCGCAGCGGCGGGCGGACAAGACAGCATCGGCCTGCGCTGCCCTGCGCACCCGGTGGCCCAGGCGGTGTTGCAAGCCTGTGCGGCCTTGGGCGTGGCAGGCTTGGCAGCCCCCAGCGCC
>CAUPNM010000015.1:0-115891 GCA_963512645.1 uncultured Albidiferax sp. | reverse complement strand
CCAGGCCGGCATGGTCATGGTGAACCTGCCCACCGCCGGGGTGGACTACCACGTGCCGTTTGGTGGCCGCAAGGGCAGCAGCTTTGGCTCGCGCGAGCAGGGTCGTTATGCGCAAGAGTTCTTCACCACGGTGAAGACCGCGTACATCGGCGCTTGATCGGAGCCTGATGCGATGACGCGCGTCGTACTGTTCGGCGAGTGCATGCTGGAACTGCAAGGCCAGGCCTTCGGCCCCATGCAACAAGGTTTTGGCGGCGACACGCTGAATACCGCGGTCTATCTGGCGCGGTGTTCGGCGGGCAAGCTGCAGGTGGGCTACGCCACCGCGCTGGGCGATGACGGTCTGAGCACCGGCCTGCTGGCGCGCTGGCAGGCCGAGGCGCTGGACACCTCGATGGTGCAGCGCCTGCCGGGCCGCATGCCGGGCCTGTACCTGATCGAGGTGGACGCCCATGGCGAGCGCAGCTTCAGCTACTGGCGCGACAACAGCGCGGCCAAGGCGTATTTCGATGCGCCAGACACGCCGCTGGAGCAGGCGGCAGACCAGATCGACGCGCTGTACCTCAGCGGCATCAGCCTGGCCATCCTGCCCGTGGCGGGCCGCGAGCGTTTGCTGGCCCTGATGGCCCGCCTGCGCGCGCGCGGGGCCACCGTGGTGTTTGACAACAACTACCGCCCCCGCCTATGGGCCAGCCGGGCCGAGGCGCATGCGTGGTTTGACCGCGCCTATGCCCTGGCCAGCATTGCGCTGGTGACGGCCGACGACGAGCAGGCCCTGCGCGGCCTGGCAAGTCTGGACGAGGCCGTAGCCGCCGCGTCGGCCTTGCCATGCCCCGAGGTGGTCACCAAGCGGGGCCGCGCCGCCACCCTGGTGCGCACCGCCAGCGGCGTGCAAGAGATTGCCACCGAGCGCGTCGACAAGGTGGTGGACACCACCGCCGCAGGCGATTCCTTCGCCGCAGGCTACCTGGCCGTGCGGCTGCAAGGCGGCAGCGTGCAAGCCGCTGCCACCCAAGGCAACCGCCTGGCGGCCCGGGTCATCCAGCACCGGGGTGCGCTGATTCCGGTGGAAACGATGGCAGACCTGATGCTATAGAAAAGAGAGCTGCTTGCGCTTATTGAATAAGGACAGGCAGCGGTTTTTCTTTAGATACAGGATCTATACCATCCGGGCCACGTAGTCCCCGATCGCCAAACAGCTCGTCAGCCCCGGCGATTCGATGCCGAACAAATTCACCAGCCCCGGCACACCGTGCACCGCCGGGCCCTGTATGAGGAAATCTTTGGCTGCCTCGTGGGGGGCCTGGATTTTGGGGCGGATGCCCGCGTAGCCGGGTTGCAGCGCGCCGTCCGGCAGGCCGGGCCAGTATTTGCGCACCTCGGCGTAGAAGGCATCGCCACGCGCCGGGTCTACTACCAGGTCGTCGGGGCTGTCCACCCACTGCACGTCGGGGCCGAACTTGGCCTGGCCGCCCAGGTCCAGCGTGAGGTGCACGCCCAGCCCGGCAGCCTGCGGGGCGGGGTAGACGAGGTGGGTGAACGGTGCCCGTCCGCTCAGGGTGAAGTAGTTGCCCTTGGCAAAGTAGGGCGTGGGCACCCAGCGCGCGTCCAGCCCGGCGCAGCGGCGGGCCAGGGCGGGGGCCTGCAGCCCGGCGGCGTTGACCACGGTGCGGGCCTGCAGCCGGGTACCATCCACTGCTTCCAAAATAATAGCGGCTTGCGCCGATTCCATAAGCGCTAGAGGGCTATTGGGTGCCAAAACGCCGCCCGCATTCTCCAGGTCGCCCAGCAGCGCCAGCATCAGCGCATGGCTGTCGACGATGCCGGTGCTAGGCGACAGCAGCGCGCCGGTGCATTCCAACTGCGGCTCCAATGCGCGGGCGCCCGCGCGGTCTAGCAGGACCAGATCAAGCACGCCGTTGGCAGCGGCCTGGGCGCGGATGTTTTCCAGCTGGGCGAGTTGCCCGGCATCGGTGGCCACGATGAGCTTGCCACAGCGCTGGTGGCCAATGCCGCGCTCGGCGCAGTAGGCGTACAGCATCTGTTTGCCCTGCACGCACAGTTGCGCCTTGAGCGAGCCGGGTGCGTAGTACATGCCTGCGTGGATGACTTCGCTGTTGCGCGCACTGGTGCCGGTGCCGATGGCATCGGCGGCTTCCAGCACCAGCACTTCGCGGCCCTGCAAGGCCAGCGCCCGGGCCACGGCCAGGCCCACCACGCCTGCGCCCACTACTACTGCATCAACTTGGTCCATGTAATGTGTCCTTTTGAGCCAAACCGGGAAATAGCTTTAACCATAGCGCGGCCACCACCAGGGTGCCGATGCCGCCCAGCAGCACCGAGCCTACCGGCCCCATCAGTGCGGCGGTGGCCCCGGATTCAAATTCGCCCAACTGGTTGGATGCACCAATGAACACCGAGTTGACGGCGCTGACCCGGCCGCGCATCTCGTTGGGCGTTTCCAGTTGCACCAGGCTTTGCCGAATCACCACGCTGACCATGTCGGCCCCGCCCGAAACCCCCAGCGCCGCCATCGACAGCGCCAGGCTGGTCGACGCGCCAAACACCAGCATACACAGGCCGTACAGCCCCACCGCCAGCAGCAGGGTGCGGCCTACCTTGCGCTGCAGCGGCCAGCGCGCCAGCACGATGGACACCAGCAGCGCGCCCACCGCCGGAGAGGCGCGCAGCAGGCCCAGGCCCCAGGGCCCGGTGTGCAGGATGTCTTTGGCAAACATCGGCAGCAGGGCCGTGGCCCCGCCCAGCAGCACGGCAAACAGGTCCAGCGACACGGCACCCAGAATGGTCTTTTTCTCCCAGATGAAGTGCACCCCGGCCAGCACGCTTCGCAGGGTCATGGGTTCGCGCGGTGGCGGCACGTGGTCGTAGCGCAGGCCGGTCAGGAGCACCACGCTCACGCCAAACAGCAGCACGCCGGTGGCATACACCGCGCTGGCCCCGGCCAGAAAGATGGCCCCGCCCAGCGCTGGGCCGCCGATGGTGGCGGCCTGCATGCCCGCTGCGCTCATGGCCATGGCCTGCGGCAGCAGGGCCGGGGGTACCAGCAGCGGTGTGAGGGCTTGCTGCGCGAGCATCTGGAAGGCCCGCGACGCCCCCAGCACCAGAGACACCGCCAGTAGCCATTCGCGGCTGACCCATTGTTCGTACGTAACCCACAGCAGGGTCACGGCCACCAGCGCCTGCAGCGCCATGCAGGTGGCCACGATGCGCCCGCGGTGCACCCGGTCGGCCACGTGCCCGGCTACCAGCGCCAGCAGCAGGGCGGGCAAGAACTGCAGTAAGCCGACCAGGCCCAGGTCCCAGGCGCTGCCGGTCAGGTCGTACATCTGCCAGCCCACGGCCAGCATCAGCAACTGGCTGCCCAGGGTGCCAAATACGCGCGCTATCCACAGGCGAAGAAAGGCGCGGTGCGCAAAAAGAGAATCCAAAGGGGGTCTTTTCTGTAGGAAGGGAAGGTGCAGGCGGCCCATCATAAAGGCGCATCCGGTAGCCATACAGTTAACGGTTGGTTACGATGCTGGAGGGGCATTTTTCCCCTGGAGATACAGGCATGGCAAAGGCGGCTCCCCATTCGGTCATGGCTTCGGCGCGAAAGCACCTGCATCTGGGTATCCGCAAGCTGTTTGCCTCGGCGCCGCAGCCTCTGCGGTTTGCGGTGTACCGCTCGTTTGTGGATTGCGACCCCGCGCCCGCCGCTAATCTGGTGCTGAAGATCGCCGAAACCCGTGAAGAGTTGGAGGCCTGCTTTGGCTTGCTGCACGATGCCTATGTGAACGCTGGTTTCATGCAGCCTGACCCCAGTGGCATGCGCGTGACGCTCTACCACGCACTGCCCACCACCACCACGCTGTGCGCCAAGATTGACGGCCAGGTGGTCGGCACCATTTCGCTGATACGCGAGAGCGTGTTTGGCTTCCCGCTGCAGGCAATCTTTGACCTGAACAAAGTGCGCGAGGTGGGCGGCAACATCGCCGAGGTATCGGCCCTGGCGGTGCATCCAGACTTTCGCAAGACCGGTGGGGCCATTTTGTTCCCGCTGATGAAGTTCATGTTCACCTACTGCGCCACCTATTTCGATACCCGGCACATCGTGATTGCGGTGAACCCGAACCGCATCGAAATGTACGAGTCGCTGCTGTTCTTCGAGCGCCTGCGCGCCACCCCGGTAGACAGCTACGACTTCGCCAACGGCGCACCCGCCGTGGGAGCCAGTCTAGACCTACACGCCGCGCCGCAACTGTTCAAGCACGTCTACGGCCCCAAACGGCAGCGCAAAAACCTGCACAACTATTTCATGGAGCTGGAGCTGCCCCATATCCAGCTACCGCGCCGCCGCTACTTCACCACCAACGACCCGGTGATGACACCCGAGCTGCTGGACTATTTTTTCAACCAGCAAACCTCTGGCTTTGCCCGGCTGGACGAGCGTAAAAAAGCCCTGCTGCATACCATCTACAACCTGCCCGAATACCAGCCCGTGTTGCCCGCCATTCCCTTGGCAGCCAACGCCAGCCATCCGCTGCGGGCGCACCCGCGCTATTCGCTCAAATGTCCGGCCGAGTTGCGGCTAGAGCGCAGCGACGGCACCGAAATCCACGCCCTGGATGTGATTGAAATCTCCAACGGTGGTTTCCAGGCGCAATGCGCCAGCACGCTGCCTGCGCAGGTCTGGGGTGGCGTGTCGGTGCATTTGGGGGAGGGTGAGAAATCCAGCGTGCAGGCGATGGTAGTGCGGGCCAAGGACGGCTTCTACGGCTTCAAAATTTCCGAGCCCGATGCCGTGTGGCTGCGCTGCGTGCGGGTGCTGGAATCGGGCACCACACACGCGCATGCTACTGTTTAGATAGCTGCTCACGCTTATTAAATAAGCGCTAGAGGCCTATTGGGCTTAAAAATTAGTGCAGGTAGTCGCCATCTGGTGCACCCGACGAGACGTTGAAAAAGCTGGTCCCGGTAGTGCCCCGGCCAATTTCTTCCTCGGTGGCTTCGCGCACACCGGCCACACCCAACTTCAGGCGCAGTGCCATCCCGGCCAGCGGGTGGTTGCCGTCCAACACCACGTGCTCGGGGTAGATTTCAGACACGATGAACAAGCCATGGCGGGGCACATCAGGGCTGATGCCTTCGGGCAAGGCGCTGCCGTCAAAGCTCATGCCCTCTTCCAGCACCTCGGGGAACAGGTTGCGAGCCTCCAGAAAAATCAGCTGGTCGTTGAAGTCGCCAAAGGCTTCCTCTGGCTCCAGGTGCAGTTCCAGCACATCACCGGCCTGGTGGCCCTGCAATTCGTCTTCCACCTTCTTGAGCAGATCGCCTCCGCCCACCAGAAGTTCTACCGGCTCGTCGAGCACGTCCAGTTCCACGCCCAGGGTGTCCTTGAGCGTCCAGGTCAGAGCGACCACACATTGTTGGGTAATTTCCATAGGAGAATTGTCGCAGTTTAGGCACCTGCCTTCATGAAAACCCAAGGATATCTGTGGACACCACCCAAATTTTGCCCCTGCTGGGCGGACTGAGCCCGCAGCAATTCATGCGCGACTACTGGCAAAAAAAGCCCTTGTTGATCCGCCAGGCTATTCCCCACTTCCAGGCCCTGCTGGACCGCAGCGCGTTATTTGCCTTGGCCGAACAGGACGAAGTCGAATCGCGCCTGATCACCCAGACCGATGCTGGCTGGAAGATGAAAAACGGCCCTATGCCGCGCCGTGCGTTACCTCCGCTGAAAACCCCTGGTTGGACTTTGCTGGTCCAGGGGGTGGACACCCATGCTGCCACGGTGCACGAGTTGCTGCAGCAGTTCCGCTTTGTGCCTGATGCGCGGCTGGATGACGTCATGGTGAGCTTTGCCACCGACGGTGGCGGTGTCGGCCCGCACTTTGACAGCTACGACGTCTTCTTGCTGCAGGCCCACGGCCAGCGCCGCTGGCGCATCGGGCGCCAAAAAGACCTAACCCTGGTAGACGGCGCACCGCTAAAGATACTGGCCAACTTTGTGCCCGAGCAAGAGTTTGTGCTGGAACCCGGTGACATGCTCTACCTGCCGCCGCGTTATGCCCATGACGGTGTGGCAGCGGGCGAATGCATGACCTATTCGGTCGGATTCCGTGCGCCTAAGCGTGCCGAGTTGGTCCGCGAACTCATGCAGCGCATGGCCGAAGAGGCCGAAGATGCAGTCGGCGAAGCCTTGTACAGCGACCCCGACCAGCCCGCCACCGACACTCCGGGCGCCATCCCTGCGACCTTGCAGGCTTTTGCCCAAACCGCGCTTCAAGAACTGCTGGACGACCCCGTGGCGTTGCAATGTGCATTGGGCGAGGTGCTCACTGAGCCAAAGGCCCAGGTCTGGTTTGAAACCCACGAACCGTCCGAGCTGTTGGGTGCCGTCACCTTGGATCCACGCAGCCGCATGTTCTATGACGCGCAGCACATCTTTATCAATGGCGAAAGTTTCCGTGCCGCCGGTCGCGATGCCACGTTGATGCGCCGCCTAGCCGATGCGCGCACACTGGGGGCCAAAGAGCTGGCCCGCGCCAGCGCCGACGCACGCTCCTTGGTGCTGTCGTGGTGCGCGAACGGCTGGGTGCATTCCCACTGAAAGGTTCTGTTATGGACGACTTGCCATCTACCCCCGATGCACTCCAGCATCCAACGGGCCGATTCCTGGGTCGGGTGGCCTTTCAACAGGTGGTACGTGATGCCCTGGCCTGCGCGGCGCAAGAGGGGTGGCGCGAGATCGTTGTGAGCGACCCAACTTTTGAGGATTGGCCGTTGGGTGAGCGAGAAGTTTGCACTTCTTTACAAAAATGGGCGCGACCGGGGCGCCAGTTCACTATGTTGGCCGTGTCTTTTGATGCTGTTGTACGCCGCCATGCGCGTTTCGTGGCTTGGCGTACGACCTGGTCGCATTTGATTGACTGCCGTGCTTGCCGCAGCGCCGATCCGCAAGATATGCCGAGCGCCTTGTATAGCCCTGTATGGACCATGCGCCGCTTGGACTTGGAGCACAGCGGTGGCATCTGCAGCGACGATCCCCAGCGTCGGGTTCTGCTGCAACAGGCGCAGGGCGAATGGTTGCGCAAAAGTAGCCCGGCCTTCCCGTCGTCCACACTGGGTTTGTAGTTTTCCTGTTGTATTTACGAGTAAGGGTTTTTGAGCATTGCAGAAGAAGAAGCTTATAATGGAGGGCTGAGTTGAAAGAACTCGAGTGCTTTCTCTCGGTCGCATCAACGTTATCGTGGTGCTGACGATTTCCGGAAATTGTTTCTACTCCCTATCTCTTAAGGAATTTTCTAATGAACAAATCGCTTGTACTCGCAGCTCTGATGGCTGCCGTTGTTTTGGCTGCTTGCGGCAAAAAAGAAGAACCAGTTGCTGCTCCTGCTGTTGAAGCACCTGCTGCTGCTGCTGTTGAAGCTGTTGTTGCTCCAGTCGCTGCCGCCGCTGACGCTGCTGCTTCTGCTGCTACCGACGCTGCTGCTGCTGCTACCAGCGCTGCTGCTGCTGCCGGCACCGCTGTCGAAGCTGCTAAAGACGCTGCTTCTGCTGCCATCGCAAAGTAATTCTTCTTTGCATCTTAAAAAGCCACCGCAAGGTGGCTTTTTTTATGGGTGCTCGGCAGGTCAACTGCGGGGCAGTCCTTGCATTTTGGATTTTGTCCACCAACTGCAAAAATTAAGCTATGGGCCTCTGCCCTGAGTCGATGGAGAAGCGTGTGGCTGATTTTGTAACGAGTATGGTGCGGTTTCTGGTTCGCGTGGTAGTACTTGCCATGGGTTTGGTAATTGCCGCCAGTCTGATGTTGGTGGTGATGGCGCTGGCTCTACTATGGGGCATGCGCGCGCTATGGGCCAAACTAACCGGCCAGCCTTTGGCTCCGTGGGTGATGCGGGTCAATCCCCGCTCGGGCTGGAATCGGGCGTCTCAGGCCACCAGTCGGTGGCAGTCTGCGGCAACTCGACCAAAAGGTCGCGTCGGCGCGGTCCGTGAGGTAGCTGATGTGACAGATGTGCAAGTTAAGGAACTCTGAGCAGTTTTACCGAACAGTAGTGTTGTGTACCCTAAAATTTTGTTACAAACGAGCGTGTGGAAATAGACTTCACGACGTAGGAGCAACTAAATGAATATTGAAGCCGCCCTATCCGATTGGCAGCAATTATTGGGAGCGCAACAGGTACTCAGTGCCGAAGCGGCCCAATGCAAGTATGGCTTTGACGTAAGTGCTATTGAGCGCACCATTTCGGCAGCTCTATGCATCACGGATGCTGCTTTGCTGCCCGAAGTGATGCGTATTGCGCAGCGACATCTGGTTGCTGTTTATCCCATCAGTACCGGGCATAACTGGGGTTATGGAACGGCCCTACCAGCCCAGAACAATTGCGTCATTATCGATTTGTCAAGGCTTCAAAAAATCCTTCACTTCGATGCGGAGTTTGGCGTAGTTACGTTAGAGCCAGGAGTCACGCAGGGAATGTTGGCTGACTATCTTGATAAAGGCAATCACCCGTATTTAGTTCCCGTTACAGGAGCTGGGCCAACATGCAGCTTACTGGCTAACGCACTTGAGCGAGGTTATGGTGTAACTCCATACACCGATCACTTTAGTGCCGTAACAGATCTCGAGGCTGTCTTGGCTGACGGCACTATTTACCAAACAGCACTCAAAGAGTCTGGAGGGGAAGAGCTAGCCCGGTTGTTCAAGTGGGGCCTTGGCACTTTTTCCACAGGACTTTTTACGCAAAGTGGTTTTGGTATTGTTACGCGTATGACCATTCTTCTTGCACCAAGGCCGGAGTGCATCAAGGTTGGGCTTTTCAGCCTCAAAAATGATGGTCTTCTCGAGTCAGCAGTCGAACGTATCCGGTCAATTTTGACGCGGTTTCCGGGAACGGTAGGAGCGATCAACCTGATGAACCAACATCGGGTATTAGCTATGTCAGCACCTTTTCCTGGAGACCAATTGGATTCGACAGGTCTCATACCACTCCCGTTTATCGAGGAACTCGGTCGCCAGTATCAAATTTTGCCTTGGACTGGAATAGTAACCCTTTATGGCACTGAAAGAATGGTGTCAACTGCTCAGAAGGAAATACGAAAAATACTTTCGGGAGTCGCAAGCCGTTTAGTGTTTCTTAGCCTGGAACGGGCTCGAACACTTGAAAGTATCGCTAAGTGGTTGCCAGGACCGATGGGAAAGCGTCTTGCAAGTACTACTTCCACATTGGCCAAGTCCTTGGAGCTTATCAACGGGAAGCCCAATGAAACTGCACTTCCCCTCGCTTACTGGCGAAACCCCAATCTCCCCACCGGTACTTGGCGCGATCCGGCACGCGATGGGTGTGGCTTGATCTGGTACGCGCCTCTTGTCCCTATGCGACCGGTTCAGGTGCGTCGATATGCAAATATGGTTAAAGAGCTAGCGCTTCGGCATCAAATGGAGCCGTTGATTACATTCACGACCATAAGCGACAAGCTGTTTGACAGCACGGTGCCGCTTTTGTTCGACCGTGCTGATCCCAAAGCGGCATCTGCCGCCATGGATTGCTACAAAGACTTGTTGCAAACGGGCAAGCAACTAGGGTACTTTCCGTACCGAGTGGGAGTAAGTGCCATGGATGCGATATCTAAAGAGCTAGTGCATTCGAAAGCATTCCATACGCGACTGCGCCAAAGTATTGACCCGGGCAACATTCTTTCGCCGGGCCGTTACCAGTGAGGTATGAAGAACGGCTGCCATGTGCAGCCGTTGCAGTTGGGGGAGATAGGGTGCATCGACCGTGCGGTGGTGTCGGCCTCGCCTAGCCGACATTAGCTGGAATCCATGTCGACATTCTTTACAGCTCATCTTTGGGTGATTCCGATGAAAAATACAATTTCCTTTATTTTCAATGGGTTAAGTTGATTAAAGTAGGTTGGCATGATGTCTGCTTTATACTTTTTGTCACCACCAACCAACCATCCATTCAGGAGTAAACACCATGTTGAACATCAAGAAGGTTTTAAAGTCTACGGGTGCTGTCATCAGCCTCGCCAGCGCAATGTCAGCAAACGCCTATGTTGTCGGCGGCATCGACTTTGGTCTGGCGCTCAGCCTGAACCATCTGGAAACCACCACGCTCGCTCAGACCTTCATCAACGGAAATAACCAAGCCGCTACGTCTTATGGTTCCATCTCAACACTGAATGGAGACAGCACTTATTGCGCCGGTGGCGGCTCCTGCAGCCTATACTTCATTACCCAGCTCGGCAACTCGCAAAATTTCTCTAGTAACTATGTGGAATTCACGTCGTTGACCACTTCAGTGTATTTTTCCAACAGCGTTGTGAATCTTCTGAGCCAGAACTCCGTGGCAAACCTCGCCACGATCGCGGGCATGACGCCGTGGCTGACGCTGACGGGCCATAACAACCTGGGCGGCGGCGCTGCTTCCAATGCGGTGCTGGCGGGTTCGGGTACCCTCACCGGTTCGACGCTCTCCGGCGGTGGCACTGCTTTGTTTGATGCCGTCGGCCCTGGCATTGCCAGTGTGGTGGCTGCATACGACAGCAACACCATCGCGGACGCTGCAGGCGGTTTCGCCGACGTTGCGCTGACCTCGTCATTCAACAACTTCGTGCTGAACGACTACGATACCCTTGCTGGCTTCACCACCGGTTGCCAGGATGGCTCTGCCGCGGTTGGCGCTTGGTGCTATCAGGGTTCGTCCAATTTGCGCGGCAAGCTGAACGCTGTTCCCGAGCCTAGCTCCCTGGCGCTCGCGGGCCTGGGCTTCGGTGTCATGGGCATGCTGAGCCGCCGTCGCCGCACGGGTTCTGCAAAGTAAGAACGAGTTCTTCTCTTGCCAAAAATGGTCCGCCTTGGCGGGCCATTTTTTTGCCCACTGTTTCCCCTTTCTCTTCCTATTGAAAACCCGAACGCATGAGAAGTATCCTGATCGTCTGCACGGCTAACATCTGCAGATCGCCAATGGCGCAGGTTATCGCTGCACAGGCTGTGCAGCAAATGGGCTTGGCCAACAGCATGCGCGTCGATTCCGCAGGAACACATGCCGCCAAAGGCACGCTCCAGCCCGATAGCCGCGCCAGGAAAGCCCTAGAAAAGCGCGGTTATGCGGTCAAAAAAGGAAGCTCCAGCCAAGTCGAAGCCGGAGATTTCGAACGCTTCGACCTGATTCTTGCCATGGACCGCACGAATTTAAAGACGCTGCAGGCCCTCTGCCCGGCCGAGTATCAATCCAAACTCAGATTGTTTCTAGAAATGGCCAAGGGATGCGATACTGACGAGGTGCCCGACCCCTACTACGGCAATGCCGAAGGATTCGATCGTGTGCTCGATCTGTGTGAAGCGGGTGTGGACGGTTGGCTGGCTCACCTCTGTTGAGGCGTAGCGATGCTCAGACCTTGTAGTAATCGCGGTACCAGGCGACGAAGTTGCCAATACCCGTCTGGATACTGGTGCCGGGTACAAAACCTACCCAATCCTGCAAAGCATCGGTATTGGCATAGGTGGCTGGCACATCGCCGTCTTGTAGCGGGAGCAAACGCTTTTCTGCTTTTTTCCCAAGGGCATCTTCGATACAGCCTATGAAATCAAGCAAGGGAACCGGATTGTTGTTGCCGATGTTGAAGACGCGGTAGGGCGCGTTGCTGGTCGCAGGGTCAGCGGTAGCCGAGTCGTATGCCGCATCAGGATCGGCTACACGGTCCAGCACACGAATGACACCTTCTACGATGTCGTCCACATAGGTGAAGTCCCGCTGCATATTGCCGTAGTTGTAGACATCGATAGGACGGCCGTCCATGATGGCGTTGGCAAACAGGAACAAGGCCATATCAGGCCGACCCCAGGGACCATATACAGTGAAAAATCGCAAACCCGTGGTTGGCAAGTTGTACAAATGGCTGTAGGTGTGGGCCATAAGTTCGTTAGCTTTTTTTGTGGCTGCGTACAAGCTCACTGGATGGTCAACGCTGTCATGTTCCGAGAATGGCATCTTCGTATTGCCACCATATACGCTAGAGCTGGACGCGTAAACTAGATGCTGTACTTTGTTATGACGACAGCCCTCTAATATGTTGACAAAACCGATTAAATTACTATCTACATAGGCATGTGGATTTTTAAGCGAATAGCGCACCCCAGCTTGTGCCGCTAAATGCATCACTTTGTCAAACTTCTCTTCTGCGAACAAAGATTCTATGCCTGGGCGGTCCTCCACATCAAGCTGTACGAACTTGAAGTTTGCATGTGATGTAAGTCGCTTTAGGCGATTTTGTTTTAGAACCACATCATAGTAATCGTTCATATTGTCCAGTCCGATCACTTCGTCACCGCGCGACAGTAGTCTTAACGATGTTGTCATGCCAATGAAACCAGCAGCTCCTGTCACTAAAATCTTCATGACTGTGTCCTCGTATGTTGCAAAATATCGTCGATCTTAACCGGCTTACGGTGCTTGGTGAGCCTACCTGATGTTACAAATTCTTGGGAGTGCACTATGTGGCATAAGATACTTGTGGCAAGTTTAATCGCTCAAATGGGCCTAGCATGGGGGGAGATCGATGTCAATCATGCGGAGATTGCTGCGCTAGACCGAATTCATGGTATTGGCCCTAGCATGTCTCGCAGAATTTTGCATGAGCGTGAGCATGCCAAGTTCAAAAATTGGACAGATTTTATGGTACGGATTCCTGGGATAAAAGAGAAAACTGCGGCTAAGTTTTCTGCACAAGGATTAACTGTGAATGGAAAAAGTTTTCCCGAATAATTTTATCATTATAAATATAATATAATTTCTATTTAGATTTATGAGTACTCTAGCGTAACATTGTCGCGCTTCATGAAATTAGTATCGCACATTTTAAATGCCTACTGATTTTAAAAATTAATTTTAGTAAACAATATCTCTTTAAATAACGGAAAATTATTTGCAGAGTATAGATTAATCTTTATGATTAAATAAATGTTGTGTGAATGAGTGCAGTTTTGCTAGATGTTATTCTATCAAGTTAATAATGGCATGTAAACATTGAACCGAACAGCTTATTCGATGGGTTATATTTCCGGAAGATCACTCAGTTTCTATTCTTTCGTGACTTACAGTGAACGGCGTTGAGAGCATGACCTCGTGGCGGGAAATATTTTCCAGCACCGACAAAGATTAGCTGTTCCGGATTTTAGGAAGATTCAAATGTTTAATAAAAAGAGTCGAGAGCAAATCATCGACGCCTCTCTCAGAGGTACGCATTCATGCAACGCGCACAATGCAGGAGCATTGCAACGAATGTATCTAGTTAATTTATTGGTTATCTAGGTCGGTTTTCATAAAAACATAAAAGTAACACTGATCGACGTTGGTTTAAGGTTTTGCGAATACAACTTTAACGGAGTTTTTTTGATTAGTTAATTTCACCTCATGAACTAGTTCGAAGTCCAATCAAGATAGTTAATCAAAGCCTATCTCGCCTGTTGTGTGAGCGCAGGTTCCATATCATTTATAAATTCCCTATGGACGCCGAAATAAAAATAAAAAATTGTGAAAAAACTTTCTTCTATATAGAGCGTTCCTGAAGTTATTAATCGAATTTTGAAGTTTGATAAATTAAATATGCTTCTAGTCTTGGATTTTATTTTAATATCTATTAATATAACCACTGCGTTCTGGGAAAATGAATGCAGCACCCACTCGGCATCCTCGCGGGTATATGAAAAATAAGAGAGAAACTGGGTGTCAAAAATATTGTTCTAACTAAGAGGTACTGAAGTAAGAGGAATATTTATTATTTTCAATAGTGAAAATTATAAAAACAAAAATAAATAAATTAGTTATAAATTTAATCCAGTTCAGCGAACTCTACAACTGCGATGATAGCATTTTTTAAGATTATATATTTATATAAATTAACATTGCAATATCATTATGTGACGTCGTTTATTTCTATCGATCTTGTAAATCTACTTCATAGAAGTGCGAAAGTGTGAGGTATTTGGAGTTTCACCAGCTTGGATTTGCGCTACATTACAAAGCTGAACCGCTACAAACCTAATGAATAAGGGGATTATTTTGGAAAAAAAACGCAATTATCTTTCATTTGCCGTTCGTTGCATGGCTCTTAGTTCTCTGTGCGGACTAATTGCATCTTGTTCTGTTTTTACAGTAGGCTACCCGCCTGCCCCCACAAGCGCTATAACAAACGATTATAATTATATTATTGGACCGGGTGATTCTCTTAATATTACGGTATGGCGTAATCCAGAACTCTCCATGTCTGTGCCAGTTCGACCAGATGGTAAGCTAACAACTCCGTTAGTGGATGAATTACTTGTCCAAGGGAAAACATCCGTTCAGGTAGCGCGAGAAATTGAAGTCGTACTAGGTAAATTTGTTCGAGATCCCGTTGTAACTGTTATTGTTACAAGTTTTATTGGACCGTATAGTGAACAGATTAGAGTAGTAGGCGAGGCAGCTAAGCCACAGACACTACCATATAAAAGTAAAATGACAGTTTTGGATGTAATGATTTCGGTTGGAGGTTTAACTGATTTTGCGGACGGAAATAGTGCAACTATATTACGAACATCTGAAGGCGACAAAAAGTATTCCGTAAGACTAAAAGATCTTATTAAAAGAGGTGATTTTTCAGGAAATGTCGAAATGAAGCCGGGCGATATTTTGATAATTCCTCAAGGATGGTTTTAATGATTTTCGAAGACATTTTGAAATTAATTAACTAAGAAGTACTAAAAATAATGGATGAGTTAATTGGTCAAATTTTAACTTTTGCTAAAGGCTCTTGGAAACATCGATGGCTTGGTGTTTTAGTTGCTTGGCTTGTCGGCGTGATAGGTGCTGGCATTGTTTTACGGGTACCTGATAAATACGAAGCCTCGGCACGAATTTACGTTGATACACAGTCAATTCTTAAGCCGCTAATGTCCGGTTTGGCAGTTCAACCAAATGTAGATCAACAAGTTGGTATGCTGAGTCGGACTCTTATAACTAGACCGAATGTAGAGAAGCTGATTCGTATGGCTGACCTTGATCTTGGAAACTCAGCTAAGGGGTCACAAGATGGACTGGTTGAGCAACTGATGGGCACGTTGCAAATTAAGAGTACTGCAAGGGATAATTTGTATACGCTTTCTTATCAAGATCAAAATCCAGAGAAAGCAAAGCGTGTCGTTCAATCTTTGGTATCAATATTCGTTGAGTCAAGTTTGGGGGATAGTCGAAAGGATACTGACGCAGCAAAAAAATTCATTACGGAGCAGATAAAAACATATGAATCTAAACTGGAGTTAGCTGAAGCCCGATTGAAAGAATTTAAGTTGCGAAATATCGATGTACAAACTGCAAATGGTGGAACTGATATAGCAGGGAAGCTAAACGAAATAAGCAACCAACTGAACCAAGCAAAGTTAGAATTGCGCGAAGCCGAAAATGCACGCGATGCATCTAAAATTCAATTGCAAAATGAAAAATCTGAGAGTGCTAATATTTCAACCAAAAGTTTGATGCAGGAATCAGTTCAGTCTTTGGCAACCCCAGAAATTGATCTCCGTATTGAGGCACAGAAAAGAAATTTGGATAGCTTGTTACAACGATTTACTGAGCAACATCCTGATGTGATTGGTGTACGGAGATTAATTAAAGAATTAGAAGATCAGAAAAAGAAAGAAATTCAAGAGTTAAGAAAGGTTGCTATGGCAAGTCCATTGTCTTCTGGTAATAATACATTAGCATCTCAAGAAATGAGTAGGCTTTTGGCAACATCAGAAGTGCAAGTAGCCTCCCTACGTGCAAGGGTTTCCGAATACGCAGCAAGATATGAAAAAGCACGGGAGTTTCTAAAAACAGCTCCACAAACAGAAGCGGAATATGCTCAGTTAAATCGCGATTATGCGATTAATAAGAAAAATTATGAAGATTTAGTTAGCCGACGTGAATCTGCATCTCTATCTGGAGATTTAGAATCTGCTGCTGGAGTTGCTGATTTTAGGCTCATTGATCCTCCACGAGTTTCGCCTAAACCTGTGGCACCCAATCGGTTACTGCTTTTATTACTAGCGCTAATTTCTGCATTAGGAGCGGGTGTTTTCACTGCTTTTGCTGCCAGTCAATTAAGGCCCGTGTTTCACGATGCTAGAACTTTACGCAACGTAATTGATCTTCCACTACTAGGTGTCGTCACTTTGGTCTTAAGTGATGCTGCAAAACGAAAAGAACGATCAAATTTGCATAAATTTTTTATCGTTTTATTTGCATTAATTGCTTCGTTCGCAATATTAGTTGCTGCTTTGGCATTTTTGTCCGGACAAATAGGTTGAAAAATGAATAGCTTAATTGAACAAGCAACTCGTCGACTTGAACAATTGCGACAAGCAGGAGTTGTTATAGAGCCACCAAGTTCCAGGCATAACAAAGATAAAGGGGGTAATGAAGTTGGTGTTATCAACTCTGCGCCTAAAGTGGATGAGTTTTCTTCTGAAACAAATAAAAAAACGGCTTCCTTTTCGCGGAAGGTTGAATTAGATTTAGATGCATTGGCTGCCGCAGGTATTGTTAGCCCAAATTCACCAAGATCCCAGATAGCAGATCAGTATCGCGTAATAAAACGCCCTCTTATTAGTAATGCGATGGGAAAAGGTGCTTCCGTTATTAATAATGGAAATTTGATAATGGTTACCAGCGCTTTAGCGGGGGAAGGTAAGAGCTTTTCTGCAATTAATTTGGCTATGAGTATTGCAACCGAACTGGATAATACAGTGATGCTCGTAGATGCTGACGTTGCCCGACCATCGGTACTCCGGATGCTTGGACTCCCTGCCAGTCCTGGATTGCTTGATCTGTTAGTTGGCGATGTTGATGATTTATCTAGTGTTTTATTAAAAACAAATATTGATAAACTAACATTACTCCCGAGTGGAACTCCTCACTTACGGGCAACAGAGTTACTAGCTAGTGAGGCGATGAGTCAGCTAATTAGAAATATAGCAAATAGATACTCTGATAGAATAATTATTTTTGACTCTCCTCCGCTTCTGTTAACTACTGAATCTAGGGTTTTGGCCACACATATGGGGCAAATAGTTATGATTGTGCATGCTGAGAAGACACTCCAGGTCGATATCCAGCACGCATTATCTTCTATTGAGGCGTGTCCCGTTAAAATGATGGTTCTAAATCAGGCAAAGAATGGGTTTCAAGGCGGGTATGGTGGTTATGGTTATGGCTATGGTTATGAATAATAAATAACTCTTCTATTTTAGATTTATATGATTTTTAATTTTGATGGATGGGGTGCATGTAAAATTGTAAGGTGGTCATTTCTAGCTGCTTTTATTTCTATTAATGCATTGAGTGTAAATGCTCAGTCGGTTTCTTCCTCGCCAAGGCTAGAGGGTTCGGTTTATATATCCCCAAAATTTTCATTGACAGAAACTTGGACTAATAACTTATCTCTTGATAATAACATCAGTAAGTCTGGATGGATTACGGAAATTAGCCCTGGAATAAGCGCCAGAAGCGGATCGGGGAAAATAAAGGGATATTTAAATTACTCCCTCAATGTTTTTAATCATAACAAAAATAACGCAAATAACTCTTTCCAAAATTCTCTGGATTCATCAACCAATATTGAGCTTGTCGACGGGCATGGATTTCTAAATTTAACAGGAGTTATTGCGCAAAAGACAGTATCTGCTTTTTCAATTCAAAATTCTAACTTTAATAACTTAAATGCAAATAAAACAGAGGTTTCTACTTACAGTTTAAATCCGTATTATCGTGGGAAGGTATCTCGTTTTTTAGGGTATGAGGCGAAGTACTCACTAACTACAACCCGAGCGAAAAATGAAGATAATTTTTCATCTAATACTAATATTGCATCTATCGCTATAAATGGAGATGATTTTTTTGGAAAATTGTCTTGGATATTGAGTGCGAATCGTCAGATAGTATCTCGAGATAATTCGGAAGATACAAAAGTTGATAGTTTAAAGATTTCAATAAATTATCCCATCATCAATAATCTTATTTTTTCTGTATCTGGTGGACGGGAAATTCAGAACTATACATCGGTGGCTCAAAAAAGTTCTTGGACATCAGGTATGGGAATAAATTGGTCTATATCGGAAACCACAAAACTATCTTTAGGGATTGAAAATAATCCATTAGGAAAGATGCATAGCTTAAATTTTGAGCATAGAACGCCGCGCACTAGCTGGAGATTTAGTGACACAAAGAGCACTTCATTTTCAACAGCGGTCAATAGTTCAAGTTTAAACGGAAACTTTGATTTATTATTTAATCAATTTTCTTCTATTGAGTCAGATCCAATAAAAAGGGCTCAATTGGTTAATAACTATTTGCAGGCCTATGGCATAGATAGAAATTCAACTGCAGTAAATGGTTATCTGACATCGAGAACTTCGTTGCAAAGAGCACAAAGTTTGTCTTTTGCATTACTTGGTATTCGCGATAGCATTACGTTGACGGCTGTTCGAAGTAATGGTAAGAGTGTCTTTAATTCAAATACTCTTGTGGATGATTTCAGTAATTCAGATTTAATAAAACAAGATGGAGTTACTGCATCATACACACACAGGTTAACTTCTGACACAGTAGTTAGTAATCAGATATCAGTACAGAAAACATATGGTCAATTAGATTCTCAGTACTCAAAAACAAAATCGGCAAATGTTAGTTTATCAACTAGAGTTGGATCGCAAGCGTATTTAATTTTAAGTGCGAGACAGTCTGTATCGTCAAGTGCCTCTTTTCCATATAAAGAGACCGCGGTCACCGGTAGTTTAACAGTACAGTTTTAAGTTATGTATGAAAATTTTTATGGGCTAAAAACTAAGCCATTTCAGCTAAATCCTGATCCACTGTTTTATTTTGCTAGTAAACAACATAGAAGGGCTAAGGCGTATCTGGAGTATGGGGTACTTCGAAATGAAGGCTTTATTATTATCACCGGTGAAGTTGGTGCTGGGAAGACGACAATAGTTCGAAGTCTATTGGATAGTTTGGATTCGGATAAAGTTGTAGCTGGAAATCTGGTGACAACTCAGTTAGATGCAGAAGATACGCTACGAATGGTTGCTGCAGCATTTGGTGTTCGAACGAAAGATTCGTCAAAATCTGAAATACTGTTGGCATTAGAGGCTTTTTTTGTAAGTCAAACAAGTTTAGGCAAGCGCTGTTTGCTAATCATTGATGAGGCTCAAAATCTTACGCCTCGTGCTGTTGAAGAGCTTCGTATGTTATCAAATTTTCAATTTGGTAAACAGTCGCTATTGCAGAGTTTTTTAATTGGACAGCCTGAGTTTAGGGATATTTTACAGAGTTCTAGTATGCAACAGTTGCGGCAGCGGGTAATTGCCGCTTGTCACATTGGGCCTATGGATCTTGATGAAACACAAGGATATATCGAACACAGACTGAGATGCGCTGGTTGGATAGATAGACCTCATTTTAGTAATGGAGCATTTGAGGAAACTTTTAATTCAAGTGGTGGGATACCGCGACGCATTAATGCAATTTGCGATAGGCTATTACTACTGGGATTTTTGGAGAACAAAGAGATTTTTGAGGATACTGATGTCAGAACTGTGGCAGATGAGATTTTAGAGGAATCCGGCCATTTGAGATCTAAAATTAATAGTGTTGATGATAACGATGAGTTCCCATTTGAAGGAGAAAAGAATGATTCTTCTGGTACATCTTTGAGTTTCAAGAATTACTCCATAAAAAAAATAGATGAAATGCAGAACTTTAACTATTCTGAAACATTAGATCGAATAGAGCATAGTATGTTTCGCTTAGAGAGTGATAATAAGGAAATATTAAAGATACTTAAAAATATCTTGGTTTCAATTAAAGATAAATAAAAATTTGGTATGTACATTATGTCAGATCGTTGCATTATTTGCGTAGTTGGTGCGCGTCCGAATTTTATGAAAATGGCTCCTATTTTGCGAGCATTTTCTGTTAATTTTCCTCATATAAAAGTATTATTAGTTCATACTGGACAACATTATGATAAGGATATGAGTGATAAGCTTTTCGATGACTTAAAATTACCCCATCCAGATATTAATTTAGAAGTTGGTTCCTCAACTCATGCTGTTCAAACCGCCGATGTGATGCGAAAGTTTGAACCTATTCTGGATACGTATAATCCTTGGTGCGTAATTGTTGTTGGTGATGTTAATTCAACATTAGCTTGCACGTTGGTTTCTGTAAAGAAGAATATTCCAGTTGCCCATGTAGAGGCTGGTCTGCGAAGTTACGATAAAAAGATGCCCGAAGAAATAAATAGAATCTTAACCGATCAAATAGCCGATCGCCTTTATACGACTGAACGATCTGCGGAAGACAATCTAGCAAAAGAGGGGGTTTCCTCAGAGGCTGTTTGTTTTGTTGGTAATGTGATGATCGACTCTCTAGTACATGCTCGAAGTAGTGCTCCGGATGTGGTTAGCATATTAAAGTCGGCTAATGTTGATCTCGATGCTTTAAATGATATTAGAAAATATGCATTAATTACACTGCATAGGCCTTCAAATGTAGATGATCCCGATGTTTTAATGAATCTATTGGAAGTCTTAGTGGAAGTTTCTGTGAAATTGCCATTAATATTTTGTCTACATCCACGTACAAGAAATAATATTTTAAGATTTAAGCTAGAGTATATTTTCGATGTTAAAAGTATAGTATTTTTGCCTCCCCAGGGCTATCTAGCCATGGTTGGATTAATGTCTAGCGCTAGTATGGTGCTTACTGACTCAGGAGGACTTCAAGAGGAGTCGACGGCCTTGGGTATACCCTGTTTAACATTAAGAGATAATACAGAGAGACCGATCACTGTAGAGCAGGGTACTAATACCATTGTTGGCCGTAACCGTGACTTAATTCTATCTTGTGTTAATAGTATATTAACTGGAAAAGGTAAATCTGGAAGAATTCCTGAATTGTGGGATGGCAAGGCTGCAGAGCGAATTGCCGATGATTTGAAAAAATGGTTGATGCTGTAATAGTTGTATTTCATGAATAGTAAAACTATTACAAATGCATTCACTATCGATGTAGAGGACTATTTTCAAGTCTCGGCATTTTCATCTTATATCGACCGAAGCGACTGGGACTTCCATGAGTGTCGTATTGAGAATAATATTAATACAATATTAAATATGTTGGAATTAAGTGGCACTAAGGCCACTTTTTTCACATTAGGATGGATTGCGGAGCGGTACCCTCAACTCGTAAAAAGAATTGTGCAGGATGGTCATGAGTTAGCCAGTCATGGTTATGGGCACCAACGTGCTTTTGAGTTGTCTGAACGTGAATTTCTATCTGATGTACAGGTCTCAAAAAGAATTCTAGAAGATATATCTGGCGTTCAGGTTAAAGGATACAGAGCTCCGAGTTTTTCTATTTCTAAGAATAATCTTTGGGCTTTTGATTGTTTACTAGATTCAGGCTATAAATACAGTTCGAGCGTTTATCCGATTAAGCATGATCACTACGGGATGCCTGAATCTCCAAGATTCGCCTATTCCGTTAGAAATGGATTAATTGAGATTCCTGTTACTACGTTACGTTTGTTTGGTAAGAATTTTCCATCGAGTGGCGGAGGTTATTTTAGACTTTTGCCTTATTTTTTATCAAAATTAATGATCGACAAAGTGTTGTCAACTGATCGGCAGCCTGCTATATTTTATTTTCATCCGTGGGAAATTGATACTAATCAACCAGTAATCTCTGGAATTGATATAAAAACACGGTTTAGACATTACGTTAATATAAAACGTATGCATGGTAAAGTTGGCAGATTATTGCTGGATTATAAGTGGGATAGGGTTGATAAAGTGTTTTCAATATAAGGATGAGAAATTTAATGAAAGTTAAACGTCTTAAAGTTGGTGATTTGGATTCGATCAATTTGTGGGATGCTTTTGTTTTTTCGAATTCGAATGCCACTTTTTTTCATCGAGCTGGATGGCAAAGTATTATTAATAATGTTTTTAATCATCCAACATACTTTTTTTATATTGAGATTGCTGGTGTTGTACAGGGAATTCTTCCTTTGGCGCATGTTAAGAGTTTTCTCTTTGGGAATTCCCTCGTCAGTTTACCTTTTGCTGTTTACGGCGGCGTAGTCGCTGTAGATGATGAAATTGCTATGGCCTTAGAACATGCTGCGCAGGAACTGGCCATACGGTTGAATGTTGATCATCTTGAATTCCGAAATTTGAGTCAACGGCATTCGGATTGGCCTTCTCAAGATATTTATGTAACGTTTCGCAAAGAAATTTTAGCAACAGACGAAGAAAATTTGCTTGCGATACCCCGAAAACAGCGGGCTATGGTGCGTAAAGGTATAAAAAATAATTTATACAGTGAGATAGATTTAAAAGTAGATCGATTTTTTGATTTGTATGCTGATAATGTTCATCGGCATGGCACTCCAGCAATGCCAAAGAAGTATTTTTTAGCACTAAAAAATGAGTTTGGTTCCGATTGTGAGATATTAATTGTTTCTACGGAAGATGGGCGCGTACTTAGTGGCGTAATGAGTTTTTATTTTCGTGATGAGGTACTTCCATATTATGCTGGTGACGATATATCTGCGCGTGATTTAGCAGCCAATGACTTTAAGTACTGGGAGTTGTTACGACGAGCTTGTAAATTAGGTTTTAAAATGTTTGATTTTGGGCGAAGTAAAATCAATACCGGATCCTATTCGTTTAAAAAAAATTGGGGTTTTGAGCCTAAATTATTAAGTTATGAGTATTGTTTATATAAGAGTATGTCGGTTCCGCAGAATAATCCATTGAATAAAAAATATTCTTTTCTTATTTCTGCATGGAAACGATTGCCAGTGCCTGTTGCTAATGCTATTGGTCCCTTCATTGTAAAAAGTTTAGGTTAATTTTTGCTCAATATACTCTATTTAGTGCATAGACTGCCTTATCCCCCAAACAAAGGGGATAAAGTTAGATCTTTTAATTTATTAAAGCATATATCTAAAAATAATAATGTTTATTTGGGAACATTTATTGATGATCCTGATGACGAAAAATACGTCTCCGTTGTCGGGAAGTTTTGTAAGCTGTTATATTGTGAAAAAATAAGTAAGAAATATTCTTCACTATATAGCTTAAGCGGATTATTTGTTGGACGGGCATTAACACTTAGTTACTACATTAGTAGAAATTTTCAAGCTTGGGTAGATGATGTTATTAAGAATAATAACATTGATGCAGTAGTTGTATTTTCGTCTGTAATGGCGCAGTTTGTACCAGCTAGTTACTATTCGCGTATGTTAGTTGACTTTGTTGATGTTGATTCACAGAAGTGGAGTGAGTATTCAGATCAGAAGTATTTTCCTTTTTCTTGGTTGTATAGAAGAGAAGGTACACGTCTTTTAGAGTATGAACGGTATCTTGCTTTGAACGCGTCACATTCTTTTTTTGTAACAGAAAAAGAGAGGGCGTTGTTTTCTACTTTAATTCCTGAAAGTTCGTTTAAAACAAGTGCTTTAAATAATGGAGTTGATTCAATTTTTTTTGCTCCAGGCGAAGAGTTTGAATCGCCTTTTGTCAGGGATGATTCCAGCAGTATTTCTTTGGTTTTTACTGGAGCAATGGATTATTGGCCTAATATAGATGCTGTTGTTTGGTTTGCAAATGATGTATTTCCCTTATTGATCAAGATTTTTCCTAATTTTCGATTTTATATCGTTGGTCGTAATCCGTCTCAAGCCGTCTTAAACTTACAGTCCAGCTCAATTATTGTTACAGGTGCCGTTAAGGACGTTCGACCTTACTTACTATTCTCTACGCTAGTGGTTGCTCCGTTGAGAATTGCACGTGGTGTTCAGAATAAAATATTAGAGGCGATGTCAATGGGAAAACCGGTGGTTGCTTCTGTTGAATGTGTTCGAGCTATAGATGCAGTTGATGGCGTTCATATCTTATCCGCTGAGACTCCATCAGACTTTGTGAAGAAGATTGAGTTTTTGGTGCAGAATGAAAATTTGTCAAAAATGATCGGAGATGCCGCAAGAGTCAATGTAGAAAAAAAGTACAGTTGGAACTCTCATCTTAAGAAAATTGATGCTTATTTAAATTTTAAGAAGATTGAAGATCCCCTATGATTTTTAGTTTATCAAAATCTTATTTGAGTGCGTGGCGTAATGCGGTGGTTTATTTTTCAATCGGATTATTATGGATTCTATTTTTATTTTGGAATACGTTTTCTGGAATGGTTTCTATTTGGGCTAGATCTGAAACCTTTACGCATGGTTTTTTGGTTCTGCCTATAGTTTTTTGGTTGGTTTGGAGAAAAAGGGACTTGCTTCTTAGTAAGTCGCCAAAGCCGAATTATTTATTTTTGTTTCCCATCATAGTCACATCGATAGTATGGTTATTAGGTGACTTGGTTTCAATTAATTCCGTCACCCAGTTGGCAGCAACGGCGCTTGTTGTGCTATTGGTTATGGCGGTTTTTGGATGGTCTGCGGCATCTGTTATCGCTTTTCCGTTAGGATTTTTATTTTTTGCGGTTCCATTAGGAGAATTTTTACTACCTGTACTTATGGATTGGACTGCAAAGTTTACGGTCATTGCCATTCGATTGAGTGGTATCCCGGTTTATCAAGAAGGGCTGCAGTTCGTAATATCCTCTGGTAATTGGTCTGTGGTGGAGGCCTGTAGTGGTGTCCGATACTTGATTTCTTCTTTTATGATTGGGACGCTCTACGCGTACTTAAATTATCAATCTTTGAGTCGTCGCTTAATATTTGTCGGAATTTCTATTATTGTTCCAGTTTTGGCAAACTGGATGAGAGCTTATTTCATTGTTATGTTAGGCCATTTTTCCGAAAATAAACTAGCTGTGGGTTTTGATCACTTAATTTATGGATGGGTTTTCTTCGGTGTGGTTATTATGCTCATGTTTTTGATTGGTAGTCGCTGGACTGAGGCTCCAGACAGCAATAGTCGTTTATCTAACATGCCGGCGTCGGAAGTTGGCTCTAAAGGTTATTTTTTTGGTTTGATTGTTTTATTGATTGGATTCGCGGTGAGTGTTCCAGTTAGTTGGGGTAAGTTTATTTCGAGTAATGCCGGTTCTGCGGTTCCTATTTTGAGTTCGCCATATGAATTATCTGGGTCTTGGGTTAGAGCCGACACGCGGTTGCCAAGTTTAAAGCCGAATTTTCAAGGCTCATCAGCTGATATAAGTGCAACTTTTGAGAAGAATTTGGCTCAGGTTGGGCTTTATATTTCTTATTATAGAAATCAGAATTATGATAGTAAGCTGGTTAGTTCTGAGAATTCTGTTATTAGTGCGAAAAGTAAAGAGTGGCGAAATGTTGGTGTTTCAACCTATGTAGTGCCAAATGTGGTTACCCCCTTTTCGGTACGTGTAACAGATTTGCGCGCACTAAGCGTGCTTGATCAGGTTGGTGATAAAAGTCTGCAAGTTTGGCAGTTCTATTGGGTTAATGGTTCGTTTACCAGTAGTGATTACAAAGCTAAGATTTACGGTGCGATGCAACGTTTGTTAGGGGGAGGGGATGATTCTGCCATTATTGTTTTATATGCTAAAGATGATGATAATGGTTCAGCCAAAAAATCGATGGAAGATTTCTTGGGGAATAATTATTCCGAAATTAGGAAAATACTCGAAAAAACTCGTGAACAATAATTGGTATTGTTTATTGTTGAATTTTTAGGAATTGATATGACTGTTGTAGCTGTTATTGGTCTTGGGTATGTCGGACTCCCATTGGTTATTGAGTTTGGTAAGCATTTTAGGACTATTGGTTTTGATATTTCTGTATCAAAGGTTGATTCTTGTCTCAATGGTATTGATCCTTCGAGGGAGTTGTCTAGCGAAGAGATGCTTTCAGCCCCCCATGCGGTATACACCTACGATGCCACTATGCTTGCAGAGGCTGATATCGTAGTAGTGGCGGTACCTACCCCTGTTGATGATGCACATATTCCTGATTTTCGGCCATTGATTGGGGCGAGTACCAGTGTGGGGCGCCATATGAAGGCGGGTGCTATTGTTGTGTATGAGTCAACGGTTTATCCTGGTGCAACTGAAGATGTATGTATTCCGGTTCTGGAACGGGAATCTGGCATGAAGTGGAAGCAGGACTTCTTTATTGGCTATTCGCCCGAGCGAATTAATCCAGGCGATAAAGAGCATACATTGACAAAAATTCTGAAAGTTGTATCTGGCGATACGCCCGAGACTTTGGATAAGGTAGCTCAGTTGTATGAGAAGATAATTGTTCCTGGGGTTCATCGTGCTTCTTCGATAAAGGCTGCTGAGGCTGCAAAAGTCATCGAGAATACCCAAAGAGATCTTAATATTGCCCTTATGAATGAGTTGGCAATTATTTTTGATAAGCTCGGTATTGATACAACTGAAGTTCTTGAAGCTGCCGGTACTAAGTGGAATTTTCTTAAGTTTAAGCCAGGGCTTGTGGGTGGTCATTGCATCGGTGTTGACCCATATTATTTAACGCACAAGGCTGCAATGCTCGGTTATCAGCCAGAGGTGATATTGGCAGGGCGTCGGATTAATGACAGTATGGGAAAGTTTATTGCTGAGCAAACCATTAAGCATATGATTGCTTCGGGTAGCTACATCAAGGGTGCCCGTGTAAATATTCTGGGACTGACTTTTAAGGAAAACTGCGGGGATTTGAGGAACTCCAAAGTCATTGATATCATTAAAGAACTTAAGTCCTATGGAGTCGAAGTGTTTGTCACTGATCCTCAGGCTGAGGTGGATGAGGCAATGCATGAGTATGGTGTTCGCCTACTTACCTGGGATGAGCTGCCCCGTGCCGATGCAATTGTGGCGGCGGTTGCGCATAGTGAATACGCTGCTTTGTCTATGGATGACTTTGGTAAAAAACTGGTCAAGGGTGGGGCTTTTATCGATGTAAAGTCCTCGTTCGATCGCATTGCGATTGAGGCTGCTGGTTATAAGCTGTGGAGGCTCTAACGGACAGCCGTTTTTTGGTGGTGCATGTTGTGTACCGCTTTGATATGGGAGGATTGGAGAATGGTGTTGTTAATTTAATTAACAACATGAGTTCCCGAAATTACCGCCATGTCGTGCTTGCCCTAACTGAAGTTACCGATTTTCGTAAGCGAATTGTGCGCGATGATGTTGTTTTTCTTGCGTTGAATAAACCTCCGGGGCATGCACTTTCGTTATATCCTAGTCTGTTTCGGTTATTCAGGGAGCTGCGTCCTTCGATTGTGCATACCAGAAACCTTGCTGCCCTTGAGGTGTTAGTTCCCGCGTGGGCTGCAGGTGTTTCTGTTCGTATCCATGGAGAACATGGTCGCGATGTGGGTGATTTTGACGGTAGTAGTAAGAAGTACCAATGGATGCGTCGTCTTTATTCACCATTTGTGGGCCACTATGTGGCACTGTCGCGTGATTTAGCCTTCTATTTGACAGACAAGGTTCGTATATCTGGCAAGCGCATTACCCAGGTCTATAACGGGGTAGATGCGGTTCGTTTCTCGCCGACTGATGATATTCAAAGACCCCTGATCCCTGGATGTCCATTTGTAGGTGCCCAGTTGTGGAGGGTTGGTACGGTTGGGCGGATGCAAACTGTCAAGGATCAGCTCACTTTAACGCGTGCTTTTATCCGTGCCTTGGAGATTGCGCCGGAGTTGAAGAGCCGCCTTCGGCTCGCCCTTGTGGGGGATGGTCCGTTGCGGGAGGGTTGCCAATTGTTGTTGGACACCGCTGGTGTGTCGGCGCTTTCTTGGTTGCCCGGCGAGCGTGACGATGTGCCAGAGATTATGCGGGGACTTGATTGTTTTGTATTGCCATCGTTGGCCGAGGGTATTTCTAATACGATACTTGAGGCCATGGCCTGTGGTTTGCCGGTAGTGGCTACCGACGTAGGCGGTAATGCCGATTTGGTGATCCATGGTGTGACAGGTCAAATTGTGCCTGCTGGCGATGTGGACGCTATGGCACACAGTTGGGTGCAGTTAGCAAGCGCACCAGAGTTAGCGCAAAGCATGGGCCGTGCAGGCCGGCAACGCATTCTCGAGAAATTTAGCCTGGATGCAATGGTCGGTACTTACCAAGGCCTGTACGATCGACTTCTGGGCACAAGCGAAAGTGCTGTGGCGCTAGCTCCCACTAACAAATAACCAACAGATAAATACCATGTGTGGAATTGTCGGCATTTTTGATACCCGCAGCGGGCGCGATATTGACCGCGCTGTACTGCACCGTATGAACGAATCTCAGCGCCATCGGGGTCCTGTGGAGGGGGGGGTGTATCTTGAACCTGGTGTTGGTTTTGGTCATCGCCGCCTCTCCATCATTGACTTGGCGACAGGCCAGCAACCATTGTTCAATGAAGACGGCTCGGTTGTGGTGGTGTTTAACGGGGAGATTTACAACTACCAGCAGCTCATTCCTGAGTTGCAAGCCCTGGGTCACGTCTTCCATACACGCAGCGACACCGAAGTGATCGTCCATGCGTGGGAGGCTTGGGGGAAAGATTGCGTTAAGCGCTTCCGCGGCATGTTTGCTTTTGCGCTGTGGGACCGCAATCAGCAGACCTTCTTCATGGCGCGTGACCGCTTGGCCGTCAAACCGATGTACTACGCCGTGCTAGACGATGGGATGTTGTTGTTTGGTTCGGAGCTAAAGTCGCTGCTCGCCCATGGTGGCCTGAAGCGCGATATGGATCCGCTGGCGGTAGAGGAGTATTTTGCTCTGGGTTATGTGGCCGAACCGCGCACGATTTTCCGCCAGGCCAAGAAGTTGTCTCCGGCCCATACGCTCACCATTCGCCAAGGCCAGCCGTTGCCGGAGCCCGAGCCTTATTGGGATGTGCGCTTTACGCTGGACAGCAAGATCGGAGCCGATGAGGCGTGTGCAGAACTGGACGAGAAACTCAAGGAATCGGTGCGGTTGCGCATGATTGCGGAAGTACCCCTGGGAGCGTTCTTGTCGGGTGGCGTGGATTCCAGTGCGGTGGTGGCCGAGATGGCTGAGATCTCAAAGGAACCCGTCAACACCTGTTCCATCGCGTTTGATGACCCGGCTTTTAACGAGGCTGCGTTCGCCCAAACTGTGGCCGACCGCTACAAGACTAACCACCATGTGGAAATGGTCAAGAGTGACGATTTTGACTTGATCGACACCTTGGCCCGTCTGTACGACGAGCCTTATGCCGACAGCTCCGCCATTCCGACCTACCGGGTGTGCGAGCTCGCGCGTAAGCACGTTACGGTGGCGCTATCCGGTGACGGTGGTGACGAGACATTTGGTGGCTATCGCCGCTACCGCATGCATTTGATGGAGGAGAAGATGCGCTCCTCCTTGCCAGCGGCGCTACGCCAGCCCTTGTTCAAGACCCTGGGCCGCATCTACCCCAAGGCCGACTGGGCGCCGCGCATGTTCCGCGCCAAAACCACGTTCGAGGGTATGGCCCGCAGCTCGGTGGAGGCGTATTTCCATTCGGTGTCGATTTTGCGTGGTCCCATGCGCGACCAGTTGTTCAGCCCACGTTTCAAGACCGAGCTGGCCGGCTACAACGCCCAAGAGGTGTTCAACTACCACGCCAGCCAGGCCAATACCGACGACCCCTTGGCCCTGATCCAGTACCTGGACCTGAAGACCTACCTGGTTGGCGACATCAACACCAAGGTGGACCGCGCCAGCATGGCCCATTCGCTGGAAGTGCGAGAACCCCTGATGGACCACGAGCTGGTCGAGTGGATGGCGACATTGCCGTCCTCGCTCAAGATCCAGGGGCAAGAAGGTAAGTACTTGCTCAAGAAAGCCATGGAGCCGCGCCTGCCGCATGATATTTTGTACCGCCCCAAAATGGGCTTTTCGGTGCCCTTGGCACGCTGGTTCCGTGGCCCATTGCGCCAGCGCGTGCGCGATGCGGTGCTAGGCCCGCGCCTGGCGGAAACCGGCTGGTTCAACCGCCAGTACCTGGAGCATCTGGTAGACGCGCATGATTCTGGAGCCCGTGACTACAGTGCGCCTTTGTGGACGCTGCTGATGTTCGAGGCATTTTTGCGCAACGTGATGCAGCCTGAAGTGCACATGCCCACACCTGCGGAGGCCGTGGCGGTATGACGCGCATCTTGCACGTGCTGGACCATTCCATTCCCCTGCACAGTGGTTACACCTTTCGCACCCTGTCCATCCTGCGCGAACAGCGCAAATTGGGTTGGGAGACTTTCCACCTTACCACCCCCAAACACACCCACGGCAATGCGTTGGAAGAAGACGTAGACGGCTGGCATTTCTACCGCACGCCCGCGGCGGCAGGGGAGGGCAGCGCGCTACCTGGGCTGGGTGAATGGGCCATGATGCGCCAAGTGGAGCGCCGTCTGCAGGAAGTGGCCGAACGGGTGCGCCCTGATATCTTGCACGCCCACTCTCCGGTACTCAACGCCATGCCCGCACTGCGCGTAGGCAAGCGACTGGGCATACCGGTGGTGTACGAAGTGCGGGCGTTTTGGGAAGATGCGGCGGTAGACCACGGCACCACGGCCGAGGGCAGCTTGCGCTACCGGCTCACGCGCCGCCTGGAAACCCGGGCCCTCAAGCTCGCCAGCCATATCTTCACCATCTGCGAAGGCCTGCGCTCGGACATCGTGGCACGCGGTATCCCCGCGTCCAAGGTTACGGTGATTCCCAACGCAGTGGATGTCGACTCGTTCGATGTGGGCGGCGTACCCGATATGGCGCTCAAGGCCCGTCTTGGCTTGGCCGACTGCAAGGTGGTCGGCTTCATCGGCTCCTTCTATGCCTACGAAGGCCTGGATCTGCTGTTGGCCGCCTTACCCCAGATTTTGATAAAGGAACCCCAGGTTCGCCTGCTGCTGGTGGGCGGTGGCCCGCAAGATACTGCCCTTAAAGCCCAGGCCCAGGCTCTGGGTATCCAGGACAAAGTGGTGTTTACGGGCCGCGTGCCGCACGCCGAGGTGCAGCGCTACTACGACCTGGTGGACGTGCTGGCCTACCCGCGCCATTCCATGCGCCTGACCGAGCTGGTCACACCCCTTAAACCCCTGGAAGCCATGGCGCAAGGCCGGGTGCTGGTAGCGTCCGACGTGGGCGGCCACAAGGAGCTGATCCGCCACGGCGAAACCGGCATGCTGTTCAAGGCAGGCAGTGCGTCGTCGCTGGCCCAGGCGATTGTGGATTTGCTGGCCACCCCCGAGCGTTGGCCCCAACTGCGCGCCGCAGGCCGCACATTCGTCGAATCCGAACGCAACTGGACAGCCAGCATTGCCCATTACCGCCGTCCCTACGGCACCTTGACTGGCAGCGTAGCCTGATGGCGTTTGCGGGTATCCGGGTCGGCCTGGTCGGCCCCTTGCCCCCGCCTGCGGGCGGCATGGCCAACCAGACCCAGCAATTGGCCGAGTTGTTGCGTTCAGCCCAGGCCCAGGTCACCTTGGTACAAACCAATGCACCGTACCGTCCCCTCTGGGCTGGGCGCGTGCCGGGCTTGCGGGCGGTGTTTCGTTTGTTGCCTTACCTGGTGGCGTTGTGGCGTGCAGCAGGCCGCAGCGATGTGCTGCACATCATGGCCAACTCGGGCTGGTCCTGGCACCTGTTTGCTGCGCCCGCCATCTGGATCGCGCGCCTGCGTGGTACGCCGGTGGTGGTGAACTACCGGGGCGGCGAAGCAGCGCAATTTCTGCAGGGCGCGCAGGCCGCGGTGCGCAAATCCATGGCCGCCACCGCCGGTTTGCTGGTGCCATCGGCTTTTCTGCAGGAAGTGTTTGCCCGCTTTGGCATGACGGCGGCTATCGTACCCAACATCATTGATCTGGCCCGCTTCCACCCGCGCAGCGGCAAGCTGGCGCAGTCAGCCCATTTGGTGGTGGCGCGCAACCTGGAGCCGCTCTACGACAACACCACCGCCATCCGCGCCTTCCAGACCGTGCAAGCGCAATGGCCCCAGGCGCGGCTGACCATCGCCGGCAGCGGCCCCCAAGAAGCCGCATTGCGGCAACTGGTGGCCGACCTGGGCTTGCAGGCCTGCGTGCACTTCACCGGGCGGCTGGACCGCGATGCCATGGCCGCGCTGTACCGCGATGCCGACATCATGCTCAACCCCAGCCTGGCCGACAACATGCCCAACTCGGTGCTGGAGTCCATGGCCAGCGGCGTGCCGGTGGTCAGTACCGATGTGGGCGGCGTACCCTATATGGTGCAAGACGGGGTGACGGCCTTGCTGGTGCCCCCCGCCAAGCCAGAGGCCATGGCCACAGCCTGCCTGCGGCTGCTGGACGATGCAGGCCTGTGGACCCGCCTGCAGCAGGCGGGTCTGGCCGAGGTGCAGCGCTACACCTGGGGCCAGGTAGCGCCCTTGCTGGCCGGGCACTACCGGCAGGCAATTCAAGCAAAATAGCCCTCTACCGCTTATTCCATCGGCGTAAGCAGCTATACATTTTGTAGTATTGACATGTACACCTCTCTAGTCTCCGGTTTGCTCTTTCCGCTGCACGAGCGGCTCAAGAGCCACAGCACGGTGGCCACGCGCCGCCACATGGAAACCGCGCAGTGGTGGCCCCCGGCGCAGATTGCGGCCTACCAGTTGCAGCAGTTGCGCGCCTTGCTGGCCGACGTGGGCCAGAACGTGCCGTACTACCGCGACCTGTTTGCCCGCACCGGCTTCGACCCCGCGCAGGTGCAGTCGGTGGCCGACCTGGCCCGCCTGCCGTTCCTGACCAAAGCAGTCATCAAAGCCAACACCGACGCATTACGCCATGCCCACGCCCAGGGCCTGGCCCGTTTCAATACCGGCGGCTCGTCGGGCGAACCGTTGGTGTTCTTCATCGGTAAAAAGCGCGTCAGCCACGACGTGGCGGCCAAGTGGCGGGCCACCCGCTGGTGGGGTGTGGACATTGGCGACCCGGAAATCGTGGTCTGGGGCTCGCCCATCGAGCTGGGCGGGCAAGACCGCATCAAGCAGTTGCGCGACCAGATGCTGCGCACCCAGTTGTTGCCCGCGTTCGAAATGTCCGAGGCCAAGCTCGACGGCTTCATCGCCACCATCCGCAGCACCCGCCCCAAGATGCTGTTTGGCTACCCCTCGGCCCTCACGCACATCGCCCAGCATGCGCAAAAACGTGGCGTGGCGATGGACGACCTCGGGATCAAAGTGGCCTTCGTCACCTCCGAGCGCCTGTACGACAACCAGCGCGCCACCATCAGCAAAGCCTTTGGCTGCCCGGTGGCCAACGGCTACGGCGGGCGCGACGCGGGCTTCATCGCCCACGAATGCCCGGCGGGCAGCATGCACATCACCGCCGACGACCTGGTGGTGGAGATCGTCAACGAAGCCGGAGAGGTGCAACCCCCCGGCGTGGCGGGCGAGATCGTCGTCACCCACCTGGCGACCAACGACTTTCCGTTCATCCGCTACCGCACCGGCGACATCGGCGTGTTGGATAGCGCGCCCTGCAGCTGCGGCCGCGGCCTACCGGTGCTCAAGGAAATCCAGGGCCGCAGCACCGACTTCGTGATCGCCGCCGACGGCACGGTGATGCATGGCCTGTCGCTGATCTACATCCTGCGCGACCTGGCCGGGGTGCAGTCGTTCAAGGTGGTGCAGGAGTCGCGCGAGAAAACCCGCGTGCTGCTGGTCACGGGCCCTGGTTTCGAGCCGTCCATGGTGGGCCAGATCGTAGCCGGTTTCCAGCGCCGCCTGGGGGCCAGCGTGGCCGTCGAGGTGGAGCTGGTGGAGTCGATTGCCGCCGAGAAGTCGGGTAAATTCCGCTACATCATCAGCCATGCTGTCTAACCAACCAGGTAGCCTTTCCCATGCGTGACCTTTTGATCATGTCCATCGTGTTTGCCGGTGCCTTCGCCGCACTGAAGCGGCCCTGGATCGGCGTCATGCTCTGGGTCTGGCTGAGCATCATGAACCCCCACCGCTACGCCTTCGGCTTTGCCTACAACGCGCCGGTCGCCGCCATTGCCTTTGGAGCCACCATCATTGGCTTGCTGACGACCAAAGAGCGCAGCTCCCCCTTCAAGGGGACGGCAGTCACCGTGTTGGCGGTGTTCATGGTGTGGATTTCCCTGTCGACCTTGTTCGGCATCGATCCGGGCGATGACTACTGGCAGTGGAACAAGGTCATGAAGGTGGATGTGATGGTGCTGGTCGCCCTGATGCTGCTGCACAACAAAAAGCACATCCTGGCCCTGACCTGGATGTCGGCCGGTTCCCTGGCCATGCTGGGTGCCAAGGGCGGGCTGTTCACCCTGATGACCGGTGGCAACTTCCGGGTCTGGGGCCCGCCGGGCTCGTTCATCGAAGACAACAACGAGTTCGCGCTGTCCCTGGTGATGGCCATTCCTCTGCTGCGCTTTTTGCAGCTGCAGCTTACCAACCGCTGGGGCCGCCACGCCATGAGCGCCACCATGCTGATGTGCGCGGTAGCGTCGCTGGGCAGCTATTCGCGCGGCGCTTTGCTGGCGATGGGGGCCATGGTGACTTTTCTCTGGTGGAACGGCAAAAACAAGTTGTCCGTGGGCATGGTGCTGTTCATGGCCGTGCCGCTGCTGGTGGCCTTTATGCCCGATGCCTGGATGGGCCGCATGGAGTCGATTGGCGACTACCAGGAAGACGAGTCCTCCATGGGCCGCATCTCGGCCTGGTGGAACGCCTGGAACATCGCCTTCCACTACCCGTTTGGTGTGGGCTTTAACGCGGCGCGGCCTGAGCTGTTTGCCTTGTACTCGCCTACGCCGGAGAAGGTCCACGCGGCGCACAGTATTTACTTCCAGGTGCTGGGCAACCACGGATTTATCGGCCTGTTCCTGTTCTTGACCCTGTGGATCGCCACCTGGCGTTCGGCGGGCTGGCTGCGTACCAAATGCACCAAGATCCCCGAGGCGGCCTGGTGCGTGGACCTGGGGGCGATGTGCCAGGTCTGCCTGATGGGCTACGCCGTGGGCGGTGCCTTCCTCAGCCTGGCGTACTTCGATCTGCCCTACAACGTCATGGTGATGGTGGTCTTGACCCGCGTGTGGGTGCAAACCAAAGGCTGGCTGCGCGAACCGGCGTATGTGCCCGGCTGGAAGAACATCCCCGGCCTGGCGCGCCCCGTGGTCGCCCCGCCTGCCGCGCCTGCCAAACGTTATGTTTAAAACCCTGCTCAAACCCCTGTCGCCCGCAGGTGCGCGGGGCCGCCTGTCGGTGCTCATTTTCCACCGCGTGCTGCCCGAGCCCGACCCGATCTTTCCCGGCGAGGTGGATGCCAAAACTTTCGATGCCATTTGCAGCTGGATGAAATCCTGGTGCAACGTGCTGCCCCTGGACCAGGCTGCCCGGCACCTGCAAAACGGCACTCTGCCCGAGCGGGCGGCGGCCATCACCTTCGACGACGGCTACGCCGACAACCGCACCCAGGCCCAGCCCATCCTGGCGCGCCACGGCCTGAGCGCCACCTTTTTCATCGCCACCGACTTCCTGGACGGTGGCCGCATGTGGAACGACACCGTGATCGAATCGGTGCGCGGCTGCCGTGCGGCCCAGCTGGACCTGCGCAGCATCGCCAAACCCGACGGCAGCGGGGGGAGCAGTGGTGACCTGGGCCTGCACACCATCGCCACCCCCGCCGACAAGCGCAGCGCCATCGGCGCCATCATCGGCCAGATCAAATACCTGCCCGTGGCCCAGCGCCACGCTCTAACGCTGCAGATCGCCGACTGCGCCGAGGTGCAGCCACCCACCGACCTGATGATGACCTCGCAGCAGGTGCGCGAGCTGCGCCAGGCCGGCATGCAGATCGGGGCCCACACCCGCACCCACCCCATCCTGGCCACCCTCAGCGCCGAAACTGCGCGGGCCGAGATCGCCGAGAGCCGCCTGCGCCTGGAGCAACTGCTGGGCGAGCGTGTCGGCCTGTTTGCCTACCCCAACGGCAAGCCCGGCACCGACTACTCGCCCGAGAGTGTGCAGATCGTGCGCGACCTGGGCTTTGATGCCGCCGTGTCCACCACCTGGGGCGCGTCGCGCGCGGGCACCGACGTGTTCCAGATCCCGCGCTTCACACCATGGGACCGCAGCAAGCTGCGTTTTGGCGCACGCTTTGCCGGAAATCTCTGGAAAACTTAATGCCTTTTAGGCCGCCAGCGCTTATTCAATAAGCGTGAGCAGCTACTGAATCTGTAGCGTCAGCGCCGCGCCGACACCCATATCCCGCCCACGATCAGCGCAAACGCCAGCCCGTGGTACAGGTGCGGCCACTCGCCCAGAAAGGCGGTCGACAGCACTGTGGCAAACAGCGGCGTCAGGTTGATGAAAAGCCCGGCCACGTTCGGCCCCACGCGCTGCATGCCGGCCCCCCAGGCGCGGTAGGCCAGCACGGCGGGGCCCACGGCCACAAACACCAGCGCGGCGGCCAGTGTCCAACCCCACTGGATGGGCGCTGCGCCCAGGCTCCATTCCACCGCCGTCATGCCGCCCGACCACAGCAGGCCAAACGTGATCTGCGCCAGCAAAAACGCCGCCCAGTCGGCGCGGATAGTGGGCGGGTCGCGCGGCAGGGTCAGCTGCCAGCTGTAAAACGCCCACGACACCGTGGCCAGCAGCATGAACACATCGCCCATCACCAGGCGCAGGCCCAGCAGTAACTGCCATTCGCCCCGGCTCAGCACCAGCAGCACCCCGGCCAGCGACAGCAGCGCGCCCAGCACCTGCTGGCGCGACACGCGGGCCCCAAAAAACAGCGCACCCACCACCAGCATGCACATCGGCAGGCTGGCCCCCACCAGGGTCACGTTGATCGGGCTGGAGGTCTGCAGCGCCATGTACTGCAGCGCGTTGTACAGGCCCACGCCCAGCAGCCCCAGCAGCGCAAACCGCCGCCAGTGCGACCACAGCCCGCTGCCGCGCCGCAGCACCCAGCCGCCCAAGGGCAGCAAAATCGCAAACGCCAGCGCCCAGCGCAGGAAGTTCAGGGTGATCGGCGGCACCAGGGTGTGCACCACCCGGCCCACCACCGCATTGCCCGCCCACATCAGCGGGCCGAAGGCCAGCAGCAGGGCAGTCTGAAAAGTAAGGCGTTCTTGCATGGCGCGCACTTTACATGCGGAACCGTGGCAGGATGCGGGCGGACTATTTCCAGGAGGTTTTTTTCATGCGCAGCCAAGCCATCCAGATCCACCAGCACGGTGGCCCCGAGGTGTTGACCCTGACCGAGGTGGACGTGGGCCAGCCCGGCCCGGGCCAGATCCGCATCCGCCACCACGCCATCGGCCTGAACTTTATCGACGTGTACCAGCGCAGCGGCCTGTACCCGCAAAACCTGCCGGTGCAGCTGGGCATGGAAGCCGCCGGGGTGGTCGAGGCGGTGGGCGAGGGCGTGACCCACCTGCAAGTGGGCGACCGCGCTGCCTACGCCAGCGCGCCCCCCGGCAGCTACTGCGAGCGCCGCGTGATGCCCGCCACCTGCGTCTGCAAGCTGCCCGATGCCATCAGCTTCGAGACCGGCGCGGCCATGATGCTCAAGGGCCTGACGGCGCAGTACCTGCTGAAAAAAACCCTGCCCCAGGGCGGCCTGCAGCCGGGCGACTTTGTGCTGTTCCACGCCGCCGCCGGGGGTGTGGGCCTGATCGCCAGCCAGTGGGCCAAGGCCCTGGGCCTGCAGCTCATCGGTACTGCAGGTTCTGAAGAAAAATGTGCCCTGGCGCTTGCCAATGGGGCGGCATACGCTATCAATTACGCAGCAGAAGACTTTGTCGCCCGGGTCAAAGAAATCACCGGCGGCCAGGGTGTCAAGGTGGTCTACGACTCGGTGGGCAAAGACACCTTCGAGAAATCGCTGGACTGCCTGCGCCCGTTCGGCCTGCTGGCATCGTTTGGCAATGCGTCTGGCCCGGTGGCACCGTTTGCCCCCGGTATCCTCGGCCCCAAGGGCTCGCTGTACCTGACCCGCGCCACCCTGTTCAGCCACATCACCACCCGCGAGAGCACCCAGGCCATGGCCGACGACCTGTTTGCCGTGGTCGCCAGCGGCCAGGTGCAGATCCACATCGGCCAACGCTACGCCCTGGCCGAGGTGCAGCAGGCCCACCGCGACCTCGAAGCCCGCAAAACCACCGGCTGCACCATCCTCACGTTATGAGCGGGCCGCGTTGGTTGGCCCGCCTGCGCGCCGATGCCGACCAGCCGCCGCGGTGCCCCCGTGCGCCGCTGTGGGTGGGCCCGGTGCAGGTTGGCTCGGTGGAGCCAGAATTCATACAAAAAATCGATCGCCTGCGCTTGCCCTACCTGCACAGAGTGCTCTTGAAAACAGAGCAAAACGGCGTCGTAGGCTGGCAATTGCAGGGCGACGCCACCAACAGCCTGGCGCACCTGGCTCTGGCCCTGCGCGACGCAGGCCTGGCCGCCACCTGGCGCGACGAACAACTGGCCGTGGCCGGTACCGACGGCCCGGTGGTCGCCACCGTGGAGCGGGCCGTGGTGCGCGCCTTCGGGCTCACCACCCACGCGGTGCACCTGGTGGGGACTGCGCCCGATGGCCGCGTCTGGGTGCAGCAGCGCGCCCTCAACAAGCCCAACGACCCCGGCCTGTGGGACACCCTGGTGGGCGGCATGGTGTCGGCCGCCGACACCCTGGACACCGCCCTGGAGCGCGAAACCTGGGAAGAGGCTGGTCTGCGCCTGCCCACCCTGCAGGCCCTGCGCCCCGGCGGTGTGCTCACCACCCGCCGCCCTAGCACCGACAGCGGCGGCGCGGGCTATGTGGTGGAGCACATCCACTGGTACGCCTGCACCGTGCCCGGGGGCGTGGAGCCGCAGAACCAGGACGGCGAGGTGCAGGCCTTTGCCTTGCTGGCCCCAGCGGAATTGGCGCAGCAGCTGGCGCAGGGCGCGTTTACTGACGATGCGGCGCTGATCCTGGCGGACTACCTGGGGCTGGAATCTTAGTTGGGCATAAAATCGGCCCCTACCGCCCATTCAATCAGCGTAAGCAGCTATCTAAAAAATAGCAAATCTATCTTTACCCCATGACCCGCCCCCGCTTCCTTCCTGACGATTTCACCCTGCTGCTCATCGCCGTGATCCTCCTGGCCAGCCTGTGGCCCGCCCAGGGCGCGGTGGCGCAGGGGTTTGAGTGGCTCACCACGGCGGCGATTGCGCTGCTGTTCTTTTTGCACGGGGCCAAGCTGTCGCGGGCGGCGGTGGTGGCGGGTATCAGCCACTGGCGGCTGCACCTGCTGGTGCTGGGCTGCACGTTTGCGCTGTTTCCGGTGCTGGGCCTGCTGCTCAAGCCGCTGTTCAGTTTCATGCTCACGCCCGATCTGGCGGTGGGCATGCTGTTTTTATGCACCTTGCCCGCCACCGTGCAGTCGGCCATTGCGTTTACCGCCATGGCGCGCGGCAATGTGTCGGCGGCGGTGTGCAGCGCCTCGGCCTCCAGCCTGATCGGGGTGTTCATCACGCCGCTGCTGGTGGGCTGGCTGGTGGTGCCGGGCGGGGTGTCGGGCGTGGGTGAGTTGGAGGCGGTGGGCCGCATCATGCTGAAGCTGATGTTGCCGTTTGCGTTGGGCCAGTTGTTGCAGCCCTGGGTCGGCGGCTTTGTGCAGCGGCACGCGGCCCGGCTGAAATATGTGGACCAGGGTTCGATCTTGCTGGTGGTCTACACCGCGTTCAGCGCGGCGGTGATCGAGGGCCTGTGGAAACAGGTGCCGCTGCCTATTTTGCTGGGCGTGGTGGTGGCCAGCTGCGTGCTGCTGGCCCTGGTGCTGGTGCTGACCACCCGGCTGGGCCGCCTGCTCGGCTTTTCGCAAGAAGACCAAATCACCATCGTCTTTTGCGGCTCCAAAAAGAGCCTGGCCAGCGGCGTACCCATGGCCAAGGTGCTGTTCGCCGCGCCGGTGGTGGGCGTGATGCTGCTGCCGCTGATGATCTTCCACCAAATCCAGTTGATGGTCTGCGCCGTGCTGGCGCAGCGCTACGCCAAAAGAGCCCTATGAGAAACCCTTTAGACACCCTCCGTCCCGATGTCCGCGCCATGCACTCCTATGTGGTGCAGGATGCCACCGGCATGGTCAAGCTCGACGCGATGGAGAACCCGCACCGGCTGCCGCCCGCCTTGCAGGCCGCACTGGGCCAGCGCCTGGGCGAGGTGGCGCTGAACCGCTACCCCGACAACCGGGTGGACTTTTTGCGCCAGGTGCTGGCGGCCCACACCGGCCTGCCTGCGGGCTACGGGCTGATTTTGGGCAATGGCTCGGACGAAATCATCAACCTGCTGGCCATCGCCTGCCGCCGCCCGGGGGCTACGGTGCTGGCACCGGTGCCGGGCTTTGTGATGTACGGCATGGCTGCGCAGTTGCTGGGCCTGGACTTTGTGGGCGTGCCGCTCACCGCCGACTTCGAGCTGGACACACCCGCCATGCTGGCCGCCATTGCCCAGCACCAGCCCGCCATCGTCTACCTGGCCTACCCCAACAACCCCACGGCGAACTTGTGGGACGACGCGGCCATCGAGCAGATCATCGAAGCTGCGCCCGGCTTGGTAGTGATTGACGAGGCCTACCAGCCGTTTTCCAGCAAAACCTACCTGGATAGATTGACGCGCCACCCCCACGTGCTGCTGATGCGCACGCTGAGCAAGTTTGGCCTGGCCGGGGTGCGCCTGGGCTACCTGATCGGCCCGCAGGCGCTGGTGGCCGAAATCGACAAGGTGCGCCCGCCCTACAACGTCAGCGTGCTGAACTGCGAGTGCGCGCTGTTTGCCCTGGCGCATTTAGACGAGTTTGCGGCCCAGGCGCAGGAGATACGGACGCAACGCGCTATCGTTTCCGCAGCGTTGGGGGTGTTGCCGGGCGTAAAAGTCTGGCCCAGCGACGCCAATATGCTGCTGGTGCGGGTGCCCGATGCCAGTAAAACTTTCGAGGGTATGAAGGCCCAGGGCGTGCTGGTCAAGAACGTTTCTAAAATGCACCCCTTGCTGCTCAATTGCGTGCGCATCACCGTCGGCACCGCCGAAGAGAATTTGCGCATGCTGGCCGCCTTCCAAAAATCTTTATGACCACGACCCACCGTACCGCCGAAGTCAGCCGCAACACCGCTGAAACCCAAATCACCGTCAAGCTCAACCTGGACGGCACCGGCAAGTCCACGCTACACACCGGCATCGGCTTTTTCGACCACATGCTGGACCAGATCGCCCGCCACGGCCTGATCGACCTGGACATCCATTGCGTGGGCGACCTGCACATCGACGGCCACCATACCGTGGAAGACGTGGGCATCACCCTGGGCCAGGCGGTGCACAAGGCCGTGGGCGACAAAAAAGGCATTCGCCGTTACGGCCACGCCTACGTGCCGCTGGACGAGGCGCTGAGCCGCGTGGTGATCGACTTCTCGGGCCGCCCCGGCCTGGAAATGCACGTGCCCTTTACCAGCGGCATGATCGGCGGCTTCGACAGCCAGCTCACCTACGAATTCTTCCAGGGCTTTGCCAACCACGCGTTCGTCACCCTGCACATCGACAACCTCAAGGGCGTGAACGCGCACCACCAGGCCGAGACGGTGTTCAAGGCCTTTGCCCGGGCCCTGCGCTCTGCGCTGGAGCTGGACCCGCGCTCGGTGGGCGTGATTCCGTCGACCAAAGGCTCTCTGTAAAGTTTTAAGTAAAATCGGGCCCTACCGCTCATTCCTCCTGCACAAGCAGCAATCAAATTGATAGCAAATAAAACCGTCGCCGTGGTGGACTACGGCATGGGCAATCTGTTCTCGGTGTCGCAAGCCGTGATGCATGTGGCCGCCGCCAGCGGTTACCAGGTGGTGGTCACCTCCCGCCCTGAAGACGTGTTCGCCGCCGAGCGCGTGGTGCTGCCCGGCCAGGGTGCCATGCGCGACTGCATGCGCGAGCTGCATGACTCGGGCCTGAAAGAAGCCGTGCTGGATGCCGCCCGCAACAAGCCGCTGATGGGCGTGTGCGTGGGCATGCAAATGCTGCTGGACCACAGCGAAGAGCAGGACACCCCCGGCCTGGGCCTGATCCCCGGCACCGTGCGCCGTTTTGACCTGGCGGGCCGCCTGCAGGCCGATGGCAGCCGCTTCAAGGTGCCGCAAATGGGCTGGAACCAGGTGCGCCAGCAGGTCCACGGCGGCCAGCGCCACCCGGTGTGGGGCGAGGTGCCGGACAACAGCTATTTCTACTTTGTGCATAGTTTTTACGCGGATCCGTCGGATGTGCGCCACAGCGCGGGCTTGACGGAGTACGGCGCAGCGTTTAGCGCAGCCATTGCACGTGATAATATTTTTGCGACACAATTCCACCCAGAGAAGAGCGCCGAACACGGCCTGTCCCTGTACCGAAATTTCCTCCACTGGTCTCCCTAATTCCACTTTCGGAATATTTTTTACCAACCCGCTGTTCACGGCACCATGCTTCTCATTCCTGCGATCGATCTGAAAGACGGCCACTGCGTACGCCTCAAACAAGGCGACATGGACCAATCCACCACCTTTGGCGAGGATCCCGCCGCCATGGCCCGCAGCTGGGTCGACAAGGGTGCGCGGCGCCTGCATCTGGTGGACCTGAACGGCGCGTTTGCGGGCAAGCCCAAGAACGAGATGGCCATCCGCAAGATCCTCAAAGAGGTGGGCGGCGAAATCGACGTGCAGCTGGGTGGCGGCATCCGCGACCTGGACACCATCGAGCGTTACCTCGACGCGGGCCTGCGCTACGTCATCATCGGTACTGCAGCGGTCAAGAACCCCGGCTTTTTGCAAGACGCGTGCACCGCGTTTGGCGGCCACATCATCGTCGGCCTGGATGCCAAGGACGGCAAGGTCGCCACCGACGGCTGGAGCAAGCTCACCGGCCACGAAGTGGTCGATCTGGCCAAGAAGTTCCAGGACTACGGCGTCGAATCCTTCATCTACACCGACATTGGCCGCGACGGCATGCTCTCGGGCATCAACATCGAAGCCACGGTGCGCCTGGCCCAGGCCCTGCACACGCCCGTCATTGCCTCGGGCGGCCTGAGCAACATCGCCGACATCGAGCGCCTGCTGGACGTGGAAGACGAAGGCATCGAAGGCGTAATCTGCGGCCGCGCCATCTACACCGGCGACCTCGACTTCACCTCGGCCCAGGAACGCGCCGACAACTACGGCGATGTCTGAGTTGCAGGCCCGCCCCGAAGTCTTCCACAACCAACCCTGCCTGCGCCTGAGCCACCCCTGTGGCGACTCGGTGCTGGTCGCGTTGCACGGCGCGCACATCCTGTCGTGGACCAGTGGCGGGCAAGAGCGCCTGTACCTGAGCCCGCTGGCCATTTTGGACGGCCAGGCCGCGATCCGGGGTGGCGTGCCGCTGTGTTTTCCGCAGTTCAACATGCGCGGCAGCCTGCCCAAGCACGGCTTTGCCCGTACCTCCGCCTGGACGCACGTACCTGCCGACGAAGCGCTGGAATTGCAACTTTGCAGCAACCCGGCCACGCTGGCCTTCTGGCCGCACGCCTTCACCGCCACGCTGCGCGTCGAGATCGCGCCCGGCACGCTGCAGTTTGCCTTGACCGTCAACAACACCGGCCCCGCGCCGTTGGACTTTGCGCTGGCCCTGCACACCTATTTCCGTATCCACAACCTGCCCGCGCTGCAACTGCAAGGCCTGGCCTCCCAGCCCTACTGGGACGACGTGGCCCAAACGAATCGGCTGGAGCCCGGCACGGTCAGGTTTGACGGCGAATTGGACCGCGTCTACCAGGCCGCGCCCGAGCCGCTCACCCTGGTCGATGGTGAAGTGCAACTGCGCATCGTGCAAAGCGAAACCCTGGCCGACACCGTGGTCTGGAACCCCGGTGCCGCCAAATGTGCGGCCATCGCCGACATGCCCGACGCGGGCTACCAGCAGATGGTGTGCGTCGAAGCCGCGCAGGTCAACACGCCCATCACCCTGGCGGCGGGTGACCAGTGGACTGGCTGGCAGCGCATCAGCGTTCTTTAATTTTTGGAAACTCCCATGCTGGCCAAACGCATCATTCCCTGCCTGGACGTGACCGGCGGCCGGGTTGTCAAAGGCATCAACTTTGTTGAACTGCGCGACGCGGGCGACCCGGTGGAAATCGCCGCCCGTTACAACGACCAGGGCGCGGACGAGCTCACCTTTCTCGACATCACCGCCACCAGCGATGGCCGCGACCTGATCCTGCACATCATCGAAGCCGTGGCCTCGCAGGTCTTCATTCCGCTCACCGTAGGCGGCGGTGTGCGCACCGTGGAAGACGTGCGGCGCTTGCTCAACTCCGGGGCCGACAAGGTCAGCTTCAATTCGGCCGCCATCAGCAACCCGGATGTGATCGAAGCGGCATCCGCCAAGTACGGCGCGCAGGCCATCGTGGTCGCCATCGATGCCAAGCGCCGCAGCGCGGAAGACGCCGCCATCCGCGGTTCTGGTTGGGACGTGTACAGCCACGGTGGCCGCAAAAACACCGGTCTGGATGCCGTGGCCTGGGCCACCGAGATGGCGCGGCGCGGTGCGGGCGAAATCCTGCTCACCAGCATGGACCGCGACGGCACCAAGTCCGGCTTTGATTTGGCCCTGACCCGCGCCGTGAGTGATGCCATCAGCGTGCCGGTGATCGCCTCCGGCGGTGTCGGCAACCTCGACCACCTGGCCGACGGAGTCAGCCTGGGCGGTGCCGACGCGGTACTTGCCGCCAGCATCTTCCACTACGGTGAATACACCGTAGCCCAGGCCAAGGCGCGCATGGCGGAACGGGGTATTCCGGTACGGCTGGTTTAAGTTAAATCGGCCTCTTGCGCTTATGGCATCGGCGTAAGCAGCTGCTATTTATATAGTGTTTTGCGGGTGCCTGCCAGCATCGTCGGCCGGGTGATGCGCCCGGCGGCGCAGTAACTTTTCTTTTGCGCAAAAGAAAAGTCACCAAAAGAAAGGCGCCCCAACTGTTTGCGCCCTCCGCTCGCGCTACGGGAACCTACGGTGCTCGCCCCACGGGGGCATGCCGCAAACTCGCTACGCTCAAACATGCGTCCTGCTGATCCCCGTGGGGCTGCGCTCCTCGGCGCATACAGATGGGGACCCCGGGGAGCGGGATCGGCCCGGCGGTGCCGGGCATCGCGCCTAGGGCGCGAGATGGTGGGGGCATTGGCTGGCACCCTTGGTGGCCAACGTATCCCAACCCAAATCAAGAGCCTTCTAAACCTCTCGTGCTTATTCCATAAGCGAAAGTAGCTACTTTTTCAATAGCGCATCGCGGGGCGCGGCCACCGAGGCCCGCTCGACCAGTGCGCAGGCCATCAGCGTCTTGGACGGGCCGTTTTGGCCATCAAACAAGTTCTCTACCCCCCAGCGGCCCATCGCGTAGTGCGGCAGCGCCATGGTGGTGAGTGCGGGCCGCAGGTGCGGTGCGATGAGCTGCAGGTCGTCAAAACCCACGACAGACACGTCTTCCGGAATCCGCAAGCCCAGGGTCTGCAGCGCGGCATAGGCCCCCATGGCCGTCTGGTCGTTGAAGCAAAACAGGGCAGTGGGCGCAGGGGTTTGGGCCATCAGGTGCAGCGCGCCGTCAAAACCACCTTGCTGGTTGCAGGTCCGCTGGATGACCAACTCGGTGCGTGGGGCGATCTGGGCTTCTTTGAGAGCGCGGTGGTAGCCCGCCAGCCGACCCGCAGTGGCCGGAATCGGGTCGATGTTGTTGATGAAACCGATACGCCGGTGGCCGTGTTGCACCAGGTGCTGCACCGCGGTGTAGCCGCCCAGTTCTTCGTCGGGCACCACGCAGCGGGCGCTGGGGTCGGCGCTGAAGCAGTTCACCAGCGTCACCGGCAGGCGCGGGCCCAACACCGGCGGCAGCACGATTTCCTGGTGGTACATCATGGCAAAAATGATGCCTTCCACCTGGTGCTGCACCAGCGCGGCCACGGCCTCGGACTGCAGCTGGTCTTGCCGGTTGGTGTTGACCAGCGTCAGGATGCGCCCGCCCGCCCAGGCGGCATCTTGCGCGCCCCGCACGATGTCCACGGCAAACGGGGTGCTAGCGATCTCATCCGTGACCAGCCCCAGCAGGCTGGAGCGGCCCAGCCGCAGGCTTTGCGCTACCGCGTTAGGCCGGTAGCCCAGGTCGCGGATGGCGGCCCAGATGCGTTCGCTGGTGTCCTTGGAGATTTCTTTGTCGGCCCGGCCATTGAGCACAAACGATACCGCCGTTTGCGACACACCGGCGGCTTTGGCTACGTCGCGCATGGTGGGGGTTTGCATGCGCTGGCTGCGGGTCGACGGGGGCGTGGGCATAAGAAAGTGGAACACCTGTTCAGCCCGGAATCAGGCACGGGCCATTTTAAATGGCCCGTGTTCGCCGATCTCAGCGGTCGGCCCAGATCGACTTCAAGGACCATATCTTCAGGTCTTTCAGCGTGGCGCTACCGCCTTCGGCGAACAGCGAGACACCGTTGCTGGACGGGTGGGGGAAGATCTGGTCGGTCAACACCACCTCATTGCCTGCAAATACCATCACCGACGAGGTGTCCACCACGATACGCAGGTCCACCACGCCAGTGCGCAATGGCAGTGGGGCGGTATGGCGGGTGGCAAAGCTGGTGCTAAAACTGGCATCGCCGGATTTGCTGCGATCGATGTAGACCTCGCCTGCCACTGCGTCATAGCCCACGGTGGTTTCTTCGCCATTGCTGCCGGTGCGTACTTTGAGGCCAAAACCGGTGGCGCTGGCGGGGGCGAATTGGGCCTGGATGTCCAGCGCCTGGCCTGGGGCGGTGGCGATGTTGAGCGCTTGCGCTCCGGCGGCCACCGCACGGTCTTTGGCGCTGTAGAGCACTTTGCTGCGCAGTTGGCTGAAGCTCTCCACCGGCTGCTGCACCAACCGCACCTGGCCGCCGATGGTGCGCAGGGTGAACTCGCGGGCAAAGGTTTGGGCGCTGCGCCAGGGGGAGGTGGGCGTGTTGCCCGCATAGTTCCAGTTACTCATCCAGCCCAGGCCCACGCGCTTGCCGTCGGGGGTGCCGTTCCAGGTGACGGCGGCGTAGAAGTCAGAGCCGTAGTCCAGCCAGTGGGCCTGTTCTTTAGTGGTAGCTGAAAAAACGATCTGGTCCACCAGAATATGCCCCCAGCCGCCGGTGTTTTTGTCCACCACCTGGATTTGCGCGGTCTTGCCTTGGTAGGCGGCGACGTTCCAGCTGCGCCAGTCCATGGTTTCGGAGTTGGCGCCGGTCTCACTCTTCACCACCTGGCCGTTCACCAGCAGGTTGACGGTGGTTTCGTTGCTGACCGGCTTGGCCGGTTGGTCCGATGCCTCGAACTGGTCGGCATTGATGTGGCCCCATCCGCCGTCGTTGGCATCGATGATGACAATCTGGGCCTGCTGTCCGGCAAACTCTCGTACATCCCAGTTGGTCCAGTTCAGGGTTTCATTGTCTGACCCGGTGGCACTGCGCACGACCGCACCGTTGACCTTGAGCACCACGGACGTAGGGTTCTCGCCGCTGTAGGGGTGGTTGCCGCCGCCGATGAGGAAGTTGATGTAGGCCTTGGAGATAGTGAAGGTGGGTGAGGTCAGGCTGCCCTTGGCCGCGTCACCGCCTTGTGGAGGGGTCAACAGGCCACCAAAGAAGGTGTTGAGCAAACCCGAGCCGGTAAAGCCGGATACCGCCTGCTGGTCGGTGATGGCTCCGGTGGAGACTTTCTGTCCTACCAGGTCGCCTGCCGGAGTCCAGCCCAGGTCGGCGTAGGTGGCATTGGCCGCGTCTTCAAAGCCCGCTCCGGGAAACAGCAAGGTGCCCGCCGGGACCGTGCCGTCGCCTGCATCGGCCACGCGTGGATGGCGACCGCCACCCACCAGCAAATTGATGTATTTGCTGGACACGGTAAAGCTGGGCGAGGTCAGAGTGCCGACGGCTGCGTCATCTTTGCCCAGACGGAAGGTGTCGAGCAACTGGCTACCCTGGTTGTCGGCCACACCATGCGAGGGGGTTACGGGGGCCTGGCCTACAAAGTCGCCGGTGGATGTCCAGCCAGTGGCATCGAAGCTGGCGGCTTCAAAGCCCTGGTAGACGGTGCCTGCTGGCGCGGACTTGTCGATCAGGCTGTTGGCATCAGCCACGAATTGCGTACCGTCGAATTGCCCCACGAAGTAGTGGGCTCCTGAGCCACCCGCCACCGATCCTGGGTTGATGTTGATGTTCATGACCCATTTGCGTTGGGTTGCTACACCGTCCACGGGCAGTTCGAACAGGTCGGGGCACTCCCACACACCACCCACCGCGTTGGCCGGCCCAAAGGCGCTCATGTAGGTCCAGTCGCGCAGGTTTTTGGAGGAAAACAGCAGCGCCTTGTGCTGTTGCGAGGCTACGGCCACCATGACCCATTTTTGCTCTGGCTCATACCAAAACACCTTGGGGTCGCGGAACTCTCGAAACTCGTTTTCAAACGGTGCCGGTGGCGTAGGAATGACCGGGTTGCCCGCGTACTGCGTCCAGGTGCGGCCCCGGTCCAGGCTGTAGGCGATCGATTGGGACTGGGTGTTGGGTTCGAGCACTTGCCCGTTGGCAAGCGTTTTCCCCTGCGGGTACACACTGGTATAGATGGCCACCATGGCGGGCTTGCCGGGGCTGCCAAGGCCGCTGGTGTTGGCGGTGTCCACCACGGCGCTGCCGGAGAAGAACATTTGGGTGACCTTGCCGCTGGCATCTTTTTCCGCTTCCAGGGCGATGGGCAGCTCGTTCCAGTGCACGAAGTCGGTGCTGACGGCATGGCCCCAGGACATGTCGCCCCAGGTATTGCCGTTCGGGTTGTACTGGTAGAACAGGTGGTACTCACCGTCGTAGTAGACCAGCCCGTTGGGGTCATTCATCCAGTTCTTGGCCGCCGTGTACGAGAGCTGGGGGCGGTAGGTTTCGAGGTATTTGGACTGGGTGGGTCCGCCATCGGTGCTGCTGTTGCAGCCAACTAAAAGTGCCGCAATGCACGCGGCGAGAAGGGTGGGTGGGTTCTTCATGTTGTCTCCTTGGGGTTTTGTCTACGCGTGAACGGGCTTGCCGATGTGGATGCGCGGCTCGGGTGCGGTGCGGGTGTAGGCCTGGTCCTGGCTGTCGAAGGCATAGAGCTTGTCGGGCGGGAAAAGCAGGCCCACGGTGTCGCCGATCACTGCATTGGCCGTGCCTTCTTCCTTGGCCAGCAGGATCTCGCCGGTGGCCAGTTGCACCTGCACGTAGCTGCTTTCGCCCAGGTATTCGGCGTAGACCACGCGGCCCTGCACGCTGCGTTCCGCGCTGTCGGCATCGGTCAAGCGCACGTGTTCGGGGCGGATGCCGAGGGTCATCGTTGCGTCAGCCGTGTTGCGTGCGCTGGGGCAGACCATGGCCTGGACGGTGCGGCCCCCGACCACGGTGATCTGGCTGGTGGAGGTGTCCACGCTCTGGCGCACGCCCGGCACAAAGTTCATGTTGGGCGAGCCGATGAAGCCCGCCACAAAGCGGTTGCGCGGGCGGTGGTAGAGCTCCAGCGGCGAGCCGATCTGGGCGATGGTGCCGTACTTGTCGGTGGCGGCGCCGCTGTTGAGTAGCACGATCTTGTCAGCCAGTGTCATGGCTTCGACCTGGTCGTGGGTCACGTAGACCATGCTGGCGCTGCCAAAGTCGCGGTGCAGGCGGGCGATTTCCATGCGGGTGGCCACGCGCAGCGCGGCATCCAGGTTGGACAGCGGCTCGTCAAACAAAAATACCTTTGGCTCGCGCACGATGGCCCGGCCAATCGCCACCCGCTGGCGCTGCCCGCCCGAGAGCTGCTTGGGCTGGCGGTCGAGCATGTCTTCGAGCTGCAAAATTTTGGCGGCGGCCAGCACTTTCTTTTTGATGTCGGCGTTGCTGTGCTTGGCCAGCTTGAGCGAGAAGCCCATGTTCTCGGCCACCGTCATGTGTGGGTACAGGGCGTAGCTTTGGAACACCATGGCCACGCCCCGGTCGGATGGCGGCACGTCGTTGACCAGTTGGTTTTGGATGTGCAGCTCGCCGCTGCTGATGTCTTCCAGCCCGGCCACCATGCGCAGCAGGGTGGATTTGCCGCAGCCGCTGGGGCCGACGAAGACGCAGAACTCGGCCGCGTTGATTTGCAGGTTGACGTTGTTGATCACCGCACGCTGGCTGCCTGCGTAGACCTTGCTGATGTTTTTGAAACTGATCTCGGACATGCTCGTCTCCTATTGATGGTTTTGGCGGTCGGAATGGATGCTGCCCATACCCCAGGCCTGCAGCGTGGCCTCGGCATGGCCTTCGACCGACAGGCTGCCGTGCACGCTCTCGGGCAGCGTGGGGTAGACGCGGGTGGTCAGGCACAGGCGCTCGTTGGCGTACACCTCCAGCACGCTGTGGTCCAGCAGCACGCGCAGGTGCAGCGGCTCGCCGGCGTCCAGCTCCAAATGGCCGACCACGTTTTGGTGGCTGACCTGGTGCGACAGGGAGCTGCGGGCCCGCACCACCGTCAGGCGGCGCGCATCTGGCCAGTATTCGATGCGGGTGGCCTCGCTGCCGTCGGGCGCGGCCAGCACGGTCAGGGCGACCTTGTGGTGGTCGTGCAGGGTGAATGTGGCCTCGATGTCCAGGCAGCGCCCGGTGAAGCGGAGCAGCTCGCCACGGGTGGCTCCGGTGGCGGTGATGGGCACGGGTGCGCCGCGCAAGGCGGTCAGGGCGGCGGCCGGGCGCATCAGCAAGCGTTGCTGCGCGTCCAGCGAGAGTTCGCGCGGCACGGTCAGGGCACCGCACCAGCCGTCGGCATCGATCAGCGGCTGGGCGCGCTGTTCGTTGATCCAGGCCCATTGCAGGGTGCGGCCATCGGGGGTTTGCATGGCCAGGTGGGCAAATGCGCCGCTGTCAGGATCCAGTACGCCATCCGACTCGGCGATGAAGCGCTCGTATTCAAACCGGCCTACAAAGTAGTGCGCCCCGAGGTTGGGCCAGACCGATACCGCCAGTACCCACTTATCCCCCAGCTGGAAGAAGTTAGGGCATTCCCAGACCACCCCCAGTGTGGGCAGGGGGGAGGTAAACAGCGGGTGGCGGTAGGTCCAGTCCACCCCGTCGGCGCTGCGGTACAGCAGGGCCTGGCCGCGTGCGTGGTCTGCGGAGGCGCCCACCACCATGTACCACCAGCCGCCGTGCTGGAACACATACGGGTCGCGAAAGTCCTGCGGGTGCACGCCGGCGGGCCGCTCGCGGATGCTGCGCGCGGGCTGCTTGGTCCAGCTGAGCATGTCGCGGCTGGTGGCCACGCACTGCACCTGGCGCTCCAGGGTGTAGCCGGTGTAGTACAGCGTAGGCTGGCCGTCGACCACGGCAAAGCTGCCCGAGAAGCAGCCATCGGCATCGTCGCCGGGCGTGGGCACCAGGGCCACGGGCTCGTCGCGCCACTGCACCAGGTCGGCACTGCTGGCGTGGCCCCACTGGATGCGGTCCCACTTGGGTGCGTCCGGGTTGTACTGGTAGAACAGGTGGTAGCGGCCCTGGTAGAAGCCCACCCCGTTGGGGTCGTTGATCCAGCCGCTGGGGGCGGTGAAGTGGTAGCGCGGTCGGTACATGTCTTGGTCAGTGGTGGGCATGGTGGGCGTGGAAATGGTGTGGTTCAAAAAATTACCCCTTGACGCCGCTACCGGCGACGCTCTGGATGAACCAGCGTTGAAAGACTGCAAACACCGTCAGCACCGGCAGGGTGACCATGGCCGCATAGGCCATGATTTGCCCCCAGGCCGGGGTGCGGTTAAAGAACTCCTGGATGCCGGGCATGACCGGGCGCACATCGGCGCTTTGCACCACCATGATCGGCCACAGGTACTGGTTCCACATGCCCAGGAACTGCAAAATCGCCACCGTGGCAATCACCGGTTTGGACAGCGGCAGGATGATCTTGGTGAACACCTGGAAGGCGGTGGCCCCGTCCATGCGGGCGGCCTCGTCCAGCTCGCGCGGCAAGTCGCGGAAGAACTGGTAGAACAAAAAGATCGAGAACGGGCTGGCCACAAAGGGCAGGATCTGCACCAGGTGGGTGTTGAACAGCGTGTCGGTAATGTGGATGCCGCCGCTGAAGCTGATGCCCGGCAGCGCACTCACCAACATCAGCAGCGGGATGGCAATCGCCTCGAACGGGATGATCAAAATCGCCACCACCAGCATCAGCACCATGCCGCGCCCGCGCCACTGCAGCCGGGCCAGCGCATAGGCCGCCATGCCGTTGACCGCTACGCTCAGCACCACGGTGATGCCGGTGATCAAAATGGAATTGACCACGTAACGCTGGAAGTTGCCCCGGTCCAGCACGTAACGCACGTTGTCCAGCGAGAGCTCGCCCACCGGCAAAAACGCCCGCCACGAGCGCAGGTCGGCAAAGATCGCGTCGCTGCTCTTCAGGCTGGACACCAGCATGAAGGCGATGGGCAGCACAAACACCAGGGCCACGAGTGTCAGCAACGCGTAGTTGCCCAGTATCTTGGTATTGCGCCGCATACGTTTGCTGGTAGCCATCATTTGTCACTCCCGGTAATCAGGCGGCGCTGCAAGAAGGCAATCAGCAAAATGATGACAAAGAAGACCACGGTGATGGTGCTGCCGTAGGCAATGTCCTGCTCTCGGAAACCGGTGCGCACCACGCTGTACATCACGGTGACGGTGGAGTCCTCGGGGCCGCCCTGGGTCATTACGTCGATCTGGGTAAACAGGGCAAACGCCTGCATGGTGGTGGCGGTGAGGATGAACACCGTGGTGTTGCGCAGGCCGGGCAGGGTGATGTGGCGAAACTTGTTCCACACCTTGGCCCCGTCCAGGCTGGCGGCCTCGTACAGGTCGGGCGAGATGCTTTGCAGGCCTGCCAAAAAGATCACCATCTGAAACCCCATGGCCTGCCAGGCACTCATGATGACGATGGCCACCATGGCCACCGCCGGGTCGCCCAGCCAGTCGATCGGTTGGATCAGCCCGAACGACAGGTTGCCCAGCAACTGGTTCACCAGGCCATATTGGCGGTCGTACAAAAACGTCCAGACGATGCTGATCACCACCATCGAGATCACCACCGGGCTGAAAAAGATGGTGCGGTACAGCGTCATGCCCGGCAGCTTCTGGTTGATCAGCAGGGCGCAGCCCAAGGCCGCACCACATTGCAGCGGCACCACCAGCAGCACGAAAAACGCGATGTTGAACAGGCCCCGCCAAAACAGCGGGTCTTTGGCCACCAGGGTGTAGCGGGTGCCGTCCACGTTGAGCGCCGACACCTCACGGTAGTCCTCGTAGCCCACGTAGGCCGGGTTGCCCCGGACCACGCTGCGCAGGCGCGGGTACTGTGGCTGGCCTTGCGCGTCCAGCACCGGTTGGCCGGCCTCGGTTTTTTCAGCCTGGATCGGCACCACGGTGACGCTGAGCAGGCGGTCGTAGTTGCGCAGCCCGACAAACTCGGTCGGGTTGGGCGACAGCAGGCGCTGGTTGGTAAAGCTGAACACGATGGCCAGCACAAACGGCAGCACCACAAACAGCAGCAGCGCGGCCAGCGCCGGGGCCGACATCAGCCAGGCGGTGCGCGACTCCTGCCGGTGCACGCGGCGCAGGCTGGGCCGCTCCGCCGGGGTACCCGCCGCAGCGGGGAGGGGGAGGGTGGAGGACATGGCGGTGCTGCCTTAGGGCTTGAAGCCGTAGCCCTTGTTGTCGGCGATGTTGCGGCCAATGGCATCGGCGGCGTTGTCCAGCGTGGTTTGCACGTTGGCACCGGCAGCGATGTCGCGCATAGCTTTCTCAAACGTGCTGGTCAGGAATGGGTAGCCGGGCGTAGACGGACGGGTCACCGCGTATTTCTGCGCAAAGTCGTAATAAAAGCGCAGCTTGCCGCCTTCGCGGTAGTCGGTGGTCAGGGCCGCCGCGCGCTTGGAGGCGGGCAGCAGCGAGGTGGCTTGTGCCAGCTTGGCCACGTTGGCGGGCTGCATCATGAAGTTGATGAAGGCCGCCGCGCCTTCAGGCTGGGGGCAGCTGGCGCTGATGCCGTACTGCCAGGAGGCCGCGCCGATCTTGGGACCTTTGCCGAAGTCGGGCACCGGCATCACCACCGCATCGTCGCCCCATTTCTTGAAAATATCGTCATGCCCCCAGCTGCCGATAAAGTCCAGCGGCACCCGGCCCTGGATGAAGGATTTGTTGTCGGCGGGCTTCTTGTTGACGTAGCCCTTTTTGAACAGGTCCTGGAACCAGTTGCCAAACGCCACGGCAGGTTTGCCGTTGAGCACACCTTCGGCGGTGGTCATGCTTTTGCGGTCGATCAGGTCGCCGCCAAAGCTTTGCAGCCAGGGAGAGAAGCCATACGTCCACCACTCGCCGTCGTTGCTGTTGTTGATGTCGATCACGTATTCAAATTCGGGCAGCTTCTTCAGTTTGGCAAAGGCATCGTTGGTCTCGGCCAGGGTCCAGGGCTGGGCAATGGTGGCAATGCGCACGCCCGCTTTGGTCAGTGCCGACTTGCGGGCATACAGGGCCAGCGCCACGTCGTACTGGCCCACCGAATACAGCACCCCCTTGTAGCTGCCCTTGCCGCCTTCTAGCAAATCGGCCTGGATGTCTTTGTCCAGCAATTTGTCGAGCGGGCGCACATAGCCCGACCAGGCAAAGTTGGCCACGGTGGGCTGGTCCATGTCGATTAGGCAGGGCAGCTTTTTGGCCACGGCGGCAGCGGTGACCGACTGGGTGAACGAGCCCTTGGGCAGGTTCTCGTAGACCACCTTGTACTTGGTCTGCGACTTGTTGAAGTCGTCGATCATGGCCCGGGTCAAGGTGACTTCCAGGTCGCCGCTCTCGTGGCGCCACATGGAGATGTCGATGGGCGCGGCCATGGCGGTGGCGCCCAGGGCGGACAGCAGCAGGGGGGTGAGGTGCAGGATTTTTGTCATGGTTAACTTTTACGTATTAGGTTTGAAAGCTGAAACGGGCAGGACGAAATGGATAACAAACGGGGAGTACCAACTAACCGCGAAAGTGTGCTGTAAGGAGTTGTTAAATCGTATTAGGTGGTGGCTGAATTATTGGATTTGCGAAATGCAGTGTCAATTTGGTAGTTACCCGATGGTCGGTGTTGGCAGGCGGGGTCCGGTGCAGGTCCTATCTGGCGCAAGGCAGGAATGTGCCGGTTAAAAAATTTATATAAAAACAGTCTTTTGCGCTTATTTGATGGGCGCTACAAGCTATGTTTTAGATAGCATTTGCCTTTTCGGCCCTGTGCCCCAAGTTGGTGACGGATCGCACCGCGATGAGGCCATTAGGTATGGAAACCCCTGCATGCGTGCGCCCACCAAGCCTTTTCACGCCCAAATGCCTGGCATGGATACTGCTTGACCACCCGTGTCCGCAGGTAAAGCTGCCTGCGGAGCGATAGATCCCTCCGCTAACGAAGGCGGAACCCCCGATGGGGCCAGGGCCTGTGTGCCTGGCCGTTTGGATGTTCCAACCCACACCCGTGGTTTCGCGGAGGGTGCTTTGCATCGTATGCCCATGGCCTGGCCGTGGCTGCTGTGTGATGTACCTGTTTCCTGCGGTTCGCCCCGGGTCATTGCAGGATAAGCATGATGAAAATAGTTCTCGTTGGCCACGGTATGGTGGGCCACAAGTTCCTGGAGAGCCTGGCCGAGACCGGTCTCAAAGATGTCCAGGTCACGGTGCTTTGCGAGGAGCCCCGCCCCGCGTACGACCGCGTGCACCTTTCCGAATTTTTCAGTGGCAAAACTGCAGATGACCTCTCCCTGGTCGAACCCGGCTTTTTCGAACGCACCGGCTTCAGCCTGCGCCTGGCCGCCCGCGCTGCCTCGGTAGACCGTATCGCCCACACCGTGACCACGCTGGACGGCGACGTACTGCCTTACGACAAGCTGGTGCTGGCCACCGGCTCCAACCCCTTTGTGCCCCCGGTGCCGGGGCGTGAGCGCGAACACATCCACGTCTACCGCACCATCGAAGACCTGGAGGCCATGCAGGCATCCGGCGCCAAGTCCAAAACCGGTGTGGTGGTGGGCGGTGGCCTGCTGGGCCTGGAATGCGCCAAGGCCCTGCGTGACATGGGCCTGGAAGCCCACGTGGTGGAGTTTGCCCCCCGCCTGATGACGGTGCAGGTGGACGAAGGCGGTGGCCGCGTGCTGCGCGCCAAGGTGGAAGAGCTCGGCCTGACCGTGCACACCGGCCGCAACACGCTGGAGATCACCGACGGTGCCCGCGCCCGCCACCGCATGGTGTTTGCCGACGGCACCCACCTGGAAACCGACATGATCGTGTTCTCCGCCGGTATCCGCCCGCGCGACGACCTGGCCCGCCAGTGCGTGCTGGCCATTGGCCCGCGCGGCGGCGTGGTGATCGACAGCGCCTGCCGCACCAGCGACCACAACGTCTACGCCATCGGCGAATGCGCGTCCTGGAACGAGCAGGTGTTTGGCCTGGTGGCCCCCGGCTACGAGATGGCCCGCGTGGCGGCCCGGCATATTGCGGGCGATGCAGACGCGGCCTTCGTCGGCGCCGATATGAGCACCAAGCTCAAGCTGATGGGCGTGGACGTGGCCAGCATTGGTGATGCCCATGGCCGCACGCCCAAGAGCCGCAGCTGCCAGTACGTGGACGAGCTGCGCCAGATCTACAAAAAAATCGTCATCAGCGAAGACGGCAAACAACTGCTGGGCGCAGTGCTGATTGGCGATGCCACCGAGTACGGCACGCTGCTGCAAATGGCGCTGAACGGCATCACCCTACCCGCCGACCCCGAATTTTTGATTTTTCCGTCCAGCGGCGGCTTGGCCAAGCCGGGCCTGGGTGTGGAGGCGCTGCCCGACACGGCGCAGATCTGCTCCTGCAACAACGTCAGCAAGGGCGCGATCTGCGCCGCCGTGGGCGAGGGCGCTTGCACCATCGCTGAGATCAAGGCCTGTACCAAGGCCGGTGCCACCTGCGGCGGCTGCGTGCCCCTGGTCACCCAGGTGATGAAGTTCGAGATGGCCCGCTTGGGGCTGGCCGTCAATAACCACATCTGCGAACACTTTGCGTACTCGCGGCAAGAGATCTACCACCTGGTGCGCGTGGGCAACATCCAGAGCTTTGACGAGTTGATGGCCAAGCACGGCACCGGCCTGGGCTGCGACATCTGCAAACCGGTGGCAGCCAGCGTGCTGGCCTCCTGCTGGAACGCGTTTGTGCTCAAGAAAGACCTGGCCGGTCTGCAAGACAGCAACGACTACTACCTGGGCAACATCCAGAAGGACGGCACCTACTCGGTGGTGCCGCGCATGCCCGGTGGCGAGGTTACGCCCGACGGCCTGATCGCCGTGGGCCAGGTGGCCAAAAAATACGGCCTGTACACCAAGATCACCGGCGGCCAGCGGGTCGATTTGTTCGGCGCGCGCGTCGAGCAGTTGCCGCCCATCTGGGAAGAACTCATCGATGCAGGCTTCGAGTCCGGCCATGCCTACGGCAAGTCGCTGCGCACGGTGAAGAGCTGCGTGGGCTCTACCTGGTGCCGCTACGGCGTGGGCGACAGCGTGGGCCTGGCCGTGGAGCTGGAGCACCGCTACAAGGGCCTGCGCAGCCCGCACAAGATCAAGTTTGGCGTGTCGGGTTGCACCCGCGAATGCGCCGAGGCCCAGGGCAAGGACATCGGCATCATCGCCACCGAGAAGGGCTGGAACCTCTACATCTGCGGCAACGGTGGCATGAAGCCGCGCCACGCCGAGCTGTTTGGCTCCGATATGTCCAAGGAAGACATGGTGCGCCTGATCGACCGTGTGCTGATGTTCTACGTGCGCACCGCCGACCGCCTGCAGCGCACCAGCACCTGGCGCGAGAATCTGGAGGGCGGCCTGGACTACCTGAAAGACGTGCTCATCCGCGACAGCCTGGGCCTGTGCGCCGAACTCGAAGCGCAGATGCAGCACGTGGTGGACACCTACCAGTGCGAGTGGAAAACCGCCGTGACCGACCCCGAAACCCGCAAACGTTTCCGCAGCTTCGTCAACAGCGACAAGCAGGACGAGCACGTGATTTTCGTGGAAGAGCGCGGCCAGATCCGCCCCGCCCGTGCCGAAGAACGCGCCCAGGCTGTTGAAACTGCATAAGGAGATGACCATGACCACAACGCAAAACTGGACCGACATCTGCGCGGTCGATGACATCCTGCCCAGCACCGGCGTGTGCGCCCTGGTGGACAACCGGCACGTGGCGGTGTTCCGCCTGAACACTGTCGATGGAAGCGACCAGTTCTTCGCCATCGACAACGTGGACCCCAAATCCGGGGCCAGCGTGTTGTCGCGCGGGCTGATGGGTAACCTGGGCGAGCGTATCGTCGTCGCCTCGCCGCTGTACAAGAACCACTTCGACCTGCGCACCGGCGAATGTGTGGAAACGCCCGAGCAGTCGGTGCGCGCCCATGGCGTGCGTGTGGATGCGGGCCGCGTCAGCGTGGCTTTGGCTTAACGGCATGCCGCTGGCCGCAGCACTTTCCGTCTCCAACCTCGTGCTGCGTGCCAAGCAGCTCGAGATCGACGCGGTGCGCCAGCTGGCCAGCCGGGCCGAGCTGGTGGATGCCATCGGCCAGTTGATCCAGGGCCTCCAGCGCGAGCGCGGGGCCTCCAGCATCTACCTCGCCTCCAAAGCGCAGCGGTTTGCCGATATGCGCCGCAAAATTGTGGCCGAGGTGGAGCCGCTGGAAGCCCAGTTGCGGGCCGTGTTTGCCGAGCATGTGGAGCCTGCCCAGGGGGCTACCGCCAAGACGCTGTCTTTGATGGCCTGGGCCCTGCTGGGCCTGGACGCACTGGCGGCGCTGCGCAGCCAGATCGCGCTTCAGGCCATGGGCGCCCACGATGCGGTGGCCGCTTTCAGCCACCTGATTGCCGGGCTGATCGAGCTGGTGTTCCATGTGGCCGATGGGGCCGCGCTGCCCAGCGTGTCGCGCCTGCTGGTGGCCTTGCTGCACCTGGTGCAGGCCCAGGAAGAGGCGGGCCAGGAGCGGGCTGTGGGCGGGCTGATGTACGCCTCGGGCCTGGTTAACTTGGGTAATGAAGCCCAGCAGCAGCGCGTGGTGCACCTCATCGACGCGCAGGAGCGCAGCCTGCAGGTGTTTGCCGAATTCGCCGAACCGGCGCTGCGTACCCGCTGGGAGCAGGAACAACTGGCACCGGCTGCATCGGTTGGTATGGCGCAACTGGAGCGCCTGCGCCGTACGCTGTGCATTGCCAAGCCCGGTGCGGTTCTGGACAGCAAACTCAGCGAGCCCTGGTTCGAGGTGTGCACCGAGCGCATCAACGTGCTGTGGCAGTTGCAGGTGGAGCTGGTCAAACGCCTGCGCGAAGATTGCGCGGCACGCATTCTGGAGGCCCAGCAAGACCTGCAGGATTCCAAAGGCCTGCTGCGCAGCCTGCGCGACAACCCGCCGCAGCGCACGCATGCGGTAGACCGGTTTTTTGATACCGCCACCAGCGCGCCAGAACCACTGGTCCCCCCAGCCAACGCATCCATTGCGTTGCGTGACCTGCTGCAGTCGCAATCTGCCCGCATGGCCGGCATGGAGCTGGAGCTCGATGCCGCCCGCCGCGCCCTGCACGAACGCAAGGTGATCGAACGGGCCAAGGGTGTGCTGATGGCCCGGCTGGGCATGAACGAGGAGGCGGCCTTTAGGGCGCTACAAAAAACCTCGATGGACCAGAACCGCCGCCTGCTGGAGGTGGCCGAGGCCACGCTGTCGCTACCCGATCTGGCCTTTGCGCGGGCCAAGCACGGGTGATTTGCTATCTAATGAATAGCTTCTAGCGCTTATGGAATAAGCGCTAGAGGCTGATTTCTTATATAACTACCCGGTCACTCGACGTTCTGGACTTGCTCCCGCATTTGCTCGATTAACACCTTCATATCCACCGAAATGCGGGTCAGCTCCAGCGCGGCGGACTTGCTGCCCATGGTGTTGGCTTCGCGGTGAAGTTCCTGGATCAGGAAGTCCAGGCGTTTGCCGACCTCGCCGCCTTTTTTCAGGATGCGCTCCATCTCGTCCAGGTGCGAATGCAGGCGGGTCAGCTCTTCGGCCACGTCGATGCGGATGGCGAAGGCGGTGGCTTCGGTCAGCGCGCGGTCTTGCGCGGCTTCGGGGAGCGTTGCGCCTTCGGCCAGGGCCATGGCTTCTTTCCAGCGCTCAATGAAGCGCTGGCGCTGTTGTTCCACCAGCTGGGGTACCAGCGGCAGGGCTTTTTCGGCCAGGGCGCGCAGTTGTTTCAGGTGGCCGATCAGCATGGTCGTGAGGCGTTCGCCTTCGCGCTGGCGGGCGGCCACCAGGGACTGCAGCACGGTGTCGGCCAGCGGCAGCACATCGTCGGCCCAGTCGTTGGCCGGGGCTTGCTCGTTGGAGGCCATGCGCAGGATGTCGGCCACGCTCAGCGACGCGGCCTGGGGCAGCCAGGCTTTCACCGAATCCTGCAGCGAGTTGACGCGCTGCAGCAGGTGCGGGGAGGGCGCGGCCAGGCTGCCGGAGGCGCTGCTTTCGATCGCGGCGCGCACTTCCACCTTGCCGCGCTTGAGCTGCGCCATGACGCGTTCGCGCAATGCGGGTTCATGGCTGCGCAACTCGTCGGGTAGGCGAAAACTCAGGTCCAGAAAGCGGCTGTTGACAGAGCGGATTTCGATCCCCAAACGGCGTGTCGAGGTACTTTTGGAATCGGTTTTAGCGTCGGAATCCGGGGTGGCGGTGGCGCTGCTGTGCTGGGCACTGGCGTAGCCGGTCATGCTGTAAACTGGCATTGAGAAGGTACATATCGTTGCAATGGCCTGAGAATAACCGACGACTTGCCCCCCATCCGATGTAAAAACCCAGGGCTTTTGCACCGTATCGGTGTCAGGTCTCCAAACCGCCTTTTTGCCGCTTCCCCGCCCCCTGCTGCCCCTGCCCATTTATGTCCAAAAACAAACCGGCCACGCTTCCGCCCGGCACCGCTATCGGGGGCTACCACATCGTGCGGCGGCTCGCGTCCGGCGGGTTTGGCGTGGTGTACCTGGCGGTGGGGGCCGATGGCGGCCAGGTGGCGGTCAAGGAATACCTGCCCAGCTCTCTGGCCACCCGCGAAGTCGGCGAGCTGCTGCCGCAGGTGCAGCCCGAAAAGCTGTCGCTGTACCGCCTGGGGCTGAAAAGCTTTTTTGAAGAAGGCCGCTCGCTGGCGCAGATCTCTCACCCGTCGGTGGTCAGCGTGCTCAACTTCTTCCGCGAGAACGAAACCGTCTACATGGTGATGAACTACCTGGAGGGCGCGACCCTGCAGGACTTCATCATCACCTCGCGCGACCAGCGCAAGCAGAAGGTGTTTCGCGAATCCACCATCCGTAGCCTGTTTGACGAAATCTTGCGCGGTTTGCGCATCGTGCACCAGCACAAGATGCTGCATTTGGACATCAAACCCGCCAACATCTTTATCACCGATGACAACAAGGCGGTGCTGATCGACTTCGGTGCGGCCCGCGAGGTGCTTAATAAAGAGGGCAACTTCATCCGCCCCATGTACACCCCTGGCTTTGCTGCCCCCGAGATGTACCGGCGCGATGCGTCCATGGGGCCGTGGACCGACATCTACGCCATCGGCGCCTGCATCTACGCCTGCATGCAGGGCTTTCCGCCCAACGAAGCGCCGCAGCGGCTGGAAAAAGACCGCATCGGCCTGGCCCTGTCGCGGCTGCGTGGCATTTATTCAGACAACCTGATCGAGGTGGTCGAGTGGTGCATGTCGATCGACCCGCTGTCGCGCCCGCAGTCGGTGTTTGCATTGCAAAAAGAGCTGAGCCGCGAGGGCGAGCGCCGCTACACCAAGCTGACCGTGGCCGAGAAGCTGCGCCTGCAGTTCGACACCCTGGTGTCCGACACCAAGAAAAACGTACGCGAAGCCACCGGCATCGGGTCCACACCCAAGTGAAGTTTTCGGTATTCCAGGTCAGCCGCAAGGGCGGCCGTGAAAAAAACGAAGACCGCATGGGCTATTGCTATACCAGTGGCTCGGGCCTGTTCCTGCTGGCCGACGGCATGGGTGGCCACCCCGAGGGCGAGGTGGCGGCCCAGATGGCGCTGCAAAGCCTGTCGGCCCTGTACCAGAAGCAGGCCCGCCCGCTGCTGCCCCACGCGGCCGAATTCTTGAGCGCCGCGCTACTTTCGGCCCACGACCAGATCCTGCGCTACGCCGCCAAACACGGCATGCTTGACACCCCCCGCACCACCCTGGTGGCCGCCGTGGTGCAGGGCAACAGCGCCACCTGGGTCCACTGCGGCGATTCGCGCCTGTACGTGGTGCGCGACGGCGCGCTGCTGACCCGCACGCGCGACCATTCCTATGCCGAGCAGCACCGCGCCGAGGGCGGGCCGCAGTTGCCCCATCTGGTGAACCGCAACGTGCTCTACACCTGCCTGGGCTCGCCGGTCAAACCCCAGTTCGACATCACCGGCCCCATCGTGCTGCACCAGGGCGACAAGATCATGCTGTGCTCAGACGGCCTGTGGGACAGCCTGGACGATGCCACCATCGTGCGTGGCCTGGCCAGCGCCCCGGTGTCGCAGGCCGTGCCCGACCTGGTCGAGCAGGCGCTGCGCAAGGCCGGTGCCCGCAGCGACAATGTCACCGTGCTGGCCATCGAGTGGGAAACCCCCGACATGTTCGAGTCCACCCGGGGCATCTCCACCGACACGATCCAGCCGGGCGTGTTTGCCTCGTCGATCCAGCCCCACGGGCCCGAAAGCCTGATCGACGACCTGGACGATGCCGCCATCGAGCGGTCCATCGCCGAGATCAACGAAGCCATCCGTAGAGCCGCGGCGAAGCGTGTGTAACACCCCCAGGCTACAGCGCAAGCGCTTTTCGCCAACCCCCTTGCAGGGGGCAACACCAGCAGCCTGGCAAAGCCAGTTCTGCGGTGTTTCTGGAATGATGCCGCTCTTGCCTTGGCGTTGAAGTAATTCGTTTAACCTGGTCAGCTTCTATGCTGGCTTCACTACAGAATCCACACCATGACCGAATTCATCCGTAGCGGTGGCCGTGCCACCCAGCAACTACGCCCGGTATGTATCACCCGCGGCTACACCATGCACGCCGAAGGCTCGGTGCTGATCGAGTTTGGCAATACCAAAGTGCTGTGCACCGCCTCGGTGGAAGAAAAAGTGCCTGGCCACAAGAAGGGCAGCGGCGAGGGCTGGGTCACCGCCGAATACGGCATGCTGCCGCGCGCCACCCACACCCGCAGCGACCGCGAGGCCGTGCGCGGCAAGCAAAGTGGCCGCACGCAGGAAATCCAGCGCCTGATCGGCCGCTCGCTACGCGCCGTGTTTGACCTGAAGCTGCTGGGCGAGCGCACTATCCACCTGGACTGCGACGTGCTGCAGGCCGACGGCGGCACCCGCACGGCGGCCATCACCGGCGCGTTTGTGGCCGCGCAAGATGCCGTCAACGTGCTGCTGCAATCTGGCAAGCTCAGCGTCACGCCCATCCTCCAGCCCGTGGCCGCCATCTCGGTGGGCATCGTGCACGGCACGCCGCTGCTGGACCTGGAATACACCGAAGATGCCGCCTGCGACACCGACATGAACGTGGTGATGACCGGCGCAGGCCATTTCGTGGAAGTGCAGGGCACGGCCGAGGGCGTGGCCTTTGCCCGCTCCGAGATGGACGCACTGCTGGCGCTGGCCGAAGCGGGCATCGCCGAGCTGATGGACCTGCAACAGGTCGCACTATCGAAATAAGAGCTGCTTACGCTCAAGGAATAAGCGCTAGAGGCCAATTTGACATGAAAATCGTTTTAGCATCCAACAACGCAGGCAAGCTGTTCGAGCTGCAAGCCCTGTTCGCCCCGCTGGGCCTGGAACTGGTGGCGCAGGGCACGCTGGGCATCCCCGAAGCCGAGGAGCCCTTCCACACCTTCGTTGAAAACGCCCTGGCCAAGGCCCGGCACGCCAGCGCCCACAGCGGCCTGCCCGCGGTGGCCGACGACGCGGGCCTGTGCGTCGATGCCTTTGGCGGCCTGCCGGGCGTGCAAACCGCCTACTACGCCACCCAGTTTGGCTACCCCAAGAGCGACGACAACAACGTGCGCGCTCTGCTGGAGCAGATGGCGCACCTCGACAACCGCCGCGCCGCCCTGGTCAGCACCCTGGTGGCCGTGCGCAGCCCGCAAGACCCCGAGCCGCTGATCGCCGTGGGCCGGGCGGTGGGCGAAATTACCCGCGCGCCGCAGGGCGAGCACGGTTTCGGTTTTGACCCGGTGATGTTCCTACCCCAGTTTGGCAAGACCTTTGCCGAGCTGAGCCCCGAGGTGAAGAACGCCAATAGCCACCGGGGCCAGTCGTCCCGCGCCATGCTGGCGTTGATGCGCGAGCGCTGGCTGCCGTGAAAGACCTGCAACACCACATGCGCCCCGGCCTGCTGCAACTGGCCGCGCTGCCGCCGCTGTCGCTGTACGTGCACCTGCCCTGGTGCCTGAAGAAATGCCCGTACTGCGACTTCAATTCGCACGAGCTGCGCAGCGATGGCGCGCAGACCCTGCATCCTGCCGCCAGTCTGGCTGCCCCCACGCCCACCAGCGAAGTGCCCGAGCAGCGCTATATTGACGCGCTGATGGCCGACCTGGAAGCCGCGCTGCCGCTGGTCTGGGGCCGCACGGTGCACAGCATCTTTATCGGCGGCGGCACGCCCAGCCTGTTTTCGCCGCAGGCGATTGACCGCCTGATCGGCGACATCCGCGCCCGCCTCAAGCTGGAGCCCGACTGCGAAATCACGCTGGAAGCCAACCCTGGCACCTTCGAGAAAAACCGCTTTCGCGCCTACCGCAGCGCCGGGGTGACCCGCTTGTCGGTGGGGGTGCAGAGCTTCAACGACACGCACCTCAAGGCCCTGGGCCGGGTCCACGATAGCGCCCAGGCCATTGCGGCGGTGGAAGAAGCGGCCCAGTCGTTTGACACTTTTAACCTCGACATCATGTACGCGTTACCCGGCCAGACGCTACAAAATCTAGAGCTGGATATGCAGACTGCACTAGCGCTAGGGCCCAAACACATCAGTATTTACCAACTGACCATCGAGCCCAATACCTACTTCGCCAAGTTCCCACCCGTGGTGCCCGAGGAAGACCTGGGCTACGACATGCTGGACAAGATCACCGAGATGACCCTGGCTGCGGGCATGGACCGTTACGAAGTCTCGGCCTATGCGCTACCCGGCCACGCCTGTGTGCACAACCAGAACTACTGGCAGTTTGGCGACTACCTGGGGATTGGCGCAGGCGCGCACAGCAAGCTCAGCTTTGCCCACCGCATCATCCGGCAGGTACGGTTTCGCGAGCCCAATCTGTATATGGCCAACGCCCTGGCAGGCAAGGCCGTGGCGCAGGACGACGACGTGGCGCGCGCTGAGTTGCCCTTCGAGTACATGCTCAACGCCCTGCGTCTGCGCGACGGTTTTGAGTTGCCGAAGTTCACCGAGCGCACTGGCCTGCCGCTGACCAGCATCCAAAAAGGCCTGGCCGAGGGCGAGCGTAAGGGGTTGCTGGAGCGCGACGGCGTGCGCGTGCGGCCCACGGTGCGCGGTTTTGACTTCTTGAGTGACCTGCAGGCGCTGTTTTTGGCCGAGCCTAAAACCTAATTTTTGGCTCTGCGCAGGCTGCTCAGGCGTTCGGAAATGCTGTCCAGGTCCAGCGCGTCTTGCGAGCACAGCAAGTACTTTTCCAGGTCCATCACGGCGGGCCGGGTGTGGCCCAGGGCGGCGTGGGCTAGGCCCCGGTCGCGGTACTCGCTCCAGGCATCGGGTAGCAGCACCAGCAGGCGGTTCAGCACCGGCAGCAGGCGCTGCCAGTCGCTTTGCGCGGTGTGGATGTCTTTGAGGTTGCGCAGCATGCGGGCAATGATGTCGCGTGGCGGGCTGGCCTGCAGGTACAGGCCCAGCGGCACCTCAAAATCGTCGGACAGTGCGTTGCGCCGGGTGTAGGGCTCCAGCCGCTCAGACAGCTCTTCGCGGCTCAGCGACTGGCCGGTGAACGGGTCCATCACCACCTGGCCCTTGGGCAGGTTGATCTTGACCATGAAATGCCCCGGAAACGCCACGCCGCGCGCCACCAGGCCAATGCCCTGGGCCAGCTCCATCCACAGCACGGCCAGCGATATCGGAATGCCCCGGCGGGTGCGCAGCACGGCGTTGAGGTAGCTGTTGTCGGGGTCGTAGTAGTCGTTGACGTTGCCGCCAAAGTTCAGGTCGCGGTAGAAAAACTGGTTCAGGGAGCGCAGGCGCTGCAGCGGCACCGCGTCGCGCGGCAGGCGGCGCTTGAGCCGCGCCAGCAGTTGGTCTACGTCGCCCAGTACCTGTTCGATGTCCAGCTCGGGGTACTCGTCTTGCGCCAGGCTGGCCACCGCCTCCAGCAGCGGAAAGTGTTCATCGCTTTGCACCAGCGCCGCAAAATATTCCAGCGGGGTGGGGGCTTGGTAGGGGATGTGCATGGTCTAGTTTCTAGCGTGTCGCGGCCCAGCGTCAAGCGGATTTCACGCTGGGGTGCAGCAATTTACGTAACTTCATGCCGGTCGCCCATAGTGCTACAAAATAAATAGCTGCTGATGCCGTGAGTACAAGCGCTAGGTAGCCAATACGTTCCAGTTTGGCGCCTTCAAAGCGGGTCCAGGGCAGAGCGTTGGCGGCCCAGACCAAAAACACCGCCAGCAACGCGCTGGCCGCCACCACCTGCAGGCTGAACTTCCACCAGCCGGGCACCGGTTGGTAGCTGCCGCGCCGGCGCAGGCCGATCAGCAGCCAGGTGGCGTTGATGAGTGCGCCCAGACCTACCGACAGCGACAGCGCCGCGTGCTGGAACAGCGGCACCAGCGCCAGGTTCAGCAACTGGGTGATGACGAGCACTGCGATGGCAATGCGTGCCGGGGTCTTCATGTTCTGGCTGGCGAAAAAGCCGGGGGCCAGCACCTTGATGGCCACCACGCCCAGCAGACCCACGCCCCAGCCCATCAAGGCCAGCGCGGTCTGGTTGACATCGCGGGCGGTGAACGCGCCGTAATGGAAGATCACCGCCACCAGCGGCGTGGCAAAGGTCAGCAGTGCTACCGAGCAGGGCACGGCCAGCACGACGACCAGGCGCAGGCCCCAGTCGAGCATGGCGGAGTAGCGCAGCGGGTCGTTGGCGGCCTTGGCACCGGCCAGTTGCGGCATCAGCACCACGCCCAGGGCCACGCCCAGCATGGCGGTGGGGAATTCCATCAGCCGGTCGGCCCCGCTGAGCCAGCTCACGCTGCCAGGGGCCAGGCGCGAGGCGATCTGGGTGTTGATGAACAGCGAGATTTGCGCCACACCCACGCCTAGCAGCGCCGGAACCATCAGCTTTGCTACGTTTCTGGTAGCTGCATCTGCCCATGCAGCGCGCACTACAGCCCAACTGGCTCCAATGTTGGGCAGCAGGTCCAGGCGTTTCAGGGCCGGGATTTGCACGCCGAGCTGCAGCACGCCGCCCAGCATCACGCCCACCACCTGGGCGTATATGGGCTCGATGCCCAGCTGGCGAAACCACGGGGTGCAGAACACCGTGGCGGCGATCATGGCCACATTTAGCAGCACCGGGGTGGCGGCGGGCACAGCAAATACGCGATAGGTGTTCAAAATGCCCGAGGCCATGGACACCAGCGAGATGAACAGGATGTAGGGGAACATCCAGCGCGTCATGGTGATGGCCGCGCCGTAGGCCTGTGGCTCCTGCTGCAAGCCGCCGGCCATGGCCCAGACCAGCAGCGGCGCGCCCAGCACGCCCAGCACGCAGGTCAGCACCAGCACCCAGGTGAGCACCGTGGCCACGCTATCGATCAGCAGTTTGGTGGCTTCGGGCCCGTTTTTGGCTTTGCTGGCGGCCAGTACCGGCACAAAGGCCTGGCTGAACGCGCCTTCGCCAAACAGGCGGCGGAACAGGTTGGGAATGCGGAACGCCACGTAGAACGCGTCGGTCATGGCATTGGCGCCAAAGGTGGCGGCAAACAACTGGTCACGGACCAGACCCGCCACGCGGGAAGCCAGGGTCAGCAAGGAGATGGTGGATGCAGATTTGAAGAGGCTCACCCACCCAGTGTAGCCCGGCTGGGGTGCCTGACCCCGGGGCGACGGCCCGAATGCTATAATCGCGGGCTTTGCTGGCATCATCCTCTAACAATCTCAAGGAAAATTACCATGGCAACCAAACCAAAGAAAAAGAACCCACGCCTTGCGTCGGGCCGTAAGCGCGTCCGCCAGGACGTCAAGATCAACGCTGCGAACACCTCGCTGCGTTCCAAATACCGTACCGCTGTCAAGAACGTCGAAAAAGCTGTTCTGACCGGCGACAAAGCCAAAGCCACCGAACTGTTTGCCAAGATGCAAGCGGTGGTGGACACGGTTGCCGACAAGGGCATCTTCCACAAGAACAAGGCAGCTCGCGATAAGAGCCGCCTGAGCACCAAGGTGAAGGCACTCGTGGCCGCACCTGTCGCCGCTTAAATCTTTTAAGCAAACCGCCCGGGCTGATTGTCAGCCCGCCGTTTTGTAGGGTGCGCTGCCAGCACAGCAAAAAATGAATAACCACCAGAGCCTAGGTTCTGGTGGTTTTTTCGTTTCTGGGCTCAGCTAGCCAGGCGATCTTGCTTGGGCGGGCTGTGGAACCGGCTGCGGTAGGCCCGCGAGAAGTACGAGGGCGACCCAAACCCACAGGCCACGCTGACCTCGATGATGCGCATCTCGGTTTGCTGCAACAGCTGGCGCGCCCGGTCCAGCCGCAGGCCCAGGTAGAAGTGCGAGGGCGTGTCTTTCAGGTAGGTGGCAAACAGCCGCTCCAGTTGCCGCCGGGTCACGCCGATGCTGTCGGCCAGCGCTTCGGGCGACAGCGGGTCTTCCATGTGCCGCTCCATTTCGCTCACTACCTGGATGGTTTTTTTGTTGTGGATGCCGTATCGCGCGGCAATCTGCATGCGCTGGTGGTCCGATGGGTTGCGGATGCGGCCCAGCACAAACTGCTCCGACACCTCGGTGGCCAGCGCGTGGCCATGTTTGCGCGCAATCAGCGCCAGCAGCATGTCAATGGAGGCGGTGCCGCCTGCGCTGGTGATGCGTTGGCCGTCGATCTCAAACAGCTCCTGCGTCACCATCGCTGCCAGCGCCGGGTAACGCTCTACAAACGCCGATATCGCCTCCCAGTGCAGGGTCAGCTTCTGGCGCTGTAGCAGCCCGGCCTCGGCCAGCACAAAGCTGCCGGTGTCGATGGCCCCCAGCACCGTGCCCGCCCGGTCCAGCCGCCGCAGCCAGCTGCCCAGCGCCGGCGTGTAGTGCTCCAGCGGGTTGAAGCCGCCCACGATGAACAGAGTGGGGGCGCGGTCTACCGTGTTCGGCGAGCCTTCAGCATTCAGCGACATGCCGTTGCTGGCGGTGACCGGGCCACCGTCCACGCTCAGGATGTGCCAGCGGTACAGGTCTTTTTGGTACCGGTTCGCCACCCGCAGCGGTTCAACCGCCGACACAAAGCCCATCATCGAAAACGCGGGCAGCAGCAGAAAGTACAGGTCTTCGGTGGGCATGCCAGTTTTTAGCAGACTGGGGCAAACCCGCGTGGTCGCTGCTGGTCAATGACTGGTCGCAATGCGTCGTTTTTTGAGGGGTCCCCCCGGTAAATTTCTTCTATCGCAAGGCGGTGGGCGCTGTTTGCGGTGTTTATCCATAAGGAAACATGATGAAAAAATGGCTTCAAGGTGTGGGTTTGGCGGTGGCGGCGATGGGCGTGCTGCCTGTGATGGCCCAAGAGGCTGAAAGCTGCAAGAAGATTCGCTTTGTGGACATCGGCTGGAGCGACATCACCGCCACCACCGCGCTGGCCACCACGGTATTTGAAGGTCTGGGCTACACCCCCAGCACCACCATCGCCTCGGTGCCCATCTCTTTTGCGGGCCTGAAGAGCAAGCAGATCGACGTGTCGCTGGGCTACTGGAGCCCCATGCAGGACGGCATGGTGGAGCCGCTGGCCAAGGCCAAGAGCCTGGTGGTGCTGCCTACGCCCAACCTCAGCGGAGCCAAGGCCACCCTGGCGGTGCCCGCCTATGTGGCAGAAGCAGGGTTGAAGAGTTTTGCCGACATTGCCAAGTTCCAGAAAGAGCTGGACGGCAAGATTTTCGGTATCGAAGCGGGCAGCAGTGCCAACGCCAAGGTGCAGCAGATGATCGACAAGAACGAGCTGGGCCTGGGCGGCTTCAAGCTGGTGCAGTCCAGCGAGGCGGGCATGCTGGCCGAGGTGCAGCGCGCCATTCGGCAGAAAAGGATGGTGGTGTTCCTGGGCTGGGAGCCGCACCCGATGAACATCCAGATGAAGCTGAGCTACCTGACCGGCGGCGATGCCTACTTTGGCCCCAACTTTGGCGAGGCCTCGGTCAAGACCCTGGTAGCCACGGACTTCCAGGAGCGCTGCCCGAACGCAGGCAAGCTGGTGAGCAACCTGATCTTCACCACCGATGTGGAAAACCGCCTGATGGTGCCCATCATGGCCAAGGTGTTGCCCGCTACCGCCGCCAAAGACTTCCTGAAGCAAAACCCCCAGCTGCTGACCCAATGGCTGGCGGGCGTTAAAACCTACGACGGCAAAGACGGCCTGCCTGCCGTGCGCACGTCCCTCGGTCTGTAAGGAAAGTCGAATATGAACCATGATGTCATCCTGACCTGCGCCGTGACCGGCGCGGGCGACACCGTTGGCCGCCACCCGGCCATTCCCGTCACCCCCAAGCAGATCGCCGAAGCCGCGGTCGAAGCCGCCAAAGCCGGGGCCACCGTGGTGCACTGCCATGTGCGCGACCCGGCCACCGGCAAGGGCAGCCGCGACCCGGCGCTGTACCGCGAACTGGTGGACCGCATCCGTTCCAGCGGCGTGGACATGGTGCTGAACCTGACGGCCGGCATGGGCGGCGACCTGGAAATTGGCGCTGGCGAAAATCCGATGCAGTTCGGCCCCGGCACCGACCTGGTCGGCGGGCTGGCCCGGCTGATCCACATCGAAGAGCTGCTGCCCGAAATCTGCACGCTGGACTGCGGTACGCTGAATTTTGGCGATGGTGACTACATCTATGTGTCCACCCCGGCCCAGTTGCGCGCGGGCGCCAAGCGCATTCTGGAGCTGGGCGTGAAAGCCGAGCTGGAGGTGTTCGACACCGGCCACCTGTGGTTTGCCAAGCAGATGCTGAAAGAAGGCCTGCTGGGCGATGCGCCGCTGTTCCAGGTGTGCCTGGGCATCCCCTGGGGCGCACCCGCCGACACCACCACCATGAAAGCCATGGCCGACAACATGCCGCCGGGTGCCACCTGGGCTGGTTTTGGCATCGGCCGCATGCAGATGCCCATGGTGGCACAGGCCGTGCTGCTGGGCGGCAATGTGCGCGTGGGACTGGAAGACAACCTCTGGCTGGACAAGGGCGTGCCCGCCAGCAACGGCTCGCTGGTGGAGCGCGCCCGCAGCATCATCAGCATGATGGGTGCGCGCACGCTCACGCCCGAAGAAGGCCGCCAGAAGCTGGGCTTGAAAAAGCGTGGCTGACGTAGCCAACGACCACCGCATCTGCTTTATCGGCGACTCGATGACGCAGGGCACCAGCGACCCCACCTGCCTGGGCTGGCCGGGCCGGGTCAGCGCCGCTGCGTGGGCCAAAGGCTATGCGGTGACCGCCCACAACCTGGGCATCCGTGGCGACACCAGCCAGGGCATTGCGGCGCGCTGGCAGGCCGAGTCGGCGGTGCGCCTGCAGGCGGAGTGCCATAAATACCTGGTATTTTCATTTGGTGCCAACGACATGACCCCGCAGGGCGACGGGCTGCGGGTGGCGGTGGCGCAGAGTGTGGAATGCTTTACCCGCATCGTCTCCGCGGCCCAGGCACGGCATCCCACCGTGGTGCTGGGTCCGTTCCCGGTGGGCGAGGCGGCGCAGGATGCCCGCATCTTAGATCTGTGCCCGCTGTATGCCGAACGCGCCCAGGCTCTGGGCGTGCCGTATCTGCCCGTGGCCCGTTTCTTGACCAACAGCGCACGCTGGCGGGCCGACGTGGCTGCCAGCGACGGCTGCCATCCGGGGGCTGCGGGCTACCAACTGGTGGCCGACCAGGTGCTGGCCTGGCCCGCCTGGTGGTTTTCCAATCCAACAATTTCTTGAATTTTCACCATGACTATCACTACCACCATCAAAACCTTCGCCGCCCTGGGCGTAGGCGTTATCGGCAGCGGCTGGGTTGCGCGCGCACTGGCCCACGGGCTGGATGTCGTCGCCTGGGACCCGGCTGCCGGGGCCGAACAGCAACTGCGCGCCAACGTGGCCAATGCCTGGCCTGCGCTGGAGCGGCAAGGTTTGGCGGCAGGGGCCTCCATGGAGCGCCTGCGTTTTGTGGCCACCATCGCCGAATGCGTGCAGCACGCCGACTTCATCCAGGAAAGCGCCCCCGAGCGGCAAGACCTCAAGCTGTCCCTGCACGCCCAGATCAGCGCGGCAGCCCGGCCGGACGCGATCATCGCCTCGTCTACCTCGGGCCTGCTGCCCACCGACTTCTACGCCAGCGCTACCCACCCCGAGCGCTGCGTGGTCGGCCATCCGTTCAACCCGGTGTACCTGCTGCCGCTGGTGGAAGTGGTGGGCGGCGAAAAAACCTCTGCCGAAGCCATTGCCGCAGCTATCAAAATTTATAGCGCACTAGGCATGCGGCCTCTGCATGTACGCAAGGAAATCCCCGGATTCATCGCCGACCGCCTGCTGGAAGCCGTGTGGCGCGAGGCCCTGCACTTGGTCAACGACGGCGTGGCCACCACGGGCGAGATTGACGATGCCATCCGCTACGGTGCGGGCATCCGCTGGTCTTTCATGGGCACGTTCCTCACCTACACCCTGGCAGGCGGTGATGCGGGCATGCGGCACTTCATGGCCCAGTTTGGCCCGGCCCTGGAGCTGCCCTGGACCAAGCTGGTTGCGCCCAAATTGACCGATGCGCTGATCGACAGCGTGGTGGAGGGCACCACCGCCCAGCTCGGCACGCACAGCATCAAGCAACTGGAGCGCTACCGCGACGATGCCATCCAGAGCGTGATGGCCGCCGTGGAAGCCGCCAAGGCCCGCCATGGCATCTGATCCCCTGTACATCGCCAAAGTGCCGCCCGAGTGGGTGGACTACAACGGCCACCTGCGCGATGCCTACTACGGGCTGATTTGCAGCTACGCCACCGACGCGCTGATGGACCAGATCGGCCTGGATGCCGCAGGCCGCGCCCGCACCCACGGCAGCCTGTTTACGCTGGAAAGCCACATCCACTACCTGCACGAGGTGAAGCTGGGGGCCGAAGTGCAGGTGCAACTGCAGGTGCTGGGCTGGGACGCCAAGCGGCTGCATATTTTTCTGCAGTTGCAGCTGCCAGGCCGGGCGGAGCCGGTGGCGGTGTGCGAGCAGATGCTGCTGCATGTGGACATACGCGGCCCCCGCTCGGCGGCATTTCCCGCCGACGTGCTGGCCCGGGTGCAGGGCATCGCGGCGGCACACCGCACGCTGCCCGTGCCTGCCTTGGTGGGTAAGGTGATGCAACTGCCCGGAGCACGTTCTACCAGCTAGCAGGGTCGGGATGATGTGCGTATACTGTACATATAAACAGTATATTGACGCCCATGCAAGCCCAACCCGCATGGTACGAAGCGCTCCCCGCAGCGCCCGTACCGCCTCCACGCGCCCCGCAAGGACTCGGCCAACTGCCCCCTGCGGTGGCGGCAGCCGTCTGGCGCGGCTCCGAGCTGGGTACGCCTGTGGCTTCGGTGGTGGCGTCCGGGTGGGCGCTGCTGGACCAGGAGCTGCCCGGCGGCGGCTGGCCCTGCCATGCGTTGGCCGAGGTGCTGAGCCCGCAGCCAGCGGTATTGGAGTGGCGGCTGCTGGGGCCGACACTGCGCCAGGTGGTGGCCCGGGGTGGCCAGGTGGTGGTAGTGGCCCCGCCCCGGCAGCCGCACCTGCCGGGCCTGGTACACGCGGGGCTGGACCCGCGCCAACTGGTGTGGATCCAGGCCGATACCCCCGCCGAGCGGCTGTGGGTGACCGAGCAGCTCATCAAATCCGGCTCCGCCGGTGCCCTGGTGGCCTGGGTGCCGCAGGCGCGGCAGGAGCAGATCCGCCGCCTGCAGGTGTGCGCACAAAGCTGTGCGGGCCTGGTGTTTCTGTGCCGCCCCGAAGCCGCGCAGCATGAGGCTTCCGCCGCTCCGCTGCGGGTGCATGCCAGCCTGGGCCTGGACTGGGAGTTGCGCGTGCAGGTGTTCAAGCGCCGCGGCCCGCTACACACGGGGCCGGTCACGCTGCCCTCGGTGCCCGGTGGGCTGGCGTCGGTGCTGACACCGCGCCTGCTGCGCCCCAGCCGGTTTTTTCTTCCCCGCGAAAGTTTCCATGCTGTGGGCCGCCTTGCTCCCCGAAGCACACCCATCCCCCAACCCGTCCCGCACTGAGGCGCTGCAGGGTCTGGCGGTGTGGTGTCTGCAATTCACCCCCCGCGTGGCCATGGTGGAAGCCGCCGTGCTGATGGAAGTAGAGGGCAGTGAGCGCCTGTTTGGCGGCAGGCGCGCGCTGGCGGCGCAGGTGCGTACGGAATCTGCGGCGCTGGGCCTGGCTTTTCTGGCCTGGGCGCCCACCAGCCTAGGCGCGTTGGCCCTGGCGCGCTGCGGCGTGCGCAACGGCTTTGCCCAGCCACTGGCGGTGCTGCTGGATGCCTTGCCGCTGGCATCTTTGGCTGCGGTGGCGGCCCATGCGCCGATGCTGGCGCGCCTGGGCTGTACCACCCTGGGCCAGGTCCGGGCGCTGCCACGCGGCGGGCTCAGCCGCCGTTTCGACAAGGAGTTGCTGGTGGCCCTGGACCAGGCCTATGGCCTGCGCCCCTGTGCCCACGCCTGGGTGGCGTTGCCCGAGCAGTTCCATGCCAAGCTGGAGCTGGTGTCGCGGGTCGAGCACGCTCCGGCCATTCTGTTCGGTGCGCGCCGCCTGCTGCTGCAACTCTGCGGCTGGCTAGCGGCGCGGCGCTGTGGTGTGACAGCCGTCACCCTGCGCTGGTGCCACGATGCCATGCGCTCCAAAACCGCCGGAGACGGTGGCGAACTCACCATCCGCACCGCAGAGCCCACCCGCAGCGTCGAGCACCTGGCGCGGCTGCTCGCCGAAAACCTGGCCAAAGTGCAGTTGCTGGCCCCGGTGGGGGACCTGGAGCTGCTGGCTGTGGAGGTGCGGGCGTTCGAGGCCCCCACCATGTCCTTGCTGCCCGACAGCCAACAAGACGGCGAGTCGCTGGCCCTGGTGCTGGAGCGCATTGCCGCCCGGCTGGGGCCGCAGCGGGTGCTGCGCCCGGTGCTGCAGGAAGACCACCGCCTGGAGTGGACCGTCCACTGGCAACCGGCCCCGGCCCCGCTGCCACGCAAGAGCCCTGGCGCATCTCCTGTGCCATACACGCTGCCCCAGCCCAGCTTTGTACTGCCGCAGCCCCTGCCCTTGGCAGTGCAGGACCACCGACCGCTGTACCAGGGCCTGCTGCAGTTGCTGTCGGGCCCGCACCGGGTTGAAGGAGGCTGGTGGCACCGGCTCAGCGACGACACCGGCACCCACGCCCAGACCGTGGTACGCGACTACTGGGTGGCCCTGAGCGCGCACGCCGGGGTGCTGTGGATCTACCAGACCCGGCTGGCCGACGAAGACACGGCCTGGTTCCTGCACGGCATATTCGCCTGAAGCCATGTTGTCCGTTCCATCGACCATGCCGGCCTATGCCGAGCTGTGGTGCCTGAGCAATTTCTCCTTTCTGCGCGGTGCCAGCCAGCCCGATGAGCTGGTGGCCCGGGCCAAAAAGCTGGGGTATGCCGCCCTGGCGGTCACTGATGAATGCTCCATGGCCGGTATCGTGCGTGCCCACGTGGCCGCCAAGGAGCAGGGCCTGCCGCTGCTGGTGGGCAGCCAGTTCCAGGTGGATGGCGAGGCACCGTTTACCTTCATCGTTCTGGCCTGCAACCTCAACGGCTACGGCAATCTGTGCGAGTTCATCACTGGGCTGCGCCGGACGGCGCAAAAGGGCAGCTACCACCTTAGCCGCGAGGCCATAGCCCCGCAGGCCCTGGCCGACTGCGTGGTGCTGGCCGCGCCGGACCGGCGCTCCAGCGGCGCGCAACTGGAATCCATCGCCCGCTGGCTGCTCGGTGCCTTTACCGGACGCTGCTGGCTGGCCGTGCAGATGCTGCGCGTGCTGGGCGACGAGATGTGGCTGCACCAGCTGCGCCAGGTCAGCGCGCTCACCGCCATTGCGCTGGTGGCCGCCGGGGACGTACACATGAATGTGCGCTCCCGAATTACGCTGCAGGATGTGCTTACCGCCACCCGGGTCGGCCAGCCCCTGACCGCCTGTGGCTTCGCCCTGCAGCCGAATGCCGAGCGGCATCTGCGCACCCGGCTGCGCCTGGCCCAGACCTACCCCCCGGACCTGCTGGAGGAGACCCTGCAGGTCGCGGCCCGTTGCCACTTTTCTCTGGACGAGTTGCGCTACCGGTACCCGGACGAAGTGGTGCCGCCGGGCGAAACGCCCATGGGGTATTTGCGCCGCATTACCTACGAGGGAGCAGGGCGGCGCTGGCCGCAGGGCATGGCCGCCAAGGAGCAGGAGCAGATCGAGCACGAACTGGCACTCATTGGCGACCTGCGCTTCGAGCACTACTTTCTGACCGTCTACGACATCGTGCGTTTCGCCCGCAGCCAGCACATCCTCTGCCAGGGCCGGGGGTCGGCGGCCAACTCGGTGGTTTGCTACTGCCTGGGGGTGACCGAGGTGGACCCGGCGCGCATGCGCATGCTGTTCGAGCGCTTCATCAGCCGCGAGCGCAACGAGCCGCCCGACATCGACATCGACTTCGAGCACGAGCGGCGCGAAGAGGTGCTGCAGTACCTGTACGCCAAATACGGCCGGGACCGCGCGGCACTGACCGGCGTGGTCATCCGCTACCGGCCCAAGTCGGCCATCCGGGACGTAGGCAAGGCGCTCGGCTTCCCGCTGGAAACCCTGGAAAGGCTGGCCAAGGGCCACCACTGGTGGGATGGCCAGACTGTGGACCCCGAGCGGCTGCTGGAAGCGGGCCTGCGCCTGGACGACCTGGCGGTGCAGCAACTGCTGGAGCTGACCACGGCCTTGCTGGGCTTTCCGCGCCATTTGTCCCAGCACACCGGGGGCTTCGTGCTCACCCAGGGCCCGCTGGCGCGCATGGTCCCCATCGAAAACGCCGCCATGCCCCACCGTACGGTGATCGAGTGGGACAAGGACGACCTGGATGCCGTGGGCCTGCTCAAGGTGGACTGCCTGGCGCTGGGCATGCTGACCGCCCTCCGCAAGTCGCTGGACCTGATTGGCCTGCGCACCGGCCGGACCATGGTGATGCAGGACATCCCGCCCGAGTGCAGCACCACCTACGACATGATTTGCCAGGCCGACACGGTGGGCGTGTTCCAGATCGAGAGCCGGGCGCAAATGGGCATGCTGCCCCGGCTGCAACCCCGCTGCTTCTACGACCTGGTGGTCGAGGTGGCCATTGTGCGGCCCGGCCCCATCCAGGGCGGCATGGTGCACCCCTACCTGAACCGCCGCCAGGGCATCGAGCCGGTGACCTACCCCAGCGCCGAGCTGGAGGCCGCCTTGGGCCGCACCCTGGGGGTGCCGATCTTCCAGGAGCAGGTGATGCAGATCTCCATCCTGGCCGCCGGGTTCACCCCAGGCGAGGCGGACGGGCTGCGGCGGGCCATGGCGGCCTGGAAGCGCAAGGGCGGGCTGGAAAAATACTACGACAAGATTGTGGGCGGCATGACGGCGCGCGGCTACGACGAAGCGTTTGCCCAAAACATCTTCGAGCAGATCAAGGGTTTTGGCGAATACGGCTTCCCGGAAAGCCATGCGGCATCGTTTGCCTTGCTGGTCTATGCCAGTTGCTGGATCAAGCGGCACCACCCGGCCGAGTTTCTGGCCGCCATGCTCAACAGCCAGCCGCTGGGCTTTTACTCGGCTTCGCAATTGGTGCAGGATGCCCAGCGCCACGGGGTGGAGGTGCGGCCCCCGGATGTGATGCACAGCAGCGTGGACTGCACCCTGGAAGACTTGCCGCACCCCCCGGCCGTGCGGCTGGGCCTGCGCCTCATCGACAAACTGCAGACCAAGTCTGCCCAGCGCATCGTGCAGGCCCGGGCCGAGGCCCTGTTCGACAGCGCCGAAGATCTGGCCCGGCGCGCCCACCTGGAGCAGCACGAGATGCAGACCCTGGCTGCGGCCGATGCACTGGCGGGCCTGTCTGGCCACCGGCGGCAACAGGTCTGGGATGCCTCGGCCCTGCGTTCCACGCCGCGGCTGCTGCGGGATGCGCCGGTGGAAGAGGATTTGCTGGAATTGCCGCCCGCGCTGGAAGGGGAAGAGGTGGTGTGGGACTACGCATCTCTGGGCCTGACCCTGCGCAGCCACCCGCTGGCGCTGCTGCGGCCCCAACTGGCCCGGCGCAGGCTGATGTCGGCGCGGGACCTGCGGGATGTGCCCGATGGCCGCATGGTGCGTTATGGCGGCATCGTCACCCTGCGCCAGCAGCCGCCCACCGCCAAGGGCACCACCTTTATTACCCTGGAAGATGAAACCGGGGTGGTGCAGGTGATTTGCTGGAAGGCCGTGCGGGAGGCGCAGCGCGCAGTGCTCCTGGGCTCCAGGCTGCTGGCGGTGTACGGCCGCTGGCAGCGCGAAGGCGATGTGATGAACCTGATCGCCCAAAAACTGGTGGATCTGACCCCCTTGCTGGGCAGTCTGGCCACCACCAGCCGGGATTTCAAATAGCCCCTGTTGCGGGCAGTGCCACGTGGGCGTGGGCCCTTTTGCTGCGGCGCAGCATGCTAGCATCCGCGTCCCCTCCACCTCTGACAGCCGGGCACCGCATGCGCAAGACTTCTCTGGACAAAAGCAAGATCAAGTTTCTTTTACTGGAGGGCGTGCACCCTTCGGCGCTGGAGGTGCTGCGCAGCGCGGGCTACACCCAGATCGAGAGCCTGCCCGGCGCTTTGCCCGAGGACCAGCTGAAAGAAAAAATCGCCGACGCGCATTTCATCGGCATCCGCTCGCGCACCCAATTGACTGCCGAAGTGTTTGCCCATGCCAGCAAGCTGGTGGCTGTGGGGTGCTTCTGCATCGGCACCAACCAGGTGGACCTGGAGGCCGCCCGCGCGCGTGGCATTGCCGTGTTTAACGCGCCGTTTTCCAACACCCGCTCGGTGGCCGAACTGGTGCTGGCCGAGGCGATCTTGCTGCTGCGCGGCATCCCCGAGAAAAGCGCGGTGGCGCACCGGGGCGGCTGGCTCAAGTCGGCTGAGAATTCGTATGAAATTCGCGGCAAGACCCTGGGTATCGTGGGTTACGGCTCCATCGGCACGCAGTTGTCGGTGCTGGCCGAGGCCATGGGCATGCAGGTCTGCTTTTACGACGTGGTGACCAAGCTGCCGCTGGGCAATGCGCGCCAGGTGGGCAAGTTGCATGATTTGCTGGGCCAGAGCGACATCGTCACCCTGCACGTGCCCGAAACCGCCGCCACCCAGTGGATGATTGGCGCAGCAGAGTTCGCCGCCATGAAGCAGGACAGCATTTTCATCAACGCCGCGCGCGGCACCGTGGTGGATATAGCCGCGCTGGCCGCCGCCCTGCAGTCCAAAAAACTGCTGGGTGCCGCCATCGACGTGTTCCCCGAGGAGCCGCGCAGCAACAAGGACGAGTTCCAGTCGCCTCTGCGCGGGCTGGACAACGTGATCCTGACCCCCCACGTGGGCGGCTCCACTATCGAGGCGCAGGCCAATATCGGCTTGGAAGTGGCGGAAAAGCTGGTCAAGTACAGCGACAACGGCACCTCCACCTCGTCGGTCAACTTCCCCGAGGTGGCCCTCAGCAGCCATTCCGGCAAGCACCGCCTGCTGCACATCCACCACAACGTGCCGGGCGTGCTGTCGGCGGTGAACCAGGTGTTCAGCGACAACCGCATCAACATCGCGGCGCAGTTTCTGCAAACCAACGAGAAGATTGGTTACGTGGTGATCGATATCGACGCGGAATCCAGCGATTTGGCCCTGGAAAAGCTGGCCGCTGTGCCCGGCACCATCCGCAGCCGCGTGTTGTTCTGATTTCACCGTCGTTTTCCGACAACCCGCTGTCGGCAGGGTAAAAGTCTGCTGCCCTAAAATCGCTATCCGACTGTCATCCCAGGCCCTTGGGCGCTGTGCCCACCCCAGGTTTTCCCCCAATGAATGCTCCCACCGCGTTGTCCACCCTGCTGGCGCAGGCCCCTGAAGCCGTACGCCTGCGCGAAATCCCGTACAACTACACCTCGTTTTCCGACCGCGAAATCGTCATCCGCCTGCTGGGCGCGCGTGCCTGGGATGTTCTGAATGGCCTGCGCCAGGAGCGCCGCACCGGCCGATCGGCCCGCATGCTGTACGAAGTGCTGGGCGATATCTGGGTGGTGCAACGCAACCCCTACCTGCAAGACGACCTGCTGGACAACCCCAAACGCCGCAAGCAACTGGCCGACGCTTTGCACCACCGGTTGGATGAAGTCGGCAAACGCCGCACACCCGAGCAAGACCAGGAGCGCGATGCCCTGGTGGGCGAGTTGCTGGTGCTGGCCAAGGAAGCGGTAGACAGGTTTTACAAGACCTTCGCCCAGACCTACGACCTGCGCCGCAAGACCGCACGCGTGCTGGGCAAACTCACTGCCAAAGACAACATCAAGTTCGACGGCCTGAGCCGCGTCAGCCACGTCACCGATGCCACCGACTGGCGCGTCGAATACCCGTTTGTGGTGCTCACCCCCGACACCGAGGCCGAGATGGCCGGGCTGGTCAAGGGCTGTATCGAATTGGGCCTGACCATCATCCCGCGCGGCGGCGGCACCGGCTACACCGGCGGCGCGATCCCGCTGACCTGGAACAGCGCGGTCATCAACACCGAGAAATTGGAGGCCATGACCGAGGTGGAGATGCGCACGCTGCCCGGTGTGGACCACCCCGTGGCCACCATCTTCAGCGAAGCCGGTGTGGTCACCCAGCGCGTGGCCGATGCGGCCGAGCGCGGCGGTTACGTGTTTGCGGTCGATCCCACGTCGGCAGAAGCTTCTTGCATCGGCGGCAACATCGCCATGAATGCCGGTGGCAAAAAGGCCGTGCTCTGGGGCACGGCGCTGGACAACCTGGCCTCGTGGCGCATGGTCACGCCCGACGCGCAGTGGCTGGAAGTCACCCGCCTGAACCACAACCTGGGCAAGATCCACGACGTGGAAGTGGCCAGCTTCGAGCTGCAGTACTTCGAGGCCGACGGTAAAACCAAGATCCGTACCGAGCGCCTGGACATCCCCGGCAAGACCTTCCGCAAGGAAGGCCTGGGCAAGGACGTGACCGACAAGTTCCTCAGCGGCCTGCCCGGCATCCAGAAAGAAGGCTGCGACGGCCTGATCACCAGCGGCCGCTGGGTGGTGCACCGCATGCCCGCGCACACCCGCACCGTGTGCCTGGAGTTCTTTGGCGATGCCAAGAACGCCGTGCCCAGCATCGTCGAGATCAAAGACTTCATGTTTGCCGAACAAAAGCGCACCGGCGTGCTGCTGGCCGGGCTGGAGCATCTGGACGACCGCTACCTGAAAGCCGTGGGCTACACCACCAAGTCCAAGCGCGGCGGCCTGCCCAAGATGGCCTTGTTTGGCGACATCGCGGGCGACAACGCCGACGACGTGGCCCGTGCCACCAGCGAGGTGGTGCGCATCGCCAACTCTAGATCCGGCGAAGGCTTCATCGCCATCAGCCCCGAGGCACGCAAAAAATTCTGGCTGGACCGCAAAAAAACCGCCGCCATCAGCCGCCACACCAACGCCTTCAAGATCAACGAAGACGTGGTGATCCCGCTGCCGCGCATGGCCGAGTACACCGACGGCATCGAGCGCATCAACATCGAGCTCAGCCTGAAGAACAAGCTGGAGCTGTGCGATGCGCTGCAAGATTTCTTCGGCAAGGGCAACCTGCCTCTGGGCAAGGGTGACGAGGAGGGCGACATTCCCTCGCCCGAGCTGCTGGAAGAGCGGGTGACCCAGGCCCTGGCCCTGGTGGCCGAGACCCGTGCCCTGTGGCAGGGCTGGCTGGACGGGGTGGAAACCCTGTTCCCGCAACTGCAAGACCATACGCTGCGCGCCAGCTGGAAGACACAGATCCGTGCGGGCCTGCAAAACATCTTCACCGGCGCAGCCTTCAAGGGCATCCTGGACGAGTGCACCGCCATCCATAAAACCGTGCTCAAGGGCCGGGTCTGGGTGGCCTTGCACATGCACGCCGGGGACGGCAATGTGCACACCAACCTGCCGGTCAACAGCGACAACTACGAAATGCTGCAAACCGCCCACGGTGCCGTCAAACGCATCATGGCGCTGGCCAGATCCCTGGACGGCGTGATCTCGGGCGAGCACGGCATCGGCATCACCAAGCTGGAGTTTTTGAGCGATGCCGAGATGCAGCCGTTCACCGACTACAAGCAGCGCATCGACCCCGAAGGCCGCTTCAACAAAGGCAAGCTGCTACGAAAATCAGAGCTGCCTGTGCTGGATGGACAAGCGCTAGATGCCGATTTGACCAATGCCTATACGCCCAGCTTCGGGCTGATGGGCCACGAGTCGCTGATCATGCAGCAAAGCGATATCGGCGCCATTGCCGACAGCATGAAAGACTGCCTGCGCTGCGGCAAATGCAAACCCGTGTGCGCCACCCACGTGCCGCGCGCCAACCTGCTGTACAGCCCGCGCAACAAGATCCTGGCCACCTCTTTGCTGGTGGAAGCATTTTTGTACGAAGAGCAGACCCGGCGCGGCGTGAGCATCAAGCACCGGGAACAGTTCGAGGACGTGGCCGACCACTGCACCGTGTGCCACAAGTGCCTGACGCCTTGCCCGGTGAAGATCGACTTTGGCGACGTGACCATGAACATGCGCAACCTGCTGCGCAAGATGGGTCAGAAGAGCTTCCGCCCCGGCAACGCCGCGGCCATGTTCTTTTTGAACGCCACCAACCCCGAAACCATCAAGCTGGCGCGTGCCGCCATGGTGGGTGTGGGCTTCAAGGCCCAGCGCCTGGCCAACGACCTGCTGCGCAGTTTCGCCAAGAAGCAGACTGCCGCGCCCCGCGCCACGGTGGGCACCGCGCCCATCAAGGAGCAGGTGATCCACTTCATCAACAAGAAGATGCCCGGTGGCCTGCCCAAAAAGACCGCGCGCGCGCTGCTAGACATTGAAGACAGCGATTACGTGCCCATCATCCGCAACCCGGTGGCCACCACCAGTGAATCGGAAGCGGTGTTCTACTTCCCTGGCTGCGGCTCCGAGCGCCTGTTCAGCCAGGTCGGCCTGGCCACCCAGGCCATGCTGTGGCACGCCGGGGTGCAAACCGTGCTGCCGCCGGGCTATCTGTGCTGCGGCTACCCGCAAAAGGGCAGCGGCCAGTTCGACAAGGCCGACAAGATCATCACCGACAACCGGGTGCTGTTCCATCGCGTGGCCAATACGCTGAACTACCTGGACATCAAGACCGTGGTGGTCAGCTGCGGCACCTGTTTTGATCAGCTGCAAGGCTACGAGTTCGACAAAATATTCCCCGGCTGCCGCATCATCGACATCCACGAATACCTGTTGGAAAAAGGCATTACGCTCCATAGCGGCGGCAGCTACCTCTACCACGACCCCTGCCACACGCCCATGAAGCTGCAGGAGCCGATGAAGACGGTGAAGGCGCTGCTGGGCGACCAGGTGCTGGAGAGCAAACGCTGCTGCGGCGAGTCGGGCACGCTGGGCGTGACCCGCCCCGACATCTCCACGCAAATCCGTTTCCGCAAGGAAGAAGAGCTGCGCAAAGACGAAACCAAGCTACGCGCCATGGGTAACCTGGCCGAAAAGGACAACGTGAAAATCCTCACCAGCCGCCCCAGCTGCCTGCAGGGCCTGAGCCGCTACGGCAACGACCTGCAAAACGGCCTGCTGGAGGCCGACTACATCGTGGTCGAAATGGCCAACCAGATCCTGGGCAAGGATTGGCTGCCGACCTACGTGGCGCAAGCCAACCATGGTGGCATTGAGCGGGTGCTCGTGTAATGGCTGGCTTGAAGGCGGGCGCGCCTACTCCTAAAGATATTACGGTCCACGGCCTGTCGCGGGCGCTGGAAGTCACGTTCTCCGATGGCGCGGTGTTCCGCATCCCGTTCGAGCTAATGCGCGTGTACTCGCCGTCGGCAGAAGTGCAGGGCCACGGCCCGGGCCAGGAAACCCTGCAAACCGGTAAGCGCGAGGTCACCCTGGTCGGCCTGGAGCCGGTGGGCAACTACGGCGTGCAGCCCGCGTTCTCCGACGGCCACAGCACCGGCATCTTCACCTGGGAGTACCTGTACTTTCTGGGCCGGGAGCAAGACAAGCTGTGGGCCGACTACGAAGCCCGCCTGGCCGCAGCCGGTGCCAGCCGCGATACGCCCATGCCCGGCAAAGTGGCCAAGGGTTGTGGCAGCCACTAAAATCGGTTTGCTACGGAAAATATAGCTTGTTACGCCTATGGAATGGGCGCTAGAGGCCGATTTTCTTTAAATTCCCTGTGCGGGACAGGGTTGTCGCTGTCTTGTGCCGCCATTCTGATTTAGTATACAAATATGAGTACTACCCACTTCGGTTTCCAGTCGGTTGACGAGAACGACAAGGCCCGCCACGTGCGCGGCGTGTTCGATTCCGTGGCCTCCAAATACGACCTGATGAACGACCTGATGTCGGCAGGCCTGCACCGCGCCTGGAAGGCCTACACCGTGCTGGTGGCCGACATCCGCGAAGGCCACCAGGTGCTGGACATCGCAGGCGGCACCGGCGACCTGGCCATGGCGTTTGCCAAAAAGGTGGGCGCCACCGGCCGGGTGGTGCATACCGACATCAACGAAGCCATGCTGCGCACCGGCCGCGACCGGCTGCTGGACGCGGGCGTGGTGCTGCCCACCATGGTCTGCGATGCCGAAAAGCTGCCTTTCCCCGATGCCTCGTTTGACCGCGTCAGCGTGGCCTTTGGCCTGCGCAACATGACCCACAAAGACGTGGCCCTGGCCGAGATGTGCCGCGTGCTCAAGCCCGGCGGCAAACTGCTGGTGCTGGAGTTCTCCAAGGTGGCCCAGCCGCTGGAGAAGGCCTACGACTGGTATTCCTTCAAGGTGCTGCCGCAACTGGGCAAGCTGGTGGCAGGCGACGATGCCAGCTACCGCTATCTGGCCGAATCCATCCGTATGCACCCGGGCCAGAAAGAGCTGAAAACCATGATGCAGACCGCAGGATTTGGCCATGTGGACTACCACAACCTTACCGGGGGCATGGTGGCCTTGCATGTGGGGATCAAGTGTTGAGCCGTTTCACATCTAATAACACCACTATCCACGGAGAGACACCATGAAAATTTGGGCATTGGTTCTGGCCGCCACCCTGGCCTTCAGCGCAGGCTTTGATGCCGAGGCCGCACGCCGCATGGGCGGCGGCAAGTCGATCGGGCAGCAGTCTGGCAACGTCACGCAGCGCCAGGCGACTCCGGCTGCGCCTGCACAAAACGCTACCAATGCCAACGCAGCCAAACCGGCTGCAGCGCCTGCGGCGGCAGCACCCAAGCGCCCCTGGGGTGCCATGCTGGGCGGGTTGGCCGCTGGCCTGGGCCTGGCCTGGCTGGCCAGCTCGCTGGGCCTGGGCGAGGCCATGGGGCAATTCATGCTGATCGCCCTGGCGGTGATGGTGGCGATGGCACTGTTTGGCTGGTTCATGCGTTCGCGCAAAAACGCCAGCGCGTCGGCATCCGCTGCCCACCATAGCCCGTTTGCCTTCCAGGGCGCAGGCCCGTCTGCGGCCACGGCCACACCGGCTTACCGGATGGAGAACGTGGGTAACGACGCGTCGGCCCGGCCTTTTGAGCGCAGCAGCCACATGGCACCGCTGGAGTCGGGTGGCTCCATGATCGGTTCGGGCTTGTCGGGCCCGCAAGGCTGGGGCATCCCTGCTGGCTTTGATGCCGAAGGCTTCTTGAAAGCCGCCAAAAACAACTTCATCACCCTGCAATCGGCCTGGGACCGCTCCGACATCGCTTCGTTACGCGCCATGATGACCGACACCATGCTGGGCGAAATCCAGTCCCAACTGACCGAGCGCGAAACCCACACCGGCGGCAACACCAACCATACCGACGTGGTGATGCTCGATGCCAAGCTGCTGGGCATCGAAGACCTGGGCAACGACTACATGGCCAGCGTCGAGTTCTCCGGCATGATCCGCGAAGAGCCGTCCGCCGGCCCCAGCCCGTTCCGCGAGGTCTGGAACATGACCAAGCCCAAGAGCGGCGCCAGCGGCTGGCTGGTAGCCGGGGTACAAGCCCTGCAATAGCCGTTGGTCAAGGGCGCCTGCGTCCTGGAGTCAAGTAACTATCCCGGATAATGGGGGACTATGGCAACACAGTCCCCCTTTTCTTTGCTCGAAAACCTCTTCACCCGCGCCAGCGCCACGCTGCAGCCGCCGCCCTGGGTGGTGGACGAGGTGCAAAACCGCATTGTTTTGCTGCTCAACCACGTGCTGCAGCAAGAGCCCGAAGCCACCGCCCGCCTGGCCCGGCAAAAGGGCCGCGTGGTGCTGATGCAGTGGCGCAGCTTCCACATGGCCCTGGTGGCTACGCCTGCGGGCTTGCTGGACCGTGCCACGCCCGGCATGCGCGCCGACCTCACGCTCACCATCACCGAGACCTCGCCCTTCGCCCTGGCCCAGCAGGCGCTGAGCGCAGGTAAGCCCGGCGTGCGCATCGAGGGCGACGTGCAGCTGGCCGCCGAGGTCAACTGGTTGGTCGACCATGTGCGCTGGGATCTGGAAGAAGACTTGTCGCGCGTGGTGGGTGACACCACCGCCCACACCGTGGGCAACGTGGTGCGCAGTGCGGTGGCGGCTTTGCGAGGTTTCATAGATAAGCGCCCCGGTGCCGACAAGGCCGCTGCGTGAGCCGGATGTTTCGGGGCGCGTACATCGTCTGGATCGTGCTGCGTTACGGTCTGGACGAGCTGGTTCTGACCAGCTTCAACAAGCCCTGGCTGGCGGTGGTGTCGCGGATTTTGTCGGTAGGCCGCAACCTGGATGCCCCGCGCGGCGTGCGTCTGCGCGAGGCGCTGGAGCGGCTCGGCCCCATCTTCGTCAAGTTCGGCCAGGTGCTGTCCACCCGGCGCGACCTGTTGCCGCCCGATATCTCGGACGAGCTGGCCCGCCTGCAAGACCGCGTGCCGCCGTTTGCCTCGGAGATTGCGGTCGCGACCATCGAGCGGGCGTTTCGCAAGCCGCTGGGCAGCATTTTTCAGAGCTTTGACCACGAACCGGTGGCCAGCGCGTCCATCGCCCAGGTGCACTTTGCGGTGCTCAAAGACCGCAACGGCAAGTTGCGCGACGTGGCGGTCAAGGTGCTGCGTCCCAACATGCTGCCCGCGATCGAAAAAGACCTGGGCCTGATGCGCATGATGGCGGGCTGGGTCAATGGCTTCTCGGAGGACGGCAAGCGCCTGAAACCGCTGGAAGTGGTGGCCGAGTTCGATAAATACCTGCACGACGAGCTGGACCTGGTGCGCGAGGCCTCCAGCGCCGCGCAGCTGCGCCGCAACATGGAAGGCCTGGACTTGGTGCTGATCCCCGAGATGTTCTGGGACCTGTGCGCCACCGAAGCCATCGTGATGGAGCGCATGGTGGGCATTCCCATCAGCCACACCGAGCGGCTGCGCGCGGCGGGGGTGGACTTCCAGAAGCTGGCCCGCGACGGCGTGACCATCTTCTTCACCCAGGTGTTCCGCGACGGCTTTTTCCACGCCGACATGCACCCGGGCAATATCCAGGTGTCGGTGGAGCCCGCTACTTTTGGCCGCTACATTTCGCTGGATTTCGGCATCGTCGGCACGCTCACCGAGTACGACAAAGAGTACCTGGCGCAAAACTTCACCGCCTTTTTCCGCCGCGACTACAAGCGCGTGGCCGAGCTGCACATCGAGTCTGGCTGGGTGCCCGCCACCACCCGGGTGGACGAGCTGGAGGCCGCCATCCGCGCCGTCTGCGAGCCGTACTTTGACCGGCCCTTGAAGGAAATCTCGCTGGGCATGGTGCTGATGCGCCTGTTCCAGACCTCGCGCCGTTTCCAAGTCGAAATCCAGCCGCAACTGGTGCTGTTGCAGAAAACCCTGCTCAACATCGAAGGCCTGGGCCGCGACCTCGACCCCGAGCTGGACCTGTGGAACACCGCCAAGCCCTTCCTGGAAAAGTGGATGCTGGAGCAGATCGGCCCCAAGGCCTTCATTGAACAGCTGAAAAACGAAGCCCCGCGCTACGCCAAGCTGCTGCCCGAGCTGCCGCGCCTGCTGGTGGACTTCTTGAAGCAGGGCGCGGGTGCGACCGACCGGGGTAACGACCAGCGCAAACTGATCGAAGAGCTGCTGGCCGAGCACAAACGCACCAACCGCCTGCTGCATGGCCTGGTTTATGGCGCCATCGGTTTCGGCCTGGGCCTGCTGGCCATGCGCGTGCTGCTGGTATCGCCGTACCTCTTTTAGCACGGCCAGGGTTTTTACCCTGCCATCTTATAATCATAGGTTTTGCGACTTCAACCCGAGCTTTCTACGCCATGCCTATCTACGCTTACAAATGCGAGTCCTGCGGGCACGCATTCGACGTACTGCAAAAAATGTCCGACGCGGTGCTGACCGATTGCCCCAGCTGCCACGCGGCCGCTTTGCAAAAACAGGTTACTGCGGCCGGATTCCAGCTCAAGGGCTCGGGCTGGTACGTTACCGATTTCCGCAACGGCAGCGGTGGTGCGGCAGCGGTGCCGCCCCCCAAGGCCGAAGACGGCAAGCCTGCTGTGGATGCCCCGGCGGCCAAACCCGCTGATACGGCTGCTGCGGCTCCTGCTGCTGCGCCCGCACCGGCTCCGGCACCGGCCCCCGCGCCGTCCAGTGGCAGCACCCCGGCGGCCTGATATCCATGATGGCTTCTATCCGCAAATGGCTGCTGTCGGGCTTGTTGGTCATCGTGCCGTTGACCATCACCCTGCTGGTCTTGCAATGGGTGCTGGGTTTTCTGGACCAGACCCTGCTGATCCTGCCCGACAGTTGGCAGCCCGACAAACTGCTGGGCTTTCACATTCCCGGCTTTGGCGTGCTGCTGGCGCTGGGTTCGCTGCTGGTGGTGGGCGCGGTGGCCAGCAACTTTGTGGGCCGCAAACTCGTCGGCTGGTGGGACAACCTGCTGCACCGCATCCCTATCGTGCGCTCGATCTACTCGGGTGTGAAGCAGGTGTCGGACACGCTGTTTTCCGAGAGCGGCAACGCCTTTCGCAAAGCCGTGCTGATCCAGTGGCCGCGTGAAGGCGCCTGGACGATTGCCTTTGTAACCGGTGTGCCCGGCGGCGATGCAGCCAATTACCTGCAAGGCGACTACCTCAGCATCTACGTACCCACTACGCCCAACCCCACCGGCGGCTACTTCATCATGCTCAAGGCCAGCGACTGCATCGAGCTGAAAATGAGCGTGGACGAGGCTCTCAAATACATCGTCTCCATGGGCGTGGTGGTGCCCCACGGCGTGGCACCGTCCCCACCCAAGCCCATCCAATCCAGCTAGTACCCGCGGGCCTTTTGGGCCTGCGCTTTTCCTTTCAACCCACGCGCCCCAAGAGGCGCCAGAAAAAACAGCCATGCAATCTCAAATGCGCACCACCTACTGCGGTCTAGTAACCGAAGCCCTGCTGGGCCAAACCGTTACCCTGTGCGGCTGGGTGAACCGCCGCCGTGACCACGGTGGCGTGATTTTTGTCGATCTGCGCGACCGCGAAGGTTATGTGCAGGTTGTTTGCGACCCCGACCGCCCCGAGATGTTTGCCGTCTCCGAGTCGCTGCGTAACGAGTTCTGCGTGCAGATCAAGGGCCTGGTGCGCGCGCGCCCCGAAGGCACGGTCAACGAGAACCTCAAAAGCGGCAAGATCGAAATCCTGTGCCACGAACTGGTGGTGCTGAACCCCTCCGTCACCCCGCCGTTCCAGATCGACGACGAGAACTTGAGCGAAACCACGCGCCTCACGCACCGCGTGCTGGACCTGCGCCGCCCGTACATGCAAAACAACCTGATGCTGCGTTACCGCGTGGCCATGGAAGTGCGCAAGTTCCTCGACGCGCACGGCTTCATCGACATCGAAACCCCGATGCTGGGCAAGTCCACCCCCGAAGGCGCGCGCGACTACCTGGTGCCCAGCCGCGTGCACGAAGGCATGTTTTTCGCGCTGCCGCAAAGCCCGCAGCTGTTCAAGCAGCTGCTGATGGTGGCCGGCTACGACCGCTACTACCAGATCACCAAGTGCTTCCGCGACGAAGACCTGCGCGCCGACCGCCAGCCCGAGTTCACCCATATCGATATCGAAACCTCGTTCCTCACCGAGCAGGAAATCCGCGACATGTTCCAGGGCATGATCCTCACCGTGTTCAAGAACACCCTGGGCGTAGACCTGGGCGAGTTCCCGGTGATGACCTTCCAGGAAGCCGCCCACCGCTTTGGCAGCGACAAGCCCGACCTGCGCGTCAGGCTCGAATTCACCGAACTCACCGACGTGATGGCCGACGTGGACTTCAAGGTGTTCTCGGGTGCTGCCACCATGAAGAACGGCCGCGTGGTGGGCCTGCGCGTGCCCGGTGGCTCCGCCGAAGGTGGCGGCATTAGCCGCAGCGAAATCGACGCCTACACCGAGTTCGTCAAGATCTACGGTGCCAAGGGCCTGGCCTACATCCGTGTCAACGATCTGGCAAAGGGCCGTGATGGCCTGCAAAGCCCCATCGTCAAGAACATCCACGACAAGGCCCTGGCCGAAGTGCTGGCCCGCACCGGCGCGCAAAACGGCGACCTGATCTTCTTTGGTGCCGACAAGGCCAAGATCGTCAACGATGCCATCGGTGCCCTGCGCATCAAGATTGGCCAGAGCGAATTTGGCAAGAAGAACGGTCTGTTCGAAAAAGGCTGGAAACCGCTGTGGGTGGTGGACTTCCCGATGTTCGAATTCGACGAAGACGCGCAGCGCTACACCGCCACGCACCACCCCTTCACCGCGCCCAAGGACGGCCACGAAGACTGGATGGTCACCGCTCCTGAGAAATGCATCTCCAAGGGCTACGACATGGTGCTCAACGGCTGGGAAATGGGTGGCGGCTCGGTCCGTATCCACCGTGCCGACGTGCAGCAAAAGGTGTTCGATGCCCTGAAGATCACGCCCGAAGAAGCGCAAGACAAGTTCGGTTTCCTGCTGGATGCCCTGCAGTACGGCGCGCCCCCGCACGGCGGCCTGGCCTTTGGCCTGGACCGTGTGGTCACGTTGATGACCGGTGCCGAATCCATCCGCGACGTGATTGCCTTCCCCAAAACCCAGCGCGCCCAGGACTTGCTCACGCAAGCGCCCAGCACGGTGGACGAGAAGCAACTGCGCGAGTTGCACATCCGCCTGCGCGCCCCGGCTGCATAACCGTAACGGTTCGTAAGCTTCCCCAAAAGGGCTGGCGTTTGCCAGCCCTTTTTGCGTCTGGAGGTGGCGACCGCCTGCGGGCATCGGCTACCCTTGTGGCTCCCCAACCGGAGCCCGTGTGCGTATTCACAATATCTTCATCGCCTGCTGCCTGCTGGCTACTGCGGCCGCTGCGCAGGCCGCCCAGATCACCCGCGTCTCCCCCCAGGGCGAGGTAGCCCGCATCCGCCAGGTGGTGGTGCAGTTTGATGGCAGCGCCGTCAATTTCGGTGACCCCAAGGCCCCGGCACCCGCCACCCTGCAGTGCAACGACGCGCAGGCCAGCCAGGGCTCGGGCCGCTGGACCAGCGACCGCGAATGGGCGTTTGAATTTGCCAACGACCTGCCGCCCGGCGTGCGCTGCACGGTGCAACCCGCTTTAGGCATCAAATCGGCACCTAGCGCTTATTCCAAGGGCGTTAGCAGCTATAAATTCAATAGTGGCGGTCCGTTTGTGCAAAACATCCGCCCCTACAACGGCGGCGACCAGATCGACGAAGAGCAGTTCTTCACCCTCACGCTCAACGGCGCGGCCACGCTGGCCAGCGTGCAGGCGAATCTGTGGTGCGCGGTGGACGGGCTGGGCGAGCGCGTGGCCGTGCGGCTGCTGGACGGCAAGGACCGGGCCGACCTGCTCAAGGCCCAGGGCCTGGACAAGGCTGCCGCCAAGGAGCCCCTGCGTTACCTCACCCTGGCCTGCAACCGCCGCCTGCCACCCAGTGCCACCGTGCAACTGGTCTACGGCAAAGGCGTGGCCACCCCCAGCGGCGTGCCCAACACGGTGGAAAAGCGTTTCGACTTCACCGTGCGCGCGCCGTTTGCCGCCAGCTTCAGCTGCGAGCGCGAAAACGCCCAAAGTGCCTGCCTGCCCATCCGCCCCATGCGCCTGGCTTTTAACGCGCCCGTGGCCCGCAAGCTGCTGGAAGGCATCAAGCTCACCTCAGGCAGCGGCTCGGTAGCCCCCACGTTTGACGAGGAAGACAGCGACAGCGAAGCCGTGGTCAGCAGCATCACCTTCAAAAGCCCGTTTGCCGAGCAGGCCCAGTACACACTGGCGCTGCCCGCAGGCTTCAAAGATGCGTCGGGCCGCAGTCTGGCCAATGCCAATAGCTTCCCCCTGCAGGTGGGCACTGGGAGCATGCCGCCGCTGGCCAAGTTTGCCGCGTCGCCGTTTGGCATCGTGGAGCGCTTCGCCGAACCTAACGGCGTGGCGCTGCTGCCGGTGACGCTGCGCAATGTGGAGGCGCAGCTCAAGATCCAGGGGCTGAACGCTGACAAAGGGGCCGCTGGCAAGGTCAGCACCCTGCAGCCGCGCAGCGATGCAGACATCATCGCCTGGTACGCCCGGGTGCAGCAGTTTGACGACTACAACGTCAGCCGCAAACTGGCCGCTGCCCATACCAAAGGCCCGCTGCCCAAGGTGCTGCCCGATGAAGGCAAGCAGACCGTGCAAAGCCGCATGCTGTCGCTGCTGCAAGGCCAGCCGGGTGTGAAAACGCTGGACCTGCCCCAGCCCGCCAGCGGTGACCCGCGCCCTTTCGAGGTGGTGGGCATCCCGCTGACACCCGGCTTCCACGTGGTGGAAATCGCGTCGCAAAAGCTGGGCAGCGCGCTGCTGGACGAACGCCATGGCGGCAAACGCACCATGTTCGTCCGCACTTCGGCCCTGGTGACCAACCTGGGCGTGCACTTCAAGCTGGGCCGCGAGAACGCGCTGGCCTGGGTTACCACACTCGACAAGGGCCTGCCCGTGGCCAACGCCCTCGTGCAGGTATCCGACTGCCGTGGCAACGCTTTGGGCCACGCCACGACCAACGCCCAGGGCATCGCCTACGTGCCCGATATCCACCCCGAGGCCCCCAGTTGCCAGGATGAAGGCCACTACAGCCAGGCCTATTTCGTCAGCGCCCGTAGCATGCAGGCCGGCGTGGAAGACATGGCCTTCACCTGGAGCGACTGGAACCGGGGCATCGAGCCCTGGCGCTTTAACCTGCCCACCAGCCAGGGTGCCGAGCCCGACGAGCGCGCCCACACCGTCTTCGACCGCATGCTGCTGCGCGCGGGCGAAACCGTGTCCATGAAGCACCTGCTGCGCACCGAGACCCGCAAAGGCTTTGGCCTGGCGCAGGTGCAGCCCGACACCCTGGCCATCACCCACATTGGCAGCGGCCAGCAGACCACCCAGCCCCTGGTTTGGCGCAAAACTGCCACCGGCGGGCAGAGCGCCGAGAGCAGCTGGAGCATTCCGCCCGCCGCCAAGCTGGGCGTGTACAGCGTGGAACTGAAAGGGCCGGGCGACAACAAGAGCTTTGGCACCGGCCAGTTCCGGGTCGAAGAATTCCGCCTGCCGGTGCTGGAGGGGCGAATCACCCCCAGCGACAAAAAACCGCTGGTGAACGCCACCAGCGTGCCGGTAGACGTGCAAATCAACTACGTGGCCGGTGGCGGCGCGGCCAACCTGCCGGTGCGCGTGTCGGCACTGGTGCGCGGCAAATATTTGAGCTACAGCGACTTCGACGCCTTTAGTTTTGCCGCCCCACGCGGCAAGCGTGAGGCAGCAGGCGAGGGGGATGAAGAAGAGGCCACCGCCAGCGAAGACAACCGCGTGGTGGCCGACAAGCTGGCGCTCACGCTGGACAAAAACGGCGCGGGCAAAACCACTATCGACAAACTCACGCCCAGCCCGCAGCCGCAGGATCTGCTGCTGGAAGCCAGCTACTCCGACCCCAACGGCGAGGTGCAAACCATCCGCAGCACCCAAACCCTGTGGCCTGCTGCCGTCATTGCAGGCATCAAGACCGAAGGCTGGGTGTCCACCAGCCAAAAGCTCAAGTTCCAGGCCCTGGCGCTGGATTTGACCGGCAAACCGCAGGCCGACGTGGCCCTGGAAGTGCGCGCCACCGCCCGCATCGTCACCACCAGCCGCAAGCGCATGGTGGGTGGCTTTTATACCTACGACAACAAAACCAGCACCAAAGACCTGGGCGCAGTCTGCAGCGGCAAGAGCGACAGCCGCGGCCTGCTGCTGTGCGAAGCTGCGCTGAACGAGGCGGGCGAGGTGGAGCTGGTCGTCACTGCCAAAGATGCGTCGGGCAACCGCATCCAGGCCGCCGCGTCGGTGTATGTCACCAAGCAGGGCGAGCTCTGGTTTGGTGGTGAGAACCACGACCGCATGGACCTGCTGCCCGAGAAAAAGAGCTACCAGCCCGGCGAGACCGCCCAATTCCAGGTGCGCATGCCGTTCCGCTTTGCCACCGCCCTGGTGGCGGTGGAGCGCGAAGGTATCATCCAGACCCAGGTGGTGCAGCTCAACGGCCAAGACCCAACCGTGCGTGTGCAGATCAAGGAAGGCTGGGGCCCCAATGTGTACGTGAGCGTGTTGGCCCTGCGTGGCCGCCTGCGCGAAGTGCCCTGGTACAGCTTCTTCACCTGGGGCTACAAGGCCCCGCGCGAATGGTGGACCAGCTTCTGGTACGAGGGCCGTGAATACGTGGCCCCCACCACCTTGGTGGACCTGAGCAAACCGTCCTTTCGCCTGGGCGTGGCCGAGATCCGGGTGGGCACGAAGGCGCACCAACTCGACGTGAGCGTCAAGGCCGACAAAGATAGCTACCCCGTGCGCGGCCAGGCCAAAGTGACCATCAACGTCAAGCTGCCCAACGGCCAGCCCGCCGCCCACGCCGAAGTGGCGCTAGCGGCGGTCGACCAGGCGCTGCTGGAGCTCATGCCCAACAGCAGCTGGAACCTGCTCGACGCGATGCTGCAGCGCCGCGCCTGGGGCGTGGAAACCTCGACCGCGCAGATGGAAATCATCGGCCGCCGCCACTATGGCCGCAAAGCCGTGGCCGCAGGCGGCGGTGGGGGCCACAGCGGCACCCGTGAGCTGCTGGAAACCCTGCTGCTGTGGAACCCCAAGGTGCAGTTGGATGCCAACGGCCAGGCTGTTGTTGCCGTGCCGCTGAACGACGCGCTCACCACCTTCAAGATCGTCGCCGTGGCCGATGCCTCCACCGGCCTGTTTGGCACCGGCTCCACCAGCATCCGCGCCACGCAAGACCTGCAAATCATCAGCGGCCTGCCGCCCCTGGTGCGCGAGGACGACCAGTTCCGCGCCCAGATCACCCTGCGCAACACCACCCAAAAAGCCATGAAGGTAGAGGTCGCTCCCCGGGCTACGCTACTCAATCTAGAGCAGCAGACCGTGGATATACCCGCGGGAGAGGCCAAAGAGGTCGCATGGACAGTGACCGCCCCCGCGCAGCTTGCGCAAACCCGCGCCGAAGCCATCCTGTGGGAAATCGAGGCCAAAGACACCCTCACCGGTGCCCGCGATGCCCTCAAGATTCGCCAACGCATCATCCCCGCCGTGCCTTTGACTGTGCAGCAGGCCACCCTGGTGCAGGTGGACGGCACATTCACCCTGCCGGTTGCGCCGCCCGCCGATGCCTTGCCGGGCCGGGGCGGTTTGCGCCTGGCCCTGCAGCCCACGCTGGCCGAGGGCCTGCCGGGCGTGCGCGACTGGTTTGCCAATTACCCGTTTGCCTGCCTGGAGCAAAAGACCAGCAAGTCCATCGGCCTGCGCGACGCCAAGCTATGGCAAACCGTGGTCGCCCAGATCCCTAGCTACCTCGACAGAGACGGCCTGGCCAACTACTTCCCGCCACGCGATGGCGAGGCTAACAGGGGCAGCGACACGCTTACCGCTTACCTGCTGGCAGCCTCGGACGAGGCGGGCGGCATCAACCCGGCCTTTGCCTTGAGCGACGAAGTGCGTGCGCCCATGGAGCGCGGCTTGATCGCGTTTGTCGAAGGCAAGATCCAGCGCGAATTCTGGAGCCCGCGCAAAGATTTGGACGTGCGCAAACTCGCCGCTATCGAAGCCCTGTCGCGCTACGGCAAGGCCCAGGCCCGCATGCTGGGCAGCGTCACCATCGCCCCCAACCAATGGCCCACCCACGCGGTGATCGACTGGCTCAACATCTTGAAGCGCGTCACCGACGTGCCTAAGCGCGACGAGCGCCTGGCCGAGGCCCAGCAAATCCTGCGCGCCCGCCTGAGTTTCCAGGGCACCAAGATGGTTTTCAGCACCGAGCAAGACGATTACTGGTGGTGGCTGATGCACAACGGCGACGACAACACCGCCCGCCTGATTCTGGCCGTGCTGACCGACCCGGCCTGGAAGCCCGACATGGGCCGCCTGGCCAACGGCTTCATCAGCCGCCAGCAGCATGGCGCCTGGAGCACCACCACCGCCAACCTCTGGGGTGGCATGGCGCTGGAGAAGTTCAGCGCACAGTTTGAAGCCACCCCCGTAGCCGGTGTCACCAAAGCCGCCCTGGGTGCGGCCACCGCCAGCGTGGACTGGAGCAAGGTAGACCGCGTGCCTGCGACCAGTACCGATGGCATGCCCCACCAAACCACCGCCTTCGGTGCGCCCGCATCCCCCGGCAACCTGCGCAACAACCGCATGTTCCTGCCCTGGAGCAAAGACACTTTGAGCGTCACCCAGCAAGGCACCGGCAAGCCCTGGCTCACCCTGCAATCTGTGGCTGCCATCGACCTGAAAGCCCCGTTCAACGCGGGTTACCAGATCAAGAAGACTATTCAACCGGTGGAGCAGGCAGTGAAAGGCCAATACACCCGTGGCGACGTGCTGCGCATCACCCTGGAAGTCAACGCCAGCGCCGACATGACCTGGGTTGCCATCACCGACCCCGTGCCCGGCGGTGCCACCATCCTCGGCAGCGGCCTGGGCCGCGACTCCGAAATAGCCACCCAGGGCGAAAAGCGCAGCGGCAGCGGCTGGCCCGCTTTTGAAGAACGCAGCTTCGAGTCCTTCCGCAGCTACTACGAGTACCTGCCCAAGGGCGTGGTCAAGATGGAATACACCATCCGGTTGAACAACGTGGGCGACTTCGCGCTGCCCCCGAGCCGGGTGGAAGCGATGTACGCGCCGGAGATGTTTGGCGAGTGGCCAAATGCGCGGGTCAATGTGAAGATGGGGGTGGTGGGGGTGAAATCTGAAAAATAGGCCTGTTTTTTAGGCGTTCAACAGGCAGCTAGCGCCCATTCCATCGGCGTAAGCCGCTCCTTTTTTTGATAATCAAAATAGGAGCAAAGGGCAGGGCGGCAGCACCGATAATCTCCCCCAAAAGGAGGACGCACCCCCTGTTTGGAGGATGCGCGGTCGGGCGTGGTTGGCTAATGTCCATGCTGGTCAACCACCCCTAGGAGATCGCCATGCCACTGCCCACCCGCATGACCCTCGGCGCCTGCCTCTTGCTGGCATCCGCTGCCCACGCCCAAACCGCCACCGTGCTGCGCGACCTGGATGCGCAGGGCCGGGTTACGCTGACGGCCGAGGAGCTGCAAAAGCTCATGCCCAACGCCAAGATGAGCCGCGTCAGCGGCAAAGGCAACATCCACTTTTGGCGCAACGAGCCTGGCGGCAGCTTCATCGTCTCGTCGGACAACCGGGCCACCCAGTCCCGGAACTCCACCGCGCCGGGCAAGTGGCATTTGTCCGACGATGGCCGCTATTGCGTTTTGTTTGAATGGAAGAGCGCCGACACCGAGGAATGGTGCCGCTACATCATCAAAAGTGGCGATGCCTACTACGCCACCAAGTCGGAGAAAACCGGGACCGAGAAGGTCTACAGGCTGGAGATCGAGAATTAGAGACCGTCTGTCAGAGTTACCGGTAGTGGTTGATCTTCAATTGCTCTACTTTTAATAGCTTCTTGTGCTTTATCCGTAAGCACAGAGTCTACTTTTTATTGGGAAAATATTCCCACGGTTCTGCGGGGCTTAAACCCCTCCACCCCCAAGGCACAGAGTCTTGACACCCCGCGTGCGACACCAATTATTGGCATTAAACTGGTACGGGAACCCGCGCTCTGCGTGGGATGCCGGGAGGTCATCGCCTCCCTTTGCCGTTGTGTCGCCAATATAGGGATGGAGAGCACGCTATGAAGGGCATGTTGAATTTTCTGGAGAAGGCCGGACTGGTGAGGAACGACCCGCCCGCCGAAGCGCCCCCGCTTACCTCCGAGGTAGCCGCCGAGCCACCGCCGCCGGTGCCAGCGTCTGCTGCTGCCACCCCTGTGGGCTCGGGCGTGCTCGATGCCGAGGCCGTGTATGCGCATGCCGGGGTGCCGCCGTCCGTCTATCCCGCCGAGCGTTTGTTACGCCTGGTGGACGGCCTGAGCGCCATGGACCCGGCCACGCGGCTGATGGCCATCCAGGCCATGGACGCAGCGGACGAGTCCTGGACCATGGCCGACCCGGTGGCCGATGCCGCCGCCAAGACCCAGGCCCTGGCCGCGCATGCGCAGCAACTGCAGGCCAATCTGCAGGCCCTGGAGGGCGAAACCCAGGCACAGTTGGCGGCAGTGGCCAGCCGCCAGGAGCAGGTGGTGGGCGAAATTCGCAAGCAGATTACCGAGCTGGAAGCCTTGGTGGCGCGCGAGCTGTCGCGTGCCGCCCAGGAAAGTGCCAGCCACACGGCAGCGCTCAGCACGGCCACCGAACACACCCGGCGCGAACTGGCCGACATTGCCCAGCTCAGCCAGCGGCTGCACAGCATTTCTGCCCAATTTGGCGCGCCTTCCACCCGCCCACAGGAATAGACCATGGCCAGTTTGACACCGCTCTCCAAGGGCTTGATTGCCGTGGCCATCGTGGGGGCCATGGCCTCAGCCGTGTGGCACCTGGGCCTGAAGGAATGGCTGGCAACCCGTAATGCGCCGCCAGCAACCCAATCCACCGAATCCACCCAGGCCGCGCCCGAGCCACAAGCGCCTGTCGCTGTCGCAGTGCCTACGCCGCCTCCGGTGCCCGATATTCCAGCGCCAGCGCCAGCGCCTGCACCGGCAACGGCACCCACCCCAGCGCCCACCTCCACCTCGGTCAACCACGCCGAGCTGGGCCGCAAGCTGCTGGCCAGTGGCGACTACGCCCAGGCGCGCAGCCACCTGGAGCAGGCCGTACAAGGCGGCGATGGCGGCTCGGCCTGCCTGCTGGGCGAGATGACGCTCAAAGGCCAGGGCGGCATCACTGCCAGCCAGGACAAGGCCGCCAGTCTTTTTCAACTGGCCCAGTCGCGCGGCAATATCTGCTTCGCTTCGAACTAGCCGTTTACCAGGATAGACCCCATGAAAATTCGTACCGTTGCCTTGGTCGCAGCTTTCGTCACCAGCGGCTGGATGGGCAGTGCCGCCTTGGCGCAAGGTTTTGTGTTTGGCACCTCGGAACCCAAGGCCGACGCGCCCGCACCGGCTGCCACCAACAGCGCAGGCCGCAACGCCAAGGTCGAATCGGCCCAGCGGCTGCTGGCGCGCATGGGCTTGTTCCGTGAAACGCCCAGCGGCAACCTCACGCCCGCCACGCTGGAGGCCATCCGCGCGTTCTCGCAGCAAAACGGGCTGGCCCCCACCAACCAGGTGACCGATGCCTTGCTGAACGCTATCCGCAAGACCATCTGGCAAACCCAGAACTGGTCTGGTGGCAACTACAAGGGCCGCGAAAAAATCGTGGATGCCGCAGGCCTGCGCGAGGCGCAAATTCTGCTGGGTAAGCTGGGCTTTAACGCAGGCCCGCTGGACGGCACCTTCGGCCCGCAAACCCAGGTGGCCACCGAGGCCTTCCAGGAGTCGCAGGCCGTGTCGGTCGATGGCCTGATCACCGCCACCGTGCTGATGAATTTGCGCCGCGCCGCCAATGGCGTGGGCGCCAGCGCCAAAGACACGGTGCGGGTGCTCAACTGGCCCGATTACATCGAACCCAGCGTGCTGCAAGACTTCGAAAAAGAGTTCAAGGTCCGCGTGGTCTACGACATTTTTGCCAGCAACGACGACCTGCAGGCCAAGCTGCGCGCTAGCGGCACGCCCTATGACGTGGTGTTCCCCACCGCCAACGCCGTGCCCGCCATGGCCGCCAAAGGCCTGCTCGGCAAGCTCGACAAAGCCAGCCTGAAAAACATCGCCAACATCGACCCGCGTGTCGATGCCACCCTGCGCGCCTGGGACAAAGACGGTGCCTACAGCCTGCCCTACATGTGGTACACGGTGGGTATCGCCTGGAACCCCAAGCTCACCGCCAAAGCCTATCCGGGGCGCGAGATGGATGCGCTGACCAATGTGTTCGACCCCGAGGTGGCCAAGCGTTTCCAGTCCTGCGGCATCGGCGTGGTGGACTCGGCCAGCGACGTGGTCCCCCTGGCCGCCATGTTTGCGGGCCAGCGCAAATGGGAAGGAAAAAACTCCACCGCCGCCGCCGCGCAGGTGCTCGACCGCCTGGCGGGCACCGTCAAGGTGATTCCCACTGACCAGTACATCGACTCTCTGGCCACCGGCAAGATCTGCGTGGCCATTGGTTTCTCGGGCGACGCGGTGCAGGCCCAGGCCAAGGCCCGTGGCGCGGTGGAATACCGTGTGCCCACCGACGGCGGCCTGCTGGCCATCGATGCCATGGCCATCCCCGCCAATGCCAAAAACAAGCGCGAGGCCCATTTGTTCATCGACTACCTGATGCGCCCGCAGGTGATTGCCAAAATCTCCAACACCGTGGGCTACGCCAATGCCAACGCCAAGGCGGGCGAGTTCATGGCCGACAGCGTCAAGTCCAACCCCGCCGTGGTGCCCACGACCACCTCGCTGAGCCGGTCTATGCCGATCCCGATCCTGTCGGAAGCCGACCAGCAGGAGATTGCGCGCATCTGGGCCAAATTTGCCAAGTAGTCTCCAAGTAGTCCGCCCCCACCTGTGAACGACAAGCCCAACTACCTCGGTGCTTTTTTGAAGCACCCCAGCAACCTCACGGCCTTGCTGGCTGCCGGTTGCGCGGCCATTTTTGCCTCGCTGCCCATGGGCTGGGCGGGCCTGGGGCTGGTGGGCGCGGTGGCGCTGGGCACCGAGGCGCTGGCCGCCCTGGCCATCCCCAGCCTGCCGTCGTTCAGGGCCTGGGTCGACCGCCAGGAGCACCAACAGGCCCGCAGCCAGCGGCAAGCCCGGCTGCTGGCCGAGCTGGGGCAGTTGGGCGACAAAAACGCGCTGGCCACCTACCGCCACATGTGCAGCCGCGTGCAGGCCCTGTACCAAACCGCAGGCGACGCGCGCACCACGCTCACCCGGCAAGACGTGGACAAGCTGGAAGACCTCACCGTGGACTACCTGGGCCTGTGCGTGGCCCATTTGTCGCTGAAACAGCGCAAGGACGGCCCCGGCGAAGACCTGCTCAGCCAGCGCATCGCCCACCTGCAAGGCCAACTGCAAAATACCAACCTGCCCGAAGACGAGGCGCGCCAACTGCGCAGCGCCCTGGGGCAGTACACCGAAACCTTGCAGCGTGCGCGCCGCCTGGCGGGCCGCCGCAGCGCGCTGGAAGCCACCCTGCTGTCCCTGCCCGACAAGATGGAAGAGGTGTACCAGCTGGTGATCACTTCGCCGTACTCGTCTGAGATGGGCAGCAAGCTCGAAGATTCCTTGGCGCGCCTGCGCATCGCCGAAGAAGTGGCCGCCGAGTTCGAGGCACCCGAGCCCTGGGAGCTGGAGCCGCCCCGCAAGGCCCAGCCCGTAACGGGGGCCGCCGCCCGTCAAGCCGCCCGTGGCCTCAAAGTCTGAGCCACTTTTTTCATTTTTTGTCTTAGTAATCCAACCGGAGCATTCCATGGCCAACAACGCAATCTTCGCCCGTCTGAGCAATCTGTGGACCGGATTCATCTCCCTGTGGGTGTCCGATATCGAGAAAGAGCACCCCGAGATCGCCTACCAGAACGCCATCGCGTCGATGATCCAGAAGTACACCCAGCTCAAGGCGGCCACCGGCGCCATCATCGCCCGCCGCCAGGACATCACCTCGCGGCTGGAGGCGGCCGAGCGCGAGCTCGCCAGCGTCAGCGCCGACCTGGAAACCGCGCTGGCCACCAACCAGGACGACCTGGCCGTGGTGCTGATCCAGAAAAAAAATGCGCTCGACACGGCCCTGACCGACCTGCGCGCCGATGCCGCCCAGGCCACGGCCGATTCCGACAACGCCAAAGACTCGCTGATGCAGGTCAAAACCGAGATCGACAAACTCAAGGCCGAAAAAGACCGCATGCTGGCCCAGATGCACAGCGCCCAGGCGCGCATCAAGATCCAGGGCCAGCTCGACGGCCTGTCGGTCGATGCCGAGGTGCAGGCCCTGGGTGCCGTGCGCGACCACATCAAGGGCCAGGTGGCCCAGGCCAGCCTGGGCTCGGAGCTGCACAACTCCGACCTCGACGTGCGCCTGAACAAGCTGCGCCAAAGCAGTGCCAGCGTCACCGCCAAGGCCCAGCTCGATGCCCTGAAGCAGGCCCGCGCTGCCGCCCAGGCCGCACCCACCAAGAATCTGTAAGCCCTATGTCCAACCCGCCACGCAACACCTTGCCGCGCTGGGCGGAAACCCTGCGCCAGAAGTACCTGGCCGGGGAGGCCTCCACCTTTGTGCTGTACCGCAATGTGTTCGACAACTTTTTGGTTGGCGACACGCTGCACACCCTGCAGTCTTTCTTGCTGGCCGAGCTGTTCAAAGACACCAAGAAGCAGGTGGTCGAAGTCAGCCTGGAGCGCGGCATCCGCACCTTGAGTGGCTCCTCCACCCGCCAGCCTGAAGATGCGCCAGAGCTGCTGCCCGCCCTGCACGCGCTCGAAAACCAGATGCGCACCGAGCAGTCCACCGCCGTCATCGTGCCCTATGCCGATGCGCTGCTGCCTGCGGGCGACCCCAGCTTCATGGCCCCGCAAGACCGGCAGATCTACCTGGCGTTCCACCGCTGGTCGCTGGATAAAAGCCTGACCACCGGCGACAACATCACCATCCTGGTGACCGAGTCGCTCAACGCCATCAACCCTGGCCTGTTGTCCAACCCCAAGGTGGCGGCCATCGAAATCCCCATGCCCGACCTGGCCCTGCGCCACAAGGTCATCGCCCACCTGGCGCCCAAGCTCAGCGCGCAGCAAGTTACGCTGTTTTCAGAGCGCACCGGCGGCCTGCGTACCGTGCAACTGGCCAGTATCATGGCCAGCTCCGAAGGCCACGGCCTGAGCGAGCCCGAGCGGCGCAGCCTGATCCTGCAACTGCTGCAGGGCTCGGCGGATGCGCAAGCGCGCGCCACCACGCTGGCCACCATCACCGCAGGCATGACCCCGGCCGAGATCACCAAACTCATCGAGCCTGAAAAAACGGTGCCGGTGGGCGATGCCAACGAACAAGTGCTCAAGGTCATCCACGCCCGCAAGCGCGAAATGATCGAGAAAGAATGCGCGGGCCTGATCGAGTTCATCGAGCCCAAGCACGGCCTGGCGGCAGTAGGCGGGCACGAGAACATCAAACACGAGCTGCTGGCCATCGCCCAAAACCTCAAGGCGGGCGAAACCACCCTGACCCCCATGGGCCTGCTGGCCGTGGGCCCCATGGGCTCGGGCAAAACCTTTGTCATCAAGGCATTCCTGAAAGAAGCCGGGCTGTCCGCCGTGGCGCTGAAGAACTTCCGCTCCAAATGGGTGGGCTCCACCGAGGCCAACCTGGAACGCGTGCTGGCCACCGTCAAGGCCATGGGCCCCATCGCAGTGATCATCGACGAAGGCGACCGCAGCTTTGGCTCGGGCGGCGGGGAGGGTGGCGACGATGGCACCAGCTCCCGCGTCATCGCCCGGCTGAAAGAATTCATGGCCGAAACCGAAAACCGCGGCCAGGTCTTGTTTGTGATGCTGACCAACCGCCCCGACAAGCTCGACAGCGACATCAAACGCCCGGGTCGGCTCGACCGCAAAATCCCGTTCTTCTATTGCGACTCGGCCGCCGAACGCGCCCAGGTGCTGCAGGCCGTGCTGGCCCGCTACGGCGAGACCTGCACTGCCAGTACCGAGGAGCTGCTGGTGCTCTGCGACACCCTGGCCGGGTACTCCAACGCCGACCTGGAAGCCCTGGCCCTGCTGGCCGTGGAGCTGGCCCGCAACCAGGCCAGCCCCCTGGATGCCGCCGTGCTCACCGCCGCCGCGCTGGACTTCATGCCGCCGCAAGAGCGCGACATGATCGAATTCATGGAGCTGCTGGCTGTGTCTGAGACCTCGCGCCGCAGCATGCTGCCCAAACGTTTTCGCGACATGGCGGTGGCCGATATCCAAAACAATCTGCTGGCCGCCAAACGCCGCGCTCTTGCGCGCTAGCGCGCTAAATCCAACACACTAGGAGACCCCCATGCACACCATGCCCGACCAAAACCTCAGCCCCGCCCAAGTCGCCCAGCTCACCCAGGCCATGCTCTCGGTGGCGCTGGTGGATGGCATCCACCCCGCAGAGGCGGCCCTGATCGGCCAGTTTTACGAGAGCTCGCGCAGCGCCGACATGCCCACCACGGCCACCGCCCTGGCCATGGATTCCAGCGCCTTCGATGCCCGCAGCCTTGTCTCCCTTGCCCCAAGCGATGCCGAATTTGCCGATACCGTGGTGTTGATGTGCCTGATGGCCGCCTACGCCGACGGCAGCCTGAGTGCCGCCGAGCGCAGCCACGTGCAGGCCATCGCCACCACCCTGGGCGTGGATGCGGCCCGTTTCGAGGCCCACATCGCCCTGGTGCGCGACGAGCTGGTGGGCGCCCTGTCGCACCTGCCCGACACCGCCTCGGTGGCCGCCGTGGTGCAAGAGCTCAACGCTGCGGGCTGAAGCGCTTCCCCCTCAGGCAATGCGCATCCACCGGCTATTTGCTACGTTTTTAGTAGCTGCTTGCGCCGATGGAATAAGCGCTACACCCACTTTTGACACTATAAAAAGCAGCCACCGCCCGTCCGACACTTTGGTGCTGGACCGCCATGGCGAGTTGCTGCAACGCCTGCGTACCGATACCCGCGTGCGGCGCGGCCAGTGGGTGGGGCTGGCCGACGTGTCGCCCGCCTTGCGCACGGCGCTGGTGCTCAGCGAAGACAAGCGCTTTTTTGAACACAGCGGGGTGGACTGGCAGGCGGTGTCTGCCGCCGCCTGGGGCAACCTGTGGAACCGCAAAACCCGGGGCGCGTCCACCATCACCATGCAACTGGCCGGACTGCTGGATGCCGACTTGAAGCCCGGCACCGGCGGGCGCAGCGTGGTGCAAAAGATCGGCCAGACCGTGTCGGCCCAAGCTTTGGAAGGCGGCTGGCGCAAAGACCAGATTCTGGAGGCCTACCTGAACCTGGTGCCGTTTCGCGGCGAGCTGGTGGGTATCGATGCCCTCAGCCGCACCCTGTTTGGCAAGGCCGCCCACGGGCTGGACGCACGCGAGGCGGCGGTGGCCGTGGCCCTGGTGCGCGCACCGAATGCCAAACTGGCCCAGCTCACCCAGCGTGCCTGCGGCGTGCTGCAGGCGGTGGAGGCCCAAGCCGATTGCACCGGCCTGGACCTGTTCACCACCGCCGCCGTGCAGCGCAAGGCGTTTGACAGCAGCGAAGGCATCGCGCCCCACCTGGCCAGGCTGGTAGCCAAGGGGCCGACGGTCACCACCAGCCTGCGCGCTCCCTTGCAGCGGTTCGCGGTGCAAACCCTGCAGCAGCAACTGCGCGAACTGCAGGGGCGGCAGGTGGAAGACGGGGCCATCGTGGTGCTGGACAACGCCAGCGGCGAGGTGCTGGCCTGGGTGGGCTCGTCCGGCAGTTTGAGCGCAGCCGCCGAGGTGGATGGCGTGACGGCGCTGCGCCAGCCCGGCTCCACGCTCAAACCCTTTTTGTACGCCCAGGCCATTGCCGAGCGCCGCATCACCGCCGCCTCGCTGATCGAAGATGCCAGCACCCACATCCCTACCGCAGGCGGCCTGTACATCCCGCAAAACTACGACCACCAGTTCAAGGGCTGGGTGTCGGCCCGCACCGCGCTGGGCGCGTCGCTCAACGTGCCCGCAGTGCGCACGCTGGTGATGGTCTCGCCCGATGCCTTCCACGACCAGCTGGTGGCGCTGGGCCTGCCTTTGAGAGAATCGGGTGGTTTTTACGGCTACAGCCTGGCGCTGGGCAGCGCCGAGGTGTCGCTGCTGAACCTAACCAACGCCTACCGGGCGCTGGCCAATGGCGGGCGGGCCAGTGCCACCACGTTCATGCCGAACCCCAAACCCCACCCAACATCACAATCGCGCCCTGCACTCGACCCGCGCGCCGCCTTCATCACCACCGACATCCTGGCCGACCCCCTGGCCCGCGCCCGCACCTTCGGCAGCGACAGCGTGCTGGCCACCCGTTTCTGGACGGCGGTGAAAACCGGCACCAGCAAAGACATGCGCGACAACTGGGCGGTGGGTTACTCGCAGGCCTACACCGTGGGCGTGTGGGTCGGCAACGCCAGCGGCGCGCCGATGTGGGACGTGAGCGGCACAACCGGGGCCGCACCCATCTGGGCCGCCGTAATGCACCACCTGCACGCCCGCCAGCCCAGCCGTGCGCCCGCGCCGCCACCCGGTGTAGTGCAGCAGGCGGTAGCCTTTGGCGGCACCGAGGCGGCCCGGGATGAGTGGTTTGTGCAGGGCACGCAGCAAACCCAGTTTGCTATGCATTCCGTAGCTGCTCACGCCGATGGAATGGGCGCTAGAGGCCTAAAAGACTTAAAAAGTAGCCCGGCCCGCATCACCAGCCCGGCCACCGGCACCATCTTCGCGCTGGACCCCGACATCCCGCCCCACCGCCAGCGGGTGGACCTGCAGGCCATCGGTGCGGGCCTGCGCTGGTGGATAGACGACAAGCCCCTCGCCCAGGGCCCCAGCGCCCAATGGCTCCCCTGGCCAGGCCGCCACATGGTGCAAATCCGCAATGCCCAGGGCACGGTGCTCGACAGCGTGCGGCTGGAAGTGCGCGGAGCGGGGCTGCGCAAATAAGGAGTTCGCCATGGAATTCAGCGCCCTGTACCCCGAGTTGCGGGTCTGCGATGTGGCGCAGTCGCTGCGGTTTTATGGCGACACGCTGGGCTTCAAAGTCGAATACGACCGACCCGAAGAAAAGTTTGCTTTTCTCAGCCTGGGCGGTGCGCAGCTCATGCTGTTGCAGGACAACACCAGCACGCATTCCAAGACCGGGGACCTGGACCATCCCCGGGGCCGGGGTGTCAATTTTTCGATCCGCGTGCCCCTGCTGGAGCCGATCGAGGCCGCACTGGCAGGCATAGGCCATCCGCTGCGCATCCCGGTGCGCGAGCGCTGGCACCGCGATGGCAACCGTTTCCATGGCGAGAGGCAGCTGTGGGTGATGGACCCGGATGGGTATCTGTTGCGGTTTGTGCAGTCCTTGGGAATAACCACCACGCCGGGGCAGGCGTAATACAAGCCCCTTCAAGCCGGTAGTCCCCTCCCCACCAGGCCTGTTCTGGGGATTGTTCCAGCCCGTGCGCGCTGGCGGCGCAGTATTTGCGCAAGTTGCATTTTGTCTGCGGTTAAGGCTCTGAATTGGTTTTTTTTGCGTCATGCGGCCAATGCAAAATACCGGCGTGTCAAGCTTGGCGCGCACACAAACCGTCTTTTATTCCCATAGAACGTTAAAAATACATGCTTTTTCTCAAAAATCTTTCATTTGGTGTGGTGGCTGCATGCGTAATGGGTCTGCATTGCGCCAGTGCGGTGGCAGGCCCCGTGACCCTTGATTTCGAGGGCGTGGTGAGCGACTTGAATGCCATTGCGGGCTCGCCCTTCACGACCCAGGGTTTCACGTTCTCCAGCACGGCGGGGAGCTATAGCGCGGTGGTGTACGGGAAGGACACGACTGCACAATCCAACGGCAGCGCGGGCTACGCTTTTTGCGGCATGGACAGTCCGAATTGCGCGCCGGGCACGGCCATCACCCTGGCGGGCGTGTCGCCTTTTTCGCTGTACCGCCTGGACCTGTCCAATGGCCTGGTGGGCGATGTGGCGGGCCGGGTCGACCTGGTGGGCTATTTGCAGGGCGGCGGCACGGTCACGGCCTCGCTGGTAACTGGGGACACGTGGACCACCGAGGCACTGACCGGTTTTACCAACCTGGAGAGTCTGGACATCACGGGCTATGCGTCGTACGGCATGCTGATGGACAACCTGGTGCTGGACGCGCCCAACGCGGTGCCCGAACCCGGCACCTTGGCGCTGCTGGGCCTGGGTCTGGCGGGGATGGCGGCGGTGCGCAGGCGCAGGGGCTAAGCAGGCGTTACACCGCCTGCGTGCTGCCCTGGAACTGGCTGGGCGACTGCCCCATGGCGGCCTTGAACATGGCGGCAAAGGCGCTGTCACTGGCGTAGCCGCAGGCGGCGGCGACCTGGCCCACCGACATTCCGCGCGCCAGCAGGGGCAGGGCGTGGGCCAGCACCGCCTGCTGCCGCCACTGCAGGTAGGTGGTGCCCAGCTGCTCGCGGAACAGCCGGGCCACGGTGCGTTCGCTGGCACCAAAGTCTGCGGCCCAGGTGGCCAGCGTGGCCTGGCGGGCCGGGTCGCGCAGCACCGCATCGCACAGGGCGCGCAGGCGCTTGTCGTGCGGCAGGCTGACGCGCAGGGTGTGGGTGTGGGCCTGGCGCACCTCATCCAGGGTTAGCAGCATGAGGGCATCTTCGCGGGGGCTGGGGGCGGTATCTTCCAGCGCGTGGATCAGCGCGCGCAACAACGGGCCGACGACCAGCATGCGGCACCCGGCCCAGCCTGGCGGCGTGGCCGATATGTCCATGTACACGGTGCGCAGGTGGGCGCGCTCCAGCACGGTGACGGCGTGCGGCATGTTGGCCGGAATCCACACCGCCCGCGACGGCGGCACGATGAAGCTGTTGTGCTGGCCCGCGTCGGTGGCGGTGACCTGCATCAGCCCGCTGTCGCAGTAGGCGAGTTGCGCCCAGGCGTGCTGGTGCGGCTCGAAATGCGCGTCCACCGGCAGGGTGCGGGCGCGGCTGCGCAGCGGGCGTTGCGGCGAGGGCGCGAAGCCGTTGACATCGTCCAGGTCCAGCGGTTGGATGGGGGCCTTGCGGGGCATGTTTTTGTCTTAAATTCGCTGAAGTGTGTCTTTACGCAGTATTCCAGAAAATTAGCGGTCCCCCTACGATAGCTGCATGACCACTGCCAGCACCTCTTTGCCACCATCCCCCAGCCTGCGCCAGGAGGCCGGTGTGATCGGCCTGGTGGGCGGGGCGCACATGATCAGCCATTTCAGCCAGCTGCTGTTGGCCCCGCTGTTCCCCTGGCTGAAGGACGACTTCCATGCCAGCTATGCCGAGCTGGGGCTGTTGATGAGCATCTTTTTTGTGGTGTCGTGCGGGGTGCAGATGGCCTCGGGCTTTGTGGTGGACAAGTTGGGCCCCCGGCCGATTTTGTTTGGCGGGCTGGCGCTGCTGGGGCTGGCAGCATTTGGCTTTTCCATCAGCACCAGCTACGCGATGCTGGCGGCTTTCTCGGTGCTGGCAGGCATAGGCAATGGCGTGTTCCACCCGGTGGACTACACCTTGCTGAACCGCAAGATCAGTGCGCCGCGCCTGGGCCACGCCTACAGCGTGCACGGGATCACCGGCAGCCTGGGCTGGGCGTTGGCTCCGGCCATGCTGGTGCCGCTGACCTTGGCGTTTGGCTGGCGTAATGCGCTGGCCTGCGCGGGAGCGCTGGCCTTTGCGGTGCTGCTGGTGTTGTGGGTCTACCGCGACAAACTGGACTTGCCGGTACTACCCCCTGCCAAGGCCAGTACCGTGCAACTGGAGGGTGGCAGCATGGGTTTCCTGCGCATTCCCGCGGTGTGGATGTGTTTTGGCTTCTTCTTTTGCTTCGCTATGGCCTTGAGCGTGGTGCAGGCCTTTGCCCCCGAGGCGGCGCGCCAGTTGCACAACGTGCCGCTGGACCTGGTGGCCTTGTGTCTGTCGGTCTACATGCTGTGCAGCGCGGGCGGCATGGTGCTGGGCGGCTTTCTGGCGGCCGACCCTGCGCGCTGCGAGCGGGTGATTGGTGTGGGCTTTGGCTTTGCCGCGTCGATTGCGCTGGCGCTGGGCTTTGCCGACGTGCCGGCCTGGAGCGTGCCGGTGCTGTTCGGGCTGATGGGCTTTGCTGCGGGCACCGGCGGGCCGTCGCGCGACCTGATCGTCAAGCGCGCGGCACCGGCCAACGCCACCGGGCGGGTGTATGGCGTGGTGTATTCGGGGCTGGACATCGGCCAGGCGATTTCGCCGCTGGTGTTTGGTGTGTTGATGGACCACCAGCAGTACTCCGCCGTATTCATCGGCTTGGCGGTGGTGCAGGGTGTGCTGATTGCTAGCGCCTTCAATGTGCGAAAAGTCCGGCGCACGGTTTTGGCATCCGTATAAACCCGAGACGGGCGGGTATGTACGCGTAAAAACACTGCCATTTAGTCTCAAATTGTTACAGAATGGCTGACGGCAGCGCAATGCCCAGGCCGCAGTGGCGGTGCCGGGTAGCGTTGTTGTGCCGTGTCAAGGAGCCTGCCATGTCTTTCTTCCAGCGCCTGCAGCTTAGCCTGTGTGCTTTAGGCCTTGCATCTGCCGCCTTTGCCCAGAATCCCACCATCACCATTGCTGCCGAGGACGACTGGGCACCATATTCGTCCATGAAGGCCGACAAGTCGGGGCCCGAGGGGTTTTCGCCCGATCTGGTGCGGGCGGTGTTCAAACTCAAAGGCGTGGATGTGAATCTGGTGGCGGTGCCGTTTGTGCGCTGCCTGCAAATGGCCAAGACCGGCAAGGCCGTGGCCTGCTTTGACACCACCATCACCGAAGAAAACAAAGACGAGTTTTACTGGCACAAAACCCCGATCTTTGAAGAAGATCTGGCGATTTTTGCGTTGTCGGAATCCACCCAGTCGGGCCTGACCACGCCGGGGCTGGAGGGCAGCACGGTCGGTATTACCACCGGCTACACCTACCCGACCGACTTCATGCAGAACAAGAAAATAAAGAGATTTGAAGCCAACTCCGACGACCACCTGCTCAAGATGCTGCTGGCCAAGCGGGTGCAGTTTGTCATCCTCAACACCATGCCGGGCCTGCTGCGCATCAAGAACGATGCCGGTCTAAGAGGCAAGGTCAAGCAGGTGGGATTGATCAGCAAAGATGGGTTTTGGCTCAACTTTTCCAAAGTACACCCCGACGGCAAACGCATGGCCGATGTGTTCGAAGCGGGTTTGCTGGAGTTCAAGGCCAGTGGCCGGTACGACAAGATGATGTCCGAATTCAAACAGCGCCTGGGAGCGTCACGCTGACGAGAAGTCGAAACACCACATCGCCCTCGCACCGAGGGACACAAGGGCAGCAACCACGTGAATCGACACAGCATACGATTTCGGCTTAACTTGCTGTTTGCCCTGTTGGTGTCGGGCCTGCTGGGGGTTTTTGGCGTGCTCTCGTATACCGATAGCCGCACCCAGCTGCTGGAGCGTTACGAGGCCAACCGCAGCACGCTGCAGCAGCGCCTGGAGATCAACCTGGCCTCGCCCATGTGGCGGCTGGACAAAGAAACGCTGGACCGCAACCTGGCCGCCGAGATCCACCCGCCGGTGCTCAGCATCGTGGTGCGCGAAGACAAGGGTGCCGCGCCCTTTGCCAGTGCCGCGTCGCCCCAGGCGGGCAAGCAACCGGCCCTGGAAGACACCCTGGAGTTCCCCCTGTCCATCGACCGCGATGGCTCGGTGCAGGCGTTGGGTTTCGTGACCGTGGTGACCACCCACGAAGAAATCGAGACAGCGCTGCGCAAACTGGTGTGGGACCGGGTACTGGAAATGGTGCTGCTGGTGCTGCTGCTGGTGTGGGCCTTGTCCTATGGCATGCAGGTGCTGGTGCTGCGCCCCATCGATGCGCTGAAGCAGGCACTGACCCGGGCGGCGGGCCACCACGACACCAATACCCAGCTGGCCTTGCCCATCGACCGCAAGGACGAGTTTGGCGAGGTGGGCAAGAGCTTTGCGCTGATCGCCAACCGCCTGGCCGACGACTTGGCGCGCGGCGAACGGTCGGAGGCCGAGCTGCGTGCCGCCTACGAACGGCAAAAGGAGATGATGGCCCAGGTCGAGCAGAGCAAGCTGCTGGCCGAAGAGGGCTCCAAGGCCAAGTCGTCGTTCCTGGCCAACATGAGCCACGAGATACGCACCCCGATGAACACCATCATCGGCCTGTCGCAACTGGCGCTGCAGACCGACCTGAACCCGCGCCAGTACCAGTACATCGAGCGGGTGGCTATCTCGGCCCAGCACTTGCTCGGAATCATCAACGACATCCTGGACTTCTCGAAGATCGAGGCCGATAAGCTGGAGGTGGAGCAGGTGCCGTTTGTGCTCGACGGGCTGCTGGCCAATGTGTCCAACCTGGTGTCGGGCAAGGCCATTGACAAGGGGCTGGAGTTCTTGTTCGATGTAGCGCCCAACGTACCCCGCCAGTTGCTGGGCGACCCGTTGCGGTTGGGGCAGATCATCATCAACTTTGCCAACAACGCCGTCAAATTCACCGAGGCGGGCGACATCAGCGTGGTGGTACGGGTCCAGACACCGCCCCACAATGGCCGCATCCAGTTGCATATTGCTGTCAAGGACACCGGCATCGGCCTGACCCCGGCCCAGATCGACGGCCTGTTCCAAAGCTTCCACCAGGCCGATGCGTCCACCACCCGCAAATACGGCGGCACCGGACTGGGCCTGTCGATCTCCAAAAAACTGGCCGAACTGATGGGCGGCCAGGTGGGCGTGACCAGCACCCCGGGGCAGGGCAGCAGCTTCTGGTTCACTGCTGATCTGGGCATGGTGGACACCGCCCAGGCCGTGCCCGACAGCAGCGCCTGGGATCCCGCCGAGCTGCAAGGCCGCCGGGTGCTGGTGGTGGACGACCATCCCCATGCCCGCAGCCTGCTGTGCGACATGCTGGCGGGCTTGCCGCTGCAGGTGGAGAGCGCGGCATCGGGTGTAGAGGCGCTGCAAAAAATAGAGCTTGCCACGCTGAGCGGGCGGGCGATAGACCTGATTTTTCTGGATTGGAAGATGCCGGGCATGGACGGACTGGAAACCGCCCGCCGTATCCATGGCCTGCAGCTTTCGCCCCGGCCCCGGCTGGTCATGGCCACCGCCTTTGGCCGCGACGAACTGGGCCAGCAGATGCAGGCGGGCGAGGTGGATGGCGTGCTGGTCAAGCCGATCTACACCGCATCGTTGCACGCGGTATTGCGCGCGGCGCTGGAGGGCGAGGCCCACCCGCCCTCGCAGCGCCAGGATCTGGTGGGCCCGTTGACCGACCGCCTGGCCACGATCACCGGAGCCCAGGTGCTGCTGGTGGACGACAACGAATTCAACCAGTACGTGGCCCGCGAACTGCTGGAGTCGGCGGGCTTTGTGGTGGACGTGGCCGAGAACGGCCAGATCGCGCTCGACAAGGTGCAGGCCAAAGCCTTCGATGTGGTGCTGATGGACATGCAGATGCCGGTGATGGACGGCGTGGCCGCCACCCGCGCTATCCGCGAACTGCCCGCGTTCGCCCGGTTGCCCATCATCGCCATGACCGCCAACGCCATGCAGCAGGACAAGGATGCCTGCCTGGCCGCCGGTATGTGGGACGTGGTGACCAAGCCCATCGCCCCCGATGCGCTGTGGGCCGCCCTGCTGCGCTGGGTGCCGCCGCACCAGCGGGTGCGGCCCTCGCCACAACCCGCGCCACAACCCGCGCCCCCACCCAGCACCCTGCCGGTGCAGGGGGCGTCCCCCGAACAGGCCCTGCTGGACAGCATGGGCGACATCGACGGGTTGGACACGGCCCTGGGCCTGCGCCGCGCCAATGGCAAGCCCAAGGTCTACCTGGAGATGCTGCGCCTGTTTGTGCGTAACCAGAAAGACCTGGAAACCCAGTTGCAAGCCGCCCTGAACGCGGGCGACTACGCCCAGGCCGAACGCCTGGCCCATACCTGCAAAGGTGTGTCGGGCAGCCTGGGTGCCGCCGATCTGCAGTTGCATGCCGGCCAGCTCGAAGGTGCCTTGCGCAAACGCGTGCCAATGGACACGGTGCAAATGCTGGCGCTGGCCGTGGTACAGCCGCTGCATGCGCTGTTGACCCAATTGCAGCGCCGCCTACCGACTGCGGTAGTGGCGCAACCGCTGGCCGTGGACCCCGAGCAACTGCGCACCGTGTGCGACCAACTGGTGGCCATGCTGGAGAACGACGAAGGCGATGCCGTCGATCTGCTGGCCGCCCACGAAGGCCTGCTGCAGGCGGCGTTTCCGGGCAGTTTCATTGCTTTGCGCGATGCCGTGCAGGGCTTTGACTTTGAAGCCGCGCTGGGGGTAATGCGCGACTGTGAGGCCAGGTAACGATGGGTAGCGATCTGAGCGCCGTCTGGGGCGGTTGAAGGTCAGCAGAAAACCACTTGCGGGTCGGTGTACTCCCGCATGCCGTCTTCGCCAAATTCAACGCCAATCCCGGAGGACTTGGTGCCACCAAATGGGGCGTTAGGCTGGATGGCACCGTGTTTGTTGATCCACACCGAGCCACATTCCATCTGGCGGGCCACCTGCTTCGCATGCGCTATGTCGTTGGACCATACCGATCCACCCAAGCCGTTGGGGCTGTCGTTCGCAGCGCGTATGGCTTCGTTGACATCCTTGTAGCGGACCACCGGCAAGGCAGGGCCAAACTGTTCTTCGTCCACCAGGGCATCGCCGTTTTCCAGCCCGGCGATGATGGTGGCGGGAAAGAACAGGCCGTCGCCCGGGGTACCGCCCAGCAGCAGATCGCCTTTCTTGCGGGCATCGGCTACCAATGCCGCCACTTTGTCGAACTGCATGCGGTTTTGTACCGGGCCCAGCAAATTGTGTTCGGCTATGCCATCGCCCATCGGGACTGTCTTGGCGTAGGCCACCAAGTGTTCGCACACTGCGTCGTGGATGCTGTCGTGCACATACAGGCGCTTCATGGCTGCGCAGGTTTGCCCGTTGTTGATGAAACTGCCCCAGAACAGGCCTTCGGCGATGGCTTTGGGGTCGCAATCTGGCAAAACGATGCCCGCATCATTGCCGCCCAGCTCAAGCGTCAGCCGTTTCATGGTCAAGGCTGCGGATTGCATGACCTTTTGTCCGGTTGCGCAGGAACCGGTGAACACGATTTTGCGGATACCCGCATGCGCGGCCATGGCCGCTCCAATGCTTACCGCTCGGTCGTCGCCGGTCACACAGTTGATCACCCCT
>CAUPNM010000014.1:0-121361 GCA_963512645.1 uncultured Albidiferax sp. | reverse complement strand
GACCAAGCCGTTCAGCCCGCGCGAGCTGGTGGCGCGGGTGCGCGGGCTGCTGCGCCGCGCCGCAGCTCCGGCGGTGGCAGCGCCACCACCCACCGGCTTCACGCTGGACACCGACAGCCAGCGCGCCACCTGGCAGGGCCAGCCGCTGGCGTTGACACGGCGCGAACTGGGCCTGCTGGCCGAGCTGCTGCGCCAGCCGGGCCGGGTACGCAGCCGCGATGCCTTGCTGGCCGCCGTGTGGGGCCATGACTCCGACAGCGCCGACCGCACGGTGGACACGCACATCAAAACCCTGCGCGCCAAGCTGCAGCAGATCACCCCCGAGCGCGACCCCATCACCACCCACCGGGGTCTGGGCTATTCGGTTTCGACATCGGCGTAAACCGTGCATCTGGGCATCCGCATCCTGTTCGGTTTTTTCCTGATCACCGGGCTGGCGGGGATTTTTGTGCTGCGGATTTTCGTGGCCGAGGTCAAGCCCAGCGTGCGCGAGGTGATGGAAGACATGATGGTGGACACCGCCAACATCCTGGCCGAGCTGGCCGCCGACGACCTGCGTGCGGGCCGCATGGCCCAGGGACAATTTGCCACCCAGGTGGCGGCCTACGCCCGGCGGCCCATCGATGCGCGCATCTGGGGGCTGGACAAGCAGTCGCTGGACTTCCGCGTCTACGTGACCGATGCCAAGGGCCTGGTGGTGTTCGACTCGGCCCACGCCGCCCTGGGGCAGGACTATTCGCAATGGCGCGACGTGGCCCGCACCCTGCGCGGCGAGTACGGTGCCCGCGCCACCCGCGAGATCTATGCCGACGACCGCAGCTCGGTGCTGTACGTGGCCGCGCCGGTGACCGACCAGGGCCGCGTGATCGGCGTGCTGACGGTGGCCAAGCCGGTGGCAACGGTGCAGGCCTTCATCGACCGGGCCGAGCGCAAGATTTTGGTCAGCGGCTTTTGGCTGCTGGGCCTGTCGGCCGCGGTGGGGGTGGCGGTGACACTGTGGGTAGTGCACAGCATCCGCCAGCTGCGCCGCTACGCCAACGCCATGGAGGCGGGCAAAAAGCTGCCGCTGCCCCGCATCCAGGGCGAGCTGGGCGAGCTGGCCCAGGCCATGCAGGCCATGCGCCAGCGCGTCGAGGGACGCGACTACATCGAGGGCTATGTGCGCGCTTTGACCCACGAGCTGAAAAGCCCGCTGGCCGCCATCCGCGGCGCGGGTGAGCTGCTGCAGGAACCCCTGCCCGAACCCGACCGGCAAGAATTCACCGCCGACATCCTGGCGCAAACCCAGCGCCTGCAGTCGCTGGTCGACCGCCTGCTGGAACTCAGCAAGCTGGAGCAGCGCCAGGAACTGCACCAGCCGCAGAGCCTGGTATTGGCCGATTTTTTGGCATCTTTTATGGCCCAGGCGCTTACAGAACGGGCGGCACTAGCTATTGACTTGATAGCAAGCGAAAGCCTGGAGGTGGTGCGCATCGAGCCCGCCCTGCTGTCCCTGGCCCTGGCCAACCTGCTGGACAACGCCGCCGCCTTTGCGCCGCCCGGGGGCTGCACCACCCTGGCCGCCGTGGGCCGCAGCATCGTGGTGCAAGACATGGGGCCCGGCGTGCCCGACTATGCCTTGCCCAAGCTGGGGCAAAAATTCTTCTCCACCGTGCGCCCGGATGGCCACACCAAGGGCTCGGGCCTGGGCCTGGCCATCGTGGCGCAGACCATGGCGCTGCACGGCGGCACGCTGCATATTGAAAACACCCACCCCGGCCTGCGCGTAACGCTGCAATTTCCGTAGCCGCTTCACACCCACTTCACAGACTTCACGCGCCCCTCACCGTCGGGCCAGAAACTCGCCGCTTTCAACAAGGAGTGGGCGATGAAAACAATGATTTTTGGCAAATTTGCCGGACTGCTGCTGGTGGCGGTCTTGCTGCTGCTGGGCCTGGCCCAGATTACCGACCTGGTGCACGAGCGCCAGGGGCGACACCAGAGCGCGGTCGACAGCGTGGCCCGCAGCCTGGCGGGCAGCCAGACGGTGCTGGGGCCACTGGTGCACCGCGCCTGTACGGAAGAGTGGACCCGCACGGGCGACACCGGTGCGGTGCTGGAGCGGCGCAACTTCAACCTGGTGGCCGCACCGAGTAATTTGAACGTGGTCAGCACCAGCCAGGTGGAAGCCCGGGCGCGTGGCCTGCACGCCACCCAGGTGTTCACCCTGAAGGCCAAGCTGTCGGCCCAGTGGGCAGACCTGCAAGGCCTGAGCAGCCAGGCACAACACGCCGGGGCCACCGTGCGCTGCGGCGCGCCGGTGCTAATGCTGGCGGTAAGCGACGCGCGCGGCATCCGCCAGGCCGAGGTGCAGATCAACGGCCAGCCACAAACCGTGCAGGCCGGCACCCAGCACAGCGCCTACCCACGCGGAGTGCAGGCCAGCCTGCCCGCCAACACCGCGCTGGCAACGCCACTGCGCGCCGAAGTGGAGCTGGAACTGCTGGGCACCGAGGCGCTGAACTTCGTGCCGCTGGGCAGCGCCACCCAGATCAGCCTGTCGTCGAACTGGCCGCACCCGCGTTTTGACGGGCAGTTTTTACCTTCCGAGCGCAAGATCAGCGACCAGGGTTTTGAAGCCAGTTGGCGCGTCTCGGCCCTGGCCAGCAGCGCCCAGCAGGCAGTGGTGGATGGGGGATCGCTGTGTTCCAGTGGTATGGGCGGCATGGGCACATCCAACGACAGTGCCGAATACGCTGCAGCCGTCGCCACCGCAGTGGATGCCAGCGGACGCGGCTCCAACTGTGTAGAAACGTTGGGCCTGGGTTTCATCGACCCGATCAACACCTATTCGCTGTCCGACCGGGCCACCAAATACGGCCTGCTGTTCATCGTGCTGACCTTCGCGGCGGTGGGACTTTTTGAGTGCATGCGCGGGCTGCGGGTGCACCCCATCCAGTACTTTTTGGTGGGCGCGGCCATCAGCATCTTCTTTTTGCTGCTGGTGAGTCTGTCGGAGCATTTGGCGTTTAACACCGCCTACGCGCTGGCCGCCAGTGCCTGCGTGCTGCTGCTGGCCTATTACGCCAGCCACATGCTGCACAGCTGGCGGCGCGGCCTGCCGTTTGGCTTAGGGATTGCGGCGCTGTACGGCCTGCTGTTTGTGCTGCTGCAACTGGAGCAAACCGCCATGGTGGTGGGCGCGCTGGCCCTGTTCGGGGTGTTGGCCGGGGTGATGGCGCTGACCCGCAAGCTCGACTGGTATGCGCTGCTGCGGGTCACACCGAGTGCGGTCAACAGCGCACCTATTTCCCCACCAGTTGCGTAAATTTCTCGGCCTCGAAACACTCGGTGCGGACCGCGTCGCAGGGCACGCAGTCGGGGGTGGTCTGGGTGGCCGAGAGCTTCTCAATCGCCTGCCACAGCAGCGTGATCTGGTGCTCCTGGCTGGAGGCGCTGTCGATCAGGCCGCGCATGGCCTCGCCGATCGGGTCGCCATCGGGGGTGATGCCGTAGGCCGAGAAGCGGGGCGTGGCCATGGCGGCATCGCCACCGGCACCGTCTTGTGGGCCGTCCTTGGGCAGGATGATGCGGGCCGGAATGCCCACCGCCGTGGCCCCTGCCGGCACCGGCTTGATCACCACCGCGTTGGAGCCGATCTTGGCGCCGTCGCCCACGGTAAAGCCACCCAGCACCTTGGCCCCGGCGCTGACCACCACATCGCGGCCCAGCGTGGGGTGGCGCTTGGCGCCCTTGTACAGCGAGGTGCCGCCCAGCGTCACGCCCTGGTAGATGGTGCAGCCGTCGCCGATCTCGGCGGTTTCGCCCACCACCACCCCCATGGCGTGGTCAAAAAACACCCGCTCGCCCAGCTTGGCCCCGGGGTGGATTTCGATACCGGTCAGCCCCCGCGCAATGTGCGAGATAAACCGCCCCAGCCACTTGAAGCCGTGGTGCCAGCACCAGTGGGCCGGGCGGTGCAGCACCACCGCATGCAGGCCGGGGTAGCAGGTCAGCACCTCCCAGGTGGTGCGCGCAGCAGGGTCGCGGTCGAGGATGCAGCGGATGTCGGAGCGGAGGCGGGAGAACATAGTCGAAGTCTAGTCGTTCGTTTCAGGTTTCGCTTTGTCCGCAGCTTGGGTGATGGCTTTGGCGATGCCGCGCAGGATGTGGATCTCTTCCTGCAACGGCTGGGCGCGGTTGAACAGCTGGTTCAGGCGCGGCATCAGCTTCTTGGGCGCGGCAGGGTCGAGGAAGCCCAGCGCGGTCAGCGCCTGCTCCCAGTGCGCCAGCATGCCGCCCACCTGGCGCGCATCGGCCTGTACCGGCGGCAGGGTGGCGGCTTCCACGCCGTAGCCGCCCAGCGCCATGCGCCATTCGTAGGCGATGAGCTGCACCGCAGCAGCCAGGTTGAGCGAGCCAAACTGCGGGTTGGTGGGAATGCTCAAAGCCACGTGGCAGCGGTACACGTCTTCGTTGGCCATGCCAAAACGCTCGCAGCCAAACAAGAAAGCGATGCCCTCGGGCCTTCTAAGTGCCAAATCGGCCTCTGGAGCTGATTCCATCGACGTAACAAGCTCTCTTTTCAATAGCATCTCGAAATGCGGGCGGGGTGTGGTGGTGGGTGGGCCGAAGTCGCGCGGGGTCATGGCGGTGGCGCACAGGTGGTCCATGCCATCCAGCGCTTCGTCCAAGGTGGCGACGATGCGGGCGTTGTTGAGTACATCCAGGGCCCCGCTGGCGCGCTGGATGGTTTCCAGGCGGCGCAGCACATTGGGCCAGCGCGGGTTGACCAGCACCAGGTCGTCAAAACCCATGACTTTCATGGCGCGGGCGGTAGCACCCACATTGCCAGCGTGGCTGGGTTGGATGAGAATAAAACGGCTTTGCATGGCAGAAACGATGAGGCGGGTAAAATCCTGCGATTGTCGCTGCCTGCATCGCCTGGCCGCTCTTCTTTTGCTCTTCTTAAAAATCTATGGCGCTCCCAAACCTACACCCGATGCTGAACGTGGCCGTCAAGGCCGCCCGCGAAGCTGGCAAGCTCATTAACCGTGCGGCACTCGATGTCGAAGCGGTACGTATCAACCAGAAGCAGATCAACGATTTCGTCACCGAAGTTGACCAGGCGGCTGAAAAAGTGATCATTGAGACACTGACCACGGCCTACCCCGGCCACGGCATCCTGGCAGAAGAATCGGGTTCAGAGTTTGGCGCCAAAGATTCCGAATTTGTGTGGATCATCGACCCGCTCGACGGCACCACCAACTTCATCCACGGCTTTCCGTTCTACTGCGTCAGCATCGCGCTGGCCGTGCAGGGCAAGATCGAACAAGCCGTCGTTTTCGACCCCACCCGCAACGACCTGTTTACCGCCACCAAGGGCCGTGGTGCCTACATGAACGAGCGGCGCATCCGCGTCTCCAAGCGCGTGCGCCTGAACGAGTGCCTGATTTCCACCGGTTTCCCGTTCCGCCCGGGTGACAACTTCAAAAACTACCTGGGCATGATGTCCGACCTGATGCCCAAGCTGGCAGGCATCCGCCGCCCCGGCGCTGCGGCGCTGGACATGGCCTATGTGGCTGCGGGCTTTACCGACGGTTTCTTCGAGTCCGGCCTGAACCCCTGGGACGTGGCCGCAGGTTCGCTGCTGGTCACCGAAGCCGGTGGCCTGGTGGGCAACTTCACCGGCGAAGCCGACTTTTTGGAGCAAAAGGAATGCATGGCCGGCAACCCCCGCGTGTACGGCCAGTTGGTGTCGGTGCTGGGCAAGTACAGCAAGTTTGCCAGCGCGGGCGAAAAAGCCACCTTGCGCCAGGCACCATCGGCCGAAACGGTTGAAGTGGCAGAAGAAGCTGCTCCGGCCGCAACCGAAGAGCCGAGCAAGAGCGAAGACGCGCCTTTCTAAAGGCTCAGTCGCTTAGTCGTTGTCGCTGTAGGCCAGGGCGATTTTCTGGAAATCGTCCGCAATGGCCACAAACGCATCCAGGATGTCGGGGTCAAAGTGGGTGCCCCGGCCCTGCGACACGATGCGGCAGGCCTCTTCGTGGGAAAAGGCGGGCTTGTAGACGCGCTTGCTGATCAGCGCGTCGTACACGTCGGCCAGCGCCATCAGGCGGGCCGAGATCGGGATCGCATCGCCCACCAATCCCTCAGGGTAGCCTGTGCCATCCCACTTTTCCTGGTGGCTGTAGGCAATTTCCTTGGCCAGCGTCAAAAACGCCACCCGCATGCCCAGGCGCCGCTCTGCATCCTCGATCGAATCCCGGCCCAGGCGGCTATGGGTTTTCATGATCTCGAACTCTTCGGGGGTCAGCTTGCCGGGCTTGAGCAAGATATCGTCGGGAATACCGATCTTGCCGATGTCGTGCAAGGGGGCGGATTTGAACAGCAACTCGATCGTGGCATCGGTCAAAAAGCTGGCAAAGCGCGGGTGGTCCCTGAGCTGCTCGGCCAGGCGTTTGACGTACATCTGGGTGCGGCGGATGTGGTTGCCGGTTTCGTTGTCGCGGGTTTCGGCCAGCGAGGCCATGGCCATGATGGTCACGTCCTGGATGGCATGCACTTCCTGCGTGCGCTTGACCACCTCTTGCTCCAGAAACGAGCTCTTGTCGCGCAAAAAATCGGCCGAGGCTTTCAGCGCCAAATGCGCATGCACGCGCGCCAGCACGATGGACGGGCTGATGGGCTTGGTGATGTAGTCGGCCGCTCCCAGCTCCAGACCCTTGGTTTCGTCTTCCACCTCGGACTTGGCGGTGAGAAAGATCACCGGGATATCGCGGGTGCGCGGCTCGGCCTTCAAGCGGCGGCACACCTCGTAGCCGTCCATGTCGGGCATCATGATGTCGAGCAGGATCAGGTCGGGCGGCGCATCGGAATTGGCGATACGCAAGCCCTTTTCGCCGTGGTTGGCAACCTTGACCTTGTAGTGGTCCTTGAGCAACGAACTCATCAGGGACAAATTGTCCGGCGTGTCGTCTACGACCAACACGGTCACGACCGGCTTGTCAATGAAGGTAGTTGGAAGGTCCATGGATAAAACTGGAAAGTATTTTTTACCGAACAAGTGTGAAACAACCCGGCACCTCTAGGCGGCTAGCCCGCTGAAGGGAGGCACAGAAAACCAATAGTTTATGGGACGCAGCATACCCGCGTTAAGGCACTATCGGCAACGGCCCAGGCGACAGGGCATAACGCAGGGCCCCCCCCGGCCCCCCGCAATCCCGCCAGGTTCACACAGCTTCCGGCATCCCGCTGCGCAGCGAGCGGGCAATGGCCAGCCCGATGCGGGTGGCTTCCAGCGCGTCCGACAGGGTCAGCGTCAGCGGCTGCACACCCCGGCAGGCCGCCACAAACGCCGCCATCTCGGCGGCAAAGGCGGCTTCAAAACGTTCGTAAAAGTCGCCCAGCACCGCGTGGCGCACGCCCAGGCTGTCGCTGCGCACCACGCGGTCGCGCGCGGCGTGCTCGCCCACCAGCAACTTGCCCGCCGTGCCGATGATCTCGGTGCTGGTCTCGTGCCCATGCGCCATGGTGCGCGAGGCGTACAGCACGGCCTTGGCGCCGCCTTCAAACTCCACCACGGCCAGGCCGTTGTCCACGTCGCCAAACTCGGCCAGCGCCGGGTGCAGCGCGTTGGTGCCGGTGGCAAACGCGCGCAAGGCCTTGGGGCGGCCCAGCATCCAGCGCGCCAGGTCGATGTCGTGCACGCTGCAGTCCATGAAGATGCCACCCGAGGTGGGCGCAAACCGCACGAAGAAGCCTTCGGGGTCGTTCTGGTCGCAGGTCTGGCTGCGCACCAGAAACGGCTTGCCGATCTCGCCCGCCGCCACGCTGGCCTGCGCGGCCAGGTAGCTGGGGTCGAAGCGACGCACAAAGCCCACCATGGCCACCTGGTCCGGGTGCTTTTCGGCCACCGCCAGCACGCGTTCGCAGTCGGCCAGGTTCAGCGCCAGCGGCTTCTCGATGAACACATGCTTGCCCGCTTCCAGCGCGGTTATCGCCTGGTTGGCGTGCAGCGAGGTCGGGGTAACCAGCACCACCGCGTCGATATCCGGGTCGGCGATAAATGCGTCGAAGTCATCGTACAGACGGGCAATGCCCAGCTGCTCGCCCGCAAACGCGCGCTCGCTGGCCACCGGGCTGCAGGCCGCCACCAGGCTGCAGTGGCGGGTGCGAAAGGCCAGGGCCTCGGCGTGCCGCTGGCCCAGGCGGCCCAGTCCGGCAATGCCGATGCGTAGAGGTGTCAGCATGGCTTAAAACAGAACCGGTTGGCCGCTCTTGCAGCTTTCGGCAGCGGCATCGGCCAGCTTTTGCGCTGCCACGCCGTCGGCCACCGTGGTTTTGAACGGCGTGCCGGTCTGCAGGCATTCAAAGAAGTGCGCGATCTCCAGCTTGTAGGCCGCAGCGTAGCGTTGCAGGAAGAAGGCTTCGGGCTTGTCGGCGCGGATACCGTTGGCATCCCACTGCACCACGGCCGAAGGCGTCTGGTTGCCGCACTGCAGCAAACCGCCCGAGCCCAGCACTTCAAAGCGCTGGTCGTAGCCGTAAGCTGCGCGGCGGCTGGTGTTGATCTGGCACAGGCGGCCCGACTTGGTGCGGATGGTCACAGCGGTGCTGTCCACATCGCCCAGGTCGGCAATGGCGGGGTCGGTCAGCACCGAGCCGGTGGCGCTGAGCCAGACGGCTTCGTCGCCGTCGGCGCACAAAATCCAGCGGAACACGTCCAGATCGTGGATCAGCATGTCGCGGAAGATGCCGCCGGAAGCCTTGATGTAGTCGGCCGGGGGCGCGCCGGGGTCGCGGCTGGTGATGATCAGCATCTCGGGCTTGCCGATGTCACCGGCAGCCAGGCGGCGGCTGGCGTCGTTGAACGTGGGGTCGAAACGGCGCTGGAAGCCGATCATGCAGGCCACACCGGCGGCCTTGACAGCTTCGGCGCAGGCCACTGCGCGGGGCACCGACAAATCCACTGGCTTTTCGCAAAAAATGTGCTTACCCGCGGCGGCGGCGCGGGTGATCAGATCGCTGTGGGTGGCGGTGGACGAGCAGATCGCCACCGCATCAATGCTCTTGTCGGCCAGCACGGCTTCGATGGTGGACACCTGGGCACCGAGTTGCTGTGCCAGGTCGGCAGCGGCGGCGGGCACCGGGTCGCACACGGCTTGCAGCTTGACACCGGGCAATGCGGCGATATTGGAAGAGTGGATACGGCCAATGCGACCGGCACCGAATACAGCAACGTTTTTCATAGGGTTTACCAGGGAAGAAAACACAAAAATCCGCCAGAACAGGGCCACGGCGGAGACCAAGATGCCGGACTATACGGGGAATTTCGACAAACGAAAATAATTTTCCAAAAAAAATTAAATTCGAATTTAACTTCAAGGTAAACCCTTAGAAATGACCATAAATGGTCAAAAAACCGGCTGCCAAAGCGGCACGGCTTGTCTACAGTGGCGGCCAGACCAGTCCACACCAATCCATCTTTCCCCGGAGACAAACCCCATGACACAAGCCATCCCTTTTTCCATCAACCGCATCAGCGCACCCCGCATCCCCTTCGCCGACTTCGCCGCCATGGCTAAGCGCCTGGGCGTAGGTGCCATCGAAATCCGCAACGACCTGCCCGAGGCGGAAATGGTCAACGGTGCCAAGGCCGCCGACATCGGTGCCGCCGCCAAGACCCAGGGCCTGACCATCCGCTCCATCAACGCGCTGCAGCGCTTCGAGCAGTTCGATGCCAAGCGCCTGCAGGAAGCCCAGGACATGATTGCCTACGCCGTGGCCTGCGGTGCCGAGGCCCTGGTGCTCTGCCCCACCAACGACCTGCGCGACCACCGCACCGCCGACCAGCGCCACCTCGATCTGGTCAACGCCCTCACCCAACTCAAGCCCTTGCTGGACAAAGCCGGTCTGGTCGGCCTGGTGGAACCCCTGGGCTTTGAAGAATGCGCCGTGCGCCGCAAGTCGCAGGCCGTGCGCGCCATCGACGAGATTGGCGGCGGCAACACATTCCAACTGGTGCACGACACCTTCCACCACCACCTGGCGGGCGAAGGCCTGTTTTTCCCCGAGCACACCGGCCTGGTCCACATCTCCGGCGTGGAAGACACCGCCCTCGCCCCCAACCAGATGCGCGACAGCCACCGCGTGCTGGTGGGTGCCAGTGACCGCCTGGGCAACGCCGCACAGTTGGCCACCTTGCTGGACGCGGGCTACGCCGGCTTTGTGTCGTTCGAGCCCTTCGCCGAAGAAATCGCCGCCACGGCGGAGGCCGACATCGCCCAGCAACTCGCCTCCAGCATGGCCTACCTGACGCAAGCCGTGGCCGCAGCCCGCCACAAAGAAGCACAGCCCGCCTGACTTACAGTGGGGAATGGCAGATAGCTCCCCTCCCCGCAGAAAAACCAGCGCCCGCTTCATCGACATCGCGGCGCTGGCCCAGGTCAGCCCGGCCACCGTCAACCGGGTGCTGAACGACCGCGGCAGCGTCTCCACCGCCACCCGCGAAAAGGTCATCCGGGCGGCGCAGCAGCTCGCCGTGCCGCGCCTGATGCCCGAAGTGCACCGGGGCCTGACCCGCCTGGATGTGGTGTTTGCGCGCAGCCAGACCCCGTTTTTCCGGCGCATGGAGCTGGCCCTGGAGCGCTTCATGCCCCTGCTGGACCGGCGCATCGTGGTGCACCGCCACACCTTTGCGCCGGGCGACGACGAACGCACCGCGCAGTTCATCCGCCAGCCCCCCCACCCCCGCCACGGCCTGCTGCTGGCGGTGCACGACACGCCCGTGCTGCGCGCCGCCGTGCAACAGGTAAGCCAGCAAGGCGTGCCCGTGGTCACCCTGATGAGCGACATCAGCGATGTGTCACGGCTGCACTACGCGGGCATCGACAACCTGCACGCAGGCCGCACCGCCGGGCACTTCATGGGGCGGTTGGCTCGGCCCGGTGGCCGTTTGCTGCTGCTCACCAACGACCTGCACTTCCGCGCCCACCGCGACCGCACCGCCGGGTTTCTGGACGTGGTGCAGGAAAAGTTTGGCCAGTTCGAATGCACCGCCCCCCTGCCCTGCTTCGACGACCCCGACCAGACTTTCCAGGCCGTGGATGCCGCCTGCAAGCAAGGCCCGCTGGCCGGCATCTACCACAGCGGTGCGGGCTCCGTTGGTATCCACCAAGCCCTGCAGCGCCATGGTTTGGCGGGCCAGGTGGTGTGGATAGGGCATGAATTGAGCGACGAGCACCGCCACTGGCTGCAGCAGGGCGCGATGGACCTGGTGATCGACCAAGACCCCGACGGCCAGGTCCTGTCGGGCATGCAGCACCTGCTGTTCCAGAACAAATGGCTGGCCCAAAAACCCGTGACAGGGCCGAACGAGTTCCGCCTGTTCTGCACCGAGAACCTGCCCAGCCAGCCGTATTTACCGGGGAGTGCATTGCTACAAAATAAATAGCTGGTTGCGCTTATGGAATAAGCGCGAGGGGCCTATTTACCTAAGAAGCCGTACCCTGCGGCGTGGTCGTCTGGTAGGGTAGCTCCAGCATGTAGGCCAGGGCGATGAACAGGCTTTGGGCCAGGCCCATGGTGCTGTTGAGCGATCTAAAGCCGAAGGTGGAGTTGTCTTGCACCACCAGCGTCACCTGGGCCAGCTTGGCCAGGGGGCTCATGCGGCTGTCGGTGATGGCGATCAGGCGGGCACCGCGCTCCACGGCCATCTTGGCCACCGCAATGGTCTCGTCGGCGTAGGGCAGGAACGAGATGGCCAGCATCACGTCGCCCTTGCGCACCGAGCGCATCTGGCCCAGGTGCATGCTGCCCATACCCGACACCAGGCCGACGCGCTTGTCGGTGTGCTGCAGGGCGTAGTCGAGGTACACCGCGATGGGAAACGAGCGGCGCGAGGCGGCGATCCAGATGCTGTCGGCCTCGGCCAGCAGGTCTACGGCTTTTTTGAAGGTGGGGCCGTGCAGGCTGTTTTGCAGCTCTTGCATGCCCGCAATGCTGCCCGCCATGAACTCGTGGGCAATCTCTACGCTGGACAGGCTGCCCGCGCCCGACTCGATCACGTCGCGGATGCGGGTTTTGTAGTTGCGCGCCGGGGCCAGCTGGCGCGACAGGCCTTCGCGGAAGATGGCCTGCATTTCCGAAAAACCCGAAAACCCAAAGTGCTTGGCAAAACGCACCACGGCCGAGGGCTGCACGCTGCACTGCGAAGCCACCTGCTGGATGCCGTCCAGCCCGATGTGGTGGCGGTTGAGCTCCACGTGGCGGGCAATCACCTTGAGCTGCTTACTCAAACCCTCGTACTCAGAGGTGATGCGCTTGATGAGCTGGTCAACGCTGAGCTGCTGGACTTTGTCAACGGCCATGGGCACCCCTATGTAAAAAATTTTTCATTGCTAAATATAAATAGAAATTTCTTGTTATTTTAAGGGCCGCGTTTGTATAATTATTTTCTATTTCCAAGAGATGAACAGCCATGCAAACCCCCGATAGTACGTCCCCCGCCGCCATGGTCATCGTCGGCGCAGGCCATTGCGGTGGCCGTGCGGCGCTGGCTTTGCGCACCGCGGGTTGGCAGGCTGCCATCCATCTGGTGGGCGACGAACCGCACCATCCCTACGAGCGCCCGCCCCTGTCCAAAGACCTGCTCACCGGCGACAAAACTGCCGAGGCCTGCGCGCTGCTGTCGGATGCCGACCTGGCCGATGCGCGCATCGCCCGCCATGTCGCACGCGTGACATCCATCGATGCCACGGCCCGCAGCCTCACCTTGTCGGACGGCCAAACCCTGGCCTACCAGTCGCTGCTGCTGGCCACCGGCGGCAAGGTGCGGACGCTGCGCATTCCCGGCGGCGACCTGCCCGAGGTGATGACGCTGCGCAACCTGGGTGACGCCGCCGCGCTGGCCCAGCGCCTAAAGCCCGGCCAGCGCCTGCTGGTGGTGGGCGGCGGCTTCATCGGGCTGGAGGTAGCGGCCTCGGCCCGCAAGCTGGGCTGCGAGGTCACTGTGGTCGAAGGCGCGCCGCGCCTGATGGGCCGCGCCGTGCCCGAGCCGGTGGCCGAGCGGGCCCTGGCCCTGCACCGGGAGCGCGGCGTGCGCGTGCTGCTGGGTGTGAGCCCGCAAAGCATCAGCCGCACCGCCACCGGCGTGCGCATGGACCTGGCCGACGGCAGCAGCATCGAGGCCAACACGGTATTGGCCGGCATCGGCATCGAACCCGACCTGGCGCTGCCGCAGGCTGCGGGCCTGGCGGTGGGCCGCGGCGTGCTGGTCAACGCGCATTTGCAAAGCAGCCTGCCGGGCATTTTTGCGGCGGGCGATGTGGCCGAGTTTCCCAGCGTGCTGTCGGGCCAGCTGGTGCGGCAAGAAACCTGGCACAACGCCGAAACCCAGGCGGCCATTGCCGCGCAGAACATGCTGGACGGCGAGCTGGCCAGCTACGCATCGCTACCCTGGTTCTGGTCCGACCAGTACGACCACCAGCTGCAGGTGATGGGCGAGCCCGCGCTGGCCGCCACCTCGGTGACCCGCACGCTGGACGAGGCTGGCGGCATGGTGATTTTTTACCTGGATGCCGACTACCGCCTGGTGGGCGCCTGCGGCTGGGGCGAAACCAGCCGCGTGGCCAAAGAGCTGAAACTGGCCCGCACCCTGGTGGAGCGGCGCATCACCGCCACGGCCGAAGTGCTGGCCGACCCTGCCACCAAACTCAAGAGCTTGTTAAGCCGTGCAGCCTAAATTACCGATCGGCATCAACCTCGACGGCGTGCTCCACCACGACGGCCTGCCCACGCTCGATGCCGCTACCCGCTTTGCCTGGGTGCGCGACAGCGGTGCGTTCGCCTACATCGAAAAAAACCACAATCCGGCCGAAGACTTTGCGCCCTACTTCGATCTGGTGCAGGAATACGGCGTGCCGATCGGCGTATTTGGCGGCATCTTTTGCGCCGGGCGCGACGAGACGCGCATGCGCTGGTGCGTGGCCACCGGCGGCCAGCTCGGGGCCAAAGTGTTCAACATGCAACTCTTTGCCCGGCGGGCCGACGGCACGGCCATCACCGACCAGGAGGTGGCCGACTTCTTCCTGGAGGCAATGCAGGTGGGCGCGCCCGTGGGCTGCCTGCCCAGCCTGGAAGTGCACGTAGACATGTGGAGCGAGCAGTTCGCCCGGGTGGAGCGCGTGGCCGAGCTGCTGGCGCGCCGCAATGTACCGCTGCGCATCACGCTGGACCATTCGCACCTGGTGTTCAAAATGGACCACCCGCAAGAGCTGGTTTTGAGCGGCTTGCCCGATGGCGGCAGCCGCGAAGCACTGCCCGCCTTCTACCGCCAGTGGCTGGCCGAGGGCTGGGTCGCCCACGCCCACACCCGCAGCGTAGCCGCCGGCATCCCCCACAACCCAGCCATGGAGCGCCAACCCGGCCAACCGGGGCGCGCCATCCAGTACCCGTTCATCGCGCCGCCCCCAGGCACGTTCCACAGCGAATGGGATGCGCAAAAGCTGGAGCCTTGGAAACAGGCGGTGCGCGAGCTGCTCGCCGCCATGCACGCCCACCCCGCCGCCGCCCCGCAACGCATCAGCTGCGAGTTCATCCCGTTTGCCGACTACGGCGGCGGTGGGCGCTATTCGATCTGGGACAACAACCTAGCCTGCGCGGCGTGGTTGCAAAAGGAATGGCGGGCGCTGAAGGGGTGATGGATGCTATTTTTTAGATAGCTGCTTGCGCTCAATTTATAAGCACGAACAGCCATTTTGATACCTAAAAATAGCCTCAAAACTTCAGGAAACTGGCCCCACCGGGCCTGCAACGCCCTCCTCCACCAGCACGCAGCCCTTGCCGGTGCGGCGGCACTGGTCTTGCTCGCGCCAGTAATGTCCGTGGCCGATGCAGCCGGTTTGGCAGATCACGCGGTCGGCGGCATCGGCGTGGGCTTGCAAATCTTCTGCTGCTGCATCTGAAGACGGCTCCAGCTGCGCCAGGCTTTCGCGCAGCCAGGCCACCAGGGTGGCCTGCACGATGGCGCGGGCGCGCAGGCGGACGATCTGGGCTTGCAGCGCGGCGATCTGCTGCACGTGGTCTACCACCAACGCACTCACACGGGCCTGGGCGCTGGCCAGCATGCGCACCAGGGCGGCGTGTTCACAGGCAACATCGGACGGGGCCGCAGGAGCCGGTTTGCGTTGGAGGATGTGGATGCGGGCTTCGGTCATCTGCATGGGAATGTTCCTCAGTTCAAGCCATCAGTAATTGCAGGCTGCCATCCGCGTCGTGCACCGGGTGCACGTCCACCTGCCAGATGCGGCTGACGGTGTCGGCGCTCAGCACCTGGGCGGGCGGGCCGTCGGCCTGGACCTGGCCGTCTTGCAGCAGCAGCACCTGGTCGGCGTAACGCAGGGCCAGGTTCAGGTCGTGCAGCACGGCCACCACGCCCACTCCGTGCGCATGGGCCCAGCGGCGCACCAGGCGCAGCACGGCATGTTGGTGGTGCACGTCGAGTGCGGCGGTGGGTTCGTCCAGTAGCAGCCAGCGGCTGTGGCCCTCAGCGGCGGGCTCCCAGATTTGCGCGAGCACCCGGGCTAGCTGGGCGCGGGCGCGTTCGCCGCCGCTCAGGGTGTTGAGCACGCGGTGGGCCAGGGCCAGCACGCCGGTGGCCTGCATGGCGCGCTGCACGATGTCGGTTTCACCGCTGCTGGGCTGCTGGCGGTGCGGGTAGCGGCCCAGCTCCACCACGTCTTGCACGGTGTAGTCGAAGGCCACCGACAGGTCTTGCGGCAGCAGCGCGCGGCGGCGGGCCAGGGCCTGGACGGGGTAGCTGTCCAGCGTCTGGTTCTGCAAAAACACCTGGCCCTGGCTGGCCTTGCGTTGGCCACACAGCAGCGACAGCAGCGTGGACTTGCCCGCGCCGTTGGGCCCCAGGATGGCGGTGAACGCCCCTGTGGCAAACCGCGCCGTGAGCGTTTGCAGCAGCGTGGCCCCGCCCACCACGCAAGACACCGCCTGCGCCTCCAAGTAATACGTCATACCCGTCCTTTGAACTGGCGCAACAGCACCAAAAAGAATGGCACGCCGACCAGCGCGGTCAGCACGCCCAGCGGCAATTCAGCCGGTTGCACCGCGGTGCGGGCCACGCTGTCGGCCAGCAGCACCAGGGCTGCGCCCAGCATGGCGGAGCCGGGCAGCACCACACGGTGGTCCGGCCCGGCGACCAGGCGCACGCAGTGCGGGGCCAGCAGGCCGACGAAGCCGATCATCCCGGTGGTGGCGGTGACAGTGCCCACGGCCAGCGCGGTGACACCAATGGCCAGGCGTTTGGTGCGCTCCACATCCACGCCCAGCAGCACCGCCTGCGCCTCGCCCAAAGCAATGGCATTTAAGGGCCTGGCGCAGGTAGCACCGGCGCAAGCAGCTATCAAAACAATAGTGCAGACCAATACCACGGCGCTCCAGCGTGCGCCGCCCAGGCTGCCCAGCAGCCAGAACTGCAGGCTGCGCAACTGCTCGTCGCTGGCCAGAAAGCTCAAACCGCCCAGCCCGGCCCCGGCCAGCGCGTTGATGGCCACGCCGGCCAGCAGCATCAGCCCCACGCGGGTGCCGCCGTCGGACTGGGCCAGCATATAAATGAGTGCCGTGACCGACAGGCTGCCCGCAAAGGCGGTGGCCACCAGGGTCCAGCTGCCCAGGCTGCGCGGCAGATCGGGGAATAAGAGGCTGCCCTGCACGATGGTGATGCCGGCCGCCAGCGCTGCGCCGCTGCTCACGCCAATCAAACCGGGGTCGGCCAGCGGGTTGCGAAACAGGCCCTGCATCAGCGCACCCGACAGGCCCAGCCCCGCACCCGCCGCCAGCCCCAGAAACAGGCGCGGCAGGCGGATGTTGAGGAACACCAGCTGCTCGGGCGAGCCGTCCAGCCCATCGCTGACCAGCGCCCACAGCGTCCTGCCGATATCGGCCACGCTGATGCCATAGGCCCCGCGCGCGCTGGCGTTGAGCAGGCTGAGCAGCACCAGGGCGCTGCCCAGCAGCAGCACGTGCTGGCCCGACATGCGGCGGGTGTGCAGGCTCATGCCCTGAGCACCAGCTTCTGGTGCAACGCCCGCACGGTGGTGGGCAGGCGCGGGCCAAAGCCCAGCAGCTCCAGTGCGTCTAGATGCACCAGGGCCTTGGTTCTGAAGGCGGGGGTCAGCGCCAGCTCGGGGCGGCTCCAGAATTTATCCAGCCCGCCCTGGGCTTCTATGCCCTGGGTGGTGGTGAGGATCAGGTCGGGCGCGGCGGCGGCCATGGCTTCGGCCGTCATGGGGCGGTAGCCACTAAATCCACCATTCAAGCCACCCATCACGTTCTGCGCGCCCACCAGGCGCAGCATGGCATCGGCGGCGGTTTTCTCGCCCGCTACTTGCACGGTGGCGCTGTGCGACAGGATGAACAGCACGCGCGGCTTGCGGCCTTGGAATTGCGCCACCTGGTGCTGCACACGCGCCCAGTCTGCATCCAGCGTGGCCTGCAAGGCGCGGGCCTGGGCCTCGCGCCCGGCACCACGGCCTACGGCCTGCAGCTTGCGTTGCACTTCGGCCCAGCTGTGATCGGAAACTATCAGCTCCACCTGGACCCCGGCGCTGCGCAATTGGTCCAGCACCACGGGTGGCCCGGCCTCGGTGGTGGCGATGACCGCGTCGGGTTGGAGCGCCAGCAGGCCCTCGGCCGACAGGGTGCGCTGGTAGCCCACCTTGGGCGTGTTTTGCGCCGCCAGCGGGTACAGGCTGGTGGTGTCGGTGCCGACCAATTGCGCCTCAGCGCCCAGGGCGTAGACGCATTCGGTGAGTGCGCCGCCCACCGTGACCAGGCGGGGGGGTTTTTGGGCACGTGCCAGCACCGGGGCCAATGCGGCCCAGGTCAAGACGGTGCGGCGGCGTGGGAAAAGCGCCGGGCTCATGCGGGTACGGCCTCCAAGGTGGGCAACTGGGCTACCAGCTCGCGCCAGCTTGGCAGCTCGGGCTGGCCGGGTTTGCGCGCACCAAAGAACATGGCCATCAGCTCGCCTGCGTGGTCAAACACTTCCACCGAGGTGACCACGCCGTCGGCCGTGGGTTTCTCGACGCGCCAGACGTGGGCGATGGAGTCCTCGCGCAGGTGCAGGTTGAAGGTGGGGTCGATGACGTTAAGCCACCGCACCGGAGGTGCGTCCACATCCTTGCCGCGGATGTCCATGGGCTCGATGCGTTTGACCGGGCCGGTGTGGATCTGGATGCAGCCCCGGCTACCCACGAAAACCATGATGGGCACGCCGTCGAACGCGGCGGACTGCAGCAGCTCGCGCGGTGCCAGGGTAGACAAGCCGTGGGTAAACCGGCCCTGCACCAGGCGCAGGCTTTGCTGGCGCTCGGCACCGAACTTTTTGAGCAGGCCAACGAACGCGTGCGTGTCTTGCAGCGCAGCCCAGGCATCCCCCAGGCCCGCCACGTCAATCGCGGCATCGGGCTGGGGTGCTGGAGCGGGCACGGCGGGGGTGAAGACGACTTCACTGCGGACGGCGGTGAACTGCGTCACCACGGCTTCGAACGCGGCGCGGTCGGTGGTTTCGCGCTGGAAGATCTTGTGCACCGCCAGGCCGTGGGCATCGAAAAATTGCAGGCTGACATTCGGGCGGTTCTGCGGGTTGGCGGCCAGCTCGGTCACGGCAAACCCGGCATGCCACTGGCTGAAAAACAGGCGCAGGTCGATGTCTTCGCCCAGCGCCAGCCCCATCTGGCCCATGGCAGAGAGCTTGGTGTAGACACCGGTTTTTTCGTGCACGGTGCTGGCGTTGCGCGTCAAGCCCATCAGCGGGCCGCAGGGCTCCAGCGCCTGGAGCAGATCGATCCACGGGCCTGCCAGGGCAATGGCTTTGGGCGGGTAGGCATGGTCGCCGCAGTGGGCGGCCACGGCGGCACCTTCGCTGCTGCCGATGGACTCTGCAGCTTCTTTGGCGCGTTTGCCGCTGGCGCGGGCAGCGGCGAAGGCGGCACGCAGGGCTTCGGGGGTGGCAAATACAGAAGTCATTGGACGGTCTCGGGGGTGGTGTGCCACAGCGGGGTGGCAGCGGGCAGGTCTAGGTGCGTGGTGGCGGCACGCCGGGGGTGGGTTTGCTGTAGCCAGCGGGTGTGCAGGTTCCAGAGCAGGGTTTTGAAGTCGGGCGATAACAAGGGGTGCTCTGACAGGTGGAGCAGGTTCTGCACGACTTTTTGCGCCATCTGGGTGCGGTGGTCATCGCAGCAGCCTTGCACGTAGCCGGTCATCAGCGCCAGGGAGCTGGCCAGCAAAGCCTCGGCGCAGGGCATGGCGTATTCCTCATCCGAGGCAGTGTGATCAGCGGGGTCTGTGGGGCGGGTCATGGCGGTTCTCCGGGTTAGAAGTCGGCGACAAGGGAAACTTGCAGGCTGCGGCCAGGCTGGCTGAATGCGTCGATCACAGCGACTTGGGCGGCGGTGGCGGCGCGCACGTCGCTCCAGTTCCAGTACTTTTTGTTGGTCAGGTTGGCCACGGTGGCGTTCAGGCGCAGGTCTTTGCGGATGCGCCACTGGCCGCCCACATCCAGCGTGGTGGCGGCGGGCGAAACGAACAACGCGCCGTGGGTGTCGCCCTGCTTTTTGGCGGCGTGGTAGGCCAGGGTGAGGCGCGCATCCCAGGCAGGGGTGGCGTACTGGAGACCTGCGCGGATCTTGGCGGGGTCGATGCTGTCCAGCGGCTTGCCGGTGTCGCTGTCTTTGCCACGGGCCGTGCCGTAGGTGAACGGGGTGGTGAGCTGGCCCCCGGCCACCCGGCCCCAGTCCATATGGCCCTTCACTTCCAAGCCGCTGATGCGGGCGTTGCCGATGTTGATGGACTGGAACACGGTGGGGTTGGCTGCCGTGCCCGCCCCACCTACCTGCACCGCGTCTTCGATCAGGTCTTTAAAACAACCGGTAAATGCGGCGACATCCAGCGTGAGTGCGTCCAGGCGGCCCCGTGCACCGATCTCGAAGTTCTGGCTTTTCTCGGGCCGCAGGTTGGGGTTGGGAATGGTTTTGTAGAACGAGGTGGCGTTTTCAAAGAAGGCATTCACCTGGCCCGCATTGGGCGCGCGGAAGCCCGAGGCCAGGTTGCCAAACACGCTCCACTGTGGCGTGGCGCGCAACAGCACGCCCAGCTTGGGGGACACGGCAGAGTCCGAGGGCGACACCACGGTGCCGCCAAAACCGGCCTGGCTGGCATCGATCTGGTATCGATCCAGCCGCAAGCCGGGGGTGATGCTCCAGTCGCCGGTAACGATTTCATCCTGCAGATACAGCGCGGCACTGGTCTCTACCGTGTCGGGGAAACGTTTGAGCGGGAAGGTTTCGCCCACCGGCGGGGTGATGCCGGTTTGCAGGGTGGTGACTTTGGTGCGCACGTAGTCCAGGCCGTAGGTAAGCTTGTGTGCCGTATCAGCGCCCAGGCGCAGGGTCTTGTTGGCCTGCAGACCGATCTGCCAGGTGTTTTCGTCGTAGGTGGTATCGCGGGCCCGGTCTGCGGCGGTGTTGCGGTCCTCAGAAGCCGCCTCGCGCGAGCCGGTGGCCTGGTAGCTGAGGACGGTTTGCAGGCTGTCAGCCCACGCCCCGCCCAGCTGGTAACGCGCGCCCCAGGTCAGGCGGTCGCGCTGCATATCGGTGTTGGCGGCAGAGGCCAGCACCGCCGTGGGTGTGGTGGCGGCCGGGGCCACGGCGGAGAGCAGGTTGTAGTCGGCCTTTTTGTCGACGTGCTCCAGGGTGAGCACGTGTTTTTGGTCGGCGTGGGGGCGCACCACCAGCTTGCCCAGCAGCGAGAGGCCTTGGTTGCTCTCGGGGTTGGGTGTCGTGCGGGTGCTGTTGGCGGCGTTGTTGCTGCCCATGTTCTTCAGGCCGTCGGCGCGGCTGGCATTGGCACCCAACAGCCATTCCACCGTATCGCTGGCGCGGCCTGCCAGGGTGGTGCCGATGGAGCGGCTGTTGTCGTCGCTGCCGGCCGAAACCGCCACGCGGCCGCCGAAGGTTTTGCCACCGGTCAAGAAGTCGGACGGCTCGTAGGTGATGAAGTTGACCAGCCCGGCCACGCCGTCCGACCCATACAGCACCGATGCCGGGCCACGCACCACTTCCACGCGCTTGATGAGGCCGATGTCAAAGTAGTCGCGGCCAAAGGCGTTGGCGCTGAACACGTAGCTGCGCGGCATGCGGATGCCGTCCTCCAGCATCAGCACGCGGTTGCCTTCCAGCCCGCGGATGTTGAAGCCCGCATTACCGTCGCGCCCGGTGTTGCCCGAGGCCATGCCAAAGCGGGCCGGGGCGCGCTTGACGGTCACATTGGGCAAATCCTTGGCCAGGTCGCGGATGTCCTGGATTTGGCGACCTTCCAGGTCTTTGGCACCGATCACGTCGATGGCCATGGGCAGCTCGTCCGGGTCTTGCGCGCTGCGCGAGCCACTGACCACGACCTCGCGCAGCATGGTGGCCGCAGCCACCTGGACCGATTGGGCTTGCGCTGACAAAGCCGCGCCGAATGACAGACCCATCAGCCAGACGAGTTCGCGCAGCGCAAAGGGAGAAGAAGAAATAGAACAAGAAGAAGCTAAAGCCACAGTGGAACCTGACAACAGTTGAAAAAGTCAACGGCTGGCTGGTGGCGTGCGCAGGCGGCGGGCTGAGAACGTGTTCAAAGGGCGCTGCGCGGGCCGGAGTGGCTAGCTGGGAGAATCTGGACTATATGCGAATAATTCTCATTTGTCAAAAATCCAGGACAGCCACCAACTACTGAAACTATGGTGTAAATACAAATTAACTATGAAACGAGCTTATTTAATAGCCTATCATCCGTCGTGGTAGCCAATGCATACCGCATCTAGCCACTCACGTTTTTTTATAGGAAACCACCATGTCCCTGATCAATACCCAAGTCCAGCCTTTCAAGACCGAAGCCTTCCATAACGGCAAGTTCGTGACCGTCTCCGACGAGAGCCTGAAGGGCAAATGGTCTGTGCTGATCTTCATGCCAGCGGCTTTCACCTTCAACTGCCCCACCGAAATCGAAGACGCGGCCGACAACTACGCCGAATTCCAGAAGATGGGTGCCGAGGTCTACATCGTCACCACCGACACGCATTTCTCGCACAAGGTCTGGCACGAAACCTCGCCTGCCGTCGGCAAGGCCAAGTTCCCCCTGGTCGGCGACCCGACCCACACCCTGACCAATGCGTTTGGCGTGCACATCCCTGAAGAAGGCCTGGCACTGCGTGGCACCTTTGTGATCAACCCAGACGGCGTGATCAAGACGGCCGAAATCCACTCCAACGAAATCGCCCGCGACGTGAAAGAAACCGTGCGCAAGCTGCGCGCTGCCCAGTACACCGCCGCCCACCCCGGCCAAGTCTGCCCCGCCAAGTGGAACGAAGGCGCAGCCGTGCTGACCCCTTCGATCGACCTCGTCGGCAAGATCTAAATCTGTAAAACCCCGCTGCCGTTGGCTCACGAGGCCAGCGGCAGCATTGACCGAAAGAACACCATGTTGGACGACAGCCTCAAGGCACAACTGAAGAGCTACCTGGAACGGGTCACAAAGCCGTTCGAGATAGTGGCATCGCTGGACGACAGCAAAGGCGCGGGCGAAATGCGCGGCCTGCTGGAGGACATCATTGCGTTGTCCGACAAGATCACTTTGAAGACCGATGGCACCGACGCACGCAAGCCATCGTTCAGCCTGAACCGTATCGGCAGCAATATGAGCCTGCGCTTTGCCGCCGTGCCCATGGGCCATGAATTCACCTCGCTGGTGCTGGCCCTGCTGTGGACCGGTGGCCACCCGCCCAAGGTCGAAGCCGACGTGATCGAGAGCATCCTGGCGCTAGACGGCGACTTCAATTTCGAGGTCTACATGTCCTTGAGCTGCCATAACTGCCCCGACGTGGTGCAGGCGCTGACGCTGATGTCGGTACTCAACCCCAAGATCAAAACCGTCATCGTGGACGGCGCGCTGTACCAGGACGAGGTCAACGCCCGCGAAGTGATGGCCGTGCCCAGCATCTATCTGAACGGCAGCCACTTTGGCTCGGGCCGCATGACGGTAGAAGAAATCGTTACCAAGCTCGACACCGGTGCCGCCGACAAAGACGCGGCCCGGCTCTCGGCCAAAGCCCCCTATGACGTGCTGGTGGTCGGCGGTGGCCCCGCAGGCGCAGCAGCGGCGGTGTACGCCGCCCGCAAAGGCATCCGCACCGGCATCGCCGCCGAGCGTTTTGGCGGGCAGGTGAACGACACCATGGCGATCGAGAACTTCATCTCCGTGCTGGAAACCGACGGCCCCAAATTCGCCATGGGTCTGGACGCGCATGTGAAAGCCTATGGCGTGGACGTGATGAACCTGCAGCGCGGCGACAAGCTGATCCCCGCCGCCACGCCCGGCGGCCTGGTCGAGGTGCAACTGGCCAACGGCGGTTCGCTCAAATCTAAAACCGTGATCGTGACCACCGGCGCGCGCTGGCGCAATGTCAACGTGCCCGGCGAACAAGAGTACAAAAACAAGGGCGTGGCCTACTGCCCGCACTGCGATGGCCCGCTGTTCAAGGGCAAGCGCGTGGCGGTGATCGGCGGCGGCAACTCGGGTGTCGAGGCCGCCATCGACCTGGCCGGGCTGGTGGAACACGTGACCCTGATCGAGTTTGGCGACGCGCTGCGGGCCGATGCCGTGCTGGTCAAAAAGCTGCACAGCCTGCCCAACGTGACCGTGCATGTGTCGGCGCAGACCACCGAGCTCACCGGCGACGGCAGCAAACTCAATGGCCTGACCTACACCGACCGCACTACTGGTGAGAGCCACCACATCGCGCTGGAAGGCTGCTTCGTGCAGATCGGCCTGGTGCCCAACACCGAATGGCTCAAGGGCACGATGGAGCTGAGCAAGCACGGCGAGATCATCGTGGACAGCCGGGGCCAGACCTCGGTGCCCGGTGTGTTCGCCGCCGGTGATGCCACCACCGTGCCGTTCAAGCAGATCATCATCGCCGCAGGCGACGGTGCCAAGGCCGCGCTGGGCGCGTTTGACCACCTGATCCGCAGCGCTGCTTAAACGCGTTGTGCCATCAGCTTTTGCAGGGTGCGCTGCAGCACCCGTGCATCGCTGCTGGCGCGGTGACGTTGCTCGCCTAACTCTTCCAGCACCTGCTGCTTCACATCGTGCCAGCGCGCGGCCTCGTCTTCGCTGAGCAGTGAACGCAGGTTGTCCAGCTTGAAATACGGGCTCATGTCCACCGCTTCAAACAGCGCGCCAATCCAGCTGAAGTCATTCGCCCAGCCGTCGGAGTAGACGGTTTGGCCGCGCAAATGGGTGTTGAGCAGATGGGCTACATCCAAGGCCGATTTACCCACAGTCTCGGCCAATTCGCGGCTGATGTGGTGCAGCTTTTCGGCTTCGGGGTCCCAGTGCACCCAGTCGGGCTCGGGGCGGATCAGGGTGCAAAAAGTCTTGCCGTCTGGCAGGATGCAGCCCACTTCGATGGGGTAACTGCGTCGCCCAAATCCAGAGGCCTCGATGTCGAGCACGGCGGGCACGGTAGTTGTTACAAGCATGTAACCACTGTACAGGGCTGCCGCGTGCGGTCAATGCTTTTCGGCCCTGCGAATGCCTATCACGCGCGTTCGTACTCAGACCAAAAAAATGGGGCTTTTCGCCTGGCAGTTTTTGATTTGCCGGGTTGCGTCGCCGACAATGCACGCCAACGCAATCCTGCGACCACACACCCAAAAGGACGGCCACCATGAAGGGCGACATCCAAGTCATCGCGCATCTGCAAGCGCAACTCAAAAACGAGCTCACCGCCATCAACCAGTACTTCCTGCACTACCGCATGTACAAGCACTGGGGCCTGGACAAGCTGGCGAAGAAAGAATACGAAGAATCCATCGGCGAGATGAAGCACGCCGACAAACTGATGGACCGCATCTTCATGCTCGACGGCCTGCCCAACCTGCAGGACATGGCCAAGATTTTGGTGGGTGAAGACGTGCCCGAGTGCCTGGCCTGCGACCTGAAGGCCGAGCAAGGTGCCCAAGCCACCATCAAGGACGGCATCGCCCACTGCGAAAGCGTGCGTGACTACGTCTCGCGCGACCTGCTGCAAGGCATTCTGGACGACACCGAAGAACACATCGACTTTCTGGAAACCCAGATCGACCTGCTGGGCAAAGTCGGCATCCAGAACTACCTGCAAAGCCAGATGGGCGAGCTCTCGTAAGCTTCCCCTGCGGCCGCGCATAGCGACTAGGCGTTGAGTCTAGTCGCTATTTTTTTAGTAGCTTCTTGCGCTTATGGATATGGGGCTACAAGGCTATTTGGCATAATTTTCACGTGCCAAACGGTACAGATGGTGCAGGCGCAGCGGGTGGCCTTCGGGCACCTGGGGGTGCTCAAAGGTACCCGATGCCTGCATGCCCAGGCGCTCCATCACGGCGCGGGAGCGCAGGTTGGGCACGGCGGTGAACGACACGAGTTCCGCCACGCCAAGGCGGTAGAACCCACAATCCAGGGAAGCCTTGGCGGCCTCGGTGGCCAGGCCTTTCCCCCAGTACGGCGCAGCCAAACGCCAGCCGATTTCAACAGACGGGGAAAACGGCAATACCGCAGAGCACACGTGCAGGCCCACAAAGCCGATGAACTGCTGCGTCTCTTTCAACTCTGCCGCCCAAAAACCCCAGCCCCGCTCCTCGATCAGCGCCTGGCAGGTATCGGCCATCTGGTCGCTCTCGGCACGGGTGCGAACGGCGGGGAAAAATTCCATGACCTGCGGGTCGGCATTCAGCGCCGCAAACGGGGCGCGGTCGTGCGCCAGCCATTGGCGCAGCCGCAGGCGGGGGGTTTCCAGGGTGATGGGTTCAGGCATGGCGTGTGGATTGGCTTGCTACGTAAATAATAGCTGCTTACGCCCTAGGAATAAGCGCTAGAGCCCTATTCTCTATAAATGATGCACCGCCAGTTCTCCCGCTGGCAGCGCCGCTTGCCCGACCTGCACCAGGTGCTGGTGGTGGGTGAACAGCAGCACCTGGCCTTCTTTCGCGAAGCGGGCCAGGGCCTGGAAGATGTGGGTGGCGCGGGTGTCGTCGCTGGTCATGAGCACGTCGTCCAGCACCAGGGGCATGGCCGGGCCATGGCCACGTTGCAGCTCCAGCGCGGCCAGGCGCAGGGCCAGGTAGAGCTGGTCGGCGGTGCCCTCGCTCATGGCCTCCACGCCGATCAGGCGGCCATCTGTGCCTTCGGCCTGCAGCACGGGGCGCTCGGCGGAGGTGTCCACCACCAGCTTGGGGTAACGGCCCCCGGTGATGAGGCCGAAGTATTCCGAGGCCAGCCGCACCATGGGGGCCTGGGCGCGTTCGCGAAAACGCCTCAACGCTTCTTGCAGCAGGCTGTCGGCCAGGCGCAGTTGCATCCAGGGCGGCACGGCGGCGCGCAGGCGGGCCACGGCAGATTCCATCTGCTCGCGCGCCTCTGCGGCGGCGGCGGAAGTGTCGATGGCTTCCAGTGCCTGGCGGGCGGTGTGGGCGTTGGCGCTGGCGGTGGCGATGTCGGCCTCTAGCTGGGTCACCTGGGCATCCAATGCGGTGCGTTCGGCATCCATGTCTACCGCGTCGCGCCCGGCCAGTTCGGCGTGCAGATCGGCCACCGGGCGGGCGGTGGCCTGGCGCAGTTGCGTGCCCAGATCGCGCTGTTTGTCGTGCAGGGCACGCTGGGCGGCGCAGCGCTCTTCGGCTTCGGGCAGAGCCGCCGGGTCGTCCACGCCGGCCGCCACGCACAGGGTTTGCAACTGGGCCTGGCTGGCGGTGATGCGCTGCTGGGCTGCGGCGCACTGCTGCTGTGCTGCTGCCAGGCGGCGGGCCAGCTCGCCCGCTTGCAGGGCGTGGGCCTGGGCGCGGGCCAGGCGGGTATGGAGGCGGTCGGCAAAGTCGTCGATTTGCGTTATGGACGGCTCGCCCAGCAAGGCCGCCAGCGCCTGGGCCTGGGCCTGCACCTCGTCGGCACGGGCCTGGTGCTGGGCCATGGCCTCGGTGCGGCGGGCCTGGGCGGCGTGGGCGGCTTCCAGCGCAGCCAGCTCGGTGAGTCGGGCCTTGATCGTGGCAGAGCTGCTGGTGGCGGGCAGAAACACGCGCGTGGTCCAGGCGCTTTGTGCGGCCAAGGCGGTGGCCAGGGTGGCGTGGTGCGCGGCGATGTGGCGCTGCACCGTGGCGTGTTCGACCCGCATCGTCTCACGCAGATGGGCTTCGGCGCGGGCCTGGGCGGCGGTTTCCTGGGCGGCGCGTAGCCAGGTGCTGGCCTGGTTGACCAAACCTGCGCCCGAGGCTACGCAGCCAGCGGCTTGCAGGGCCTGGGCCAGTGCCTCGGTGCGGGTGTGGACGGCCTGAGCGGCATCGGCCTGCTCGCGCTGCAGCTGGCGCTGGCGTTCGCACAGCTCCACCGCCACAGCGCGCTGGGCCTGCCATTCGCGCAGGGCGGCGGGCGGGTGCGGGGGCAGGTGGGCATCGGCCAGGGTCTGGAGCCAGTCGGCCTGCTGCTGGGCGGCCTGGGCGCTGCCATCGGCCAACTGCTGGGCGATGGCCTGGCGGCGGGTGTCGGCCTCGGCGATGCGTTGCGCGCATTCAGCGGCCTGGGCGGCACGCTCTGCGCCTTCGCGCAGCAGGTCGGCCTGGCGGTCGGCCTCGGTCTGGGTGGGCTCGAAGGCGGCCAGGGTGGCCGGGGCGTAGGCTTGTTTCACGTCCAGCCAGCGGGCATCGCGCTGCTGGCGGGCGGCCTGCAGGCTCTGGGCGGTGACGACTTCGCCCACGGCGGCGAGCTGCTGCTGGCGGCGCTGCTGGGTGCTGCGCTCGCGCTGCAGGTCGGCATCTTCCTTGCGCAGCGCATCCAACTGCACTGCCCCATCCGCCTGGGCTTTTTCGGCCTGGGCGATGTCGGCCAACAGCAGCGGGCGGGCGGCTTGCAGGGCGGCGACATGGGGCAGGCCCAGCTCGGCCAGGGCACGCTGGATGCGCTGGTCCAGGGTCTCGATCTCGCGCTGAACCTCGGCTTGGCGCTGCGGTGTATCGCCCAGGGCCAGGGCGTGTTGCAGGGCGGACTCTACGGCGGCCAGCAAGGCCAGGGCAATAGGGCTGCGGTGCTCCGGGGCCTGGGCCAACTGCGTGTCCAACTGCGCCAATCGTTCTTGCTGCTGGGCCAGCGCCTGGCTGTGGCGGGCCACGGTGTCGAGCAGTTCGTCCAACGCCACGCGGTCGGCGGGGCCGGGCACGGCGGCCAGCACAGCGTCCAAGCCCGCATCGGGGTGGATACGGCGGGCCATCTCGGCCAGTGTGGCCGCGCCCTGCCCCGCCTGGGTCTGCAGTTGTATCTGTTCAGCGCGCTGTTGGCGGGCAAGTGCGCAGGCCTGCACCACGCGCTCGATGGCGGCGGCGTGGGCGACCAAGGCGGGCTCCAGCACCAGCGCAGACTGGGCCAGGGCGCAGGCGGCTTGCTCGGCCTGGGCGGTTTCCCGCTGCTCGGTGGCGGTGCGCAGGCTGTGCTGGGCGGCCAGGCGCTGCTCGCGTGCATCCAGGGGCAATAAGTTAAGGGTGTTTTCGGCCTCTAGCGCCGATTGGATAAGCGTGAGCTGCTGCAATAACGGTAGCACGGCGCGCAGCTCGGTCAAGGTATGGCTGCGTCGGCGTAGGGCCGTCAACTGCGTTTGCAGGGCGCTGAGCTGGTCGGTGGCGGTGTCCAGGGCGCGCTGGCGGTCTTTCCATTCGGCGGGGCGGGTGAGCGCGGCTTTGGAGAGGGATTTGTACTCTTCGATCAGACGCTTGGATTCGGGAATCACGGCCTGGGCGCTGGGCAGCAGGAATTTGCGGGCATCGTCTTGCAGGCTGGCCTGCAGGGCCTTGATGCCTTGCAGCCCGGCGCTGGCCTCGAACAGGGCGGCACCGAGTTCGCCCTCGCCTTTGAGCAGCTCTTCACCGCCTTTGCGCAGGCGGGCGTGGTCCAGGCCGAAGCTGCGCTCGAACGCGGCGCGGTCCATGCCGCCGGTGAGGGCCTGGGCCACGGCGGCGCTGACCGGCGTGGCCAGCGGCAGGCCAGTGGTGGGGTCGGCCTGGGTGAGCGGGTCTTTGGTCTTTTTACGGCGGGCCACGGCCACCGGCTGGCCGCTGGCATCTTCCAGCACCGCGGTGAGCAGCAGCTTGTTGGGGCCGTCGTGCACAAAGTTGTCGGCGCTGCGCAGCGGGATGCCAAAACGCAGGTCGGCCATAGCGCGCAGGGCGGAGGATTTACCGGCTTCGTTGGGGCCGAAGACCAAGTGGATGCCCGCCGTGGTACCGCTGAAATCGAGCAGCTTGTCGGTGAATGGGCCGAAGGCCGAGAGGTAGAGTTTTTGCAGCTTCATGCGGCACTCTCCAGGCGGGCCAGAAGCGTCGATTCGGCATCCATCAGCAGAACTTTCAGGGCATCGGGGTCGGCCCAATTGCCGTCGCCCTTGGCCTCGGCGGGCAGTTTGTGCAGCACGTCGCCACAGGCTTTGGCGGCAAAGGCGGCCAGCGCGGCGGGGTCGGCGGCCAGCTCGTCCACCAGGCGCAGCAACTCGGCCACGGCGTCGTCACCCCGGGCCAGGGCGGCGCGGTCCACCGGCGAGCTCAGCTGCAGTTGCACCTGCTCTATCCACAGCTCGGCCCCGGCCACGTCTTGCGCGCTGGCGTGCACTGCGGCCTCCAGGGTGCCGGGCTGCTCGGCCTCGGTGGTGTGCAGGGCGGTGCGGCCCGTGAGGTGGATACGCAGGGCGTGCAGGCGGTCGCCCGCGCCAACGGTGGCTTGGGCCAAGGCAGCGGCGATGGCCTGGCTGGCCTGGGCGAGGTTGTCCACGCCGTCCAGCGGCACGCTGAGCTGGTGCCAGCGCACTACGTCCAGCGGCACGAAGCGGGTTTCCATCTGGCCGCCGGTGACGGTCACGAGTTCACAACCTTTGGGCCCGGTCTCATTGGCGTGGCGGCCCTGCAGGTTGCCGGGGAACACCACACGGGGCGACTCACAGACCACGGCGCGGGTGTGCACATGACCCAGCGCCCAGTAGTCGTAACCCCTGGTTTTAAGCGTGGGGATGTCGGTGGGCGCGTAGGTGTCGTGGCCACTGGCACCGGTCAGGCTGGTGTGCAGCAGGCCGATGTTGAACTGGCCGGGCACGGCAACGGGATAGTGCGGCACCAGGTCTTCGGGCACCTCGCGCTGGGGGAAGCTCTGGCCGTGGATGGCCACGCCCAGGTCGGGCAGATGCACGGTCTCGGCACTGCGGCTGGAGAATTTTTTGACGTTGTCGGGCAGCACCAGCTCGCGGGTGATGGTGCCTTGCGCGTCGTGGTTGCCTTGGACAAAAAAGACCTGGATGTGGGCGCGGCCCAGGCGCACCATTTGGGCGCGGAAGAACAAACCCGTGTGGAAGTCGGGCCAGTCGCGGTCGTACAGGTCGCCCGCCAGCAAAACGAAGTGCACGCGCTCGGCCAGGGCCAAGTCGACCAGGTTTTCCAGAGCCCGGCGGGTGGCGTTGCGCAGGCGTTCCACCGGCGCACCCGCATAACGGCTCAGGCCACGCAGCGGACTGTCGATGTGCAGGTCGGCGGCATGGAGGAAGCGGAACGTGCCGGGGGTGGCAGATGGCGTGGCTACTACGTTATTCATAGCAGCTAGTGTAGGTGGTATGGGCGGCGGAGGCTGGTTTTATCAGAATTCCGCACCTTCTCCCGCGCCGCAGGAGAAGGTGGGTTGGTGCTTACTCGCCCAGGTAGGCGGCGCGCACTTTCGGGTCGCTGAGCATTTGCTTGGCATCACCGCTCATGGTGACGATGCCGGACTCCATCACGTAACCACGGTCGGCAATACCGAGTGCGCGGCTGGCGTTTTGCTCGACCAGCAGCACGGTCACGCCCTGGGCGTACACGTCTTTGACCACTTCAAAGATCTTGTCGACCATGATGGGCGACAGGCCCATGGAGGGCTCGTCGAGCAGCAGCACTTTGGGGCGGCTCATCAGGGCGCGGCCCATGGCCAGCATTTGCTGCTCACCGCCCGACATGGTGCCGGCCAGCTGGTCCTTGCGTTCGCGCAGGCGCGGGAAGATGGTGAACATCTTTTCGATGTCTTCCAAAATCGCGGCCTTGTCCTCGCGGATGTAGGCGCCCATCTGCAGGTTTTCGGTGATGGTCATGCGGGTGAACACGCCACGGCCGTCGGGCACCATGGCCAGGCCGTCTTTCACCAGGTCCCACGCGCCCTTGCCCTTGATGCTTTTGCCCAGATAGTGGATGTCGCCCGCCACAAACGGCAGCGTGCCGGTGATGGCCTTCATGGTGGTGGTTTTGCCCGCACCGTTGGAGCCGATCAGGCTGACCAGTTCGCCTTCGCGGACTTCGAAGTCCACGCCCTTGACGGCCTGGATGCCGCCGTAGGAGACCTTCAGGCCGGCGACTTTGAGCAGTACTTCGCCGGGTTGTTTCTTAGGGGTAGTCGCAGTATTGGCCATCTCAATGTCCTCCCGTGCCTAGGTAGGCCTCGATCACTTTTTCGTTTTTCTGCACTTCGGCAGGGGTGCCTTCGGCAATTTGTTTGCCGTAGTCGAGGACGGTCAGGCGGTCGCACAGGCCCATCATCAGCTTCACATCGTGCTCGATGAGCAAAATGGTGCGGTTGTCGTTGCGGATCTTGTTGATCAGCTCGCGCAGCATGACTTTTTCGGTCATGTTCATACCGGCGGCGGGCTCGTCCAGGGCGATGAGCTGGGGGTCGGTGGCCAGGGCGCGGGCGATTTCCAGGCGGCGCTGGTCACCGTAGCTCAGGGTGCGGGCCTTGTAGTCGGCCAGTTGGCCGATACCGACGTAGTCCAGCAGTTCCTGGGCGCGCTTGGCGATGGCCAGCTCTTCGGCTTTGAAGCCCTTGGTGTGGAAGATGGCGCCCAGCAGCCCGGTATGGGTGCGGATGTGGCGGCCCACCATCACGTTCTCGAGCGCGGTCATTTCGGCGAACAAGCGGATGTTCTGGAAGGTGCGCGCAATGCCTGCCTTGGCCACTTCGTGGACGGCGGTGGGCGAGTACGGCTTGCCTGCCAGATGGAAGGTGCCGCTGTCGGGCGTATACAGGCCGGTGATCACGTTAAAGAACGTGGTTTTACCGGCACCGTTGGGGCCGATCAGGCCATAGACCTGGCCACGCTGGATGGTGATGCCCACGTCGCTCAGGGCCTGCAGGCCGCCGAAACGTTTGGAAATGCCCGCAACTTGCAGGATCACTTCGGATTTTTTGCTGTCTGTCATGGGTGTTCCTTACTTGGCCTTGAGCGATTTACCGTGCTCGGGCGAGGGCCAGAGTCCGCGTGGGCGCATCAGCATGATGACGATCATGGCCACCGCAATCAGCAACTGGCGCAGGATGGCCGAGTCCAGCCGTCCGCCGGTCATGGCCTGCAGCGGGCCGGCCAGGTAACGCAAGACCTCGGGCAGGGCCGACAGCAGCACGGCACCCAGAATCACGCCGGGTAAGTGGCCAATACCACCCAACACCACCATGGCGACGATCATCACCGACTCCATCAGGCTGAAGGATTCGGGCGACACAAAGCCCTGGAACGCGGCAAACAGCGTGCCCGAGACACCACCGAACGTGGCACCGGCGCCAAACGCCAGCAGTTTCATGTTACGGGTGTTGATGCCCATGGCCTTGGCGGCGATTTCGTCTTCGCGGATGGCCATCCAGGCGCGGCCCACGCGGGACAGCTCCATGCGGTGGCAGATCACCACGCTGAGCACCACCAGCACCAGGAACAGGTAGTAGTACAGGCTGACCGAGGCAATCTCGAAGTTGCCAATCGTCAGCGGGCGGCCCAGGTCGATGCCAAAGAACTTCAGCGAGTCGATCTGGTTCAGGCCCTTGGGGCCGTTGGTGATGTTGACCGGGTGGTCCAGGTTGTTCAAAAACACGCGGATGATTTCGCCGAAACCCATGGTCACTATGGCCAGGTATTCACCGCGCAGCTTGATGGTGGGCGCGCCCAGCAGCATGCCAAACACCCCGGCCACCGCCGCCCCCACCGGCAAGATCAGCCACAGCGGCATGTGCAACCCCTCGGGGAACATGGCGGCAATGGCGGGGAAGGCATCGGTCAATTGGGGCGAAGCCATCAGGCCGTAGGTGTAGGCACCCACGGCAAAGAAGGCCACATAACCCAGATCGAGCAGGCCGGCAAAGCCCACCACGATGTTCAGGCCCAGGGCCAGCATCACGTAGATCAGCGCCATGTCGGCGATACGCACCCAGGCGTTGCCGAAGCTTTGCAGCACCAGCGGGAGGATCAGCGCCAGGATGGCACCGATGATGAGGTTGGTTCTAGTCATTTTCATGGTGTTGCTCCCATTACGCCCGGTCGGCCACACGTTCACCCAGCAGGCCCGAAGGACGCAGCGTGAGCACGATGATCAGCACGATGAAGGCAAAAATATCCGAGTAGTGGCTGCCCAGTACGCCGCCGGTCAGTTGGCCGATGTAGCCCGCGCCGATGGATTCGATCAGGCCCAGCAAAATGCCGCCGACCACCGCACCGCCCAGGTTGCCAATGCCGCCAAACACCGCTGCCGTAAAGGCTTTCAGGCCGGGCAGGAAGCCCATGGTGTGCTGCACCGTGCCGTAGTTGGAGGCGTACATCACACCGGCAATGGCGGCCAGCACCGCGCCGATGACGAAGGTGGCCGAAATCACCATGTCGGGCTTGACGCCCATCAGAGCCGCCACGCGGGGGTTCTCTGCGGTGGCACGCATCGCGCGGCCCAGCTTGGTGTAATTGACCAGCCACATCAGCACGGCCAGAGATACGGCAGTCAGGCCCAGGATCAGGATCTGCGTGGGGGTGATCACCGCGCCGCCGATGTTGTACGGCACGGCGGGCAGCAGCGTGGGGTACGGCTTGTAGTTGGGCTTCCAGATGATCATGGCCAATGTTTGCAGCAAGATGGACATGCCGATGGCGGTGATCAGGGGGGCCAGTTTGGGGCTGTTGCGCAGCGGCCGGTAGGCGACTTTTTCAATCACGAAGTTGAGTGTGGCCGAGACCACACAGGCAATCACCAGGGATATCAGCAGGATCAGCCAGCCGGGAGTGCCGGGCATGCCTTCCTGCATGAGTCCGATGATCGTCCAACTGGTCAGCGCGCCGACCATCAGCACCTCGCCGTGCGCAAAGTTGATCAGGTTAATGATGCCGTACACCATCGTGTAGCCCAGGGCTACCAAGGCATACATGCTGCCCAGCACCAGACCGTTGATGATCTGCTGTAGCAAGATATCCATAAATATTTCTCCGTGTGTGTTGTGCATCCACAGGCTGCCGGTGCCAACCATCGAGGATGGCTGGCGGCCTTGTGGGCCCCGCAACTTAACAAAAAACCCGCCAATTTCGATGGACTTGGGCGGCACACGCACAGCGGGCCGGGGGCCTGGTTTGCGTGTGCCACACAAGTCGCGTCCAACTTGGTGCGGGTTCTGTGGCGGATTGTATCCAGCACGAAACGGGCCAAAACAAAGGGATTAGGGCGTGTTTACCCTTGAAACCGCAGGGATTAGCGGGTTTGCCAAAGTATTAGCGAATCTGATTATGCAAATGCATCAACGCGCCCAACTTATCAGACATACGACTTGCAAACTGCGCCGGTTCGGGCATTGTGTTGCGCCCCAGACGCCCCGAGAGGCTCTAGGCCTATTTCAGGAAGTCTTGCCTTCGGCCGCGTTCAGGCGCTTCAAGGTGCGCAGTTTTTCCGCGATGCGGATTTCCAGGCCCCGCTCTACCGGCCGGTAAAAGCTGGCGGCCGCCATGCCGTCGGGCAGGTACTGCTCGCCTGCGGCAAATCCGCCCTCCTCGTCGTGCGCGTAGCGGTAGCCTTTGCCGTAGTCCAGCTCTTTCATCAGCTTGGTGGGCGCGTTACGCAGGTGCATGGGCACCGGGCGGGTGCCATCCTTCTTGATGAATGCCTTGACCTCGTTAAAGGCCTTGTAGACCGCGTTGGACTTGGCCGCCACGGCCAGGTACACCACGCATTCGGCCAGGGCCAGCTCGCCCTCGGGGGAACCCAGGCGCTCGTAGACGTCGGCAGCATCCAGCGCCAGGCGCAACGCCCGGGGGTCGGCCAGGCCGATGTCTTCGCTGGCCATGCGGACCAGGCGTCGCGCCATGTAGCGCGGATCGGCACCGCCGTCGAGCATGCGCACAAACCAGTACAGCGCCGCGTCCGGGTCGGAGCCGCGCACGGATTTGTGCAGCGCGCTAATGGTGTCGTAGAACTGTTCGCCGCCCTTGTCGTAGCGGCGCATGCGCTCGCCCAGCACCTTGAGCAGCCAGGCATCGGTGATCTCGGCCTGCTTTTCCTGCGTGGCGGCCACGGCCAGGGTCTCCAGCGTGTTGAGCAGCCGCCGGGCATCGCCATCGGCATAGGCGACCAAGCGGTCAACCGCTATCTTTTCAATAGCTGGTACCGCCGATATATATTGGGCTTTGAGCACTATTTGCTCTAAGTCTTGGGCGGTCAAGGCCTGCAGCACGTACACCGCCGCACGCGACAGTAGCGCCGAATTGACCTCGAACGACGGGTTCTCGGTGGTGGCTCCGACAAAGGTGAACAGGCCGCTTTCCACATGCGGCAAAAAGGCGTCTTGCTGGCTTTTGTTGAAACGGTGCACCTCGTCCACAAACACAATCGTGCGGCGGCCCTGGGCCTGGGAGATCAGCGCCTGCTCCACCGCGTCGCGGATGTCCTTCACGCCCCCCAGCACCGCGCTGATGGTGATGAAGCGCGCGTCAAACGCATCGGCCATCAGCCGGGCGATGGTGGTCTTGCCGGTGCCCGGCGGACCCCACAGGATGCAGCTGTGCGGCTGGCCCGATTCAAACGCAATACGCAGCGCCATGCCCTCGCCCAGCAGATGCTGCTGGCCGATGACTTCACCCAGGTTTTTGGGCCGCAAGCGCTCGGCCAAGGGGGCATCGGTGGACAGGGCGGTACGGGTCATGAAAGGGATTCTCCCATGCGGCCCCGCCGCGAAACGGGTGCGCCATCCCTTATCCTCCCCGCCATATGATTTATGTCCCTGTGCCCGTTTCCCGCATCGAGATCCTGCGCCCCTTGCCCATCAACATCTGGGACTCCAAAGGCAACCTGCTGCTGCGCAAAGGCCAGGCGATTTTGTCCGAGCACCACCGCGAACACCTGGAAGCCCACGGAGCCTGCGCTACCCAGCCCGACTACAAGGCCTGGGTCAGCAGCTACGACCGGCTGATCTACGCCTTGCTGCGCGAAGGCGTCAGCATCCAGGAAATTTCCAAGGCCACCATGCCGCAAGAGATTCTGGAGCTGGACTACACGGTGGGCGAAGACATCACCGGAGGCTGGACCGATGTGCAAGCCGTATGGGGCACCGTGCTGCAAAGTGGTGCCAGCGCCAAAAACCCGCTGGGGCGGCTCGACGGTGTGCAAAAACGCGCCATGGAACTGCTGGACAAAGACGCGGACGACAGCCTGTTTGGCCTGTTCCAGGCGCTGGCTGACAAAACCCTGGGCTATTGCGCCACCCACGCACTGCTGTGTGCGGTGATTTGTGAACTCACGGCCCGCAAACTGGCGCTGGACGACTGTGTGCGCCCCGTTCTGGTGCAGGCTGCCCTGACCATGAACATCAGCATGGCCCGGCTGCAAGACACCCTGGCCACCCAGACGACCCCGCCCGACGCCGCACAAAAGCAGCTGATCCAGGATCACCCGGCGCTGAGCGAAGCGATCTTGCGCGGCTTTGGGGTGGTCAACGAGGACCTGCTGGACATCGTGCGCCTGCACCACGACCCGCTTGACGCCAAGGGACTGGACCGCAACCGGGAATGCCGCCGCATCCTGCACCTGGCCGATGTGCTGATTGGCAAAATGGCCCACCGCTCGACCCGGCCCGGCCTGTCGGCGTTGGGCGCGGCCAAATCCAACATCGTGGGTGCGCTGGACGAGGACGCCCGGGTCGGCAAGGCCATGACCAACGCCATCGGTTTCTACCCGCCCGGCACCTACGTGATGCTGGCCAACGGCGAAAAAGCCGTCAGCGTCAAAAAAGGCGCTGCCGTCAACACCCCGCTGGTGGTCAGCGTGGCCAACGCCCAGGGCCTGCCCTTGGGCATCTACGTGCTGCGCGACACCCGCGAAAAGCCGTTTGCCATCCAGTCCCCGGTGCCCGCCGACAACGTCAAGATCAGCCACGGGCGGGTGCAGAAGGCGGTGATGAAGGTGGTGCCTGCGGCCTAGCCCTCGGCCTCGGGCCACAGGTTCGGGAAATAAAACCGCAGCGCATGCAGCGGCACGCCAAAGCGCAACTTGCCATACGGCGTATCGCTTTTGAGCAGCCCGCGCCTGAGCAAGGCGCTTACCTGGGCCGTGGCTAATCGGTCGCCCAAACCCAGCATGGCTTTGAAATCGGCCCGCTCCAGTGCGCCCTGGGTGGCAAACAGGTAGTGCAGGCCGCGTAACGATTCGGTGCGCACACCTTGTTTCACCACGTTCTGCTCAAACGCCAGGCAGGCGGCAATGCGGTCCTGCATGCTTGCCAGGTCCAGCAGGCTGGTCATGAAGGCCACCTGGTCGGAGCACACCTCCAGCACGTAGGCAATCCAGGCGACCAGGGCTTTTTCGGACAAGTTGCCACGCCCATCCAGGTCGCCCGCGCGGGGCTCGTCGGCGGTGGCCAAATGGGCGTAGTAGCGATCTTGGCTGCGGGCAAAACCGCGCAACACCGACCACAGGCCGTTGCTCAAACCCAGGTGCACTAGCACGCTGTGGGTGTGCAGTCGGGCCACACGGCCATTGCCATCGCGAAACGGGTGCACCCAGGCCAGGCGCTGGTGCGATGCGGCCACGCCCAGCAGCTGCAGCTCGCCACGGCGCACATCGGCGTAAAAACCCGCCCAGCGCTCCAGCATCGGGGCAATTGCCTCAAATGCCGGCGCTGCGTGGATGCCCACGCTGACATTGCGGTCGCGCAGCAGGCCGGGCACCAGCACATCGCCCTCGGGCAGCATGCGATCGGCTTCGGGGAGCTGGGCAAACAGATGCTGGTGGATACCTGTGACCGCATCCGCGCTCCATACAGCGCGGCCTGCGGGGTCTGACTCCAGCCAGCTCTCGGTCTGCATATGGGCTACGGCCAAGCGCTGGCGGCGGGCTTTGTCGGCATCGGCGGAATAGTCTTGGCGCAAAGCCTGCTCGATCTCCATCGGCAAGGTGTGCTGGCCTTCGATCTTGTTGGAGTAGTACGAGTTCATGGCCCGCAACAGGTCGCGCAGATCGGTCAGCGCTACCGGCTGGCATAGGGCCGAGAGCTGGTGCGCCGCGCGTTGCAGGTCGTGGGCCTGCTCCAGCAAGCCCGCCCGCCGGGCCTCGCCGGGCAGCAGCGGCTCCATCTGGTGCGGAGCGTCGTACAGCTTGAATTTTTGCGAGTTAGTCGACATGCCTAACTCTATGTTTTATAAAGTTTTATGGCAACTATAAAACTTAATTTTGCGAGATTATTTGCGGGTCTATCTGCGAAATATTCTGCAGCTATTGTTTCACCACATCCGCGCCCGCTGGCGGCTTGAACTGGAAGCTGTCTGCGGCCAGGGCCGGGTTCACCTCCACCTTGGCAAAGGTCATGACCGAGCGCTGGCCGAAGCTGTCCAGAATCTCCAGCGCGGCCAGCTCGGTGGTGTTGCCGTCGGCCTTGAAGCCCACGCGCACGGTTTGCAACTGGCCGTCTTTGGCCTTGGGCGTGGCAGAAACCCATTGCAGGCCGTCTTTGTCGGGCGCGGCTTGCAGGGTGAAATCGGCCTGCAAGGCTTGCAGATTGGGCGCGGCCGCAATCAGCGCGGCAGGGGTGGAGCCCAGCACCGCAGACTGTTTGCGGGTGGTGACCTGGTTCAGGTCCACGTCATACAGCCACAGGGTCTGGCCGTCGGCCACGATGCTTTGCTCGAACGGCTTTTTGTACAGAAACTTGAATTTGCTGGGCCGCTGGAATTCAAAACTACCGGTGGAGGTTTTGACGCGCGCCGCCTGCCCTTCCTTGGGTGGCGAGGTCACCACCTGGGTGAAATCGGCGCGGCCAGACTTCACCGTCTTGACGAAGTTTTCCAAGCTATCCAGGCCGTCTGCGCTTGCCACACCGGCGCAAGCAGCTATAAAAATAGTAGCAATCAGTTTTTTCATTCCACTCATTCTGCCCTTGCAGGCACTAGGATTTCACGTTGACCGGCGCCACTCATGGCGCTGACCAAACCGGCTTTTTCCATGTCTTCCACCAAACGGGCGGCGCGGTTGTAGCCAATCTTCAAATGCCGCTGCACCAGGGAAATGCTGGCTTTGCGGTTCTTCAGCACCACTTCCACGGCCATGTCGTACATCGGGTCTTTTTCGCCGCTGCCGCCACCCATCACGCCGTCTGCGCCCTCCCCGTCTTCACCATCGACCGTGCCGCCTTCCAGCACGCCTTCGATGTAGTCGGGCTCGCCCTGGGTCTTCAAGTAACTTACAACGCGGTGGACCTCTTCGTCGCTGACAAAGGCGCCGTGTACCCGCGTCGGCATGCCGCTGCCGGGCATGTAAAGCATGTCGCCCAGGCCCAGCAGGGCTTCGGCGCCCATCTGGTCCAGGATGGTGCGGCTGTCGATCTTGCTGCTGACCTTGAAGGAGATGCGGGTAGGGATATTGGCCTTGATCAGGCCGGTAATCACGTCCACGCTGGGGCGCTGGGTGGCCAGAATCAGGTGGATACCGGCTGCCCGGGCTTTTTGCGCCAGGCGGGCGATCAGCTCTTCGATCTTCTTGCCCACCACCATCATCAGGTCGGCAAGCTCGTCGATCACCACCACGAGGTGGGGCTCGCGCTTCAAGGGCTCGGGGCTGTCGGGCGTGAGGCTGAACGGGTTGTAGATGAATTCTTCGCGGGCCTTGGCCTCGTCGATCTTGGCGTTGTACCCGGCCAGATTACGCACGCCCAGCTTGCTCAAAAGCTTGTAGCGACGCTCCATCTCTGCCACGCACCAGGTCAGGCCGTGGGCGGCCTGGCGCATGTCGGTGACCACCGGGGCCAGCAGGTGCGGAATGCCCTCGTACACCGACATCTCCAGCATCTTGGGGTCGATCATCAACAGCCGCACGTCGCGGGCTTCGGCCTTGTACAGCAGGCTCAAAATCATCGCGTTGATACCCACCGACTTGCCCGAGCCGGTGGTACCGGCCACCAGCACGTGCGGCATCTTGGCCAGATCGACCACCACCGGGTTGCCGATGATGTCCTTGCCCAGGCCCATGGTCAGCAGCGACTTAGCCTCGTGGTAGACCTGCGAACCTAGGATTTCCGACAAGGTGATGGACTGCCGCTTGGCGTTGGGCAGCTCCAGCGCCATGTAGTTTTTGCCCGGAATGGTTTCCACCACCCGGATCGACACCAGGCTCAAGGACCGCGCCAAATCCTTGGCCAAACCTACAATTTGTGAGCCTTTCACACCGGTGGCAGGCTCAATTTCATACCGGGTAATCACGGGGCCGGGCGATGCCAGCACCACCTTGACCTCGACGCCGAAGTCCTTCAACTTCTTCTCGATCATGCGGCTGGTCATCTCCAGCGTCTCGTGGGCAACGGTTTCCTGGTGCAGCTGCGGGCCATCGAGCAGATCCACCTGCGGCAGCTTGGTATCGGGCAACTCACTGAACAGCGGCTTCTGGCGCTCTTTGATCACGCGGGCGCTCTTGGGTGGATCGGCCAGGGTGGGCTCGATCATCACCGGTGTGGGGTGGTGGGCGGCGATTTCCACCCGCTCTTCGCGTACCACGGCTTCGCGTTTTTTGGCGGCGACCTTGCCCACGGCCAGGTCTTCGGCCACCACGCGCTTTTCGCGCCGCGTCTCCACCAGCGAATAGGCCCAGGCCCCCAGCCGCTCGGCCACATGGCTCCACGAGAAGCGGAACACCGCCGACACGCCAATCACGACCAGCGCTATCCACACCAGCCCAGAACCGGTAAAGCCCAGCCATTTCACGCCAAATGGCCCCACCACATAGCCCAGCACGCCGCCTACATGGCCCGGCAGCAAGGGTGCCAACCGGTACAGGCGCGACCATTCCAGCGCGGTGCTGGCACACAACAGCAAGACCAGCCCCAGCCAGAAACCCCAGGCAGTTCCTACAAAATGGCCACTGGGCCGGGGTTTGTCATCGGGGGCGTGGGCGCGCATCCAGTCGGCCAGGCCCGCCAGCCAGGCCCGCGCACCGGCAGCCAGACACCACCAGACCGAATAGCCCAGGCTGAAGTAGCTCAGGTCGGCAATCCACGCACCCAGGCGACCGGCCCAGTTGTGCACCAAAGCGCCCTGGCCCGAGGTGGACCAGGCGGCATCCTGCAAAGAAAAACCCAACAGGGCCATGCACCAGAACACCAGGGCCAGCAGCCCCAGGATCAGGCCAATTTCGCGCGCAAAACGGTTGATGCCGGTGCGCATCGGCGACACCACCGGTCCGGATGAATTAAGAGTGTTGAGGGAGTAAGTCATGGGCAGAAAGAGTCTGCGCCAAGCTTACCCCATGCGCGGGCAGCCCAGGACGGGGCTGCCGCCGGTCAGGTCAGCGAACCCAGCACCGAACGGATGTGGGTGGAGCCGTTGTCGTGGCCCTCGATGTAGCCACGTTCTTCCAGGTCTTTCATCACCCGGCTGACCATCTCGCGCGAAGCGCCGACCATTTTGGCCACGTCCTGGCGTGAGATCTTGTCGCGGATGACCATCTGGCCATCGGCATTGGGCGTAGCGGCTTCCAGCAGCACATGGGCCACGCGGCCATACACGTCCATCAACGCCAGGGACTCGATCTTCTGGTCGGCACGGCGCAGGCGCTTGACCAGGCCGGCCATCACGGCGCGGGCCATGGTCGTGTTGCTGTCCAGGCAGTGTTCAAACTCCGCTCGGCCCAGCACCAGACAGTCGGTGGGCATCTCGGTTTGCACCGTGGCCGAATGGGGTTCGTTGTCGATCAGGCTCATTTCGCCCACGTAGTCGCCCACCTGCAGGGTCGCCAGAATGACCTCACGGCCCCGGCTGTCGGTGGTCAGCACACGGGCCCGCCCACTGAGCACAATAAACAAGGCGTTGGACTTGCGGCCCTGCTCGACAATGATTTCAGCACGCTTGAAGCGCTGCTTGGTCACCGCCTTGGCCACCACATCGGCTTGTTCAGCGGTCATGGTGGAGAACAGGGGCACGCGCAATAAAAGCTCTATGTTGGACAGCATCGACATGGTCAATTCCTTTCGCGTGAGAGCCCTGCAGACCGTGGGTTCTTACAATCTGGGGCAAAATTTCAAAACATGGCTTACGCAGCAACCGGTACCAACGGGCTAAACCTTCCGGCCGGTTCCTGTGCAATCTTTAAAAAGTATCGCGTTCCGGGCGGTAGGAGCCACTTGTTATTTTGTAACAAGTAGCAAACTGTACACGCCCCTTTCTCCTTTTCACTACAGGTTTTTATCCATGTCGAACAATAAACACGCCAAGGTCCTGGTTTTGGGCTCCGGCCCAGCGGGGTACACCGCCGCCATCTACGCCGCCCGTGCCAACCTGAACCCGGTGCTCATCACCGGCATTGCGCAAGGCGGCCAGCTGATGACCACCACCGAAGTCGACAACTGGCCTGCCGACGTGATGGGCGTGCAGGGCCCCGAGCTGATGCAGCGCTTCCAAGAGCACGCCGAGCGTTTCAAGACCGAAATCATCTTCGACCACATCCATACGGTAGATTTCAGCCAACGCCCCTTCACCCTTACCGGTGACAGCGGCACCTATACCTGTGATGCGCTGATCCTGGCCACCGGTGCCTCGGCACAGTACCTGGGCCTGGAGTCGGAAACCGCCTTCATGGGCCGGGGCGTGTCGGGCTGCGCTACCTGCGACGGATTTTTCTACCGAGGTCAAGACGTGTGCGTGGTGGGCGGTGGCAATACCGCCGTGGAAGAGGCGCTGTATTTGTCCAACATCGCCGCCAAGGTGACCTTGGTGCACCGCCGCGACACTTTCAAAGCCGAAGCCATTCTGGTGGACAAGCTGATGGAAAAAGTGGCTGCGGGCAAGATCGAGCTCAAGCTGTTCCACACCCTGCAAGAAGTGCTGGGCGATGCCTCTGGCGTGACCGGCATCCGCCTGAAAAGCACCAAGAGCGAGGACACCACCGACATCCACCTCAAAGGCTGCTTCATCGCCATCGGCCACAAGCCCAATACCGACATCTTCGCGGGCCAGTTGGAGATGAAAGACGGCTACATCATCACCCGCACCGGCCTGCAGGGCTTCGCCACCATGACCAGCGTGCCCGGCGTATTTGCCGCCGGTGACGTGCAAGACCACATCTACCGCCAGGCCATTACCAGTGCAGGCACCGGCTGCATGGCGGCGCTGGACGCGCAGCGTTTCCTGGAGCAAGGCGCGCACTGAATCTAAGGTTTAGGCATAAAAATAGCTGCTCGTGCTTATAAAATAAGCGTGAGCAGCTATTTTTTTAATAGCAAAACCTTCAGGGTGATTTTTTCGGGTTCAGGGTGATGCGCAGGCCTGCGGCAGTCACCTCGATGCTGCCGGGCGCATAGCCCCAGCCATCGACCACCGCCAGGTCCTTGGCGCTGACCTGGTGCAGCTTGATGCCGTCCAGCACGCGTTCGGCCAATATGGGGCCCAGGCCCTGCACCACGGTCTGGTACCGCTCGGGCACGCCGGTGAAACTCAGCGAATTGACGCGCACATCGGCCATGCGCAAGGTCTGGTCGCTGGGCTCGAACTGCACGCCGTAATCCATATCCAGCACACCGGTAAAAACCGTGCGCGTCAAACGCTCGGTGACCTGCACCTGGATGGCCGTGCCGAGACGGTTTTGCGCCGGCAGCAGGCGCAACTGCGGGGTCTGGGCCTGCAGCTCAAACAAGGGGCCGACCCTGCCGGTGTAGGGGAAACGGGCGGCCAGCAGGCTTTGCAATTTCTCCTGGCTGATGGTGGTGGTGCGCGGGCCGGGTGCGGCACAGCCCGCGATGGCAGCCAAAACGGCCACCAGCAGCCAGCCGTAGATTCTGTGCATCAAAATAAAGCTTCCTTGTGCATGCCGCTGCGCCCCAGCTGGATGCGGAGTTTGCGCAGCGCTTCGTTCTGGATCTGGCGCACCCGTTCGCGGGTCAGGCCCAGGCGGTCGCTCAGGGTGTCCAGGGTTTCGGGTTCGCGGTGGTGCAGGCCAAAACGGCCATCCAGCACCTCGCGCTCGCGCCGGGTCAGGGTGGCGATCCAGCCTTCGATGAGGCGTTCGACTTCGTGGGTCTGGGTGGCAGCGGCGGGGTCGGGTGTGTCTTCGTCGGCCAAGGTATCCACCAGGGTCTGACCATCTTCGCTGCGGTCCAGCGTGGCATCCAGCGAGCGCGGAGACTCGGCCATCGCCAGCAGCTCGGCCACCTCGTGCGCGTCGCGGCCCATCAGCGCAGCGATATCTTCCACGCCCACACCTTCGGGTCGGCTGGCGGCAATGGCCGGGTCTTGTTCCAGCGTGCGCCGGGCCCGCAGTACCTGCTGCAGCTCACGCACCACGTGCACCGGCAGGCGGATGACACGGCCTTGCTGGACGACGGCGCGTTCGACCGCCTGGCGGATCCACCAGGTGGCATAGGTTGAAAAGCGGAAACCGCGCTCGGGCTCGAACTTGTCGATCGAGTGCATCAGGCCCAGGTTGCCTTCTTCGATGAGGTCGCCCATGGGCACGCCCCGGCCCAGGTAGAGCTTGGCAATGCTGACCACCAGACGCAGGTTGTGCTCGATCATGGCCTGGCGGGCCGCAAAGTCACCGGCGCGGGCCCGGGTGGCCATGTCGAATTCTTCGGTGGGGGTAAATAGCTCGGTACGCCGCACATCGCGCAGGTACATGCTGAGGGTGTCGTGGCTGTCGACCCCAGTGGCCAGCCAGGCGGCCTGGCCGGCCACCGCCGGGTTGCCGCCCTCCTCGCCCAACGCATCCTCAAGCACAGTTTGGCCGGGTACGTTGGGGGTTTTCATACGGTGTTACCGGTTAGGCAGGTATTTGGCGGGATCGACGGGCTTGCCTTGGCGGCGGATCTCGAAGTGGAGTTTGACACGGTCGGTGTCGCTGCTGCCCATTTCGGCGATTTTCTGGCCCTTGCGCACCGACTGGTCTTCCTTGACCAGCAGGGTCTGGTTGTGGGCGTAGGCGGTCAGGTAGGTGTTGTTGTGCTTGAGGATCAACAGGTTGCCGTAGCCACGCAAGCCTGCACCGGCATACACCACCCGGCCATCGGCCGCAGCCAGCACGGCATCGCCGCTTTTACCGCCCAGGTCCAGGCCCTTGTTTTTGGCTTCGTCAAACCCGGCGATCAGCCCACCGCTGGTGGGCCAAATGAAGGCGACATCGTCCTCGGCTGCCGTCGCTTGGGTCGCCGGGGCCACGGTCACCGGCTTGGATGCCGCACTGGCCGCACTCGCCGGGCTGGTCGTCGCCGAGGCCACCGGTGCGGGTACGGCCACCGGGGTCACGGTGCTGGAGGCCACAGGGCGGGTGGTCACGCCGTTCTCGGTGGCTACGGCATTGGGCGAAATCACGCGCAGCACCTGGCCGACTTCGATCACGTTGGGGTTGTCCAGCATGTTCCAGCGGGCGATGTCCTTCCAGCTCTGGCCATTGTCCAGGCCGATGCGGATCAGGGTGTCGCCCGGCTTGACGGTGTAGTAGCCCGGCTTGCCCGCATTTTCAGCACCCGGCAGGGGTTTGGCGGGTACGGCTTCGGGTGTGGCCGTGGTGGGCTGCGAACGGCTGGTGCCCCGGTCTTCCACCGGAGCCTTGTGCACGGTAGGGCCCGCACAGCCGACCACCACCACCGCCGAAGCTACCAAACCAACGATCTTCAACCAACCCTGACTGCGCAACGCGTGCATGTGTAATTTCCTAAAAACATGAAATAACCTGCCCGGCCCGGCCTACTCCGCAACCCATATGTGCAGGTTATGCAATCCCTGATTTTAGAGGGACAAAATGCACCGCCTCGAGTAACTGCTGTTTCAGGCCCTGGGCGGTTTTGTCCACCACCACCAGCGCCTGCTTGCCGCCGCTGGTGACCATGGGGGCCACCAGCCGCCCCCCCACAGCCAGCTGGTCCAGCCAGGCCTGCGGAATCGCGTCGCCGCCAGCCGCGGCGATGATGCCCGCATACGGTGCGCCCTTGGCGTAGCCCAGCATGCCATCGCCAAACAGCAGGTGCACATTGGGCAGGCGAAATGGCCGCAGGTTGGCCCGGGCCTTGTCGTGCAGGCCGCGCAGGCGCTCGATGCTATAGACCTCGCGGGCCAGCACCGCCAGCACCGCCGCCTGGTAACCGCAGCCGGTGCCGATCTCCAGCACCCGGCCCAGCTGCCCGGCCTTGCCCAACGCCGAGTCCAGCAGCAACTCGCCCATGCGGGCCACCACATTAGGCTTGGAGATGGTCTGGCCCAGGCCGATGGGCAGGCTGGTGTCTTCGTAGGCCTGGTTAACCAGGGCGGTGTCGACAAAACGGTGCCGCTCCACCTGGCCCATGGCGCGCAGCACCGGGGCCGACACAATGCCCATGGCTGCCAGCTTGTGCACCATGCGGGCGCGCACCGCATCCGAGTCCATGCCGTGGCCTGCGGTGGTTTTAACCTCTAAGCCTTTTAGGGGCTTAGCGCTTATTACATCGGCACGAGCAGCTACTGTTTTAATAGCGACCGTCTTGGCCGACGGTGCACCGGCGGAGAAGTCCAGCCGGGCCGGAAACGGGGGCCGCTGTGCCATTCAGGCCACCGCCAGGCGGGATGCGGTTTGCGCCCAATAGCCCAGGTTGTCGTGGTCGGTCAGGTCTACCTTCAACGGGGTCAGGGTGACGTGGCCTTGCAGACTGGCGTGGAAGTCGGTGCCCTCGGCATCGTCCTTGGCGGCCCCGGCGCTGCCAATCCAGTACATGGTGTCGCCGCGCGGGCTGTCCATGGTGATGACTTTTTCGGCCGAATGGCGGCGGCCCAGGCGGCAAACTTTCATCGGCTTGAGCTGATCGAGTGGCAGATTGGGAATGTTCACGTTGAGCAGCCACGGCGGCGCACCCTCGTGCTGCTGCCGGGTCAGGCGCAGCACCAGGTCGCGGGCGGTCTGGGCGGCGGCATCCAGGTGGGCCCAGCCGCCCTGGGTTTGCGAAAACGCAATCGCCGGGATACCGAACAAATAGCCCTCCATGGCCGCGCCCACCGTACCCGAGTAGATGGTGTCGTCGCCCATGTTGGCACCGTTGTTGATGCCCGAAATCACCAGATCGGGCCGGTAGCCCAGCAGGCCCGTCAGGGCGATGTGCACGCAGTCGGCCGGGGTGCCGTTCACATACCGGAAACCGTTGGCCGCCCGGTGCACGTACAAGGGGGCGTACAGGGTGAGCGCGTTGGACTTGGCGCTGTTGTTGTGCTCAGGCGCAACCACCTCGACCTCGGCCACATCTTTCAGCGCTTCATACAGCGCAACAATGCCCGGAGCCTGGTAACCATCGTCATTGGAAATCAAAATTTTCATAGAACATGCCAAAGTGTTACCAGATTGTAGGGGCCGGGTTACAGCACCCGACACCCGATGTAACACTAAGCGGGCATGGCGACCATCCCCTGGTGCAGGGCAAACACCTCGGGCCGCAACGGGCGGGCAAAGTGGTAGCCCTGGGCGTAGGTGCATTGCAGATGGCGCAGGCGCTGGGCGATTTCTTCGGTTTCTACCCCCTCGGCCAGCACGCTCAGGCCCAGGCTCAAAGCCAGCGAAATAATGCCGCGCACGATGGCGGCGTTGTCGGGGTCATCGATCAAATCGCGCACAAACGACTGGTCGATCTTGATCTTGTCAAATTTGATGCGGCGCAGGTAAGCAAAGCTCGAATAACCGGTGCCAAAGTCGTCGATCGACAGCTTTACCCCCAGGGCTTGCAGGCGACGCAGCACCGCGGTGACAGCCTCGCCATCATGCAGCAGCACGCTTTCGGTCAGCTCCAGCTCCAGCCGGTCGGGGGCGATGCCGGATACCTCCAAAGCAGCCTCCACCTGCTTGAGCACCACGCCGCGCTGGAACTGGCGGGCCGACAGGTTCACCGCCATGATCAGTTCGGGCTGGCCCGCGTCATGCCAAGCGCGCAGTTGCAGGGCGGCAGTCTTCAGCACCCAGCCGCCCAAGGCTTCGATCAGGCCGCAATCTTCGGCAATCGGGATGAACACGCCCGGAGCAATCGCGCCGCGCTCGGGGTGGTCCCATCGGCACAGGGCTTCGGCCCCCACCACGCGCCCGCTGGGCAGGTGGATCAGTGGCTGGTACTCCAGGCGCAGGGCATTGTTTTCGATCGCCAGGCGCAAGGCCGACTCCAACCGCAGGCGCTCCAACGCAGCCTCGTTCATGGTGGCATCGGCAAACTGGTAGGTGCCGCGCCCGCCGCGCTTGGCCGCATACAAAGCCGAATCAGCACGCCCAAACAAAGCACCAAATTGGGTGCCATCGGCCGGAAACATGGCCACGCCAGCGCAGATGGACACGTTGACCGGCATATCGGCCAAAGTCATGGGCTGGCCCACGGCATCCATCAAGGAGGTCACCATGTGGGCGGCATCCGCCGTACCCTGCACATTGCGCAACAAAATCAGAAACTCATCGCCACTCAAACGGCCTACCAGCGAGCGCTCATCGGCAAACTGGCTCAGCCGCATGGCGACTTCGCGCAGCATCTGGTCACCGGCCGAGTGGCCCAGGGAGTCGTTCAGGGTTTTGAAGTTATCCAAGTCAATGACGATCATGGTCACTTTTTCGTGCATGGTCTTGGCGTGCTCGAGCATCAAAGCCGAACGCAAAGCCACATGGGCACGGTTAGGCAGACCGGTAATGACATCCTGGCTGGACAGATAGGCAATTTTTTCTTCGGCCGCCTTGCGCGAGCTCAGGTCGGAAAATGCCGCCACGTAGTGCGTCACATCCCCATGGGCACGCCGGTGCAGGGCCGATAGGCTAAGCCATTGCGGATACACCTCGCCGTTTTTGCGGCGGTTCCAGATCTCGCCGGTCCAGCGCCCTTCTTCGGCCAAAACCTTCCACATGTGCTGGAAAAAGGCCGCATCGTGCTGCCCGGAGGCTAATAGCTTCGGGTCGCGGCCCAGAACTTCATGGGCCTGGTAACCGGTAATCTCGGTGAACGCACCATTCACCATGATGATGCGGTTGGATTCGTCGGTCACGATGATGCCGTCGGTGCTCTGCTCCAGCACGCGGCCCGCCAGCTCCAGTTTGGTGGCTGCGATGCGCTGGTCGGTAATGTCCCGGCGCACCGTCAAAAGGTGCATGCGCTGGCCACTCAGCCCAAAGGTGGGTACCCGCACCACGTCCAGCCAACGCAGATTGCCCTGGCCGTCGTCAGCCACTTCCTGCAGGTGCGAGGCCCGGCCCGACTGCCAGGTGGCCTCGTCGGTCAGGGCCCCCTGGCGCAGGCCTTCGCCCTGGGGGTGGTCGCGGTCGGCAATTTCCAGATTTGTGTAGCCGTAGGCCTCTTGTTCCGATAAACCCAGCACGGCGCGCGCCGCAGGGTTGGTCAGCAGCCAGCGTCCTTCTCCATCTTTGAGGTAGACCATGTCGGGCAAATGCGTAAACACAGAGCCCAACAATTTATCTCGGTCACGCAACAGGCGGTCGGACTCGGATCGAGCGGTGACATCCAAACCCGCACACCAGACCACGTCCGGCTGGGACACGGCACGTAAACCATCGATACTGGACCAAGCGATGCGCCGCTTCTCGCCCGACTTGGTGGTCAGCGTCCACTCCATATCCCTGAAGCTGGCACCTAGTTCCAAAAAATCGGCCAACTTGCGCGACAGATAAGAGGGATCCGGATACAGCCACTGCAAGGCCTCCGGGTGGTCCACCAACTCATCGCTGGCGTAGCCCGAGACAGCCGCACATTCGCGGTTCCAGTAGATGATGGTGCGGCGATCGCGCAAATCCATTGCCGCCACCAGCACCGGCAAGCCGTCCAGTACCGCCAGGACCTGCGGTGGCACCGAGTTCCCCACAGATGACGCAGTCCGCCCCCCCCACAGCCCACGCAGGTTCATGGAATCATCCCCCAACAGAGGGCGGTCGATTCGGGAGTTGGGTAGCGTGGTTTCCACACAGGGTTCCTACAGGGGCGGTCGGCGCATGACAGCCGGAGTGTTTTCGAAACTGTATGCGATATGGCCACCCATAGTAGTACACACGACCCTGCTTTTTTTGCAGCTCAGCAAGATAGCTATGCCATGGTCATGGCAATACCCATGGTGCGATGGCCTTGAAAACAAAAAAGGGCGCTACCTAAAAAGTAGCGCCCTTGGAATTAAAACTATCAATTAATGGGGTGGCTGAAGGGGCTCGAACCCTCGACAACAGGAATCACAATCCTGGACTCTACCAACTGAGCTACAGCCACCGTAGCTTTGCATTATAGCCTTAATTTTTGTAGTTGAGCGCTTATCCCGCATCCATTCCGGTTTTGGCTACAGGTTTGGTCACGTTGATTTTGACCTTGAAGTGCTCTTTCAGGCTGTTGTAGTAAGCGCGGCTCTCGGCACCAGCCCAACCCTGGCTGTACTGTGCACGGCCTTGTTTGAGCAGGGCTTCGGCGGGCACCTCGCGCGGGACCAGTTTATTGATCTTAACCACGGCGTAGCCCTGCTCGCCCAGATCCGTCCCCACCCAGGCAGGCAGGCTGCTCAGGTCGGCGCGCAAGGCAGCGTTGACGACCTGCACCGGCTGCTGCTGGGCATTTTCACGCGACAGTACCAACGGGGTCGACAAGGCCGCCGCACCCGGATTGGCCTTCCAGGCTGCGAGTTTTTCCTGGCCGTCCTTTTTGGCCAGCTCGGTTGCACGGGCGCCTACCACCCGCAAACGCACCTGGTCTTTGACCTCCGCAAACGGCAGAGTATGGGCTGCAGTGTACTGGGTAATGCGCCCCGCGACGAGCTGGTTGGGGGCCGTTTCCACGGCTTCGGTATTGCGCTTCTTCTCGATGGAGTCGGAGGAGAAAACTGCATTCAGGAATTTGGCATTGGCCAATACGCCTTTGGCGCCGGGCGCCGGAGTACGGGACAACGATGCGGTTTGCACGTTCAGCTTGAGGCGGTCTGCCACCGGCTTGAGGCTATCGGCCTGTTCATACACGCCATTGGTAAACGCATCGGCCGCTTCGGCAAACTTGGCCGGGGCTTGCTGGTTCTTCAGCTCAACTTCCAGCTCGGGCCGCATCTCTTCAAAACTGCGCGGCTTAGGGGCGCGGATGTCGGTCAACTGGATGATGTGGTAACCAAAATCCGACTCCACGATGCCGCTGATATCCCCCTTCGTCAGGGCGAACGCGGCATCTTCAAACGGCTTGACCATGGCACCACGGCCAAAAAAATCCAGGTCACCACCGTTGACAGCCGAGCCGGTGTCTTGCGAATTCTTCTTGGCCACATCGGCAAAACTGGCTGGGTTTTTCTTGACCTGGGCCAACAGCTCCTCGGCCTTGGCGCGGGCTTTTTTGCGGTCGTCTGCGGAAGCATCCTTGGGCGCATTGACCAGAATATGGCTGGCGCGGCGCTCTTCCTTACCGGCCAGGCGGTCGGCGTTCTCTTTGAAATAGGTCTTCAGGTCCTGCTCATTGGGTTGAATGCCATTTTTCACGGCATCCAGGTCCAGCACGGCGTATTCAATGGTCGCCTGCTCTGGTGCCTGGAATAAAGCCGGGTGGTCCTTGTACCAGGCCTCCAGCTCGGCATCGGTTGGATTGACCTTGGCAGCGAAATCGGTAGTCTTGAACAGGGCAACCTGCACTTCACGCTTTTCCAACAAGGCATTCAGTGCCACATCGGCCTCGGCACCCGCGCTGAAAGCTGTGCCGGCAACGCCCGCCACCACCTGGCGTTGCGATAAATCGCTACGCACCTGGGCTTCGAACATGGCCGGTGTCATGTTCTGCGCCGCCAGCAACTGGTTGTATCGGGCCATATCGAGTGAGCCGTCGGGGTTACGCAGCGATGCGATGGTTGGATCTTCTTGCAGGCTGCGGGCCAGGCGGCTGTCGCTGGTGACCAGGTGGAACTTGTCGGCGGCAGCGGCCAATACACGCTGCTGTACCAGGTTTTCCAGGGTGGCGTAACGTGCCTCGGGCGAGTCCAGCAGCTTGGGGTCTATGCCCGGCTGGGCGGCCATGATGCGCTGCACTTCATTGCGGTGTGCATTGTCCCAATCGGTCTGTTTGATGTCTTTACCGGCCACCTTGGCAACCGTTTCGCCGCCTTCATTAAAGCTCTTGAAGCTTTCTTGGCCACCTACCAAGATGAAGGCAGGAATGATCAGCAAGAACATCAAGCCCATCATGATCTTGGTGTGCTTGCGGACGAAATCAAACATGGCAGAACTCTTTTGAAAAACACAGTGGGCGCTGCGCCCATGCTAAAAAACAAAAAAGGCGAACAATCTGTTCGCCTTTGCCGGGTGGGAGTGGTGGGTGCTGACGGGCTCGAACCGCCGACCTACGCCGTGTAAGGGCGCTGCTCTACCAACTGAGCTAAGCACCCCACCTGAAACACAAACCTCAGTTCAACGCATCTTTCAATGCTTTGCCTGGGCGAAATTTGGGGACTTTGGCGGCCTTGATTTTAATCGCATCGCCGGTACGGGGATTACGCCCTGCCCGTGCTGCGCGCTTACCCACCGCAAAGGTGCCGAATCCTACCAGCGATACGGTACCGCCTTTTTTGAGCGTCGTTTTGACCGCACTGATGGTGGACTCCAAGGCACGTGTAGCCGCTGCTTTAGAGATATCAGCATGCTTTGCGATGTGTTCAATCAATTCCGTTTTGTTCACAAGGAGCCCCTCGCTCAAATTTATTCAGACCACGATATTCAAAAATTTCACCCCGTATTGCAGACTGCAGCGCGCAGAAAACAAGCCTGGGAAAAACGAAACTTTGCAGCAACCGCTGCTTAGGCAATTAAAACCATGGACTTGCATGGTGTCAATCGGACAAACTGCTTTCAAGCGGCGCGGAGGCGGATTCTAGACCGTTTTTGGCCCGGTCTTTGAACCCCTGCGACACTTTTTAAAAGGCCCTCTGGTCAGCCCTCATTTCGTCCGCGCCCGAATTTCAGGCAGTGCCTTTTGGAGATAGTAAACCATTGACCAAATGGTCAGGACCGCCGAAATCCAGATCAACCAGACACCCCACAAATGGGTGTCCACAACACCAAACAAGAGCCCATCGAACAGCAAAAATGGGATCGCCACCATCTGCGACACGGTCTTGAGCTTGCCGATCATGTGCACCGCCACGCTCTTGGAGGCACCGATCTGTGCCATCCATTCGCGCAACGCCGAAATAGCGATTTCGCGGCCAATGATGATCAGCGCCACAAACACGTCGGCGCGGCCCAGGTGTACTAGCACCAGCACGCAAGCACATACCAAAAACTTGTCTGCCACCGGATCCAAAAAGGCTCCAAATGACGAAGTCTGGTTCAGCTTACGGGCCAGAAAACCGTCCAGCCAGTCGGTTGCGGCGAACACCACAAACATGACAGTGGCCACCAGGTTGCGGCTGGGCTCGCTGATCGGCAGATAAAAAACACCAATGATCAAAGGGATCGCGACGATACGCGTCCAGGTCATGATGGTGGGAATGGTCCAGAACATGGCCTGATTGTGTCATGCCGCCGGGGCATTGAACTTAGCGCAGTGCGCGGTAGATTTCTTCGGCCAACTCCCTGGATATGCCGTCAACTTTGGCGATGTCATCCACTCCGGCTGCGGCCACGCCCCGGATGCCGCCAAAACGCTGCAACAGGCTGGCGCGCTTTTTCGGGCCGATGCCCGCAATGTCCTCCAGCTTGCTGCCGCCCACGCGCACCTTGGCGCGTTGGGCCCGCATGCCGGTGATGGCAAATCGGTGGGCTTCGTCGCGGATCTGGGCCACCAGCATCAACGCCGCCGAATCGCGGGCCAAAGTGGCCTTGGTGCGGCCATCGGCAAATACCAATTCCTCCAGCCCGACCTTGCGGCCCTCGCCTTTTTCTACCCCGACGATCAACCCCAGATCCAACCCCAGCGACTCGAAAACCGCCTTGGCTATGGACACCTGGCCCTTGCCGCCATCGACCAACACCAGGTCCGGCATACGTCCGGCCGGTGGTTCGGCAGAGGCTTCAGGCTGCACGCCAAACTTGCTGTAGCGCCGCGTCAGCACCTGGCGCATGGCAGCGTAGTCGTCGCCGGGCGTGATGCCCTCGATCTTGTAGCGCCGGTACTCCGAGTTTTGCATCTTGTGCTGCTGGAACACCACGCACGATGCCTGCGTGGCCTCCCCTGCGGTGTGGGAGATGTCGAAGCATTCGATCCGCAAAGTGTCCAGGTCGTCCGGGGCCAGATCCAGCGCATCCACCAAAGCCCGGGTGCGGGCCTGTTGCGAGCCCTCTTCGGCCAGCAGGCGGGCAAGTTGCAAGCCCGCATTTTTCTGCGCCATTTCTTGCCACACGCGGCGCTGCTCGCGTGGGTTGTGCACTGCCGTCACCTTGACCCCGCTTTGCGACGACAAGGCATCTAGCAAGGCCTTGCCGACCGGCACCGTAGTGATCAGCGCGGGGGGGATCGGGATGTCGATGTAGTGCTGGGCGATAAAAGCCTCCAGCACCTGCACCTCCACCACTTGGGCCACATCTTCGCCCTCCACCTCCACACTGCCCATGAAAAATGCGTCTTCCACATGGGTGGGAAAGTAGGCCCGGTCGCCCAGGTGGCGACCGCCGCGCACCATGGCCAGGTTGACGCAGGCGCGCCCGCCCTGCACTTTCACCGCCAGGATGTCCACGTCTTTGTCGGACACGTTGTCCACCGACTGCTGGTGCAGCACGGTCGACAAGGCGCTCATCTGGTTGCGCAACTCAGCCGCCTGCTCGAACTCCAGCTTGTCGGCATGGGCCATCATGCGGACCTCCAGCGCTTGCAGCACCTGCTGGGTCTCGCCGTCCAGAAACTTCTCGGCGTTCAGCACGTCCTGCGCATAGTCTTGCGGCGACACGAAATTGACGCAGGGACCCGAGCAGCGCTTGATCTGGTACAGCAAACAGGGCCGCGTGCGGTTGTTGAACACCGTGTCTTCGCAGGTGCGCAGGCGAAAGACTTTTTGCAACAGCTGGATCGACTCCTTCACCGCCCAGGCGCTGGGAAACGGACCAAAGTAGCGGTGCTTTTTCTCGACCGAACCCCGGTAGTAAGCCACGCGCGGAAAGGTCACCGCGCTGGGCTCGGCAGAGAACGCTGGCAGGGCCGTGATCTTCAGATACGGATAGCTCTTGTCATCGCGAAACAGGATGTTGTACTTGGGGTGCAGCGTCTTGATGAGGTTGTTTTCCAGCAGCAAGGCCTCGGCCTCGGAGCGCACCACCGTGGTCTGCATGCGCGCAATTTTGCTAACCATGTGGCCGATGCGGGTGCCGCCGTGGTCGCGCTGGAAATAGGTGGTGACGCGCTTCTTGAGGTTCTTGGCCTTGCCCACATACAGCACGGTGCCGTCGGCATCGAAGTAGCGGTAGACGCCAGGCAAGGCGGGCAAGGCGGCAACTTCGCTCAGCAACTGGTCGGAATGGACGGGGGCAGCAACAGGTGCCACGGGAGGCTCAACAGGATTAATCTCGGACATAGGCCGTATTGTGGACAATCCCCGCATGCTCCCCCTGAAATACCTGTCGGCCTACCCGGCCCACGTCACCGCCCAGGTGCAGCAACTGCTGGCCGACGACCAACTGGGTGCGCTGTTGCTCAAAAAATACCCGCGCGCCCACAGCGTGCGCACCGACAAGGCCTTGTTTGACTACGTGATGGACCTCAAAACCCAGCACATGCGTAACGCCGCACAAATCAACAAAGTGGGCTTTGACGCCAAGCTGCACGTCTACCACCACGCGCTGGGCACCCACACCACCGTGTCGCGGGTGCAGGGCAACAAGCTCAAAGCCAAGCACGAAATCCGCATCGCCACCCTGTTCAAGGACGTGCCCGATGCTTTTCTGAAGATGATTGCGGTGCACGAGCTGGCCCACCTGAAAGAGCGCAACCACGACAAGCCCTTTTACCAGCTCTGCACCTACATGGAGCCCGACTACCACCAGCTGGAATTCGACGTACGCCTGTACCTGACGCACATCGACGTAGCGGGCAAACTGGACTGGCCGAGCTGATGCGCTGGGACATCTTCTGCGAGGTGATCGACAACTTTGGCGACATCGGCGTGTGCTGGCGGCTCAGCGCCGACCTGGCCGCGCGCGGCGAGCAGGTGCGGCTGTGGGTGGACGACCCGTCGGCCCTGGCCTGGATGGCCCCGCAGGGCTGCCCGGGCGTGGAAGTGTGGCAGTGGACCCGGCCCTTGGAGGTAGGCGACCTGCCCCCCAGCGACGTGTGGATCGAAGCCTTCGGCTGCACTATTGCTCCTGAATTCGTAGCTGCTTGCGCCCACCAAATGGGCGCTACCGGCCTAAAACCCTTATGGATCAATCTGGAATACCTGTCGGCCGAAAGTTATGTGGAGCGCTGCCACGCCCTGCCTTCGCTGGTGCGCGATGGCCCGGCGCAGGGGCGGCAGAAATGGTTTTTCTACCCCGGCTTTACCGCCCGCACCGGCGGCCTGCTGCGCGAGGCCGACCTGGCGCAGCGGCAGGCCGCGTTCGATGCACAGGCCTGGCTGCGCGCGCACGGCGTACCAGACCGGCGGCCCGGCGAGCGCATCATCAGTCTGTTCTGCTACGAGCCCCCGGCCCTGCAGGCCTTGCTGGAACAGCTCGCCCAGGCCGACGCCCCCACCCGCCTGCTGGTCACCGCAGGCCGGGCCACGCGTGCCGTGCAGGCTGCACTTTTAGATAAAAAGTGGCTCCAGCGCTTATTCCATGGGCGTGAGCAGCTATTGATTTCATACCTCCCCGCCCTGGAGCAGCGCGACTTCGACCACCTGCTGTGGGCCTGCGATGCCAACTTTGTGCGCGGCGAGGATTCGCTGGTGCGGGCCATCTGGGCCGGTAAACCCTTCGTGTGGCAGATCTACCCGCAATTTGATTCGGCCCACCACGCCAAGCTCGAAGCCTTTCTGGACACGACACAAGCCCCTGCCTCTGTGCGGCAATTCCACCGCGTGTGGAACGGCCTGCACACCAGCGCCCTGCCCGATCTGGCGCTGCCAGAGTGGGGCCCATGGGCCGAGGCTTTGCGCACCCGGCTGGTGCAGCAGCCCGACCTGGCAAGCCAGCTGCTCCAGTTCCGTCCCGAAACCGGCTAAAATCCAGGGCTTTGCCCACACGGGCAGCTATCGGCAAACGCGAATATTTGCCCTACCCGCCGCCAACATTTTCTTCGGAAATGGAGCGGCCCCCACTCCAGAGAATGCTATGAAAATCGCCCAAGATATCCGTGCTGGCAACGTCATCATGCACGGCAAAGACCCCATGGTCGTCCTGAAAACCGAATACAGCCGTGGTGGCCGCAACTCCGCCACCGTGCGCATGAAGCTCAAAAGCCTGATCGCCAACTTCAACACCGAAGTGGTCTTCAAGGCCGACGACAAGCTCGACCAGATCGTGCTGGACAAAAAAGACTGCACCTACTCCTACTTCGCTGAACCCATGTACATCTGCATGGACACCGAATACAACCAGTACGAAGTCGAAGCCGAAAACATGGGCGACGCACTGAACTACCTGGAAGACGGCATGGAACTGGAAGTCGTGTTCTACGACGGCAAGGCCATTTCGGTCGAGTTGCCCACCAGCGTGCAGCGCGAAATCACCTGGACCGAGCCCGCCGTCAAGGGCGACACGTCCGGCAAGGTGCTCAAGCCCGCCAAGATTGCTACCGGCTTTGAGTTCGGCGTGCCGATCTTCGTGGCCCAGGGCGACAAGGTCGAAATCGACACCCGCACCGGCGAATACCGCAAGCGCGTCTAAGCACGGTTGACCCATAAAAGGCTCCTTCGGGAGCCTTTTTTTATTGCGGCAAGAATATCCCCACCATGATCCCCACCAAAACCGTTGCGCATTTCGTCCCCAAAGCCATCACACCGACGGCGGAGCAAACAGCGATCCAGATCAGCCCGGCGCGCCTGGCCATCGTGGAGGCCAATGCGGGGGCCGCCAAAACCACGATACTGGCCTTGCGCATGGCCGAGGCCTGGACGCGGGGGACGCGGGCCGAGCAGATTTTTGCGCTCACCTACACCGACGCAGCCTGCACCGCCCTGAAAAATGCGCTGAAAAAAATCGGCGTGCCCGCGGCGATAACGCAGCAGATGCGCATCCAGACCTTCGAGGCCTTCAGCACCCAGGTGCTGGCCGAGCTCGAAGGCGGCAAGGTGCCGGTCTATACCGAGGCCGAACAGTTCAGCCCGGTGATCTGGGAGGCGGTGCAGCAGGTGGCCGACCACCCGGATGACCGCTGGCGCTCCGAGCTCTTGATGCCCACCCTGGGCGACCACGGCATGACCGACACCTTCTTGCAGCAGGGCGAAATCCTCAAAGGCACGCTGCGCGACGTGCTGCAGCGCGACGAGCAGGCCGTGTCGCCCGACTACGCCGACAGCATTGGCACCGAATACACCCAGCTCAAGATCTATTTAGCATTCGAGCGCATCCGCTGCGCCAACCCCGAGAAGCCCGCGTTCCGGGGGCCGCAAGATGCCACCTACGACCTGGCTTGCCTGCTGCACGGCGGGGAATCGGTGCGGCACACCACCACCTGGCCGCAGGCCGTCAAGGTGCTGGTGGTCGATGAAATGCACGACATGAACCAGGCCATGTTCACCCTGCTGCAGGCGCTGCTGGCCAGCAACCGCTGCTTTTTTTGCGGCGTGGGCGACATCGACCAGGTGATCCACAAAGCCACCGGTGCCGACGCGCAGTTCATGCGCTCCGCCCTGGAGGAGCACAGCACGCACGCCGTGCAGCGCTACCCGCTGACCCACAGCTTCCGTTTCAGCCCGGCCATCGCCCAGCTGGCCGGAAAAGTCGCGGCCACGCCCTATGCCTCGCTGGCCCCGCACGCCAGCACGGTGGCGCTGCAGCACTACACCGACAACGCCGACTGCGCCCGCCAGGTGGTGGAAGCCGCCCAGCAGTGGAAAACCCAGCCCAAGGCCAAAATGGACGCGTTCGCGGTGCTGCTGCGCCACCCGCACCAGTCGGTGCAGATCGAAAACGCCTTGATCGCCGCAGGCATGCCCTACACCACCCAGGGCTTCGACAGTTATGTGCAGCGCCCCGAGGTGCTGCTGCTGCGCGGCCTGCTGGCGGTGGCCACCGACGACCTGGCCAGCATCAGCGCCGAGCAGACCCGCAAAAACATCCTGCGTGCCCTGGTGTTTTTTGCCGAATCGCGCATCCAGGTAGACGGGCGCGAGCACGAAACCCAGCAGGAGCTGCTGGACGATGCTGTGCGCGCCGTGGCTGTGGCGCCGACGTTCTTGAAATCGTTCTTTGACAACCAGGTGCTGCGCAATGCCCCGCCCGCCACCCGCCAGCGGCTGCAGGCGGCGGTAGACACAATCCGCAACCACACCGGGCCGGGCCTGCTGGCCGCGGTGCTGGCGGCCCTGCACGCGCCCTCGCTGGTGCGTAACGTACTCACCTCCACCCGCCGCCGCCAGGAGGCGGAGGCGAACCTGACCTGGCTGGCCCAGGCGGCCGAGGGTTTTGCCAGCCCGGCCCAGTTCTTCCAGCACCTCAACACCATCGAACAAAAACAGCACACCAGCGCCAAAGACAAAGCCGCCAGCCTGTTGATTGCCAGCATCACCAGCGTCAAGGGCCTGGAGTTTGACGCAGTGCTGCTGCCCTACCTTGCGCAGGGCGAGTTCCCCGACCCGCACGGCGACACCGACGAAGAGCTGAACACGCTGTACGTGGGCATCACCCGTGCGCGGCGCGCGCTCACCCTGCTTTGCCACCAGGACCGGCCCGGCCCGTTTGCCGCCCTGGCGCATCCGCAAAAGTAGGGATGCGCACGGCGGCCATTCGGACTAGGCTGGGACCACCTTAGCCCACGGAGTTGCCATGCGCCTGGCCAGCTTTAACGTTGAAAACATGTTTGACCGCGCCATGGCGCTCAACGGCAGCGACTGGGCCGCAGGCAAACCCACGCTGGAGGCCCACAAGGAACTCAACGCCCTGTTTGCCAAGCCCCGCTACAGCGCGGCAGACAAGCAGCGCATGCTCACCCTGCTGGCCGCACACGGCCTGCTCAAGTCCGATGATGGCCCCATGCTGCTGCTGCGCAAGATCCGCGGCAAGCTGATGCTCCGGCCCCGGGTGGGCGAGGCCAGCATCGTGGCCACGGGCCGCAAAAGCTGGATTGGCTGGGTCGAGCTGAAGACCGAACCGGTCAACGAAGTCGCCACCCAGAACACTGCCCGGGTGCTGCACGCCGTGGCCGCCGACCTGCAGGTGGTGATCGAGGCCGAAAACCGCACCACCCTGCGCCTGTTTAACCAGCAGGTGCTGCCCGAGGTGGCGGGCAAGCCGTTTGAACACGTGATGCTGGTCGATGGCAACGACGAGCGCGGCATCGACGTGGGGCTGCTCACCCGCGCCAAATACCCCATCGTGTCGATCCGCTCGCATGTGGACGATACCGACGCCAAGGGCTTGATCTTCAGCCGCGACTGCGCCGAATACGAGATCGCCCTGCCCCACGGCCAGCGTCTGTGGCTGCTGGCCAACCACTTCAAAAGCAAGGGTTTCGGCAACCAGGCCGACAACAACGCCAAACGCAAACGCCAGGCCCAGCGGGTGCGCGAACTGGTGGATGCCCACCTGCTGGCGGGCGACACGCTGGTGGCTGTCGTGGGCGATCTGAACGAGATCCCCGGCAACGCCCCGCTGGACCCGCTGCTGCGCCAGGGCTCGGTGCTGCAAGACATTAGCAGCCACCCGCTGTACGCCAGTGGCGGACGGGCGGGCACACACGGCAACTGCACGGCCACGGCCAAGCTGGACTACATCCTGTTGTCGCCCGACCTGTTCGCTCAGGTTAGCGCCGCAGGCATAGAACGCCGGGGCATGTGGGGCGGCACCCATGGCACGCTGTGGCCGCACTTTGCCGAGGTCCGCAGCCCCGACGAAGCCGCATCGGACCACGCCGCGCTGTGGGTGGATCTGGATATTTAGCGGACCGTACAGACGAAAAAAAGGCTACCCGGGGGTAGCCTTTTTATATACAGCGCCAAGCTTGACGCTGGAATTAACGCTTGCTCAACAGCACCTTCAGCACCGTCTGCATACGGCGGGCATTGCCTGCGTCGAAGTTGCTGGCCAGCACCTTGGCGGTATCTTGCGCCCAGGTTTGTGCGGGCGCAGGGTCGTTGCGCTTGGTCAGCAGTTGCAGTTGCAGCATGCGGCGGGCGCTGATGTGCTCGGCGGGCGTGGGCGCTTCGGCGGCCATTTCCAGGCGCAACAGGGCTTCGGCAGCGGCCTTGTCGTCGGCCTTGGGTGCTGCGGTAATGCTTTGCGACCAGGCGGTGCGGGTGGCGGCGTTGACGCTGCTGCCCAGGGCCTGGGCGGTAGGCAGCTGCTCCACATCGCGCTTTTCCCAGGCGGTCAGCAGGTCGGTCAAGACCTCGCCATGCGCTTGGGCGGCCAGCTTCTTCAGGGCGTGCTGGGCGTTTTCCAGGGCTTCGCGTTGGGCGCGGAAGGCGGCGTCGCCCAGGCGCGGGCCACGGTCTTCGAACGCGGGGCGGTCGCCAAAGCGGCCACCGTCGCGGGATGGACGGTCACCGCGTTCGCTGCGGATGGGCTCGAACTTGTTGTCGCCAGGGCGCGGTGCGCCACGTGGGCCGTCCTTGCGGTCACCAAACTTGCCACCACGGCCCGCAGCAGCAGCGGGCTCGGCTTTCTTCATGCCGGGGCGGTCGTCGCCGCGCATGGCCACCACCGGCTTGCGCACGGGCTTGGGCGGCTCGACGGGCGCAGCCTCGGCAGCGGGCTCTGCATCTGCTACAGATTCAGTAGCTGCTTGCGCCGATTCGGTGGGCGCTGGAGCCTGATTTTCTTCAGAAACCTCAGCCACGGGCGCAGCCGCCTGGGCTTCGGCTTGCACCGCGGATTCGGCCACGGCTTCGGCTTTGTCGGCCTGCACTGCAGCCTGGGCCAGGGCCTGGCCACGCAAGGCGGCTTCCAGATTGGCCACGGCGGTACGGATCTTTTGGGCATCGCCGGTGGCGTTGGCGGCATCCAGGGCCTTGGCGGCGTCCAGCACCATGCGGTCGCGGTCGCTCAGGGCGCTGGCCGATTTTTCGCGCTCTTCGGTCTTGCGGTTAAAGGCATCGTCCAGCGGCTTGCGGAACGCGTCCCACAGTTTTTGCTCGAACTTGCGGTCCATGGGCACGCCCTGGGCCTCGGCCTGCCAGCGCTGCTGCAGGGCCTTGACGGCATCGATACGCAGCACCGGGGCGGCCCCCAGCACCTTGGCTTCTTCGATCATGGCGTGGCGGCGTTCCACGCTGGCTTTTTGCAGATTCTCGAGCGGCGCAGCGGCCAGGCCGATGGCCTCTTTCCACAGCGGCTGCATTTCGGCAAAGGCCTTTTCGCCCAGGTGGCCGGCATCGCGCCAGCGGTCGCCAAACTGGTGCAGGATGCGGGAGAAGCCCTTCCAGTCACCGTCCTTGGCTGTCACGTTCTCGGCGGCCCAGGCCTTGACTTCTTCGATCAGGGCCAGGCGCTGGGCTTTGTGGGCCACGGCATCGGTCTTGACCTTGTCCAGCCAGGCTTCCACCACTTTGTAGGCTTCGTTGCAGGCTTCGTCGAAGCGTTTCCACAGCGCGTGGTTGGGCACGCCGCCTTGGTCGGTTTGTTTCCACTGCTCGCGCATCTGGCGCAGCGTGTCTTGCATCTTGCGGCCGCCCAGGGCGTGGCCTTCGGGGCGCTTGAGCAGGCCTTCGGCCTTGATCAGCAGTTCTTCGCGCAGTTGGTCGGCGCGCCAGCGCTGCCAGCCTTCCAGCTCACCGGCAGCAGCCAGGGCGGCCTGGGCGGCATTGCCCAGTTTGTCGTCCACCAGGCGGTTGTGTTCCTTCAGCGCGTTACGCAGGGCGGCGGCGGCACCGGCGCTGGCTTTGCCATGGCCTTCGGCCACTTCTTGCTCGACCTTGGTCAGCGCGGCCTGCACGGCCTGGTTGGCGGCTTCGCGCAGGGCCGGGTCTACCGGGGCCTTGGGGGCACGGGCGGGTTTGTCGGACTTTGCGGCTTCCAACGGGATGCCACGGGCCACGCGGACCTCGTCGGCCCATACGTTGACCGGGGGCAGGGGTGCGGCCGCATCGGCATCGGCGGCCACAGCCAGGGCCAGGGCGCTTTGGAAAGCGTCCCACACCACCAGCAACTGGCCGCGCGAGGCGTCCAGCATGGTGGGGTATTTGCCGTCTACGCTGCTCCAGTTGCTGTCGGCGGCCAGGGCGGTGGCCTGGTCTTGCCAATGTTGCACGTCGTTACGCAGCACTTCCAGGGCGGTCTGGGCATCGCGCCAGGGCTTGGTGGACAGCACTTCGATGCGCTGGGCCAGCAGCACGGCGGCTTCGCGCTGGACTTGCACGCGGTGCTGCAGGTCTTCGATGCCTTTGACGCGGTCGGCCAGTTGCACGCGCAGGCCGGCCAGCGGCTCTTTGCTCAGCGGGGCACCGGCTTTGGCGGCATCGCGCTGCCAGGCCATGGCATCGGCCATGTTCAGGCGGGGCAGTTCCAGCAGCGCGGTGGCCTTGCGGGCCCATTCGGCGGCGATGAGTTCGGCACCCTTGGTGCGCTTGAGTTCGTCGAGCTTTTCGCGCAGCGGCTTGGCCGCGCCCCGGTCGCGCCCGTTGAGCTCCTGGAACACCTCGTGCATCTGCTCGTAGCTGGGGTTGGTGAGCAGCCAGTCGCGGATGCGCTGGGCGCGCTCACCCGCCGTGTGGGCCGAGAAAGCGCCGCCGGTCAGGGCGTCGAGCGGATGCGGTTCGTTGGATTTGGTGGTCACGGCAGGCTTTTCAGACACAGGTGCAGGCGCGGTTTTGGGATTGGAGAAACCAAACATGGATGGACTTATTCTTGGAGGTTGGCCAGCGAAAACTGGCCAGGTTTTCACCATATGGCCGGTCTCCGCTAAGGGTAAATAAACAAGTGGCCCATGGGCCACAAGCGCCCTGCGGCCACGGGGGCCACGTTTGGGCAAGACGGCTATTTTCGCCGCTTTTCAGGTGGAGTTGTAAATCGCGCAGATTGGCATCACGGCATGGCCAGTTGCAGGTCGGCCTGGGGCTTGAAACCCGTGCCTTCGTCCACGGTCTTGGACGCACCCAGAAACAGCCGGTCCAGCGGCAATTGCTTGGCCGCCAGGTAGTCGCGCACCGCCACGCCACGCTGGATGGCGAGCTGGCGGATGGCGTCTTCGTCGGCGGGCATATTGGCCAGCAGCAGTTGCTCCATCTCGGGCACCGGCAGGTCTTTGACCAGGCCCAGGGCGTTGCGCGGCTTGGGGAAGTTGGCACGCTTGTAAATGGCCTTGAGCAGCGTGGGGTATTCCGCGTCTTGCACGGCGGTGGCCACCTCTTCGGGTGCGCTGCCATCGCCCTCCTCCTTGGGGGCCGCCAGGGGCGTGCCCTTCAAGGTGGCGTTGCGGCGCTTTTCGGACTCGACGCGGCGCTGCAGTTTTTCGCGCTGCAGCGCGTCGCGCTCGGCGTTCAGGCTGGCGCTGCCGACCACGGTGAGCTTCAGGGCGGGCCGGTCGGCCAGCGCCTTGGCCACCTTGTCCAGGCCTTCGCGGGCCTCGGGGCCCAGGGCGGCGCTGCCCAGCGGGAAGTTCACCGTGCCCAGCGCGTCGGCCCCGCCTCCAAAGGCATTGGCCAGCAGGCTGAAGGGGGCGGTGATGGCCTTGGTGATGAGGTTGCCCAGGATCTTGAAGATCACCGGGCCAATGCGGAACTGCGGGTCGTTCAGCGAGCCCGACAACGGCAGATCGAGGTTGATCACGCCATTACGGTCGGCCAGCAGGGTCACCGCCAGCTTGACGGGCAGGCTGGCAGGCGCGCCCGGCACGGCTTCGCCAAAGGTCAGCTGGTTAAGGACGATGCTGTTGGTGGCGGTGAGCTGGCCGTTGGGCAGCACCACGTAGTGCACGTCGATGCTGAGCTTGCCGCGCTCGATGCCGTGGCCCACGTAAAACACGCTGTACGGCGACAGGCTGGGCAGCTCCAGGTCGGTGACCTTGCTTTTGATGTCCAGCGCCAGCGGCTTGGCCAGCGGGTTGAGCTGGCCCAAAATTTCCAGCACCGCCGAGTCGCCCACCCGGCCCCGCAGCTCCAGGTCGGCCATTTGCACCGCACCGGCCACGGGCACCGACGCAAACGCGCCCAGCCGCCCGGTCAGGGCGCTGAGGTTGGCGCTGTAGTTGGGCTTGATGAAGTAGTCGGTGAACAGCACCCGGCCATTGACCAGGCTGATGCCGCCAAAGCGCACCACCGCGCCGCCAGGCTCGGCTTCGGATTTTATATCTTTTGGGGCGCTAGCGCTTATTGCTGGGGCGGTAGCAGCTACTGTTTTGGTAGCATCGGCTTCGGCCGCAGACTGGGCCGGACTTGGTTTGACCAGGTCTTGCAGGTTCAGGCGGCCATTTTCATTGAGTACCAGACGGGCGTAGAAGTCGCTGAGCGCGGTTTCTTTCACGTCCACGGTGGTGGGGCTGGTGGGCGACATCGACACGTCCAGCCCGCGCAGGTTCAGCAGTTTCCAGCGCAGCAGGGCCTGCTCGCTGGAGGCATCGGCCACCGCCGCTGCCGTGGCCGCAGCCCCCAGCGGTGCCGAGCTGGCGGCTGCAGGCGCTGCGGCGGCGGCCCGCATGGCCACCATGCCCACCCCGTTGTTGGCGCGGAAGTCCTCCAGCGTGCCGTCGCCCTTGAGCTTGAGCACCGGGCCGGCCGGGCTAGCGGTGTAGGCCACCTGGCCCTTGAAGCTGGTGTCGGCCCGCACGATGTCTACGTTGAGCGACGCGCCGAAATACGGCTCCAGCGCGTGCAGCGGCAGGTGCAGCAGATCGACCTGGCCCACGGCGGCCAGCGGCTGCAGGGCCAGCGTGCCCTTGTAGGTCAGCCGCCCGGGCTCGGTGTTGCGGGTGTTTTCTGCACCGATGCGGGCGCTGACCGCCAAGGGCGAGGCGGTGGCGCTGCCCGGCACCAGGTCTTTCATTTGCACGCTGAGGGCGCTGATGTCCAGGGCCGCCGGTTGGTAGGTGAACTGGTCGAGGAAGGACAGCACACCGCCTTCGAGCGCAAAGTCGGCGATGCTGACGGCCCAGGGCTTACCAGGCTGGGCGTCTGCAGGGGCCGCTGCCGGGGCTTTCAGCCACTGCTCGACCATCCATTTGCCTTCGGTGTTGCGCTCCACCTTGGTGCGCGGCTCGGTGAGCAGCAGCTTGCCAATCTCCACCCGCTGCCCGGGCACATCCACCACCGCCTGGCTGACTTGCAACTGGCGCAGGCTGAACAGGCTGGCCGCAGGCACCTTGCCTTTGGCCGGAATCTCTCCCAGCGCCAGCCGGTCCAGCGTGAGCTGCTTGGCGGTGACCTTGAGCGGCCCCGAGGCCTGCCAGTGCACCTGCATGTCGGCCCCTAGTTGCCCGCTGAGCCGGGGCTCCAGGGTGTTGGCCAGGTAGGGCGCGGCAAGGGCCAGCGGCAGGCCGCCCAGGGTGGCATCTACGTTGGCCTCCTGGTCGGTGGCGGTGCCGGTGAGCTTGAGTTCGGCAGGCGCAGTGCCAGTGCTGCCGCCATCGACCTGTGCCGAGGCATTGAATTCCAGCGGTTGGGCAAAGGGCCAGGTGATGGCCGATGCCTGCACCGCCATGCCGCGCAGGGCCACCTCGGCACGGGGTTGGGTGCTGGCATCCGACCAGCGCAGCGTGCCGTCGCCCAGTGCCAGCTTGGCGACGCTGACCGTCCAGCCGGCGTCATTTTCTACATCTTTTGTGCCGCTTGCGCTTATTCCATCGGCGGTAGCAGCTACTTTTTTTGTAGTACTTTCAGCTTTGGCAGGCGCGGTGAATTGCAGTTGGCCCGCGGCATCGCGGCGCAGATCAACCACCGGCGCGCTGAGCGTGATCTCGCTGATCTTCACGCTGTGCTCCAGCGGGCGCAGCTCGTCCAGCGCCACCTTGAGCGTGTCCAGGGCCAGCCATTTTTCGCCCTGGGGGTTGGCGATTTGCAGCTGGTTGGCCTGCACCGTACCGCTGAGCACCACCGACATCTTGGGGGTTTGCTCAAACGCCAGTTGCAGGTCGCCGCTGAGCACCGCGCCTTGCACCTGCACCGGCAGGCTGGTGGGCAGGTAGGCCAGGTAGGGGGCCAGGTCGAGCTGGTCGAGGCGGATGCGCGCGTGGGTCTTGCGGCTGGGGTCGAACGGGATGGACTGGGCGGCCGAATCAAAGCTGCTGCCGTTGAGCTTGAAGGCCAGGTGCGGCTCGGTCTGGATGGTGCGCTGCGAATCCAGGTTGCTCAGGAACGGTAGGGTCAGGTCCAGATCGCGCAGGGTGTGGGTGGTGGTGCGGGTCTGGTCGGTCAGATCGACCGCGCCGCCCTTGAGAGCGATGTTGTAGACGGCAAAGCTGGGCGGTGCGCCTGCGGGTTGGTCCGAAGGCGTGTTGAGCTTGGCCAGCACGTCGTCGAAGTCGTAGTGGCCGTCGCCCAGGTAGGTGGCGGTGATGGTCGGCTGGTCTATCGCAATCGCGTCCACCACCGGTGCCAGCCGCCGCAGCGATTGCCACAGCGCGGCATCGAGCAGGATACGTTGGATGTGAACTTGCGGTTTGCCACCGGAGGCGCTGGCCACAGACAGGTCATCCAGCGTCAGCCGCAGCGTCCACGGGTGGAAGTTGGCACGGCCCAGGGTGACGGTGCGGCCCAGGGTGTCGCTGCCGAATTTTTCCACCCCATATTTCACCGCAGCAGGCACCGCCAGCCAGGTCACCGCCCACAAGCCCAGCAGCCCCGCCACACTCCACGCCGCCCTGCGCAACCACTTGTTTTGAAAAAATGTCATAGCGCCCATTTTGCCGCCAGACCGAGGGGGGTCTGCAAGCGGATGTGCACCTAGGGGGGAGCCCAAAAACATAAAAGCCCGGTGCCAGACTTGCATCTGGCACCGGGCTTGACGGCGAACTTGCGGTTCATGCCGTCGGGGCTGCAAGGGAGAGATTGATGTCCCCCGTTGCGTTGGACGCAAGAGATTGCGTCCATTAAGGACCGGGGCTGCTGCACACCACCATCGCAAAGTGTCAGGGGGCGTTGGCTCCTACCGGTTAGCGCCTGTTTGCACGGGCAGTGACAATTTAATCCAAGCCCGGCGGGAATACAAATCTGCTTTTTAATCCATTTGCGGCCCGTGATTGATCCAATAGGCTTGACAACTTCCACCGCAACGAACAATTGATTGCCGCCCAAAACGTGAAAAAGGCCGCAAAAGCGGCCTTTTTTATAGCGCAATCAGCGCGAGATCAGTACGTTCCCAGGGCCGAAGGTGCGCCTGCCTTGAAGGTATAGATCGTGATCGGAGCGCCTTTGAGGTTGCCCTTTTCGTCAAAGGCGAAGGTGCCCGACATGCCCTTGTACGAGGTCTTGTAAATCTCTGCACCGACCTTGACCGGGTCCACAGAACCGGCTTTCTGGATCGACTGGCCGACAAACATGGTCTGGTCGTAGAACGAAGGCGCGTAGGCATCGGGGTCGATGTTGAAGCGTTTCTTGTACTTGGCCTTGAAGGCGGGGCCTTCGCTCGTCTTGTCCAGCACCGCGCCGCCCTGGGCGCAGAAGGCGGTGTCGGTGGCGGCTTCACCGGCCAGCTTGCCCAGCTCAGCGGTGCAGATGGCATCGCCACCCAGCAGCTTGGCGTTGATGCCCAGCGACTTCATCTGGCGCAGCATGGGGCCGGCCTGGGGTGCGTAGCCACCCAGCAGAATCACGTCGGGGTTCTTGCCCTTCAGGCTGGTCAGGATGGCGGAGAAGTCGGTGGCTTTGTCGGTGGTGAACTCTTGGCCCACGATGTTCAGGCCCAGCTTCTTGGCTTCCTTGCTGAACTCGTCTGCCAGGCCCTGGCCGTAGGCGGTGCGGTCGTCGATGACGGCCACGTTCTTGACCTTCATGATGTTGGCGGCATAAAAGGCCAGACGCGCGCCGATTTCGTTGTCGCCCGCCATGATGCGGAACAGATTCTTGTAGCCACCCATGGTGACCTTGGGGTTGCTACCGACGGTAGACACCACCACATTACCCTGGCTGTACACGCGGGAAGCGGGGATGGCCACGCCAGAGCAGTACGGGCCCATCACGAATTTCACGTTGCCGTCCACCAGCTTCTGGGCCACGCTCACACCGGCTTTGGGGTCGCACTGGTCGTCTTCGGACTCCAGTTCGAACTTCAGGGTCTTGCCACCCACCACGATTTTCTTGGCGTTGAGATCTTCCACGGCCAGGCGCACGCCGTTTTCATTGTCTTTGCCGATGAAGGCATTGGGGCCCGACAGGGGACCGGTGACACCGATTTTGACGGTTTGTTCCTGGGCATAAGCACCCCCGGCGAGGGCCATGGTGGCGGCGCATGCAAGGGCGATTTTTGTAAATGTGGATGGCATTGACTGTGTCCTAAAGTGGAAGTTGTGCAACATGGAATTTGTCACGGTCGCACTGTAGTGCGGGAACCGCTCCAACGGGGGGAATGTATTTCTTTATGTAGCGAATATGAACTACTAGAAGCAAAACTTATATGTTTATTCTCCTTTCGGGTATGAAGCAGCAAGCGTGCCAATGCGCGCAGGTGCCAGGGGGTTGCGGGGCACGGGCTGTTCCCAGCCGTGTAGAAACTGCATCGCCGTGCCGCAAACGCGGCCTTGGCAGGCGCCCATGCCGCAACGGGTGTGCAGCTTGGCATCGGTCCAGCCCGCGCAAGCCTGCACGGCAGCATAGGGCACATCTTCGCAGCGGCACACCAGGGTGTCGGCCTGGGGCATTTTTTTTAATTTCGGATCCAGCGTAAAGCTGCGTGCCAACTGCTGGGCAAAGGCTTCCCAGCGGCTGCGCTCGGGCCACAGGGCTTGGGCTGTGGCCTGGTTGCCTACGGCGGCCAGGCCTGCGATGCGGCCCTGCACCAGGGCGCGCTCGCTGCCGCCCACACCGGTGCACTCCCCTGCCGCGTAAATGTGCGGCTGGCTGCTGGCCTGCCATTCGTCTACCGCCAACCCGGTCGGCGTGAGGCGGCAACCCAGCAGTTGGCCTAACTGGGTGTTGGGCACCAGGCCAAAGCCGCAGGCCACGCGGTCGCAGGCGATCTCTACCTGGCGGCTGCCCTGCTGCAATTGCACCGACTCCACCCTGCCCTGCCCGAGCACGGCGACTACATGGGTGCCGGTGCGGTACTGCGGGTGCATCAGCATCAGTGCCTGCACCGCCTTGCCCGGCGACCCGGCCAGCCGTGCGGCAAAGCCCAGCACGGCCCCCAAACCCGCCTGCTCGGCAATACGCACCACTTTGGCGCCCGCCTTGTGCGCCGAGGCCGCAGCCGCCAGCAGCAAAGGGCCGCTGCCTGCCACCACGATGCGTTCACCGGCCACCGGCAGGCCCGCTTTGATGAGCGCCTGCAGGCCGCCCGCGCCGGTCACGCCCGGCAGCGTCCAGCCGGGGAACGGCAGCAGCAACTCGCGGGCACCGGTGCACAGAATGAGGGTTTTCCACTGGATGGCCCAGCCACGTTCGGCATCTTCCAGCAGCAAGGTGTGCGGAGTCGGGGCGGAGATGACACGCGCGCCGCTGTGGATGCGCACGTTGCTGCAGGCCGCTAATTGGGAGCGCATGCGCTGCGCGGCCAACGGCACCTGGGCATGGCTCTGGGAATGGAGGCCGTCGCGCCAGATCTGGCCGCCGGGCGCGGGGTTGTCATCGACGATGGTTATCGACGCGCCGCTGGGCGCTGCCGCCAAGGCCGCCGCCATGCCTGCGGGGCCTGCGCCGATGATGAGGATGTCGCAGTGCATCACAGGCTGGTCTCCACCCGCATGTCTGCACTGCAGGTCGTCTGGCAAGCCAGTCGGCGCACGCCGTTGATGCTGACCCGGCATTCCTGGCAAATGCCCATGCCGCACAGCGGGGCGCGGGCTTGGCCACTGACAGAGGTGCGGGTAGTGCCGTTGCCAGCAATGGCCAGCGCCGCAGCGACCGAGCAACCGGCGGGGACGGACACGGGCTGGCCGTTGATGTGCAGATTCACGCGCATGCGGCCTCCGCGAAACGATGCAGGCCGTAGGGCGTTGGGTCCAGTGGCGGCATGCCACCGGTCATCAGAGCGGCCAGCACATCGGCAGTGCCCAAGGCCGTGGTGACACCCAGGCCCTCGTGGCCCACGGCCAGCCACAGGCCCTCGCGCTCCGGGTGCGCGCCCAGGATGGGCAGGCTGTCGGGCGTGGCGGCGCGCAGGCCGCACCAGCTGCGGATGGCGTTGAGGTCGGCCAGGCCGGGCATGTAGGCCAACGCGCGCTGCAGCATGGCTTGCAGCATCTCAGCCTCGACCGTGGTGTCCATGGTGTCAAACTGGCGGCTCGACCCGAGCAACAACTGCCCGGTGGGGCGCGGCTGCAGATTAAAAGCCACCGACGGACCCACGCTGTGGTGCGCACTGGTCACGTAACCCAGCTCCACCAGTTGGTGGTGCACGGTGCCGGGGTAGCGGTCGGTGATGAGAAGGTGGCCCTTTTTGGGGCGGATGGGTAAGCCGGGGCAGAGCGTGGTGGCGTGGATGCCGTTGGCCAGCAAGATCTGTGGGGCTTGGCGCGTACTGCCGTCGGCCAGATGCACAGTTTTTCCATCAATTTTGACCGCTAGCGCATATTCCACCCGCACGAAGTGCTCGCATTTTGATAGCAACCAGCGGGCAGTGTTGGGCGCGTAGACGATGCCGTCGCCGGGCACCTTGAGCGCGCCCGCCAGGCCGGGGCGCAAGGCGGGTTCGGCCTGGGCCAGTGCTTTGGCATCCAACAGATGGCAGGCGATGCCGTGGTCTTGCAGGCGCTGGCCTTTGTCTTCGGCTGCAGCCATCTCTTCGGCATCCGCCGCCACCCACAGCGTGCCACAGCCGCTGAAGGCACAGTCTGTGGGCATTTGCGGGGCCAGGGCGCGCCACTGGGCCACGGAATATTGGCTCAGCGCCAGCTCGGCCGGGTTGTCGTCCATAACAACCAGGTGGCCCATGCCCGCGCCGGTGGCACCTCCCAAACGCGCATCTAGCACCAGCACGCGCTGGCCCGCCTGCGCCAAGGCGTGGGCGCAGGCTGCGCCGACGATGCCCGCACCGATGACGATCACATCCGGGTTCATCCTAGGCTGATACCCCAGGCGAAGGGGTCGTCTTCGGCGATCAGCAAGGTCGATTCGGCGCACACATGGGCGCGGCCCCGGATGGTGGGGATGACCTGGCCGCCCTCCACGGCGTCCACGGTGTAAGAGGCCTCGAAGCGGCTGCCGATCACGCTGGCTTGCTGCCAAATGGCACCCGGGGCCAGCTTGCCGTCTGCCGCCAAACACGCGATCTTGGCGCTGGTGCCGGTACCGCAGGGCGAGCGGTCGTAGGCCATGCCGGGGCACAGCACGTAGTTGCGGCTGTCGGCACCCTGGTCGTCCGGGCCAAACAATTCAATGTGGTCGATCTCTGCGCCATCGGCCCCGGTAATGCCCTGCGCCCCCAGCGCCGCGCTCAGCGCGCAGGCATAGGTGGTGAGTGCCGCCAACTGGTCGCTCGCCACGCGCAGGCCGTGGTCATTCACCAAAAAGAACCAGTTGCCGCCCCAGGCGATGTCGCCATGCGCCACCCCGTAGCCCGGCACGTCCACCGCCACCTGCGTGGCAAAGCGGTAGGCGGGCACGTTACGCACGCTCACCGAGCCGTCGGCGTGCAGCGTGGCCTCTACCGTGCCCACCGGGGTTTCGATTTTGTGCACGCCCGGCCCTATGCGGCCCATGTGCGCCAGGCTGACCACCAGGCCGATGGTGCCGTGGCCACACATCCCTAAGTAGCCGGTATTGTTGAAGAAGATGACACCGGCAGCCGCGTCGGCCGCCACCGGCTCGCACAGCAGCGCGCCCACGATCACGTCGTTGCCACGCGGCTCCAGCACCGTGGCGGCCCGCCATTTGTCGTGCTGGGCGGCCAGCACCGCCCGGCGCTCGGCCATGGTGCCCTGCCCCAGGTCGGGGAAGCCGCCCACCACCAGCCGCGTGGGCTCGCCGCCGGTGTGGGAATCGATGATCTGGATGCGCTGCATGGGTACTCTTTCTTACATCACCGATTGGTACTTGGTAGGCCGGGTCGCCAAAGCCTTGGCCACCACGCCTTCAATATAAGCGCGCTCTTCGCCGATCAGCGGCAGGCGCGGGCGGCGCATGTGTTCGCTGCCCACACCCACCAGCAGGTCGATCAGCTTCAGGTTTTGCACCAGCTTGGTGGATACGTCCAGGTGCAGCATGGGTGTCATCCACTGGTAGAGCTTGAGCGCTTCGGCCCACTCGCCCGCCTGCATCAGGTCGTACAGGGCCACGGTTTCGCGCGGGAAGGCGCAGCCCACACCGGCCAGCAGGCCGTCGCAGCCCAGGGCCAGGCCTTCAAAAGCCAGGTCGTCCACGCCCAGGAACAGCTGGTAACGCGTGCCCAGCAGGTTGCGCAGGTCGGTGATGCGGCGGATGTTGTCGGTGCTTTCCTTGATGGCCACGATCCATTCGCAGTCGGCCAGCTCCTGCATGTGCTCGGGCTTCAAGTCCACGCGGTAGGCCACCGGGTTGTTGTAGACCATGATGGGCTTTTGCGCCGCAACGGCCATGGTGCGCACATTGAGCATGGCTTCGCGCGCGTCGGCTACGTAGATGACGGAGGGCATGACCATGTAGCCGTCGACACCCAGCTTGTTGCCGCCTTCGATGTAGCGCAGGGCTTCACGGGTGCTGGTTTCAGACACATTGGCCAGCACGGGGATGCGTCCCTTGGCGGCTTTCAGGGCGATGTCGGCGACCTGCAGCTTTTCTTCCAGCGTCAGCGTGCTGGCCTCGCCCAGCGAGCCGCAGGTGACCAGGCCGTGGATGCCGTTGGCGATCTGGAACTCGATGTGCCGGGCCGTGCCTTCTGCGTCGATGCTCTCGTCGGCGTGGAACTTGGTGGTGATGGCGGGGAAGATGCCTTTCCAGCGGGGCAATGTCATGGTGTGTTTCCTAGAGGTTTTGGGTTGGTGGTGGGTTGTCGGCTGCAATCTTAATATATTAGCAACATATCTAAAATATTTTTTTACGATTACCATCGACCTGTACAAAATTGAACCCCCATGCCCAAAACCGCCCCCCCGCCTGCGCCCAAGCGCCGCGCCGCCGACCTGGCCTACGACGCGATCGAGACGCTGATCTCCACGCTCAAGCTGGCCCCGGGCAGCCCGGTGGTAGAGGGCGACCTGGTCGAGCTGACGCAGCTGGGCCGCACCCCTGTGCGCGAGGCGCTGCTGCGCATGGTGTCCATCGGGTTGATCGTGCAGCAGCCCCGGCGCGGCCTGCTGGTGTCCAACATCGACCTGGCCGACCACCTGGATGTTGTGCAAACCCGCCGCGTGCTCGAGTGCCTGATAGCGGCCTGCTCGGCCCGCCGGGCCACCGCCTTGCAGCGCAAAGACATCGTGCGCTGCGCCGAGAAAATGGTGCAGGCGGCGCAGCGCGGCAACCTGGCCGACTACATGGCCGCCGACCTGGCGCTGGACCAGGTGAACCACCAGGCCAGCCACAACCATTCGGCCGTCAAAGCCGTGGTGCCGCTGATCGTGCAGTGCCGCCGCTTTTGGTACGCCTACCAGCACGCGGGCGACATCATGGAAGGCGCGCACGCCCACCTGGAGCTGGCCCAGGGCATTGCCACCGGCGACGAGGCCGCGGCAGTGGGCGGGGCCACGCGGCTGATGGACTACCTGCAGGGCTTTGCGCGGCGGGTGATCGATAACTGATACAAGCGTTGCTCCTGTTTTTGACATCAAAAATAGGAGCTGCTCGTGCTGATGGGATAAGCACGGGCGGTCCATTTCATGTTTAAAAATTAGGCCAAATTTTCCAAAGCTTGCAGCGCCACGCCAAATTCAAAATCGGCCAGCGCCTGTGCCACGGTGTCAAACTGACCTCCCAGGCCAACCCGTAGCAAGCTGGCGTGGTCGCGCCAGACATCGGCGGCGCGCGGGTCGTCCTCGGCCAGCAGGCCAGCGAGCTGCTTGCGCACCGCCTGGAACTGGTGGGCATCGAAGGCAACTGCCACCGCGTCGCCCGCCCCGTCCTGCAGCGCGGGCAGTTGGGCCGCCAGGGCAGCCACCAGGGGGTCGAGCCGGGCGGCACAGGCCTCCATGAGCCCGTCGATGGCCTCCCGCGGCTGGTGCTGGCGAATCGCCGTCTCCAGCGCGGTCGCATCCGCCTGCAACTCCGCAGCACCCAGGCTGCCGGCCAGGCCGCGCAAGGTGTGGGCCAGCCGCTCGGCCGTGGCCGGGTCGTCTGGCAGCACCGCCGCGATGCGCTGCAGCACATCGCGCTGGCCGCTGGCGAACTTGGCCAGCATCGACAAGTACAGCCCCTCCCGGCCGAGCATTTGGCGCAGACCCCGCGCCACGTCGAGCCCGGCGATGGTCGGCAGGCTCTGGGCTCGGGCTGGCGCAGCGGGCAACGGCGCGGCCACGGGTGCGCCACTGCCCAGGCCGGGGCGCGGTCGGATCCACTGCTGCAGGGCCCGCCACAGCGCCGCAGGTTCAATCGGCTTGGTCACCACATCCACCATGCCCGCCGCACGGCAGCGCGCCAGGTCCTGCTGCATGGCGTTGGCGGTCATGGCCACGATGGGCAGCGCGGCCAGCCTGGGCAGTTGGCGGATGGCCTCGGTGGCCTCCACGCCCCCCATCACCGGCATCTGCATGTCCATCAGCACGATGTCGTAGTCGGCGCGCTGCACCATGTCCAGGGCGATCTGGCCGTTGGCCGCCACTTCAACAGTGAAGCCGTTGCCATCGAGCAGGCCCAGCGCCACCTCCTGGTTGATCTCGTTGTCTTCCACCAGCAAGATACGTGCGCCCGCCAGCGCCTGCAGGGTCGGCGGGTCGCCAGCCGCGCCACCCACCCACACCCCGCTGTCCGCCAACCGTGGTCCCACGCGCCGGGTCTGCATCACGGCATCGAACAATGTGGAGGCGTTGACCGGCTTGACCAGCACCTCGGCGATGCCGACTTCGGTCGCCAGCGCCATCACCTCTTCCCGACCAAAGGCGGTGACCATCACCATGCGCGGCGGCTGCGCCAGGCCGAGCGCACGGATGGCGCGCGCGGTCTCGATGCCGTCCAGCCCGGGCATGCGCCAATCCACAAACGCCCATGCGAACGGCGTGCCCGCTGCGTCAGCGGCCTGCGTGGCCTGCACGGCGGCCTGCCCGGCATCGACCGAAGTGACCACGAAGCCCATGGTGTCGAGGATGTTGGACAGGATCATCCGGGCGCTTTCGTTATCGTCTACCACCAGCACACGCAGCCCGTGCAGATCGGGCGTCGGCTGCCGCACGGCCTGGCCCTGGCCCCTGCGCAGGCGGGCGGTAAACCAGAAGTCGGAGCCATGGCCGGGTTCGGAGGCCACGCCGACCTCCCCGCCCATCAGCCCGGCCAGGCTCTTGGCGATGACCAGGCCCAGCCCGGTGCCGCCGTAGCGCCGCGTGGTGGAGGCGTCGGCCTGCGCAAAACTCTGGAACAGCCGCCCAAGCTGCTCGGGCGTGAGGCCAATGCCGGTATCGCGCACGCCGAACTGCAGGCGCAGGCCGCCTTCGCCCCCGTCCTCGCCCCCGTCCTCGTCCTCTCCGAGATTGCGGATGTAGATGGTGATGTCGCCACGGTCGGTGAACTTCACCGCGTTGCCGCCGTAGTTGACCAGGATCTGCGCCAGCCGCAGCGGGTCCCCCACCAGCGACCACGGTACGTCGGCCCCGATGTCCAGCAACAGCTCCAGATTCTTGGCGGCGGCCTTCTCGTTGACGAAATTGACCACGTTGTCGAGCACGGTCGTGAGGTCGAATTCGAGCTGCTCAAGGCTGAGCTTGCCCGCCTCGATCTTGCTGAAGTCGAGGATGTCGTTGACCAGCCCCAGCAGGTGTCGGCCCGACTGGTCGATCCGCTGCACGTAATTGAGCTGGTTGGGCGCCAGCGGCGTGCGCAGCGCCAGGTGGGCCATGCCGATGATGGCGTTCATCGGCGTGCGGATCTCGTGGCTCATGTTGGCCAAAAAGTCCGACTTGGCCCGGGTGGCCGCCTCTGCCGCGTCCAGTGCCTCGGACAAGGCGGCGTTGGCGTTGGCCAGTTCGGCCGTGCGCGTTGCCACCTGGTCTTCCAGACCGGCCTGGTAACGCAGAACGGCGGCTTCGTTGCGCATCGCCTCCAGCACCTGTGCGGCGCGTGCCGCCATGGTCTGCATCACCGCAGTGGCGCGTTCGGGACGGGCCAGCGGCTGGCGTCCGATCACGGTGAGGCAACCCACCGGCGCGCCCTGCGAGTCCCACAGCATGGCCCCCACCAGGCTTTGCGCTTGCCAGTGCCTGAGCAGGGGGTTGTCCGGCAGCGCCGCGCAGACGTCTTGCGCAATCACCACCATGCGCTTGCTCTCGCGCAGCAAGTCGCAGCCGCTGCCTTGCGCCAGGAAGCCAAAGTTGGGCTGCACCTCGCCGTCGTGCAGCACCACCACGGTTTCGGCCCGCAACGCGTCGACCCACCGCACCACGATGCCGCCTTCGCACTGCAGCGCAGTGCACAAAAAACCCAGCAATTGCGCCAGCAGCACGCCGTGGTCATCGGCGTTGCCGTTGTGCTCGGCCACGAAGCGCAGGGCCGAGTCGATGAGCTTGCGCTCGGTGATGTCGGTATAGGAGGCCCGCAACAGCTTTTGCCCCCGGTACGGCAATTGCACCAGGTGCACCGCGCAACGGGTTATTTCGCCGCTGCGGGCGTTCACCACCGAGCGCTCGAACCGGACCTCCTCGCCGCCCAGCGCCCGCCGGGTGTTTTCGGCGATCGAGGTTTTGATGGCCCCACCACCGTCGCCCCGCTCGCCATACAGCCGCTCCATGCCACCGGCCAGTAAGGTGGCGCGTTCGCAGCCAAACAGGTCGACCGCCTTGGCATTGGCATCCACAAGGCGGCCCAGGTCGGCATCAAAGACAGTGATGGCATCGGGTGCGGTCTCGATGATCACGCGCATCCGGTTCTCGCTCTCAATGGCGTCCAGCTCGGCCTGGCGAAGCCGCCGCGCCTGCACGGCCAGGGCAAACAAGGAGAAACCCATCACCAGGAATGCGGCCGCTGTGGCCAGCACCTCGGTGCGGTACTGCTCCCACAGAGTCGGTGGCCGATTCAGCAACACGCTTCCCGGCGGCAGCAGGTCGGGATCGACGTGCCAGCGCTGCATCCGGCGCCAATCGAACAGCGGCGTGCTGTCGGCCCGGACGATCACGGCTGGAGCGTCTTGCGGCACATCTCCCCGCAGATGGCGCAGCGCCAGGCGCATCACCTGCCGACCGAAGGCGTTGTCCAGAAACGCCAGGCCGCCCGTCGCACCCTGCCGAATCGCCGCTTCCGAGGTGCCAATCACCGGTGCCGACGCGACCTCGACGAGCTGCGCCAGCACATCGAAGGGGACGTAAGCAGTGCCGGTGACATCGCCAAAAAAACCCAGGTACAAGATGACCGTATCTGGGCCCACCTCCGCCACGCGCTTCAGTACAGCGTCAAGCGTCATACGGTCGGTGTACTCGAACTCCAACCGGCCCTTGAAGTTGGGCTCCACCCGGCGCATATCGTCCAAAAACGACTTGTCGCCCAGCGATGCACCCACCACCACCAGCAACCGGCGGGCCCGGGGCACAACCGTCATGGCCAAGTGCACCGCCTTGTCGTAATCAACCCCCATGGGCATGTGCACCTGGGCGCGCGGGCTGAACAGCGTGGGGGGCACCGCCTCGCGGGCCGTGCTCAGCACCATGGCGTTGGGAAACAGCTCCCGGCCTTCGCTGACCAAAAAGAGCGTGGCCAAATTGCCTTCGGCAATCACCATCGCCACGTTCTCCCGGCCCAGCTTTTGCTGCAGGTGGGCTGCCAAGGCGCTGCGGTCGGCCGGTGTGGGGCGGCGATTCAGGTCCAGGTACTCGACGAAGATGCGCGAGATGCCGAACTTCTCTTCCCGCGCCTGGGCGAGGATGCCCTGCGACACCGCGTCATAGACGGGAAAACCGATATTTTGAGAATGCAACACCACGATCACGGGTGCGCGCTTCGCGTTCGGTTCGGCGGCATGCACGGGCTGCAACTCCAGCGCCAACAGCAGCAGCAAGGCCCCAAGCCAGCCGCCCAGAACGCGTCGACAGAACCTCCTGCAGCGCCCGTCCTTACCACCGCCACAGATCGCCGCACGTAAAAAAAAGTAAGAAGGCTCGACTTTGCTTGTCATTGCGAAGCGTGGTGGATTTCAGGAGCTCTTTGCCCGAAGGCAAAACACAATTAGTCACAATAATAGAGTGAACCGTGTCTCGGGGCCAGTGGTGCAAACCTGCCATCCGGCGGGCCGCCGACAGCGCTGGCGGGTTCGGGGAACGCCAAAGCCTGCGCTGCACCGCCGCTTCATTTGCTATCTATTGAGAAGCAAGCCATGCAATACGGATCAGCGCAAACGGCCTATGTGTCCAGTACTGCCCCGTCGGCCAGCGCCGCACCAAATCCCCCCGCCAGCGCCTGCCGCAGGTAGTTCACAAACGCCGTCACCGCGCGCGGCACATGGGCGGTGTAGGGGCGGATGGCGTAGAGCTGGTCGGCGTAGCCGCCCACCAGCTGCCAGTCGGGCAGCACCGGCACCAGCTTGCTGGCGCGCAAACTGGCGGGCAGGCTGAAGTCGGGCAGCAGCGCAATGCCCAGCCCGGCCACGGCGGCGTCGCGCAGCGCCTCGCTGTTGTTGGCGGCCAGCACGCCCGATACCGGCACCGTCACCCGCTCCACATTCGATCCCGTGCCCTGCGCAAACGTCCAGGCGGGCGTGTCCTGCGCGCGCGGGTAATGCAGGCAGCTGTGGGTGCGCAGGTCTTCGGGGCGCAACGGCGTGCCGCGTTTGCGCAAATACGCCCGGCTGGCCACCAGCAGCGAACGGGTGGCGCACAGCGTCCAGGCCACATGGGTGTCGGGCGGCGCGGCAGTGTGGCGAATAGCCAGGTCAAAGCCTTCGGTGGCCAGGCTGGACAGCCGGTCGGACAGCTCCAGTTCCAGCCGCACATCGGGGTATTCGCGCAAAAAGTCGGCCAGCCGGGGCACCAGCTGCTGGCGCGCAAACGCCACCGGGGCGGTCACCCGCAGCAGGCCCTGGGGCGCGTCGGCCAGATCCCGCACCTGGGCGAAGCTTTGGGCGATCTGCTCGAACGATGCGCGGGTGTCGTCCACCAGACGCTGGCCGGCCTCGGTGAGGCGCACGCTGCGGGTGGTGCGGCGCACCAGCGGCACGCCCGCCATGCGCTCCAGGTCGGCCATGCGCTGGCTCATGGCGGCCTTGCTCACGCCCAGCCGGGCGGCAGCCGCGGTAAAACTGCCCTGCTGGGCCAGCACGGTAAGCCAGTGCAGGTGGCTCCAGAGTTCGTTGATTTTCTGCTCGTTCATACCCCTATTGTTCACCATGGCGAACAATCAATTCAAAGTTTCGGGCTTGTGACGCGGGTGTGGCCTGCCTACACTGCAGCCTCACTCCACACCACGAGACACTTCCATGACCACCGCTACCGACTCCACCGAAATCGCCCAGTACCTGCACGGCGTGCGCACCACCGGCCACGGCACCCGCACCCAGCCGGTGTACAACCCCGCCACCGGCAAGGTCAGCCGCCAGGTGCGCCTGGGCAACCAGCAGGACGTGGATGCGGCAGTGGCATCGGCCCAGGCCGCCTTTCCCGCCTGGTCGGACACGCCGCCCATCCGCCGTGCCCGCGTGCTGTTCAAGTTTCTGGAGCTGCTGAACCTGCACAAGGACGAACTCGCCCACCTGATCACCGCCGAGCACGGCAAGGTGTTCACCGATGCCCAGGGCGAAGTCTCGCGCGGCATCGACATCGTCGAGTTCTCCTGCGGCATTCCGCAGCTGCTCAAGGGCGACTTCACCGACCAGGTCAGCACCGGCATCGACAACTGGACGCTGCGCCAGCCCCTGGGCGTGGTGGCCGGTATCACTCCGTTCAACTTCCCCGTGATGGTGCCGATGTGGATGTTCCCGGTGGCGATCGCGGCGGGCAACACCTTTGTGCTCAAGCCCAGCCCCATCGACCCCAGCGCCAGCCTGTTCATCGCCGATCTGCTCAAGCAAGCTGGTTTGCCAGATGGCGTGTTTAACGTGGTCCAGGGCGACAAGGAAGCCGTGGACGCGCTGCTGGTGCACCCCGACGTGAAGGCGGTGAGCTTTGTCGGCTCCACACCGATTGCCAACTACATCTATGAAACCGGTGCCCACCACGGCAAACGCGTGCAGGCCCTGGGCGGCGCGAAGAACCACATGGTGGTGATGCCCGATGCCGACATCGACCAGGTGGTGGACGCGCTGATCGGCGCAGGCTACGGCTCGGCTGGCGAGCGCTGCATGGCGATCTCTGTCGCAGTGCTGGTGGGCGACGTGGCCGACAAGGTCATCCCCAAGCTGCTGGCCCGCACCAAGACGCTGAAAGTGTTGAACGGCACCAACCTGGCGGCTGAGATGGGCCCCATTGTCACCCCCGCAGCCCATGCCCGCATCACCGGCTACATCGAGCAAGGCGTTAAAGAAGGCGCACAGCTGCTGGCCGATGGCCGTGGCTTTGACGGTGCCCAGGCCGGCGACGGCTGTGGCGAAGGCTTCTGGCTGGGCGGCACGCTGTTTGACCACGTCACGCCCGACATGCGCATCTACAAAGAAGAAATCTTCGGCCCGGTGCTGGCCTGCGTGCGTGTGCCGGACCTGGCCACCTCGATCCAGCTGATCAACGACCACGAATTCGGCAACGGCGTGGCCTGCTTCACCCGCGACGGCAACGTGGCCCGCGAATTCAGCCGCCGCATCCAGGTGGGCATGGTCGGCATCAACGTGCCGATCCCCGTGCCGATGGCCTGGCACGGCTTCGGCGGCTGGAAAAAGAGCCTGTTTGGCGACATGCACGCCTACGGCGAAGAAGGCGTGCGCTTCTACACCAAACAAAAGTCCATCATGCAGCGCTGGCCCGAGAGCATTGCCAAGGGGGCTGAGTTTGTGATGCCTACGGCAAAGTAAGCACACCCCCAGGCTGCAGCGCTTTGCCTGGAATCAGCCCGGAGGGCTGAGAACACAACTTTCGCCAACCCCCTTGCAGGGGGCAACAGCAGCAGCCTGGCAAAGCCAGTTCTGCGCTGTTTCTGGAAGATTCGGCTCGCCTGCGGCTTTGCCTGGGGGTGGTTGACGCATTCACTACTGATAGATACCATGTGCGATACCAATCCACCGAGGTACGCACATGCTCCAAACCGCCAAAATCTTTGCCACGGGCCGCAGCCAGGCGGTTCGGTTGCCGCTGGAATTCCGATTTGATGTAGCCGAGGTGTTCATCCGCCGCGACCCGCTGACCGGGGACGTGGTGCTGTCGCGCAAACCTGCGGATTGGCAAGGTTTGCTGGACGCTGTGGCGCTCAACACAGACGACGATTTCCTGATCGAACGCCGCCCTGCCCAGCCCCGGCGCGACCCGTTTGAAGGCTGGGAAGAATGACCCAGCGCTACATGCTAGACACCAACATCGTTAGCCACGTCATGCAGGGGCGGGATGCCGCGTTGCTCGCAAAGCTCGCCTCGGTGCCAGTGGGCCAGGTGGTTATCTCCAGCGTGACGCTGGCGGAACTCGAATACGGCCTGCACCGCAAAGGCCATCCTCCACGTTTACAGAATGCGCTGACCCAGGTGCTGCTGCGCGTCGATGTGCTGCCGTGGGACGAGGCGGTGGCCGGCTGCTACGGTGCCCTGTGCGCTGGCCTGGAAGCCCAAGGCATCAACCTCAGCGACATGGACATGATGATTGCCGCCCACGCGGTCACGGCAGGGGCCACTTTGGTCAGCCGGGACAAGGCTTTTGGGCAGGTGCCGGACCGATTGACTGTGGAGGTTTGGTAAACGCCCTACACCACCCCCGCCGCCCGCAGCCCCGCAATCGCCGCTGCATCCAAGCCCAACCCCGCCAACACTTCATCGGTATGTTCACCCAACCCCGGCGGCGGGCGCAGCAGCACCGGGGGCGTGGCGGTCAGGCGCAGCGGGCTGGCCACACTAGCTATTTTTTCTATAGCTGCTTGCGCCGATCCCATGGGCGCTATAGCCTGTTTGACCTTCAAACCCCTGGCCTGCACCTGGGCATCGGCAAAGGCCTGGTCCATGGTGTTGATGGGGCCGCAGGGCACGGCTTTGTCTTCCAGCAGGGCAATCCACTGGGCGGTGCTGCGGCTGCGGGTGACGGCCTCTAGCGCGGGTGTGAGCTCGCTGCGGTGGCGCACCCGCTGGGTGTTGGTGGCAAAGCGCGGGTCGGTGGCCCATTCGGGGTGTTCGGCGGCAGCGCAGAAGCGGGCGAACTGGCCGTCGTTGCCAATGGCCAGCAGCATCGCGCCGTCGGCCGTGGGAAAGTCCTGGTACGGGGCCAGGCTGGGGTGGGTGTTGCCCTGGCGCTGGGGCACCTTGCCGGTGTTGAGGAACCCGGCGGCCTGGTTGGCCAAAATGGCCATCCCGACGTCGAGCAAGGCCATGTCGATGTGCTGTCCCTGGCCGGTGCGGTGGCGCGACTCGATGGCGGCCAGGATGGCGCTGCAGGCGTAGACCCCGGTAAACACGTCAATCACCGCCACGCCGACCTTTTGCGGTGCGCCGCCTGCCGGGCCGGTGATGGACATCATGCCGCTCATCGCCTGCACCATCAGGTCGTAGCCCGCACGCTCGGCGTACGGCCCGGTCTGGCCGAAGCCGGTGACCGAGCAGTAGATCAAACGCGGGTTGATAGCCTGCAGGCTGGCGTAGTCCAGCCCGTAAGCGCTGAGGCCGCCGACCTTGAAGTTCTCTACCAACACATCGCTGGTCGCCGCCATCTGGCGGATCAGCGCCTGGCCCTCGGCCTGGGCCATGTCGATGGTGATGGAGCGTTTGTTGCGGTTGCAGGCGGTGAAATAGGTGGCCTGGTCGGTGTCATGGCCGTCCGCATCCTGCAAAAAGGGCGGGCCCCAGTGGCGGGTGTCGTCGCCCACCACCGGGCGCTCGACCTTGACCACATCGGCCCCCAGGTCGGCCAGCATCTGGGTGCACCACGGCCCGGCCAGCACGCGGGACAGGTCCAGCACCTTGAGGTGGCTCAGTGCGCCCATCTCAGCCCCCGAATGCCGCAATGCCGGTTTGCGCCCGGCCCAGGATGAGGGCGTGGATGTCGTGCGTGCCTTCGTAGGTGTTGACCACCTCCAGGTTCACCAGGTGGCGTGCCACGCCAAACTCGTCGGAGATGCCGTTGCCGCCCATCATGTCGCGCGCCAGCCGGGCGATGTCCAGCGACTTGCCGCAGGAGTTGCGTTTGAGCAGCGAGGTCAGCTCCACCGATGCCGTCCCCTCGTCCTTCATGCGGCCCAGGCGCAGGCAGCCTTGCAGGCCCAGGGCGATGTCAGTCTGCATATCGGCCAGCTTTTTCTGGATGAGCTGGTTGGCGGCCAGGGGGCGGCCAAACTGTTTGCGGTCCAGCGTGTACTGGCGGGCGCGGAACCAGCAGTCTTCTGCCGCCCCCAGCGCGCCCCAGGCGATGCCGTAGCGGGCGCTGTTGAGGCAGGTAAACGGGCCTTTCAAACCCTGCACCTCGGGGAAGGCGTTGTCTTCGGGGCAGAACACGCCGTCCATCACGATCTCGCCGGTGATGCTGGCGCGCAGGCCCACCTTGCCGTGGATGGCCGGAGCGCTCAGGCCCGCCATACCTTTTTCCAGAATGAAGCCGCGGATGGGGCCCACGTTGCCCGCAGCGTCCACTTCCTTGGCCCAGACCACGAACACGTCGGCGATGGGGCTGTTGGAGATCCACATCTTGGAGCCGCTGAGCTTGTAGCCGCCCGCCACCTTGTGGGCGCGGGTGGCCATGGAGCCGGGGTCGGAGCCGTGGTCGGGCTCGGTCAGGCCAAAGCAGCCAATCCACGCGCCGGTGGCCAGCTTGGGCAGGTATTTTTGCCGCTGCGCTTCGGTGCCGAATTCAAAGATGGGCACCATCACCAGCGAGCTTTGCACACTCATCATCGAGCGGTAGCCCGAGTCCACGCGCTCCACTTCGCGGGCAATCAGGCCGTAGGCCACGTAGTTCAGGCCGGGGCCGCCATACTGTTCGGGAATGGTGGGGCCGAGCAAGCCGAGCTCGCCCATCTCGCGGAAGATGGCCGGATCGGTGCTTTCGGTGCGGAAGGCCTGCAGCACGCGGGGCAGCAGCCGGTCTTGGCAGTAGGCCGCCGACGCATCGCGCACCATGCGTTCGTCGTCGCTGAGTTGCTGGTCGAGCAAGAACGGGTCTTGCCATTGGAATGCGGCGTGGGCCATGGGGTGTCTCCAAAAGAATAGCCGCCATGGTAGTACCCGCCGGGACAGCCTAGCAAACGATTTGTTTGCAACCAGTTATGCGTTTTCAAGATACTTAAAGTATCCAGAATTTAGAAGATATCAAGGGTTACCGCTTATTCTTTGAGCGCAAGCAGCTATCAATATTGCACCGTAGCCACCCCATATTGTGTATATTTCTCACACTATGCGCCGCAAAATCCCCTCCCTCCAGGCCCTGGCCTGCCTCGATGCCGCCGCCCGCCACGAAAGCTACACCCGGGCCGCGCAAGAGCTGGCCCTGAGCCAGGGCGCGGTGTCGCGCCAGATCACCGCACTGGAAGCCTTTGTGGGCGTGCCGCTGTTTCGCCGCACCCGCCACGGCGTGGCGCTCACCCCCCAGGGGGCCGAGTACGCGCAACAGGTCGCCGTGCGGCTGCGCGGGCTGGAGCAGGACACGCTGGATGCCATGTCGCACCAGGGCCGCGGCGGCACGTTGCACCTGGCCTCGGTGCCCACCTTCGCCACCCGCTGGCTGATCCCACGCCTGCCCGCCTGGACGGCCCTGCACCCCGACACCACGGTGCACATCGAAACCCGCACCCGCCCCTTTATGTTTGCCGACACGCCCTTCGATGCCGCCCTGTACAGCGGAACGGCCGACCAGGTGGCCCAATGGGCAGGCACCCGCGCCGTGCGCCTGCTGGGTGAAGACATGGTGCCGGTGTGCAGCCCGGCGCTTTTGAAAGGCGCAACCGCCTTCACCGCAGAAGCCATCGCCGAGCTCCCCCTGCTGCAGCAAAGCACCCGCCCCGACGGCTGGCGGGAATGGTTCGACACCATGGGTGTGCCCGCCCCGCTGGCCCGCCGTGGCCCGCGCTACGAGCTGTTTTCCATGACCGCTGCCGCAGCCACCTGCGGCCTGGGCCTGGCCCTGGTGCCGCGCCTGCTGGTCGAGGCCGAGCTAGCCCGGGGCGAGCTGGTGATGGCCTGCGCGCAGCCGCTGCCGGGCGATGCAGGCCATGACCGGGCTTACTACTGCGTGCTACCCGAGCGCACCGAGAACCGGGCGCTGGTAGACGCGTTTGTGGGGTGGATGCAGCAGGCGGTGGGCTAACCCGATGGCAGAGAACGACAACCCCAAGCTGCTCAAGGAAGTTTTAAATGCGCAGGCGATGCAGGCCCTGGCACGGGCTGCCAAAAATGCGGCACCCGATTTCGACGCGCCGAAGTTTCTGGAACTCGCCCTGGCCAGGCTCGATGATCTGTCGGTCATGGAACGCATGGCGCAGGCCGCCGATGCCCTGCGCGCATGCCTGCCACAGGACTTCGTGGCGGCATTAAAGACCGTGCGCGTTATGGCCCCCCATCTGCCGGGGGGATTCATCTCCATGGTGCTGCCTGAAATGGTGGGCAGGCATGGCTTGAACCACTGGGAGGAATCGCTGGACGCTCTGGAATGGCTAACGCCCTTCAGCTCCGCCGAGTTTGCCCTGCGGCCCTACCTGGCGAAAGACTTGGATAAGGCGCTTGGCAAGGCCCTGGCCTGGGCCCAGCACCCCAACGCGCATGTCCGAAGGCTGGCCAGCGAGGCGACCAGGCCGCGCTTGCCTTGGGCCAAAAAGCTGCACACCCTGGCCACCAACCCGGACCTGGCTTTGCCGATTCTGGTGGCACTGCGGGCGGACGAAAGCCGCTATGTGCAAAAGTCGGTGGCCAACCATCTCAACGACTTTACGAAAGAAAAGCCCGAGTGGGTGCTGGACTTGCTGGAAGGCTGGCCCAAAGACTCGGAAAACACCCTCTGGATCATCCAGCACGCGACCCGTAACCTGATCAAGGCGGGCCATCCGCGCGCCTTGGCCTTGATGGGTGCCAAGGTGGGGATTGCGGTTACCGCGCAATTTTCAGTGGATACCAGCGAGATCGCGCTGGGACAACAGATGCGCTTATTGGCGTCGCTCGCCTCGCAGGCCGACGAGGCACAGAAAATCGTGCTGGACTACGCCATCCACTTCGCCAGACGCAACGGAAAGGCCCACCGCAAAGTCTTCAAGTGGCGCACCTTCGCATTGGGTGCCAAAGAGACCCTCGGGTTGGCCAAGGGCCATCTTTTTGTTGACCTCACCACACGCAAACACACGGCGGGCGCGCACAAGATCGAACTGTTGGTCAATGGCCAAATTGCTGCAGCCATCGACTTTCGGTTAACAACGCCTTGACACTCCGGCATTCGGGCCTGTCACAGCGCGGGGAACAATAGGCACTGGTGGAGGCACTGGTGGAGGCGTTGGTGGAGGCGCTGGAAAGGGGCTGGATACAGCAGGCAGTGGGTAGGCGATGGGCAGGCAGTAGACAGGCAGCCGTCGCCGATAATCGGCCCCCGCCCGCACCCCTTCGCACCCCTTCGCACTTCTCCGCACCTCCTGGAACCACGATCTTGAGCGCCAAAGCCCCCACTTCGCCGATTGCGCTGCCCACCGACGCGCCCGCTGCCGCCCACACGCCCATGATGGCCCAGTACCTCGCCATCAAGGCCGAGTACCCCGACACGCTGGTTTTCTACCGCATGGGCGACTTCTACGAGCTGTTTTTCAGCGATGCCGAAAAGGCCACCGCCCTGCTCGACATCACCCTGACCAAGCGCGGCCATACGGCGGGCGTGCCAATTCCCATGTGCGGCGTGCCCTTCCATGCGCTGGAAGGCTACCTGGGCAAGCTCATCAAGCTGGGCGAGTCGGTGGCAATCTGCGAGCAGGTGGGCGAAGTCACGGGCAAGGGGCCGGTGGAGCGCAAGGTGGTGCGCGTGGTCACCCCCGGCACACTCACCGATGCCGAGCTGCTGTCCGACAAGACCGAGTCCGTGCTGCTGGCCATCCACCAGGGGCCGCGCAACACCTGCGGCCTGGCCTGGCTGAGCGTGACCCGCGCCGAAATCCACCTGGCCGAGTGCCCCAGCGACGAACTCGAAGCCTGGGTCACCCGCATCGCCCCCAGCGAGCTGCTGCACAGCGCGGATGCCAGCACCAGCCTGGAGCAGCGCATCCAGGCCCTGAAACGCGCCACCGCGCCCGGCGTGGCCTTGTCCACCACCGCCCGCCCGGCTTGGCAGTTCGATGCCGCGCTGGGCCAGCGCAAGCTGCTGGAGCAACTGCACGCCGCCACCCTGGCCGCCTGGCAGGCCGACGACCTGCCCCAGGCCCACGCAGCAGCCGCCGCCCTGCTGACCTTTGCCGAGCACACCCAGGGCCGCGCCCTGTCGCACGTGCAGACCATCCGCGTGCAAAAAGGCGATGCCAGCATCCACCTGCCGCTCTCCACCCGGCGCAACCTGGAGCTGACGCAAACCCTGCGCGGCGAGGACAAGCCCACGCTGTTTTCGCTGCTCGACACCTGCAGCACCAGCATGGGCAGCCGCGCCCTGAAACGCTGGCTGCTGGAGCCCCAGCGCGACCGCAGCGAAGCCGCGCTGCGCCTGCAAGCCATCGGACTGCTGCGCGAAGCAGGGCACGGCCAGCGCCTGCGCGAGCAGCTCAAGGGCAGCGGCGACGTGGAACGCATCAGCGCCCGCATCGCGCTGCGCCAGGTGCGCCCGCGCGAACTGGTGGCCTTGCAGTACACGCTACAAAAAGCAGAGCTGCTTACGCCCTTCATACCAGCGCAATCGGCACTTTTGGCTCAAATTTCTGCGGCACTGCAGCCCCCCGAGGGCTGTGTCGCCCTGCTGCAAAACGCCATCCTGGACGAACCCGCCGCCCTGGTGCGCGACGGCGGCGTGATCAACCGCGGCTTCGATGCCGAGCTGGACGAGCTGCGCGACATCCAGACCAACTGCGATGCGTTTTTGCTCGACCTGGAGACCCGCGAAAAAGCCCGCACCGGCATCGCCAACCTGCGGGTGCAGTTCAACAAGGTGCACGGCTTCTACATCGAAGTCACCCAGGGCCAGATCGACAAGGTGCCCGCCGACTACCGCCGCCGCCAGACCCTGAAGAATGCCGAGCGCTTCATCACCCCCGAGCTCAAAGCCTTTGAAGACAAGGCCCTGAGCGCCCAGGAGCGCGCCCTGGCCCGCGAGAAATGGCTGTTCGATCAGGTGCTGGATGCCCTGCAGGCCTTTGTGCCGCGCCTGGGACAGTTGGCTTACGCCCTGGCCGCTCTGGACGTGCTGTGCACCCTGGCCGAGCGCTCGCTCACGTTGAACTGGTGCGCCCCGGTGTTTGTGAAAGAGCCCTGCATCGCCATCGAAGGGGGCCGCCACCCGGTGGTGGAAGCCCGCCTGGCTGAAACCAGCAACGCCAGCTTCATCGCCAACGACACCACCCTGGGCCACCGCCAGCGCATGCAAATCATCACCGGCCCCAACATGGGCGGTAAATCGACCTATATGCGCCAGGTGGCCACCATCGTGCTGCTGGCCAGCATGGGCAGCTATGTGCCCGCCAGTACCTGCCGCCTGGGCCCCATCGACGCCATCCACACCCGCATCGGCGCAGCCGACGACCTGGCCAACGCGCAATCGACCTTCATGGTGGAGATGACCGAGGCCGCGCAAATCCTGCACAGCGCCACCGCCCACAGCCTGGTGCTGATGGACGAGATCGGCCGTGGCACCTCCACCTTCGACGGCCTGGCGCTGGCCAGCGGCATTGCTGCGCATTTGCACGACAAAACCCAGGCCTTCTGCCTGTTTGCCACCCATTATTTCGAGCTCACCGAGTTCCCGGCCCAGCACCATGGCGCGGTGAACATGCACGTGAGCGCGGCCGAGTCGGGCCGCGACATCGTGTTCCTGCACGAGCTGCAGCCTGGCCCCGCCAGCCGCAGCTACGGCATCCAAGTGGCCCGCCTGGCCGGCATGCCCGCAGCGGTGCTGAACCACGCCCGCCACACCCTGGCCGCCCTGGAAGACCACGCACTGGGTAACCAGGCGCAGGTGGATTTGTTTGCGCCGCCGCCCCAGAAGCCCGACGACGGACCCAGCGCTTTAGAATCAGCGCTAGCCGCCATCCAGCCGGATGCCCTGTCTCCACGCGAAGCGCTGGAGGCCTTGTACAGCCTGAAAAAGCTCAGCCTGAGTGCATCGGCCTAACCCATTCCCATCTCTGTACCCATACCACCATGACCTACTGCGTCGCCATCAAACTCAATGCCGGGCTGGTTTTCCTGTCCGATTCGCGCACCAACGCCGGGCTGGACCAGATCAGCACCTTCCGCAAGATGATCGTCTACGAGAAGCCGCAAGACCGCTTCATGGTGCTGCTGTCGGCGGGCAACCTGAGCATCTCGCAGTCGATCCGCGAGATCTTGCAGGTAGAGCAGGTCAAGGAAACCGAAGACAGCGACCCCATCACCATCTGGAACGCCAAAAGCATGTTCGACGCGGCCCGCGTGCTGGGCTCGGCCGTGCGCCACGTGTACGACCGCGATGCGGCCTCGCTGCGCCAGGCGGGCGTGGAATTCAATGTGTCGATGATCTTTGGCGGCCAGATCCAGGGCGAAGGCATGCGCCTGTTCCAGGTGTATTCGGCCGGTAACTTCATCGAAGCCACGCCCGAAACCCCATACTTCCAGGTCGGCGAATCCAAGTACGGCAAGCCCGTGCTGGACCGCGTGATCACCCCCACCACCCCGCTGGACGAAGCCGCCAAGTGCGCGCTGGTGTCCATGGACTCCACCCTCAAATCCAACCTGTCCGTGGGCCTGCCGCTGGACCTGGTGGTGTACGAGGCCGACAGTTTCCAGACCGACAAGGTGGTCTGCATCGACGAAAACAACCCCTACATGAAGATGCTGCATACCAGCTGGGGCAAAAAGCTGCGCGAGGTGTTCGACAGCATTGAAGACCCGATGTGGAAGGGCGAGCAGACCGACATCCCGCTGATGGTCGAGTCGGCCCGGGGCAAGCCGCTGCGCAAAATCACCACGCCACAAGAACGCCTGATTTAGGCAGCGCACCTGCGCGACTCCGTGCGGTGGGCAAAAGTCACAAAATGGGGCTTATGCCCTCTTTACCGCCCCTCGTTTTCGCCCACGCCAACAGCTTCCCCACCGCCACCTACAGCGTCATGCTGGCCAGCCTGCGCGCACGCGGCTTTGCGGTGGAGGCGCTTGACCAGCTCGGGCACGACCCGCTCTACCCTGTCACCAACAACTGGCCGCACCTGGTGCAGCAGCTGGCCGACTTTGCGCGTGGCGCGGTGGCGCGCCAGGGTGGTCCGGCGTTTCTGGTTGGGCATTCGCTGGGTGGATTCTTGAGCCTGATGGTGGCCGCCCGGCACCCGGAGCTGGCGCGTGGCGTGCTGCTGCTGGATGCGCCCATCGTGGGCGGCTGGCGCGCCACCACGCTGGGGGCCTTCAAGCGGGCCAAGATGGTGGAAGTGGTGTCGCCCGGCAAGATCAGCCGCACCCGCCGCCAGCACTGGGCCGACGAACAGGCAGCGCTGGCCCACTTTCAAAGCAAAAAAGCCTTTGCCCGCTGGGAACCGCAGGTGCTGCAGGACTACATCACCCATGGCACCCGCGACGCGGACGGCCAACGGGTTTTAAGCTTCGACCGCGCAGTGGAAACCGCCATCTACAACAGCTTCCCCGACAACCTGGAAGGCCTGCTGCGCCGCACCCCTTTGAGGTGCCCGGCGGCCTTCATCGGCGGCACCCATTCGGCCGAGATGCGCCAGATCGGCATGGGCCTGACCACCAAGATCACCAAGGGCCGCACCATGATGCTGGACGGCAGCCACCTGTTCCCCATGGAAAAGCCGCTGGCCACCGCAGCGGCGATTGAGGCAGCGCTGCGCAATATGGCGGGTTGAGCTTACTTGGGTGGCACACAGCCCACATTCACCTCGGTACTTCCTGAGAAGGCCGCTTTCACAGGCGCGGAAGCAGGCGTGGCGGCTGGAGCTGCCGTAGCGCCATCCCCCAAAAGCTGCTTGTTTCTGAGGCTGACATACGGGTTGAAAAACTGGTTCGCAGCCAGCGCATCGGTACCCACATTGACGTTCAGGGTGGACATCACATGGTCCATGCTCTCCAGGCCTCCGATCAGGCTGCACGCACCGTGGTAGACCACCGCGTCGGCAATGGCGCGCTCCACGGAGTAGTCCTTTTCGTCGTACTGCCGGGCGCACTGCATGGCATCGGCAATCACGCGGCGCTTGAGCACAATGCCTTTGGCGATCACGTGGGCGGCCATGTCGGCGTAGAAGTCCTGGTTGTGCTCGGCGCGCACGCCGCTGGCCGCACCCGATACCGCCGCCCAGTTACCCGCAGCCCGGGCCCCTGCAGCCACGCTACCTGCCGCACCGGCCAATACCGAAGTCAGGCCATAAAAGAAGTTGGCATTGGATTGTTTGCGCTTGAGTACGGTCTTGTACTCTTCACACAGGTCGTTGGAGACCATGATCAGCCGGTCCTGGATACGGTTGCGCTCGTACTTCAGGTCTTTGACGGGTACGCCCGATGTGCTGTCGAGTTGACCGCGCATCGTTGCCAGTGCGGCTTCAAACTCGTTGGGAAAGTTCTCTTTTTTGAGCGCCTCGGTGGCATTGGTCTGCTGCTTGGATGCACCATTGGTCACCAGTGAAATCAAATCCACCTGCTCGATCGGCTGCGTCACCAGCCCGCCAGGGCCGAACTTGGACACCGTACTGTCCCGCATATTGGGTACTAAACTCGCGCACCCGGTGAGCAAGCCCACCCCCAGCACGCAGCTTGAAAGCAAAGCGGTTTTCATGGCAACTCCTGGTTGATCTGGACATAAAACTCCGCCATGGCGGACCTTTTGCAACCACCGCCGCCAGGCGGCCGCTGCAGTCCAATTGCAATCCAAATCAGAAGTTGCCACATCCCTCAAATAGGGGATGCTTAGGGCGACGCTGAATATGTCTCCGCGAGGCGGCGCGCCCTGGGTCGGGATGGGATGCAAGGCGCAAACCGCAGACATAGCTTGGGCTATGGCGAGGATTTGCAACGATGCAGACCGCCCGAGGCCAGGGATGCGCAGACCGCGAGGGGCTTGTTCAGCGTTGCCTCAAGGCTCAGTCCAGACCGAACGCCGGGCGAAGGTCGTCCAGGCCGTCAATAAACACCACCCGCTCGGCCACGTCCGCCGCCATGCCCGCGCGCGGGTGCAGGCTGAACACCTGCATGCCCGCAGCCAAACCGGCCAGCAGGCCGGGCAGGCTGTCTTCCACCACCGCGCAGTGGGCAGGGGCCACGCCCAGGGCCTGGGCGGCATGCAGAAACAGGCCGGGATCGGGCTTGAAATGGCCGACCTCGTAGGCGCAAAAAATACGCTCGCCCAGCAGATGGCGCAGACCGGTCAGACCCAGGGTCAGCTCGACTTTTTCGCGCGGGCCGTTGGTGGCCACGCAAAACGGCATTTGCAAACTTTGCAGCAAGGCCAGCGCGCCCGGCAGTGGCTGCAGGCCCTGGCGGAAACGGATCTCGGACTGCTGGCGCACCTGCGCCGTCAAGGCGGCTTCAAAACCCGGCGCCTGGGCGGGCAGCTGCGCCGTGATCCAGCCAATGCAGTCGGCCATGCGCGCACCGCGAAAGCGCTGGTGCGCCTCAACACGGGTGACCTGCACGCCGTGGGCCACCGCCAGCGCGTGCAGCACGTCCATGCCAGGCTCCTCGCTATCGACCAGCGTGCCATCGGCATCAAAAATGACGGCGTGGATAGGCATCAGTCTGCCCACACCACCATGCCGCTCCAGGCCGTGACCAGCACCACAATGCCGAAGGCGATGCGGTACCAGGCGAAAGGCACGAAGTTGTGGGTGGAGATGTAACGCAACAACCAGCGCACGCACAGCCAGGCGCTGAGGAAAGAGAACAGCAAACCCACGGCGAACATGGGCGCGTCGGCCATCGACAGCAGCGCGCGCTCCTTGTACAGGCTGTAGGCCCCTGCTCCAACCAGCGTGGGGATGGCCAGGAAAAACGAAAAATCGGTGGCCGCCGTGCGCGACAAGCCCATCAGCATGCCGCCGATGATGGTGGAGCCGCTGCGGCTGGTGCCGGGAATCATGGCAAAACACTGCACCAGGCCGACCTTGAGCGCGTCCAGCGTGGTCATGTCGTCCACGTTATGCACCCGGGTGGCAGACGGTGCGCGCTTCTCGGCCCACAAAATGATGAAGCCGCCGATGATGAAAGTACTGGCCACCACCACCGGGGTAAACAGATGCTCCTTGATGACTTTGCCAAACAGCAGGCCCAGCACCACGGCGGGCAAAAAGCCGATCAGCACGTTCAGCGCCAGGCGGCGGGCATTGGGCTGGGTGGGCAGGGCCAGCACGGTGTCGCGGATTTTTTGCCAGTACACCATCACCACCGCCAGGATGGCCCCGGTCTGGATGGCGATATCAAAAACCTTGGCTTTGGCATCGTCCATGCCGAGCAGCGCGCCCGCCAGAATCAAATGCCCCGTGCTGGACACCGGTAAAAACTCGGTCAGGCCCTCGACGATGCCCATGATGGCGGCCTTGATCAGCAAAATGGTATCCACACGCTCTCCCCAAAAAATGATGTGGGGCGATTATCACTGGGTGGCCCACCGCTTTCGTAAAGCCCGCCCTGCGCTGTCCACGGTTGTCAACACCGGCAAACCCGTAGCCGCTACGCAACTGCCCGTGCGGGTAGAAATTTATAAAAAAATAGCCACCAGCGCTTATGGAATAAGCACGAGCAGCTCTTTATTTAGTAGCAAATCCTCAGGGGCAGTTAGAGGACGGCGCCAGCCACTGGCGCAAGCGCGCGTTGTAGGCCACGTCGAAGCGGCCGTAGGCGTTGGTGCCCGACGGGTTGCTGCAGCTGGAGCTGCCGCCGTACAACTGGCCCACCAGGTAACGGCCACCGCCGATGGTGGTAAACAGCGGGGCACCGCTGCTGCCCTCTTCGGTGGAGCCACGGGTGAACAAGGTGTTGACGAAGTTGCTGCTGCCCTGGGTCGAGGACGTGCAGCTGAAGTCCAGCGAGGTCGGGCTGAGCGGCGTGCACCGCAGGAACGAATTGAGCACACCGGTGCTGATGGACTGCCAACTGCCCTGTGGGTAGTGCAGGCTGGCCACAGCGTTGCCCAGCACCGGCGCAGCCACCGACCAACCGGCAAATACCGCGCCGGTCGGGGGCGTGTCGGCCAGGCGCATGAACGCGGTATCGGTGCTGGTGCTGGCGTACAGCAAGGTGGCACCACCGATACGGGTGGTGTAGTTGGCATCACCTGACGCACCACCGCAGGTGCTGGCCCGCCAAAACCACCAGGTTTCTAGTGTCGAAGCCGCCGTCTGGGTCGAGATGCAGTGGTTGGCACCCAGAAAGTATGGCGTGCCGCTGCCCGTGGCATCGTTGAGCAGCGTGCCGGTACAGAGATAGGAAACCCCGTTTTCAACAAAGCTCATGCGGGCTACGGAATTGCTCTCGGTGGCGTAGCTGGGTTCACAGGCTGTATCCACTTCGCAACTACCCACGGCCGCCTTGGCCACGTTGCCCGCCTTGGTATCTGACAGCGGGCTGCTGAACATGTGCGACACGCGCGGAATGGCGATTTCCACCCCGGCGGTAGACACCTGGGCGGGCAGCTCGATCTCCAGCGTAGCCTCGGTGCCCTCCACTACCGGGGCCCAGTAGGTGCGCCCTTCGTCGCTGGTGTCGCCCGCAGCGCGGTTGCGGGCCAGGGTGGCCAGCACGTCCTGTGCGGCAATGGTGTAGGCCTTGCCCGCGCCCTGGGCGTAGACCCGCAGCGTGGCAGATGCCGGCAGGCTTTTGACCAGCACGCCCAGGCGCAGACCCACGGCCAGGCCCGAGTCAATGCTGATGGCGGCCACCTTGCCCCCCGCCGCCGTGGCCTGCCATTGCAGCAAGGCCGTGGTGCTGGCGACGGTACCGGTGGCGGCCACATCGCGCGGCAGGCCGATCTGCTGCGGCACGCCCCGCTGCGCCAGCAGGGGCTTGACCGCTGCTACCTTGGCCTGGGCCACCTCACCCAGGGCAATCGCACGGGCCCGCACCAGCGGCCCGGAGTGCGGCTGCAGAGCCGACGCGGCGGTGCCCGCCGTCTGCCGCAGCGACTCGGCTTGTACGGGCGCGTCCACCGCGGCGGACTTGGCGGTTACGGTGCTGACCGCCGGGCACACTGCCCCACCGCCGCCACTGTCACCGCCACCGCCGCCGCAACTGGCCACTACACCCGCCGCCGCCAGCAGGCCCAGCCTGTTCCATGTATGTCCCATACCTATCTCCTGAAATTGAAATGGACTGTACCCGTCACGCATGCCGCAATGCCGTAATCGGCTGTAACTGCGATGCCCGCCGCGCCGGGTAAAAGCCGAAAAACACCCCTACCGCCGCCGAAAACCCCACGGCCAGCGCAATCGACGACAGCGCCATACTCACTTGCCAGCCCGCCCATTGGCCCACCGCCCAGGTGGCCAGCGCCCCCAGCAGCACGCCTGCCGCGCCACCCAGCAAGCTCAAAGTAAGGGCCTCGACCAAGAACTGCGCCAGGATATCGCGCCCGCGCGCGCCCACCGCCATGCGCAGGCCGATTTCGCGGGTGCGCTCGGTCACGCTGACCAGCATGATGTTCATGATGCCAATGCCGCCAATCAGCAGGCTGATGCCCGCCACCGCCGCCAGCAGCAGGGTCATGGTGCGGCTGGACTGCTCTTGCGCCTCCAGGATCTCGCTGAGGTTGCGCAGGGTGAAGGTGTCGTCGGCGCTGGCTTCCACCTTGAAGCGCTGGCGCAGCAGTTCGCGGATGTTCTCTTCGGCTACCTGCATGCTCTGGCCTTCGCGCACTTTCACGTTGATGGCCCAAACCCGTTTCACGTTGCCCGGCGAGCCGCCCTGCAGCCGGTTGCGGAAGGTGGATATGGGCAGCACCAGAACATCGTCCTGGTCCTGGCCCATGGAGTTTTGCCCCTTGCGGGCCAGCACGCCGACGATCTTGACCGGCACGGTTCGCACCCGCACCGTCTGGTCGATGGGGTCGGCATCGCCAAACAGCTCCTGCGCCACGGTACTGCCGATCAGCGCCACCTTGGCCGAACCTTGCACTTCGGCCTCTTCAAAGGCCCGGCCTGCGGCCAGCGGCCATTCGCGGGCTTCCAGGTAGTCGTTGTTGGTGCCAAAGATGGTGGTGCTCCAGTTGGCGTTGTTGGCCACCACCTGGGCGGTGGTGCGCGAGGATGGTGCGGCCACCTGTACCTCGGGCACCTCGACCTGGATGGCGGTGGCATCTTCTTCGGTCAGGCGGCTGCGGGTCTGCGCGCCCTGGCGCACGCCTGCCGCCGTGGCCCCGCCGGGCAGCACCAGCATGATGTTGGAGCCCAGGCCCTTCATCTGCTCCTGCACCCGGTTGGTGGCGCCCTGCCCTACCGCCACCATGGTGATGACCGCCGCCACGCCGATGATGATGCCCAGCATGGTCAGCATGCTGCGCAGTGCGTTCGATGCCAGCGCCCGCCAGGCACTGCGCAGCGCGGCCAGGCCGTTCATGCGCGCATGGCCCTGGTGCGACTGCCGCCCGTCCTGGGCCGGCGCTGCGGGCGCGGCCACGCCCGAGTCTTCCACGATCTGCCCATCCTTGAAGACGATCTTGCGCCGCGCCCAGGCCGCAATGTCCGACTCGTGGGTGACCAGCACCACGGTGATGCCCTGGGCGTTCAGGTCGGCCAGCAGCTGCATCACCTCCTCGGAGGTCTGGCTGTCCAGCGCGCCGGTGGGCTCGTCGGCCAGGATGAGCTGCGGCTGGTTCACCAGGGCACGCGCAATCGCCACCCGCTGCTGCTGCCCGCCCGACAGCTCGGCGGGCGTGTGGTGCATGCGGTCGCCCAAACCCACGCGCTGCAAGGCGGCGCTGGCCCGTGCCCGGCGCTGCTCTGCCGCCACCCCGGCGTAGACCAGGGGCAGCTCCACATTCTCCAGCGCACTGGCGCGCGGCAGCAGGTTGAACTGCTGGAACACAAAGCCGATGCGGCGGTTGCGCACCTGGGCCAGGGCATCGGCATCCAGGCCCTGCACCGCCTCGCCCGCCAGGGTGTAGCGGCCGCCGCTGGGCGTGTCGAGGCAACCCAGAATGTTCATCAGCGTGGACTTGCCCGAGCCCGAGGTGCCCATGATGGCCACGAAGTCGCCCTCGGCAATCTCCAGCGACACGCCGCGCAGGGCATGCACCACGTCACCACCCATGGCGTAGCTCTTCACCAGGGCCTGGGCGTGCACTACCGGCATCAGTTTGGCCTCCGACGCACTCGGCGCACTTTTTGCACCGCCAGGCAGCGCAGCAGCGAGCCAAAGACCGAGCCGGTCCACAGCAGGCGCGACGGCGTGGGGGCCTGGGCGTACAGGGACTGCACATCCGGCGGTAACGACTCCGGCAGCCGCAGTCGCAGCCACTGCCACACCATTTCATACTGCACGCCGCGCTGGGCATAACGCCACAGGCGGCGCAGGTACGTGCGGTAGTCGCGCAGCCGCCAGGGGCTGAGCGAGCGAAACGCAAACCCCGCCTCCGGGGCAAACACCACGTGGTCACGGCCCCCCACCGCCATGGCGATGGGCTGCAGGTCGCGGCCTGCCCACAAGGACACCAGCCAGTCTTCGCCCACCAGGCCCAGCGGCAGGCGGATGCCGCGCTGGCGCAGTGTCTGCACAAAGCTGCCGCGCAGCGCGTACAGCCCGCCCGCCAGCGTGCCCTGGCTCAGCATGCGCTGGCTCCAGCCCGCGCGGTCGCGACCGGTGGTAGGCAAGCCGCCCACGGCATGGGCCTCAGGCACCTGCTCCAAACGCTGGGCCAGCGCCCGCAGGGCACCGGGGGCGACCTGCACGTCACCGTCTACAAACACATGCAGCGTGGGCGTGGTGGCGACGGTGTGCACGTAGGTGTTCCAGGCGTTGGCCTTGTCGGCCATCGCGATCTCGACCACGCGCACATGGGGGGATGCCGCCATCAGACCGCGCACCGCCTGCGCGGTGCCGTCCTGGCAGCCATTGGCCAGCACCACCACTTCGACGGCCATGCCTTGGGCCGCGGCCTCGATGCTGCGCAGGGTGGCGGCGATGCGCGGGGCCTCGTTGTGGGCAAACACCGCCATGGAGCAACGGGCGGGTTGGGCTGCAGGGCTTGGCATCAGAACGGCAACCTGGGTGCGCTGGCGCGGGGGGCTCCGGCCAGCGGGTTGCCGGTGACGATCGCGGTACCGTCCTGCCACGCCGCGTCGGGGCTGAGCAGCTCGGTGCTGCTGCCGTCGGTGATGCCCAGGCAGACAGGGGTAGCCACGGGCTGGCCCGCCGCGTCGAGCAGGTAGATCCGGCCCCGGCGCGCAGAATTTATAGAAATAGTGCCGTTTGTGCAGGCAGCATTGGCGGTAGCAGCTACTTTTTTTGTAGCATCGGCAGGTTCGGCTATACGCATGCGCAGCGCAGCGTTGGGCACTTTGAGCACGTCCTGGCGGGTGTCGGTGACGATACGCACATTGGCCGTCATGCCCGGCAGCAGGCGGCCATCGGCATTGGCAAAACGCACCACCGCCACGTAGGTCACCACATTGGCCACGTTCAGCGCCGCCTTGCGCACCTGGCGCACCTCGCCCTCGAAGGTCTGGCCGGGGAAGGCATCCACCGTGAAGTTGGCCTTTTGCCCCAGCTGGATGCGGCCCACGTCGCTCTCGTCGATGCTGGCATCCACCTGCATATCGCGCAGGTTTTGGGCAATCACAAACAGCTCGGGCGACTGCAGGCTGGCGGCCACCGTCTGGCCGCGCTCGATGGCCCGCTTGATGACGATGCCGTTCACCGGCGAGGTGATGCGGGTGCGGCCCAGGTCGATGCGGGCCTGGCCCAGCACCGCCTCGCGCTGCGCCACATTGGCCTGCACGGTTTTGGTTTGCGCCTCGGTCACGCTGAGCTGCGCCTGCGCCAGCTTGAGCAGTTCGCCGCTGGTGTTGACCAGGGCGCGGGTGCGGTCCACCTCGCTTTGGGCGATGAACTGTTTCTCGGCCAGGTCGCGCTTGCGCTCGAAATCGCGCTGGGCCTCGGCCAGGTCGACCTGGGCTTTGGAGATGGCCGCGCGGCTGGCCGCCACGTTGGCCTGGGCGGTGAGCACAGCGGCACGGGCTGCGTCCACATCAGCCTGGGCCGAGCGCACGCGGTACTCGAAAGTTTCTGGGTCCAGCATGGCGATAAGCTGCCCGGCCTTGACCTCGTCGTTGAAGTCGGCGTACAGCTCCTTGATCTGCCCCGACACCTGGGTACCCACCGATACCTGGGTCACCGGATTCACTGCCCCGCTGGCGGCCACCGTGGCCAGCAGCGGGCCACGTGCCAGGGTGCCGGTGCGGTATACGGGCTGGTCTGCCACCCGGTTCTGGGTCCACCACCACGCACCACCACCTAGCACGCCTGCTGCCACCAGTCCCCACATCCATCGCTTCATTTTTCGCATGGGGGCGATTGTAGGAACGGGTGGTTACAGAATTTGGCGTGGGGTTACCCACTGGCAAACGTCAAGGTCGCCGGAACGACACCGGCTGCTTGGCCCAGTACGCCGATGCCAGCAGGTCCAGCCGCACCACCCCGCCCGATGAAGGCGCATGCACAAACCGGCCCTCGCCCACGTAAATGCCCGCATGGCTGGCGGTACCGCGTGGGGCGAAGACCACCAGGTCGCCGGTGCGCACGGCATCCAGGGGCACGGCCTGGCCCCAATTGACCAGCGCAGCGACGGTGCGCGGGGTGGGTAGGCCGGCCTGGGACTGGTACACGTAGCCAATCAAGCCGCTGCAGTCAAACCCCGAAGCAGGCGTGTTGCCGCCGTAACGGTAGGGCGTACCCACCAGGCTGATGGCGCGCAAGGTGACGTCGTTGGCCTCGTCCACCGAGAGCCGGGACGGTGCCGCCAGGGATGGCCGGGAAGGCGGGGCGGTGGAGCAACCGCCCAGGGCAAGCAGCAGCACCAGGGCAGCAGTAAAGGGGCGCAGGGTAGACATGGCGTGGGGTGGTTCAAACTTCCGCGATGGCCGATTGGAACCGGTCCAGGGCCTCGGCGGCGGCATCGAAATCAAAATTTTGCAGGTCGGCCAGCAACCGGGCCATGGCCGGATGCCAGGGGGTGCCCACCAGCAGTGTGGCACAGCGGTCGGCCTCCTCCAGCGCCTGGGCATCGCTGTCGTGTACCAGGCGCTCCAGTTGTGCCAACAGGGGTAGCACTTCGGGTGGCAGGGCCTGGCTGGAAGCCGGGGCCACGGCAGGGGCCGCAGCGGCAGCCTGGTTCCAGGCATCGATGCCGGCCACCACCGTCTGCAAGGCCGCATCCACCGCGCCACGCAGTTCCGGCAATGCCGCCGAGGGGAGCGGCGTTGCGCCACACGCCAGCTCCAGGCTGTGGGCGACACGCTGCAGGTGCTGCGCGCCGACGTTGCCCGCCAGCCCTTTGAGGGTATGGACATGCCGCTCCAGGGCTTGCTGCCGGGCGGGGCTGGACAGGTCGGTGCACAGCTGGTCGAACTGGGCGGTGAAATCGCGCTGGGTGGCCGCAAACCGCAGCAGCATGCGGGCGTACAGATCGGCCTTGCCCCCCGCGACCCGCAGCCCGGCGGCCCAGTCCAGACCCGGCACGCGGTCCAGGCTCTGGAATCGCGGCGTGGGGTCGGCGGTCTCTGCGGGGGCCACGGTCACGGCGCGCACCGGCTGGCGATCGGCCTTGGGGGCCACCCAGCGGGCGATGGTGGCAAACATCACCGCAACATCCAGCGGCTTGCCGATGTGGTCATTCATGCCCACGGCCAGTACTTTGTCGCGGTCGCCGCTCATGGCATTGGCCGTCATGGCGATGATGGGTAGCTGGGCCCAGCGCGGATCCTGGCGCAGCAGGCGGGTGGCGGCAAAGCCGTCCATCACCGGCATTTGGCAGTCCATCAGCACGGCATCAAACGCTGCGTCCGGGGGTGTCTGGTTGACCTTGTCCACGGCTTCCTGGCCGTTGCTGGCGATGTCCACCACGATGCCCGCGCTGGTCAACAGGTCCAGCGCCAGCTCCTGGTTGACTTCGTTGTCCTCCACCAGCAGCAGCTTCAGGCCGACCAGGCTCTGCGCCGGATCGCCGCCAGGTTCAGCCCCCGTTATGGCCCGGCTCTGCAGCTGGGCCGGGGCCATGTTGACGGTGAAATAAAACGTGCTGCCCTCCCCGGCGGTGCTGTGCACACCAATCGTTCCGCCCATCAGGTGGACCAGGGTTTTGGAAATGGTCAGCCCCAGCCCGGTGCCACCAAAACGCCGCGAGGTGGACGAATCGGCCTGGGTAAAGGCATTGAACAGCTTGCCCTGCTGCTCGGGCGTGAGGCCGATGCCTGCGTCGGTGACGGCAAAGTGCAGCGTCACCTGCTCGCCGGTGGCCGTCCACAGCGGGTCGTCCGGGGCCAGGCGGCGCACCGCCACCACGATCTCGCCGCGTTCGGTGAATTTGATGGCGTTGCCCACCAGGTTCAGCAGCACCTGGCCCAGGCGCAGCGGGTCGCCTTGCAGCACGGGGGGGATATCGGCGGCGGGCTGCACCCGCAGTACCAGGCCTTTGCTGTGGGCCTTTTCGCCCACCACGTTGGACAAGGTGGTGAGCACCTCGTCCAGCGCAAACGGGGTGGACTCTATGCCCATCTTGCCGGCCTCGATCTTGGAGAAGTCGAGGATGTCGTTGATGATGCCCATCAGGTTCTTGGCGGCGGCATGGACCTTTTGGATGTAGTTGGCTTGGCGCGGGCTGAGTTCGCCTGCCAGCGCCAGACCGGACATGCCAATGATGGCGTTCATGGGGGTGCGGATTTCATGGCTCATGTTGGCCAGAAAATCCGACTTGGCCTGGTTGGCCTCTTCGGCGGCTTTTTGGGCCTGGCGGATCGCAAGTTCGGCCTCTTTGAGGGCGGTGATGTCCTGGTTCACACCGAACAATTGCGCCACGCGGCCATCGGGGCGGGTTTCGGCCTGTACCAGGGTGCGCAGCCAGATCTGCCGCCCATCGATGGGGCGGCGCAAGGGGTAGGTCATCTCGAACGCGTCCAGCCGCCCCGACAGGGCATCGATGAACTGCTGGCGAAACCGGGACAGCAGCACCGGGTCTGCCAGGTCGATGCGCTGCCAGACCTCGGACAGCGCCAGCCGCCACTCCAATGCGCCAGGCAGTTCGCCGCACAGCACGGCGTTGCGCTCGGAAGACACCAGCCAGTCAGGTTGGTCGGCGCGGATATACCACTCGCCCGACTGGGTCAGCGTGAGCGCCTGGTTGGCCCGCTCGTTGGCCGCCTGCAACTGGGCCTGGACGTGTTGCTGAGAGAGCTGGACGGCGCTGAGCTTGTCACGCATTTGTACCAGCCGGTGCAGCACACTGTCGCCCTGCGCCTGCTCGGTATGGATGGCCGAGCCCAGGTCGCCATCGGCGATGCGCTGGATGGTGGCGTGCACCCGCTCGATGGTGCCGCCCATCAGGGTCTGCAGCTTGTCGATGTAGCGGTTCACGTTGTCGATCACCGCCTGGAATTCCCGGGTGTCGGCAGGCGGCAAGTGCCGCTGCAGGTTGCTGCCGCTGGAGGCAATGGCGTCCAGCGCGTCGCGGATCTTGCCCAGCGGGCTGAGCACCTGCTTGGTAACGATGGCGTACAGCGCGGCCACGATCATGCAGTTGATGGTCAGGATCTGCAGCACCAACTGCACCAGGTCGTTTTGCAAGCTCTCGCGGATGCCACGCTCTGAAGCGTAAATGGCCACCGTGCCCACCTTGGGCTCACCGGGTTCGTAAAACACGTCGAACTGGCGCGTGATGTCGGCCTTCAGCACCCCCTCCAAACCTACCAGCGCACCGTTGACGCGCTGCAAGCCGAAAGCCTGCTTGTTGCCATAGCGGATAGTGATGCCGGTGACGACGGGGTCGTTCAACTCGGAGCGCACGATGTTGATGATCTGCTCGCGGTTGAACTGCCAAATGGCAATCGGCAAGCTGGTTTGGATGCGCGCCTCGATATGGCCCAGCCGCAAGGCCAGCTCGGTCTCTTTTTCGTGCTTGCGGGTCAGGTAATTCCAGAAGCCAAAAGCCCCTAGCCCCAGCGAGACGATCAATACAAACAGGACGACAAAGCGGAGTCGGATGGATGGCTTGCCCTGCATATGCCCGCCGTTTGCCCAGGTCAGTCCGCGGGCAGCAACGGTGCAATAGCCAGCTCGGCCAGTTTGTCGCGGAATATCTTTTTAATCACTCCCTCTTTTTGCATTCCCACCAGGGCGGCATCGATTCTGGGCACCAGCGCGGCGTGCTTTTTGTTCAGGTAGAAATACAAGGGCTCGCTGGCCCAGTAGTGCGGGCGGCGGTACACATCTTTGATACCTTTGCGGGCAATTTCCGGCTCGGCATCCAGGAAGATCAGCATGGTCATATCAAAGCGCCGGTTCGCCAGCATCTCGAAGGCGGTGCTGATGGATTGGGTGTCGATCACGTCCATGCCCTGGCTGTGCTTGACCAGCATCAGCGTGCCCCGCGTCAGCCCCACCTTGCGCTTGCGCTGCTCGGCACGGGGCAGCTTGGCGACCGCTTCATCCATGCTGTAGAGGGCCACGTCGGCCATCACCACCGGCGTGGGCACCAGCACCAGATCGGGGAAATTTTTCCCCACATCGACGATGCGCATCAACTCGCCGTCGAGACTGCCCTCGTTCGCCATGGCCACCGAGCGCAACAGCGGCATACGCTTGTACTCGGCCTGCAAGCCACTGCGCTTGATCGCTTCTCTGACCACCGCTTCAGCAATGTCCGATAACGGCGACGGAAAGTCCACACGCCCGATCTGCAGCATCTGCTGGGCCGCAACCGGCCCCACGACCAGCGCCAGAGCGGCAGCCACGCCCCCGCGAAACAGCTTGCGGCGGGCAAAAGAAGAAAGGCTCATCACATCCACCTCGTTGGGTAAGTCCAAACATTACATATGCTATCTAGACTTACATCAACTCACAAATACACCTAGAGCAAAAATTCAAGAAAAAACAGGGTCCTGCGCTCACCTCATAAGCGGTGATAGCTATATTATTTATAGCAGAAACAAGCCTCCTGCCACCACCGTGGGCAGGGCCGCCCCAGCCAGCAGGCCTAGCGCGCCGATCGACTCGTCGTTAAACCCCTTGCGCAGCAGCGCCACCCCGGCAGGATTCGGCGCGTTGGCAATCACCGTCAGGCCACCGCCCGCCACGGCACCGGCCACCAGCATGTACTTGGCCGGGTCGCTGATGCCCTCGATCAGCGAGCCCAGGTAGGTCAGCGCTGCGTTATCGGTCAACGCTGTCAGGCCCAGCGCGCCAAAAAACAGCGCCGTGGGGGCCAGGCTGGAGACGATGGGCTGCAGCCACCACTGCTGCATGCCGCCCAGCACCACCAGCCCGGCCAGAAAAAAGCCCACCAGCAGGCCTTCTTTCAGAATCAGCGGGCTCTGGTGCCGCTTGTAGGCTTCGGTGTAGCCAATAAAGAACAGAAACAGCCCGGTAAATACCACCGGGTGGTGGGCAAACACCACCACCCCAGCCAAAAACGCCAGGTGGATCAGGCTCACCACCAGGGGCACAGGCGGCGTTGCTGTGGGCTTGGCAGTAGCCGATTCCTTCAGGTAAGGGCTCAGCAACGCCACCACCACGCTGGCATTGACAAGCACCGCGATGCTGGCACGCCAGCCAAAAGTACGGGCCATAAAAGCGCTATCCCAGCCCCAGACGGACGCCACCATCAGCACCGGCGGTGCAGCGTACGAGGTCAGCGTGCCGCCTACCGACACGTTCACGAACAGCACCCCCAGTGCGGCGTACTTGAGCCACTCGGGCAGGCCGGGGCGAAACACCAGTGGGGCCAGGATCAGCGCCGCCAGCGTCATGGCCGCCGGTTCAGTGATCAGCGATCCCAGCAGCGGCACCAGGGCCAAGCCCAGCCAAGCCATGGCCAGGGGGGTGGGTAGCGGCACTACGCGAGCCACAGCGGTGAGCCACTGCTGCACCAGTTCCAGCACCGGGCGCGAGGCAGCCACCACCATCACCACAAACACAAACAGCGGCTCGGTGTACTGGCGCGACTCGGCGTAGTCCAGAGCTTGCGCCCCGCTACCCAGCACCGCCATCACCACCACCAGCACCAAAGCCCACAGGCCAAACACCACCTCGACCTCGCCCAGGATGTGGAACAAATCCGCGTGGCGCGGATGCCGGTGGGCCAGGGTTTCAAACCACTTGGCGGCAAAAGTGTGCAGCAGTGCCAGTCCGAACAGGACAGCAGCAGCAATCTGGATGGCAGTGGGCTGCATTGCGTGTGACCAAAAGTAAATTAAAAGCCATTGTCACCCAGTCCCTATTTCTCCTTGCGTGGTGGCGTAGAGGGGATATCGATATCTGTGGATCTACAAATACCCCCGTATTTATCCGAAGCATTTATTTGCATTTTCCAACCATACTTAACATCCCTTTTGCCCATCCCATTAAAGTTAATCCCTTCTCCATATTCGACTCTGCTGACCAAGAGGGGCGAAGGTATTCATTGAGGCTGGCAGGGCATTGCGTGCAGGGAGCGCTGTGAATGGTGCCGTGATCGACGGACATAATCAGATGGCTACACAAAGATCCAAAACGCTGGACGTATTTCGCGGGTTGCTATTTGTCCTGATGGCAAACACCCACGCGTTGACGCTGGCCGGCTTGGACGGCACCCACTGGCTGCTGAGCGACTTCTGGCTACCCAATGGCTGGGCCACTGTGGTGTATGTGGTTTTATCCGGGTACGGGATCGGGTGGATATTCTCGGTACGCCATCCGCCCGCCCTGCAAAAGCCCCTGCTGCGCCGCCGCAGTGCTGTGATCTTGGCGGTCATGGTGCTCTCCAACAGCATTTTTGCGATGGGTGTACTGGCCCAGCATGGCGACCTCTCGCCTGCCTTGACCTGGGGCTGGTGGACCGGGTTCGTCACGCTGACAACACCATGGTCGATTTCAGGCGTATTGCTGCCTACCGCGCTGGTTCTGCTGTGTGCACCGGCCGTGCTGCGCCTGTGCCGCGCCTGGCCTTACCAGACCCTGGCAACCCTGGTTCTGGCGCACATCGCGGTGGCGGTGTCGGTGCAGTGGCTATCGGCATCGGTGTATGCCCACCATGGGGCGGTACGATTTTTCCTGACCGAAGGCCTGGGCGGATTTCCCGTGCTGCCCTTTGTATTGAATGGCTGCCTGGGCTGCTGGTTGGGTGTCTACCGGCAGCAGAACGAACCGGTGTGGTTGTACGGCATCGCCTTGCTCTTGCTGTTGCAGCTGTGCGTATTTGCCTCCAGCTTTGCAGCCCCTGCCCTGCCCTGGAGCGTTTTTCGCAGTACCTTTGGGCCCGTGGGCAAATTTGCCTGGGTATTTCTCTGCGCCGGCATGTTGGCGCGCTTGGGGCCCAAGCCACTGGTGTCTGCGGTCGCGCAGATCGGCAAGTTCGCCTTGGCCACCTTTGTGGCGCACCGCGTTTTTCTGCAGTTGCTCCATGCCGCCATCGCAGGCACGGGGCTAGACGCGCTGCCCGCTGAACTGCGCTATGCAGCGCTGTGGATTGGCACCCTCGCCCTGAGCTGGATCCTGTGCGATGTGCTGCAGCGCCACTACAACCGCACCGCGTCGGCACGGCTATCCCGTTCCAAGGTACCCCGTAAAGAGGACTACTTCACCCAGTGAGCTGCACCGAGATTTGTGCCTCCGCCGGGCCGCCATCTATGCCGCCCGCGCCGGCAGTAAGAAGCTTTTCTCGAACACACCGACAGGCACCGGGCGGCTGAACAGAAAACCCTGCATTTCATCGCAGCCCATCAACCGCAGCAGGCGCGATTGCTCCTCGGTTTCCACGCCTTCGGCCACCACCTTGAGCTTGAATGCGTGGGCCAGATTGATGATGGTGGACACCAGGGACAGCCCGCGCGGGCCGGTGACCATCTCCACCACGAAAGTACGGTCGATCTTCAGGGTGTCTACCGGCAAACGCGACAACTGGCCCAGCGACGAGTAGCCGGTACCGAAGTCGTCGATGGCGATGGTCAGCCCCATGGCGCGGATGGCCAGCAGGCTGGCGCTGCTGCGCTGTACGTCTTCCATGATCAGGCTCTCGGTGATCTCCAGCTCCAGGCCCTGCGCTGCGTGCGGGTCGCTACCGATCACCTGCTCCAGAGCGGACACGAAGTTGCGGTGGCGCAGTTGCAGTGCCGACACGTTAACGGCAATCCGCACCGGCTCCAGGCCTGCGGCCCGCCAGCGCTGGTGGTCTTCCAGCGCCTTGCGCAAGGCCCACAGACCGACCTCATAGATCAGACCCGTCTCCTCCAGAACCGGGATGAAATGCCCTGGCGCTACCAAACCGTTTTTCGGGTCATTCCAGCGTATCAGGGCTTCGGCGCTGGTGACTTTGCCGGTATCCAGATCCACCTTGGGCTGGTAGTGCAGCACAAACTGCTCCAGGTCCAAAGCGGTACGCAGGCGGCTTTCCAGATCCAGCGCAGCGGCCACCCGGGTGTCCATCTCGGGGGCGTAAAACATCAGCTGCTCGGCCGAGCCCTTGGCCCGCTTCAGGGCGGACTCGGCATTGCGCAGCAGGGTTTCAGCGTCCTCGCCGTCGAGCGGATACAACACCACACCAATCTTGCCCGCAATACGCAGCTGCGAGCCCTGCAACACGTACGGCTTGGCAAAACAATCGCGCAGCAGCTGCTCCAGCTCCAACGCCACCCGCGCCACATCACGCGGCCCCTGCAGAACCGCACCAAAACAATTCACCCCCACACGCGCTGCCGCCTCCAGGGGCACGCTACCTGCACGGATGCGTTGCGCCAGTTGCTTGAGCAAGTCGTCACCGGCCGCCCGGCCCAAGGTATCGTTGATGGCCCGGAAACGTTCGACATCGACCAAGGCCAGCGCCAGGCTGCTGCGGCCCCCATCGAACATGCGCAGCTGCTGGCTCATCTGTTCCAGAAACAGCGTGCGGTTGGGCAGGCCGGTGATTTCGTCGTAGTAGGCCAGGTAGTTGAGCTTGTCGGCCTTTTCGATGTGGTCCAGGGCAAAACCAATGTCGCCCGCCAGCTCGGTCAGCAGCGTCATCTCTTCGTCGTCGAAAAAGCCCGCTTCATCAGCGTACAGCGCCAGCACCCCCACCACGGTGTCGCCCACCAGCAAGGGCAGGATGGCCATGGCGCAAATGCCCTGGTCCATATGCGCCTTCAGGTACTGGCTGCCAGAGAAGTCCTTCATGTCGTTGAGCACCAGGGGCTTCTTGCCCTTGATGGCCCGTACCGTCATGGAGTTGGCATGCTGCGTGCCGTCCTGCAGAGAAAAGCTGTTCTGGATATAGGCGAGAAACTCCGGCTCCACGCCCGCCGAGGCGATGGGCAGGATCCGCAGCGCATCCCAATCGGTGACCCCAATCCAGGCCATCTTGAACTGCCCCAGTTCCACGGCAATCCGGCAGGCCTCTTGGAACAGCTCTTCGTGGTTGCGCACCCGCACAATCAGCGCATTGATGCCGCTGAGCACCGCGTACACGCGGTTGAGCCGTTTGATGCGTTGCTCAGCCGCCCGCTGGTCGGTGATGTCCTCACCAATGCTGGCGGTGCCCACCACCTCGCCAGACACCGAGCGCAGCAAAGTGTGGTTCCAGCGGATCAGGCGGTGGCTGCCCTGGCGGGTCTGGAGTTCACTTTCAAAATGGGTCATGCCCGGCTGGTTGGCCAGCAGCGCCGCAAACCGTTCGCGTGCGGCCTGCGGTGCATGCGCTGCAAAAACGCCGAAAAACTCGCGGCCCATGACCTCCTCCCGCTGCCAGCCAGTGAGGCGCAGCAGGTAGTCGTTGCAGTAGGTGACCCGCCCCTCGCAGTCCAGCATCTGGGACACCAGTTCCAGGTGGCCCAGCATGTCGCTAAAGCGCCGGTTACTTTCTGCCAGTGCCTCTGCCGACCGCTTGCGCTCGGCCACTTCGGCCTGCAGTTGCTCGGCGTGCACCCGCACCTCTTTGTAGAGGCTGCCGTTCTCAAAAATACGGCCCACCTGCGCCGCCAGAATGGCCACGATCTGCTCGTCTTCGTCGCTGAAATCGACCGCGCCCAGCTTGTCCACCAGGCACATCCAACCGTAGGCATACGACAAGGAGACCACCGGCACCACCAGGCTGGCGTACAGCGGCGGGTAGCCCTTCGGCAGGCCCACCGTGGTGGGGTCGCCGTCGGCACAGCGGGTGCGGCGCGGGCGGCGCTGGGCCCGCACCTCGCCCAGCACACCGTGGTCGATGGCCGGACGCTGCAGCGTTTTCACCACCGCAGCATCGATGCCACTGGTAAAAAACACCGGCTCGGCCTGGTACTTTCCCTGCACACAGAGCAGCACGTATTTCGCGCCCATCAGGTCACGGGCACCCCGGCAGACCTTGTCGAGCAGCACCAGCGGGTCGTGCTCCGATGCCAGGTGCAAGTTCAGATCGGTCAGCGCCGCCAGGCGCCGGTTGGTGCCGCGCAGGTCCTCCAGTTTTTCCGACAACTTATCGCTCATCAGCCGCATGTGGGCGCGGTCAAACTCCAGTGTGTCCGGCACGCTCAACGGCTGGGACACAGGTATGTGCGCCAGGGACTGGGCTATCGCCAGCAGGATCTCGTCAGGCTCGCAGGGCTTGACCAGCACCCGTAACACGCCGCAGGTCTTGGCCAGGTTGCGGGCTTCGCGCTCCAGGTAGTGCGCGGTGTAAAAAATAACCTCGGTGGCCGCGCACACGGGGTCGGCACGCAACTGGCGCACGAACTCGTAGCCGTCCATGGTGGGCATCAGAATGTCGGAGATCACCAGATCCGGGCGCGCAGTACGCACCAGTGCCAGCCCCTGGGCACCGTCGGCGGCTTCCAGCGGCTGGTGGCCGCCGTGGCGAATCAGTGCCACCAGCAGTTCCCGGTTCTCCGCCAGATCGTCAACAACCAGTATTTTTGCCATGGGCCGGTCCGTAGGGGTTATGCACCTGGGGGGCTACCAGCCCGCAACCCAGGCGGCAGGAAGGCCGTGATCTGCTGCACAAAAATCTCGGGAGTAATTGGTTTGGTCAGGTAGTTGTCAAAGCCTGCTGCCAGCGCAATATCGCGATCACCGGGCATGGAAAAAGCCGTCACGGCAATCACCGGCACTACCTGCCACAACGGATTGCTGCGCAGTCGCTGCACCACCTCGTACCCATTGAGCACCGGCATCTGCAAATCACAAAGTACCAGGTCCGGATGCGCGTTCAGCGCCAGGTCCAGACCGGCCCTTCCGTCGGCAGCCTCCAGCACGGCGTAGCCCTGCCGGTCCAGCAGGTAGCGGACGAGTTCTCGGCTGAACTCATCGTCTTCGATCACCAGGATACGTGCGGGCATACGCTACTCCAGTGGCAGGTGCAGGGTGAACATGCTGCCCTGTCCCGGCACGCTGCGCAGGGTGATATCGCCGCCCAGCTCCTGGGCCAGTTTGCGGCTCAGATGCAGGCCCAGGCCAGTGCCTTCGAACCGGCGCCGGTCGGCCGCCTCGACCCGGGAAAACGCCTCGAACAAGCGGCCCTGGTCGGCCTCGGGAATGCCCGGGCCCGTGTCTTCTACGCTGATGCGCACGGCATCGCCTTCCCCGCCGGGGCCGCACTCCAGTTGCAGACACACCCGTCCGCGTTCGGTGAACTTGATGGCGTTGCCCAGCAGGTTGATGGCGATCTGGCTGACGGCGCGGCGGTCGGTTTGCAGTACCACGGGGCGCGCTGCCAGCCGCAGCGTGAACTCCAACCCCTTGTTTTCGGCCTCGGGCCGCAGGGCGGCAGCCACCTCTTCGAGCAGGGCCTGGCAGTCCACCGGCTCGCGGGAAGGGTCGAATTTGTTGGCCCCCAGCTTGGCCAGATCGAGCAGGTCGTTGATCAGTGACAACAGGTGGCGGGCGCTGGTTTGCACGATACGCAGCTGCTTGTCCTGCTCTTCGTTGAGCGGGCCGGGCAACTGCATGCGCAGCGTACCGGTAAAGCCGATGATGGAATTCAATGGCGTGCGCAACTCATGCGACATGCTGGCAAAAAACCGGTCCTTGACCAAAGCGGCAGTCTCCAGCTCGCGGTTTTTATCGTGCAGGGTTTGCTCAAAACGTTTGCGCTCGGTCACGTCGCGGATGGCGCTGGACACAAACAGCCCGTCCTCCGTCTCCAGCGGGCTCAGGCTGATCTCCACCGGAAACTCCGTGCCGTCCTTGCGCTGCCCAAACAGGTCCAGCCCCGCCCCCATCGAACGGGCGCGCGGTTGGGTAAAAAAGCCGCCCCGGTGGCCCGGGTGCTGGTGGCGAAAACGCGCGGGCACCAGAATCTCGATCTTCTCGCCCAGCAACTCTTCCCGGCTCCAGCCAAACAGCTTTACCGCCTGCGAGTTGACCAGCACCATGGTGCCGTCGCGGTTGACGATGACCATCGCGTCCGGCGCCGACTCCAGCAGGTCCTTGAACTTTTGGTCGGCCTTCTTGCGGTCGGTGATGTCGCGGATGGCGCTCATCACCATCGTGCCCTCTTCGGTGGCGATGGGACTCAGGCTGATCTCGACTGGAAACTCGGCCCCGCCCTTGCGCAACCCATACAGTTCCAGCCCGGCCCCCATGGTGCGGGTACGGGGCTGCTCCAGAAAATCACTGCGGTGGCCCACATGGGCCGCACGAAAACGCTTGGGCAGAAGCACCTCGATCGGCTGGCCCAGCAGTTCTGTCCGGTCGTGTCCAAAAAGCTTCTCGGCCTGGGAGTTGACCAGCACGATCCGCCCTGTGACGTTGACCATCACGATGGCATCCGGCGTGGACTCCAGCAAATCGTGGAACCGGGCTTCCACCAGCTTGGCATCGCGCAACACCTTCAGGTGGGTCACGTCCTTTTTGTTGGACAAAAAGTAGGCGAACTGGCCCTGGGCATCGTTGACCGCCTTGGTAGAGATGCTGATGTGCACCAAGGTGCCGTCTTTACGGCGGCGCACCGCCTCGTACACCACCACGCCCCGGCGCAACGCCTCGGCCTGGAAACGCAGTTCCTCCTCGGCGCGGTCATGCGGAACAATCAAATCAAAGACCGAACGCCCCAAAGCCTCACGTTCGCTGTAGCCAAAAATGGTTTCGGCCGCAGGGTTCCAGTTCAAAACCTCTGCGGTCGACGAAATTGCCAACACCGCATCCGGGTTCAACGCCCAGAGCGTATCGGTAGAGGCCGGGATCATCCGGTCACCCTTCGCAAGCGGCCTGCGCCGCCCATCAACCAGGGGCACAACTGCCCGGTGCGCGAGAGAAGAAAAGGCGTTTTGTGCACATGCATCATGGCCTCCAATCCGTCACATAAAGTTACTTATAGCCCTATACAGGGCCTGCTACAAGCATTCCATGGACCCATGGCCTCCAAGCATGCACACCATGATAGTGCACAAAAATTCCATTCAAAAAATGGATACCCGCACAGTACCGCCTTGCAAAACTTACAGTTAAATCGGCACTTCACGCCCATTCCATCGGCGCAAGCAGCTATTTATTCAATAGCATCCTACAGATACGGCGGCGTGCAGGCCGAGACGATCTCGACCACGCTGTCACCGGTATTGCGAAAACGGTGCGGCAGGCTACTGTCGAACAAGTAGGCATCGCCTGCCTTCAGCACCCGCACTTGCGCGCCCACCGTGAGCTCGATCTCTCCGCTGAGCACAATGCCGCCCTCGTGCGATTCATGCTCCAGCATGTCCACACCGGTGTCGGCCCCGGGGGCGTAGCGCTCTTGCAGGATTTGCAGGTTGTGGGCGCGGGCGTTGCCCACCTGGCGCAGCGTCAGCGTGCGGTCGCCGCTGGCACCGGGGGCGTGCTGCGTCAGGCGCGATGTCAAATCCACCAGGTCGGCCGGGCTGTGGAACACGGCATCGGCCTCGGGCTGGTCGGGCTCGAAAAACTCCGCCATGGTCAGCGGCACGCCACTCAAGATTTTGCGCAGCGAGGCCACCGAAGGGCTGCTTTTGTTCTGCTCGATGGTCGAAATCTGGCTGGACGGCACACCCGCCCGCTCGGCCAGCTGCCGCTGCGACCAGCCCGCCGCCGTGCGCACCTGGCGCAAGCGGCTCCCCACATCAAACGGACCATCCAACATAAAAAATTTCCCCAAACGCTCAATATTTTGAGCAAAATATACACCTATACCGATCACTTGCGAATTTGCCATGCCACTCGACCACACCGCCGCCCCTGCCGACAAAGCACCCGTCACCATTTTCGGCCCCGACTTCCCGTTCCCGTTCGACGACTGGATCGCCCACCCCGCCGGGCTGGGTAGCCTGCCCGCCCAGCACCATGGGGCCGAGGTGGCCATCGTCGGCGCAGGCATGGCCGGCATGGTGGCCGCGTACGAGCTGATGAAGCTGGGCTTCAAACCCGTGGTGTACGAGGCCTCCAAGATGGGCGGGCGCCTGCGCTCGCAGCCGTTCGAGGGCGGCCAGGGCGTGATTGCCGAGCTGGGCGGCATGCGCTTCCCGGTGTCGAGCACCGCGTTCTACCACTACGTCAACGCCCTGGGCCTGCAAAGCCAGCCCTTCCCCAACCCGCTCACCCCCGCCAGCGGTAGCACCGTGGTCGATCTGGAAGGCCAGACCTACTACGCCGAAAAGCTCGCCGACCTGCCGCCCATGTTCAAAGAGGTGGCCGATGCCTGGGCCCGTGCGCTGGAAGATGGCGCCCAGTTCGAGGCGGTGCAAAACGCCATCCGTTGCCGCGACGTGCCCGCGCTCAAGGCGCTGTGGAACAAGCTGGTGCCGCTGTGGGACGACCGCACCTTCTACGACTTTGTGGCCACCTCCAAGGCGTTTGCCGGCCTGTCGTTCCAGCACCGCGAAGTCTTTGGCCAGGTGGGTTTTGGCACCGGCGGCTGGGATTCGGACTTTCCCAACTCCATGCTCGAAATTTTGCGCGTGGTGATGACCAACTGCGACGACGAGCAGCGACTGATTGTGGGCGGTGCCGACCAGGTGCCGCTGGGCCTGTGGCAGCAGGTGCCCGACACGCTGACCCACTGGCCCGCAGGCACCACCCTGGCCAGCCTGCACGGCGGCGCACCGCGCGCGGGCGTGGCGGCCATCCAGCGCCAAAGCGACGGCAACATTGCCGTGACCGACCGCTGGGGCGACACGCGCAGCTATGCCGCCGTGCTCACCACCTGCCAAAGCTGGCTGCTGACCACCCAGATCGCCTGCGACGAATCCCTGTTTTCGCAAAAGATGTGGATGGCGCTGGACCGCACCCGCTACATGCAGTCGAGCAAAACCTTTGTCATGGTGGACCGCCCGTTCTGGAAAGACAAAGACCCCGTCACCGGCCGCGACACCCTGAGCATGACCCTGACAGACCGCCTCACCCGCGGCACCTATTTGTTCGACAACGGCCCCGGCAAACCGGGCGTGATCTGCCTGTCGTACGCCTGGATGGGCGACGCGCTGAAAATGCTGCCCCAGCCGCCCGAAAAGCGCGTCAAGCTGGCCCTGGATGCATTGAAAAAAATCTACCCCCACGTGGACATTGCCAGCCACATTATTGGCGACCCCATCACCGTCTCGTGGGAAGCCGACCCGCACTTCCTGGGCGCGTTCAAGGGCGCGCTACCCGGCCACTACCGCTACAACCAGCGCATGTTTGCCCACTTCATGCAAGACGACAAACCCGCCAGCGAGCGCGGCATCTTCATCGCGGGCGACGACGTGTCCTGGACCCCCGCCTGGGTGGAAGGCGCGGTGCAGACCTCGCTGAACGCGGTGTGGGGCATCCTGCACCACTTCGGCGGCAAAACCCACGCCGAGAACCCCGGCCCTGGCGATGTGTTCAAGGAGATTGGCCCGATGGAATTACCCGAATGAGCGACCTGAAGCTGGCGCTGCTGCAGTGCCCGTCCCTACCGCTGGACGTGCCCGCCAACCTCGCGCGGCTGGAGACGTTTGCTGCCCAGGCCGCTGCCAACGGGGCGCACATGCTGGTCACGTCCGAGATGTTTTTGACCGGCTACAACATCGGCGGCCACCAGGCGCGCCAATTGGCCGAGCCGCCCGACGGCCCGCGTGCCCAGGCCGTGGCGGCCATCGCCCGGCGGCACCAGATCGCCATCGTCTTCGGCCACCCCGAGCACGATGGCGATGGCGCGGTATTTAACGCTGCCCAGTGCATCGATGCCCAAGGCCGCAGCCTCGCCCGCTACCGCAAAACCCAACTCTTCGGCGACCTGGACCTGGGCATGTTCCGCCCCGGCCCGGGCGACGAGCCGCTGTTCGACTTCCATGGCTGGCAGCTCGGCCTGCTGGTTTGTTATGACGTGGAGTTCCCCGAAAACACCCGCCGCCTGGCATTGCTGGGGGCCGACCTGGTCGTGGTGCCCACGGCCAACATGGACGGCTTCGACTTTGTAAACCAGCACCTGGTGCCCACGCGGGCGTACGAGAACCAGCTGTTCGTGGCGTATGCCAACTTCTGCGGCAGCGAGGGCGACCTAGCCTACAACGGGCTGAGCTGTGTGGCCGCACCCGACGGCACCACACGGGGGCAAGCCGGTCGTGGGCCCGAGCTGCTGCTGGCGGATGTGACGCGGGCCGCTCTGGCAGCCGGGCGGGCCCAAAACGGGCATGTAGCGCTATGCCGGACTCCGGGGCATACGCTATATAAATAGTAGCTTCTAGCGCTCATGGAATAAGCGCTAGAGGCACTTTTTATCTAAATTTAAGAGCTGTACCTGCTCTCCCGCATTCGTCCACAAAACTAGGGATATCTGCCCCACCCCGCCGCAAAAGGGCAATTGACGCAGACCGCCGCCCCGCCTAACCTCGCGTGAGCCTGTCGAACTGCACAGGCTCATCCGTGAAGGAATCCGCATGGCTGGCACTGCTGACACCGTTTTTTTGCGCGCATTTCTGTGGCTCCAGGGCAGCGTGGCGGCGCTGCAGGCCGATATCCAGCCACCCGCGCTGGCCACACCGCTGGCCGACGCGCTGCGCACCCGGCTCGGGCTGGCACTGGACCAGACCGCGGCCACCATCAACCCCGACACTTTCCACGCCAGCAACGCCGAAGCCCAGTCGCTGGCGACAGCGGCCATGGTGGTGGGCGAAACCCTGGCGGCGCTCAAAACCGTGGGCGAGCTGCTGGCCCACATTGGCGACGGCACGGTGGGGCTGGGGGATTTGTCCAAAGTGGTGCAGCAAATCCACCGCATCACCTCGGCCAGCCCCGGCAAGCCGCCCAGCGCGTACTCGATTGCCAAGCTGCTGCTGATCGTCAGCGGCGATGCCGACCAGCCCGCCAGCGACCCGCCCGCCAAGCTGCTGGTCTACCGCCTGCTGGGCCGGGATGCCGCCAACCCGCCCACCCCCGCCGCGTTTGCCGAGGCGCAAATGACGCTGGGCCTGGTGGTCATGGCCATCGGCACCCTGCTGGACAGGGCCTTTGCCGCACCGAATCTGGACGACGCCAAGGGCTGGCTGGTGCCCCGGGGCCCGGGTATCGAACTGCCACCCCTGGTGGCCAGCCGCGCCTTCCAGCTGGCCGGGGGCGCTAATGGCAGCCTGGACCTGCTGCTGGGCTACGACCTGCCCCTGCACAAGCTGTATGCCGAGCTCACCTCCACCCTCCGATCCAGCACCGGGGTCGACCAGGGTTTTGCGCTGGAGCTCAAGGCCGACGGCAAGGTCACGCTGCAAATCGACCTGCCGCAACTGGCCATCCCGCTGCCGCCGCTGGCCGCGCCGGTACTCACCGGCACCACGGCCCTGGGCCTGCTGTTCAGCCGTAACCAACCGCTGGTGCTGGGCGACGCGGCGCAAACCCACTTCACCATTGGCCGGATGACCGGCGGCTTCACCCTGGACAACCTGCAGCCCAAGGTGGAATTTGACCTGGCCGAGAGCGTGCTGTCGCTCAAGGTGGGCGACGACCCCTTCCTGGGCGCGGTGCTGGGCGAAACCATCGAGGTGGCGCTGACCTTCGGCCTGATCGCCGACATGGCCGGTGGCCTGCGGCTCAAAGACGGCACCGGCCTGCGGGCCACGATCCCGCTGGAGCGCATCCCCAACAGCCCGGTGCAGATCCCGTTCCTGACCTTCGAACTGAAAAAGGCCGACGACCTGGACAAGATTGAAGTAGAGCTGTCGGGCTCGTTCCAGGTGGAGATCGGGCCGTTCTCGGGCTCCATCGACCGGCTGGGCACGATGCTGCGGCTGGACGACCTGCTGGCGGGCATCACCGCGCCGCGTTTTGACCTGAAGCCACCTTCGGGCGCGGGCCTGGCCATCGACGCGGGCATCGTCAAGGGCGGCGGCTTTTTGCTGTTCGACCCCGACCGGGGCGAGTACGGCGGCATTCTGGACATCCGCATCGGCGTGATCGGGGTCAAGGCCATCGGCCTGCTCAGCACCAAGAACCCCGGCGGCTGGTCGCTGCTGCTGATCATCACCGCGCAGTTGCCGCCCATCCAGCTGGGGTTTGGCTTCACGCTCACCGGCATCGGCGGGCTGCTGGGCGTGCAGCACACGGTGAGCGTGGACACCTTGTCGCAGGGCCTGGCCAGCGGCTCGCTGGACAGCTTTTTGTTTCCGCAAAACCCGGTGGCCAATGCGCCGCAAATCATCAACCAGCTGCGCACCATCTTCCCGTTCAAGGCCGGGGGTTTTGTCATCGGCCCCATGCTGGAGCTGGGCTGGGGCACGCCCAGCCTGGTGGTGGCGCGGGTGGGCGTGCTCATCGAGGCCAGCCAGATCGTGTTTGTGGGCCAGGTGATCGTGCAACTGCCGCCGCTGGTGGACAAGTCGCTGTCCATCCTGCGGCTGCAGGTGGACTTTGCGGGCGGCATTGTGTTCGACCCGCTGAAAATCTGGTTCGACGGCGTGCTGCGCGACTCGCGGGTGGTGTTTATCTCGCTCACCGGGCAGTTTGCGTTCCGCGCGATCTTTGGCGACCGGCCCAGCTTTTTGGTCAGCGCGGGCGGCTTCCATCCGCGCTTTACCGACCTGCCACCCGGCCTGCCCAGCCCGTTCCAGCGCATAGGGGCAGATTTGTCGATTGGCCCGGTGGGCATGCAGTTCAAGGGCTACTTTGCGGTGACCTCGGCCACGGTACAGGCGGGCTCGTCGATGCGCATCTGGGCCGACATCGGCATTGCCGCCGTCGAGGGCGGGTTCGAGTTCAACGCCATCGTCTACATCGTGCCGCGTTTCCGCTTCGAGGTGGATCTGCACGTCTGGGCCAGCGTGGAGGTGTTTGGCATCGACTTTGCCAGCATCGACATCTACGGCCTCTTTGCCGGACCAGGCCGCTGGCACATCGTGGGCCGGGCCGAAATCCACACCCCCTGGCCGCTGCCCGACTTCAGCTTCCATGTGGACGAGAGCTGGGGCGAAGACCGCGCCACCACGGTGCGCAGGCTGTCGCTGGCCGCCGAGCTCAAGGCCGAGCTGCAAAAGCCCGGTAACTGGTCGGCCCAGTTGCCGCAAGAGGGCGATGCCTTTGCCAGCTTCGCCAAGCTGCCCGACAGTGCCGGGATTCTGGCCCACCCCAACGCGGTCCTGCAGTTTGTGCAAAAACGCATGCCGCTGAACAAGAAGCTGGCCAAGCTGGGCACCGACGGCATCGAAGGCAGTGGCGACGCGCTACAGATCGGCATTGGCGAGATCCGCTTCGGCGCAGAGACCGCGCCGGTGGACAAAAAACTCAACGACCAGTTTTCTGCCGCCCAGTTCCTGGACCTGAACGAAGACGAAACCTTCAGCCGCCCCTCGTTCGACAGCTTCGAGGCGGGCTTCCAGGTAGGCCAGCACCAGTACCAGTTTGGCCGCACCGCCAAGGATGTGTTCGACTACGAAGAAGTCAACCTGTCCACGCCCAAGACCGCCACCAGTTCCATCCTGTCGCGCGGCGTGCTGGTGGACGCCGGCTATGCCCGCTGGGCCACCTCGCTGGGTGCGGCGGCGCGTTCGGAGCTGCGCCGCCCGGCCCGGCTGCGGCCCGCCACCGAGGTCAAGATTGCCGTCAACCCGGCCCCGCTGCAGACCATCACACCGGCCAGCGGCACCCTGGCGGGCACACCCCTGGCCGGGGCTGCCGCACAGTCGTACTGGGCCGCGCAGGACCTGGTGGGTGCCAGCGGCAAGGCGCTGCAGATCGTCGAATCGTTTGAAACCGTACAGGCTTTCTAGGACATCCCCATGGCCACCTCCACCCAAGTTGCCTACCAGTTCATGCCCTGGGTCCGCCGGGGCCTGAATGTGGCCCTTACCGCCACCGATACCCTGGGCGCAGGCCCGCTGCTCCCGGCCCGCGCCACCGCCCAAGTCCACGTGGCCCTGAGCGCACCGCACGCAGGCACGTCCATCGACCCGCTGGCCCTGCAACTGCATGGCCCCGGCGATGTGGTGGCCATTGACACCCGGCTGGTGCTGCGCACCGACCCCAAGCCGCATGCGCGCAATTTCGAGCCCAACTACCTGGCCATCGTGGACTTTG
>CAUPNM010000013.1:0-126448 GCA_963512645.1 uncultured Albidiferax sp. | reverse complement strand
GACCGCCGTGCCGGACAGCCCGGCATCCACGCCGCTGCCGGATTCGCTATAGGCCCAGTAGACCCACGGTGCGGTGGCAAAGTCGGGGTCTATCGCCAGGCCCAGCAAGCCGCCTTGGCCACTGCTGTTGACGGGCAAGATGCCGCTGATCGGCGTGGTGCTGGCGCCGTTGGCGCTCACCCGCAGCAGGCTGCCGCTTTTTTGGGTCACCAGCAGTTCGCCCGATGGCAGTACCGCCATGCCCCAGGGGCTGGACAGGCTGCTGTTGAGCGTGGTGATGGTGGGCACCACCACAGTGGCGGGCGGGGTGGCCGCGCTGCTTCCGCCACCGCCGCAGGCCACAAGGGCGACGGCAACAGCCAGCAAACACAAGGGGGCGGGTGAGAAAGACATGCTGCGAACTCCTGAAAAGGGGCTCCGCAGCCGAGATGCGCGGAGGGCGCAGGGGGCGGTGGAGCGGGTGAAGGGGACAAAATTTTGTCTACCATCACCTTCAATCAAATCAACAACTTAGCTCAAAAACAGCCCAATTTTTAGGCAGAAATGTGTGGGTTAGATGTGTGGGTTGTTATGGTAACGCGTCCCACCTTCGACCGTACATTTCATCAACCTCTACCAAGTAGTTGACACCGCAAATCCCATGTGTTATGATTTTTGCAAGAAGTCGAACTAATAATTCAATTTTTTAAAAATAGGTGTTTCGCTACCTTAAATGCGAAACTAAAAAATGGGTGTTTCGCCACCGTAAGTGCGAAACTAAAAAATGGGTGTTTCGCCACCGTAAGTGCGAAACTAAAAAACGGTTACCTGCACCTTATCAGGACTAAAAGTGACTTTCGAGTCACTTTTTTTTTACTACTTCGACTGAAAACTATGCGCTTTTATAATGTTAGTGACAGATACATCACTTACTTAAAAGGCTTCGATAAAAAAGTTCCTGATAATTATGAAGGAAAGAGGCCGTACGTCGGAGTAGTTATTACTGTTAATGGGCATGATTACTTAGCCCCGCTAACATCTTACAAGTCAAAGCAAGATGATTATGATGGGTCAAGTCCAATAAATTTCAAGGTTTATGAAAAAGGAAATCTTGATGATAAGCTTGGATTAATTCATGTTAATAACATGATTCCAGTAATCAACTCAGAGTTGTCGCCTGTTAACTTCTCCAATCAAGAGAGAACCTACAAAGCCATACTAAAAAAACAATATGCCTATATTTTGGCAGAGCAAGATGTTTTAAAGAGTAAAGCCAAGGCTGTGCATAAGCTAGTCACCATCGATAAAGAAGAATTTTTTATTGAGCATTGCTGCAATTTTGAAGTACTGGAAGCGAACTACAAAAACTTCAAATCTTAAGCCGCCGCTCCATTTATTTCGTTTCACTACATATCTTGCAGAGATCGTGCTTCGCTAGTCGAATATTAGTGCTTAGCTATATATTTAATTAGGCTTCGCCTTGTATTTGACTCCTTTGCTATTTCCATGACCCTGCCGGGTCCTGAAAATAGCTTTCCCTAACCCGAAATTTTTAAAATTTGTTCGGGGTCGGCTATGTTTCTTGTGTGTCTATAGAGCTATAAAAATCTCTATTGCCATCATCCTGAGTGAGAAGAAAACATCTCTCAACTTTTTGCAATTCCTACTATGTTTTAGTAGTTGTGCCCCGTTTGCTTAAGCTTGGGTGAGACTGTGCACAAAATCCGCTTTAATCTCTTCAGCCAGTATTTCTACTGCTTTTTGTCTGTAATCTTTTACTTTAGTGGGTTTGTGTTAAGCGCTGGGGTTACCAGGTAGTTGCTATTGTTTTCCGCTTCGTCTACTGAACCAAACTTTCCTAAAGGAACTTACTGATTAGACAAAAGCCGGGGACCTGCTAGGATCGACGTGCATTGTCTAATGACATCATTAATTAATCAAATTTACTTTAAAATGTCAAGCTAATAAAAAAGCCACCTGATTAGGTGGCTTTTTCGTTGTCGTCATCTTTACAATGTACGTCAATCCTAGCTTTTAAATATTCGCAGAAATAATTTTAAAAGTCAAGCTTACTTCCAACTCATTCCAGAAGATTGTTTGATTTCGCTTGCTACAGCTTCGGCAAGTGCCAACGGCATCCAGCCAGTAAGATTAATATTGCTGCCATGGGAAGCTGCATAAACCTGAGCATTTCCATCCAAATTATTATGGGTTGTTTGATGTGACACCCCGACAGTTTGAATATCTTTAAAAGGCAACTGCTGACCTTCGAACATCAAACCTTCCGATGGTTTTACAAGAATATCAACATTTTTTGCTTGCGATTTTTTAAACAAAAAATAGCATGCAAACCAACTTCCGAACGCCAGCACAGACCATGTAAAAAGAAATCCACCCATATTATTTGGGAAAATTTTCTCAGCAATATTGAATGTGAAAAATGCACAAAAGAGGAAGATGATAAAAAGAACAAGAGGGTAACCAGTGGTTTTTGCTGCACCACGCCTCTGGCCTTTCAGCATAAGCACATAAGAACCATCAGCATTGACCTTTTTGTCATAGCCTTTTTTGAAACTACTCTCCATACGAACCCTTTGAAATTGATGTTTAAGTCGATACGCTAGATTTTTCCATAAGTCAACCTAACGGGTCGATTCCAACGCATCAAGACCTTCACGTCAAGAGGTTACTTGTCAACCATCGGGGTTGACTGGGAGATTGATGTGAAAGATGTATCGGAACAACAGCTATCCAAGGCTGTAGGAGCTGCGATCAGCAAAGTAAGGGTGCAGTGTGGACTGACTCAAGATCAGGTGGCTGAAGCTCTGGAAATCGGCCCAGAAGCTGTTTCCAGAATGGAACGTGGGATCGTTGTCCCATCACTTGCAAGATTGGTTGAATTTGCTGAGTTGTTTAAGTGTCCTGTGGAGACATTTTTCAATAAAGCCACTGGACTGACTGACGACAACGCCGCAGCCATTGCCCAGCATTTGGATAAATTGAACCGGGCAGATCGTCAATTTGTACTAGAGCTTGTAGAAAAGACTTGTGAACATCTTGTCAGGAAAAAATAAACAGCCCAGAAATGAAAAAGGCAATCAAATAAATGATTGCCTTTTTTGGCTCTGCCAGTCAGTAACAACAAAGAAAAGTTAGAACCAATGAAATAATAGCGCACGCACAGATAAAGTCAATAAGTTCGGCATTAATTTTATCGGAATTTATTTAAATTTAAATATCTTCCGTAATTCTACTTTAATTTCTGCACTAGATTTTTCTGAAATCTATCTTTTAATATTTTATTTTCAATCAGTGCATTTGATAAATTTTTCTGTAAATCTTTATTATCAATTTGCAGTTTATCCAGTTGTTCAATGGCTTTGGTTTGTCTAATCAGCTTTTCCTGTAAGGCTTCTTTTTCGCTTTCTAGTTTGTACTGCATTTTTTTATTATCGTCTTCTACACGTTTCCAATTGGTCAAAATTTTCTTTGCCTGCTGGATTAATTTATTTTCATAAACAGTGCTGGCAAACAATCTGGCAACCTTTGAAATTATTTTTGCCTCCTGCTCTGCTAAATAAGCTTCCGGGTTCAACATACTTTTGACTGTCGGTCTTTCCAACTTCACAGCCTTCTGCAAATTCTCATTGCTTACCTTGGCTGGTTGCTTGATCTGCTCATAAAACTTCTGTACCTGCTGATGTGTAGCCTTGGAGCCCTTCAAACCACGTACAAGCCCAAAATCTTTATTGTGGGTGGCATACCTAGTCTGTAGGCCCTGAAGCTTGCTCTTGCCTCCTAAAAAGGATTTGCAGTTTAGTTTTCCTTTTGGGTCTACTGGCACAACAAAGGCTTCGATATGTGCAGTTTTTTCATCCAGGTGAAGATACATGCAGAGAATATTTTTATCTCCATGCTCTTTTTTCATGAAGTCAATTTGAGCTTCACACCATTTTTTTAATCGATCATCCCGTTCATTTTTTGAACCTTCGTCAAAAAATTCTGGACTCGCAGTCAGAAGATATTCGATTGCAAGCACTCCATTTTTTCGAACATGGTTGCCAGCTTGCTCATATTTTTCGAGAAAATTAGTCAGGCCTTCAGCGTAATTTTCTTGACCGAATAGCAATTTATTCTTGTGCTGTTTTGTCTGGTCTGCATTGGGAGTTTCGACCCGTCTGTATGTGTGATTTTCCCTGAATTTCACACTGCCTATTGACTTGTGTTTCTTTGTTCTTATTATGCTGTGCATGGTATTCTGCCTCCGGTATTTTTCTTATTCTCTCTTTATCTTAGCTTTCTTTTTCTCTTTGTAAAATTTACCCTTAAAAGGGTAACTCACTACACTATTTTCTACGAAAATAGCCAACCTTCGGTTGGTTCGCCCTACGGGGTTAAATACCAAACAACCAAATACCTTCCGGCATAAAAAAAGCCGCCTAATGGCGACTTTATTTTATTGCTCGGCCTTTTTAAAAGACCTGTTTTTCACCTTCCGGTGCTTTGGCTTATGCCTAATTCTTATCTTTCGTTACTGAGTAACGATAACTTTATTTAGTGTTACTTTCGATTTTCAAGTGTAAGGGTAACACTTAAATATATTTACATCTCGCTGATTTTTTGTAATCTGCTCAGGTGTTACTTTTACTCGATTTTAGGAAATTATTTAATTCGGTGTCGCTGCACTTTTGATTTTTTTCAAAATCTCATTAGCTTCAGCTTTATTTTCTGGCGTAGCTGGTAGTCGATCTGTAGCACCATTTTTATAAACAATTAATATGAATTCTTTAAACTTGGTGGGCTCACCTTGTTCGTTGAACTCTTCAGCTTCATACACATAAAAGTGAATTTCTGAAACATCTTTTGGATTGATTGCCATAATTTGATTGGTGAAGGTTGAAAAAATTCTTAAGGAATTTAGAAATTTTTGGATTGTCTGTGCATTCATTTTTTCGGCTTTCTTTTTAAGAGAAGCCTAGTAAATATATTATTTTAGTCAAATACTGTAAAGGCATTGATGTAATCGAAGTTATCGAAATCAATTTTCTTGTGCCAGTCCAATGTTTCAATCGCTTCTTTGAGTGTCTTCATCGGCAATTCATGCAGGTAATTGTAGTGAGTTGATTTATCACTCACATGGCCTGACAGTGTGTAAATCGTAGAGTTATTTACATTCCGCGCAACCAGTCTTGTAATGACTGTGTGCCGAAGTGAGTAGAAACAATTGTCATCTTGTTTAACTTCAATCTCTTGGAGGTACTCAGAAAAATTCCGGGATAAATTTTTCTTTGTCCCATTGTGGCCATCTTTCAAGTACCAAAAAAACTTTTCTTTCTCTTTTACTTTATCCAAATAATCAAAAAGTCCCATCTTAATCAACTGAGAATGGATTGGTACAGGACGAATACCAGCCGGTGTTTTGGCGTCTTTGACTTGGAAAAAATAAATGCCATCATCTTGCTTGATGTTTTTTATTTCAAGAGTGGTTATCTCTTCTGGTCTCATTCCTGTGTATAAGCAGATAAGTGGACCCCAAAAATAGTCTGGTTTTTTTGCAAAATTTTTGTATTTTTTCCAGTCGAAAATGGTTTTCAAATCATCTTCGTAAAACTGATCCCGAGTTTTCAACTGCTTTTTACTGTTCTTGATATACATTCCTTCAACTGGATTGACTTGCTCCAGTCTCAAGCCGTTCTTGATGGAATAGTCAAATAAACCTCTCAGGCAACCCAAAAAGCCATTAATGGTATGGGGAACCTTCTTTTCTGCCAACATCTTATTTTTGAAGGTTTTAATGTCTTCTTTTGAATAAGAGCTTATATCTATGTTGGAAAAATAATTCCTGAAAAATTCAAATGATTTTTTGTACTTGTAGACGGTAGTGGCTTTTAAAGTAGGAGTGATTTCAGTCAAATAATCACGTACTGCCTCATCATAAAGAATGGCTTTAATATTATTCACAGGAACTGCTGCAACTGCTTGCAGTGGCTGTCCAATTGCTTGGGCTTTGCCCATAGCTTGCAGGATTTTTAATCCTCGCTCCTGCTCCTCAGCCGTATCTGCCTGAAAAATGCCATTTTTCAAGTCAATATTAATGAGTTCCCGGATATTCTCAATATCAATATATGGCTTGGTCATTTCTACTCGTAAATTAAGAACGGCGGCTTTAGCTCGTGCTGCCTTATTTTCGCGGGTTTTCAATGAAAAATACATTGACTTTTGCTTCTCACCAGCAACTGAACGAGGCAGCACCAGACGGAAGAAGTAGAAGCCTGATTTGGTGTCCCGGATGAGCCGGGGCATGGGAATTGGCATGTTGGAGGCTCCAACTGCCTAAATTTTCAGCGCCTGTGTGAGTATCAGGTGTGAGTTCGATTTTTCAGAATTCGCTGAAAGTTGTTATAAATCAACAACTTAGGAAATCTGGAGCGGGTGAAGGGGATCGAACCCTCGTATCGAGCTTGGGAAGCTAGCGTTCTACCATTGAACTACACCCGCTAAGGTGACCGGATTATAGGGGTCGTAAAACCCTACTGCGTGATGTAGCCCATGGTCTGCGGCAGCCACAGCACGATCTGTGGAAACACGGTAATGGCCAGCAGCAGGCACAGCAGCATCAGCAAAAACGGCCAGCCCTCTTTCATCATCTCGCCGATCGGAATGCCGGTGAGCGCCTTGGTCACAAACAGCAGCATGCCAAACGGCGGGTGGATCAGGCCGATCATCATGTTGAGCACCACCAGTACGCCAAAGTTCAACAGTTCCACACCCAGCAGCTTGGCGTCGGGCAGGAGCATGGGCACAAACACCAGCAGCAGCACCGACACGTCCAGAAAGCAGCCCAGCACCAGGAACATCAGGTTCACCAGCAGCAAGAATTGGATTTTGGTCAGGTGCATGCCGTCCACCCACATCGCCATGCTCTGGGGTACGCCTTCGGCGGTGAAGGCGTAGTTCAGCATGAAGGAGCCCGCGAGGATCATTGTGATCACGGCGCTGCCGCGGGTGGATTCCATCACCACGCCCCAGAAGCTGCGCCAGGTGAGTGCCCGAAACACCACCGCCGCCAAAATGAGAGCGTGCAGTGCAGCCACGGCGGCGGCCTCGGTGGGGGTGAAGGCCCCGGAGTAGATGCCGCCCAGCAGCACGATAGGCATGGACAAGGGCAACGCACCGCGAAAGACCAAGCCCGCCCATTCCGAGCGCGGCACCGGCTCGTCGCGCGGCATATTGCGTTTGACGGCAATGATGTGCACCACGCCCATCATCAGCCCGGCCATCAAAAAGCCCGGCACCACGCCGCCCAGAAACAGTGCGCCCACCGACGCGCCTGAGACCAGCGCATAAATCACCATCGGAATGCTGGGCGGGATGATGGGCCCCAGCGTAGCGCTGGCCACCACCACGGCACCGGCAAAGCCTCGGGTGTACTCGGGCTTTTTGAGCATCTGGCGGATCGTCACCAGACCTGGCCCGGCGGCATCGGCAATGGCGCTGCCACTCATGCCCGAGAAGATCACGCTGACCAGAATGTCCACCTGCGCCAGGCCACCGCGCATGCGCCCCACCAGGATGCGGCAGAAGTCAAAAATCCGCTCGCTCACCGTGCCCGCATTCATGATGTTGGCGGCAAACACAAACAGCGGTACCGCCAGCAGCACATAGCTGTTGTACAGGCCGTTGCCCACCTGCTCGGCCACCAGGCCCAGATCCTGGCCTTTGACCAGCAGGTAGGCAATGCCGGCGGCCAGCATGGAAAAGCCGATCGGCATGCGCAGCAGCAAGCCAGCCACCAGCACGGCAACAAGAATCCAGAGTCCAGGGGTCATAGTCGTAGCTCCGCTTCCAAGCCAATGCCGCGCACGGCGTTCCAGATGGCCCAGGCGCTGCGGATGACCAGGGCGATCAGCAGCAGCACGAACGGCAGAAAAATCCACATGAAGGAGATACCCAGCACCGGCGAGCCTTCGCGGGACATGAAGTGCACATAGTCCCAGCTGGCCGGAATGGCCACCAGCGACAGCCCGCCCAGCATCAGGTTGCCCACGATGCGCATCACCTGGCGGGTGCGGTAGTTCGCGCTGTTCCACAGCAAGTCAAACACCACGTGCTCGCGCTCGGGCACCACCGTGGCCGCAGCCCAAAGGATGACCCAGACGTACAGAATCACAGCGGCCTCATCGGTCCAGGGCAGCGGCTTGTTAAAACCAAAACGCGCCGTGATCTGGATGATAAAAACGACGAACAGGGTCAGAAAAAGGCCGCCACCCAGGATGTTGGCGGCCTGTTGCAATCTGCGCAACATACGGGGGGCTGTGGCTTACTTGGTCGCGTTGATGCGGTCCAGCAAGCCCTTGGGCCAGACCTTGGCGTAGTCCGAGGCCTGGTAGGTGGCCTGCACCGACTTGCGAAACGCCTCAACATCCGGCGTGTTGACCTGCAAACCTTCTTTCTTGAAGAACTCGACCAGCTGGCCTTCTTCCTTGAGGCGGTTTTCGTTGTTGTAAGCCGCTGCAGCCTGGGCGGCGGCGGTGACCTTTTGCTTTTGCGCAGCGGTCAGGGCATTGAAGCTCTTGTTGGAGATGGCGATGAAGATGCCGTCCACCAGGTGGCTGGTCAGCACCACCTGTTTGGTTACCTCGTAGAACTTGGCGGCGCGTACCGAGGGCAGCGGGTTGTCCTGGCCGTCGATCGTGCCGGTTTTCAGGCCCATGTAGACCTCGCCAAAGGCCAGCGGCGTGGCCGTGGCACCCAGCGCCTCGCCCAGGAACAGCCACTCCTTGGAGCCGGGCATGCGCAGCTTCACACCTTTGAGGTCGGCAGGTACTTTGACCGGCTTGGCTTCGAGCAGGTTGATCTGGAGGGTGCCCAGGTACACGGTGGCCAGTGGGGTGACTTCCATCTTTTCAGACACCAGCTTGAACAGCTCGGCACCGATGGGGCCGTTGAAAATCTTCTGCTGCTGGTCGGGGTCGCGCACCACATAGCCTGCGGTGAAGATGGAGAACTCGGGCACCAGCTTGGCAATGTCAAAGGCCGAGATGCTGGACAGTTCCAGGTTGCCGCGCGCCATGGCCGCGGGCTCGGTGCCTTGCTTGAACAGCGTGGCGTTCAGGTTGATCTGCACGTCGAACTCGCCGGGAGCGGTTTTTTCCAGCTGCTCTTTGAACACCGTCCACATCTTGGCGTGCCAGTCGTCGGGCACGGCGGGGGTGGAAATGCGAAGTACCGTTTTGGTCTGTGCCAATACAGGCAGGACGGGCAGGGTGCTGGCGCCCAGGGCGGCGGCTGCGCCGAGCAGGGTGCGGCGGTTCAGTGTGGATAAGGTCATGGTTGTCTCCTAGGGGTTTTTATAAGAATCTCGGTCAGCACGCCATTAAACGCGGTCCAGCGCTGCGCCCAGTGCCCGGTAGCCATCGCGCACGGTTTGCAGCTCGTCGCTGTCCAGGGGGCTCAGGGGAGCCCGCATGTGCAGCCAGGCTGCATCGCCGGTTTGTTCGGCCAGCATGGCCTTGTACACGCCTACAAAAGGCATGCCGGGTTTGGCCGACAGCAGGGCCAGCAGGTCGGTGATCAGCTTTTCGTCGGCGGCGGCCACGGCGTTGGGCGCATCCATCACCCGGCGCATCAGCCGGGGGGCGATATTGGCCAGCCCGTTGATGGAGCCGGAGCCGCCCTGGCACAGGACGGGGGCTACGTGCAGCTCGGCACCCACCAAAATCGCCAGCGCCGGGAAGGCCTGTGCCAGCGCCAGGGAATGCGCCAGGTCGCCGCTGCTGTCTTTGACGCCCACCACCTGGCCGGGGTGGCGTTGCACCAGCTCGGCAATGGCGGCGTGCGAGAAGCCAAAGGTGCTCATGAAGGGGAAGTGGTAGAGCAGCAGCTTCAGGCTGTCGTTGCCAATGCCGCGCACCACCTGCGATACGGCCTCCACAATGCCCGCATCGCGCGGCTGGTTAAAGAAGAACGGCGGCATCAGCATCTGGCGGTGCACGCCCAGGCGGCTGGCGTGCTGGCCCAGCGTGATGGCGTCGCCCAGGGCCAGCGCGGTGATGGTAACGATGACCTGGTCGGCCCGGATGCCGCTGCCCAGCATGGATTCGAGCAGGCCCGTGCGCTCGGCGATGGTGAAGGCCGGGCCCTCGCCCGTGGTGCCAAACAGGGTGATGCCGTCGCACCCGGCTTGCAGCATGCGGTGGGCGTGGGTTACGGCGCGGGGCGTGTCCAGTGCGCCGGTGGCGCTCACCGGCAGCAACAGGGCGGGCCAGAGGCCGTGGATATCAGGGTTCAAGAGGTACTCCTTGGGTTGGATCGGGGTGTAGAAGCTGGAGCCCATTCGCTGCGCACGGTCTCCAGCGGCGCATCCACCACGCGGCTGCGCGCGCTGTGGATGTGTTCTTCGAGCAGATCGACGGCCAGCGGGGCATTGCGGTTGCGCAACGCATCGATGAAACGCAGGTGCTCCTGCATGGCAGGGATCAGGCGGCTGGGGGTGATCACGCTGTGCTCCAGCTTGATCAGGCGTACGCGCAGGCTATTGACCCGGTACATCTCGGAAATGATGTCGTTGCCCAGCGCGTCCACCATGCGGTCGTGCAGGCCCCAGTCCACCGCCTGGGCATCGTCGAGCAGGCCGTGGTCGTCCAGGGCATCGGGCGCATGGGCGCGCTCCAGTATTTGGCGGTGGCTGGCCTCGATGGCGGCCAGCTCTTCAACGCTGGCGCTGTGCGCAAAGTGCCGCACTGCTTCGCGTTCGACCATGGAACGCACCTGGAAGGCATTGCGGATCAGCTTCAGGTCCACCGGCGTGACCTGCAGGCCGCGCTGGGGCACGGTTTTCAGCAGACCGCCCGCTTCCAGGCGGGGAATCATTTCGCGCACCGCGCCCAGCGGCATGTCCAGCAGCAGCATCAGCTCGCGCTGCGAAATGAACTGCCCGGCGCGGATGCCGCCGTTGAATATCTGCTGGGTGAAGCCTTGGTACGCACGGGCACGCTGGCTGGCTGCGGTGCTGGAAAGAGGGGCGCTTGCCGACTGTGTCATGACTGACATGTTAGTCGGTATGAAGTTGGCTACACCCCAGACAAACCCTGTGTTGGGTGGGTCGGGGGTGGACTTTGGGTGGGGCTGGCCCCGGCTAATTCACAGGCAAGGTCTTAGCCCGCGTGCTTCACCATCACATGCCGCACGCAGCTGTAGTCTTCCAGCGAATAGAGCGACATGTCTTTGCCGTAGCCCGAATGTTTCATGCCGCCATGCGGCATTTCCGACACCAGCATGAAGTGGGTGTTGACCCAGGTGCAGCCATATTGCAGGCGCGAAGCCACCTGCATGGCCAGGCCCACATCGCGGGTCCACACCGAGCTGGACAGGCCGTATTCGGAGTCGTTGGCCCAGGCAACCGCCTGCTCCACGTCCTTGACGCGGGTGACGGACACCACCGGGCCAAACACTTCGCTGCGCACGATTTCATCGTCCTGCAGCGCACCGGCTACCACGGTGGGCTTGTAGAAAAAGCCTTTGCTGCCCCAGGCTGCGCCGCCGGTGGTCACTTCCACATGGGGCAACTGCGCGGCGCGGTCCACAAAGCTGGCGACGCGGTCGCGCTGGCGAGCCGAGATCAGCGGTCCCATTTCCACGCCCGGCTCCTGCTGCGTGCCCACCTTGATGCCGGAGACGGCGCTGCTCAGGTCGGCCACCAGGCGTTCGTAGATCTTTTCGCCCGCGTAGATGCGGCAGGCGGCGGTGCAGTCCTGGCCTGCGTTGTAGTAGCCGAAGGTGCGCAGGCCTTCGACCACACTGGGTAGGTCGGCATCGTCGAGCACGATCACCGGGGCCTTGCCGCCCAGCTCCAGGTGGGTGCGTTTAATGCCACGGGCGGCGGTTTCCATGATCTTGCTGCCGGTGGAGACATCGCCGGTGAGAGACGCGATGCGGATGCGCGGGTCGCGGATCAGCGGGGCACCCACGGTGTCGCCCCGGCCACAGACGATGTTGACCACGCCCGGCGGCAGGATGGCGGCCAGCACTTCCCCCAGGCGCAGGGTGGTCAGTGGCGTGTTTTCCGAGGGCTTGAGCACCACGGTGTTGCCCATGGCAATGGCCGGGCCCAGCTTCCAGGCGGCCATCATTAGGGGATAGTTCCATGGGGCGATGGAGGCCACCACGCCCAGCGGGTCGCGCCGCACCATGCTGGTGTGCCCGGCCAGATATTCGCCCGCCAGCGGCCCCGACATGTTGCGCAAGGCTCCGGCAAAGAAACGGAACACATCGGCAATGGCGGGGATTTCGTCATTGCGCGCGGCGCTCAGCGGTTTGCCGCAGTTCAGCGACTCCAGCGCGGCAAATTCATCGCCGTGGGACTCAATCGCATCGGCGATCTGCAGCAGGTAGGCGCTGCGCTCGCGCGGGGTCAGCGCGGCCCAGGCTGGGAAGGCCTGGCTGGCGGCATCCACGGCCAGGCGCAACTGGTCGGCGCTGGCTTCGCGCACTTCGCACAGCACTTCGCCGGTAGAGGGGTTGAGCACGCTTTCCGCGCGGCCTTCGCCGGTGACGGTGCTGCCGTTGATCAGCAATTGGGTGGGAAATCGTTGTACGGCCATGGTGGAGCTTCCAGGAGGTGGGTGGAGGGGTAAATCATTGCGCGCCGGGGCTGGTGTCGGTGTCGCGGGTCAGCCGCCAGGCCAGCAGGATCAAGGGCATGGTGAGCAGCATCACGGCCATGGCAACCACATTGGTCACCGCCACTTCGCGGGGCCGGCTCAGCTGGTTCAGCAGCCACAACGGTAGGGTCTTCTCGCTGCCAGAGGTAAAGGTGGTGACGATCAGCTCGTCCACCGACAAGGCAAAGGCCAGAATGCCGCCCGCCAGCAGTGCCGTACCGAGCTGGGGCAGGATGACGTAGCGCAGGGTGGTCAGCGTATCGGCACCCAGGTCCATCGAGGCCTCGACCAGGCGTGCAGGCAGGCGGCGCAGCCGGGCGACCACGTTGTTGTGCACCACCACCACGCAAAAGGTGGCGTGGCCCACGGCAATGGTCCAGAAACCGGGGTTCACGTCCATCAGTTTGAAGGCGGCCAGCAGGGCTAGCCCGGTGACGATGCCGGGCAGCGCAATCGGCAGAATCAGCAGGGTGGTGAAGCCGTCCTTGCCAAAGAAGCGGTCGCGGTTCAGTGCTGCGGCCGTCATCGTGCCCAGCACCATGGCAATGGCGGTGGCCATGGCCGCCACGCCCATCGACAGGCTGATGGCCTGCAGGATGTCTTCGCGCTCCCAGGCGCGGGCGAACCAGCGCAGCGTCAAGCCGCGCAGCGGGAAGCTGTAGCCGCCGTCATCGCTGTTGAAGGCATACACCACGATGGACAGCAGGGGCAGGTGCAAAAACGCCAGCCCCGCATAGGCTGCCGCGCGCAGCAGGTGAGCGGATTTAAAGCGCATTAAAAGCCCCCAGTCGGCGGGCAAAGCCCAGGTAGATAGTGATCAGCACAATCGGCACGCAGGTGAAGGCCGCCGCCATGGGCAGGTTGCCTATCGTGCCCTGCAAGGTGTAGACCATGCTGCCGATGTACAGGCCGGATGGGCCCACCAGCTGCGGGATGATGTAGTCGCCCAGGGTCAGCGAAAAGGTGAAGATCGAGCCCGCCACCACGCCCGGAAACGCCAACGGCCACAGCACGGTGCGAAAGGTCTGGAATGGTTTGGCCCCCAGGTCGGCGGATGCCAGCAGCAAGTTGCCTGGCACGCGCTCGATCGCCGCCTGGATAGGCAGCACCATAAACGGCAGCCAGATGTAGGTAAACACCAGAAACCGCCCCAGATTCGAGGTGGCCAAGGTTTCGCCACCGATGGCCGGGATGTTCAGTACCGTCTGCAACGCGCCCCGCAGTCCCAGATGGTCCAGCACCCAGTAAACAACGCCGCCTTGCGCCAACAGCACCGTCCAGGCGTAGGCCTTGACGATGTAGCTGGCCCACATGGGCAGCATCACGCCCACGTAAAAAAAGCCTTTTTCCCAGCCCTTGGCGTGGTGGGCCATGTAGTAGGCCATCGGAAAACCCAGCACCACCGTACCCAGGGTCACGGCCACCGCCATGGCCAGGGTGCGCAGCACGATGTCCAGGTTGGCGGCGACCAGAAGGTCCTGGAAGTTTTGGCTGGTCAGCTCGGGCGTGACCGACATGGCCATGTCATCGAAGGTAAACACGCTTTGCACCAGCAGGGTCAGCAGCGAGCCCACGTAGACCACGCCAAACCACAGCAAGGGTGGGGTCAGCAACAGCAGCAGCGTGAGGTTGCGGCGCTGGTACAGCAGGTTGGCCAGGCGGCGGCGCAGCCCGCCCTGGGGGGCCGCCCGCGGGGGGGGGGCGAGGGTCTCAGGCATCCAGCGCCACCATGTGCTCTGGGGCCCAGTGCAGGGCCAGCGCGCCTCCTGGCGCGGTGTGGGCCGCCAGGGCGTTGGCAGCCTCGTTATCCTGCTGCAGCGCGGTGATCATCTGGTCGCCGACCTGGATTTCCAGGCGCTGGGTGGCCCCCAGAAACTGCACCGCCACCAGCGTGCCTTCCACCTGCACGCGGCCCGTTGGCGTGGCCGCGCCTGCGGTGGCGACGGTGATGTGTTCCTGGCGCACGGCAAACGCCTGCTTTGTGCCGGTGATGCGCTGCGCCAGGGCGGTATCCACCACATTGGCACTACCCACAAAGTTGGCGACAAAACGGGTACGCGGCTGGCGGTAGAGTTCGCGTGGTGTGGCGATCTGCTCGATCTGCCCGCGGTTGAACACGGCGATGCGGTCGGACATCGACAAGGCTTCGCTCTGGTCGTGCGTTACGTACACAAAGGTGATACCTAGCTTGCGGTGCAGCACTTTCAGCTCTACCTGCATTTGCTCGCGCAACTTCAGGTCCAGCGCGCCCAGGGGCTCGTCCAGCAGCAGGATGCGGGGCCGGTTGACCAGTGCGCGCGCCAGCGCCACCCGCTGGCGCTGGCCGCCAGAGAGCTGGGCCGGGGTGCGCAGCGCGTGGTCGGGCAGGGCCACCATGTCGAGTGCTTCGCGGGCCTTGGCGTGGCGTTCTGCCAGCGGCATCTTGCGCACCATCAGCCCGTAGGCCACGTTGTCCAGCACGTTCATGTGCGGAAACAGGGCGTAGTCCTGGAACACGGTGTTCACATCGCGGGCATAGGGCGGCGTGCCTGCGGCTTCCTGGCCAAACAGCGTCAGGCTGCCGCTGCTGGGCTGCTCGAAACCCGCCATCAGGCGCAGCGAAGTGGTCTTGCCCGAGCCCGAGGGCCCCAGCATCGAGAAAAACTCACCCTCCTGCACCGTGAAACTTACCCGGTCCAGCGCCTTGACGTTGCCGTAGTGGCGGGACACACCGCTAAAGGCAATGGCCTCTGACCCCACGTTCAACCCCACGTTCAACCCCACTTTTAACCCCACTTTTAACCCCACTTTTAACCCCACCTTCAGCGCCCGCCCATGATGGCGATGTAGTCCATGGTCCACTTGGCGTAGGGCACACAGTTGCCCTGGGTGCTGCATTTGGCCTGCGGCGTTTTCCAGAACTTGACTTCGGTGAAGCGGTCGTAACCGTTGTCCTTGCAGAAGTCGCTGCCGCCCGGTGCCTTGGCTTTGCAGGCCGCGCCCACCACCGGGTTGGCACCAAACCACTCGGCCAGCGGGGCCTGCAGCTTGTCACTCAGCGAATGCTCCATCCACTTGTAGGCGCAGTTGGGATGCTTGGCGTTGGCGTGCAGCATGGTGGTGTCGGCCCAGCCGGTGACACCTTCCTTGGGGATGGTGGAGGCCACGGGCTTTTTCTCGGCCTGCAGCGCGTTCACCATATAGCCCCAGGATCCGGAGGCCGCCACGCCTTCGTTCTTGAAGTCGTTCATTTGCACGGTGGCATCGTGCCAATAGCGGTGCGTCAGGGCTTTCTGGCCGCGCAGCAGGGCCAGCACGGCGGCGTATTGTTTGTCGTTAAGTTCATACGGGTCCTTGATGCCCAGTTCGGGCTGCTTGGCCATCAGGTACAGCGCGGCATCTGCTATGTAGATGGCACCGTCGTAGGCCTGCACGCGGCCCTTGTTGGGTTTGCCATCGGGCAAAACCGTGGGCTCGAACACCACCGACCAGGATTTGGGGGCTTCCTTGAACACGCTGGTGTTGTACATCAGCACATTGGGGCCCCACTGGTAGGGCACGCCATAGTGCTTGCCGCCCACGGTATGCCAGTCGGCGTTTTGCAGGCGTGCGTCCACGTTTTTCCACGACGGCACCAGGGCCGGATTGATTTCCTGCACCAGCTTGGACGCTACCAGCCGCAGGCTGGCATCGCCCGAGGCCGTCACCAGGTCGTAGCCGCCCAGCTTCATCAGCGACACCATCTCGTCCGAGGTGGCCGCCGACTTGGCGTTGACCTTGCAGCCGGTTTCTTTCTCAAATGCGGTGACCCAGTCGTAGTTCTTGTCGGTCTCGCCGCGTTCGATGTAGCCCGCCCAGGCAATGATGTCGAGCCGACCTTCGCCCTTGCCGATGGCCGTGGGTGGGGCGGCCAGCACAGAGGCGGCAGCGGCGACGGCCAGCAGGCCGGTAGAGATCACGCGGGTGGTGGACATGGGAAATTTCCTCACTTTTTGGTTCGGGCAACAAGGTAGAGGCATGTTAGGAGCCGGTGCCCAGCCGAGCCATACCCTCGCGCCAATACAATCCATCGGTAAAACAGAAACCTCGCACCAATTCGCGTAAAAATAGTGATTAACCCTAGGTCCCAAGCTGGTGCGTTGCCCGGTTTCCCATCGGAATCGCCCAAAACAGTGCTTATTTGTCTCGTTCTGTCGGAGTATTACGTTCCATGAGCACCTCCTTCAAGAGCATTCGGTATTTCATAGCGGTGGCCGAATCGGGTTCGATTTCGGCTGCCATCCACGACCTGGGCGTGTCGCAGTCGGTGGTGTCGCAGGCCATTGCCCAGATCGAGGCGGACCTGGGTACGCTGCTGTTTGACCGGCGTGCGCGCGGCATGTCTTTGACGCATGCGGGCCACCAGTTCCTGCGCCATGCCCACCAGATCGAGGTGGCCATGCGTAACGCGCGCGATGCCCTGTCGTCGCGGCCCCATACCGTCACCGGCAGCCTGAACATCGGCGTGACCAGCCTGATGGTGGGCTACTACCTGCCGTTTCTGCTGGACCGGTTTCGCCGGGTGTTCCCGCGCATCCAGGTGCAGATCACCGAGGACCGGCGCGACTACCTGGAGCACCTGCTGGTCAGCGGCGAGCTGGATGTGGCCCTGATCGTGGTGTCGCAGTTGCAAAACCCGCGTGCCCTGGCCACTGAAACCATTTTGCGGTCGGGCTGGCGCGTGTGGTGCCCGGTCAACCACCGCCTGGCCAGCGAGGCCAAGGTCGAGGCCGCCGACCTGGCCCAGCAGCCCTTGGTGCTGCTGCAGGTGGACGAGCTGGGCGACGCCACCACCGCACTGTGGAATGCCGGGGGTGCCGAGCCCAATGTGCTGATCCGTACCTCGTCGGTCGAGGCGGTGCGCAGCCTGGTGGCCACCGGCGCGGGCTGCTCGGTGCTGCCCGATATGCTGTACCGCCCCTGGTCGCTGGAGGGCGACCGCATTGAGGCCCGGCCCCTGGCGCACAGCCTGCCGCTGCTGGAAGTAGGCCTGGCCTGGCGCAAAGGCGCGGTTCTGGGCGAGCCGCTGCGCAACTTTTTGACCGCAGTGCGCCCCACGCTGGACGGGCACCACACCGGGGCCCATGGCTTGCCGCGCTGAAGTCCTGCGGACTGCGGGAGCACGGCGATAATAGAAGGCTCCATAGACCCATGGGACTTACGCAGCGTCCTCGGTATCGCCCGCGGGGCGCACAGAGGACGCTGCGCAAGTCCTGACCCACCCGTCCGAAGAATGAACGACATGACCCAGCCCGTTTTCACCGTTGCCGACATCCGCAAGACCTTCCTCGATTTCTTTGCCTCCAAGGGCCACACCGTGGTGGCCAGCAGCTCGCTGGTGTCGGGCACCGACCCCACGCTGATGTTCACCAACTCCGGCATGGTGCAGTTCAAGGACGTGTTCCTGGGCACCGACAAGCGCCCCTACGTGCGCGCCGCCTCGGTACAGGCCTGCCTGCGCGCCGGTGGCAAGCACAACGATCTGGAAAACGTGGGCTACACCGCCCGCCACCACACCTTCTTCGAAATGATGGGCAACTGGAGCTTTGGCGACTACTTCAAGCGCGAGTCGCTGAAATGGGCCTGGGAACTGCTCACCACCGTGTACATGCTGCCGCCCGAGCGCCTGCTGGCCACGGTCTACGAAGAAGACGACGAAGCCTTCGACATCTGGACCAAAGAAATCGGCCTGCCCCCCGAGCGCGTGATCCGCATCGGCGACAACAAGGGTGGCCGCTACAAGAGCGACAACTTCTGGATGATGGCCGATACAGGTCCTTGCGGCCCCTGCAGCGAGATCTTCTACGACCACGGCGACCACATCGAAGGCGGCCCCCCGGGCAGCCCCGGTGAAGACGGCGACCGCTTCATCGAGATCTGGAACAACGTGTTCATGCAGTTCAACATGGCCGAAGACGGCTCGGTCACCCCGCTGCCTGCGCCCTGCGTGGACACCGGCATGGGCCTGGAGCGCCTGGCCGCCATCCTGCAGCACGTGCACAGCAACTACGAAATCGACATCTTCGACGCGCTGATCAAGGCCGCATCGCGTGAAACGGGTGAGGCAGACCTGGGCCACAAGAGCCTGCGCGTCATCGCCGACCACATCCGCGCCACTGCCTTTTTGGTCAGCGACGGCGTGATCCCCGGCAACGAAGGCCGCGGCTACGTGCAGCGCCGCATCATCCGCCGCGCCATCCGCCATGGCTACCTGCTGGGCCAGACGAAACCGTTTTTCCACAAGCTGGTGCCGGACCTGGTGGCGCTGATGGGCGCGGCCTACCCGGCCCTGGCGGCGCAGCAAGAGCGCATTGTTGAAGTTTTGAAAACCGAGGAAGAGCGATTCTTTGAGACCCTGGCCATGGGCATGGAAATTCTGAACACCGCGCTCGAAGGCGGCGTGCAGGTGCTGCCCGGCGATGTGGCCTTCAAGCTGCACGACACCTACGGCTTCCCGCTGGATTTGTCGGCCGACGTGTGCCGCGAGCGCGGCCTGTCGGTAGACGAAGCCGGTTTCACCGCCGCCATGGAAGCCCAAAAAGCCAAGGGCCGCGCCGCAGGCAAGTTCAAGATGGACCGCGCGCTGGAATACACCGGTGCCGACAACGCGTTCGTGGGCTACGAAAAACTCGAAGCCACTGCAAAAATCGTAGCGCTCTACGCCGATGGGACCAGCGTTGCAGCCCTAAAAGTAGGCCAAACCGGTACCGTGGTGCTGGACACCACCCCGTTCTACGCGGAGAGCGGCGGCCAGGTGGGCGACGAGGGCGTGATCACCAGCGGCTCGGCGCGCTTCGCGGTGGGCGATACGCAAAAGATCAAGTCCGATGTGTTCGGCCACCAGGGCACGCTGGAAGCGGGCACGCTGAACGTGGGCGACACCGTCACGGCCAGCGTCAACACGGCATTGCGCGCCGCCACCCAGCGCAACCACTCGGTCACCCACCTGATGCACAAGGCCCTGCGCGAGGTGCTGGGCACCCATGTGCACCAAAAGGGCAGCCTGGTGAATGCCGAACGCACCCGCTTCGACTTCACCCACAACGCCCCGGTCACCGACGCGCAAATCCTGCAGATCGAAGCCCAGGTGAATGCCGAGATCCTGGCCAACGCCGCCACCCACGCCGAGCTGATGGATATCGAATCCGCCCAGAAGACCGGCGCGATGATGCTGTTTGGTGAGAAGTACGGCGAAATCGTGCGCGTGCTCAGCATCGGCAGCACGCAAGAGCTGTGCGGCGGCACCCACGTGCAGCGCACCGGCGACATCGGCCTGTTCAAGGTGGTGGCCGAAGGTGGTGTGGCCGCAGGCATCCGCCGTATCGAAGCCATCACGGGTGAGGGCGCTTTGGCCTACCTGCAGGACCTGGAGCGCACCGTGACCCAGGCCGCAGGCAGCTTCAAGGTCCAGCCGTCTGAGTTGCAAGCCCGCGTCACGCTGGCACTGGACAACATCAAGGCGCTGGAAAAAGAAGTTGCCCAGCTCAAGGGCAAACTGGCTTCCAGCCAGGGCGACGAGTTGGTCAATACCGCCATCGACATCAACGGCACCAAGCTGCTGGCCGCCAAGTTGGAAGGTGCCGACACCAAGACCCTGCGCGACACCATGGACAAGCTCAAAGACAAGCTGAAAACCGCCGTCATCGTGCTGGCCGCGGGAGACGGCGACAAGGTGCAGATCGCAGTGGGCGTGACCAAAGACAGCGTGGGCAAGGTGCAAGCCGGTGCCCTGGCCAACTTCGTCGCCAGCCAGCTCGGTGGCAAAGGCGGCGGCAAGCCCGACATGGCCATGGCCGGTGGCACCGAACCCGCTAAATTGCCTGCGGCGCTGGCATCTGTTCAAGCTTGGGTGGCAGAACGCCTGTAAATCAGCTTGCTCTTAAAAAGAGAGCTGCCCGTGCTTATTTAATAAGCGCGGGCAGCTCTTTTTGCTTAGGGCTTGGTGTTGAGCTCAATCAACATTTCACCCGCCGCCGGGTGCTCGTAACTGGGCAGGCGGACCTGCACGTTGCCGCGCACGGCTTCGTCGCCACGGACCCAGGTGCGTTTGTCGGCGCTGATCCAGTGCTTGTACAGGTACATGTCCTGCTTCAAGGTCACCTGCAATTCCTTGCTGTCGGTTTTTTCGAAAATATTGCCGCGTACCTCGGCGATGGCGCGGATGGGCTGGTGGGCGGGCAGGTAGACGATGTAGTCGCCTTGCGGGGGCTTGGCCTGGCCGAGCTGGATGACGGGCAAGGCGGCCATTGCTTCGGGGGAGGGCAGAGGGGCTGTGAGGGTCTGCAGGCTGGAGCAGGCCGCCAGGCTGGTCGCCAGGATCAGCGGCAAGGCCAGGCGGGTGGCGCGGTGGGACAAACGCAAACGGGACATAAGAAACTCCATGCGGAGGTGAAGAAACCCCTTCACGCAAGGTGAGGGGCGGGAGGCAGCCCGTCGCGGTGATCAGTTGCCACGGGCTGAATGAGTTGAAAGAGCTGCTGCAGATGCGCCAGGTAGGCGGTGAAGGCTTCGCGCCCGGTGGGCGTGAGGGCGTAGGTGGTTTGCACCCGTGCGCCGCCGCCCCGGCGCTCCTGCACCAGGTAGTCGGCGGCCAGCAGCTTTTTAACGTGTGCGTCCAGGTTGCCGTCGGTGCACTGCAGCACGCGCTTGAGTTCGCTGAAGCTGGCCTCGCCCCGGCCCACCAGGTAAGCGGCGATCTGGGTACGCAGCGGCTGGTGCAGCAGCGGGTCCAGCGTGTCGGCAAAGGCGCTGGTGTCGTCGCCGGGAGATGTTTCGGTCATTGCGGCATGCCTCCGAGTTCAATGTGGGCCACGCTGCGGATCTGCAGGCCGTCCGCCGGGGTGCGGGCGAAATCCAGTTGGGTGATGCGCAGCCAGCCGCTCTGGTCCTGCCAGTCCTGCCCTGCACGCCGCACCATGTGGGTGAACTGGCCATCTACCAGCAGCAGGTCCAGGTCTTCGCTGACGGTGTAGCGCAATGCGGGCGCGTCGGGCGGGGTGCGCAGCAGGCCGCCCTGGATGTCGAGCGCCACCGTGATCGGGCTGCCTGCAGGCAGGTGCAGCGCGAGGTAGTGCGGCAGTGGCCGGGGGCGGCTTGCAGGCTTTGCAGCGACCACACCGGAATGTCGTCTGGCAAGGCCACACGCTGGCTCCACAGGGTGGCCGCCATGGCCGGGACCACGCTGGCCGTCAGCACGGCGGCGGTGCACCAGGCGGCCGCCCAGGGGCGCGGGCTGGATTGCCGGTGCAGCAACCAGCCCAGCAAGGGCATGCCCAGACCCGAGGTGCAGATGACGATGGGGCGGTGCCAGGCCAGGGGCAGGCCGCTGGCCAGCACCAGAATGGCCAGCAGAAAAATCCCCGCGCCCACCCATTCCAGCGGCTCCTGGGCAAACAGGCCGTGCAAGAACAGGCCCAGCCCCACCAGCGCCAGCCACACCATGTAGACCTGGTAGGCACCGCCAAACACGATGGTGCTGCCGGTATAGAGCACGCCTGCGGCCAGCAGCAGCCACCACACCTTGCTGACCTGGGTGTGCACAAAGGGCAGGGTTTCCTCGGCCTGCGCGGCGGCGGCATGGGCGGCGCGCCAGTCCCACCAGGCGGTGAGCCCCAGGCTCAGGCCCAGCCACAGCATGGCCACGCCCGCTTGCAAGGCCGGTTGGTGCTGCAGCGCAGGATGGCGCAGCAACGGGTCGGTGGCCCAGGCCAGCAGGGCAAATGCCAGGCCCCAGCGCACCAGGGAGCCGGGCCGCATGTGGATAGGGCGGTGCCCGGCGACCAGCAGGTTCTGGAGCGTGAGCAGGTGCGCAGGCAGCGGCGGTGTGGGCATGGCAATCCTCGGACGGTGGAAATGCATCGGTTTAACTCTGAAATGCAGAGTTCGGAGAAAGTATAACTCTGCATTTCAGAGTTGACTACTTCCTAGGGTTTATTTGCTATTGAAAGAGTAGCTGCTTGCGCTTTATTGATAAGCACAGGGGGCACTTTTCTCCATGGAAATGTTGTATGCCATCCCGCGCCCTGTGGGCGGCAAAGGCGTGTGGCGTGGCGATGCGCCGCCGCCATGGCTCCGGGCGGTGTAAATTGAGCCTGTTGCGCGCCTTCATGAGCCTGAACTGCCCGGGGCGGTCAGGGGGCGCGCTGTGTCACTGTGGGGAGACGGGTGTGCGTTGTTATTCCTGGATTCGGTGCCTGGTATGTGGATGGGTGTGGGTGTGGGCGGCGTGGTGGGCCGGGCCGGTGCATGCGCAGACGGTGGCCTTCATCAACCCCGGCAAGTCGGACGAAATCTACTGGGTGACGGCTGCGCAGGCCATGGCGGCCGCTGCCAGCAGCCTGGGTTTGGCGCTGGAGGTGCAGTACGCCCAGCGCGACCCGCTGCGGGTGCTGGCGCTGGCCCGCGCCCTGGTGGCCCGGCCCAGGGCGCAGCGGCCCGACTATGTGGTGTTCACCAACGACAGTGCCACCGGTGTGGAGCTGCTGCGCCTGTTCGATGGCTCCGGCATCCGGTGCTTCATGGCCTTCAGCGGGTTTTCGGCAGCCGAAGAGCAGCAGTGGGGCAGGCCGCGCCAGCATTTCAAGCACTGGCTAGGCTCGCTGGAGCCCCGGGCCGAAGATGCCGGTTACCTCACGGCCCAGGCTTTGATCCGTGCCGGGCGGGCGGCAGGCGCCCAGGCTGCAGACGGCAAGCTGCACCTGCTGGCCATCGGTGGCGACCGCTCCACCGGCAGCTCGATTCGGCGCAACCAGGGCCTGCAGCGGGCCGTGGCCGAGGCCAACGATGTGGTGCTGGACCAACTGGTCTACGCCGGCTGGAGCCGCGAAAAAGCGGCCGAGCAAAGTGACTGGCTGTTTGACCGGTATCCCAACGCCCGGCTGATTTGGGCGGGCAGCGACCTGATCGCCCTGGGTGCCATGCAGACGCTGGAGCAGCGCGGCGGCCAGCCCGGCAAGAGCATGTGGTTTAGCGGCATCAACACCTCGGCAGAGGCGATGCAGGCGCTCAGGTCGGGCCGCCTGGCCGCGCTGGCTGGGGGCCATTTCATGGCCGGGGCCTGGGCGCTGGTGATGCTGTTTGACTACCACCATGGCCGCGATTTCGCCGACGAAGGCCTGCAGATGGAGCGGCCCATGTTTGTGCTGTTTACCCCGGCCATGGCCGATAAGTTCGAGGCGCGTTTTGGCCAGGGCTTCGATGCTGTGGACTTTCGGCGCTACAGCAAAGTGTTGAATCCTGTGACAATCCGTTACAGCTTTGAATTTGCCGCGTTTTTGCGCTGATTGCACAATCACCGCATGCCCAAACCCCCTTTCCGGTCGCTAGCCGAGCACCTGATCCGTAGCACGCTGGGCCTGGCGCTGTGCTGCATGGTGGTGGTTTTTGGGGTGCAGAGCGCGCTGATGATCCGCCAGCACCGGGCCGACTTTCAGAGTTTGGTGGACGACATTGCCCGCACCAGCGTGCCCTTGCTCGCGGTCAGCCTGTGGGACATCGAGCCGCACACCGTGCAGGAACAGCTGAACCTGCTGGCCGGTCGGCCCCAGGTGGGTTATGTGCTGTTGCTGGCCGGGACCGGGCGCCAGTTTGAGGCGGGCAATGCGCAGCTGGGCCGGGGCGCTGACAGCCGCCGCATCCCCATCCCGGCCCCGCAGGGCAGTGCCCAGCTGGGTGAGCTGCGGCTGTGGGGCAACCCGGCGTTCGAAATCGACGCCATGTTCCGCACCGCCTGGACGGTGCTGGCGGGATACGGGCTGTTTACCGTGCTGGTGTGTAGCCTGATCGCCAGCATGCTGCGGCGCGAACTGCAATCTCCACTGCAGCGCCTGGCCCGCTTCGCCAATGAACTGACCCCCCAGACCCTGGTGCAGCCCTTGGTGCTGGACCGCCCCGTGCGGGCCCGTACCGACGAAATCGACCAGGTGGCCGAGGGGTTCTCTACTTTGCAGCAGGGCTTGCGTACCCACATCGCCAACCTGGACCGGATGGTGGCCGAGCGCACCCAGCAGCTGGAGGCGCTGGCCGAGGACAACCGCTTGCTGCCCATCACCGACCCCCTGACCGGCTGCCTGAACCGCCGCACCCTGGAGCCGCGCCTGCTCGAAGAGATTGAACGGGCCCACCGTTACCAGCGGCCTTTTTCGGTCATATGCCTGGACCTGGACCATTTCAAACGCATCAACGACCGCTACGGCCACGCGGGAGGGGATGCCGTGCTGTGTGCCACGGTAGAGCATTTGCGCCGGGCCACCCGCTTCCGCCTGGACTGGATGGTGCGCCTGGGCGGTGAAGAGTTTTTGGTGGTGCAGCCCGAAACCGTGCTGGCCACGGCGCTGCGCAACGCCGAACGCTTGCGCGAGCTGCTGGAAACTACACCGGTGCTGTTCGAAGGCCAGCAGATCGCCATCAGCGCCAGTTTTGGCGTGGCCCAGTGGCAGCCGGACCAAAGCACCTCCGACCTGCTGCACCAGGCCGATACCTTGCTCTACCAGGCCAAGACAGCGGGCCGCAACCGGGTGTATCCCGTGCCCGAAGCGCCGGTGCTAATTGCTATTTAATTGATAGCTTCTTGCGCTTATGGAATAAGCGGTAGAGGCTGATTTGGCTTAAGAAACCACCAGGTTTTTGTACACGCCACAGCCCACGGCCAGGTCGTCCACCATCTGCACAAACGACATCTTGGTCTGCACCCGACCGGTGGTCGGGTTGGTGATGTCGTACTCCACCCAGCCGGGCTCCAGCTCGGCCTGGGCGTAGATGGCCTGCAGCAGGCCCGCGCCATCGATGCCCGCAATGTCTTGCACGCGGGTGCCGACCTTGGCCGCGTTGCCGCCAAAGGCCACGTACGTGCCGTTGCGGTCCAGCGCAAACACATACATGTCGCGGTCAAAAAAGCCCTGCGTGGCGCTGGTCAGGTCGCGCAGGTAGCTGTCGCGCGTGGCACTCCGGCGGCGGTGGGCCAGGGCGCGGGCCACCAGGGCCATGGCTTCCTCGGCCGAGCCCTGTTGCAGTTTGAACAAGGCCACGGCTTCGACCAGGGTGGAGGCGCGGTTCTCCAGCGTCGAGGCCTGGGTGACGGCGTGCTCCACCATCTGGGCGTTCTGCTGGGTGATCTCGTCGAGCTGGCGCACGGCCGAGGTGATCTCGCTCAGGCCGGTGCTTTGCTCGGCGCTGGAGTTGGAGATCTGCGCCATGTTGGCCGCCACGTCGCGGATGCCGCTGACGATGGCGGTGATGCTGGTGCCTGCGGTGCGGATCTTGAGCACGCTGCTGCCCACCTGGGTACTGGAGGCCCCAATGAGCAGGCGGATTTCTTTGGAGGCCTCGGCCGAGCGCTGCGCCAGCGAGCGCACCTCGCTGGCCACCACGGCAAAGCCCCGGCCTGATTCGCCCGCGCGGGCGGCTTCCACCGCCGCGTTCAGCGCCAGGATGTTGGTCTGGAAGGCCAGGCCGTCGATCACGCCGACGATCTCGTCCATGCGCTTGGCGCTGCCCTGGATGGCCTCCACCGAGGCAATGGCTTCGGCCATGGTGGCCGCGCCCAGGTTGGCGGCATCGCGCACCTGGGCGGCCTGGGTGTTGGCCTGGCTGGCGGTGTGGGCGGTGTCCTGCACGGTGCTGGACAGCTGCTCGACGCTGGCCGCCGTCTGCTCCAGATTCGCGGCCTGCTGCTCGGTGCGGTCTGAGAGCGCGCGGTTGCCGCTGGCCAGGCTCTTGCCCGAATGCGCCACAAACGCCGCGTTGCTGCGCACATTGGCCACCATGGCCGACACCGTGCTGCCGATCTGCCGGGTGGCGCTGGCCAACCCAGCCAGCTCGTCGCTGCCGCGCTGTACCAGGCCCAGGCGCAAGTCACCTTTGACCAGCTGATCCATGGCCTGGCGCACCTGGGCCAGGTCCTGGGTGAAGCTGGCATAGAAGGCCAGCAGCAGGTAGATCGACACGAGCATGCTCGTGCCACTGAACCAGGCCATGCCTGCGCCGCTGGTGTTCCCCAGGACGTACTGCAAAAGTAGCGCCACCGGCGTGGCCAGCAGCACTGCTGCCAGCAGCAAAATCTTGCCGCCAAGGCGCATGCGCCGCATCAGCCACAGGCCGGGTGAGAACACGGTTTGGAAAATCATGCGCTTGTCTCGCTGGTAGTTATCCGAGTGCTTCTAACCGCGCATGCTGACGGGAAACTGTCAGTAAATGTATCTGCTACAGAATAAGTAGCTGCTTGCGCTGGTGGAATAAGCGCCAGACCCTGTTTTTTTATAAATGTTCAGACAAACGCCAAGCTGGCAATCTCGTCGTGGCGCAGGCCGGTGCCCAGGGTTTTCAGGCGGTCGAAGCTGCCATCGTCCAGGGCATCGCGGGCCAGTTGTTCGGCGTGCTCGGCGCAGCGGCCTTCGTTGACTTCGCGGGCTTTGCCGTGGGCGGCGTGCACCGTGTCGGCGTAGCCCAGCAGGCGGGCGGCGGTCTGGGGGCGGTTTTCCAGCGCGGCCAGCAGGGCCAGGTTGTCGACGGCATAGACCTGGGCATCGAAGTGCAGCACCTGCGACCAGCTGGCTTCCAGCAGGGCGCGGGCCTGCACCGTGTCGCCCTTGGCCAGCCAGGCACCCGTGAGGTGCAGCTGGACCAGCAGCAGCGTGGCCATGTGGCGGGTATTGGCCAGCCGGGCCTGCAGCGCCAGGTAGCGGGCAATGGACGCATCCACCCGGCCCGCCGCCAGTTCCATGTAGGCAATGATGTCTTCGCCGCGCAGCAGGGCTTCGGAGTGGCCGGCCAGCGCGTCCAGGGCGGCTTTTTGCAGCAGTTGCTCGATGGCGGGGTCGAACTTGCGTTCGACGAAGTTGCAGGTCAGCGAGGCAAACAGGCCGTAGCTGCGCACGATGGGCGGCCAGGCCGGGTCTTCCATGGCCCACATTTCGCCCAGCACCTCGCGCTGTTCCTGGCCTTGGTCGGGCCCATAGGTGAGGGCGTAGACCAGGGCCGCCAGGGCGTGGTAGAGGTTGCGCTTTTCGCCCGGCTGGGTGCGGTACAGGCTGGCGGCACGGCGGGCCAGGCGGCAGGCCAGGGCGGGCTGGCGGTAGGCCCAGAAGTAAGCGGCACGGCTGGACCAGCGGGCTTGCAAGCCAGCGGGCAGTTGGTCGGTGACCAGCAGGGCGGTGGCCTGCCAGACGTAGCGGCGCTCGCGGCGGCGGTCACTGGTCAGGGCCTCGGCCAGGCCGGGGGCGATGGCTACGGCGGTCTGCGGGTCGAACTGGATGGCCCAGGCCAGGGCTTCGCGGCCATTGGCCAGGTCGGGTGCCAGGGCTTTGTACCAGTCGTCGATGCGCTGCCGGCCGCTGAAGAAGTCGCTGTCGGCCTGCTCGAACAGGTGGCGCATGGCCAGCGCGTGGCGTTGGCGCAGGGCCGGTTCTTCGTGCACGGCGGTGAGTTGCTCCAGCGCGTAGCTGCGGGGCGTGTCCAGCAGGCGGTAGCGCGGGGTGACGGCACCATCGGCAATCACCAAAGAACGGTCGACCAGCGCGCCCAGCACATCCACCACGGCCCAGGCATCCAGCCCTTCGTCGGCCACCACCTGCTGGGCCAGTTCCAGCGAAAAGCTGCCCAGAAACACGCCCAGGCGGCGAAACACGGTTTGCTCAGTGGCATCCAGCAGGCCGTAGCTCCATTCGAGTGCGGCGCGCAGGGTTTTTTGCCGCGCGGGCGCGCCCCGGCCACCGCCGTTGAGCAGGCGCAGGCGTTCGTGCAGCGAGCGGGCCAGCGGCACCAGGCCCAGCAGCGGCACGCGGGCCGCGGCCAGCTCGATGGCCAGCGGCAGGCCGTCCAGGCGGCGGCAGATATCCACCACCGTGGCCAGGTTCTGCGGGGTCAGTGCGAAGCGCCGGTCGGCCGCCTGGGCGCGCTCGGCAAACAGCGCCACCGCGCCACATTCGCGGGCCACGTCCAGCGGCGCGCTCTCGTCGGGTAGGGCCAGGGCATCCAGCCGGTACACCCATTCGTTGGCCAGCTTGAGCGGGGCCTGGCTGGTCACCAGCACCTGCAGCTGGGGCGCGGCCTGGTGCAGGGCTTGCAGGATGCGGGCGACTTCGTCCAGCAGGTGTTCGGCGTTGTCGATGGCGATCAGCATCTGCAGCGGGCGCACGGCTTCCATCAGGCCCTTGAGCGGGTCGCCGTGGCCCGATTGCAGGCCCAGGGCTCCGGCCACGGTGCTGGCCACAAATTCAGGCGCGGTCTGCCCGGCCAGGTCGACCCAGGCCACGCCGTGCTGGTGGGCGCTGCGCCGGGCATGCAGCAGCCACTGGGCCAGCAGCGACTTGCCAATGCCGCCCGCGCCCACGATGGTCAGCAGCCGGTGCTGGCCCATCAAGGTGTCGAGGTTGTGCACATCCAGTGTGCGGCCGATCAGCGGGGTCAGCACCAGGGGCAGGTGGGTCAGGTTGGGGTGGGCTTCGGGGGCGGGCGCGGGCGGGGCTGATGCGTCAATCGTTGCGGCAGCGGGCGTGGCATCGGTGGGCTCCAGCGCAAAGCGGTAGCCCCGGCCCGGGATGGTCACGATGGCCTGCGGCCCCAGCAGCTTGCGCAGGGCCGATACCTGGGCCTGCAGGTTGTTTTCTTCTACCACCACGCCAGGCCAGGCCATGTCCAGCAGCTCGTCTTTGGACACCACACGGTCGCGGTGTTGCAGCAGGGCCAGCAGCACGTCAAAGGCCCGTGCGCCAGGGCTGGTGGCGGCCCCGTCCACCAGCACTACCCGCTGGGAGGGACGCACTTCAAACCGGCCAAATCTGTAACTGTTCAACAACAAAGCTCCCCTGGATGTCAATTTTCAAATGTAACGCAGAGACCAGATTTTGGCGTTTCTGCGTATTTATGCACGATTTCAGAATGTTTCAGGTCCGCTTCAGCGGGCTTAAGGACGGTATCGGGCTATCGGAGGACAGTCCATCTCTGCGGTGGCGACCTCCCCGGTGGCCCGATTGTCAAGGACATCTGTATGAACTTTGAACCCTTTTCCCCGTTTGAGTACTCCGAAACCCTGCCTCCGCCCGCACCCACAGCTTCGCCCGCTACCGACAACGCCTGCCCACCGCCTGCCCACTACTTTGACCGCGTCGGCTGCGTCTGGATCGTGGCCTGTGTGCTGCTGGCCGGTACTGCCGGGCGGATGTTGCCCACCTTGGCCGAACCCGGCGGTCTGCAGCATGCCTTGGCGGCCATGGTGGACAAGGGCACTGCCCCGCAGCCCGAGGGCACGGCCCACCCCCCAGCCACCCTGGCCAGCCTGCCCCCGCACGGCACCCACCCGGCTGAGGCTACACGAGCCGCATCGCCCAAACAGGAAATCGGGCCACTGGTGCCTGCCATTCTTCGCCAATTTTGAGGATGTACACCATGGACAGCACGGCTGAAAACCTGTCTGCAGTCGGCCCACACCGCCGCATTTCACCCCATGCGCTGCAGTCTTTGCAGCGCCCATTTGGCCCATTGAGCGCTTCCGCAAGGGAGTGGAGGAGAAAAATCATGTCGATCCCGTCCTTGTTGACCCGTGCCGTGCCCCGCGTGCTGATCGCCGAGAGCCATGCCGATACCCTGCTGCAGTGCGCCGAGGCGGTGCAAGCCGACGCGCAGCTCAGCCTGGCGGCGGCGGTCAGCACCGGTGCCGCCGCCATTGCCATGATGGACCAGTGCGTGCCCGACGTGGTGGTGGTCGACCTGCAACTGCAGGACATGCCCGCCACCCAAGTGATCCGCCACGTGGCCCGGCACTTTGCGCACGCCGACATCGTGGTGCTGACCCAGTTTGGTAACGACGAGCAGGTGCTGCAGTGCATTGAAGCCGGTGCCACCGCCTATTTGTTCAAGGACAGTGCCGCCGAATGCCTGGCGCAAAGCATCCACCTGTGGCGCGAGGGCAGTGCCCCCATCAGCCCCGGCATGGCGCGCCGGGTGCTGGGGCGTTTTCGGCTGCGGATGGGCACCAGCACCGGCCTGGCCTGGGCGTTTCCGCTGCGCGAATCGACCCACCCGCTGACCGAATGCGAGGCCGGCATCCTGCGCTGGATTGCCCGTGGCATGAGCCTGGATCAGATCGGGGCACTGGTCGCCAGCCCGCAGCCGGGCGTGCTGCAGCACGTGAAGGCGGTCTACCGCAAGCTGGCCGCCCACGCCCGGGGCGAAAGCCTCGTGGACACCGGCGCACCCGCCATCCAGATGGCGGCCCTGGGTTCGGCCAGCTACCGGCGCGCCCAGGCCATGCCAGCGCCCCACTTTTCATCTTTCAAATAAGTTAGGACTTACGCAGCGCCCCTGTATCGCCCTTCGGGCTTACAGGGGGAACTTGCGTAAGTCTTGTAAAGGAGTTTGTATGCGAGTTACATCGGGGCAACCCAAACCCATGCCCCCACGCCGGGCCAGCCGCGAACCCTGGGTTTCTGCCTTGGCCTGGCTGCTGTTTTGCGCGGCCATGGTGGCGGTGGCGCTGTTTTTAAGCCCGCGTGTCGGCGTGGCAGACGGCCTGACCATGCCGGTCGAGGTCAGCGCTCCTGCGCTGGCCAGCACCGACGGCGAGCACGCCGTGCCCATGGCCGCCATCGTGCTGTACCCGAACGAACCGGTGGCCGCTAGGCACTGAGGTTTGCACTGAGGTTTCGGGCGCTTTCAAAAAACCGCGCCTGCCCGGTCACCGGGTCGGTAAAGGCAATCGACCGGGCCAAGAGCTGCAAGGGCGCACGGTAGTCGTCATCGGCAATATCCACTACGTCGGGGTAGAAGCGGTCGTTGCGGATGGGCACGCCCAGCGCCGCCATGTGCACCCGCAGCTGGTGGGTACGGCCCGTCACGGGCGATAGCTGGTAGCGCGCCCAATCACCATGCCGTTCTAGCACCGCGATGTGGGTTTCAGAATTCGGCTCGCCCGCCGTTTCCTTGTACCGAAAAAACGGCTCGCCGGGCACGATCTGGCTGCGGTATACGCCGGGCAGGTCGCCCCGCCAGGGCGCAATCGCCTCGTACTGCTTGTGCACTGCGCGCTGCTTGAACAGTGCGTGGTAGGCCGCCCGCTCTTGCGGCTGGATGGCAAACAACGACACCCCGGCGGTTTCGCGGTCCAGCCGGTGCAGCGGCGCCAGGGTGTCCAGCCCCAGGGTCTGTTTGAGCCGTACCAGCAGCGTCTCCTGCACAAAGCGCCCAGCGGGCAAGGTGGGCAGAAAATGCGGCTTGTCCACCACCACCAGGTGCGCGTCCTGGTAGAGGATGGGGGCTTCGAACGGAATGCGCGGCTCCACCGGCAAATGGCGGTAATAAAACAGCCGGGTGTGCGGGCGGTAGGCGGCATCGGGCGGCACAGGCAGGGCCTGTTCGTCCAGCACCAGCCCGTCGCGCATGCGCTGCAGCCACACGGCACGCTCTACCGTGGGAAAACGCTCTGCGAAGAAGTCGATGACGGTAAGCCAATTACCACCGGGCAGGCCGACGGTACTGGGGCCAACGCCGTTACGCGTTGGTGGCGTGGGAAGGTTCACACCCGTTGAAACACCACATCCCACACGCCGTGGCCCAGTTTGATGCCCCGGTTCTCGAACTTGGTGAGCGGGCGGTAGCCGGGCTTGGGGGCGTAGTCGGCGGCGGTGTTTTTCAGCAGCGGCTCGGCGCTGAGCACTTCCAGGATCTGCTCGGCGTAGTTTTGCCAGTCGGTGGCGCAGTGCAGGTAGCCGCCGATTTTCAAGCGCGCGGCCAGCTTGGCCACCAGCGGGGCCTGCAGCAGGCGGCGCTTGTTGTGCTTTTTCTTGTGCCAGGGGTCGGGGAAGAACACGTGCACGCCGTCCAGGCAGCCGGGCGGCAGCATGTGGTCCAGCACCTCCACGGCATCGTGCTGGCAGATACGGATATTGGTTTGCCCTTCTTCGCCTATGCGTTTGAGCAGCGCGCCCACGCCGGGCGTGTGCACTTCGCAGCACAGGAAGTTCTTCTCGGGCAGCAGCGCGGCAATGTGGGCCGTGGCCTCGCCCATGCCAAAGCCGATTTCCAGAATGGTCGGGGCGCTGCGGCCAAAGGTGGCCTCCAGGTCCAGCGGTGCGCTGCGGTAGGGCAGCAAAAACTGCGGCCCCAGGGTTTCAAACGCCTTGGCCTGGCCGACCGTGGTGCGGCCTGTGCGCAGCACGAAGCTCTTGATGGTCTTGTGGTGGGCGGGGGCGGCGGTGGTAGTGGGGGGGCCGTCAAGGGCGGTTTCGGGAGGGGTTTCGGGGTGCATGGCATCAATTCATTAATCTGGACACGGTGGCAGAAGCGGGTCAATCCGCTCTGCCTGCAGGCCCAACCATACCAAACCGTGGCCCGTGCTTCAGCGGGCCTTGCGCGGGGAGCTGGCCCGCTCTTCCAGCAACTGGCCTTGCGCGTCCCAGGTGCGCCATCGGCCGGGCTTGAGCAGATGGGGAATCGGCAGCCTGCCCAGCGCGCCGGGTAGCGTGGCAAACGCCCCTTGCCCCACCGCGCGCCCGCCCAGCGGGAAGTTCCACGTGGGCGTGGTCGCTGCGGTCACCGGGGTGGCCAAGGCCTGCGCCAACTGGCTGGCGATACCGAGGGGCACAGCCCCGGCATGGCAGGCATCCACCAGAATCGGCTCGCCATGCCACACCCCGCTGTCACGCACCAACTGCGCCAGCGCCGCGCCTTCGGCAATGCCTTGCACGCTGTGCGGCGTGGCGTGGGCAAAGATGCACAGGTAACCCGGCAGCCGCTTTTCGCGCAGGCCCGAGGCATACAGCCAGCGGTCGCGGGGTTGGATCAAGATGATCTTCTGCCGTTGGGGGTCGATGGTGGCGATCTTGCCCACCATGCGCTGGTGGCGGTCGAGGGCGGTGAAGGGGAGTTGGTGCAGGTCGCGTTTCACTTGCATTTCCACTGCCCCACCCACTGCGCCAGGGCGCTGGCTACATCCCCACCACAGGCCGCCAAACCCAGCACCTGTGCCGCCGCATTCAGCGCCGCCAGCGGCTGCGCCAAGTCCAGCGCCTGGGCACCGTTTTGTTTGGAGAGTTTTTCGCCGTTGGGCCCCAGCACCAGGGGCGTGTGCAGGTACTGCGGGGTGGGCAGGCCTAAGGCGTGTTGCAGCCAGATCTGGCGCGGGGTGTTGTCGGCCAGGTCCTGGCCGCGTACCACGTGGGTGATGCCTTGTGCTGCATCGTCCACCACCACCGCGAGCTGGTAGGCCCACAGGCCGTCGGCGCGGCGCAGCACGAAGTCGCCGACCTCGGTGGGCAGGTTTTGCTGCTGCGGGCCGAGCAGGCGGTCGTGCCACGTCAAAACCCCATTTACTATGAATTTGATAGCTGCTTGCGCCGATGGAATGGGCGCTAGAGGCCTATTTTCTTTAAACGCATCGGTGCGCAGCCGCCAGGCCCGCGCGGGGCGACCCCACAGGCCGCTGCGGCAGGTGCCGGGGTAGACCAGCTCGGCGTTGCGGTGGCGCACCTGGCCCAGGGCGGCGCAGGCCATCTCTATCTCTTTGCGCGAGCAGGCGCAGGGGTAGGCCCAGCCGCTGGCGACCAGCTGGTCCAGCGCCTGCTGGTACAGGGGGCTGCGCTGCGACTGGTAGGTGGGGGCTGCGTCCGGCACCAAGCCGCAGGCGGCGAGCTGCCGCAGGATGACCGCGTCCATGCCCGGCAGGCAGCGCGGGGTGTCCACGTCTTCGATGCGCACCAGCCAGGTGCCGCCCAACTTACCACCCGATGTACCACCCGATGCCCGGGCATCGAGCCAGCTGGCCAGGGCCGCAACCAAAGAGCCCGCATGCAGCGGGCCCGTGGGGGACGGCGCGAACCGTCCAATGTAGCTGGGGACCAAGCTGTTTTGAACGTTAAACAACTTTCATGGCTCGGGGTGCTCTGCACCCGAGTCCATGAAAGTTAGGCAATCGCCAGCGCCATCTCCAGGCCGGAGATAAAGGCGTCTTCTACCCGGTGGCCGATGCACCAGTCGCCGCAGGCGCCGATGCCGGACTTGTCGTCCCACAGGTGGCTGCGGCCCAGGGGTTGCACGGTTTGGGCGTAGCGCCAGCGGTGCACCGCAGCGTGGGCGGGTTCGGCGCGGATGCCGGTGACTTCGGTAAAGGCTTTGAGTAGCTTGGCTTGCACGCGGGCGGCATCGTCCTCCAGGTGCTCCAGCGACCAGGCGGCGCTGGCCTGCACTGTCCAGCGCTCGATGCTGCCGCGCCCGGGCTTGCTGGATTCGCGCGCCAGCCAGGCGATGCGGTGGTGGTTGCTGCGCGCCGCGTTCCACTGCGGGCCCAGGTGCGCCATGGTGGGCTGCATGGCCTGGGGGAAGGCCAGCATCAGCGTCCAGCAGGGGGCGACCTGCACCGGGTGGATGTCGCGCACCAGGCGGGCACCCTGGGCCGAGTTTTGCAGCAGGTCGACGGTTTGTGGGTTGGGCATGGCCAGCACCACGGCATCGAAGCCCGAGAACACGTGCTGTGCGTCCGCCGCGCCGGGCATGCCGGTGGTGCGCAGCTGCCATTGTTTTTTGTTCATCGGGTCGCGCTCGATGCGGGTGACCTGGGTTTCGAGTTCCAGGCGGCCGTCTTCGGCCAGCGGTTTGGCCCAGTGCTTGACCAGGGCGTTCATGCCGGGCACCGGCACCCAGTGCGGGTCGCGCGAGGGCAGGGCGGCCAAGGCGACGCGGCCAAAGGTGTCGAGTACGCGCACGGAGTTGGCGCTCCACGGTTTGCACACGCCTTTGGCGGTTTCCAGGGCCAGGGCGAAGCGCGGGTCGCGCACGGTGAAGTACTGCGCGCCGTGGTCAAACGTGCCAAACGAGGTGCTGCGCGTGGACATGCGCCCGCCCGCGCTGCGGCTTTTGTCGAACACCGAAACGTTGTGGCCCGCCTGCACCAGCGTGCGCGCGCAGGCAATACCGGCCATGCCTGCACCGATGACGGCGATTTGGCGGGGGGCTGTAGCACTGGGTTTGTTTGTCATGTGTGTTGGTTTTCTTTAGTGAGGCTACATAGGAACGGCTGCTCACACTCTACACGCACTGCGCCGCCACTTTTGTCGGGGACTCCCCGCAGTCAATTGCTTTGCTGCCTTTCCAGCAGTGCGGCACGCGTGGCCGGGCTTTTGAGCTGCTGCAGCCACCATTGCAGCGCCCGCCCGTGGGTGCCGCTGGCCTCGGCGCGCCAGGCGTAGTTGAGGTGGATGACGCGGCTGGGGCGCTCTACCGCGCGGCCCACCAGGCGGCCTGTTTCCAGGTAGGGGCGGGCCAGGCCCTCGGGCAAAAATCCGCAGCCCAGGCCACGCAACTGGGCCTCCAGCTTGGCGCGCATGCTGGGCACCGTGAGCACGTCCTGCCCGCCCAGCAGGCCAAAGGTGAGCGCATTGCCGCGTTGGGTGGAATCGGCCACCGCCACCGCGCGGTACTGTTGGATCAGGCTGTCGGCCAGCGGCTCGGGCTGGCTGGCCAGCGGGTGGTGCGGGGCCACCGCAAAGATGAAGTGCATGTCGCCCAGCCGGTCGCCCACGAGGTTGCTGTTGGTGATGTCTTCCATGGCCACGCCAATCGCCACATCGGCCTGGCCGGTCACCAGTGCGTCCAGCGTGCCGTACAACACCTCTTCGCGGATCTTCAAGCGGGTGGGTGGGTTCAGCGCAAAAAAGGCTTCGCACAGCTCCATGATGGTGGAGCGCGAGATCACGCTGTCTACCGCCATCGTGAGTTGCGGTTCCCAGCCGGTGGCCACGCGCTTGACCCGGTTGGCCACCGCATCGATGTCTTCCAGCAGGCGCTGCCCCTCGCGCAGTAGCTCGGCCCCGGCCACGGTGAGTTTGGCCTGGCGCGAGCTGCGGTCGAACAGCAGCACGTCCAGCGCGTCCTCGATATTGCGTACCCGGTAGGTCAGGGCGCTGGGCACCATGCCCAGGCTGCGGGCGGCAGCGGCAAAGCTGCCCTGGGCGTGGATGGTGACCAGCATGGACAGGGCATCGGGGGTGAGTACATCGCGGGCGGTTTGCATGGTCAACCTGGTTCCGTTCAAATTTATAGAATGATGCCATCAAATGCGGTGGACTGCCAACACGCCCTGCAGGCCCAAAATTCAGGCCATGGATCCGATACGCGGATCTTCACCTTCCAAGGAGTTCATATGCTCACCATCCGTAAATCCCAAGACCGTGGCCACGCCGACCATGGCTGGCTCAAGTCGCACCACAGCTTTTCGTTTGCCGGTTACTTCGATGAAAAGCACATGGGCTGGGGCAATCTGCGCGTGATCAACGACGACACCATCACCCCCGGTGCCGGCTTTGGCACCCATGGCCACCGCGACATGGAAATCATCAGCTACGTGCTGCAAGGTGAGCTGGCGCACCGCGACACCATGGGCAACGTCAAGGGCATTCCGCCCGGCGACGTGCAGCGCATGAGCGCCGGCCGGGGTGTGCAGCACAGCGAGTTCAACCATGCGGCCGACCAGACCACGCACTTTCTGCAAATCTGGATCGAACCCAACGTGAAAGGCATTGCGCCCAGCTACGAGCAAAAGACCTTTGCCGAGAGCGAAAAGCGCGGTGCCCTGCGCCTGGTGGCATCGCCCGACGGTGCCCAGGGCTCGGTGACTCTCCATGCCGATGCCCACCTGTACGCCGGGCTGTTCGACGGTGCGGAGTCCGCCACCCTGGCGCTGAACCCGGCGCGCAAGGGTTATGTGCACCTGGTCAGCGGCGCGCTGGAAGTGAACGGCATCGCGCTGTCCACCGGCGACGCGCTGCTGATCGACAACGAAACCCAGCTCACCCTGGGTAATGCGGCAAATGCCGAAGTGCTGGTCTTTGACCTGGCCGCTTGAATTTTTCAGGAATTACGCTAGTTCCCCCTGTAAGCCCGAAGGGCGATACAGGGGCGCTGCGTAAGTCCTATTTTTTAACCCTAACTCCGAAATCTCTGAAAGAAAACCATGTTCAACACTCTCCAAAACCCCCTGAGCTTCGTAGGCCGCCTGCTGCTGTCCGCCCTGTTTCTGCCTGCGGGCATCGCCAAGATCACCGGCTTTGCCGGTACCGTGGGCTATATCGGCTCGATGGGCCTGCCGTTTCCCACGCTAGGCGCGCTGGCGGCCATTGCGGTCGAAGTGCTGGGTGGCCTGGCGCTGATCTTGGGCCTGGGCACCCGTTTTGCGGCGCTGGTACTGGCCGGTTTCACCCTGGTGGCCAGCTTCATCTTCCACGCCTACTGGGCTGTGCCTGCCGACGCGGTGATGGTGACGCAACTGCTGTTCATGAAGAACATTGCCGTCGCCGGTGGCCCGCTGACCGTGGCCGCCTGGGGTGCCGGTGCCTGGAGCCTGGACGCCCGTAAAGGCAACTAAGCTCGTTTAAAGTGTTTCCCGTTCCTTGTTTTTACCTACCAAGAAAGTCTGTATGACCCAAACTGTTGTTGTGTACCACTCTGGCTACGGCCACACCCAGCGCGTAGCCCAGGCCGTGGCCGAAGGTGCTAACGCCGAGCTGATCGCCATCGATGCCGAAGGCAATGTGTCTGAAGCCGGTTGGGCATCGATCAACGCCGCCGATGCCATCATCTTCGGCACGCCCACCTACATGGGTGGCCCGAGCTGGCAGTTCAAGAAATTTGCCGATGCCACCAGCAAAGCCTGGTTCACCAGCGCCTGGAAAGACAAAGTGTTTGGCGGCTTCACCAACAGCGCCAGCTTCAGCGGCGACAAGCAAGTCACCTTGATCTATCTGCAAACCCTGGCTTCGCAGCAAGGCGGCATCTGGGTCAGCCTGGGCCACATGCCCAGCAACACCAAGGCCGCCACCCGCAACGACATCAACAACCTGGGTGGTTCGGTGGGCGTGCTGGTGCAGTCGCCGTCGGACAGCAGCCCCGCTGAAATGTCGCAGGGCGACCTGGACACCGCCAAGTTCTACGGCAAGCGCGTGGCCGACATTACCGCCAAGTTCAAAGCCTAATCCCCACAGGAGCCCGACCATGCCCATCACCCTGCAACTCACTGGCCACGCCAAAGACCTCGGGGGCGGCTTCGTAGTGCGCCGGGTGCTGCCCGCCGCCGCGCGGCAATCGGTCGGGCCCTTTTTGTTTTTTGACCACTTTGGTCCGGTCACCGTGCATCCCGGCGGCGGCCACGCAGTGCGCCCGCACCCGCACATCGGGCTGGCCACCGTCACCTATTTATTCGAAGGCGCCATGCTGCACAGCGACAGCCTGGGCTACGTGCAACAGATCGCCCCGGGTGCCATCAACTGGATGACCGCCGGGCGCGGCATCGTCCATTCCGAGCGGCCACCGCCAGCGTTGGCCACCACCACCTACACCAACCACGGCATCCAGCTCTGGGCCGCGCTGCCGCAAGCCTTTGAAGAGGTGGAGCCCAGCTTCACCCACACCCCGGCAGAAAGCATTCCCGAGCTCACCGTGGGCGGTGCCCAGGTGCGCGTGCTGATCGGCCAGGCCTGGGGCCACACCTCCCCGGTGGCCACTTTCGCCCCCACCCTGTACCTCGACATCACCCTGCCCGCCGGTGGCCTGCTGGACCTGCCGCCGCTGGCGCAGGAGCTGGCGGTGTACCCGGTAGATGGTGATCTGGAGGTAGACGGCAGCCCGCTGGCCGCCCGCACCCTGGCGCTGCTGCAACCCGGCGTGACCACCCAGATCCGCGCCACCGCCGCAGTGTGCCTGCTGGTGATCGGCGGCGACCCGCTGGACGGCCACCGCTTCATCAGTTGGAACTTCGTCTCCAGCCGCAAAGAACGCATCCTGCAGGCCGAGGGGGACTGGCAAGCCCAGCGCATGGGGCAGGTGCCGGGGGATGTGGAATTCATCCCGCTGCCAGAAAAACGCCCTGCCCAGGCGTAACTCCTAAAACAATAGCTACCCACGCAGGTAGAACCTGCGCTAGCGGCCTATTTCTTATAAATTCTGTGTCAGGACAGGGCCCGGTCCAGGTGCGTGTAGCCGCCGTCCACAAACAGCCATTGCCCGGTGGTGTGGCTGGCGGCATTGGACGGCAGGAAGCAGGTGGCGGGGCGGAGCAATCTCCAAACCACGAGTGACTTCTAATGCAGGAGGTCAGCGGATATCGAAGGCGGTCCGTTCGAATGACTTGCTGAATTCAGGCTTTCGTTTTATCTGGCCTGTTATTCGAAAATTATTCGATTTTAGGTCCGCGTTTTCTTTCCAGCAGTCGGTTGAAGTGGTGAATGGCGTTCTCAAGTTTTGCTAGCGACACCTTCTCAAAGTTTTTGTTCAGTTCTAAAAAAATCTGTTCAAAAAAGAGGTCGGCTTCAAATGTGTTACCGGAGACATGCCTTCTATGCTCCTGCTTGGTTTTGAAATCCCAGAATGGTCGCTCGGCGGCCTCATCCATTCGTTGAATTTCAGGGGTTTGTAGCCGAATAAATTTACTTATTTTTTGATTCCATCGAAGTGCCGTGAATTCTTGCACCCACTTAAGCATTGCAGTCCGACGGTTTGAATTAGGTAGTTTCAGGACTAATCTCAAAAGAGCTCCGCTGTCACCATGCTTGTAGTAGTGCGAAAGTGCTTGAATGGCTTCTGATTGAAGCCTCAGGTCATCCCGATTCTTTGTGGTTTCGACTTCTTCACTCATTTCATTATCTAATGTAAAGCACGCCGTAAAAATTGACGTTTAAGTTGACTGCTTAAGTTTATGTGGTTCATTGAAATATCATGAAATTGGTTGGTATATTGGTTTTCGTAAGATGACCGTGGGGGCCAAATCTCTTTGGCCAAATACATGATCACTCCTCGTTTTCTTCCCAGGATTTTTTCCAAGCATTGACCGTTTTACCCGATAGGCTTGTGGATATGGGCGAGAAGCGGCGCGTGTACTTTTTTCCCTGCCATTCAACAATTTGCTTTGTTTGAGCATTCGGAAATGCTTTGTCGATGTGAAAGTCTCGTTCCTCTATTTCGGTTCGAGGAATAAAACCTGTCTGCTTTAAATACTCTTCAATTGCGTGCAGATCAGCTCTGGCACTTGCTGTCTCGGCTTGATACTTGTTTGGATTATTACCGTTGTAGTTCTCCCTCAGTTGGTTTGCCGACTCCAGTTTGGCTTTTGCAGTCGCATAGTTTTCGAGGGTGTACATATTTTTTAAAGAATGCGTTACTGATGGAAAGGAACCTGATGTCAGAGTTTGGAGAAGTTTTAGATTTAAAATAATAGATTGCCGCTAAATAAGTAGGGTTGTGCATCAGTACTTATTTATGTTTTTCTCTTCGTACTGCTCACCATACTTCACGACCTTGCCTTCGCGCAGCGTGACCGAATAGGTTCGTGGCCATTCTGAGATCGCGTGTTTCATGCGCTTGTAGATTAAGTACTCTTCGCCTTTATCGCCATCTGCGCTCACTGATACTGGTGATCCGATGATTTGAATTACTTGTACTTTACTCATCCCAAGCGATATTTTTTCGAAGTCGGATGCTGTGCCGTAAACAATCGCTTGGCATCCGGTTAAAAGCACAACGAAGGCTGCAATAATTTTTTTGAGGACATTCATTTTGTGATGTTTGAGTAGGTATAAGTTAATGTGTTGTGCAAGATGATGCTGTACACATCGATGACTTTAACTGCAAAAATGTTGCTTAAGCATTTGCTACTGGCGTAGTTCGTTGACCACGCAGCAGATAAATTATTGTCCGGCCAAGGGTACATCTTGATCGGGATCTGGCAGGTTTCAGCCAACGTCAATCTGTCAACGGGGTCGGAGCACGGGTGCTGGTAATAGGGCGACACGCAAGCCCGCATTTCAGTGCGCAATCGTGATTCGACCACTCTGGCTGCCGCATGTGCAGCCGACACGGTTACTTCACTTTTGATAGTAAAAAACAAGAGCTACCCACGCCTATCCCGTAAGCGATGGAAGCCTTTTGGGCACCTAAAAATAGGCCTAAAAACCTGAAATGGACGAACGCAGCGGCTTTGCCGATGTGAACCAAGCCTAACGCCACGCCGAGCTCGCGCCCCAGGCGCGATGCCCGGCGTAGCCGGGCCGATCCCGCTCCCCGGGGTCCCCATCTGTATGCGCCGAGGAGCACAGCTTTGGGCGGATCAGGGCTGGCGTGTGTCTGAGCCGCAGGCGAGTTTAGCCAGACCCCGCCCAAAGCGCGCACCGCAGGTTCCCGTAGCGCCAGCGGAGGGCGCAGACAGTTGGGGCGACGCATCGATGGTTACTTTTCTTTTGCGCAAAAGAACAAGTGACTGCGCCGCCGGGCGCACATCCCGGCCGGGGATGCTGGCAGGCACCCAGAAAACGTTAACGCCAAACCGCCAATAGGGGTCGGAGCCCAAATGCGGGATGTAGCCCTCTCGCACCGCCATCAACCTGCGCGCAATTGGGATCCGACCCCCATTGGCTATCACCCGTACAGCCCAACAGATCGCTTCTCTTTTAATAGTAAAAAACAGGAGCTGCTCGTGCTTATCGAATAAGCGCTAGCAGGACTTTTTGTGCCTGAAAAGCAGGCTAAAAATGCAAAACCCTAGCGTACCGGCTTCCCCGCCAGCGCGGCGTTTTTGGCGGGTGGCGGGGGGGGCTTGGGGTGGTGTGAGAGGGCTCCATGTGCACGTCAGCGCGCACGCCGGTAGTGCATGGCGACCGCGCCGTTGCGTAGCGGTGTCGCCGAGACCAACTGAAGCCGCCGCGTGCGGGCCAGCCCGCCATCAAACAGCCTCGGGCCGTGGCCGGCGATCCTGGGGTGGACGAGCAACTGGTATTCGTCGATCAGATCCAGCCGGTCCAGCGCGGCCGCGAGCTTGCCGCTACCGAGGAGTACGCCGTCCGGGGTCGCGTCCTTGAGCTGCTGTACACCGGTGCGCAGGTCGCCGCCGATGTGGTGGCTGTGGGTCCACGGGAAGTCTGTTCGCGTCGAGGACACCACGTACTTGGGCTTGGCCTCCAGCTTGACCGCCCATGCGCGCATCGCCGGTGGTGCCTGCGCGTCGCCGCGGGCGATTGCGGGCCAGTAGCTCTCCATCATCTCGTAGGTGACGCGGCCCCACAGCATCGCGCCGCTCTCGTCCATGAGGCGGGTGAAGAAGGCGTGTGTCTCGTCGTCTGCGATGCCTTCCTGGTGGTCGATGCAGCCGTCCAGGGTGAGGTTGATGCTGAAGGTCAAGAGCCCCATGGTGTCCTCCTCGGGTTCTCTTGCTTCAGGCCGCGCTGTTGCGTTGGCTGTTTGGCACGGCGTAACGAAGTTCGGCGAAGCCGCTGCCGATCTGTCGGGCGGAGGTGAGCTGCAGGGGCGGGGTGGTCAGGCGGCGGGGGAATAGCGGCTTGCCTTGGCCCAGGGTCACGGAGCCGACCTGGACGATGAGTTCATCGAGCAAACCGGCATCGAAGAACTGGCCTGCCAGGTCCCCGCCGCCCACGATCCAGATGTTCTTGGGTCCGGCAGCGCGCTGCATCTCTGCATGCACGGGCCGAACATCGCCGCTGACAAAACGCACGTCGGCCCCGGGCACCTGCGGCAGCGCCCGGCTGGAAAAGACCCAGGTGGGTTGCGTGTAAGGCCAGGCGGTGCCCATCTGGTCTTTCACGTTGACTGCATGGCGCAGCATCCAGGCGTAGGTGGCCGAGCCCATGGCCAGCGCACCCACGTCCGCGATGAAGGATGGGTAGCTGGTGTCATTCACATCGCCCAAAGGGAAAAGCCACTCCAGGGAATCGTCTTCGGTGGCAATGAAGCCATCGAGGCTGCTTGCGGTGTAGTACTGGGTTGTCATGGAAGGTGCTGTGGTGGTGCTATGCAGCCGGGGTCTGATCCATTGCGTATTGTCAGATTCTGAGGGCCATTTTCAAGAGCGCACACTCCGGGCGGACACCCTGGCCGGGCAGAGCACGGATGCAGGCACACGGACGATACGAAAACAATTCCCCATTTTCAGGCCTATTTTTATCCCTGAAAATGCCCCCTAGAGCTCATTCGATCGGCACAAGCAGCTCCTGTTTTTAATATCAAAAACAGGAGCACCCGCGCAGAGCCCGCCCTAACCCCTGTATCCTCGCCCCCTCACACAACACCCGTCACCCTGAAAGAAGCCATGCAAAAAGAACAAAAGCCCCAGGGCACCACCGCGCTGGTGATTGGCGGCGGGCCTGCGGGTTTGATGGCGGCGGAAGTGCTGGCCCAGGCGGGGGTGGCGGTGCAGTTGTGCGATGCCATGCCTTCGGTGGGCCGCAAATTTTTATTGGCGGGCAAGGGCGGGCTCAACCTCACGCATTCCGAGCCGGCCGAACTCTTTGCCACCCGTTATGGCACCCGGCAAGAGCAGGTCAGCCCCTGGCTGCAGCACCTGGGCGCGGCGCAGTTGCGCGACTGGGCCAAAGCACTGGGCGTGGACACTTTTGTGGGCAGCTCGGGTCGGGTGTTTCCCAGCGACATGAAATCCGCCCCGCTGTTGCGCGCCTGGCTGCACCGCCTGCGGGTGGCGGGGGTGCAGTTCCACATGCGGCACCGCTGGGTGGGGCTGGAGGGCGCTGGGGAAGGGATGCACTGGAGCTTTGACACGCCCAAGGGCCCGGTGCAGTTGACTGCCGACGTGGTAGTGCTGGCGCTGGGCGGCGGCAGCTGGGCGCGGCTGGGCTCCGACGGCGCCTGGGTGCCTTTGCTGCAGGCGGCCCAGGTGCCGGTGGTGCCGCTGCAAGCGGCCAATTGCGGCTTTGACGTGGCGGGCTGGACAGAGCATTTCAGCAGCCGCTTCGCCGGGCAGCCGTTCAAAACCGTGGCGCTGTCGTTCACCAACAGCCAGGGCGATACCTTCCGCCGCCAGGGCGAATTTGTGGCCACCGCCAGCGGCATTGAGGGCAGCCTGGTCTACGCGGTATCGAGCCTGGTGCGCGACGAGATTGCGCAGAGCGGCCACGCCACCGTGTTGCTGGATTTGCTGCCCGACAAAACCGCCGAGCGCGTGCTGGCCGACGTGGCCCACCCGCGCGGCACGCGCTCGCTCTCCAGCCACCTGAAAAGCCGCCTCGGGCTCGAAGGCATCAAGGCCGGCATCCTGCATGAGCTGCTGGACAAGGCCAGTTTCCAGAACCCCGCCGCGCTGGCCGCCGCCATTAAGGCCCTGCCGATCCGCCTGGTGGCCACCCGGCCTATCGACGAAGCCATCAGCACCGCCGGTGGCATTGCGTTCGAAGCACTGACCCCCGACCTGATGCTGGAGCCGCTGCCCGGCGTGTTTGCCGCCGGTGAAATGCTGGACTGGGAGGCCCCCACCGGCGGCTACCTGCTCACCGCCTGCATGGCCAGCGGTGCCCGGGCCGGGCAGGGCGCTTTAAGCTTTTTAGGCCGCTAGCGCTTATTCCATGGGCGGTAGCAGCTATTGAAAAAATAGCGGATCACGGCACTGCTGGGGTCACCCCTGTGCCGCCTGCTGCGCACGCTCCTGGCGGCGCAGGCGTTTGACGGCGTACATGGCGGCATCGGCCTGGGTGAGTGCGGTTTCTGCGGTGGTGGTGTGCGGGTCGACCACCACCACGCCCACGCTGGCGCCGCTGCACTGGATGTCCACCCCGCCCAGGTGCAGGCAGGTGCGGCACTTTTGGGTCAGGCGCTCCTGGAAGATGCGCGCCGCGCTGCTGGCTTCTTCGCCCAGCTTGGGGCCCCGGCCCAGGGCGACAAACTCGTCTCCGCCAAAGCGCGCCAATACATCGCCCGCGCGCAGGCCGTCGGACAGGCTCTCGGCCATGGCCGCCAGAAACTGGTCGCCCACCTGGTGGCCGTGGGTGTCGTTGATCTCCTTGAATCCGTCCAGGTCGATGAAGCTGACCAGCACCCCGGTGCCGTCGCGTTGCGCCCGGGCCAGCGTGCGCACCAGCTCGGCGGTCATGGAGCGGCGGTTGGGCAGGCCGGTGAGGGTGTCGGTCAGGGCCTCGGTGGCCAGCTGGGTATTGGCTTTTTCCAGGTGCGCCAGCAGCCGTTCGCGCTCGATATGCTGTGCGATCAGGCGGGCAAACAGCTGCAGCATGTGGGCGGCATGGGGTGCCAGCGGCAGCTTGGAGGTGCTGGCCGCGCACAGCGTGCCGTACACCGCACCGTCGGCCATCTTGATCGGGATGCTGAGGTAGGTCTGGATGCCCAGGGCCCGCGCGGCGTCGGAGTCGCCCCAGCAGGCCGACACATCGTTGGTGAAGAAACGCTCCTCCTCCAGGGCACGTTTGCACAGGGTGTCGGTCCAGGCCACGCTGAGTCCTTCGGGGATCAGCAGCTCCAGCGAGTTGCGGGCAAACAGGATGTGCTGCACGCCTTTTTCTGCGTCGATGGAGGTGAGGTAGGTGGATTCCAGCACGGTCACCGTCTCCAGCATTTCCAGCAGCGGGCGCGTCAAGTCTTCCAGTGTCCACGCCGAGGCCACGGATTGAGAAAGCCGCAGAAGCAAGGCATCCATAAAAATATCCCTAATGATGCGGATATTTTGCCTTATTACCCTATGTTCCAGCTCGGATTTTCTGCGCGGCGATGGGGAAGTGTGGTACGCAATTTAATGGCTAATCTGCGACCCCGCGGTCAGGCCGCCCGCCCGCTGGGCTCCACAATCACCAGCGCAATGCCGCAGACCAGCAGGCCCGCGCCGGTCCAGAAGGCGGCGGTCGGGGTTTCGGCAAAAAACACGTAGCCCAGCGTGGGGCTGAACAGCAGCAGCGAAAAGCTGCCCGCCTCTACCGCCGATGCGTCGCCCGCGCGGTAGGCAAAAAAGTACGACAGGTAAATGCCCGACGCGGCCAGGCCCACGATGGGCAGCAGCACCCACAGGGCGGGCGGCACGCTGGGCAGGGCAAAGCCGCTGAGCACGCCAAAGCTGATCCAGCAGGCGGTCTGGCTCCAGGTGAGCACGGCGATGGGGTGCTCGTGGCCCGAGTATTTTTTCAGCACCACGCCCAGCATGGCTTCCGCCAACGCGCCCAACAGCGCTACCAGCGCGGCGGGGTGGAAGGCGCTGGCACCGGGCTGCAGTATGGCCAGCACGCCGCCAAAACCCACCGCCACACCCAGCCAGCGCAGCCAGTGCGGGCGCTCGCCCAGCAGCCACACGCCCAGCGGCAGCATGAACAGCGAGCCGGTCATCAGGTAGGCGCTGGCCTCGGCGAGGGGCAGATGGGCCACGGCCCAGGCCGCGCACCCGGCCGAGGTGACGATAAAGCCCGCGCGCAGCAGGTGCATGCGCGGGTTGCGGGTGCGGATGACGCGCCCGCGCGTCCAGGCGATCAGCGGGGCCAGCATCAGCAAGACCACGCTGGCCTGCAGAAACAGCACCTGCCGGGGCGGGATGCCCTCGGCCATCAGGCGCTTGTTGCAGGCGTCCAGCACCGCCCAGCAGAGCATGGCCAGCACCACCAGCAGCACGCCCCGGGAGTTGCCCGCCAGGGCGTGCCAGCGGGTAGATAGGAATTTCAGCATGGGCATGGACAGAGTTTGTAAGGATTTTAGGCTGCTAGCGCTTATGGAATGGGCGCTAGCAGCTATATTTTGTGTAGTGCCTGACTGTACAGGCTCGTACTGCATAGTGGGGATGCAAGGTGCCGCTTGGAAGGCCAGAATGGGCCGAACTACAGCCGTTTGCAGCACACCACCATGAACCCCGTCCCCGAGCCCCACAGCTTTGACGTGCTCCGCGCCGCCGAAGACCAGGCCGTGGATGCGCGCAGGCGTGTGGTGTTGGGGCAGGCCCAGCCCGACGGCACGCCCGGCAGCGCCGATTCCAGCGAGCGCGATCTCCCGCGTGTGGGCCTGGCCTTGTCGGGTGGCGGGGTGCGCAGCGCCACGTTTGCGCTGGGGCTACTGCGCGGACTGGCCCAGAACCGCTGCGCCAAGGGGCGCCCGCAGCCCGGCCTGGCCCGCGATGGCTTGCTGGGGCGGCTGGACTATTTGTCTACGGTGTCCGGCGGCGGCTACACCGGGGCCATGTGGGGGCGGCTGGTGGACACTTTTGGCCTGCAGCAGGCGCAGGCTTTGATGTCCGACAGCGGTTCCGCGGTGGTGGGCTGGCTGCGCCGCAATGGCCGCTATCTGAACCCGTCGGGCTCGCGGGACACCAGCACCGCCATCGCCACCTACGTGCGGGCTTGGCTGGCCATCCACACCGAGCTGATGTTTGCCTGCATTTTTCTGGGCCTGTTGGTACTGGCGCCCCACCTGGTGCAGCACCGCTGGCAGGCGCTGAACGGCTGGGCCGATTGGCACACACCGTGGTGGGTATTGGCGCTGGTGGTGGCACTGCTCACCGTGCCGGGGTTGATTGCGGGCTACTGGGCCGCGCGCGACGCGGGCGGGGAAGCGGATGCGGATGGGTCGGGCAAGCCGGCCCAGGCGCGTCGCCGCATCGGTTTGCGCGATGTGTTGTTTGTGCTGGTGGCGGCACTGTGCACGGTGCTGTTGTGGGGCAGCATTTTCGCGCTGGGCATCACGCAGTCGGTGCGCGAAGGGCCGGGCTGGCTGAACGCTTGCGCACTGGGCATGCTGTCTCTTACCTTGGGTTACGCCAGGTCCTTGTGGCGGCAGTGGACCTGGCCGGGAGGCGGGCATTCGCTGATGGTGGCGCAAATCCGCCATAGCTTTACCAACAAGCTGCGTTTTTTCTTGCAGGTAGCCGTGGCTCTTGTGGTGCTGGGCGCGCTGGATATGCTGAGCTGGCGGCTACTGGGCGAATGGTTGGCGGCGCTGGACCCTGAACACGAGGGCGACCGGTCGTGGCTTTGGGGCGGTCTGGGTGCGGGCGGTTTCGTACTGCTGGTGTTGCGCAATCTGGTCCAGCCTTTGCAGCAAATGGCGGCCGAAACCAGCAAACAAGGGCATGACTGGGCACCCCGGCTGGTCAATCTTGCCAGTCTGCTGCTGTGCGTGTTTTTGGGCCTGGGTTGGCTGGTGCTGGTGCAGTGGTTTGTGTTTTCGCCCAATCCGTTTGGGGTGTTTGTCGATGTTCCTGCGGTGTGGCGTGCCTGCCTGTTGTTGGTGGCCGGGCTCACCTGGCTGGGACTGACGGCGGCCAATACCCAAATGGCCAACACGTCGTCGTTGCACAGCTTCTACCGCGCCCGCCTGTCGCGCGCCTACCTGGCTGCAGGCAACAAAAAGCGGCATATGGACCAGCCCGATCTGCCCCGTACCGATGTGACCAAGGTGATGAAAGGCGATGACAAGCACCTGGGCAACTACGCCCCCGAACTGCGGGGCGGCCCGATCCACCTGGTCAACGCCTGCCTGAACCAGACCCGCGACTACCGCAGCGGCCTGTACAACGCCGACCGCAAAGGCGCGGCGGTGACGGTGAGCTGGCGCGGCTTTGAGGTGGGGCCAGACAAATTCACCCCCTTGGACAAAGACCTGGACGTAGGCACGCTGGGCCGCTGGGTGGCCGTGTCGGGTGCTGCGGCATCGCCGGGTGCCGGTGCCTACACCTCGCGCGGGCTGGCGCTGGTGCTGTACCTGCTGGGTGTGCGCCTGGGGCAATGGATACGCTCCCCCGTGGCCACCCCGGACTTGGAGGCACTCAGCATCTTCGGCTGGCGCTGGCTACCCAAGCCCAAGATGCTGTTTTCCGAGGCGCTGGCGGCGTTCTCGGGCATGGAGCGCCCCTGGTGGTACGTGTCGGACGGTGGGCATTTTGAGAACACAGGGGTGTATGCCCTGCTCAAACGCGAGCTGGATTTCATCATCTTGTCCGATGCCAGTTGCGATGCCGACTACGAATTTGGCGACCTGGAAAACCTGGTGCGCAAGGCCCGCATCGACTTTGGGGCCGAGATCGATTTCTACAGCCATGCCGAGGCCGCACGGGTCTTGACCCGCCTGTTCACCCAGGAGCGCCGGGATGTCACCGTGCTGTCGCCCGAAGACATGCAAGACAACCATTCCTGCCGGGGCGTGCTGTTGGCCCGCATCCGCTACCGGGCCCGGCCCGGCCCCGGCGGCACGCTGGTGCGCCCCGAGGCCACGCTGCTGGTCGTCAAACCGAACATGCATGACGCGCTGGACGTGGACCTGCTGGCCTACAAGCAAAAGCACTCCGGCTTTCCGCACGAATCGACCGCCGACCAGTCGTTCGACGAAGCCCAGTGGGAAAGTTACCACCGCCTGGGCGAAGACTTTGGCCGCGCCCTGACCGACGAATGGCTGTCCCTGCTGCCGGGCTGGCGCACCCCGGCCCACCACGGCATGCAGGTAGCGGCCCGCCTCAGCGGCATCAAGACCAGCGAATCCAAAGGTACCGAACCCCTGTGGCGGCGCGGCGCACGGGCTACCGCCATAGGCACTACGCTGGGCCTGGGGGCCTCGGGCACGCTGGTGCTTTCGCTGTGGCAAGTGATGGACCAGGTGCAGAAAAATAAGACTGACTTGCAATCAGACACCTCCCAGCTGTACGTCAAGGTGTCTGAAAAGCTGGACACACTGGAAGAACCCTGTCTCAAGTTGCCACAGCACATCGTCACGCAAAGCCAGGACCTGCTGGGCCGCCGTAGCAGCCCTGCCATGCGCCTGGTCGATGGCTCCGGGGTGGAGCGGCTGGTGGAACAAGTCACCGGCCAGTGCCCCCGGCTGCAGAACTATTTCGTGTGCAGCACCGGCGTCCAGCAAAGGGTGAAAGACCTGTGCAGCCTGTTTGAGAAGCCCGTGATCCACAACAGCGCCATGGGCTACTGGGTCAACGGTGCCAGCCCCGCCGACCAGGCCCTGGCCAGCCAGAAACTGCGCGACACCCTGGTCGAAAAATGGAATGCACTGGGGGTGATGGCGCTGTTCCGGCTGTCGGTGGCCCCGCCTAGCCCAGGTACCGGGTACCCGCCACCGCCTGCGGTAGCACCCCCGCCAACCGTGGAGCCGGTAGGCCCCAGGGTGCCCGATACCAAAGCATTGGAGGTTGGCCTGGCCTGCACCCGCAAGACCACGCTGTACATCCAGGTGTACGACCCGGCCTCGTTTGCCATGGCCAATGCGCTGCGCGACACCTTGAACCAGCAGGTCAGCGCCGTGGTGCAGGTGGCCCCGGTAGAGAACGTGGTACGTAGCGCCGACCTGCGCCAGCAGCGCCGCCCCGAGCCCTGGCCCAAGCCCACCTTTGTGTTGCACGACCGCACTAACTTCAACGCCAACCTCGCCTCCAACGACAACGGCGGCCAGGCCTGCGCCAAAGCGCTGTCGCAGTACCTCGGCGTGCCCTGGGTGTTGCCCGGCGCGCCCGACCAGGTGTGGATCCGCAACCTGCCCGACGCGCTCAAAGCCACCCCCGGCGTGATCGAACTGTGGTTACCGTCCATCGCCACCAAAAACGCCGAACGCGCGATGGACAACGCCACCAAACCGCCGATGGCGGTGGCCATGGTGGGGGAATAAGTATTTATGGGGGAGGGGAGAAGAGGTGCCCTGCGCAGGGACCCGAAAGAAACAGAGGTGACGAACCTTACCCCGGCACTGGCTCCACAGTTAGGGCTGCTTGGTTCCCCACCTGACCCGGTTGGCCGCTTCACCATGCGGGAAGGTCCGTCACCATCGATTGTAAGCCAGGATCTGCGGGCTTCTAGAATCGGGCGATGAATCCTGTTCCCCCTTTGAAGCGCGCCCGCCGGGGTAGCGGCGCAGTGACCTTGCATGCGGTAGCCAAGCTGGCCGGGGTAGCGCCCATCACCGCGTCGCGGGCGCTGAATACGCCGGAGCAGGTGTCGCCCGAGGTGCTGCGCAAAGTGACCGAGGCGATTGCGCAGACCGGCTACGTGCCCAACCGCCTGGCCGGCGGGCTGGCATCGGCGCGCAGCCGCCTGGTGGCGGCGGTGGTGCCCACCATCTCGGGGCCGGTGTTTTTGCAAACCGTGCAGTCGCTGACCGAAGCGCTGGATGCCTGCGGTTACCAGCTCATTCTGGGCCAGAGCGGCTACGCCCATTCGCGCGAGGACGCGCTGCTGGATGCCATCATTGGCCGCCGCCCCGATGGCATCGTGCTGACCGGCATCCTGCATTCGCCCGAAGGCCGTAAACGTTTGCTGGCTGCGGGTATCCCGGTGGTGGAAACCTGGGATTACACGCCCACGCCGATGGACATGCTGGTGGGTTTTTCGCACGAGGCGGTGGGGGAGGCGGTGGTGGCGTTTTTGGTGGCCAAGGGGCGTACCCGCCTGGCGGTGGTGGCGGGGGATGACGAGCGTTCGCACCGCCGCCATACGGCTTTCCAGGTGGCGGCGCAGGCGGCAGGCTTGCCCCCGGTAACGATCGTGACCGTGCCCGCGCCCACCACCATGAAGAGTGGCCGCCGGGCGTTGGTGGACCTGCTGGCGGGCGGGGCCGATCTGGATGCGGTGTTTTGCAGCTCCGACCTGCTGGCCCTGGGGGTGGTGACCGAGGCGCAGGCGCGGGGGCTGGCGGTGCCCCGGCAGCTGGCGGTGGTGGGGTTTGGCGATCTGGCGTTTGCGGCCGACCTGCACCCGGCCCTGACCACGGTGCACATCGATGCCGAGGCCATTGGCCGCACGGCGGCGCAGTGCCTGGTGGACCGCATTGAGGGCCGCCCGGTGGCCCACCCGGTGGTGGACATCGGCTTTTCCATCATCGAGCGCGACAGCACCTGAATTTCGCCAGCGTAGCTGGGTTCCCGGTACTTTCCCCTAGAAAATTTCCCTTGTGTGGAAGTTTTGGTAGCGCTATCATTTGGCCACCAAGGTAGCGCTACCACTCATCCACTTCATTCCAGGTTTCCCATGAAAAAAATACTTGCTTCCGCACTGATCGGACTGGTTGCCACGCTGGGGGTGTACGCCCAGGCGCAAGCCCAGGCCTGGCCTGAGAAAACGCTCACCCTGGTGGTGCCGTTCCCGGCGGGCGGCTCCACCGATTCGGTAGCGCGCGCCCTGAGCCCCCGGTTGACCGCCGCGCTCAAGCAAACCGTCATCGTGGACAACAAGGCCGGTGCTACCGGCACGATTGGCTCTACTTTCGTCAAACGTGCACCCGCCGACGGCTACACGCTGCTGGTCACATCGCTGGGCCCGCTGGTGATTGCCCCGCACCTGATCAAGGGCGTGCAGTACGACGCGCTGAAAGACTTTGACCCGATCACTGTGGCCGTGCAGGCCCCCAATGTGCTGGTGGTGCCCGCCAACTCGCCCCATAAATCGCTGGCCGAAGTGGTGGCGTTCCAGAAGGCCAACCCCGGCAAGATGACCTTTGCGTCTTCGGGCAACGGCTCCAGCGACCACCTGACGGTGGAGCTGTTCTGGCAGCAAACCGGCACCAGCGGCCTGCACATTCCCTACAAGGGCGGCGCACCGGCCATCTCGGACCTGCTGGGCGGGCAGGTGGATGCGTCGTTCCAGAACATCAACGCGGTGCTGTCGCAGATCAAGGGCGGCAAGCTGCGCGCCCTGGCCGTCACCAGCAGCAAACGTTCCGAGGTCTTGCCCGAGGTGCCCACCATGGCCGAGGGCGGGGTGAAAAACGTCGAGGTCTATTCCTGGCAGGCCGTGGTGGCACCCAAGGGCTTGCCCGCCGATGTGCGCAGCAAGCTGCACGCCGCCATCGTGGCCGCATTGGCCGATCCGGCCATCAAGCAACAGTTTGGCGCCCTGGGTTTTGAAACCATCGCCAACACGCCAGAGCATTTTGCTGCCTTCCAGTCCACCGAATTTGCCCGCTGGAAGCGGGTGATCGAGGCTGGCAAGATCACAGCCGATTAAAAGCGCGTTCCATTTTTTGAAAGTACCAGCCATGGCATCCCATTCCACCCCCGTCATTACCGCCTTGCGCGCCATCCCCGTAGCGGGCCGCGACAGCATGCTGCTCAACCTCAGCGGCGCGCACAGTCCGTTTTTTACCCGCAACCTGCTGGTCCTGACCGACAGCGCTGGCCGCACTGGTGTGGGCGAAGTGCCCGGCGGCGAAAAGATCCGCCAGACGCTGGAAGATGCCGCTGCCTTGGTGGTGGGCCAGCCCATCGGCTCCCACCAGCGCGTGCTGCAGCAGGTGCAAAAGCAGTTTGCCGACCGCGATACCGGCGGGCGCGGGCTGCAAACCTTCGATTTGCGCACCACCATCCACGCCGTCACCGCCATCGAATCCGCCTTGCTGGATTTGCTGGGCCAGCACCTGGACGTGCCGGTAGCCGCCTTGCTGGGCGAGGGCCAGCAGCGTGACGCAGTGGAGATGCTGGGCTACCTGTTTTATGTGGGCGACCGCACCAAAACCGATCTGCCGTACGTGACCGACCCCGGTGCCGACAACGACTGGTTCCGCCTGCGCCACGAGGTCGCCATGACCCCCGAGTCCGTGGTGCGCCTGGCCGAGGCCGCCCGCGAGCGTTATGGCTTTAACGACTTCAAGCTCAAGGGCGGCGTGCTGCGCGGCGAGGAAGAGGTCGAGTCCATGCACGCGCTGCACGCCCGTTTCCCCGAAGCCCGCGTCACGCTCGACCCGAATGGCGGCTGGCTGCTCAAAGACGCGGTGCGCCTGATGCGCGACATGCGGGGCGTGGTGGCCTATGCCGAAGACCCGTGCGGCGCAGAAGACGGCTTCTCGGGCCGCGAGGTGATGGCCGAGTTCCGCCGTGCCACCGGCCTGCCCACAGCCACCAACATGGTGGCCACCGACTGGCGGCAGTTGAGCCACGCGCTGTCCTTGCAGTCGGTGGATATCCCGCTGGCCGACCCGCATTTCTGGACCATGGCGGGCTCGGTGCGGGTGGCGCAGACCTGCCGCGACTGGGGCCTGACCTGGGGCTCGCATTCCAACAACCACTTCGACGTGTCGCTGGCCATGTTCACCCACGTGGGGGCCGCTGCCCCAGGCCGCGTCACCGCCATCGACACCCACTGGATCTGGCAAGACGGCCAGCGCCTGACCCAAGAGCCGCTGCAGATCCAGGGCGGCATGGTGCAGGTGCCGAAGAAGCCTGGCCTGGGCGTGGAACTGGACATGGTTGAGGTGGAAAAAGCCCACCAGCTCTACAAACAGCATGGCCTGGGTGCGCGCGACGATGCCATGGCCATGCAAAGCATCATCCCCGGCTGGAAATTCGACCCCAAGCGGCCAGCGCTGGATCGCTAACCCATCTGTCGTCATACAACTAATTGCGATTATCAGGGTTTATTGGTATAAACCCTGATATAAAAACCGCATAATTCGGCGATAGTTGCATTGTTATCAGACAACGTACGACTAGAAAACCTGCGTTGAGATCCGTTTAGTTGCACCACCCGCACCAAGGAGCATCCCATGCGCGAAAACCGCTTACGCACGTTGTGGAAATCGGGGGGCGCTGCCGTGAATGGCTGGCTGGCCATTCCCAATAGCTTTTCCGCCGAAACCATGGCCCACCAGGGCTGGGATTCGCTGACCATCGACCTGCAGCACGGCATGGTGGACTACCAGGCCATGGTGCCCATGCTGCAAGCTATCTCCACCACCGACACGGTGCCGGTAGTGCGCGTGCCCTGGCTGGAGCCCGGCATTCTGATGAAAACCCTGGACGCGGGCGCGTTTGGCGTGATCTGCCCCATGGTCAACACCCGCGAAGACGCGCAAAAACTCATCGCCTACACCCACTACGCGCCACGCGGCACCCGCAGCTTTGGCCCGGTGCGCGCCACGCTGTACGGCGGTGCCGACTACGCCGAGCACGCTAACGACACCATCGTCACCTTCGCCATGATCGAAACCGCCAAGGCGCTGGACAACCTGGACGACATCCTGTCGGTGGAAGGGCTGGACGCGATCTACATCGGCCCGTCGGACCTGTCGCTGGCGCTGGGCTGCCGCCCGGTGTTTGACGATGTAGACCCCAAGGCGGCCGAAGCCATCGACCACATCCTGGCCCGCGCCAAGGCGCACGGCGTGGTGGCGGGCATCCACAACGGCACCACCGACGGCGCGCTGGCCCGCATCGCCAAGGGTTTCCAGTTTGTCACCGTCAGCTCAGACGCGCGGCTGATGGCCGCTGGCGCGCAGCAGGTGGTGGCCAAGATGCGCGCACGGCCGGTGCCCGCTAGCGCCGGTAGTTATTGAAGTTTTTTAATCAAAACGGGCGCTAGCGCCCATTCCATCAGCAGGAGCAGCTATGAAATTAGGATTTATTGGTTTGGGCATCATGGGCGTACCTATGGCCTTGCACCTCGTCAATGCCGGGCACCAGGTGTTCTATTACACGCTGCGCAAGGCGCACCCCGACATCACCGCATCCAGCGCTACCGCGTGCGACAGCGGCGCTGCCGTGGCCAGCCGTGCCGACATCGTCTTCACCATGGTGCCCGACACCCCGGACGTGGAAGCCGTGCTGTTCGGCGAGAACGGTATTGCCGCAGGCTTGGCCACCAGCAACGTGATGGAAGACGGCCACAGCCGCAAGATCATTGTCGACATGAGCTCCATCTCGCCCATGGCCACCAAGGCCTTTGCGCTGAAGATCAACGCCCTGGGTGCCGACTACATCGACGCACCCGTGTCCGGTGGCGAAGTAGGGGCCAAGGCGGCCTCGCTGACCATCATGTGCGGTGGTTCGGAAGCCGCGTTTGCCACCGTGCGCCCGCTGCTGGAGCTGATGGGCAAAAACATCACCCTGGTGGGCGGCAATGGCGACGGCCAGACCACCAAGGTGGCCAACCAGATCATCGTGGCGTTGAACATTGCCGCCGTGGGCGAGGCGCTGCTGTTTGCCAGCAAAGCCGGTGCCGACCCGGCCAAGGTGCGCCAGGCGCTGATGGGCGGCTTTGCGTCCAGCCGCATTCTGGAAGTGCACGGCGACCGTATGGTCAAGCGCACGTTTGACCCCGGTTTCCGCATCCGCCTGCACCAGAAGGATCTAGGCCTGGCCTTGCAAGGGGCACGCGAGCTGGGCCTGGCCCTGCCGCAAACCGCCGGTGCGGCCCAGTTGATGCAGGTCTGCGCCGCCAACGGCATGGCCGACCTGGACCACTCGGCCCTGGTCAAAGGCCTGGAACTGATGGCAGGCCACACCGTCGCCTGAATGTGAGATCGCTGCCCATGGCTTCCACCGACCTTTCCACCGACCGCACCCCTTTATTACGCCGCATGTTCGATGCCGCCGTGGCCGCCGCGCAGCCCGCGCTGTGCCTGCCGCCGCACCTGCCGCCGCCACCCAAGGGGCGCACCATCGTCATCGGCGCGGGCAAAGCTTCGGCCGCGATGGCGCGGGCGCTGGAAGACCACTGGAGCGGCCCGCTGGAAGGCTTGGTTGTCACCCGTTACGGCTACGACGTGCCGTGTGAGCGGATTGAAATCGTGCAAGCCGCCCACCCGGTGCCCGATGCGGCGGGGCTGGCGGCGGCCCAGCGCATCCGCCAGCTGGTCACCGGCCTCACGGCGGATGATTTGGTGATTGCGCTGATCTCCGGCGGCGGCTCGTCGCTGCTGGTGGCCCCCGGCGAGGGCCTGACCCTGGCCGACAAGCAGGCCGTCAACACCGCGCTGCTGCACAGCGGAGCCAGCATTTCCGAGATGAACTGCGTGCGCCGCCACCTCTCCAGCCTCAAGGGCGGGCGCTTGGCGGCGGTGTGCCACCCGGCACAGGTGCTGACGTTATTGATTTCTGACGTGCCCGGTGACGACCCGATCGACATTGCCTCTGGCCCCACCGTGGCCGACCCCACCACCTGCGCCGACGCGCTGGCCATCGTCGACCGCTACCGCATCAACGTACCACCCTCCGTGCGCAGCCTGCTGGAAAGCGGCGCGGGCGAAACCGTCAAGCCCGGCGACCCCCGCCTGGCCGGTATCCAGACCCGCATGGTCACCGCCCCGGAAATCGCCCTGGAAGCCGCCGCCCAGGTGGCGCGCGAGGCAGGCATCACCCCCTACATCCTGGGCGACAGCCTGGAGGGCGAAGCCCGCGACCTGGGCAAGGCCATGGCTGGTATCGCCCGCCAGGTGGCCGTGCACGGCCAGCCGTTTAAAACGCCGTGCGTGCTGCTCTCGGGTGGCGAAACCACCGTGACCCTGCGCGGCAAGGGCCGGGGAGGGCGCAACGTGGAATTTTTGTTATCGCTGGCGGTGGCGTTGAACGGCCAGCCCGGCGTGTATGCCCTGGCGGGCGACACCGACGGCGTGGACGGAGCCGAAGAAATCGCCGGGGCCGTCCTCACCCCCACCACCCTGGCCCGCGCCTGGGCGCTGGGCACCAACCCGCGCAGCAGCCTGGACAACAACGACGGCCACGGCTTCTTCCAGGCCCTGGGCGACTCGGTGGTGACCGGGCCCACGCTGACCAACGTGAACGACTTTCGGGCGATCACGATTGGATGAGCCACACCCCCCATTTTTCAGATACTTTCTGTAATATCTAGTAAAAGAGATGTTTCCATTAATTTGAAGTTGTAAGAATGCATTTCATTTTGGGATGAAATGTGATGGGGAATTTAGGCTGTCTTGTCACTGGCCTAGGGCTAGGCCTCGTAGTCGTTTCGACCCCGGCGCAACCGGTGCCGGATGCGGGTTCCTTGTTACGCCAAACCGAGCGCGAAACCGCCCCTCCCGCAGCCCGACCGGCACCCCCAGCAACCCAGGCCGCGCCTGCCTCAGCACAGGAGCAACCGGGCCAGGTTCGTTTTGTGGTGAAGTCTTTCCAGGTGCAGGGTGCAAGCCTGGTATCCCAGTCCGACGTGCAGCTAGCGCTCGCCCCGTGGCTCAACCGTGCTATCACTTTTGTAGATCTGGAGCAGGCCGCTACCGCCGTCACAGCGCTGTACCGCAGCCGTGGCTGGTTCGTGCGGCCCCAGTTTCCGGCGCAGGACATCCAGGAAGGTGTGGTGCGCCTGGACCTCATCGAGGGCAAGCTGGGCGAGGTGCGCATCGACGATGGCGGCCAGGCGCTGCGGCTGGACCCGTTGTACGTTCGCGGGCTTGTCACCGCGCGGCAAAAGCAGGGCGATGCCTTGCAGATGGACCACTTGGCGCGTTCGGTGAACCTGCTGAACGACACCCCCGGGGTCGTGGCCAGCGTGAGCCTGGCGCCGGGCAATGCCACGGGTGAGTCGGATGTGCTGGTCAGGGCACAGGACAAGCCGCTGTGGTCCGGGCTGGCGCAACTGGACAACTTTGGTACCCGCTCCACCGGTAATAGCCGCGCCAGCACCACGGTGTACCTGGACAACCCCTCTGGCCAGGGCAACCAGGGCGCGCTCAATGCCCTGGCCACCGAAGGCTTGCGTTACATCAAGCTGGGCTATTCCATACCTTGGGGGGTGGATGGTTTGCGGGTGGGCGTGGCTGCCGCAGGCATGCAGTACCGTTTGCTGCGGGATTTTGCAGCCCTGGATGCCAAGGGGCACGCGCGCACCCTGGGCGTGTATGGCAGCTACCCGTGGGTGCGCAGCGGTAACCGCAATGTGGTGCTTAACGCCGTGCTGGAAGACCGCAGTTACCACAACCAGGCCAACGGCACGCAGACTTCGCAAAACACCTCGCGCTCGGCCCTGCTGTCATTGAACGGCGATTCTGCAGACAACTGGGGACAGGGTGGCTTCACCTTGTGGTCGCTCAGTGCCACCGTGGGCCGGATGGATCTGTCGGGCAATGCCGTCAACCAGGCCGCCGACCAGGCAGGCGCACGTACCGAAGGCGGATTCCACAAGCTGGGCTTCAGCCTGGCCCGTCTGCAGCGCCTGTCGCCTAAAACCATGCTGTGGGTGTCTGCCAACGGGCAGTTTGCGGGCAAAAACCTCGACTCGTCAGAGAAGTTTTTTCTGGGCGGGCCCTACGCCGTGCGGGCCTATCCCAGCCTGGAAGCACAGGCCGATAGTGGTTGGGTCAGCACCCTGGAGCTGCGCCACAACCTGCGCCCGGAAATGCAGCTCATCGCTTTTTATGACCATGGCCGTGCGCAAGTCAACCACGATGCCAGTTATGCGGGTGCCCCGGCACTGAACCGCTACGCGCTATCGGGTTACGGCCTGGGCCTGGGCTGGAACCAGCCGGGCAGTTTCAACGTACGGGCCACGGTGTCCCACCGGCGGGGCGAGAACCCGGCAGCCCGAGGCGGGCTGGACAGCGACGGGAGCAAGAGCGCCACCCGCGTCTGGCTGGTCGCCACCAAGTATTTCTGAGCCCCTTCGGGCGGGTGTGTATCGCTAACCGTTATCAAGGGGGTCGCTGTGAACAGAATTTACCGCGTCATTTTTTGTGCGACCACCGGTCGCTATACCGTGGTGGCGGAGCATGCCAAAAGCCGGGGCAAACGGGGTAGCACCCTTGCGCTGGTGCCGACACTGGCTGCGACCTGGTTGCTGGCTGGCCAAGCGGTTTGGGCGGCTCCGGCGGCGCTGGAGCTGCCGGTCAACGGCCAGGTCACCGCCGGGCAGGCTTCGGTGCAGGCGGGGTCTGGTGCGGTGCTGAACATTCACCAAACCACGGAGCGCGCCAGTATCCAGTGGGAGAGCTTCAACATCGGTGCGGGCGCTAGCGTTATTTTTCGCCAGCCCAGCGCCCAGTCGGTCACCCTCAACCGGGTGCAAGGCACGGCGCCCAGCGAGATATTTGGCAACCTCCAGGCGAGTGGCCAGGTTTTTGTACTCAACCCCAACGGCATACTTTTTGGCCCCACAGCCCAGGTCAACGTGGGCGGCATAGTGGCCACTACCCACAGCCTGAGCGACGCAGACTTCATGGCGGGGCGGGCATTTTTTGAGCGCGCAGGTGCCCGTGGCGCGGTCATCAACCAAGGCAACATCCATACCGCCCTGGCGGGCTACGCGGCCCTGCTGGCACCGGAAGTGCGCAACGAAGGCATCATCGTGGCCCAGATGGGTACCGTGGCGCTGGCTTCGGGCGAGGCCATCAGTCTGCAATTTGAAGGCAGCAGCGCGGTGGGCCTGACGGTCACGCCCAGCACCATTGCCAGCCTGGTCGCCAACCAAAGGGCCATCCAGGCCCCGGGCGGTCTCATCATTCTGGCCGCCCAATCGGCCCCGGCGTTGGCCAGCGGTGTGATCCAGAACAGCGGCAGCCTGCAGGCCACGGGCGCGGCCCTGAAAGACGGACGGATTGTGTTGCAAGCCAGTGACCAGGTGCTGGTCACCGGTGGCAGCGTACTGGACGTGGGCAACGCCGTCGGCACGGGCGGCAAGGTTACTGTGACGGCCAACCATATTGCGCTGGCAGACAGCACGGTGGTTAACGCAACGGGCAGTGATGGCGGCGGCACCATCCACATCGGCGGTGCCTGGCAGGGCTCGGGCGACACGCCGCAAGCCAGCGCCGTGTACGTGGGCCAAGACGTGCGCCTGGATGCCAGTGCCACGCGCCAGGGTGCAGGGGGCGAAATTGTGGTGTGGTCCGACATCCACAAGCCCGCATCGGCCACCCGCGTCTACGGAAGCCTGAGTGCCCAGGGTGGCGCGCAGGGCGGCGACGGCGGGCGCATCGAAACTTCGGGCCACTGGCTGGACGTGGGCGGCATCCGGGTCAACGCCAGTGCCGCCAGTGGGCGCAGCGGGCTGTGGCTGCTGGACCCGTTCAACCTGAATGTCACTACCAGCGCCACCACGGCCTCCACCGCGGGCGGGCCGCCCTTTACCTTCAGCAGCGGAAGCGGTGCCACCAACGTGCTGAATACCGACATCTCGGCCCAGCTCAACACCGGCACCAGCGTGACGCTGCAGACCACCGGCACGGCGGGCGATGGCCAGGGCCTGGGCAATATCACCATTGCCACAGGTGCTGACATCGCCAAGACCAGTGGCGGCGACGCCACCCTGACCCTGAAGGCGCACGGCGCCATCCTCATGGCCAGCGCCACCAGCATCACCTCCACCGCAGGCAAGCTGAACCTGGTGTTTAACAGCGATGCCGATGGCAATGGCAGCGGGGCCATCTCGCTCAACGGCAACCTCACCAGCAACGGCGGCGACATCACCCTGGGCGGCGGTGCGGCGGGCGATGGCCTGGGCAACGCACGCGGCGACAGCGCCAATACCGCGGGGGTCCGCCTGACCGGGGCGGTTAATGCCGGTGGTGGCAACATCACGGTGCACGGCCAGGGATTCAACGGAGCCTTCAACAGCCAGTACGGCATTGTGCTCAGTGGTGCCAGCCTGGGTACCAGCGGTTCGGGCACCATCAACCTGGTAGGGGTGGGCGGCGCGTCCACCGGTGGCGATTTCAACGCAGGCGTCGAGATCGCCGACAGCAGCACGGTGACCGGCGCAGGGGCTACCACCTTGGCGGGCACAGGCGGTGCAGCCAATGGCTCCAGTAACCAGGGGGTGCATATTGCTACCAACAGCAATGTGAACGGCGGCGCGGGTCTGCTGACGCTCACGGGCTTTGGTGGGGCCGCCACCGGCGGCGGCAACGGGGGTGTCACCATCGACGCGGCCACCGTGACGGCGGGGGCCGGAGGCGCCAGCATCACCGGCGTGGGCGGCGCGGGCACGGGCTCCAGCAACGGGGTGACGGTGCAGGGCACCACGGGCCAGATACGTTCTACCGGTGGCAACTTGAACATCGTCGGCACCGGCAGTGCGACGGTCTCGGGCAACGGCAATATCGGTGTTGAACTCCAAAGCGGAACCCAAATTCTTGGCGCAGGCAGCGGCACGGTGTCGGTAACCGGCACGGGGGGCACGGGCACCGGCGGTCTCAATCAGGGTGTTCGGGTGGAAAACGCCAGTATTTCGTCCAGCGGCTCGGGCACGGTGGCCGTGGTGGGCACTGGCACGGGCTCCAACGCGGGGCAGGATTTCGGGGTGCAGGTGACAGGCAGCACGGCACGCATTTCCTCCGGCGGGGGCAACGTCAGCGTGCAAGGCACCGGCGGCAGCGGCGCGGGCAATTCGCAGTACGGGGTCAATGTCAATACTGGCGGCACCGTGACTGCGGGCGGATCGGGCACCGTGGCGGTGCAGGGGCAGGGCGGTGCGGCACCGGGCGGGTTCAACATCGGCGTCAATCTGTTTGGCGGTGGCTCCGGCATCACCTCCAGCGGCGGGGCGGTGTTGGTCACGGGTATCGGTGCGGGCACCGGTACCAGCAGCAGCGGCTACGGCGTGTTGGTGCAAAGCGGCACCAGCATCACCAGCGGCGGCACCGGTGCGCTGACCGTGCAGGGTACCGGGAGCAATCTGGCCACCAACCTCAACCGCGGCATCACCGTGACCGGCGGCAGCATCGGCTCTGCGGGGGGCGATGTCACGCTGATCGGCCAGGGCGGTGGCGCGGGCACCTCGCAAAACGGCCAGGGGGTGCGGGTGGATTCTGCGGGCGTAGTGTCTGCCGGGGGCAACGGCAACCTCAACATCACGGGTGTGGGCTCCAGCGCCACCGGCAGCAACAACGCCGGGGTGTCACTGACCAACACCAACAGCCGCATCAGCACCAACAACGGCACCATCCACCTCGTGGGTTCAACACTTGGCACCAGCCAGCCTGGCGTGGACTTGTCGGTGAACGGGGTGGTGCAAAGCGGTGCCAACAATACCGTCACGGTCACGACCGACAGCTATAGCGGGGACGGCACAGCAAGCATTTCGGCAGGCACGGGGATCGTGAACATCCGCAACCGCACGGCGGGCACGCTGATCAACCTGGGCGGGGCCGATGTGTTGGGTGGCAGCCCGCTCACGCTGGGCTTGGCCGATGCCGAGCTGGACCGCATCACCGCCGGCACCCTGGAGGTGGGCCGCAATGACGCGACCGCTGCGGGGGCCATCACTGTCTCCGCCGCAATCTCCCCCACACTGGCCAGCAATCTCACCGTGCTCGGCGGTGGCGACATAGCGATCGGTGCCGATGTCACGGTTGCCAACACCCTGGTGCTCACCGCAGGCACCGGTGCCACCGCTAGCGGCAGCGGCAACCTGAGCGCGACCAACCTGCTGCTCAATGGCCCGGGTGCCAGCTATATTTTGGATACCGCAGCATCCAATGCGATTTCTACCCTTGCCGCTGGTGGAACGGGCACAGTGCGCTATAAAAATAATAGTGCGTTGACGATTGGAGCCGTGGGCGCCGCTTCCGGCATCAACGCCAGCGGCCCGGTGGCCGTCAGTACTGCCAGCGGGAACCTCACGGTGGCGCAGACGGTCCAGACCGGCGACAGTAGCAGTGCAGCGGTCGTGCTCAATGCGGGCCAGGCCGCGGCGGCCGGTACGGCCAGCGGCGGTGACATTCTTCTGTCGGGCAGCCCCGGCGTCACCGTGGGCGCCGGTGGACGTGCCACCCTGATGACGGGCTCGGTGGCGGGTAGTACCGGATTGACGGGTTTGGTGGGCTCCGGCAGCGGCAACTTCCGATACAACAGCGACGAGACCACCACCAACTACACCGCGCCTTTGGGGGCGGGGCGTTACGCCGTGTACCGCGAGGCACCTACCGTCACGGTAACCGCCAACGCTGCCACCAAAACCTACGATGGCAATGCCTTTGTTGGCGGCAATGGGTTTGGCTCCAGCGGCTTTGTCAATGGCGACTCCGGCAGTGGACTGGCGGGCACCATCATCTATGGTGGCAGCGCCCAGGGAGCCAGAAATGCAGGCAGCTATACAGTCGCGCCCAGTGGCCTCAGTAGCGCCTTGGGTTATGGCCTGGCGTATGTCGCAAGCAGCCTGACGGTCAATCCGGCAGCCATCACGCTGTCTACCAGCAACCTGAGCAAGGGCTACGACGGCACCACCAACGCGACCGGCAGCCCTTCGGTAGCGGCAGGCACGCTGTTTGGCGGCGACACGCTGACCGGAGGCACATTCACCTTCGACAACAAGAATGTGGGGTTGGGCAACAAGGTCGTCAGCGTGTCCGGCATCGTGGTCAACGATGGCAATGGCGGGGCCAACTATCTGGTTAGCTACGCCAGCAACACCGGCAGCAGTATTACCCCCGCCAGCCTCACCGTCACCGCACCCAGCGTGACGAAAGGCTACGACGGCACCACCTCGGCCAGCGGTACCGCCACCGTGGGTGCCCTGGCGGGGGCCGGTGCAGGGGAGACCGTAGGCACCAGCCCCACCCTGGCCTTTGACGACAAGAATGCGGGCTCCGGCAAGACCGTACAAGCCAGCGGCCTGGTGGTTCTCGATAGCGGCGGCGTGGATGTCACGGGTAATTACGCCATCAACTATGTGGGCAGCGCCCCCAGCACCATCACCGCCGCGAGCCTGAGCGTCACCGCTCCCAGCGTCACCAAAACCTACGACGGCACCACCATTGCCATTGGTACCGCTACGGTGGGCGGGCTGTCCGGCGCCGGTGATGTGGTGGGTAACGCGCCCGTCTTGGCGTATACCGACCCCAACGCTGGCACCGGTAAAACGGTACAGGCCAACGGCTTGCTGGTGCGCGACAGCGGTGGCGTGGATGTCACGGCCAACTACGCCATCAACTATGTGGCCAACACCAGCAGTGTGATCCAACAAGCGCCGTTGACCGTCACCGCGAATGCCGACGCGCGCTTTGTCACGCAGGCCGACACCGGGGGCTATTACGGTGCCAGCTACAGCGGCTTAGTGGCCGGGGAAACGGCCAGCGTGCTTGGGGGTAGTTTGGCGATCAACCGCCCCAACGCCGCCACCGATGTGGCCGCCGGAACCTATGTGGGGGCGCTGGTGCCTGCGGGGCTGACATCGGGCAACTACACCATCAGCTTCGCCCCTGGAAACTACACCATCGTCCCGGCGAACCAGTTGCTGGTCCGGGTCGCGAATTCCAGCGTGGTGTATGGCTCTGACCTGGCGTTTAGCCTGACCAGTGCCCAGTATCTGGATACGAACGGATCCACCATCCATGACCTGGTCGGCAGTTCCAGCGCGAACAGCTTCAACCTGAACGACGGAGTTGGGGGTGGTGTCAACTTCACCCTCCGACCCAGTGGTGCCACGCTCAGCTCGGCGGGCCACACGGTGGTGGGGAACTACGCCGTCAATGACCCCGGTGCGCTGATTTCCGGCAACAACTTCAATTCCCTGGTGTTTGTGGGCAACGTGGCGGTGACCCCCAAGCCGGTCACCGCCAGTGCCGCCAGCGGACTCACCAAGGTGTATGACGGCACGACCAGCATGACCGGTGTCAGTTTGGCATTGGCGGGCCAAGAGGCTGGCGATTTGTTGGCGGTATCGGGGGCCGGTGCTTTCTCCCAGAAAAATGCAGGTTCCGGTCTGGGCTATACCGTCAATAACCTCAGCCTGGGCGGTGCGGATGCAGGCAACTACTACCTGGTCGGCGGCAGCAGCTTTACCGGCTCGAATGGCGCGATCACTCCCCGGCCAGTCACAGTCACGGGAGTCACTGCAACCGACAAGGTCTACAACGGCTCCACCCTTGCAGGGCTGGGCGGTGCACCCACCGTCGCCGCTGTAGCCGGAGACGATCTGGCCGTGGGCGGGGGCGTAGGCAGCTTTGCCGACAAGAACGTGGGCAATGGCAAAACCGTCACGGTCAAGGGTTACAGCCTGTCGGGTGCGGACGCGGCCAACTACACCGTGGTCCAGCCCACCGGGCTGGCCGCCAACATCACGCCACGCACTTTGAACCTGGTGGTTTCGGGCAACGACAAGGTGTTCGATGGCACCACGCAGGCCACCGTCAGCACCAGCGATGACCGCGTGCCAGGCGATGTACTGAACTTCCAGGTCGATGCCCGCTTTGCCGATCCCAATGTAGGAACGGGTAAGCCGGTCACCGTCAACGGTCTGGGCGTGTCGGGGCTGGATGCTGGCAACTACACAGTGGCCGCTACCGGCAACGTAGTGGCCGACATCACCGCCATCCCAACCCCGCCACTGCCGCCAGTGACACCACCCATGGGCGGGCCGGTCGCTCCCTTGCCCGCCAGTTCCGTGGTGTTGCCCAGCGGCAATGCCATCGACGGCCTGACCCGGGATGGCCGCAGCATCGACCCCGAACTGCGGGTGCTTCCCCAGCCCGGCATGGCCGCCCCCTCGGGCTTGACCGAGATCCACTCCCTGGGCAAGACACCCGGCTTTGTGCGGGTCCTGAGCTTTGAGCCCCTGGTGGGGCCGGTGGCGCAAATATTCGGGTTCACGCTACCGACAGACACTTTTGTGCACTCTGATCCAGCGGCCACCATCGTGCTGGATGCGCGCACCGCCAGCGGCGGGCCCTTGCCCTCGTGGCTCACGTTCAACCCGGGCAACCGGCGCTTCAGTGGCACGCCACCGGCCGATGTGCGGGAGTTGGCCGTGGTGGTGACCGCCCGCGACCCGGTGGGCAACGAGGCATCGACGAAGCTGGTGTTGACCTTTATCGAGTAGACCGCAGCGCCGGACGAACCCCAAAAGCGGACTCTGTGCCCCTTTAGAATGGGGCGATGTCTTATCTCGTGCTCGCCCGCAAGTACCGTCCGCGTAATTTCTCCGAAATGGTGGGGCAGGAGCACGTGGTGCAGGCCCTCAGCAACGCCCTGACCACCCAGCGCCTGCACCATGCCTACCTGTTCACGGGTACGCGCGGCGTGGGCAAAACCACGGTGTCGCGCATCCTGGCCAAGTCGCTCAACTGCCAGGGCCCGGACGGCACTGGCGGCATCACCGCCACCCCGTGCGGCGTGTGCAGCGCCTGTACCGACATCGACAGCGGCCGGTTTGTGGATTACACCGAGCTGGACGCCGCCTCCAACCGGGGCGTAGACGAAGTGCAGGCCCTGCTGGAGCAGGCGGTGTACAAGCCGGTGCAAGGCCGCTTCAAGGTCTTCATGATCGACGAAGTGCACATGCTCACCAACACCGCGTTTAACGCGATGCTGAAGACGTTGGAGGAGCCGCCCGAGTACCTGAAGTTTGTGCTGGCCACCACCGACCCGCAAAAAGTGCCGGTCACCGTGCTGTCGCGCTGCCTGCAGTTCAACCTGCGCCCCATGGCCCCCGAAACCGTGCTTTCGCACCTGACCCAGGTGCTGGCCACCGAGGGTGTACAGGCCGACACCGGCGCGCTGCGCCTGCTGTCCCGTGCGGCCCGTGGCTCGATGCGCGACGCCTTGTCGCTCACCGACCAGGCGATTGCCTTTGGCAACGGCCAACTTCAAGAGGCCACGGTGCGCCAGATGCTGGGCAGCGTGGACCGCAGCTATGTTTTCCGCCTCATCGACGCGCTGGCCCACGGCGACGGCAAAACCGTGGTCGAAACGGCAGAAGCCCTGCGCCTGAACGGCCTGAGCGCTGCCTCCACGCTGGAAGAAATGACCAACGTGCTGCAGCGCATGGCCGTGCTCCAGGCCGTGCCCGGCATGCCGGTGGATGAAGCCGACCCCGAGGCCGCCGACACCGCCCGTTTGGCCCAGGCCATGCCCGCTGACGAAACCCAGCTACTCTACAGCCTGTGCCTGCATGGCCGCGCCGAGCTGGGCCTGGCGCCTGATGAGTACGCCGCCCTGACCATGGTGCTGCTGCGCCTGCTGGCTTTCAAGCCGGGCAGCGCTGTGCGGCAATCTGCAGAAAAAAAAACTCTGAGTGAGCCACTGAGGGCACCTTTGCCGCTGCCCGCACCGGCTCCCGTGGCGGTTAAGCCGGTTGAACCGCCTGCGCCACCACCGGTGGCAGCGCCAGCCCCTGCCGTTCCCGCCGTGCAGGAACTGCCCGTGCGTGTGCAGGCCGAGCCCAGTCCGCGCCTGCAAGCCCGCCCGGCCCCGGTAGCCGCGCCCTTGGTGCCCACGGCAGACGGCGACTACTGGCACGCCACCGTGCAGCAACTCATCGCCGCCGATGCGGTGAGCGGCCTGGTGCGTGAACTGGCTTTGCAGTCGCAACTGCTGGCGGTGGACGGCGGCAACTGGCGCTTGCGCATCGAGCGCGAATCGCTCAGCCAGCCCATGAGCCGCGAGCGCCTGCGTGTGGCGCTAGAGTCCATCACCCCCAACGCCACGCTGGACATTGAAATCGGCAGCGTGGCCGACAGCCCGGCCAAGCGCAATGCCGCAGCCGCCAATGAAAAACAGCGCATCGCCGAGGAGATCATCCTGGGCGACCCGCTGGTGCAATCCCTCATGCGAGACTACGGCGCAAAAATTGTGCCGGGCTCCCTGAAACCCGTTTAACTTCAACTACTGACTTAGGAAACACCATGTTCAACAAAGGACAACTCGCCGGCCTCATGAAACAAGCCCAGGCCATGCAGGACAACATGAAAAAAGCCCAGGACGAACTGGCTTTCATCGAAGTCACCGGTGAGTCCGGCGCAGGTCTGGTCAAGGTGCTGATGACCTGCAAGCACGATGTCAAGCGCATCACCATCGACCCCAGCCTGCTGGCCGACGACAAAGACATGCTCGAAGACCTGGTGGCCGCCGCCTTCAATGCCGCGGTGCGCAAAGCCGAAGAAACCAGCCAGGAAAAAATGGGCAAGCTCACCGCTGGCATGCCTGGCCTGCCCGGCGGCATGAAATTCCCGTTCTAATGGGATTTAAGCCTTTTAGGCCTCTAGCGCTTATTCCATCGGCGCAAGCAGCTACTGAAACTGTAGCTAAGGGGCGGTGTGGCTGACTCCAGCGCCCTCAACGCCCTGATCCAGGGCCTGCGCCGTCTGCCGGGTGTGGGGATCAAGTCGGCCCAGCGCATGGCGTTCCACCTGCTGCAGCACGACCGCGAGGGTGCGCAACTGTTGTCGCAGGCGTTGGCGCAGGCGGCGGGCAATGTGAAGCACTGCGCGCTGTGCCACACCTTCACCGAAAACGAGGTCTGCGACACCTGCCTGGACGAGACGCGCGATGCCAGCAAGCTGTGCGTGGTGGAGAACCCGGCCGACCAGTCTGCCGTGGAGCGCACCGCCGCCTTCAAGGGTCTGTACTTTGTGCTGATGGGCAAGATCAGCCCGCTGGACGGAGTAGGGCCCAAAGATATCGGCCTGCAAAAATTGATCGACCGGGCCAGCAACGGCCTGGTGCAAGAAGTCATTTTGGCCACCAACTTCACCGCCGAGGGTGAGGCCACGGCCCACGTGATCAGCGTGGCCCTGAAGGCCCGGGGCCTGCAGGTCACGCGGCTGGCGCGTGGTGTGCCGGTGGGCAGCGAGCTGGAATATGTCGACCTGGGCACCATCGCGCATGCGTTTGTAGATAGACGTTAACCCTTAGCTCAAAGTGTTACGGGCAAACCCCGACGGGGATGGTACCAATGTGTAACAATTAGATGAGCCTTATGCTGGTGCAAACGCCACCAGCATGACCCACCACACGCTCCACCGCCGTGCCTTTCTGGCTGCTGCCTTGCTGGCCGCAGGCTTCCATGGGACCTCGTCCCGCGCCCAGACCAAGCCCGAAAAGAGCAGGCTCACGCTGGCGGTAGACGGGGAGGCCGCGCTGTACCACCTGCCTTTGACGATCGCCGACCAGCTGGGCTTCTTCAAGGCCGAAGGCCTGGAAGTGGATGTCAGCGACCTGGTGGGCGGGGCCCGCTCCCCGGCGGCGCTGCCGGGCGGCGTGGTCGATGTGTTTGCGGGCGCGTTTGAAAACACCATCCACGGACAGGCCAAGGGCCAGATGTTCCAGTCGTTTGTGCTGCAGGGCCGGGCGCCGCAGATTGCCTTTGGCATATCGACCCACAGCATGCCGCCCCACCAGACGCTGGCCGATTTGCGCGGCAAAAAAATCGGCGTGGCGGCACTGGGCGCACCGTCGCACATGGTGGCCACCGTGGTGTTGGCGCGGGCGGGCGTGAGCCCCAACGAGGTCAATTTTGTGGCTATAGGCTCATCGACCGGGGCCTTGTTGGCCTTGCGTTCGGGCCAGGTTGACGCGATTTGTAACACCGACCCGGTCATGGGCATGCTGGAGCAAAAAAGCGACATCCGCATCGTCTCCGACACCCGCACCTTGAAAGGCGCACTGGAGGTGTTTGGGGGGGCGATGCCTGCCGCCTGCATCTACGCGCCGCTGGAGTTTGTGCGCAAGTACCCCAACACCGTGCAGGCACTGACCCATGCCATGGTGCATGCCCTGAAGTGGCTGCAAACGGCGGGGCCCAGCGACATTGTGAAAGTGGTGCCCGAGCGCTATTTTCTGGGCGACCGTGCGGCGTACCTGGCGGCTTTTAACAAGGCGCGCGAGACGATCTCGCCCGACGGTCTGCTGCCCGAAGGCGGCCCCCAAACCGCCCTGGCGGCCCTGGGCAGCTTCGACCCGCTGGTCAAGGCGGCCCGCATCGACCTGGCCAAAACCTACACCAACGACTTCGCCCGGCGCGCCAAAGAGCGCTTCAGGGCCTGAAGACATATTTAAGTCCTTTAGGCCTCTGGCGCTTATTCCATAAGCGCAAGCAGCTATTAAAAAAGCAGCAATATGCTATTTGTTGCGGGTGGATTTGACCACCTTGTCTTTGCTGCTGCGGCTGGATTTGCGGGTTTCGGTGCTGCGCACGCTGGCTTTGGATTTGGCCACCGGTGCGGATTTTGCGCTGCTGCCGGTGCTACGTGCCACGGCCTGGACCTTGCTGCGGCCTGCGCTGCGGGGGGCAGACAAACGCACTGGCAGGTACAGCACCACCTGCTGCCCGGCCTTGAAGCCCGCGCTAAGTTTCAGGTCGTTCCAGTCGGCTACGTCGCTGGCGCTCACGCGGTAGCGCTTGGCAATGCTGGCCACGGTGTCGCGCTTGCCGGCCTTGATGGCGGCCTTGCGGTTGACGATCTCGGGCGACAGGCTGAGCTGGGCGGTGTCGGCCACGTGCTCGCTCACGTCCTGCATGGTGGCCGAGCGCGGCACGATCAGGGCGGAACCGGCCTTGATCAGCATGCGCGGCGGGATGTTGTTGACGCTGCGCAGGTCGTATTCGCTCATGCCCACCTGCTGGGCGGCGGCGCTCACGCTCATGGTGCTGGGCACGGTCCAGGCGGTCCAGCTGGCGTACTGGCCCTGGGTGTAGGCCTCCAGGTTGCGGGTGAACACGGTGGCGTTGTCCCAGGGCAGCAGAATTTGCGGCGTACCGGCGGCCAGAATCACATTACGGTGGGCCGAGGGGTTGAGCGCCTTGAAGTCGTCCAGCTTCACATTGGCCAGCTTGGCGGCCAGCGCCACATCGATGTCGCGGGAGATGTCCACGCTCTGGAAGTAGGGGTGGTTTTCGATTAGCGGCAGCTCGGTGCGGAACAGGTCCGGGTTGGCGATGATGTTTTTCACCGCCTGCAGCTTGGGCACGTACAGCCGGGTTTCGGCCGGCATGTTCAGCTCGGAATAGGTGATGCCCAGTCCGGCTTTCTGGTTGCGGGCAATCGCGCGGCTCACGCTGCCTTCGCCCCAGTTGTAGGCCGCCAGGGCCAGCTGCCAGTCGCCAAACATGCCGTACAGCTTTTGCAGGTAGTCCAGCGCGGCGCGGGTCGAGGCCAGCACGTCACGGCGGTCGTCGCGGAAGATGTTTTGCTTGAGCTCGAAGTAGTTGCCGGTGGCGGGCATGAACTGCCACATGCCGGCCGCCTTGGCGCTGGATACCGCCTGTGGGTTAAAGGCGCTCTCGATGTAGGGCAGCAGGGCCAGCTCGGTGGGCATGTTGCGGCGTTCCAGCTCTTCCACCACGTGGAACAGGTACTTGCTGGAGCGCTCGGTCATGCGCTGGATGTAGTCGGGGCGGGTGCTGTACCACTGCTCGCGGTCCGACACCAGGTCGCTTTGCAGATTGGGCATGGCAAAGCCCCGGCGGATACGTTCCCACAGGTCGGCCGGGGCCTTGAGCTGGGCAACACCGCGTGACGCGGCTTCGGCTGCGGTAATGGGCTGCAGCACGCCGCGCGGGTACACCGCCGTGTGGGGCAGGGAGGGTTGCTGGGGCGAAGGCACAGCCTGCGGGTTGGCTGGCGCGGTGGCAGCGGCATCGGGCTTGGGCCCCACCGTGGCACAGCCGGTGAGCCACAACAGGGCGGACAGGCTGGCAAATTGGATGAATTTCATGAAAACTGGTTTTTCCAGGTGCGAAGTGCGCCCAATACGCTGGCTTCGTCGAGGGTGGATGCATCAAACGCCAGCGCGGCCCGTCGGACCGTCGCACAGCGGGTGCGCAAAAAAGGGTTGATTTCAAGTTCCAGCGCCATGCTGGAAGGCAAGGTGGGCACATCGGCCGCACGCTTGGCGACACACTCGGCCTGGTATTGAGCCAGCGCGGTGTTGTCTGGTTCCACAACGCGGGCAAATTTCAGGTTACCTAATGTGTATTCGTGGGTGCAGCATACCCGGGTGTTGCCGGGCAAGGCCGCCAAAGTGGAAAGCGAGGCCAGCATTTGTGCCGGTGTGCCCTCAAAAAGTCGCCCACAGCCGCCCGAAAACAGCGTATCGCCACAAAACAGCAGCGGCGCGCCGTCCCAGTCGGGCGCAAAGTAGGCAATGTGCCCGGCGGTGTGGCCGGGTACGTCGAAGATGTCAAAGGTGATGCCCAGGGCGGTGATGCGATCGCCTTGGCGCAGTTTGTGCAGCGGCGCGGGGATACGTTCGCGCGCCGGACCAAAAACCGTGGCGCCGGTGGCATCGCGCAGGGCATCCACACCGCCGACATGGTCCGCGTGGTGGTGCGTGACTAGAATGGCTTCGAGCTGCAGACCGTGCTGCTGCAGTGCGTGAAATACCGGCTGCGCATCGCCCGGGTCCACTACCAGCGCACGCTGTCCATCGTGCACCATCCAGATGTAGTTATCGGCAAAAGCAGGCAGGGCAAGCAAGTTCATGGGCAGCGAAATTATAAGTTTGCACGATTGGTTGGAGACCCCGCCGGGCCGGTATCTGCTGGACTGGGAGCGCGCGCGCTTCGACGAAGCGGTGGCCGATGTGTTTGGTTACCATGCGCTCCAGCTCGGGCTGCCAGAGTTGCCAGGGCTGCAGAATAACCGCATACCGCACCGCTGGCTGGCGACCGATGCCCCTTGGGAGCCGTGGGCGACAGAGTCCGTTCCGGATGCGCCCACCCTGGCGTGCGACTTTGCCGCCCTGCCGTTTTCCGAAAATAGCCTGGATCTGCTCTTGCTGCCCCATACCCTGGAGCTCAGCCCCGACCCCCACGCCACCCTGCGCGAGGTAGAGCGGGTGCTGGTGCCCGAAGGCCGGGTGGTGATAGCCGGCCTGAACCCCATGAGCCTGTGGGGCCTGCGCCAAAGCCGCACCCGGCTGATGCACCGTTTGGGCCTGGGCGAAAACTACCTGCCCGAGGTGGGCGAATCGATTGGCTATTGGCGCTTGCGCGACTGGCTGCGGCTGCTGAGCTTTGAGGTGGAGTCGGTGCAATTTGGCTGCTACCGGCCCGCCGCCCGCAGCGCCGCCTGGCTGGAGCGTATGCGCTGGATGGACCCGGCAGGTGAGCGTTATTGGCCGATTCTGGGCTCGGTCTACTTCGTGGTGGCCGTCAAGCGGGTGCGCGGCATGCGCCTGCTGGGCCCGCGTTGGAAGGTGCCCAAGGCCCTGGCGAATGCGCCGGTGCCCATTGCAAATAGGGGCCAACAAAGGCCGTCGTCGTAGCCATTAGTGCATCTGGTAAAAACGACGCTCTGTTTGATGAATTAGAAAGCTGTATTTGAACCACGTAGATATGTACACCGACGGTGCCTGCAAGGGCAACCCAGGCCCTGGCGGCTGGGGCGTTTTGCTCACCTGGGGCGGCACCGAAAAGGAGCTGTTTGGCGGCGAACGCGAGACCACCAACAACCGTATGGAAATGATGGCCGTGATCGAAGGCCTTAGCGCCCTCAAGCAGCCCTGCAGCATCACCCTGTACATCGACAGCCAGTACGTGCTCAAGGGCATGACCGAATGGCTCAAGGGCTGGAAGGCACGTGGCTGGCTCACGGCCTCGAAGGAACCGGTGAAAAACGTCGATCTGTGGCAGCGGCTGGACGCGCTGGTCAACACCGCCGGGCATAAGATCGAATGGCGCTGGGTCAAGGGCCATGCGGGCCACCCCGGCAACGAGCGTGCCGATGCACTGGCCAACCGGGGCGTAGATTTGGCCCTGGGTAAACGGTAACTCCCGGCATGGCGGACCACAGCTTCCTTTGGCACGACTACGAGACCTTCGGTGCCAATGCCCGGCGGGACCGCCCAGCCCAGTTTGCCGCCATCCGCACCGATGCCGAGCTGAACGAGATCGGTGCGCCAATGATGCTGTACTGCCAGCCCGCGCCCGACTTTCTGCCCGACCCGCAGGCCTGCCTGATCACCGGTATCACCCCGCAAATCTGCCTGCAGCGCGGCCTGCCCGAAGTGGCGTTTGCCAACCAGATCGAACAGGCCTTCAGCCAGCCCGGCACCATTGGTGTGGGTTACAACACCATCCGCTTTGACGACGAGATCACCCGCCACCTGTTCTGGCGCAACCTGATCGACCCCTACGCCCGCGAATGGCAAAACGACTGTGGCCGCTGGGACCTGCTGGACGTGGTGCGCACCGCCTACGCTCTGCGCCCCGAAGGCATTGCATGGCCGACCAAGCCCGACGGCAACCCCAGTTTTCGACTCGAAGACCTGGCCCGTGCCAACGGCCTGCTGCACGAGGCCGCGCACGATGCCTTGTCCGACGTGCGCGCCACCATCGCCCTGGCGCGGCTGATCCGCACCGCCCAGCCGCGCCTGTTCGACTTCTGCCTGGGCCTGCACAAAAAAGACCGCGTGGCGGCCGAGCTGGGCCTACCCACCACGCTGCAAACGGCCAAGCCGTTTTTGCACATCTCCGGCATGTTCCCGGCGCAGCAGGGCTGCCTGGCCCTGATGTGGCCGCTGGCCATGCACCCGCAGCACAAAAATGAGCTGATCGCCTGGGACCTGGCGCACAGCCCGGCCGAGCTGGGCCAGATGAACGCCGCCGATATCCGCCAGCGCCTGTTCAGCAAGGCCGAAGATTTGCCCGAAGGCGTGGCGCGCCTGCCCATCAAGACCATCCACCTGAACAAGTCGCCCATGGTGGTGTCCAACCTGAAAACCCTGTCGCCCGCACTGGCCGAGCGCTGGGGCCTGGTGGGCGACACGCTGCGCGCCCATGCCGCCGAGGTGCGCGCGCTGCCCGACATGAGCGCCATCTGGCCCGAGGTGTTCAGCCGCCCGCCGCAAGAACGCCTGGACGTAGACGAAGACCTGTACGGCGGCTTTGTGGGCAACGACGACCGCCGCCGCCTGGACGACCTGCGCGCTTTGTCGCCCGAAAAATTGGCCGAGGCCCGTACCCATTTCGATGACGAACGCCTGGCCGAGCTGCTGTTCCGTTACCGTGCCCGCAACTTCCCCGCCACCCTGGGCGCGGAGGAGGCCGTCCGCTGGGAGGCCCACCGCGCGGCCCGCCTATTTGACGGGGAGGGCGGTGCCCGCACCATCGAAGGCCTGTTTGCCGAGATCGACACCTTGTCGGAAACCGCAGACGAGCGCGGCGAAGAAGTCTTGGGGGCCCTGTACGATTACGCCGAAGCGATCGCCCCCGACCGCGATTAACTTGGAACCCCACCAGCCATGGCAAAAAGTCTCAGCAGCCTATGGTTGAAAAGCTTCACCCGTATCGCCAAATCCCAGCAGAACCAGCTGGTCCGCAGCCTGACCTCGGCCACCAAAAAGGCCACCAAAGCGGCGGTGAAACAGGCGCTTGCGCCGCCTAAACCTCCTCCCAAACCCAAGCCCGCCGCCAAGGCCGCCCCCAAACCCAGGGCCAAACCGGCGGCTAAACCTGCATCCAAACCCGCCGCCAAGCCCGCACCGCCCGCAGCCTTGCCCGGCAGCTGGACCCGCTCGTTCTTCGCCGCGCCCGACGGCCAGCGCATGACCTACTGGCTGTACCTGCCTTTGCGCGACAAGGCGCAGGCCCTCAAGCCGCTGCCGCTGGTCGTGATGCTGCACGGCTGCACCCAGACCGCGCCCGAGTTCGCCCAGGGCAGCCGCATGAACGAACTGGCCCAGCGCAAAGGCTTTGCCGTGCTGTATCCGCAGCAGTTGCTGGGCATCGATGCCCACCGCTGCTGGCAGTGGTACCAGCGCGCCACGCAACAGGGCGGTGGCGAGGCCGGGCTGGTGGCGGGCATGGTGACCCATGTCGTGGCCAGGCTGGGGCTGGACGCGCACCGGGTGTACCTGGCGGGTATCTCGGCGGGGGCGGCGCTGGCCCAGATCATCGCGCTGCGTTACCCGTTTCGCATTGCAGCCGTGGGCCTGCATTCCGGCCCGGTGTTTGGCACGGCAGACAGCCGTATGGCGGCCTTCAGGGCCATGCAAACCGGTGGTGGCACGCATGTGGCGCAGGCGGTACAGGCCACCGTGGCGGGCGGAGGCTTTCCGCGCATGCCCGCCATCGTGCTGCACGGCGAGGCCGACAAGGTGGTGCGCATCGTTAACCAGCAGCAGGTGGCGCAGCAGTTTTTGCGGGTCAACGGCATCGCCGACCTGGCCCCCGTCACCGTACGCACCCCCGCCCGGCCCAAGGGCCGTTACCCGCGCCACGCCTTCCAGACGCAGGACTACCGCGTGGGCCGCAAACCCATCGTCTCGGTCTGTCGTATCGCCGGGCTGGACCACGCCTGGAGCGGCGGCGACGGCACGCTGCGCTTTAACGACAGCGTGGGGCCGGACGCCAGCGCCTTGCTGTGGGCGTTTTTTAGCAAGCACCGGCGGCTGCGCACGCTGAAGTAGTTTGCTACTGACTTTATAGCTGCTTGCGCCGATGGAATAAGCGTGGGAGCCCGATTTCTTATAAATCGCCAACTAAGGGAAACTCCTGAGGAAGTTGGTTGTAACCCGTCAGTAACTTGTAAAAAACCCTGCCCATAATCCAGCCAACAAAATAATCCTGTCGCCGGATTTCGGCGCGCAGGCAACGGAGGCAGCACATGCGCAGTACGCACCCTTACCAGCAGGGCCTGGAGAAGAATTCCGCCAATTTTGTGGCGCTGTCGCCGCTGAGCTATATCGAACGCTCGGCCCACGTCTACCCCGAGCGGCTGGCTGTGGTGTACGGCACGCTCCGCCAAACCTGGGCCACCACCTACACCCGTTGCCGCCAACTGGCCAGCGCCCTGCAGGCCCGTGGTGTGGGTGTAGGCGACACCGTGGCGGTGATGCTGCCCAATGTGCCCGCCATGCTGGAAGCGCACTTCGGCGTGCCCATGTCAGGCGCGGTGCTCAACACCTTGAACACCCGGCTGGATGCCGAAGCCATCGCCTTCATGCTGCAGCACGGCGAGGCCACGGTGCTGCTGACCGACCGCGAATTTGCCACTGTGGTGGAGAAGGCGCTGGCGCTGTTGGGCGACAAGCGCCCCTTTGTGATTGAAGTTGAGGACGACCTGGCCCCGCCCGGCAAAGCCTTGGGCGATACCGACTACGAGAGTTTTATCGCCCAGGGCGACCCGCAGTTTGCCTGGCAACTGCCCGCCGACGAGTGGGATGCGATTGCGCTGAACTACACCTCGGGCACCACCGGCAACCCCAAGGGCGTGGTCACCCACCACCGGGGCGCGTATTTGAACGCGGCCAACAACGTGCTGTCGTGGCAGTTGCCGCACCACGCGGTGTACCTGTGGACGCTGCCCATGTTCCACTGCAACGGCTGGTGCTTCCCCTGGACCATGGCCCTGGTAGCGGGCACCAGCGTGTGCCTGCGCCGGGTGGACCCGGCGGTGATCTTTCCGCTGATCCGCGAACATGCCATCACCCACCTGTGCGGCGCGCCCATCGTCTACAGCATGCTGGTGCATGCGCCCGCTGCTCTGCGCGAGGGCATTGAGCACATCGTGCAGGGCCTGATCGCCGGGGCTGCGCCGCCTGCTGCCGTGATCGAAGGCTGCGAAAGCATTGGTATCCGCATCACCCACGTCTACGGGCTGACCGAGGTCTACGGCCCGGCAGCGGTCTGCGCCCAGCAAGACAGCTGGACCGGGCTGCCCCCCGAGGAGCGCGCCCGGCTCAACGCCCGCCAGGGCGTGGCCTACCCGCTGCAACAGGCCATGGCCGTGCTCGATCCGGAAACCCTGCAGCCCGTGCCCGCCGACGGTGTGACCATGGGCGAGCTGTTTTTTCGCGGCAATATCGTGATGAAGGGCTACCTGAAGAACCCCGCCGCCACCGCCGAGGCGTTTGCGGGCGGCTGGTTCCACACCGGCGACCTGGCCGTGCTGCACCCCGACGGCTACGCCCAGATCAAGGACCGCAGCAAGGACATCATCATCTCGGGCGGTGAAAACATCTCCAGCATCGAGGTGGAAGACGTGCTGCACCGCCACCCGGCGGTGATGCTGGCAGCGGTGGTGGCCCAGCAAGACGAAAAATGGGGCGAGGTGCCCTGTGCGTTTGTCGAGCTCAAGCCCGATGCCATGAGCTTGCAGACCACCGAGGAAGACATCATCGTGTTTTGCCGCACGCTGCTGGCCCGCTTCAAGGTGCCCAAACGGGTGGTGTTTGGGCCCTTGCCCAAGACATCGACCGGCAAGATCCAAAAATTCGTACTCCGCGCGCAGACCCCTGGCGCAAAAAACTAGGAACCGCATGGCGAATGACACCATTTTGCAAACCCAAGGCCTGACCAAAGAGTTCCTAGGCTTTGCCGCCGTCTCCAAGGTCGACCTGAAGGTCCAGCGCGGCAGCATCCACGCGCTCATCGGCCCCAACGGTGCGGGCAAGACGACCGTGTTTAACCTGCTGACCAAGTTCATCCAGCCCACCCAGGGGCAGATCCAGTTCAACGGCATCGACATCACCACCGACACCGCCATCCACGTGGCGCGCCGGGGCATGGTGCGCTCGTTCCAGATTTCGGCCACCTTTGGCCACCTCACCGCGTTGGAAAACGTGCGTGTGGCCCTGCAGCGCAAGCGCGGCGACTCGTTTAACTTCTGGTCGTCGGTGCGGCGCCTGGACGCCCTCAATGCCCGCGCCATGGCCTTGCTGGAAGAGGTCGATTTGCAAAGTTTTGCCGATACCGTGGCGGTGGAAATGCCCTATGGCCGCAAACGTGCCCTGGAGATCGCCACCACGCTGGCCCTGGAGCCCGAGCTGATGCTGCTCGACGAACCCACCCAGGGCATGGGCCACGAGGACGTGGGCCGGGTGGTGGAGCTGATCCGCAAGGTGTCAAAAAACCGCACCATTCTGATGGTGGAGCACAACCTGTCGGTGGTGGAGTCGCTGTGCGACACCATCACCGTGTTGCAGCGCGGCAGCGTACTGGCCGAGGGCAACTACGCCACCGTGTCCCAAGACCCGCGTGTGCTGGAAGCCTATGTGGGGGTGGAAGCATGAGCGACGTGAATACCGGCAAAGAAGTTTTACGCCTGAAAGGCCTGCACGCCTACTACGGTGAATCGCACATCCTGCACGGGCTGGACCTGCATGTGAACACCGGCGAGCTGGTCACCTTGTTGGGCCGCAACGGCGCGGGCCGCTCCACCACACTCAAGGCGATTCTGGGCCTGGTGGGCAAGCGCACCGGCAGCATTGTGTTTAACGGGCAAGAGATCACCGGCGTGGCCCCGCACCGCATTGCCCGCATGGGCATGGGCTACTGCCCGGAAGAGCGCGGCATCTTCGCGGGCCTGTCCACCGAAGAAAACCTGTTGCTGCCGCCCATTGTGTCGCCCGGCGGCATGACGCTGGACGAGATCTACACCCTGTTTCCTAACCTGCTGGAGCGGCGCAACAGCCCCGGCACCCGTTTGTCGGGCGGCGAGCAGCAGATGCTGGCCATGGCGCGCATTTTGCGCACCGGTGCCAAGACCCTGCTGCTCGACGAGATCACCGAGGGCCTGGCCCCGGTGATCGTCAAAAAGCTGGGCGAAGTGATCCGCCTGCTGAAAACCCGGGGCTACACCATCGTGCTGGTGGAGCAGAACTTCCGCTTTGCCGCCCCGTTGGCGGACCGGCATTACGTGCTGGAGCATGGCCAGGTGGCCATGGTGGTGCACAAAGATGAGCTGGCGGACAAGACCAGCGCGATGCAAGCCCTGCTTGGGGTTTGAATTTTTAACTGTTGATCCTAGGAGACTTCCCATGAAACTCAAACCTATTGCCCAAGCGGTAGCCCTGTCCATCGTTTTGGCCACCGCCGCCCAGGCCCAGGTGTCAGACGGTACCGTCAAGATCGGCGTGCTGACCGACCTGTCGGGCACCTACTCGGACCTGGCCGGCAACGGCACCGTCATTGCCACCAAGATGGCCATCGACGACTTCACGGCAGCGGAAAAGCCCACGTTCAAGATCGAAATGGTCTCGGCCGACCACCAGAACAAGGGCGATATCTCCAGCAACAAGGCGCGTGAATGGATCGAGCGCGACAAGGTGGATGTGGTGACCGAACTGGTCACGTCCTCCACCGCGCTGGCGGTGCAAAAAATCGGCAAGGAAAAGAACCGCATCGTGTTGATCAACGGCGCGGGCTCCACCGCCATCACCAACGAAGCCTGCAACGATGTGACCGTGCACTGGGCCTACGACACCTACGCGGTGGCCAACGGCACGGCCAAAGCGGTGACCAAGGCCGGTGGCAAGAAATGGTTCTTTTTGACCGCCGACTACGCCTTTGGCCACGCGCTGGAAAAAGACGCGTCCGACGTGGTCAAGACCAGCGGCGGCGAGGTGGTGGGTGGCGTGCGCCATCCGTTCCCCACGTCGGATTTTTCCTCGTTCCTGCTGAAGGCGCAGTCTTCGGGCGCGCAGATCATTGGCCTGGCCAACGCGGGTGGTGACACCATCAACTCGATCAAGCAGGCGGCTGAATTTGGCATCACCGGCAAGCAGCAGCTCGCGGGCTTGCTGATGTTCATCACCGACATCCATTCGCTGGGCCTCAAAACCACCCAGAACATGTACCTCACCGAAGGTTTCTACTGGGACTTGAACGACGAAACCCGGGCCTGGTCGAAGCGCTTTTTTGCCCAGCACAAACGCATGCCCACCATGGTGCAGGCAGGGCAGTACTCGTCCACCATGCACTACCTGAAAGCCGTCAAGGCCATCAACAGCGACGACACCGCCAAGGTGATGGCGCAGATGAAGAAAACCCCGGTGAACGACTTCTTCGCCAAGAACGGCACCATCCGCGACGATGGCCGCATGGTGCACGACATGTACCTGATGCAGGTCAAGACCCCGGCCGAATCCAAGTCGCCATGGGACTACTACAAGGTCAAGGCCGTGATCCCGGCGGCCGAGGCTTTCCAGCCTTTGTCCGCTTCGCGCTGCCCACTGGTCAAGAAGTAAGTTGATTCCCCCGGGGCCCCTGCGGCCCCGGATTCTTTCGCGCTACAAGGGAAACACCCGTTATGGAAATCTTCGGCATACCGTCACCCGCCTTCTTTGGCCAGCTACTGCTGGGGCTGATCAACGGCTCGTTCTATGCCATCCTGAGCCTGGGCCTGGCCATTATTTTTGGCCTGCTCAACATCATCAACTTCGCCCACGGTGCGCAGTACATGGTGGGCGCGTTTGTGGCCTGGATGGGCTTTACCTGGCTGGGCATTGGCTATTGGTGGGCGCTGATTCTGTCGCCGCTGGTGGTGGGGGCGGTGGCGGTGGTGATCGAGCGCACCATGCTCAAGCAGCTCTACAAGCTCGACCACCTCTACGGTTTGCTGCTGACCTTCGGGCTGGCGCTGATGGCCGAGGGGGTGTTCAAGAACTACTTCGGCGTGTCCGGCGAGTCCTACGAAGTGCCCGAGCTGCTGCAGGGCGGCATCAACCTGGGCTTTATGTATTTGCCGATCTACCGGGCGTGGGTGGTGGTGGCGGCCATGACGGTGTGCTTTAGCGCCTGGTACGCCATCGAGCGCACCAGCCTGGGGGCCACGCTGCGCGCAGCCACCCAGCGGCCTGACCTGGTACAGGCCCTGGGCATCAACGTGCCGGTGCTGCTGACAGCCACCTACGCGGTGGGGGCTGGGCTGGCGGCGTTTGCCGGGGTGCTGGCCGCGCCCATCATGCAGGTGAACCCGGTGATGGGCTCCAACCTGATCATCGTGGTGTTTGCGGTGGTGGTGATTGGCGGCATGGGCTCGATTTTTGGCTCCATCGTCACCGGGCTGGGCCTGGGCGTGGTGGAGGGGCTGACCAAGGTGTTCTACCCCGAAGCCTCGGCGGTGGTGATTTTTGTGGTGATGGTGCTGGTACTGCTGGTCAAACCCGCAGGCCTGTTCGGCAAGCAAGCCTAGAAGTTGGGATGGAACCTTATGAACGCTATGACTGAACGCCAGCGCACTATTGCCCTGTTTACCGTGTTGATCGTGGTGGGCTGTATCGCGCCCTTTGTGCTGTACCCCACGTTTTTGATGAAGCTGCTGTGCTTTGCGCTGTTTGCCTGCGCCTTTAACCTGCTGCTGGGTTTTGCCGGGCTGCTGTCGTTTGGGCACGCGGCGTTTTTCGGCGGCTCGGCCTACATCACCGGTTACCTGTGCCGCGACCTGGGCCTGTCGCCCGAGTTGGGCCTGCTGGCCGGGGCCGCGTTTGGCGGTGTGCTGGGGGCCTTGTTTGGCATGCTGGCGATCCGCCGCGAGGGCATTTACTTTGCCATGATCACCCTGGGCCTGGCCCAGCTGGTGTACTTTGTGGCGCTGCAAATGCCGTTTACCGGCGGTGAAGACGGCATGCAGGGCATTCCGCGCGGCAAGCTGTTTGGCGTGGTCGACCTGAGCGACAACATCGCCATGTACTTCTTTGTGTTTGCGGTGTTTTTGGGCGGGTTCTGGCTGATCCACCGCACCATCCATTCGCCGTTTGGCCAGATCCTGAAAGCCATCCGCGACAACGAGCCGCGCGCCATCTCGCTGGGCTACGACGTGGCCCGCTTCAAGCTGCTGGCGTTTGTGATCTCGGCCTCGCTGGCCGGGCTGGCGGGTTCGATGAAGTCGCTGGTGTTCCAGCTGGCTTCGCTGGCCGACGTGCACTGGCATACCTCGGGCCAGGTGGTGTTGATGACGCTGCTGGGCGGCCTGGGCACCATCCTCGGGCCGGTGGCCGGGGCCTTCACCATCGTCAGCCTGGAGAACCTGCTAGCCGACAAGGTGGGCTCCTGGGTCACGGTGATCATGGGCGCGATCTTTGTGGTCTGCGTGCTGCTGTTCCGCCGGGGCGTGGTGGGCGAGATCGGGGCCTTGTTCAGCAAGAAACCGGCGGCGGGTCCGGCGGGGCATTAGGCACAAATGCTCCTGTTTTTGACATCAAAAACAGGAGCTGCTCACGCTGACTGAATAAGCACAGAGGCCATATTCCATGCCTGAAATGTGGCCATTAATCCAATAATTCAGGCTCCGCCTCCACCAGCCCCTGGTACAGGCTCTCAAACGCGTGCAACGCCCCCTCGGGCTTGCCGATCTGGCTGTGGGTGTGGCGGGCGGTGGCCTCGTCGATAGGCTGCGGGGTGCCTGCGGCTTCGGCCAGCAGCTGGGTGTGGCAGGCGTTGTCCAAGGCGATGTACCACCAGGCGGCGGCCTCCACCGTGGGCCCGGCGCTCGGGATGCCGTGGTTCTTCAGAATCGCACCCTTGCGGTCGCCCAAGGCACGGGCGATGCGCAGGCCCTCGCTCTCATCCACCACCATGCCGGTGAAGTCGTCAAACAGCGCCACGTCGTCGTGGAACACGCAGGCGTCTTGCGTCAGCGTGTCCAGCGGGCGGCCCAGGGTGGACTAGGCTTTGCCGTAGGTGGAGTGGGTGTGGGCGGCGGCAACGGTGTTCGGGTTGTGCTCGTGGATGGCGGCATGGATGGCAAACGCGGCCTGGTTCAGCGGCCGGTGGCCCACCACGGTTTGACCCCGGCTGTTGACCAGCAGCAGGTCCGACACTTTGATGCGCGAAAAGTGCACGCCCAGCGGGTTGACCCAAAAGTGGTCGGTCAACTCCGGGTCGCGGGCGGTGATGTGCCCGGCCAGGCCTTGGGCAAAGCCGAAGCGCGCAAACAGCCGGAACGCCCCGGCCAGGCGCTCCTGGCGGTGGCGGCGCTCGGCGGCGATGCTGGTGCGCGGCGGGATAGGGTCGAACCAGAACTTTTGCTGCGGCTGGGGGTTGAGGTGCAGGGCATTGCGGTCGGCACGGTCGATAGATAAAACGGCGCTCATGGGGTTCCTTGAAACAGAAAGGTGTGGCCACAGGCTAACCAGCGCCCGTCCCATTGCCAACGCAGGAAATCAGCTTTGCATATCTGGAATGCGTCGTTGGGGCTGCGGGCCGGGTTGGTTAACTTCGCAGCATGAAAAACTTTCCCTCATTCCTTTCCCGCCGCCAATGGCTGCAACGTGCCGCCGTGCTGCCTGCCGTGGGCGCACTTCCTATATGGAGCGCTGCGCAGACGCAGCCCGCGCTGGTCCTGGGCGACCAGGCTGGTGGCCTGCGTGCTTTGTTCGAGGCCTCCAAGGCGCTGGATGGCGCACCGTTCGCCTGGCGCTGGGCCAATTTCCAGGGTGCGGCGCCGCTGTTTGAAGCCCAGCGTAGCGGCGCGGTGGATACGGCCATGGCGGGCGATTTGCCGGTGCTGGCAGCCGCGGTGGGCAAAACGGCGATGAAGATCGTGGCCACGCGCGTCGGCAAGGCCGATGCGCTGGGCATTGTGGTGCAGGGCGACTCGCCGCTGCGCAGCGTGGCCGATTTGCGCGGCAAAACCGTGGTGGTGTCGTCGGCACGCGGCAGCATTTCGCAGTACCAGTTGTACGGCGCACTCGAAGAAGCCGGGGTGCGGCGCGACGAGGTCACCGTGAAGTTCGTGCTGCCCACCGACGCGTCCACCGCGTTTTCGTCCAAGCAGATCGATGCCTGGGCGATCTTTGATCCCTACTACACCATCGCCCTGCAAAACGGTGGCCGCATCCTGCGCGACGGGCGCGGCATCTACACTGCCCTGGGCTTTATCACTGCCAGTGAAGAGGCCCTGGCCGACCCCGGCAAGCGCAAAGCCATCGTGCAGTTTCTGGACCGCCTGGCCCGCGCAGGCGACTGGGCGCTGGCCCACCCCGAGGCCTATGCCCAGGCCTACACACAACTCACCCGCCTGCCGATCGAAGCGGCCCGCACCATCACCGCCCGCGCCGCCGTGACCGGGCGGCCGGTGAGCGAGGCCGACATCAGCGCCCTGCAAACCGTGGCCGACCGCTCGGCCCGCGACGGGATTTTGCCGGTGCGGGTGGATGTGCGCGCCATTACCGACACCCAGCTCTGGCCGCGCCAAAGTTAAAACAAAAAGCTCCTGTTTTTGATATCAAAAACAGGAGCTACTCACGCTTATAGAGTAAGCGCCAGGGGGTGATTCATGCCTTGTAAAAGGCTTGTTTTTTAACGTACCAGCAATACCGGCACATGGCAGTGCGCCAGCACCTGCGTGGCCACCGAGCCCATCACCAGATTGGCCAGTGCGCCGTGGCCATGGGAGCCCATGACCAGCAGGTCGCATTTTTCGGTTTCGGCGAACTTGGCGATGGTTTCGCCGGGGGGGCCCATCTTCCAGCTGGTCTTGGCATTGATACCATGGCGCAGCAGGAATTCGCTTACCGGTGCCAGCACCAGTTCGGCCTCTTCATTGGCGTAGTTGTCTACTGCGGCCTGGCCCACCACCGAGCGCACCCGGGGCGGAATGCTGGGCTGCACCGTCAGCACGATGTAGTCGCTCACGCCCGCAAACAGTTCACTGTGGGTGGCCAGATAGGCCAGCATTTTTTTGGTGTGGTCGCTGCCGTCCACGGCGAGAAGAATTTTCATGGTGTGCCTCCAAAGTTGTACACACCAGTGTAGGCCGTAGGTAGGCACTGTGGTTGCGCCAGATCAAACAACGGGGCCGCCGCCTACACGGCCACGGCACCAAGGACTACCCAGGGGAACGTCCGACGCTGCGCGAGACCAAAAACACCCCCGGCAAAATCAGCGCAGCCCCCAGCACCAAGGCCGCGGTGCCCAGCCGTGGGGAGCCGGGCTGCGCCATTTCCCAGGCCGTGCCCACCAGCAATACCGGCATGGCCCCCCAGCAGATGGCAGCCAGGCGGGCGGTGGAGCCCAGGGTGCTGGGCCAAATTTTTTGCAGCAGCGCATACAGCGCCCACGAGACCATGGCGGCCACGATCCAGGCATCGCCCACCACAAACTGCACCTGGCCCAGCGCCGCCCATTCGCCTTTCATGATCCCATGCAGCACGCCGGTGAGCGCAATGGCCACGCCCAGGGCCTGCGACCAGCGCATGCGCTCGTGCAGCCACAGCACCGAGCCCAGGGCAATCAACACCGGCGACGCGGAATAGGTCAGTGCAATATTCACCGCCCCGTGGTCTGCGCGCCCAGGTACACCCAGGCACCGCACACCACCATGCCGCAAAAGCCCAGCGGCACGTACTGGTACCACACCGCCGCAATACCCCGCCATTCGCGCCGCAATTCGGCACGCGCATGCGGGCTGAGCAGCAGCCCCGCCAGGCCCCAGCGGATGCACGCGAGCGTGTACGGCTCGATCACCCCCGGTGCCCGCCGCGCCACAAAATAATTGACCGCCCACAATAGCGGAATCCGCCAAATGGCCGACTGGGCCAGGCGGGTGGGGGTTTCAGGGGCAAGGGTGGATTCCGGGGGGAGACAAAAAAATGCTCCTGTTTTTAATATCAAAAACAGGAGCTGCTAACGCCCATGGAATGGGCGCTAGAGCCTTATTTTATGACTGAAAATAAGGCTTCAAAATCACGTCCCCACGTAGTTCCGGTCGCCACCGCCTTAGGGTGTGACCCAGACGATATTCTGCATCGGGATCTGGATGTCGCAGGTCTTGCCGTACACGCAGCAGACCGTGGATCTGCCGGCGCACGCCGAGATCGACCGTTAGGACTTGCCAGCGGCCTCTGCGATGCGCGTCAACGCAGGGCGATAGGCGGGCAAGACGCCAGCCGCGTCCTTGCTGCCTTCACCCGCAGACCGGATGATCTCGATCCCTTGCTTGGTGTGCACGCGCTCCAGCGCCATCAAGGCGAGGTCGGCCTTGCCCGGCACGAGCTGGCCGAGCAGATACTGGATGCTGTCCATGCTGCCGATGTTGGCCATTCCGACCATCGCAGACATGACCAGCGCCGAACGTTTCTCGGTATTGTCGGCGGCGGCAATGCGGGTCAAGCCGTCGACAGCGGCCGGATTCGCCACGCTTTCCAGGGTCTGGAGGATGCGCCCGCGGTTGTCGGGCGGCAGCACGCTGTACTCACCGGCCAACGCCAGAATCTGCTCGGAACCGGCAGAACGCGCGAGGGCCGCCATGGCGGATCGTTCGACTGCCGGGTTGTCGGCGGTGACAAGTGCCTGCACGTAGCCGGCCGCGTTCTCCGGGGTCATGCCCGCCTCAAGCTGGCGGCCCAGTGCGATTGCGGCTTCTCCGGGCGCCAGGCCCCGCAGTCGGTCGAACTGCTGCACCACGGCGCGGGCTTGTGCGTTCAACGGTGTGTCCACGCGCGGCATGGGTTTTGCCGGTGCATCGTGGTCGTGCGGGTGGTCGTTTCCGTGCGCGTGCGGCACGCCCTGGTCGTGCTGCGCCGACGGCACGGCGGCACTTGGCGCGGCCACCGCGCTGGCGACCGATGGGCTCTCGGGTGCCCGAAGGTTGGCCATGTAGAAGTAGGTGCCGGCCATGCCCGTAGCCACCGCCACCAGTGCGATCTTCCAGTTCATGTCGATACCTCTTTGCCAGGACTTGCGATCACGGGATCGCCACGTCAATCCGTGTCACATTGTTGGTTTCGTCGAGTTCGTCGATGACGTTCAATGGATCCATGGTGATTTCGAGGATGTACGGCCCCGCAGGCACGCCCGTGACATCGATCCATTGGCCGGACAGGTTCGAGCTGTAGATGTCAGCCCAACCGGCCTGGATACCCTGGTTGCTGCAGGTGTAGCGCGGCGACGGGTTGGCCGAGTTGTTGATCCGGGTGATGTCCATCAAACAGAAGCCTACCTTCTTGCCGGTGCGCACCAGCGAGCCTGAGGGGGTGAGCAGGCGGTATTGGGCAAAGCTGCGGAAGTGGTAGTGGCCATGGCACCCGCCCCACTCGAACGACGGACTGGAGGCCGGGTTCCCCAGCACGAGGTCGGCCGTACCGATGTTGCGGGACTGTGTCGTGAAGCGCATCAGCCGCTTGGTACCGGCGGTGATCGTGCCTTCCTCAATCTCGCAGGAATTGCTGGCGAACGTCTCCGTGGTGAAGTAGGGGTTCAGCGCGGTGGGGTGCACCGTGAGGTCGGGCTTGCCGGCGGAGGCGGTACCGCTGTAGGTGGCCTTGATGGTCAGCCCCGAGTAGGCGGTATACCCGTGCACCATGATGAAGTAGTCCCCGCTGCGTGCCGGGTTGATGCTGACGGTCTCGTTGCTGCCGCCAATGTAAGGACGCTGGTCATACACGCTGGTCGTGGCCAATTGGCCGTACTTCACGTAGATGTCCGCGTCACCCGTAGTGCCGGTGATGCTGAAGGTCACACTGGCGGCACCGGTCGGCACCGCGAACCGGAAGTTCGCCACGCTGTTCGCGGCACCCGACAAGCCCGTGATAGGCGCGTTGTTCGTCAGGGTCTGGATCGAATCGCGGATCGTATAGGTTGCGCTGGCCACGGCACTGGTGGCGTAGCCGGTCGCGAAAGCGGCTGCCTTCACCGTGGTGGTGGACGTGATCAGGATGGGTGCGACGTACACCTCTGAGCCGGTGGTCGGTGTCGCCCCGTTGAGGGTGAAGCGGATGACAGCGTTCGTTGTCGTCGATGCGAGCGCTGCGCTCACTTGCCCTGAATAGGTTCCCGCAGCAGGCGAAAATGTCGGCATGGCGGCAACCGTATTGCCACCCGCATTGTGGGTCGCCTTCAGACTGACGCCGGTATATGAGGAGTAGCCGTGAACCATCACGTACCAAGTCCCGGCGGCGGGGTTGTTGACGGTGACGGTCTCGTTCGAGACCGAGTCGTAAGGACGGTAGTCCCAGCTCGACTCGGTTGGCACGGCGCTGTATCTGACGTAGAGATCGGAGTCGCCCGATGTGCCGGTCATCGCAAAGACGGCTTGGGCCGCCCCGGCGGGCACCGTGAACGCGTAGTAGATTTTGCTACCCGCAACGCCGGAACTCGGGCCAACGGCCACGCCATTGTTCAAAGGAAGCGGAGCGCTAGCGGTCTGCGCGAGCGCGGCACCGCAAAACAGACTCGTGACCGCAAAAATCCAAGCGAGTACGACGGCGTAAACCGACGTTGACTGATGTTTCGACGCCATGACCGGGAGCCCCTTCTTGAAAACTACGCCAAACCCTTCGGATGATGAGGGCGTTATGTATTCTACCGGGACTAAGGTTTATTTTGTATGCAAAGTGTGTTAAATACTTAACAGTACACGTCGGTATTGAGGAACTCACATCCCGGAATAGTTCGGCCCGCCGCCGCCTTCGGGTGTGACCCAGACGATGTTTTGCGTCGGGTCCTTGATGTCGCAGGTTTTGCAGTGCACGCAGTTCTGCGCGTTGATCTGCAGGCGGTCCTGGCCGGTATCGGTTTTCACGAACTCGTACACACCAGCCGGGCAGTAGCGCGCCTCGGGGCCGGCGTACTTGTGCAGGTTGATGCTGACCGGCACGCTGGCATCCTTGAGCGTCAAATGCGCGGGCTGGTTTTCGGCGTGGTTGGTGTTGCTGATGAACACGCTGCTGAGGCGGTCAAAGGTCAGCTTGCCGTCGGGCTTGGGATACACGATGGGCTTGCACTGCGCAGCGGGCTTCAAGTAGGCGTGGTCGGGCTTGTCGCGGCGCAGCGTCCAGGGGATGTGGCCGCGTAGGGCGAACTGCTCAACTCCGTTCATGATGGTGGCGGTGAGCAGACCCTTCTTGAACCAGGCCTTGAAGTTGCGCGCCTTGTGCAGTTCGGTGTGCAGCCAGCTCTTCTCGAAAGCCTCGGGGTAGGCGCTGAGTTCGTCGTGCTGGCGGCCACTGGTCGCCGCCTCATACGCGGCCTCGGCGGCCAGCATGCCGGTCTTGATGGCGGCGTGGCTGCCCTTGATGCGGCTCACGTTCAAAAAGCCTGCATCGCAGCCCACCAGCGCGCCGCCGGGGAACACGGTTTTGGGCAGGCTGGACAGGCCACCGGCGGTGATGGCGCGGGCACCGTAGCCCAGGCGCCTGGCGGGTTTCACGCCGTGCTCGGCATCGCCTTCCAGGTACCAGCGCACGTTGGGGTGGGTCTTCCAGCGTTGGAATTCTTCGAAGGGGCTGAGGTAGGGATTGGCATAGTCCAGCCCGGTCACAAAGCCCAGCGTGACCTTGTTGTCTTCCATGTGGTACAGAAAAGCGCCGCCATAGGTGCTGTTGTCCATGGGCCAGCCACCGGTGTGCATCACAAAGCCGGGCTGGTGGCGTTTCGGGTCGATTTCCCACACTTCTTTGATGCCCAGGCCGTAGGTTTGCGGGTCTTTGCCGTCGTCGAGTTTGAACTTGGCGATGAGCTGCTTGCCCAGGTGGCCGCGCGAGCCTTCGGCAAACACGGTGTATTTGCCATGCAGCTCCATGCCGATCTGGAAGTCGGCGGTGGGCTCGCCGTCTTTGCCGATACCCATATTGCCGGTGGCCACGCCCTTGACCGATCCGTCGGCGTTGTACAGCACTTCGGCGGCGGCAAAGCCGGGGAAGATTTCCACGCCCAGGGCTTCGGCCTGCTCGGCCAGCCATTTGGTGACCGCGCCCAGGCTGACGATGTAGTTGCCGTGGTTCTGGAAGCAGGCCGGCAGCAGGAAGTTGGGGGTGCGCAGGGCCGAGGTTTCGCCCAGGAAAATCATCGCGTCGTCGGTCACCGGCTGGTTCAGGGGTGCGCCCTTGGTCTTCCAGTCGGGGAAGAGTTCGGTAAGGGCTATGGGGTCCATGATCGCGCCGCTGAGGATGTGCGCACCGGGTTCGGAGCCTTTTTCTAGCACCACCACCGACACGTCTGTGCCCTTGGTCGCCGCCAGCTGTTTCAGGCGGATGGCGGTGGCCAGCCCGCCGGGGCCGCCGCCGACCACGACCACGTCGTATTCCATCGCTTCACGGGGACCAAACTGGGCCAGGATCTCTTCGTTTGTCATGTCATTCTTTTCGGGTGGGGCGGCTGCCGGGTGGCTGCAGTTACAACGGGGTTACGAGCGGGACAAAATCGCCGCGATTTTATGCGGACTGCCCAAGTCGCGTTGTCACGCGCTGTCACAATGGTCGCTTACTACAGTGTGGAGACTCACAGCATGGCATACAGCATGGATCTTTCGGGCCGGGTGGCTTTGGTGACCGGTGCATCGGGCGGCCTGGGGGCCCAGTTTGCCCGCACGCTGGCGCAGGCCGGGGCGGCCGTGGTGCTGGCCAGCCGCCGCGTCGACAAGCTCAAGGAGCTGCGCGCGCAAATCATCGGCGAGGGCGGCGACGCCACGGTGGTGGAGCTGGACGTGAGCGATAACGACTCCATCCAGTCCGCTGTAGCCCACACCGAAACCGAGGTGGGCTCCATCGATATCCTGGTCAACAATTCGGGCGTGAGCACCACCCAGCGCCTGCAGGACGTGACCGAGGACGACTTCGACTTCATGTTCAACACCAATGTGCGCGGCGCGTTTTTTGTGGCCCAGGCGGTGGGCAAGCGCATGCTGGCGCGGGCCAAGGGCGCGGCCCCCGGCAGCTATACCGGCGGGCGCATCATCAACATTGCCAGCATGGCCGGGCTCAAGGTGCTGCCACAGATCGGCGTGTACTGCATGAGCAAGGCGGCGGTGATCCAGATGACCAAGGCCATGGCGGTGGAGTGGGGCAAGTACGGCATCAACGTCAACGCTATCTGCCCTGGCTACATTGACACCGAAATCAACCACCACCACTGGGGCACCGAGCAGGGCCAGAAACTGGTGCAGATGCTGCCGCGCAAACGCATCGGCAAGCCCGAAGACCTGGACGCGCTGCTGGTGCTGCTGGCCAGCGGGCAGAGCCACTTTTTGAACGGCGCGGTGATTGCCGCCGACGATGGATTCGGGGCGGCCTAAGACTTGCCGAGGTGGCGCTGCACATCCAGCACCGCCGCCGCTTTTTTCTCTACCGGCCAGGGCTCGCCGTGCAGTTGCGCCGCCAGCAGCTCGGCGCAGAGGTGGGCAAAGCTCAGTCCGCGCGAACCCATGGCCGTGCTCGCCCACAGGCCAGGGGCGATGGGGCCCACCATCGGCAAACGGTCTGGCGCGGCGCAGCGGATACCGGCCCAGGCCTGTATCTTGCCGTCCACAAACTGGCTGCGCAGGGCGGTGGCTGCTTCGGGTAGCAGAACCTGCAGGCGCTCCCAGTTGGCCAGGTGGTCGGCTGCTGAGATGTCTGCGCAGGCGTTGTCGCGGTCGTAGCTGGCTCCCATCACCCAGGCGCGGCCTTGCGGCGTGGGCAGGTCGGGGAGGAAGCTGCCGTGGCCATTGACGGGGTAGGGCGGCATGGCCTCAGCGCCGCGCAGCCCCATGGACACCTGGCCACGGATGGCTTGCAGGGGCAGATCGATGCCGGTGATGGCACGGCTGGCCAGCGCGGCGGCCACCACTACCAGCGGGGCCTGGGCCAGCACCCGGCCCTGCGCGTCCAGCACCTGCCAGCCGTCTGGCGTCGTCTGCAGGCGGTCCACCTGCGCCCCGCCTTGCCAGGTGATGTGAGGGTGGTCCAGCCAGGCCTGCACCAGACGTGCGGGACGGACCCAGCCTGCGTGGGCGTGCCACAAGGGTTCGGCACTGGCCTGCCATTCCTGCACGCCCGAAGGCTGCCAGTCCTGGTCGATTTGCAGCAGTGCCTGCGCCTGCTGCAGCGTGGACCGCACGCCGCAGCGTGAAAGGCGCGAGGCCAGGTTGTCGTCCTTGGACACCAGCGGGGCCAGCAGCCCGCCGGGCAGGCCGGAGGCCCCGCAGGCAGGGGCGTCGGCGGCATCCAGCACGGTCACCTGCCAGCCGCGCCGCGCCAGGCTGGCGGCCACGGCGGCACCGGCCAGGCCTGCGCCTATCACGATGCAGTAGCTGGGAGTCGATGCTGGGATAGCCTGCGCCTTTCGGGGCTCCCAAGCGGGGTTGAACTGGCCTTGCAGGTTGTCGCGCTTGGGCGGTACGCCCGGGGTTTTCTGCACCGCAAAGCCGCACTGTGCCAAGCCGTCGCGCACGGCGCGGGCGATGGTCCAGGTGGCCACGCGGGTGCCGCGTCGGCAGTGCCGGGCCACGGCTTTCAGGGTATGCAAGCTCCAGATGTCGGGGTTGCGCTGCGGGCTGAAACCGTCCAGGTACACGCTGTCGGCCTCGAAGGCCATTTCGCGCAGCATGGCCTGGGCATCGCCGATGCACAGGGTCAACACCACCTGGCCGTTCTCGAACACCAGGCGGTGAAAGCCCGGTGTCAGGCCCCACCACTGGGCATGGAGCTGGGTGGCCAGGGGCTGCAGTTCGGGATTGGTAGGCAGGCTGCGCAGCAGATCGTCGGCGCTGGCGGGCCAGGCTTCGATGGAGACAAAGTGCAGCAGGCGGGGCCGCTGCGGGTCGACCCGCCAGGCAGCCCAGGTGACCAGAAAGTTCAGGCCCAGGCCAAAGCCGGTTTCCAGAATGCGCCACTGCGGCTGGTCCGCCCATGCGGCGGGTAGGCCGCAGCCGCCCAAAAACACTTCACGGGCCTGCGCCAGCCCGCCGCCTTCGCTGTGGTAGCGGTCGCTAAAGCGCGGGCTGAACGGCGTGCCGTCGGGCAGCCATTCGATGGCTTCTGCCAAGATCAGGCGGTAGGGGGCACGTAGCCCTGGGCGGCATCGGCACCGCTGCCGAAGAAGTGGTTTTCCATCTGGCGGGCCAGGTACTGGCGGGCGCGCAGGTCGGCCAGGTTCAGGCGGTTTTCATTGACCAGCATGGTCTGGTGCTTGAGCCAGGCGGCCCAGGCTTCCTTGCTGACGTTTTCCCACAGGCGCTTGCCCAGGTCGCCGGGGTAGGGGGGGAAGTCGAGGCCTTCGGCCTCTTTGTCGAGTTTGATGCAATGGACCATGCGTGCCATGTGGGAGCCTTGTAGTGGTTAAAAAGTCAGGGCGCGACTTTAGCAATGTTTGGTAGGCACCCGGGCCGTGGGTGCTTTACACAACTTCATGGGGCCACCGGTCGGCCACGACGGACGTGGCCCGTTATGGAATGACTGTTTCTTTTCAGGAGTTCCTGTATGCAAGTTGCCAAATTGGCGGTTCCCACGGTGCTGATGGCCTGCGCACTTTCGGGCTGCGTCGTAGCACCCTATGGCCCCCGTGCCTATGGCCCGCGCGTGTACGTGGAGCCTGCTGTGGTGACTGCCCCTGCGCCTGTGCTGGTAGTGCCGCGCCCCTACGATCGGCCCGACTGGCGTTATGGCCGGGGCGGCCCGCATTGGCGTGACCGCGATGGGCGATACCACCGCCGCTGATACCGCCATAGCGCAGACAACCCCGTCCACACGGCCCGCCCAGCGCGGGCCAGCCATCCGCCTGTGCAACGCCAGGCATGGTCCACGGCTTCGCGCCGCAGGGCCTGGGCTGTTTACCGACCTTGGTGCAGCCCGGAGTGGGTATTGCGCGGCTCACCGACCTGATGGCCTCGCCCCTGGTGCGCAGTGGCTGCACAGGGTGCTGGCAGTTCTCTATATTCAAGATCCAGCTAACTAAACAAAAAAACAGTCGTTTGATAACTAAGCCATAAGCCAGACAATCGCGGTCAACCTTTTTTACTCAGGACTTACGCAAGTTCCCCCTGTAAGCCCGAAGGGCGATACAGGGGCGCTGCGTAAGTCCTATTACTTCCTGGTGACTGCATGCCTACCTCTGTTTTTCGCTCGAAATCTTCCATTCGTACCCTGTTCGCCGGTGTGCTCACCGCCGCAAGCCTGGCCGCTGGTGGTATCGCTTCCGCGCAGCAAACCACACTGCTCAACGGCTCGTATGACGTAGCGCGCGAGTTCTACAAAGACTACAACGCCGCCTTCGTGGCCCACACCAAGAAGACCAGCGGACGGGACGTGAAGATCGACCAGTCGCACGCTGGCTCCAGCGCGATTGCGCGCTCGGTGGCCGAGGGGCTGGATGCCGATGTGGTGACCATGAACACCTCCACCGACATCGATTTCCTGGCCGATAAGGGCGTGGTAGCCAAAGACTGGAACAAGAAATTCCCCGGCAACGCCTCGCCCACCACCTCCACCATGTTGTTTTTGGTGCGCAACGGCAACCCCAAGGGCATCAAGGACTGGGACGACCTGGTCAAGCCCGGCATGCAGGTGATCGTGGTCAACCCCAAAACCGGCGGCAATGGCCGCTACGCCTACCTGGCTGCATGGGGCTATGCCCGCAAAAAGGGCGGCACCGATGCCCAAGCCGCTGATTTCGTCGCCAAGCTGTACAAGAACGTGCCGGTGCTGGCCCAGGGCGGTCGTGCGGCCACCACCACCTTTTTGCAGCGCAATATCGGCGACGTGCTGGTGACCTTTGAGTCCGAAGTGGTGTCGATTGACCGCGAATTCGGCGCAGGCAAGGTCGATGCCATCCACCCCAGCATCAGCGTGGTGGCCGAGAACCCGGTGGCCGTGGTGGAACGCACCGTGGCCAAGAAGGGCACGCAGGCCCTGGCCAAAGAGTACCTGGACTACCTGTACTCGGACGAAGCCCAGGAAATCGCCGCTAAGCACGCGCTGCGCCCACGCAATGAAGCCATCTTGAAGAAGTATTCGAACGTGTTCAAACCCGTGCAGCTGTTCACCGTGAATGAGCTGTTCGGCAGCCTGGGTGAAGCGCAAAAAGTGCACTTCAACGACGGCGGCCAGTTCGACAAGATCTACACCCCGGGTGCTAAATGACGGCCATGGTTTTTAACCCCCTGGCCCGCGCCAAAACCGGCAAGGCCAAGCGGGTGCTGCCCGGTTTTGGCTTGACGCTGGGCTATACCCTGTTTTACCTGTGCGTGATCGTGCTGGTGCCGCTCTCGGCTCTGGTGTTCAACACATTCAACCTGACCTGGGACCAGTTCGTAGCCGCCGTGACCGGGCCACGCGTGATGGCCTCGTACCGCCTGACCTTTGGCGCCTCGCTGTTTGCCGCGCTGGTGAATCTGGTGTTTGGCCTGCTGGTGGCCTGGGTGCTGGTGCGTTACAGCTTTCCGGGCAAAAAAATCGTGGATGCGCTGGTCGACCTGCCGTTTGCGTTGCCCACCGCTGTGGCCGGTATCTCGCTCACCGCGCTGCTGGCTGGTAACGGCTGGATTGGCCAGTACCTGGAGCCCATGGGCATCAAGCTGGCGTTTACCCCGGCGGGCATCGTGATTGCGCTGATCTTCATTGGCCTGCCGTTCGTGGTGCGCACGGTGCAGCCGGTGCTGGAAGATGCCGAAAAAGAGCTGGAAGAAGCCGCCACCTCGCTGGGTGCGACCCGCCTGCAAATCTTTACCCGCGTGATCCTGCCGCACATCGCCCCTGCGCTGCTGACCGGATTTGCCATGGCCTTTGCCCGGGCGATTGGCGAATATGGATCGGTGATCTTCATCGCGGGCAATATGCCCCTGGTGTCGGAGATCACGCCGCTGATCATCGTGGGCAAGCTGGAGCAGTACGACTACGCCGGTGCCACCGCCGTGGCCTTGGTGATGCTGGTGATTTCGTTCGTTTTATTGCTGCTGATCAACGCCTTGCAGGCCTGGCAGCGCCGCCACGCAGGAGCCCCGGCATGAGCGCCCCATCGACCCCTTCCAACAAACCCGTGCGCCGCGCCAAAGCGGGCACCACCGAAGCCGCCTGGGTGCGCTATACCCTGCTGACCATCGCGCTGGTGTTCCTGTTTTTGTTTTTGGTGCTGCCGCTGGCGGCGGTGTTTACCGAGGCCTTCCGCAAGGGCACGGGCGCGTACTTTGAAGCGCTGCGCGAACCTGATGCCTGGGATGCCATCAAGCTCACGCTGCTGGCTACGGCCATTGCCGTGCCGCTGAACCTGGTGTTTGGCGTGGCGGCAGCCTGGGCGATTGCCAAGTACGAGTTCTGGGGCAAGTCGTTTTTGACCACGCTGGTGGACCTGCCGTTTTCGGTGTCGCCGGTGGTGGCCGGGCTGGTTTATGTGCTGATGTTTGGTGCGAACGGCTGGTTTGGCCCTTGGCTGCAGGCGCATGACCTGAAGATCATTTTTGCCGTGCCGGGCATTGTGCTGGCCACGATCTTCGTGACCTTTCCGTTCATCGCCCGCGAGCTGATCCCGCTGATGCAGGCCCAGGGCAACGACGAAGAGCAGGCCGCCATCGTGTTGGGTGCCACCGGCTGGCAGACCTTTTGGTATGTGACCCTGCCCAACATCAAATGGGGCCTGCTGTACGGCGTGATCCTGACCAACGCCCGCGCCATGGGCGAGTTTGGTGCGGTGTCGGTGGTGTCGGGCCACATCCGTGGGCAAACCAACACCTTGCCGCTGCACGTGGAAATTTTGTACAACGAATACCAGTCGGTGGCCGCGTTTGCCGTGGCTTCGCTGCTGGCCATCCTGGCACTTGTCACCCTGGTGATCAAGTCGGTGGCCGAGTGGCGCATCGAGCGCGAACTCAAAGCGATTGCCGAAGCGCCGCCCGAGCAGCCCCGTGAGGACGTGCCCACGCCCCCATCGCCACCCTTTAACGGCCAGTTGTCTGTGGCCCATTGAAAGACCCGCATGAGCATCGAAATCCGCAATATCCACAAGCAGTTCGGCAACTTCACCGCGCTGGGCGATGTCAGCCTGGACATTGAATCCGGCGAACTGGTCGCCTTGCTCGGCCCCTCGGGCTGCGGCAAAACCACGCTGTTGCGCATCATCGCCGGGCTGGAAACACCCGACGCGGGCAGCATCCACTTCTCGGGCGAAGACACCACCGACGTGCATGTGCGCGAGCGCCAGGTGGGCTTTGTGTTCCAGCATTACGCGCTGTTCCGCCACATGACGGTGTTTGAAAACGTGGCCTTTGGCCTGCGCGTCAAACCCCGCAACCAGCGCCCCAGCGAGGCGGTCATCAAGGCCAAGGTGCACGAGCTGCTGGGCCTGGTGCAGCTCGACTGGCTGGCCAACCGTTACCCTTCGCAGCTCTCTGGCGGCCAGCGCCAGCGTATTGCCCTGGCCCGGGCCCTGGCGGTAGAGCCCAAGGTGCTGCTGCTGGATGAGCCCTTTGGTGCGCTGGATGCCAAGGTGCGCAAAGAGCTGCGCCGCTGGCTGCGCCGCCTGCACGACGAGTTGCATGTCACCAGCATCTTCGTGACCCACGACCAGGAAGAAGCCCTGGAAGTGGCCGACCGCGTGGTGGTCATGAACAAGGGCAAGGTCGAACAAATCGGCTCGCCGCAGCAAGTGTGGGACTACCCGGCCAGCCCGTTTGTGTACGGCTTTTTGGGTGACGTGAACCTGTTCCATGGCCGTGCCCACGAAGGCGAGTTGCAGCTCGAAGGCATCAAGATCCAGGCCCCCGAGCACGACGCGGCCCAGGATGCCAAGGCCTTTGCTTACGTGCGCCCGCACGACATCGAAGTGCAGCGCCACACCAAGGGCGAGGGCCTGGACGATGCCGGCAAGCCGCGCGGTATGGTGGTCACTCTGAGCCGCGCGCTGGTGATCGGCCCCATTGCCCGTTTGGAACTAACGCCCGTGGATGCGAACCAAGCGGGTGACAATACCCAAGATAAGCTGATCGAAGCGCAGTTGTCTGCGCAAGAGTTCCGCGAGCTGGGTGTGCAAGAGGGCGACACGCTGGTGGTCACACCGCGCCGCGCCAAGGTGTTTATTGAAGAGGCCGCTGGCGTGTAAAACAACGCCCATAGCGGCCATTTTTTGAAAGCTATGGATGTTGTTGAACTGGATAGATACGGCCCCGCGCCGCGTGTGGTTGCTGGTGTGCCTGGGCTGTATCGGCCTGCTGGCTTTTGGTTTGTACCTGCAGCACGTGGTGGGGCTGGAGCCATGCCCGATGTGCATCGTGCAGCGCTATGCTCTCGTTTTGGTAGCTGCTCTCGCCGGTGCCATAAGCGCTAGTGGCCGAAAAGGCTTGCAAACCGGTGGCGTGGTTTTGCTGCTGCTGGTGGCGGGTTTTGGGGCCTTTGTGGCCGCCCGCCAAAGCTTTTTGCAGTGGTACCCGCCCGAAGTCGCCACCTGTGGCCGCGACCTCTACGGCATGATCGAAACCTTCCCGCTCAAGCGCGCCATCCCCATGATCTTCAAGGGCGGTGGCGACTGCACCGTGGTGGACTGGACCTTTCTGGGCGGCTCCATCGCCAACTGGTCGTTTGTCTGCTTTGCGCTGATCGCCACTGTGGCCCTGGTGTTTCTGGCCCGTACACCCCACCGCCGTTGAAGCAGTGGTTTACGCAAAAAATCCGGTCTTAGCGCTTATCCTATAAGCGTAAACAGCTATTTAATCTGTAGCAGAATAAGTGCTGAGATAGGAAAAATAGGGGTCTGACCCCTATTAATCTTGGGGCCAGATGGGTTGCAGGCCCATGGTGGTGTGCAGGGTGGCACCGGGGGCCAGGAGTTGGCCGCCTACCTCGCCCTGGCCTTTTTGCGCCAGGTTCATCCAGTCGGTGCAGTTGCTCACGGGTTCGATGCAGAACATGTCTGCACCCTGGGGGCAGTACAGCACGAAGTAGTCGAGCGGGGCCTGCGCGGTCATCAACAGGGCGGTGCCGGTGTCGGGCCAGTCGACACGGGCCTGGCGGCTCCAGCCGGTGAAGTTGTTGTCCAGGTCCAGCGTGTCCAGGGTGATGCCGCTGCGCAGGGTGTCCAAAAATGCCGGGGTTTGCAGCTTGGTGGGCATGACTTCGGCGTCGCCGCCCCACATGGCTTTGACCTCGGTGGTCAGGCGGGTACCGGCGCGGTGTGGCAGGTAGGGGTGGTGGCCCAGGCCTACCGGCATGTCCACCGTGTCGGTGTTGGTGACGGTCAGCTCCACGTTCAAGCCGGTCTGCGCATCCAGGGTGAACTGCTGCACCGCGCGAAAGGCGTAGGGCCACACGCCCGCCGGGCTGTCCAGCGCCAGGGTGGCGTGGTCGGCGCCCTGGCTGACCACCTGCCAGGGCTGCTGCCAGGCGGTGCCGTGGATGGCGTGCTTGGAGCCGGGGTAGTTGGCGGCCAGGTTCAAGGGGCGCGGACCGAAGCTGCTGCGGCCATCGCGGATGCGGTTGGAATAAGGCACCAGCGGGAAGCTGGCCATGGCCCAGGGTTGGGCTGGGTCGGGGGCATCGTTGGGGCGTAGCCAGTGCTGCCGCTGGCTGCCGCGTTGGCTGTAAAAGCTGGCAATCGAGCCGCCGACGGTGGGGGCCAGGGTGGCGACGAGTTCACCGGCACGCAGTTCAAGGGTGGGGGTCATGGAGTTTCGGTCTCGGGTTAACGTGAAACAACTTGCATGGCTTGGGGTGCTCTGCACCCGAGTCCATGGCAGTTGGGGGCCTGCAGATGGTAGCGGCTGCGCGCAAAAAAAGCGGCTGTGCCGGGCTGGCATATGTGCAGTTGCTGTGCGCCAGCCGGGGGGCTTTTGATGGTAATCTCCTTGGCGCACAAGAACTTACAAACACACTTACCGGGACGATGCAACTATGGCGATGGACCTCGTCGGCGACCTGCTTAGCCGACTCGATCAGCTCAATTCCATTGGCGCAGCACTGTCCAAGGAGCGCGATCTCAACAGTCTGCTCGAAGGCATTCTGATTGCCGCTAAAAATATCACCCAGGCCGATGGTGGCACCCTGTACCGCATGACCGAAGACGGCAGCGCGCTGCGTTTCGAGATCATGCGCACCAACTCGCTGAACCTGTTTCTGGGAGGCACCACCGGCAAGGCGATCGACTTTGCGCCGCTGCAACTGATTAACGCCGAGGGTGCTTTTAACGACACCATGGTGGCCACCTTTGCCGCCATCCACGACCGCACCGTGAACATTGCCGATGCCTATGCAGAGGCCGGTTTCGATTTCTCGGGCACCAAGGCCTTCGATGCACGCACCGGCTACCGCTCGCAGTCGTTCCTGACGGTGCCGATGAAGAACTTCGACGGCGAAGTCATTGGCGTGCTGCAGCTCATCAATGCGCTGGAGCCGGGCCTGGGCCGGGTGGTGACTTTTTCCGAGGCCGACCAGCGCTTGGTCGAGTCGCTGGCCTCGCAGGCGGCCATTGCGCTGAGCAACCGGCAGCGGGTGGCCCATATGGAGAGGCTGTTCGAGTCGTTCGTACAGCTGGTCAACACCGCCATCGACGAAAGATCACCTTACGCCCGCGACCGCTTTAACCGCGTACCGGCACTCACTTTGATGCTGGCCTCTGCCGTGGATGCCACCACCGACGGGCCGTACGCGGGCGTGCAGATGACCGAGCGCGACCGTTACGAGCTCAAGATCGCAGGCATGCTGCACGACTGCGGCAAGATCGCCACGCCGGTGCACGTGGCCGACAAGGCCACCAAGCTGCAAACCCTGTTTGACCGCATCGAGCTCATCAGCACCCGGTTCGAGGTGCTCAAGCGCGATGCCGAAATCGCCACCCTGCGCCAGCAGCTGGCCTTGCGTACCTGCACCGACCCCGCCGCCGAAGCCGCCGTAGGCCAGCGCCTTGAAGAGGCCCTGGCCCACATCGATGCCGACCGGGCCTTTCTTCGCGAGGTGAACCGGGCCCAGTCGGTGATGACCGATGCCCAGCTCAGGAAGGTACGCGACATCGGCACCCGCCGCCATTGGCGCAATGCCGATGGTGTGCAAGTCCCGTTCCTGAGCGGCGACGAGCTGGACAACCTGACCATCCTGCGCGGCACCCTGACCGCCCAGGAGCACGAGATCGTCAACCACCATGTGGCGGTCACCAACGCCATGCTGGGCAAAGTGCAGTGGCCCAAGCACCTGAAAAACGTGCCCGAGTACGTGGTGGCGGGCCGGGAGCGCCCGCAGGGCACCGGGCTTTCGCAAGAGCTGCAGCGCCAGCAGGTGCCGCTGCAGTCGCGCATGCTGGCCTTGGCCGATGTGTTCGAGGCGCTGACCAGTACCGGCAGACCCTACCGGCCCCGCATGAAGCTGTCCAAGGCGCTGGAGGTGATGGTGCGCTTTGCCAAAAGCGGCTATGTGGATGCCGACCTGTTCGATGTCTTCATGCGCCAGGGCGTGTACCGCCAGTTTGCCGAGCGTTTTCTGAGCCCCGAGCAGATGGACTTGCCGCCGTCCGAGCACGAGATCGGCGACACCGTGCCCGACCTGCTGCATCCCCATTAATCCGCATTAACCCCCACTAACGGCCATGGACTCGGGTGCAGTGCACCCCGAGCCATGGCAATTGACTCCCACTAGTTCAGCTTCTTCACCAGCACCTGGCTCTTGCGGTCCCAGTTGTACTTGCGCTTGCGGGCCTCGGGCAGCCACTCGGGGTCGACCTGCACAAAACCGCGCTTGATGAACCAGTGCATGGTGCGGGTGGTCAGCACAAAAATGCTCTGCAGCCCGGCGGCGCGGGCGCGTTGCTCGATGCGCTTGAGCACCTTTTCGCCATCGCCCTGGCCCTGCACCTGGGGCGACACGGTCAGCGCCGCCATTTCGCCGGTGTGGGCCTCGGGGTAGGGGTAGAGCGCCGCGCAGGCAAAGATCACGCCGTCGTGCTCCACCACGGTGTACAGGTCGGCATCGCGCTCGATCTCGGTGCGGCTGCGTTTGACCAGGGTGCCGTCTTTCTCAAACGGCTCGATCAGTTGCAGGATGCCGCCCACATCGTCCACCAGCGCCTCGCGCAGGCTCTCCAGCTTTTCATCCACCACCATGGTGCCGATACCGTCGTGCACATACACCTCCAGCAAAATCGCGCCGTCTACCGCAAACGGAATGATGTGGCTGCGCTCCACGCCCGATTTGCAGGCTTTCACGCAGTGCTGCAGGTAAAACGCGGTGTCGGTGGGCACATTGGCGGTGGGCAGGTCGGCCAGCAGCTTTTCGGCCACGGCCAGCGGCAGCTCGGTGTCGATGGGGTTGTCTTCGCTCTCGGGCTCGCCGGGGTGCATGCGGATACCGGGCACCTCGGTTAAAAAGATCAGCTTGTCGGCCTGCAATGCGCTGGCTACCGAGGTCGCCACTTCTTCCATCGTCAAATTAAAGGCCTCGCCGGTGGGCGAGAAGCCAAACGGCGACAGCAGCAGCATGGCCCCCATGTCGAGCACGCGGGTGATGCCGCCGGTATCCACCTTGCGCACCAGGCCCGAATGCTGAAAGTCGATGCCGTCCACAATGCCCACGGGCCGGGCGGTGATGAAGTTGCCCGAAATCACCCGGATGGTGGCCCCGGCCATCGGCGTGTTGGGCAGGCCCTGGCTGAACGCCGCTTCGATCTCGTAACGCAACTGGCCCGCCGCCTCCTGGGCGCAGTCGAGTGCCACCTCGTCGGTGATGCGGATGCCGTGGGCGTACTTGGGCGGGTGGCCCTTGGCCTTGAGCTGCTCGTTCACCTGCGGCCTAAAACCATGCACCAGCACAATCTTCACCCCCATGCTCTGGATCATCGCCAGGTCTTGCGCCAGGTGGGGCAGCTTGCCCGCCGCAATCGCCTCGCCCGCAATGCCCACCACAAAGGTCTGGTTGCGGAACTTGTGGATGTACGGTGCGACCGAGCGGAACCAGGGCACAAAAGTGAAGTTAAAAACGGAAGTCATCATGGGCGCGCAGCCGGGCAGGGCGGTGGGAGTGTGTGGGAAAAGTGTAGCAGCCACTCGGCATGCTGGCGGCAGGCATGTAGTTACATGCTTTTTGGGTCTTTAGCGCTTATTCCATAAGCGTGAGCAGCTATGGAAATGGAAGCAAATTGGTACATCCGCTCTCCTGCCAGCGCGGCGTGCAGCAGGCGCAGGCTTGGGGTTCCCTGGGGACACACATGTATTCGGCGACGCTGGGGGCGTGGATCTGGGATGCCGAAGTGGTGGATTGGGCGGGCAACGAGGTGGCTCTGAATTACCAGGGTGAGACCCGGCGGCTAGACCGCTTTGTGCGCCGCAAGGACACGGGTGCCTGGTGGGTGCTGGATCAGAAATTCAAAAACCAACCGCATCGGGATGCGGGTTGGTGGAGCAGTTGGAGACGTATCGGGGGGCGCTGCGTAAGTCCTACCTATGAAGACATTTCTCAAGCGGAAACTGTGTAACGTTCAGTCTCAAGCGACTCTCCATACACGGACTCGTACCGAATCTTTACGGCAATCCGTTTCGCCTGGTCGAGCACTGGTGCCAGGTTGCCTGGCAACGCACGGACCACCAGCAACTCGAGTGAGTGCCCTGTTCCCACAGCCGCTGGCGGCGTGAAGGAAGTACGAAACACTTCAATGCCGTCGGGGGTATCAAACCTCGCGTCGAACTCCTCGATGTTGTAGCAGGGCTTTCCGTCAACGTAGTAATGCATCTCCTTGATCAGTGCGGGGCCAACACCATCATTTCGCACACTGATGGCAATGGCATCGCGCCGTTCACAGTACACCGTGAGCAGTGGTAGGGTGCTCTTGCGGTTATGTTCCCGTGCAATCTTGGCTTGCCAAAATGTGGCGATGAAGGCAAGGATTGCCGTCGCTAGCGAACCAATGGCAATGAGGTCCTGGGGGGTATAGGTGACAGTGGTCATTCAGTGGTGTGCAAATTAGGAAAGGCACCAAGGTGTCTCTCTGGCATTGCACTATATCCCGGCAGTCCCTTGCAGCTTGCCTTGCGATTGCTCTCGTTTTTGAAGTCGTTCACGCCGCCAGGGCCGCTGGCCGGGGATGCTGGCAGGCACCCAGAAAACGCCAACCCGCCAGAGGGGTCGGAGCACGAATGCGGGCAAGCATCGGTACGACAACCGCCAATCCAGCGCGCAATCGTGATCCGACCCCACTGGCTACTGCCCGTGCAGCCCAAACAAATTGCTTCTCTTTTGATAGTAAAAAACAGGAGCTGCTCGTGCTGATCGAATAAGCACGAGCAGGCTTTTTTATGCCTGAAAAACAGGCCAAAAATACACAAACCTTAGCGCACCCGCTCCCCCGCCAGCGCCGCGTGCAGCAGGCGCAGGCTGTGGGGTTCGCTGAGGAAACGCATGTGCTCGGCGGCGCTGGGTGCTGCGCCGCCGGTGCGGCTGAGTTGCAGCACGCGTTGGCGGCGGTGTTCGCCGCGCAGGCCTTGACCGGTGTGGCGCGGGCCCAGGGCTTGCAGGGCCAGGGCGGCCAGGCGGGGCAGGTCGGCCAGCCACGGGGTGGCGGCGGCGCGCGGGGCGTGGGCATAGCGCCAGGCCTGCTTCAAGACCGTGGGTGACCGGCTTTCTTCGGGCACTAGCAACCAACCGGCATCTTGCAGGCGTTGGCCCAGGCCGACGCGGCTGCTGAGTACGGTGAAGGGCACGGCCAGCAGCAGGGGCAGGCCCATGGGCAGCAGCCACAGCAGGGAGTCGGGGGCGAACCAGGCGACCGCGCCCAGCAGGCAGGCCACGGCCAGACCCAGGGGGCCGAATCGCTGGACGGCATCGGCCCAGGGCAGGTCGCTGGCTTCGCGCGGGGGGGAGGTCCATTCCAGCTTCCAGCCGGTCAGGCCACCCAGTACAAACAGGCTGTGCGCGGCCATGCGCAGGGGGGCTTGCAGCATCGACATCAGCGCCTCCAGCACCGTGCTGCCCAGCAGCTTCAGGCTGCCGCCAAAGGCCGCTTGCTCACCGCGCAGCAGCACGGCCAGCAGGCCCAGCACCCGGGGCAGGGCCAGCATCAGCGCGGTGGATACCCACAGGGTGGCGACGCTGTGGCTGGACCAGAGCGGGATCTCGCTGTCGTGCAGCCACAGTGCGGCACCCAGCACCACATACAGCAGCCACAGCGGGGCCGACACGTAGGACATGGCTCCGGTGGCCAGCATGGCGCGGTGCACCGGGCGCAGGCCGGGTTCGGTCAGCAGGCGGGCGTTTTGCAGATTGCCCTGGCACCAGCGGCGGTCGCGTTGTAGCTCGGCCAGCAGGTGGGGGGGTTGTTGTTCGTAGCTGCCTTCCAGGTCGTTGACCAGCCAGACTTCATAGCCTGCACGGCGCATCAGCGCGGCTTCGACAAAGTCGTGCGACAGGATTTCGCCCGCCAGCGCGCCCTTGCCCGGTAAGGTGGCCAGGGCGCAGTGCTGCATGAACGGCGCCACGCGGATGATGGCGTTGTGGCCCCAGTAGTGGGCCTCGCCCAGTTGCCAGAACTGCATGCCGGCGGTGAACAAACGCCCGGTGACGCGGCTGCTAAACTGCTGGCCGCGGGCGTGCAAGGTGGCGTGGCCGCAGGCGCGGGGGGCGGTTTGCAAAATTCCGGCGCGGGGGTGGGCTTCCATCAGCCGGGCCAGGGTGACCAGGGTGTCGCCGCTCATCACGCTGTCGGCATCCATCACCACCATGTAGCGGTAGCTGCGGCCCCAGCGGCGGCAGAAGTCGGCCACGTTACCGGCCTTGCGGCGGGTGCGGTGCTGGCGCCAGCGGTAGTGCACGCGCAGATGGCTGCCTGCACTGGCGAGCTGTTCGCGCAGGGCCTGCCAGGCGGTGAGCTCGGCGGCGCGCAAGGCGGGGTCGTTGCTGTCGGACAGCACAAACACATCAAACAAGCGCTCGGCACCGGACGTGCTGAGCGACTCGCAGGTGGCGCGCAGCCCGGCAAATACGGTGGCCACGTCTTCGTTGCAAATCGGCATGATGACGGCGGTGCGCGCATCCGGCGGCAGCACGGTATGGGCCGCGCTGCGTGCCGACAGCGCATGCGGGTCGCCGCGCAGGGTGACCCAGAAGCCCATCACCGCGGTCACCGTGCCCGCCGACACCCAGGCAAACAGCAGCGCAAACAAGCCCAGTTGTGCGGCCAGCAGCACATCGCTGCCCGCCCCCGGCTGGGCGCGCCACAGCAGGGCGGTGGCAAACACGGTGGCGCTGGCAATCCAGAACAGCAGCCAATGGCGGCGCTGCTGGGCTGCGGCTTCCCAGGCAGGAGTTTGCCCCTGGTGCTGGGCGGCACTGGCGCGCCAGGGCGCATCGGCCGGGGCCTGCTGGCCGCGCAGGCGACCGGCCAGGCCGAGCCAGGCTTGCGCCCGCATGGAGCCGCGCTGGATGGGGGGCATACCGGAGGAGGAAGGGGTGTGGTTCATGGGGCAACCTGGATGTAGGTCCATGTCTCACTGACCGTTTGGGGGCCAGTGCCGGACGGGGCGGTCAAAAAGGCGCGCAACTCCACCGGTTGCGCAGGGTTCAGCGTTTGCACACGCAAGGCCATGCGCCAGGACCCGGTGGCCCCAACCGCATGGATGCGGTAGACGTTGGCTTCGGTGATGCGGCCGTTGCTGTTGGCGCTGGCCACGGCTTTGAGTTCGCCCGTGCTGGGCAGGGCCGGGCCGGTGAAGTCCACGATGTACTGCTGCTCGTTTTTGGCCAGCGGGGCAAAGCTGTGGCCGACGCGGGTTTGCGCCACCCAAGCCTGGGGCGGGCGTTGCTGGGCATCGCCCTGCCAGTCCACGCGCCAGGCGATGTCCAGCGGCTGGCCGGGGGCGGGCAGGGCGGCGGGCACCCAGTAGGCGACGATGTTGTCGTGTGTCTCATCCGGCGTGGGCAGTTGCACCAGCTCGACCCGGCCCGCGCCCCAGTCGCCTAATGGCGTGACCCAGGCCGAGGGGCGGCGCTCGTAGCTGGCCTCGGTGTCTTCATAGCTGGCGAAGCTGCGGTCGCGCTGCATCAGGCCAAAGCCTTTGGGCGCGCGGGTGGTGAAGGACGTGACCAGCGGGCTGCGCGGGTTTTGCAGGGGCCGCCACAGCCATTCGCCTTCGCCGCTGGCCAGCATCAGGCCGTCGGAGTCGTGCACTTCGGGGCGAAAGTCGGTGCGGCTGGGCTGGTTTTCGCCAAAGGCGAACATGCTGGTCAGCGGGGCAATGCCGAGGGTGCGGATGGGGTTGTTGGGCGTGTCGCGCAGGTACAGGCGGGCCTTGACGGTCATACGCGTCGTGGTGCCGGGCTCGATCTCGAAGCGGTACACACCGGAGACGCGGGGCGAGTCCAGCAGGGCCAGCACGGTCATGGCGGTAGCACCGGCTTTGGGGCGCTCGATCCAGAAGTCGGTGAAGCGGGGGAATTCTTCCGGCCCGCCGCCTGCTGTATCCACCGCCAGGCCACGGGCCGACAGGCCGTAGTGCAGCCCGGCGCTGAGGGCGCGGAAGTAGCTGGCCCCCTGGAACACCACCAGCTCGTCCTTGTAGGCCGGGTTGTTCAGCGGGTAGTGCACGCGGAAACCCGCGTGGCCGATGTCGCCCCAGGTGGCGGGCTGCAGGGTGTTGGCACCGTAGCTGAAATCCTTGGGGTTGAAGCGGAAGGGGAGCTCGCCCTCGGGCGAGGTTTCAACCAGGCGCACCGGTTCGGTCTGGTACTTGCCCAGGTGGAAAAACATCAGCTCAAACGGCAGTTGCTCGGCCCGCCAGGCGGCCTGCTCGGGCTTGAAGCGGATGTCGCGCATCTGGTCGTAGGTGAGCTTGGCCAGCACATCGGGCGTGCGGCTGGGCACGGGGCTGTAGGGCTGGGCGGCCAGGGCCCGGGCGCGTTCGCCCAGGGTGTCGAAGTCGGTAGACATTGCGACCAACGGGATGGCCAGCACAAGTGCGGCCAGGGAGCGGTTCAGACATTGCATGCCCAAACCTAGTGCAAACCCTAGGCCAGTGTGAAAAACACTTTCAGATCAAGCACTTAGCCCATTTTTTGCATGTGTAGCAAGATGTAGAGGCCTGTAATGCGTCGCTGATTGGCGACAGGCCCCTGCACCTGGCCCACCGTGCAGGCCGTAAGTGCTTGATGGATAAGGGAAAACCCGTTGTCGCTAGCGGGCGACAGGCGGCTCGGGGTCGTCGCTGTTTTGCGACTCGGGGCCGGTGTCACCCCGGAACAGGCCCGGTGTCAGCCCATGTTTTTGCAGCAGGCGGTAAAACTCGGTGCGGTTGCGCTCGGCCAGCCGGGCGGCATCGGCCACCTGGCCGTCGGTGAGCTTGAGCAGGCCCACCAGGTAGTCGCGCTCGAAACGGTTGCGGGCCTCGGTAAAGCCCAGCACCTCGACCGTGGGTACGCGCAGCGCCCGCTGCACCAGGGCGAGCGGCACCAAGGGGGTGGTGCACAGCGCGCAGACCTGTTCCACCACGTTGTGCAACTGCCGCACATTGCCCGGCCAGGCGGCGGTGGAGAGCTGGCCCAGGGCATCGGGCGCAAAGCCTTTGAGCGGCTTGTGGTACTTGCTGGCCAGGCGCTGCAAAAAGTGCTGGGCCAGCAGGGCAATGTCTTCGCGGCGCTCGGCCAGCGGCGGCAGGGTGAGGGTGACCACGTTGAGGCGGTAGTACAGGTCTTCGCGGAAGTCGCCACTGGCCAGGGCGGCCTCCAGGTCGCGGTGGGTGGCCGAGACGATGCGCACATCCACGTCGATGGACTGCTGCGCGCCCACGGGCCGCACCTGGCGCTCTTGCAGCACGCGCAGCAGCTTGACCTGGAGGGCGGGCGGCATGTCGCCAATCTCGTCCAGAAACAGGCTGCCGCCGTGGGCGCTCTGGAACAGGCCCCGGTGGTGCGCCACCGCGCCGGTGAACGCGCCCTTGACGTGGCCAAACAGCTCGGACTCCAGAAGCGCCTCGGGGATGGCGCTGCAGTTCACCGCCACAAACGGGCCGTGGGCGCGTGGGCTGGCGCGGTGGATGGCGCGGGCCAGCAGTTCCTTGCCGCTGCCGCTTTCACCCCGGATCAGCACCGAGGCATCGCTGGGCGCGACCAGCCGGGCCTCGGCCAGCACCTCGTCCATCACCGCCGAGCGGCTGACGATGTCTTCGCGCCACACCTCGCCCGCCGAGCCCGGGAGAGGCCGCGCCGTGGCCGACACCGCGAGCGCCCGGCTGACCGCCGCCAGCAGCTCCTGCCCGTCAAACGGCTTGGTCAGGTAACTGAACACCCCGCGCAGCGTGGCATCCACCGCGTCGGGGATGCTGCCGTGGGCGGTGAGCAATATCACCGGCAGGCCGGGCAGCCGGGCCTGCACCGCGTCGAACAGGGCCAGGCCGTCCATGCCGGGCAGGCGCACATCGCTCAGCACCAGTTGGGGGCGCAGCACTTCCAGCCGGGCCAGGGCGGCTTCGGCGCTGGCCACGGCGGTGACCTGGTGACCCGCCGCGCCCAGGCGCAGCGAGAGAAGGCGCAGCATGTCGGCATCGTCGTCGACCACCAGAATCTGCACGCGCTGGGGATTTTGTAGGCGGGCCGGGCTCATGGTGCTTTGCCTGCGCCGTTGCGCGGGGCCAGCGAGCGCTCGATGGCCTTCAGGGCTTCCAGTTGCTCGGTGAGCTGGTCGATGCGGCGCTGGCTGTCGCGCAGTTGCTGGGTTTGGCGGTTGAGCTGTTCGTCCAGGCGCTTTTGTTCGGTGGCGCGGGCGGTGAGCAGGCGCGCCCAGTCAAACCAGGGCAGAGCGGCGGGGTCGCTGGCGGCTTGCACGGCTTCTAGCTGGGCCAGGGCACGGGCGGCATCACCGGGGTTGCGGGTGTGCAGCCAGACCAGGGCCAGGTGCACCGCGCTGGCCGGTGTAGGGGGCTCAGACGCGATGCGGGCGGCAATGGCGGGCAGCACGTCGGGTGCCGTCTGGCGCAGCTGGTCTTGCCAACGCAGCAGATCGCGCCCGGCTTGGGCGGTAGGGTCGGGCGTGGGTGGCACGGGGGGCGGCTCCACGGCTGGCGGTGGTGGCGCGGGCGGGGTGTGTACGGGCGGAATTTGCACGTGGGTTGTCGGGCGCGGCGTATCCGTGGCAGCGGTGGGCAGTGGGCTGGCGCAGGCCGCCAGCACCAGCAGGCTGGCGGTGCCAAGCCATCGCAGGAGGTCATGCATAGGGGGCATCCAGAGGTAAGAGTATGCGGAAACAGGCACCGCCCGCGTCGGCCATCAGCTGCACCCGGCCCCCGTGCGCGGCGACCTGCTCGCGCACGATGGCCAGGCCAATGCCGCTGCCGCGCGGTGGGTGGGTACCGTTGCTGGTGGTGTGGAGGGGCGGCGGGGTGCTGCCCCGGTAAAACGGGTCGAAGACGTGTTCGCGGTCGGCGGCGGCAATGCCGGGGCCGTCGTCGTTGATCTGCAGGGCGATGTGCCGGTCTTCGCTGCTGCCCAGCAGGCCCACCCACCAGCGGATGCGCCCGCCCGCCGGGCTGAACCGGATGGCGTTGGACATCAAATTGCCCAGCGCCATGCCCAGGCGATCGGGGTCTACCGGGTGGCTCAGTGTGGCATCGCCTTCTACCACCACGGCCAGGCCGCGGGCCTGCCAGCTCAGGCGCTGGGCCTGCACCACGTCTTCCACCAGGCTGTGCAGCAGGGTGGGGCGGCGCTGCAGTTGCCGGGCATCGAAAGCGGCGGCGTTATAGCGCAGCAGGTCTTCAATCTGTTGCTGCAGCACGCCGGTGTTGTGCTGCAGGATGGCGACGATCTCGGCCTGTTCGGCACCCAGCGTGCCGCCCACGCCCTCGCTCAGCAGGGCCACGCCTTCGCGCAGGGCGGCCAGCGGGGTTTTGAGCTCGTGCGAGGTGTGGCGCAGGAAGCGGGCCTTGTCTTCGTCCAGCTCGGTCAGGCGCAGGCGCAACCAGTCGAGCTGGCGGCCCAGGCTGGCCAGGTCGGACGGGCCGCGGATATCTACCGGCTCGCCCAAGCGCCCCTCGCCCAGCGCCACGATGGCCCGGCCCAGGCGGCGCAGCGGCTGGGTCAGCCACAGCCCAAAAGCCAGCGCCGCCACCGCCGCCGCCACGATGGCCACCAGCACCTGCTGTACCTGGCGGTTGCGTTGGGTTTCCAGCGCGTCTTGTACTTCCTGGTTGTGCTCGGCAATGCTTTGCTGCACCTGCAGTGTGAGCCCGCGCGAGATGCCGTCCAGCGTGCGGAACTCGGCCGCCACCGCCTCGCCCCGGGCCGCCAGGGCCAGCCGGTCGTCGGCCAGCTGGCTGCGCACCCGCACCACCGAGGCCAGCCACTGCTGCGCCAGCTTGGCGGTGGGGGGGTACTGGCCTAGCGGCAGGAGCATGGCCTGGGCCTGGTTGGCGGCATCGTCAAAGCGCTGGCGCAAGGCATCGTCGCCCAGCACCAGGTACTGGCGGGCGGCACGTTCCATGTCGGTGCTGCGCTCGGCCAGGCCCCGGGTGGACAGGTTGAGCTGCACGCTCTGCTGCCCGGCCTCGCGGCTTTGGGCCAGCACCCCTTGCAGCGCCTGCAGGCCGCTGAGCGACACCGCGCCCAGCAGCAGCGCAATCAGCACGAAAGCGAGCAGCAGCAGTTGGCGGAAGGAGGCGCGTAGGGTCACAGGCTGGGGCCTTGGGGCGTGGTGCAGGGCATTGGCCGCAGTATAGGAGGGCTTGCTGCACTGCAACAATTGCAGGGTTATTTCAAGGGTACTTTTGGCCCTCTGCGCTTATGCAATGGGCGTGAGTAGCTTCCTAATTGATAGCAGTTGGCAGACCAAGGGGTGGATGCCGAACCGCTCGGCGAGAGACGCGGCCAGCCCGTGAACTGCCGGAGCCTCGGGTGGAAACCCCGCTGCATGTACAAGCCGGCTATAGCAAAAATGCAGCACAATGGCCTACATGCCTTTTAGGCACTTCACGCTTATGTTGTGGGCGTGAGCAGCTATTGATTCCATAGTAAGCACCATGCAAATCCTGACGCTTCCCCAAGCCCGCAACCTGCACCTGGCCGCCCAGGGCTTGCTCACCACGCCACGCCGCAAGGCCACGCCCAGCGACCTGCGCCAGTGCATCCAGCGCATGCAATTGCTGCAGATCGACACCATCAGCGTGGTGGCGCGCAGCCCCTACCTGGTGCTGTTTTCGCGGCTGGGCAGCTACCCGCAGGCCTGGCTCGACGCGGCGCTGGCCAGCGGCCAGTTGTTTGAAACCTGGGCGCACGAGGCCTGCTTTGCCCCGGTAGAAGACCTGCTGCTGCACCGCAGCTACAACCAGGGCACCCGCCGCCATTGGGGCCTGGTGCACGGGCAGGCTATCCAGGCCCGCCAGCGCAGCGAGCTCGATGCGTTGCTGGCCCACATTGGTACGAACGGCCCGGTCAAGTCCTCGGAGTTTGCCCGCACCGACGGCAAAACCAGCGGCGGCTGGTGGGACCGCAAGGACGAAAAACGCTGGCTGGAGGCCCTGTTTGCCAGCGGCGAACTGATGGTGGCCCGCCGCGAAAGTTTCCAGCGCGTTTACGACCTGGCCCACCGCGTCCACCCCCATCTGGCCCACGCCCCGCTGCCCGCCGCCGCCGAGGTGCACACCGGCTTTGTAGAAAAAGCCATCCTCGCCCTGGGCATCACCCAGGCCCGCTGGGTCCACGACTACTTCCGCCAAAAACCGCGCCTCAAGGATGCCGACCTGGACGCACTGGTGGCGCAAGGCGTGGTGCAGCGCGTGGAGGTGCAGGGCTGGGCGGCCCCCGGCTACGTGCACCACCAGCACACCGAGCTTCTAGAAAAAGCCGTTACAGGCCAACTGCGCGCCACCCACACCACCCTGCTGTCGCCCTTCGACCCGGTGGTCTGGGACCGCGAACGCGCCTCCGCCCTGTGGGGCTTTGACTACCGCATCGAGTGCTACACGCCCGAAGAAAAACGCACCTACGGCTATTTCGTGCTGCCCATCCTGCACAAGGGGGCCTTGGTCGGGCGGCTGGATGCCAAGGCGCACCGGCCGCTGGGGGTGTTTGAGGTGAAGGCGCTGTTTGTGGAGGAGGGGGTCAAGCTCAGCGACGCGGCGGTGCGGGCCGTGGCGGAGGCGATCCAGCGCTGTGCGGATTGGCACGGCACGCCGGAAGTGCGGGTGGGGAGGGTGGTGCCTGACGCTTTGCTGGAGCGGTTGCGCGGGGCGATGGTGGGCTAGCGGCCCATCCCCCAGATCAATCCATTAACTCTGCAGCAAGCTCCCACAAGCGCACTGCATTTGCTGGATCGAGGGCATAAGGGGCTACGCCGCGGAAGTCTGCGGGGCGCTCGGTCACCGTGTTCGCCTCATTGCAATCTTCGAAGTAGCGCCCGCCCACGCCATCCAGCAGCGGTGATGCTGCCAGCAGCACCGATGTTGCCGCCCCCTGCGCTACGGTCTTGCGCCGTTCAGCCGGTATTTTCAGGCCCCCAGTGTGTTTCTGCAAATTGGTCGCAATCGCCCCAGGGTTGAGCGCGTTGGCGTAGATGCCGTCGCTCGCCCAGCGGCGGCTGGCTTCCACTGCCAGCAGGGTGCAGGCCGTTTTGGATTGTCCGTAAGCCACAAAAGGGGTGTACGGGAGGAAGCGGAAATGCGGATCGCCAAATAGCACTGGTGCAAAAAGACTGCCACTGGAACTGAGCGACACAATGCGTGCCCCCTTGGCGGCCACCAGCGCAGCATGCAAGCCCAGCGTCAGCGCAAAGTGCCCCATGAAGTTGGTCGCAAACTGCATTTCCCAGCCCTCGGGCGAGCGCTCCAGCTCCGGCAGGGCCATGATGCCCGCGTTGTTGACCAAGATGTGCAGCGGGCCACGCCATGCGGCGGTGAACGCCCGGACCGAGCGCTGGTCGCTGAGTTCGAGGTGGCCCACGTGGACATGGGGGTTCTGGGTGGTGGCGCTGATGGCTTTGGCCACCTCGCGGCCCGCGTCCAGGTTGCGCACGGCCAACGTGACCTCGGCCCCGGCACTGGCCAGTGCGCGTGCGGTCTCGATACCGATGCCCGACGAGCCGCCGGTGACGATGGCGCGCTGGCCGCGAAGGTCGATACCCGCAAGCACTTCGTCGGCGGTAGAGGTGAATCCAAAAGGGGTTTTGATAAGTGCACTTATGTTCATGATTTCGTCCAGGTATAGCCATTGTTTGGGATGGTTTGAATGTAGTTGCCAGCGGGCGTTACTACAATCGGCCTGAATATTCATGAACTAATGAGCAAAATAGCACAATGACCCGCGCAGGACTTATCGAGCTCAATGCCGTGGTGGCCGTTGCCACGCACCGCAGCTTTCGCAAGGCGGCAGTGGAGTTGGGGGTTTCGGCCTCGGCCCTCAGCCACGCCGTGGCGAGCCTCGAAAAGCGCATGGGCGTGCGGCTGTTCAACCGCACTACCCGCAGCGTTACACCGTCAGAAGCAGGCGAGCAGTTTCTGGCGCGGGTCGGCCCGGCGTTGTCGGAAATCGGGGCGGCCATGGCGGTTGTCCATGAATTCCGGGACACGCCTGTGGGCACGATCCGGCTCAATGCCCCCGAGGGCGCTGCGCGCATGGTGCTGGCACCCTTGGTCATAGAATTTTTGCGCCGCTACCCGGACATGCGTGTCGATCTGGTCACCGAGGGGCGCATGGTGGATGTGGTCGCCGAAGGTTTTGACGCAGGTATTCGGCTGGCCGACATCGTGCCGCAAGATATGGTGGCCGTGGTGTGCAGCCCACCGATCCGCTTCGTGGTGGTTGGCGCGCCTGCGTATTTGCGGGACCATGCCGCGCCGGAGCACCCCAAAGAGCTGGTCCGCCACCGTTGCATTCGCAGCCGCCTGCCCAATGGCGCGCTGTACCGCTGGGACTTTCGGCGTGGGGGCGAGGTGCTGTCCATCGCCCCGGAAGGTCCTCTGACCTTGGATAACTCCAACCTGATGGTTGCAGCGGCGCTCCAGGGTGCAGGGCTCGCCTGGGTCAACGCATGGGCCGTGGCTGACCACATCGAAGCCGGACGCCTGCGAGAAGTGCTGGGGCCCTGGTCGCCAGCACAGCCTGGTTTGTGCCTGTACTACCCGGGGCATCGCCATATCCCCGCGGGTATGCGGGCGTTTTTGGCCTTAGCCCGAGAAGTCTATGGCGCTTGGGCGGGTGTGCCCGAGACCGCTATCGGGCCGCAATGAACGCCCCCAGACCTGCCAATGTCCGTTTGGCTCAGCGGGTGCACCACTGCATTTCACACGGAACACCGTCGTGGTTCCCGTCCATCTTGACACCCGGGCAGTGTGCCAAGAAGTATTTGGCTTCCGTGCATGAAGTCATCTGCGAGCACATGGTCCGACCGTCACATTTGGACGTTGGGGCTGGCGATGGAGTTGGTATCGGCGAGGTGCCCGGTTGGGTGGATTCTTTGGACGCTGCCAGCTTTTTCCGCCGCTCGGCATTCAGCTCGTCCACCGTGGGCGGTTTTCGCAGCTCGTGCGACGGGCATGGAGTCTGCTGGTACTGGACGGAGCCGTTGGCTTCGCATTTGTACATAGCTGTTGCCGCACATGCAGACGAAGAAAGCAGCAGCGAAGCCAGTGCGGTGCATGCCGATGTGAGCATTGAGGCCATGGGTTGTCCTGTGAAAAGCGAGCGCAATGCGTCCATCGTACTGGGGTTGCCTCAACGCAAATAGTGACATGCCAGAAGTTTCGGAGCGGGCAGTAAGGGAGAGGGCGGTTGCTGGCGAGCAAAATGGTCGGTGAAACATAGCTAGCTCAATCAACACCCAACATTGATCTACCCATGCAATACGTCTGCCCCAGTTGTCAAAAGCCAGGCATGTCCGCTTTATCGGTCCGGTGGTCATCGCGTGAGTCACCCGCGCAATGTGAATTGTGCGGAGGCTTCTCGCACGTGATCGCCAGTACGTCCAGTGGCATTGCCGTTTCGGGGCTGGTTGTCTTCATCGTGTCCGTCTTGGCAGCGTCAAGTCTGCCCTTCTGGTGGGCGCTGGTGGTCGGACTCTGCTGCGCCGTGGCCCTTAACCTGTGGGCGTGGCGGCGGGTCACCTTGTGGCCCATTCCCAAAGAGAGCGTGAAAGCAGCCGGAAAAGTGGCTTGGTTGTGGACCGCTGTTTGTGCGATGTTGGCTATTTTTGGTTGATGGGAGATGGAGCAATTCACCCCAAAAACGGATTCACCACCGTTACCCCGCCAAACCGCTGCCCATGCTGAAAATCCTCCGAATACAGCGTGCTGGCCCCCACAGACAAGGCCGCTTCCAGCACCATCGCATCCCACCATTGCAACTGGTAGCGCTCTGCATGCCCGGTGGCGGCCCCCACCATCGCGGCGGTAGTGGGGACTACGCGTTGGCGGGCGAGGGTTTGGACCTGGAGGCGGGCTTCGTCGCGCTGGAGCAGGGGCTTTTTGCCTTTGACGGTGGCGTTGTAGAACTCGGCCAGCACTTGGGTGCTGATGGCAAAGCTGCCGTCCACCACGGTGTGCGCGTACAGGGTCAGGGCGGCTTTTTGCTTTTGCGGTTCGCGCCCGTCCACCGAATAGACCAGGATGTTGGTGTCAAAGAAACAGATCATTTGGCCTCAGGTGTCGCTGGGCGTGGACCGGTCGTAAAGGTCTTCGCGGGCCCAGCCCCGGATGCTGCGCAGGTAGTCGGGGTCTACGCTGACACCGTTGGGGGCTAGGGGAGGGGGATTTTGGTCAGGCGCTCGGCGTGTTTCACCCGCGTTGCGCTGGGCCGTGAAGCGCAAGGCATTCTCTGCAAACGAAAGATCGGGCTGGGCGGCATCGGACTGCCCGCGTGCATAGCGTTGCAGTAACTCGCGCATCTTGGCGCTCAGGGAGGTGCCCTCCTGGATGGCGCGCAGCTTGGCCTGCTTGATGGTTTCGTCGTCGATCGACAAGGTGATGTTGGACATGGTGTGCTCCACGGCTGTCTGGTGCGTCAAAGATAGCATATGTGGCACGTGAAGACGTGAGAATGTGAAACTGTGTGTGCCACAGGGGCGGTGGATAATCCCCCCCTATGTTGAAAATCGAGTTCCCCGAATCCCTGCCCGTATCCGCCAAGCGCGACGAGATCATGGAGGCCATTGCGCAGCACCAGGTGGTGATCGTCTGCGGCGAAACCGGCTCTGGCAAAACCACGCAGTTGCCCAAGATCGCCCTGGCCATGGGGCGTGGCAAGCTGAACCATCCGGGGGCACGTGGGCATTTGATTGGCCACACCCAGCCGCGCCGTATCGCCGCCAGCTCGGTGGCCAAGCGCATTGCGGAAGAGCTCAAAACGCCGCTGGGCGATGTGGTGGGTTTCAAGGTGCGTTTCCAGGACCGGCTGGGGCGCGATGCGTCGGTGAAGCTGATGACCGACGGCATTTTGTTGGCCGAAACGCAGACCGACCCTTTGCTGCAGGCCTACGACACGCTGATCATCGACGAGGCGCACGAGCGCAGCCTGAACATCGACTTTTTGCTGGGCTACCTGCGCCAGATCCTGCCGCGCAGGCCGGATTTGAAGGTGATCGTCACCTCCGCCACCATCGACGCAGACCGCTTCTCCAAGCACTTTGAATCACGCCACGGCCCCGCGCCGGTGATCATGGTGTCGGGTCGCATGTTTCCGGTGGAGCAGCGCTACCGCCCCTTCGAGGAAAGCCGCGAATACGGGCTGAACGATGCGATTGCCGACGGCGTGGACGAGCTGTGGCGCGACCCGCACAACGCGGGCGATATCCTGATCTTCTTACCCGGCGAGCGCGAAATCCGCGAAGCCGCCGACCACCTGCGCAAGCATGTGTCACACCAGCCGCTGTACCGCAGCGCCGAGGTGCTGCCGCTGTTTGCCCGCCTGAGCCCGGCCGAGCAGGACCGCATTTTTGACAACCATGGCGACCGCCGCATCGTGCTGGCTACCAACGTGGCCGAAACTTCGCTGACCGTCCCAGGCACTAGATACGTCATTGACGCAGGTACGGCGCGCATCAAGCGCTATTCATTCCGTAGCAAGGTAGAGCAGTTGCTGGTGGAGCCGGTCAGCCAGTCGTCGGCCAACCAGCGCGCCGGGCGCTGCGGACGGGTGGCCAACGGCATCTGCATCCGGCTGTATGACGAGGTGGATTTCAACGGCCGCCCGCGCTTTACCGACCCTGAAATCCTGCGCAGCTCGCTGGCGGGCGTGATTCTGCGGATGAAGTCGCTGCACCTGGGCGTGGTGGACGACTTTCCGTTTCTGGAGCGCCCCTCCAGCCGCGCCATAGCCGACGGCTACCAACTGCTCAACGAGCTGGGCGCGGTGGACGATGTAAACGAGCTCACCGCCATGGGCAAAGAGCTGGCCAAGCTGCCGCTCGACCCCCGCGTGGGCCGCATGATTCTGGAGGCCCGCGACCGGCAGGCGCTGGACGAGGTGCTGGTGATTGCATCGGCCCTGAGCGTGCAGGACGTGCGCGACCGCCCCATGGACATGCAGGCCCAGGCCGACCAGGCGCACGCCAAGTTTGACGACGACCGCAGCGAGTTCAGCGGCTACCTCAATCTGTGGAAGTGGATCAACGATGCACGGGGAGGGGCAGCCCCCTCGGGGGGCAGCGGACCACACGCAGTGGGGAGCAAGGGGGTCGCGTCCAGTGCGCACAAGCTCAGCAACCGCCAGTACGAGCAGTTGCTGCGGCAAAACTTCGTCAATATCCGCCGCGTGCGCGAGTGGCGCGACATCTACAGCCAGCTGCACACCGTGGTGGCCGAGCACAAATGGCGCTTGAACGCCGCCCCGGCCAGCTACGAGCAAATCCATTTGTCCATGCTGTCCGGCCTGCTGGGCAACATCGGCTGGAAGACCGAGGGCGACGAGGTCGCTCAGACCGAGTACCTGGGCGCGCGCGGCATCAAGTTCCACCGCCACCCCGGGGCGCACCTGCGCAAGAAGCCGGGCCGCTGGATCGTGGTGGCCGAGCTGGTGGAAACCACGCGCCTGTTTGGCCGCGGCATTGCGGGCATCGAGCCGCAGTGGGTAGAGCAGGTGGCCGGCCATTTGCTCAAAAAGCAGTTGCTCGACCCGCACTGGGAAAAGAAGGCCAGCGAAGTCACCGCGCTGGAGCGGGCCACGCTGTACGGCATCGTCATCTACAGCGGCCGCCGCGCCAATTTTGGCCGCGTGGACCCGGTGGGCGCGCGCGAAATCTTCATCCGCGAAGCCCTGGTGCAGGGCCAGTGGGACTGCAAGTTTGGCTTTCTGGAGGCCAACCTCAAGCTCATCAAGCAGGTGGAAGACCTGGAGCACAAGGCCCGCAGGCAAGACGTGCTGGTAGACGACGAGCTGATCTACGCCTTCTACGACCAGCAGCTGCCCGCCGATGTGTACGGCGGAGCCAGCTTCGAGCGCTGGTACAAGGATGCGCTACAGCACAACCCCAAGCTCCTGCTGCTGACCCGCGAGGAGCTGATGCGCCACGAGGCGGCGGGTATCACCACCCAGTCGTTCCCCAAAACCATCCGCCTGGGCGGTGTGGATTGCGCGGCCACCTATTTGCACGAGCCGGGCGATGCCAAAGACGGCCTGACCGTGACCGTGCCGCTGTTTGTGCTGAACCAGGTGAACGACGAGCGCTGCGAATGGCTGGTGCCCGGCATGCTCAAAGACAAGGTGCAGGCCCTCATCAAAACCCTGCACCAGCGCCCGCGCTCGCGCCTGGTGCCGCTGCCCGAAACCGCCCGCACGATGGCCGAGACGCTGAACACGCCCGAGATATTCGGCCAGGGCCCGCTGGTCGATGCAGTGCTAAAGCTGGTACGTGCCGCCACCTCGCTGGACATTGCCCGCGCTGACATCAAGGCCGACATGCTCAGCCCGCACATGTTCATGCACTTCCGCGTGGTGGACGAGCATGGTCGCCAGCTCGGCACGGGCCGTAACCTGGGCGCGCTGAAGGCCGAGCTGGGCGCGCAGGCGCGTGGGGCCTTCCAGGCGCTGGCGGGCTTGAAGATGGCCCAGAATGCCGAAAATTCCAAGCCAAATCAGCCCGCAGCGCCCATTCCATCGGCGCAAGCAGCTCCTAAAAAAGTAGCGACACCGGTGGCTCCGGCCAACCAACGCTACACCGCCTGGACCTTCGGCGAGCTGCCCGAGTTGCTGGAAATCCAGAAGGGCGGCCAGACGCTGATCGGCTACCCCGGCCTGATCGACGCGGGCGATGCCGTCACCATCGAAGTCTTTGACGAGCCCGAAGTAGCGGCTGCCAAGCACCGTGCCGGCCTGCGCCGCCTGTTCTCGCTGCAGATCAAGGACGCGCTGAAGTACCTGGAAAAGAACATCCCCGATCTGCAAAAAATGGCCGTGGTCTACATGCAGGTGGGCAAGAACGCCGACGGCTCCGGCGGCGGCACGATAGAGGAGTTGCGTGCGCAAATCATCGACGTGGCGCTCGACCGCGCCTTTCTGCTCGACCCTCTGCCCACCGATGAATTCGCCTTCAAGCGCCGCATCGAGGAAGGCCGGGGCCGCCTGACCCTGATCGCCAACGAGGTGGCCCGCCTGGCGCTGACGGTGCTCACCGAGTACGGCACCGCCGCCCGCAAGATCAAGGACACCAAGAACGCCCCCGAAGCCACGGCCGACGCCGCCCAGCAACTCGCCCGCCTGATTCCCAAACGCTTTTTGGCCACCACCCCGTGGCCCGCGCTGCAGCACACCGCCCGCTACCTCAAAGCCATCACCGCCCGGCTGGACAAATACCGCGCCGACCCCGCCCGCGATGCCGCCCGCCTGGCCGAGCTGCGACCGCAGGAACAGCGCTACTGGCGGCTGGTGGCCGAGCGCAAGGGCGTGGCGGATGCGCGCATGCAGGAATTCCGCTGGTTGCTGGAGGAGCTACGCGTGAGTTTTTTCGCCCAGGAGCTGAAGACCCCGCAGCCCATCAGCGTGAAACGGCTGGAGAAGGCCTGGGCGCAGCTGGGCTAGTACGCTACTGTTTTAAGAGCTGCTTGTGCTGGTGGAATGGGCGCTAGCGGCTTATTTTTTATCAATTTCACCAGCCCGGTGTAAAAAGTCCAGATGTTTTTACCCGGGTTTAACTTGTGCCTTGTTATACCCGGGTAGAATTCGTCTATTCTTTTTAACCCGGATAAAACTATGGCTTGGTTGGACACTCTTTGTACCGCCTTTGAAGGCGATCGCTGCATTGCCACTGGCAAGCTGCGCGACGTGGCACCGCGTGCCAAGGCGGTGGCCGACCTGGCCGCAGACAGCCCGGCACCGCAGCCCCTGCTGGTCTTTGCGGATGCCAGCAGCGAGACTATCGAGCTGGATTGGCGCGGCCCGCTGGAGGTGTTTACGGCCAGGCTGGAGCGGCAGGCGCAAGCGCTGGATGCCCTGGCCCCGCCCGATGCCGTGGACGCACCTGCACCCGACACCGACGCACCGCGTGGCCCTGGCCGCCCCAAACTGGGCGTGGTGGCGCGCGAAGTCACGCTGCTGCCGCGCCACTGGGAATGGCTGGCCACCCAGCCGGGCGGCGCATCGGTGGCATTGCGCAAACTGGTCGAGGTGGCGCAGCGCCAGTCGCAGGCCCAGGACCAGGTACGGCGCACTACCGAGGTGGCGTACAAATTCATGTCCACCATGGCGGGCCACCTGCCGGGCTTTGAAGAGGCCAGCCGGGCGCTGTTTGCCCATGACTTGGCCGGGTATATCGCACGGATCGCCGACTGGCCGGTGGACGTGCAAAGCCATCTGCACAAGATCCTGGCCGAGGCGTGGCAAACATGAACCGCACGTTGTCTATCTGGGCTGCCTACCCGGTGGCGTTTGTGGCCATACTGGCCATGCAAACCGCGTACCGCCTGGTGTGGCGCAAGAAGCCCATCCGCGCCCTGTAAATTGGGCGTGTAGGGTCCTGTTTGGTATGCAATTTTTGTAGATCGGAGGGGCCAGTCGTTTTACACTGGACTTTTCTGGTCCTATCAGCGGGAGGTCCAAAAATGTTGCAACGCATTTACGCCACCATGGCATTGGCATCCAGCATGGCCGCTGCGGCGGCAGATTTGCCGCTCTGCCCCGACGGTCCGATCCGCTTTGCCTACTTTGAAATGGGCGCGTTCTACAGCCGTGGCGTGGGTATCGACAAAGACCTGGTGGATGCCCTGCAACAGCGCTCGGGCTGTAGTTTTGCGGCAGCGGTGCAGCCCCGGGCCCGCACCTGGCTGGAGCTGGAGCGCGGCAATCTGGACATGACGGCATCCGCCCTGAGCACCCCCGAGCGGGAGAAGTTCGCCTGGTTTACCGACTACTTTGTGGACCGCAACAGCCTGCTGCTGCGCACCGAGGTGTCCACGTCCATCCAGTCGCTGGCCGACCTGGTCAACGACAACCGGATCCGCATGGGCGTGGTGCGTGGCTTTGCCCATGGCGCGGAACTCAATGGCTATGTGGAGAAGCTCCGCAACCTGGGGCGGCTGGAGGAGGTGGAGGACCAGGAGGCGCTGTACCGCATGCTCAGCGTAAGGCGTTTTGATGCCGTTTTTGGCTATCCCTACGTATATGTGCAGTACCTGGGCAAGAACCAGCTGGCCGACAAGGTCCGGGTGGTGGAGTTGGCCATGCTGTCCACCACCCGCAACTACCTGGCCTTGTCGCGCAAGGCTTTTACCCAGGCGCAGGCGCAGCGCTGGCAGCAGCTGCTCAACTCCATGCGCGCCGACGGCAGCCTGCAGGCGATCTTCCAGAAACACCTGGGTGCAGCGGAAGCCCGCGCCATGCTCAAATACTAGCCAAATCTGCCTTTAGCGCTTATTGCATCAGCGTGGGCAGCTATCAAAACCATACCGGTCCAGCAGCGGCAACCGGCATCTGGCGCGGATCCTGCAGTCTGCGCGAAGTACTGCAAAGTGGCCGGGCCGGGCCGCCTGGCCAGGCGCATGGCGCTATAGTTTCCCCAGTCTCCCATTTCTTAACTACAGGATCATTCTCATGCTGAACGGAAAAACTGCACTCGTCACCGGCTCTACCAGCGGTATCGGTTTGGGTATCGCTTTGGAGTTGGCCAAGCAGGGTGCCAACATCATCTTGAACGGCTTCGGCGACCACGCCGCGCCCCAGGCCGAGGTGGCGGCGCTGGGTGTCAAGGTGGGCTATAGCGGTGCGGACATGAGCAAGCCCGCCGAGATCGCCGCCATGGTTGCCTATGCCGATGCCGAGTTCGGTGGCGTGGACATTCTGGTCAACAACGCGGGTATCCAGTACGTGTCGCCGGTCGAAGAGTTTCCGATCGAGAAGTGGGATGCCATCATCGCCATCAACCTCAGCGCGGCTTTCCACGCCACGCGCCTGGTGATTCCGGGCATGCGGGCCAAAAACTGGGGCCGTGTGATCAGCGTGGCTTCGGCCCACGGCCTGGTGGGTTCGGCCAACAAGTCGGCCTACGTGGCCGCCAAGCACGGCGTGGTGGGCATGACCAAAAGCGTGGCCCTGGAGACCGCCACCACCGGCATCACCGTCAACGCCATCTGCCCGGGCTGGGTGCTGACGCCCCTGGTACAAAAACAAATCGACGACCGCGCGGCCAAAGACGGCATCACCGTGGCCCAGGCCACCAAAGAGTTGCTGCAGGAAAAAGAGCCCTCGCTGCAGTTCACCACCCCCGCGCAGCTCGGCGGCCTGGCCGTGTTTTTCTGCTCGCCTGCCGCCGACAACGTGCGCGGCGTGGCCTGGGCTAATGACGGCGGCTGGACGGCCCAGTAAGGCGGGCAGCGCAACAAGAAGATCCACTACGTGGCCGACCTCGCCTTGGGCATGGGCGAGGTCGTACACGACTAGCTGGCCCGAACTTTCGGTTTGGAGATCATTTTTAGATGCGCTAATTAGCCTCTAGCGCTTATTGGATATGCGTAACGTGCTCTTGTTTTTGAATACAAAGTATCCAAGGTTTGACATACTTTCGCGTACCGTTATGGGTGCTGCAAGCGAAAATCGCGTGGAGAACAACCTACCTCGCGCTGAAAGAATTTTGTGAAATTGGTGGCCTCGTCAAAGCCAAGTTTGGTGGCAACGATGGCAACAGGAAGATCAGTGTTCGCCAGCAGTCGTTTTGCCTCCAAAGCAATTCGCTTCGACAGGAATGCTTTGGCGCTGGTGTGTGCACATTCTTTGACCGCCCGATTCAGACTTTTCTCCGAATATCCGAGCTGCGCTGCGTAATCAGCCACTTGGTGCAAACGGGCAAATTCGCTTTCCACCAGATGCCGGTAGCGCCTGAAGCGCTTTACCGCAGGCAAAGCAAGCACATCTGCATTGCCCTTATGCAAGATTCTTAACCGCGCCAAGCTACTCAATACCTGCAGCCTCAATAGGCGTTGTACATCCGCAGGTGGGGCAGGCAAGCTGGCGTCGAGCAACATGCGGGAAAAGCCTTCCACCATGGCCTTGGTCTGGTCTGCGCCCAACGCGAGGTGCGCTTGAAAACCGTCCAAGTCGTGATAGGCAGTCAATTCGCCTGTCGCCAGCGACGTCGTTTCCAACTGCAAAAAGTCCGAATGAAAAATTAGCAAATAGCCGTCGCAGTGCGCGAAGTCAGCCGCGAAGCGCTGAACTTGCCCGGGCCTCAGCAATAAGAGCGAACCCGATTGGCACCCTATTTTTTCAAAATCGACCATGTGCTCGCACACGCCATCGGTAAAGAGCGCCAAGAAATAAAAAGCAAGGCGTTGCGTCTGTTGCAGGTGCTCAGGCGTCACTCGATTTCTCAAGTCCGCAAATGTGAAGACCTCAACATCTAAGCCATAGCCGTGCGGTGGCTCGTAGCCCACCGACATGATGTCGTCAAGAGGTAGGTGCTGGGTTGATGTATGCATATGGAGCGCGGGTGCCGTGTCTATTTTTTACCATTTTTTGTCAGAAAACCACCTTGAGGACGGCATTCACCGGTTGTAAACTTCAAAGCACAGTGCCAAGGGATTGCTGTGTATGGTAAATGAGTCAAATAATAAGTTTTTAGGACGTTTTGTGAAATTAAATATATTTATCCAGTCAACTGCCATGGCGGTTTTGCTTGCGGCTCCATTTGCGATTCATGCCGAATCCACGCAATCGCTGCAAACGCAACTTAAGGTTCTCAAAGCGAAAAATGCGGAATTGACACAAACCATCCACAAGTTTGAGGCCATTCAACAGATTGAACGAAAGAATATTAAGCAGTTTGACGATCTTGATTTTGTCGGCTGGACTGGCAAAAATCTAAAAGTATTTGAAGACAGCCATACCAGCGACG
>CAUPNM010000012.1:0-128546 GCA_963512645.1 uncultured Albidiferax sp. | reverse complement strand
CGTGTAGTAGTCGGTGTGGCAGATGCCGGTGGCCTTGATTTCGACCAGCACTTCGCCGAACTTGGGGCCTTCCAGGTCCACGGTTTCGATGGTCAGGGGGGCGCCTGCTTTCCAGGCGACGGCGGCTTTGGTTTTCATGGGGGAGTCTCGCGCAGTGAACAAGGGGTTGGCAGCGGTTGCTGCCGTTTCCGCGAATGGTATGCTGCGCCGCCCCACGCCCCCGCACAAGCGGGCAGGCCCTAGCCGACTTGGCCGCCCCGGGGCTCAATTTGGCCGAAATGAACCGCCACAGGCGTTTTTGCCCACGCTACATTTTCAGTAGCTGCTCACGCCGATGGAATGGGCGCTAGAGGCCTATTTTCTATAAATTTCAGGCGGCCAGCCCGGCGGCATCGAACACGCCCTCGAACAGCACCGAACTCAGGTAACGCTCGCCCGAATCCGGCAGTACCACCACAATGGTCTTGCCCGCGCTCTCGGGCTTTTTCGCCCAGCGCACCGCCGCCGCCACGGCTGCACCGCAAGAGATGCCCGCCAGAATGCCTTCTTCACGCGCCAGGCGGCGGGCGTAGTCCACGGCTTCCTCGTTACTGACCTGCTCGATGGCATCCACCAGCGACAAATCCAGCACATCGGGCACAAAGCCTGCGCCTATGCCCTGGATCTTGTGCGGCCCGGGCTTCAGCTCCTCACCCGCGCGCTTTTGCGTCAGCACCGGGTTGGCCGTAGGCTCCCCTGGGCGGGCTGGCGCTGACGGTTCTGCTGGCCGCGCTGGCGCTGCTGTTGTCACTGCCGCTGGGCATCGTGCTGGGCCTGGCACGGGTCAGCCCGTACCGCAGCATCCGCTGGCCGGTCACCGCCGGGGTGTACCTCGTGCGCGGCGTTCCGCTGCTGATGGTGATCTTCTGGGCCTACTTCTTTCTGCCCAGCCGTAGAACGTGTTCAGAGTCTTTTTGAGGCCGCGTTGGGGTGCAATCGGGATGAGTTGGTTGTCGCAGACCGCAGCATGGGCTCTGTCGCCCATGCAAGGGCTGCGGCAGACAAATCGCCCGATTTCACCCCAACCCGAAGGGCAGTTGCCTTTTCGGGCGCTCAGCGTCGTTACAAAACCAGCCAAGGCGCAAAGCCTTGGCTTGGGTTTTGCGCCTAGCTGCGCATCCCGAACAGGCACCTGCGCGGCCGCAAAAAGACTCTGAACACGTTCTTTAGCCACAAGACCGACCAATTCAGCACCATGCTGATGGCGCTGGTGGTGTTTGACAGTGTGTACCTGGCCGAGATCGTGCGCGCAGGCATCCGGGGTGTGCCCAAGGGCCAGGTGGAAGCCGCCCGGTCGCTGGGTTTTGGCTACCTGGCGACCATGCGCCTGGTGGTGCTGCCGCAGGGCTTGCGCCACATGCTGCCGTCGCTGGTGAACCAGTTTGTGGCCACCATCAAGGCGACCTCGCTGGGCTACATCATCGGGCTGACCGAGGTGTCCTTCATCGCCGCGCAGATCAACACCCAGGTGTTCACCCAGAGCACTGCCGTCTACAGCCTGCTGGCGCTGGCCTATTTTGTTTTGTGCTTTGGCCTGTCGCGCTTCGCGTACTGGCTGGAGCAGCGCACCCACACTGTGAGAGTTTCCGCATGATCCAACTGCACAAGGTCAACAAATGGTATGGCGACTACCACGCCCTGGTGGACGTGACCGAGACCATCGCGCGCGGCGAGGTGGTGGTGGTCTGCGGGCCGTCCGGCTCCGGCAAGTCCACCCTGATCCGCACCCTGAACCGGCTGGAATCCATCCAGTCGGGCCGCATCCAGCTCGGCGGCCAGGACATCTACCGCAAGGGCGTGGACGTGAACCAGCTGCGCTCGGGCATCGGGTTTGTGTTCCAGCAGTTCAACCTGTTTCCGCACCTGACCGCGCTGGAGAACTGCACCCTGGCCCCGCTGCGCCTGCGCGGCCTGCGCCCCGCCGTGGCCCGCGAAGAGGCGTTGAACCTGCTGGACCGCGTAGGCCTAGCGCACAAGGCCGATGCCTATCCCGCCGCGCTATCGGGCGGCCAGCAACAGCGGGTGGCGATTGCCCGCGCCCTGGCCATGCGCCCGCCGCTGATGCTGTTCGACGAACCCACCAGCGCACTCGACCCCGAAATGGTGGGCGAGGTGCTGCAGGTGATGCGCGCCCTGGCCCAGGACGGCATGACCATGGTCTGCGTCACCCACGAAATGGGCTTCGCCCGCGAGGTGGCCGACCGTGTGCTGTTCATGGACCAGGGCCGGGTGCTGGAGCGGGCCACGCCGCAAGAATTTTTTGCCAAACCGCAGCATCCGCGGGCAAAACAGTTTCTGGCCGACATCCGCCAGTAGCGCCGCCTTAAAACGGTTTGTCGCCCACGATGGTGGCGCGGTGCATCACGCGGCGGTGCGGCAGGTAGTCCACCGTGGCGTAGTGCTGGGTCAAGCGGTTGTCCCAGAAAGCCAGGTCGAACTGCTTCCAGCGCCAGCGCACGGTGAACTCGGGCTTGGCGATGTGGCCGCGCAAATAGCCCAGCACCGCGTCGCTCTCTTTCTTCTCCAGCTCCACGATGCGGCTGGTGAAGCCCTCGTTCACAAACAGGCCGCGCCGCCCGCTGACCGGGTGCGTACGCACCACCGGGTGCCGCACGGGCGGGTTCTTGGCACAGGCGGCTTCCCAACGCTGGCGCTCGTCGGGCGTGCGGGCATAGCGCCAAGCCGGGAACGACTGGGCGAAGTCGTGCTCGGCATGCAGCGGGTCGATGAAACGGCGCAATGGCTCGGACAAGGCCTCGTAGGCGGCAATGCCGCTGGCCCACAGCGTGTCGCCGCCGGATGGGGGCAATTGCCGAGCCGACAATAAAGCCCCCATCGGCGGGGTGTCGATGAAGGTCACGTCGGTGTGCCAGTTGTCGTTGTCGGGCGGGTTGTCGAGGTCGGTGTCCAGCAGGATGATCTCGGGGGCCTCGGCGTGTTGCGGGTAGATAGGGTGGATGTGCAGGCTGCCAAAACGGGCCGCCAAGTCGCGGTGCTGCGGCGCGGTGAGCGGCTGGTTCTCAAAAAACAGCACGTGGTGCTGCAGCAGCGCCGCCAGCAATGCGTCGCGCTGGGGGTCGGCCAGGGGAAGGGTCAGGTCGATATCGGACACCAGCGCACCGATGGTGGGGCCGAGGGCTTGCACTTGCATGGGTTCACTTTGCAAAAAACGAAACCGCTACGGTAGCGGCCTGCGCCCATGCTGCCAACGACGCATCTCATATGTGCTTATGCGGATTTTGCTGCGGGCAAAAAAATGGCTGGTAGCCTGCGAGCAAACTACCAGCCCAAGTTCCCACAGTTGCCCTCTGTGACTTCCACTCTACAAAAATTTGAATAAAAAGTGCCTCTAGCGCTTATTCCATGGGCGCAAGCAGCTCCTTTTTACATAGCAACTAGTGCGCCAGCACCTCCACCTGCTGGTTGCCGCCCACCAGTGCAAAGCCCTCTGCAAACCAGGCATCGGTACCGCCAGTGAGCACCGACACGTTCAACCAGCCCTGCCGCACTAGGGCGGCGGCGGCCAGGTGGGCGCGGGTTTCATCCGCATCGACCAGCACGGTGCGCGTGCCCCGGTTGGGCACCAGGCGCTCGATCACCTCCTCCACCCGTTCCAGCGGGGCCGACACGGTGTAAGGAATATGGCCCACGGCGCGCTCGGCCTTGGGGCGCACATCCAGCACGGCAATGTCGTCGCCATCCTCTAGCGCGGCCTGCAAGGCGGAGGGTGCGATACGCGCATGGCGGATCAGTGCGGGCGGCGCAAACGTGCGGTAGGTGCCGCCGCCGGTACCGGCAAACACCACCCGGTTAACCAGGCGGTCCAGCGCCAGGCCGTACAGGTGCAGATGCAGGCCGGGCGCGCCGTCCAGCAGCACGATGGTGTGCACCTCGTCGGGGGTCAGCGTGACCGATGTGCCGGGCACCACGTCGATGGTGCGTAGCGGCTCCAGGCGGTCTTTTGCCGGGTCGTCGGTGGGCTGGCGGCCATAGACCACGTTGCGCTCTTTCCCCTGCACCCCGGCAATGATGGCCCAGGTGGTGTGGTCGTGCGGCGGCTGGCCCTTACCCGGCAGCGCGGCCGAGATGTACAGCGCATAGCGGCCATCGGCATCTTCGGCCAGGCGGTAAATGTGGGCCGGGTCGGCGGCCGACACCGGGAAGTGCGCGGGTACAAACAGGTCGTGGCGCAGACCCAGCTGCTCCAATGCCAGGGCCACCGCCTGCAGTTGCGCGGGCTGGGCCTGCTGCGGGTCCGGCAGCAGGCGGCGCACGGTGTCTAGAAAAGCGCTGATGGCGCTTGCGCGCTGGCTGGCGACATCGCGACCGTACGAGGCGGGGTAGTGGGGCATGGCGGGCATCCGGTAGTTCGATGGAGGCAAGCCTAAGCCCGCACCCCGACCAGGGCAACGAAGCAAAACGTGTATCCATATGCAGTCCCGCCCGCGCTGCCCCTCAGATAGTTACGCCATATCGAATCTACGATTTGTTAGTTTGTGTAAACCACAATCTGGCAAATAATCAAATCCAGTTATTAAATATGGCACTCTTATATGAATTTTCAGCAATTGCGCTCCGTCCGCGAGACCGTGCGGCGGGGTTTTAACCTGACCGAGGTGGCCAACGTGCTGCACACCTCCCAGCCCGGCGTGAGCCGCCAGATCCGCGAGCTGGAAGAAGAGCTGGGCATCGAGCTGTTTGTGCGCGCGGGCAAACGCCTCACCGGCCTGACCGACCCCGGCGGCCACGTGCTGCCCATCATCGAACGCATGCTGCTCGACAGCAGCAACCTGCGCAAGGCCGGGGAAGAATTCGTTTCGCGCCAAAGCGGCCTGCTGTCGATTGCGGCCACCCATTCCCAGGCGCGCTACGCCCTGCCCATGGCGGTGCAGGAGTTTCGCAGCCAGTTCCCCAACGTCACCCTGCACCTGCACCAGGGCTCGCCCGCGCACGTGGCCGAAATGCTGCTGTCGGGCGAGGCCGACGTGGGCATTGCCACCGAGGCGCTGACCCAGTACGACGAGCTGGTCGCCCTGCCCTGCTACCCCTGGACGCACTCGGTCATCGTGCCGCCCGGCCACGCGCTGCTAGACAACCCGCTGACCCTGGAGCAACTGGCCCGCTACCCGCTGATCACCTACGACAACGGCTTCACCGGCCGCACCCGCATCGACCAGGCTTTTGCCCAGCAGCAACTGGTGCCACACATCGCCATCGCCGCCATGGATGCCGACGTGATCAAGACCTATGTGGAACTGGGCATGGGCGTGGGCATCGTGGCCTCCATCGCTTTCGAGGCCGAGCGCGACCTGGCCCTGCGCGCCGTCGACGCCGGCCACCTGTTCGGCGTCAACATGACCAAGCTGGCGGTGCGGCGCGGGGCCTATCTGCGGGGCTATGTGTATGCCTTCATCGCGTCGTTCGCGCCCACGCTGGACCGGGGGGCGGTGGAGCAAGCGCTGGCGGGGAATGCGGAGGCGATCAACTATGTGATTTGAGGGGCCGCCACCTCAGCGCATATCCATATCTGAAACCCTTCCTTCCCCCGCCCCACCCCCGCCGCTAAGGTGCAGAAGTTCTTCAACTTCTCGGAAAACGCCACCATGGCCAGACAACTCAAATTTGGATTCGTGCTGCACGGCGTGGGCGCAGGCTGGGGCGATTGGCGCCACCCGGAGGCGGTCACCGATGCCAGCGTCAACTTCAAGTTCTACACCCAGCAGGCGCAACTGGCCGAAGAGGGGCGGTTTGACTTTTTGTTTGTGGCCGACAGCGTGCACATCACGCCGCGCTCCAGCCCGCATTACCTGAACCGCTTTGAGCCGCTGACGATTCTGTCGGCGCTGGCGGCGGTGACCTCGTACATCGGCCTGGTGGCCACCGTCACCGCCAGCTACAGCGAACCCTTTACCGTGGCGCGGCAGTTTGCCTCGCTCGACCACATCAGCAACGGCCGCGCGGGCTGGAACGTGGTGACATCGTGGCTAGACGGCAGCGCCCGCAACTACAGCAAGCCCAGCCACTACGACCACGATGTGCGCTACGCGCTGGCCAAGGAGCATCTGGGCGTGGTGCAAGGCCTGTGGGATTCGTGGGAAGACGACGCGCTGGTGCGCGACAAGGCCACCGGCGTGTTCTTCGACCCCGCCAAGCTGCACCGCCTGGACCACAAGGGCGACTTCTTTGCCGTGGAAGGGCCGCTGAACATCAGCCGCTCCCGCCAGGGGCAGCCGGTGATCTTCCAGGCCGGGGCCTCCGAAGACGGCAAGCATTTCGCCGCTACCCAGGCCGATGCCATCTTCTTCCACGCCGACACGCTGGAGGAAGCCCAGGTCTACTACCGCGATGTGAAGGCCCGCGTAGCCGCCGCGGGCCGCAACCCCGACCAGGTGTACCTGCTGCCCGGCATCCGCCCCATCGTGGGCCGCACCGCCGAAGAAGCCGAGCGCAAGTACGAGGAATCTGCCGCCCTGGTGCCCATCGAGAACGCCATTGCCGCGCTGGCCCGGCCCTTCAACGACCACGACTTCTCGGTCTACCCGCTGGACGCCCCCTTCCCCGACCTGGGCGACCTAGGCCGCAACAGCCAGCAAAGCGCCAGCGACCGCATCAAGCAGGTCGCCAAAGACAAAGGCTGGACGCTGCGCGAAGTCGCCCTGTGGCACGCCCGCCCCAAGCGCAGCTTCGTCGGCACCGGCGAGCAGGTGGCGGACGAAATCCAGCGCTGGTTCGATTTGGGTGGCGCCGACGGTTTCAACTTCTTCGAAGCCCTGCCCAACACCTCGCTGAAAGACTTTGTGGCCCTGGTGGTACCGCTGCTGCAGGCGCGCGGCATCTACCGCACCCAGTACGGCCAGGGCACGCTGCGCGACAACCTGGACTTGCCGGTGCCGGTGAACCGCTATGTGGCGGTGGAGGAAGCCGAGGGTGCTGAAGACGAAGTGAGCGCCTGCAGCTTGTAAGCCCAAAGAGCCGCTTGCGCCTATGGAATAAGCGTAGGCAGCTCTTGATTTGATAGTAAGCGGGGCGCAGCGCGATCAGCTGGATGCCCCCTCAATGGCCCACCATCTTTGCCAACTCCGGGATGCCAACCGGCGGCTGGGTCAGCCAGGGCACCACGAAGCTGCGCACGGCCAATCCTGCGGCCATGCGTTCCATCTGCTTGCGTTCGCCTGCCAGCCGTGCCGCCAGCAGGGGATCGTGGGTGCCTGCAGCCAGCACGCTCTTGTTGAGCACCCAGGCATAGGGTTCGATGTGGGCCCGGCGCAGGTCGTCTTGCAGGGCGGCGGCCTGCGACACCGGGGTTACTTCGGGCAGGGTCACCAGGATGATCTTGGTATAGGTAGCGTCTTGCAGCCGCATCAGCGGGGTGACGACGTGGCCTGCGTTCTTGCCCTCAAACTCCCGCACCATCTGCCGGTGGTACGCGCCGGTGGCATCCATCAGCAGCAAGGAATGTCCGGTGGGGGCGGTGTCGAGCACCACAAAGGCGCTGCGTGCCTCGCCAACGATGCGCGAGAAGGCGTGGAACACCGCCACTTCCTCGGTACAGGGCGAGCGCAGGTCTTCCAGCAGCAGCGCCTGTTCCTGCGCGCTCAGGTCGGGCGACTTGGCCGCCATGATTTTGTCGACGTAGCGCTGTGTTTCCACCTTGGGGTCAATGCGGCTCACGTGCAGGCCCGGCAGTGCGCCCGCCAGCGTCCCCGCCAGGTGGGCGGCGGGATCGGTGGTGCTCAGGTGCACGGTTTTGCCGCGCTGCACCAGGCCCAGGGCCAGCGCCGCGGCGATGGTGGTCTTGCCCACACCGCCCTTGCCCATCACCATGACCAGGCCGTGGCCCGCCGCCGCCAGCGCATCGGCCAGCGCCGCCAGGTCCTGACCTGCGGGGATGGGCTCCACCGCTATGGGCGGGGCCGCAGCCACGGCCGCCTGGTGGGGCGACAGCAGGGCCCGCAACGCAGGCAGGCCCACCGTGTCAAAGGCGCGCAGCGGCACCATGTCGTGGGGCATGGCGCGCAAGGACGCGGGCATCTCGTCCAGGGCCTGCTGACCCAGTGCCTCGATGGCAGCCGCTACGGCATCGCTGGGGTCGCTGGCATGGAACACACCGTTGATCGCCAAGCGCTGGTGCTGCAGACCCAGCCCCTTGAGCTCTTCGGCGCTGCGGGCGGCCTCGGCCATGGCCCCATGGTCCGGGCGGGTGACCAGCACCACGGTGGTCTGGGCCGGGTCGCTCAGGGCCGCCAGCGCCGCCTTGAACCGCGCCTCCTGCATCTTCAAACCCGAATGCGGGCCCAGGCACGAGGCACCCCGGTCGTTGCCCTCCAAAAACCCGCTCCAGGCCTTGGGCAGGCTCAGCAGCCGCAAGGTGTGGCCGGTGGGGGCCGTGTCGAACACCACGTGGTCAAACCGCGCATCGCGCTCCGACAGCAGCGTGGCGAACTCGTCGAACGAGGCGATTTCGGTGGTGCAGGCCCCCGACAACTGCTCGCGCACGGTGGCCAGCTCAGTGGGGCTGGCACCCGCGCCCATCTGGGCCAGCACCCGCTGGCGGTAGGACTCGGCCGCCGTGCCGGGGTCGATGTTCAGGACCGACAGGCCCGGCGCACCGGGCACGGCCGTGGGCACATTGCGCAAGGCCACGCCCAGCATCTCGTCCAGGTTGGACGCGGTGTCGGTACTGACCAGCAGCACCCGCCGGCCCGCGTCGGCCAGGGTCAGCGCGGCGGCGGTGGACAGCGAGGTCTTGCCGACACCGCCCTTGCCGGTAAAGAACAGGTAGTGCGTCGCCTGGCCCAGAAACGCCATGGGCCGGGCCGCAGGCGCAAGCCAGCCCTTCACCTCTTCCAACGAAGGCAGGCCTCCGCTGTGCAGCACCTTGCCGCCCATAGCGACCGCGGGTGTGGCGGTGATACCTGCGCGCAAGATCGCGCGGGGGTCCTCCACCGTGACGATTTCAACGGCCACCCCCAGGTCCTGGGCCGCCCGCCCAACCATGGCGATGGTGCTGCGGCATTTGCTGCAACCCGGGCCGAAAACTTTGACTTCCATGGGTATCCTCGTAAGTAGTGGAGTGCAAGCTTGGCGCTTTGTGACCTGCGCCCATGCCTCTCAGCTTGCCGGAACTGCCAGCCCTCCACCATGCGCTGGATCAACCCCGGGCCAAACATTGCATGGGGCCACCCAAACGGGGGCCTGCGCCACCCCACGGCCGAAGCGCAGAAAGTTCTGGCAGCCATTCGAAGATCGTCATAAAAAGTGCCTCTCGTGCCCAATCCATAAGCACGAGCAGCTATTTATTCAGTAGCAATGCTGCCGGTACCGCCTGCACCCCGGCTCTGGACACATTCCGTTTCAATCTCAGCGCGACCGATGGCTGGCCTCGCGCGCAAAATCGTCGGGCGTGTTTTTGCGCAGCATCCCCCTTGAGGAGAACCATGGTCGAAAAGAGCGCCGTATTGATGGTTGGCTGGCACCCCAACGCTGTGGACTACAGCAAATGGCCCGGCCTCACGCCCGACAAGCTGTGGGCCGGATTTGAAGCCGACCGGGTCCGGCTGGAAGCCCTGGGCTACGACGCCGAACTGGGCCTGATCGAGAGCGCCGACGCGGCGGATTCGACACTGCGCAAGCTCCTCGCGGCCAAGCCCCGCCACTGCGTGCTGGTTGGCGCGGGCGTGCGCACCATTCCAGACTACCTGCACCTGTTTGAAAAACTGGTCAACACGGTACATGCCTGCGCGCCGCATGCCAAAATTTGCTTCAACAGTGGCCCGTTCGATTCGGTCGATGCCATCCAAAGGTGGGTGGGCCCCACAACCCACACACCCTAGGAGCCCCCATGCGCATCACCGTATCCACCCTGGTTGCCGCGCCCATCGACACCGTCTGGGCCGCGTACAACGACCCCGAATCCATCAAGGTCTGGAACACCGCCTCGCCCGACTGGCACACCACGGCCTCTGTGGTGGACCTGCGGGTGGGCGGCAAGTTTGCGTCGCGCATGGAGGCCAAAGACGGCTCGTTTGGCTTCGACTTTGCGGGCGAATACACCCGGGTCGAGGCACCCCACCTGCTGGAGTACCGCTTTGGCGAGCGCACCGGCGTGGTGGAGTTTGCAGACAGCACCACGGGTGTCACGGTGACGGTGACCTTCGACGCCGAAAACGTCTACCCCGAAGAGCAACAGCGCGCGGGCTGGCAGGCCATTTTGGACAGCTTTGCACGGTATGTGATGGCGGCCAAGGCTTGAAGTCTTCTGCCAGAAATAGAGTTCGATGAGAAAAGTGCTGCTTGTGCTTATTAGGCAAGCACAAGCAGCTCTTTATTTGGTAGCAAAACCGCCTGCATCAAAAGTGCACCCGGGTGATCTCTATGGCTAATTTAAACGTCAACAGCCAATTTAGACTGCAGGTTTTGCGGTGTGCATCTCGCTAGATGTCAGGAGCAATCGATGATCGTTGAACGGATTTTCATAAGCCCCGAGCGTGGTGCCGCACAGGTCGAGTGTGAGCAGATAGCGCTTCACGGTGGAATGGGCGTTGTGGGCGACAGAAACTTCGGTGTCAATAGGCACCCAGGACAGAACCTGACGCTGGTGGAGGCCGAAGAGATTGAACGCTTCTGCGCCGAGCAGGCGCGGGCCCCGGATCTATCGCTTACGCGTAGGAACTTGATTACCCGAGGAGTTCGGCTAAACGATCTGGTGAACCGCGAATTCACCATCGGTGACGTGAAGTTGCGGGGCGTAGAGCTTTGCGAGCCCTGTGTGATTCTGGGCAGCGCTCTAAGCAGCGCATCGCTTACAACACCCTCTGTCGTCAAACGCTGGATTGGCCGTGGCGGGCTTCGCGCCGACGTACTCAGTGATGGGGAAATCGTTCGTGGAGTACAGGTTGAAACTGATGCCGAACCCCTCATTGCACCGGACTCGCCCTCGCCGAGCCGGTGAACTCGAACATTGAGCGCCGTTGCAATCCCTCCTGGAACAACAGCATGCAACCCAATGACCGCGTCATCATTGCGCTCGATTTCGACAGCGAAGCCGAGGCCATGGAGCTTGTCGAACAACTGGGTGCGCAAGCTTCTTCCTACAAAGTAGGCCTTCAGCTGCTCACTGCTGCGGGGACCTCCATCATTCGTTGGCTCACAGGCCAAGGAAAGCGCGTATTCCTAGACCTCAAGCTGCACGAAATTCCCAACTCCGTTGCCGGTGCTGTCACGGTAGCGGGTCAGCTTGGCGTAGCCATGGTCACGGTGCATGCATCCGCAGGCACAGCCGTGCTTCGGGCCGCCGTCGAGGCTGCGCGGCCTTTTCCCCATCTTCAGGTGCTGGCACTCACGGTCATCACGAGCATGGGAGAGCAGGACCTGGCAGACATCGGAATCTCCGGGTCGATCCTGGAGCAGGTCGAGAGGCTCGCGTTGCTTGCCGTGTCAGCTGGTTGCCATGGAGTCGTCGCTTCGCCGCAAGAGGCCATGCGGCTGCGCCAAGTGTTGCCAGCGGCCATGCTGATCGTCACGCCAGGCACGCAGTTGGCAGGTGAAGCCAAGAGCGACCAAACCCGCACAGCCACGCCCACACAGGCCATTCTGGCGGGAGCCACGCATCTCGTCATCGGTCGGTCGATTACGCGCGCCACGGACCCCATCGCCGCGTTTGGGTCCATCTGCAGCGAAGTTACCGAGTGCAGCAATCGATGATGTCCAGCCCTTCTCCGTTGGCCGTTGGATTTCACAAAAAAGAGCTGCCTGTGCTTATCCAACAGGCGCAAGCAGCTCTTTATTTAGTAGCAAAACCACCTGTATCGAAATCACACATGCCATGAGGCCAAGCTTCGACTAAGTCCCGGTATGTCCAAAGGCCCACGTCGCGCACAATCGGTGGGCCTGCGGGGTTTGTCAAGATTTCTATACCGGTATAACAATCGGGAATGACCACAAAAGCCAAGGCTGCAAGCCACTTTAGGAGATCTTTATGGATGATTTAAACCTTAGCAGCCAATTTAAACCGCAGGTTTTACCGTGCATATCTCGTTATATGGCCAAGGAATCTCTGATTTGAACGACCTAGGAGAGTGCCCAATCCCAGACACGCATCAGAAATTTAAAGAGGCGGCCTATTTTTTAGGAAAATGCGCCGAGCTTTACCACGTGCCGTTGGAGTTTCAATTCAATCTGAACGCATTTATTCAGGCATTGCGAAACATCACATTCATGTTGCAAAGTGAGTCGGACAAGCCGCATGCCTTTGACTCCTGGTACACGCTCAAACAGGCGGAAATGAGGCAAAGCGACCTACTGCGACGATTTGTTCAAGCTCGGAACGTTGTTGTGAAGCAGAGCTCGCTGAAGGCGCGGAGCACTGCGCTGTCCGGCATCTTTCGCGGCCGTCGCTTCAAGCTCGGAATGCAACACCCGGTGCCGCTTCTTGCCCCATCAGAGTGGATATTGGAACGACTAAAGCATCGCGTTGGATTTTTTATCGATGAAGAGCATTCGCAGCCTTGGGAGCAATTCGGCATCCATAGAACGTGGATCGTGGAGGAACTCGGCGAACCGGAGGTGCTCAGTTTGTGCTTACAAACGCTGAACTATGTTGGTGCGGTGGTTGGGGAGGCACATGTTTTATTCGGAGCGGAGATTGATGACACAGAAATGGAAATCGACATGAATCGAACTCAAACTCTCCTTGAGACCGACGTTGACCCATCGCTTATCAAAAAATGGCGCTGGAATGACACCGTCTAACCGTCCGCTGCATCCGACCGCCTTCGACTTCGGCTGAGCAGCGGCGTTGAGAAACCAGATGGAAAACTTCTAAGGGCTATTGTCAAATAGCCTTTTAGCTTTTTTCTGCTGACAATTAGATTTCATAAGAAAGTGCTACCCGCGCTTATCCAACCAGCACGAGCAGTTACATATTCAATATCAAATCTAAAACGCAGCGTTCAAATCACCCTGAACCCATGCGTCCCGTCCCGCCCCAGTTGCTCCACCAGCCCGTATTCCCAGTCCAGATACCCCTGCATCGCCGCCCGCGGGCTGTCGGTGCCTTCGTAGGGGCGGCGGTAGCGGTCTGTGCGCGGGGAGGCCAGGCGGGTTTCGCCTTCTTCCAGGGGCAGGCCTGCGGCGATCCAGGCGGCGGAGCCGCCTTGCAGCACCCACACTTCCGCGCCAGTTAGGCGGGCCACATCGGCAACGGCGTAGCGGGCCAGCAGGCTGCTGCCGCAGGTGAGCACGTAGCGGTGGGCGGGTGGAATATTCGCCAATGCGGCAGCCAGGCCGGTGCGGGATGCGTACCAGGCACCGGGAGTGTGGCGTTTCACGTAGTTGACGCTGGTGGTCAGGTCCAGCACGGCGGTGGTGCCGTCGGGCCCGGCTTGAAGCCAGGCGGAGAGCTGGGCCGGGTCGGTGGCGGCGATGGGGCCTTCGGGGTCGGGCAGCGTATCTGCAGTGGGGCCGGTGGCGCTCCAGTCGGCGGGCTGGGTGCCGTCCAGCACCCATACGTCCCAGGCCATTTGCGCCAGCCAGGATGCGGTCATGTTGGCACGGACACCATCGGTATCGGCCAGCACGATGCGGGCACCGCGCACGGGGGCGGTTACATCGGTTTCCTGCACCAGCTGGCCACCGGGGGCGTTGCGAAAGCCGGGCAAATGGCCGGTGGCAAATTCTTCGGCGGTGCGCACGTCCAGCAGGTAGGTGGTGCGCGAGGTGTCGGCTTTGAGGCGGGCCAGGTCGGCGGGCTGGGCGCGCTGCACACCGGCGCGGTCGGCCACGGCGCGGGCCTGGCGGGCGGCATCGGGGCTGGTGTGTTCGGTGGTGCTGCGGCCCTGGCGGGTGGCTCCGTGGTCCAGGGTCTGGCCCGCCAGCGTCCAGCCGATGGTGCCGTTGCGCAAGGCCGCTACCGGGTTGGGAATGCCCGCATTCACCAGCGACTGGGTGCCGATGATGCTGCGGGTGCGGCCCGCGCAGTTGACGATGATGCGGGTGCTGGGGTTGGGGGCCAGGGCCTGGGCGCGCAGCACCAGCTCGGCGCCGGGCACGCTGATGCCGCTGGGGATGCTCATGGTCTGGTATTCGTCAAAGCGGCGGGCATCCAGCACCACCACATCGGCCTGGCGGTCGATCAGGGCTTTGACTTCTTCGGCCGAGAGCGACGGCGTGTGGCGCTGCGCCTCCACCAGCTCGCCAAAGGCCTTGCTGGGCACGTTCACGTCTTTGAAAATTTCGCCGCCCGCCTCCACCCAGCCTTGCAGGCCACCGGCGAGCAGCGCCACGTCGGTGTAACCCAGCTTTTGCAGCGTGCGGGCCGCCGGGGCGGCCAGGCCTTCGCCGTTGTCCAGCAGCACGATGAGGGTGTCGCGGCGCGGGATGCGGCTCCAGGCATACAGCTCGATGTGTCCGGCGGCAATGTTGCTGGCAAACAGCGGGTGGGCCTGGGCGAAGGGGTCTTCTTCACGCACGTCGATCAGGGCGATTTCTTGCTTTTCGAGCAGGGCCTGGCGCACGTCCAGGTAAGTTTTGAGGGGCAGCGGAGTGGTCATGGAAGTCTAGAAAGAGTTGCCGCCATTGCACCCCAAATCGCCGTACCTGCGTGCGGATTCTTTGCATATGGATTCCTGTTTTCCTTCTTTCCCATGGGGCGCGAAATCCGGTGCAATCGCCATCCATCCAAGATTTTCAAAGAGGTACGGCATGCACACTTATTCCCCTCACCCGGGTTTGATTCCCCCCTGGTCCCGCCGCCAATGGCTGCGGGCTGCTGGCCTGGCCGGTGTGGCAGGCGCGGCGGCCATCGCGGGGCGCAATGTGCGGGCGGCAGGCAAGCTGCGCGACATCAAACTGGCCTGGAACGCGGGCGCGGTCTGCCTCTCGGCAGTGCCGGTGGCGCTGGAGCGCGGCATTTTCGAAAAGCACGGTTTGAACGTAGAGCTGGTCAACTTTGCGGGCTCTACCGACCAGTTGCTGGAGAGCATTGCCACCAGCAAGGCCGATGCCGGCGTGGGCATGGTGCACCGCTGGATCAAGCCGCTGGAGTCGGGCTTTGACGTGAAGCTGGTCAGCAGCTCGCACGGCGGCTGCACCCGGCTGGTGGGCTACGCCCCGGCGGGCGTGACCAGCCTGGCCAAGCTCAAGGGGAAGACGATTGCGGTGTCGGACCTGAACAGCCCGGGCAAAAATTTCTTCTCGGTGCTGCTGGTCAAGGCCGGGCTGGACCCGGAAAAAGACGTGAGCTGGCGCCAGTTTCCCGCCGACATGCTGGGCCTGGCGGTGGAAAAAGGCGAAGCCCAGGCCATTGCCGATGGCGACCCGAACCTGTTTCTGGTGGAGCGCCGCACCAAGGGCCTGGTCGAGCTGGCCACCAACCTGTCGGGCGAATACGCCAACAAAACCTGCTGCGTCGTGGGCGTGAGCGGCAAGTTGGTGCGCAACGACAAGCCCGCCGCCGCCGCGCTGGCCCGCGCCATCACCGAGGCATCGGACTTCATCGCCAACTACCCCAACGAGACCGCCCGCATCTACAGCCCCTATTCCAAGGTGCCGGTAGAAGACCTGCGCGCCGTGCTGGGCACGCTGACGCACCGCAACCACCCCAGCGGCAACGACCTAAAAAAAGAGATCGAGTTCTACGCCCGCGACTTCAAGCTGGTGGGCGTGCTCAAGCCCGGCACCGACCCCGTGCGGTTTGCCGAGTACGTGTACGCCGACGTTTTGGGCTGACACCATGGCCACCGCTGAAAACGCCTTTCACCTGCCTGCCCCCGCCTTGCCGCGGCAGCGCAACCGACCCGCGGCACGGGTCGCGTCCACCTACACCCCCTGGTGGACAGGCCTTACCGCCGCCCTGGCCTGGGGCGCGCTGGGGCTGCTCACGGCGCTGTGGCCCAACAAGCCACAGGGCTTTAACGAGTGGGCCTACACCACCGAATTCGCCTGGTTCGCCGGGGTGGTGGCTGTGGCCCTGCTGGTGCTGGGGCTCACCCCGTCCGCGCCCGCCAAGGTCCGTGTGCTGGGGCCATGGCTGATTGCACTGGCGCTGGGCCTGGGCGTGTGGGAGATATTTACCGCCAAGCTGGGCACGCTGCCGCCGCCTTTTTTCGCACCGCCGCAGAGCCTGGCCGAGGTCTACATCACTGACTGGGCGCGCCTGCTGGAGAGCGCGGCGCATTCGCTGCAACTACTGGCGCTGGGCATTGGCATCGGTGCCTCCGCAGGCTTTCTGGTCGGGGTGCTGATTGGCTGGTCGCGCCGGGCCAATTACTGGGTGCACCCGGTGCTGCGCGTGCTGGGGCCGCTGCCCACCACGGCCTTGCTGCCGATCTCGTTCTACTTCTTTCCGTCCAGCTGGTCCACGGCCATCTTTTTGATTGCGATTGGCACGGCGTTTCCGGTGGCCATCCTCACCTCGTCGGGTGTGGCCAGTGTCAACAAAAACTTCTATGACGTGGCCCGCACCCTGGGCGCATCGCCCTGGTTTCTGGTGCTGCGGGTGGCTATTCCGGCCGCACTGCCCCAGGTGTTTGTGGGGCTGTTCATGGGCCTGGGCCATGCGTTTGCGACGCTGGTGGTGGCCGAGATGCTGGGTGTCAAAGCCGGTCTGGGCTGGTACCTGACCTGGGCCCAAGGCTGGGCCGCCTACCCCAACATGTACGCCGCGCTGCTGGTGATGGCACTGCTGTTTTCCGGGCTGATCAGCCTGCTGTTTCTGCTGCGCGACCGGGTGCTGTTCTGGCAAAAAGGAATTGTGAAATGGTAGCCCCCGTGCAAACTTCCACCACCACCACCACCGGCGCGCACATTGCAGTGCGCAACGTCAGCCACTGGTTTGAATTACCCGGTGGTCCCCTGCAGGTGATCGCCGACCTGGACCTGGACATCCAGCCCGGTGAATTTGTCGCCCTGCTGGGCCCCAGCGGCTGCGGCAAGTCCACCCTGCTGCGCCTGGTGGCCGGGCTGGAACCCGCCACCGCCGGCAGCCTGCAGCACGACGGCCAGGCCATCACCCAGCCCGACCCGTCGCGCATCGTCGTGTTCCAGGACCCCACGCTGTTCCCCTGGCGCAGCGTGTGGGACAACGTGGCGCTGGGCCTGCAGGCACGCGGCCTGCTCAAAACCCAGGGCCATCGCGTGGACGAAGCGCTGGCACTGGTGGGCCTGCAAAGCTTTGCCAAGGCTCTGCCGCACCAGTTGTCGGGCGGGATGGCGCAGCGCGTGGCACTGGCCCGCGCTCTGGTCAACGACCCCAGCCTGCTGGTGCTGGACGAGCCGCTGGGCAAGCTGGATGCGCTGACCCGCCTGGCCATGCAGACCGAGCTGGTTGAGCTGTGGCAGCGCAAGGGCTTTTCCACGCTACTCGTCACGCACGATGTGGAAGAGGCCTTGTTCATGGCACAGCGCGTGGTCGTGCTGTCCGACCGGCCTGCGCGCATCCGGCAGGTACTGGTCAACGACCTGCCCTATCCGCGCCACCGGGGCGACCCGCGGCTGGCAGAGCTGCGGCACCAGGCCTTGTCGCTGCTGGGCCTGGCCGCGAGCTGGTAGACCCCGGTTGACAACTCTATCGCCCGAGGGGCTGAACGGGCTGCTGGCCTGGCTGCAAGAAGCCCAGCTCGGCCTGCGGGCGCTGCTGCACGCCCTGGGGCTGGCCCCCGATATCCACGGCCAGCCCAGTTGGCCGTTTGCGCAGCGCATCGCCGGGGAAATGCTGGCGCTGGACGCAGGCCATGCACGGCGGGTGGTCACCTCGCTGGCCTGTCTGCTGCTGGCCCTGCTCACTTTGGCGGTATCGCTTTTTTGGCAGCGGGCACGCTACGGTCTGTGGACAGGCGCTGTCGCTGTGATGTTGCTGGCCCCTTGGCCCGAAAGCCAGTTACTGCTGGCCCCCGCCGTGCCCACCAGCCTGCACACATCGCCCAGCGGCTTCACGGCAGACAGCATCGTGCGCGGCCAGGCGGTGTACCAGCAGCAGTGCCTGCACTGCCACGGCGAGGACGGCAAAGGCGAAGGCGTGGATGCCGCCCAACTGCCGATGTGGCCGCCCACGCTGAACGGCTCGCTGCTATGGAAACGGCTGGACGGCGAACTCTTCTGGCGCGTGCGCCACGGCATGCAGGCCCGTGATGGCAGGACCACCATGCCCGGTTTTGACCAGCAGCTCAGCGACACCCAGGTGTGGCAGGTGCTGGACTACCTGCAGGCTAACGCCTCGGGCCAGACGCTGCAGGAATCCGGTGCCTGGACCTACCCGGTGCGCATGCCCGATGCCCGCGTGCTTTGCCGCACCGGCCAACACCGCAATGTGCGCAGCCTGGTCGGCCAACGGCTGCGCATAGCCGCCGACGCAGACAGCCTGCAAGACGACCCCCGGCTGGTCACTGTGCATGTGGGTATTGCCGCGCCCGATGCCGAGTGCCAGGCCGATGCCCCGGCCCTGCGCACCGCCCTGGCCCTGGTCGTGGGCGTACCTACCGCGCAGTTGGCAGGCAACCAATTGCTGGTAGACCGGGGCGGTTGGCTGCGCGCCCGGGGCCAGCCGGGCAAGGCGGCGTGGTCGGTGAACGACCTGGTGTGCCGCACCACCACCGTGGCCAGCGCAGCCCCAGAAGCCTCTTTAAGTGATGGCCTGGACGGCCTGATCCGCCGCATGGACGACGAGCCGGTGCGGCTGCTGCGCGGCGGGTTTCCACACTAGCCATCGAAATCAGAAACCGCATGACGACACACGGTTTTCTTCGTTGTCGCAGCAACGCATCGCTTCTATAGTTCCCCCATCAATCCACAACAAGGAGTTCACATGGGTGTCCAGTTCATCGGCATGATCCAGCCGCACGAGGTTTCTGAAACCATTCCCCACACCGGCCCGGCGGTAGACCCTGCGTATGTGCGGGTGTTTGCCCAGGCGCACGAGCATGCGGGTTTTGACCGCATCCTGGTGCCCGCCAGCGCCACCAGCCCCGACACCTTGCTCACGGTGGCCTACGCCGCCTCGGTGACGCAAAAGATCCACTTCCTGCTGGCACACCGCCCCGGCTTTGTGTCGCCCACGCTGTCGGCCCGGCAGCTGGCCACGCTGGACAACTACACCAATGGCCGCGTGGCCGTGCACTACATCACCGGCGGGTCGGACGAAGACCAGCAGCGCGACGGCGACTTCCTGGGCCACGACGAGCGCTACGCCCGCAGCGACGAATACATCGGCCTGCTGCGCCGGGTGTGGACCTCCGATCAGCCGTTTGACCACGATGGCACCTACTACCAGGCCAAGGGCGCGTGGTCGGAGGTGAAGCCGGTGCAGTCGCCCTATGTGCCGATTTTCTTTGGCGGTGCCTCCGCTCCCGCGCTGCAGGTGGCGGGCAAACATGCCGACGTGTACGCCCTGTGGGGCGAATCGCTGGCACAGGCCGGTGACCTGGTGCGCCAGGTGCGGGCCGCCGCTGCGCAGCATGGCCGCACGGTGGAGTTCAGCATCTCGTTCCGCCCCATCCTGGGAGCCACCGAAGCCGAAGCCTGGGCCAAGGCCGAGCAGATTCTGGAAGACACCCGCCGCCTGAAGGTCAGCCAGGGCTTCTCGCGCGGTGGCCCGCAGCAAAGCGAAGGCGCACGCCGCCTGCTGGCCGATGCCGCCCAGGGCGACCGCGTGGACGCACACCTGTGGACCGCGCTGGCGCGCGAAAACGGGGGCCGCTCCAACTCCACCTCGCTGGTGGGCACGCCCGAGCAGGTGGCCGACGCGCTGCTGAAGTACTACGACCTGGGCATCACCACCTTTTTGATCCGCGGCTTCGACCCGCTGGTGGACACCATCACCTATGGCCGCGACCTGCTGCCCCTGGTGCGCCAAAAGGTGGCCGAGCGCGAACGGCAGGCAGAGCACTTGGCGCTCAAAGCCGCCTGAGTGGGGTTGCCATGAATGCCTCGCTCAACCCCGGCCAGTTGGCCCGCACCCTGGCGGTGGAGTTTGCGGCCCGCGCCGATACCCACGACCGCGATGCCAGCTTTCCGTTCGACAACTTCGCCGCACTCCAGCAGGCCGGTCTGCTGGCCCTGGCCGCACCCCGCCATCTGGGCGGCCAGGGGGCCACGCTGGCACAGCTGGGCGAAGTGATTGGCGCAGTGGGCTACGGCTGCCCGGCCACCGCTCTGGTGCTGGTGATGCAGTACATCCAGCACCGCAGCATGGGCCAGACCAGCCCGGCGGGCCAACCAGGTCGCTCGTGGCCGCAGCATCTGGCCGAGCGGCTGGTACGCGAGTCGGTCAGTGGCGTGTCGCTAGTCAACGCCCTGCGCGTCGAGCCCGAGCTGGGTTCGCCCGCCCGCGGCGGCCTGCCTAGCACCACCGCGCGCTGGACCCCCGACGGCTGGCGCGTCACGGGCCACAAGCTGTATTCCACCGGCGCGCCCATTCTGCGCTGGTACGCGGTGTGGCTGCGCACCGACGAGGCCACGCCGCGCGTGGGCACGCTGCTGGTACCCGCCGGTCTGCCCGGCACCCGCATCGTGGACACCTGGGACCACCTGGGCCTGCGCGCCAGCGGCAGCCACGACGTGGTGTTTGACGATGTGCTGGTCGACCTGGACAACGCCATCGACCTGCGCGAGCCCCAGGACTGGGGCGGCGCAGACGCCGGTTTGCAGGCCGACATGGCCGTGCTGCTGGGCGCGCTGTACACCGGTGTAGCCCGCGCCGCCCGCGACTGGACGGTGGACTTCCTGCGCCAGCGCAAACCCGCCAACCTGGGCGCCGCACTGGCCACCCTGCCCCGCGCGCAAGAAACCGTAGGCGGCATCCAGGCCCTGCTGCTGGCCAACGACCGCCTGCTGACAGGTTTGGCGCGCGACATGGACACGGGCGTGCCGGTGTCCGCCGCCGACAGCGGCCTCCTCAAGTCCGTGCTGACGAACAACGCCGTGCAGGCGGTGGAAGCCGCGCTGTCGCTGGCGGGCAACCACGGCCTGTCGCGCCACCACCCGCTGCAACGCCACCTGCGCGACGTGCTGTGCGGGCGTATCCACACGCCGCAAGACGACAGCGCCCGCATTGCCGCAGGCCGCCACATCCTGATTTCTTAACCGGAGCTTCCACACCATGCAAAGACGTACCTTCCAACAATTCCTGTCGGCTGCGGCCTTCCTCTCCCCCGTGCTGGGCCACAGCCAAACCAAGGTGCTGCTGCGCGCGGGCGACCAAAAGGGCGGCCTGCGCGCCCTGCTGGACGCCGCAGGCGAGCTCAAGACCCTGCCTTACGACATCCAGTGGACCGAATTCCCGGCAGCCGCGCCCCTGGCCGAGGCCCTGAACGCCGACGCGGTGGACTTCGGCCCCATTGGCGACGCGCCCTTGCTCTTTACCCTGGCCGCAGGCAGCCGCGTCAAGGCGTTTGCCGCGAACCGGTCCGATGCGTATGGCACGGCAGTGCTGGTGGCGCCCAACTCGCCGCTCAAAAATGCCAGCAGCCTCAAAGGCAAAAGCGTGGCCACCAACCGCGGCTCCATCGGCCACTTCGTGACGCTCAAGGCGCTGGCCTCGGTGGGCCTGAAGCCCGACGACATCAACCTGCGCTTTCTCGCCCCGCCCGATGCCAAACTGGCCCTGACCCAAGGCTCGGTCGATGCCTGGGCCACCTGGGAGCCCTACACCGCGCTGGCCGAAACCGGCGGCCACGCCCGCGTGCTGGTGAACGGGCGCAGCCTGTCCACGGGCCTGAGCTTTCTGGCCGCCACCGACAACGCCCTGCGCGACAAACGCGCCGCACTGAAAGACATCCACCAGCGCCTTGTGCGCGCCCAAATCTGGGCCACCCAGCATCCGACCGAATTCAGCGCCAGCCTGGCCCGCATCATCGGCATCCCCGCCGATGCCGCCCGCCTGCAGTTCGAACGCCGCCAAACCCGCTGGCAAGCCATCGACGCGCAGGTAGTCGCCGACCAGCAGCGCACCGCCGACTTCTACCAGGAGGTAGGGCTGGTCAAGCAGAGGCTGGACGTGCGGGAGACGTTTGATACGGGGTTTCCGATCACGGGCTGAATGCTATGGAATAAAGAGCTGCTCACGCTTTTGGGATAAGCGCTATCTGCCAATTTCATGCACAAATTTAACGCTTACCCAACAAAGGGGAGCGACCGATCTTCGGGCTGTCGGCTTTCAACTTGGGTGGTGGTGAAAAGTCTTCAAAGGCGGCACCGGCCACCCAGTCGCCCACGGCGTAAACCCGCTGGTCGCGCAGGCCCTGCACGCCCTCGGCCCAGGCCAGCAGCATGCGTTTGCCAATGTCGGCGAAGCCGGGGTGCTGCAGCATGGCCTGGCGCACCAGGGGGCCAACATCGGCCAAGGCATCGCTAATGGCTTGCACCATCTGCTGCTGCTCCCGGGGCGGAATGCCGAAGGTGGCGGCGATGAACTTTTGCAGGTTCTTGCCCGGTGTCCATGTCTTTTTGCCCATGAACTCGATGCCCGGCGGGTTGTGCTGGTAGCCCGCGTACACGCTGGTGGTGAGCATGTCGTAGGCGGGTGACAAGTGGGCATCGGCACGCCGGGTGTAGAGCAGCGCCAGGTTTTTGGCGTGGCAGTCGGCGTTGCGCAGCGCGTAGGTGAGCAGCAAGGTGGTGGCGAGTTGCCGGTAGGTCTGCAGCCGCTGGGGGCCAGGCACGTGGTCGCGCACAGCGCGGGCGATGCGCTCCCAGGTGGTGTCGTACTTGGCGGCAGGGCGCAGGCCCAGCAAGGCGCAAAAGTCTTCCATACCCCAATGGGCCTGGCCATCTGCGTCCACATCAAAGCGGTGCACCACCAGGGCCTGGCCGTCGTCCGACACTTCGGTGGCGGCAGCGGGCAGTACGCGGCGGGCCACCTGCATGCACAGGTGTTCGTTCAGGGCGACGAAAGGCAGTTGCCTGCTGGAGCCCTTGATGATGTGGCGGTGGGTGACGACGCTGGCTTTTTTGTGCGCGGCCAGCGGGCTAGCAAAGTCTTCCAGGTCGGCATCCAGAAATTTGGGCACCACGCCCGACACCCCGCTGGTAGCGTGCGCCCGCACCAGCGCGGCAAAAGCGGCCTCGGAGTTGTCGCCCTTGAGCAGCGCGGCCACTTCCAGCGGCTGGGCCGGTGCGTTCAAATCAGCGTCTGCGGCGGCCACCTGCACCCGGCCCACCATATTGCGCCCAATGACGGACAGCAAGGCCAGCGGGCTGGCCCCCACGTGCGGACCAAACTGCTCCTGCAGCACCTGGAGCAAATAACCTTCGGGCAGATTCATTTGCAGCACGGGCGGCAAGGTGTCGTCCCACACATAGGACTCGGTACGTACCGGCATGGTGAGCGACACGCAGTCGTCTGCCGCAACCTGCGGGTGGTAGGTGAGCACGCTTTTAAAGTCGCCCACCTGCTCCAGCGTGGCAACAGCGCGGCCCTGCACGTATACGCACAAGGGCATCAGATGCTTCCCTGGCTGCGTTCACGCCGCAGCTCGTCCAGCGTGCCCGACTGGCCTTGCGCCACGATGTCCAGCTCGGCCCCCAGCACGGCCAGCACGGCCAGCAGCTTGCGCGAGCCGAATTCTGCCGCCCGGCCCCGTTCGAAGCGCGACAAGGATTCGGCCGTGACCCCGGCCTGGGTTGCCACATCGGCCTGTTTCAGGCCCAAAAGCTTGCGGCGTACCGCCAGGGCGGCACCGAGTTCTTGGAGGGTTTGCACTTGATATTTACGTCAATAATAGCCAGTTACTGAACATTATTGACGTAAATATCAATTTACACAAGGCGACGGGAGGATTGTCTCGCCGTCGCCCCATAGCGCCTACAGCTTGGCGATAGACACCTCGGTGGACTTCACCAGCGCCACCACGTCGCTGCCAATCTTCAGGTCCAGGTCATTGACCGAACGGGTGGTGATGACCGAGGTGACGATGCCCCAGGGGGTTTCGACGTCGATTTCAGACACCACGTCACCGCGGATGATTTCTTTGATCTTGCCGCGGAACTGGTTACGGACGTTGATGGCTTGGATGGTCATGGGAATACTCCTGGGGTTAAAAAAGTTTGCTATTAAATAAAGAGCTTCTTACGCCCATTCCATAGGCGCCAGCAGCACTTTTCTTATAAATCCGTCACACGGCGGCCAGGGCCTGGTCGAGGTCGGCCAGCAGGTCGTCGATGTGCTCGATACCCACCGACAGGCGCACCGTCTCCTCCGACACACCGGCCTTGGCCAGCTCGGCCGGGTTGAGCTGGCGGTGGGTGGTGGACGCGGGGTGGGTGGCCAGCGAACGCACATCGCCGATGTTGACCAGGCGGGTGAAGAGCTGCAGGGCATCGAGGAAACGGGCCCCGGCTTCGCGCCCTCCCCCCACGCCGAAAGTCAGGATGCCCGAGGCCTTGCCGCCCAGGTACTTCTTCGCCAGCGCGTGGTCGGGGTGGTCTTCCAGGCCCGCGTAGTTGACCCACTGCACCTTGGCCGCCTTTTGCAGGTGCTGGGCGATGGCCAGGGTGTTGCTGTTGATGCGGTCCATGCGCAGGGCCAGGGTTTCGATGCCTTGCAGGATCAGGAAGGCGTTGAACGGCGAGATGGCCGCGCCGGTATTGCGCAGCGGCACTACGCGGGCGCGGCCAATGTAGGCGGCAGCGCCCAGGGCCTCGGTGTAGACCACGCCGTGGTAGCTGGGGTCGGGTTCGTTCAGGCGCTTGAAGCGGGCCTTGTGCTGGGCCCAGGGGAACTTGCCCGAATCCACAATCGCGCCGCCCAGGCTGGTGCCGTGGCCGCCCAGGTACTTGGTGAGCGAGTGCACCACGATGTCGGCCCCGTGCTCGATGGGGCGGCTCAGATAGGGGCTGGGCACGGTGTTGTCCACAATCAGCGGCACGCCGTGGCGGTGGGCGATTTCGGCAATGGCGGCGATGTCGGTCACGTTGCCTGCGGGGTTGCCCAGCGACTCGACAAACACGGCCTTGGTCTTGTCGTCGAACAGGCCTTCGAAGCTGGCCGGGTCGCGGTGGTCGGCAAAACGGGTGGTGATGCCAAACTGCGGCAGCGTGTGGGCAAACAGGTTGTAGGTGCCGCCGTACAGCGCGGTGCTGCTGATGATGTTGTCGCCCGCCTCGGCAATCGTCTGGATGGCGTAGGTCACCGCTGCCTGGCCGGAAGCCAGGGCCAGCGCGGCAATGCCGCCCTCCAGGGCTGCCACGCGCTGCTCCAGAATGTCCTGCGTGGGGTTCATGATGCGGGTGTAGATGTTGCCCGGCACCTTCAGGTCGAACAGGTCGGCCCCGTGCTGTGCGCTGTCGAACGCGTAGGCCACGGTTTGGTAGATGGGCGGGGCTACCGCGCGGGTGGTCGGGTCGGGCGAATAACCCGCGTGGACCGACTTGGTTTCAAACTTCCAGTGAGTGGTGTCTCTGGCCATGGTGTCTCCTTGTTGAAAAAATTAGAGCGCCCAGTTTAGGCCAAAGAGAGGAGCCAAATCACCCCCCCGTGCTGGTGGTACGGGCGCAGATCGCTCTGGTTTCTGTAGCACGCGGTCGAGGATGCGCTTTTCGATGCGGGCGAACTCAGCGTCGCCGTGCCAGCGCGGGCGGGCCAGGGCGATGTTTTCATCGAGCGCGATGCGGCCATCCTCGATCAGGATCACCCGGTCGGCCAGGGCCACGGCTTCTTGCACGTCGTGGGTGACCAGCAGCGCGGTGAAACGGTGCTTTTCCCACAGGCCTTCGATCAGGCGGTGCATCTCGATGCGGGTCAGCGCATCCAGCGCGCCCAGGGGTTCGTCCAGCAGCAGCAGGCGCGGGTTGTGCACCAGAGCGCGGGCCAAGGCCACACGCTGGCGCTGGCCGCCGGAGAGCTTGGCGGGCCAGTCCTTCTGGCGGTCGGCCAGCCCCACCTGGGCCAGCACTTTTTCGCCCCGCTCGCGTGCGGATGGGGGCAGGCCGATGAGCACGTTGTCGATCACCTTCCGCCAAGGCAGCAGGCGTGCATCCTGGAACATGATGCGGGTGTCTTCGCGGATGCCGTCGATGGCCTGTGCGTCCAGCTGCAGGCTGCCGCCGCTGGCCGCCTCCAGCCCGGCCACCAGCCGCAGCAAGGTGCTTTTGCCGCAGCCGCTGCGCCCGACGATGGCAACGAACTGGCCGGGTTCAATGGTGAGCTGGGTGTTGTGCAGCACCGTGCGCTCGCCGTAACGTTTGGTCAGCGATTGCAGTTGCAGGCGCACGCCTTCAGACGATGTGGAATCAGACATGGTTCTCTTTCAATGGGTCGCGGCTTGGTAGCCTGGGTGCCAGCGCAGGAAGTAACGCTCCAGGCCGCGCGCAAACACGTCGGCCAGCTTGCCCAGCAAGGCGTAGAGCAGGATGCCGACCAGCACGATGTCGGTCTGCAAAAACTCGCGGGCGTTCATGGTCAGGTAGCCGATGCCGGCCTGGGCCGAGATGGTTTCGGCCACGATCAAGATCACCCACATCAGGCCCAGACTGAAGCGCAGGCCCACCAGGATGCTGGACAGCGCGCCCGGCAAGATGATGTCGCGGTACAGCTGCCAGCGCGTGAGGCCGTAGCTGCACCCCATCTCGATCAAGGCCGGGTCCACGTTGCGGATGCCGTGGAAGGTGTTGAGGTAGATCGGGAAAAACACCGACACCGAGATCAAAAACAGCTTGGCCGTCTCGTCAATGCCAAACCACAGAATCACCAGCGGAATCAGCGACAGCGCCGGGATGTTGCGCACCATCTGCAGGCTGGAGTCGAGCAGGGTCTCGAAGAACTTGACCGAACCGGTCAGCAGGCCCAGCGCCAGGCCCAGCCCGCCGCCAATGGCCAGGCCGGTCAGCGCGCGACCGGCGCTCACGCCCACGTGCGTAGCCAGTTCGCCGGAGGCCGCCAGGGTCCAGGCGGCTTTGAACACGTCCAGCGGCGCGGGCAGGATGCGCGTGGCCAGCCAGCCGGTGCTGCTGGCAATTTGCCAGGCCACCACCAGCACGATGGGCAGCAGCCACGGCAGCAGGCCCTGGCCTACGCTGGCAGTAAAAGCTTTGAACGGGTTGGGGCCGCCCTCTGGCGTGTCGGGGGCTTCGGCCACCGTGGTGGGGAAAGGCGTGGTTTGCAGCTCACGCTCGTAGGTCAGGGGGCCGCTCATACCGTGCTCGCCTGCGATGCGTCGGGTTCCAAAAATTCCAGCTGGTTGCCCGCCGGGTCTTTGACGTAGAAGCGCAGGTAGCCCACCAGCGGGCGGCTTTCTTCCAGCGCGACATCGGCCGACAGCAGGCGGTTGCGCAGCGTGGGCAGGCCTTGCACCTCGAAAGCCAAATGGCTGAAGTTGGGGCTGGGGATGGGGTTGGGCTGCCAGTTGTCGGTGGGCACCAGGTCGATGCGCTGGTGACCGGCCACAAAACGCAGCGGTGTTCCGGCGGGCCCGCTGGCATGGAACTCGGTCAGGCCGATCAACTGGTTGTAGAAACGCCGGATCTGCGCCTCGTCGCCTGCGCGAAACGGCAGCTGGGCGTGGTGGATGGAATGGATGTTCATACTTTTCCTTTAGCTTTGCGATACACGGGGCAGGTATTCGTTGGCTACCACCTCGCCAAACGGCCCGGTCAGGCGCTGGCCGGGCAACTGGTCTTGCAACTTTTCTTGCAGCTGTAGTGGCAACAGCGGGAACACCAGCTCGGCGAAGCGGTAAGCCTCTTCCAGGTGCGGGTAGCCGGACAGCACAAAGGTGTCCAGCCCGATATCGGCGTACTCCTGCATGCGGGCGGCCACCGTCTGCGGGTCGCCCACCAGGGCCGTGCCCGCGCCACCGCGCACCAGGCCCACACCGGCCCACAGGTTGGGGCTGATTTCCAGGTCGGCGCGGGTGCGCTTCTTGCCACTGCCGTGCAAGGCGGCCATGCGGCGCTGGCCTGCGGAGTCCATCCTGGCGAATGCGGCCTGGGCGCGGATCACGGTGTCGTCGTCCAGCTTGCTGATCAGGCTGTCGGCAGCGGCCCAGGCCTCGGCTTCGGTTTCGCGCACGATGACGTGCAGGCGGATGCCGAACTTCACCGTGCGGCCATGCTTGGCGGCGCGGGCGCGCACATCGGCCACCTTTTTAGCCACGTCGGCGGGCGGTTCGCCCCAGGTCAGGTAGGTGTCGACCTGCTCGGCCGCGAGGTCGTGCGCCGCGTCGGACGAGCCACCAAAATACACCGGCGGATACGGCTTTTGTACCGGCGGGTACAGCAGTTTGGCCCCGGTGACGCTGAGGTGCTCGCCCTCGAAGTTGAACGCCTTGCCCTCATGGCTGTGGGCCAGGATCTCGCGCCAGATGCGGATGAACTCGGCCGACTGCTGGTAACGCTGGGCGTGGTCCAGGTAGACGCCGTCGCCTTCGAGCTCGGTCTGGTCGCCACCGGTCACCAGGTTGATCATCAACCGCCCGCCAGACAGCCGGTCGAAGGTGGCCGCCATGCGTGCGGCCAGGCTGGGCTGGTGCAGGCCGGGGCGCACGGCCACCAGGAACTTCAGGCGTTTGGTCACCGGCAGCAGGCTGGCTGCCACCACCCAGGGGTCTTCACACGAGCGGCCCGTGGGCAGCAACACGCCCTCATAACCCAGGCTGTCGGCGGCCTGCGCCACCTGCTTCAGGTAGTCATGGTCGATCTCGCGCGCGCCCTGCGCGGTGCCGAGGTAGCGGCTGTCGCTGTGGGTGGGGATGAACCAGAAAACTTGCATAAGTGCCTCAGTGGATTAGCTTTTCAGTACGGCATCGAACACCGTCACGGGTTTGGGGATCAGCCCGATCTTGAAAAACGCCTGCGCCACGCGCTGCTGGTCGGCCACGGTGGAAGCCGCCAATGGGGCCACGGGCGAGCGCGGGCGGCGCGTCAAAAAAAGGCTGACTACGCCTGCGTCCAGGCCGCTGAAATCGGAAATCAGCTGGATGGCCTGCTTGCGGTCGTCCTGCGCCAGGCGGTCGGCGCGGGTGAGTTCTTCAAACAGCACAGCAATCGCCTGCGGGTGCTGGCTGGCAAATTCGCGTGAGGCCAGGTAGAACGAGTTGTTGTTCGACAGGCCCCGGCCATTGGCCAGCACGCGGGGTTGCACGGCCAGCTCGGTGGCGGCGTAGAACGGGTCCCAAATGGCCCAGGCATCCACGCTCTTGCGCTCGAACGCGGCCCGTGCATCGGCAGGCGTGAGGTAGATGGGCTGGATGTCGCTCCACTGCAGACCGGCTTTTTCTACCGCGCGTACCAGCAGAAAGTGGGCGCTCGACCCTTTTTGCAGCGCCACCTTGCGGCCCTTCAGGTCGGCCAGGGTGCGCAGCGGGGAATCGGTCTGCGTCAGGATGGCCGAGCTGTCGGGCTTGGGCGGCTCGGCCCCCACGTAGACCAGGTCTTTGCCTGCGGCCTGGGCGAACACCGGGGGTGCGTCGCCGGTCAGGCCGAATTCCAGGCTGCCGACCGACAAGGCCTCCAGCAGTTGCGGGCCGGCAGGGAACTCCAGCCAGGTGATCTTGGTCGCAGGCAGGCGCTTCTCCAGCCAGCCCAGTTGCTTGGTGATGACCAGGTTGACGGCGGATTTTTGGTAACCAATCCGGAGTTGCTGCAAAGGCACACTCGCTACATTTTTAGTAGCTGCTTGCGCCGATGGAATAAGCGCTAGAGGGCTAAAAATGCCAAAACTTGCGGCCCCGGTGGCAAGTACCCGCAATACATTGCGTCGGTCGTTGGGTTGGTCCATGCCGTCCTCCTCAGGCCACGCCCGCCTGGGCGGCTTCCAGAATGCTGATCTTGCGGGGCAGCAGCTTCAGGTCAAAGAAGGTGTCGGCGATCACCTGCTGCTCGGCCAGGATGGCTTTGGTGATGGGCACGGTGCCAACGGCGCGGCGCTGCAAGGTCAGCTCGGCCACGCTGCGGTCCAGCCCCAGGATGGCGGCGTATTCCGTCGCAGCGGCGGCGCGGTCGGTGCCAAACCATTTGTCGATGGCCGTCACCTCTTCCACCGCAATACGCAGGATGTCGGGGTTCTTGTCAGAAAAACTGCGCGAGCTGAAGTAGTAGCCCCGGTTGTTGACCACGCCGGTGGCATCGGCCAGCAGGCGCGCATCCAGCGTTTTTTGCGCGGCGGCGAAGAACGGGTCCCAGATCACCCAGGCATCTACCGCGCCCTGGGTGAACGCGGCGCGGGCATCGGCGGGTGCCAAGTGCACGTGCTGCACGTCGCTGTAGGCCAGGCCGTTTTTCTCCAGCAGCTTGGCCAGAAAGAACTGCACGTTGGAGCCCTTGTTGTAGACCACTTTCTTGCCTTTGAGATCCGCAACCTTCTGCACAGCCGAGCCTTTGGGCAGGATCACCGCCTCGCTGCCGACCAGGGGTACGGTGGCAGCCACATAGACCAGCGGCGCACCGGCGGCCTGGGCGAAGATGGGCGGCGCTTCGCCCACGTCGCCGAAGTCGATGGAGCCTACGTTGAGCGCTTCAAGCTGCACCGGCCCGGCGTTGAACTCGGTCCAGGTGACGCTGACACCCAGCGGGGCCAGGCGCTTTTCCAGCGTGCCACGGGCTTTCAAAAAGCTCAGCACGCCTTTCTGGTTGCCGATGCGCAAAACCCGTGGGGCCTGGGCGAAACTGTTCAAAGCGGGTACGGCCAATGTGGCAGCGGCCAGCAGGCGGCGGCGGGAAATCAGGGGTAAATTCGTCATAACAATGTCCTTGGGGTGGTGCACAGGCAAGGCTTCGCCCTGCCGCGCTGCAGCCATATCAAAAAGAAGGGGAAACCTAGGAGCGTTTAGACGCTACAGCGCACGCGCGAGAAGTGGACGGGCGCGTTGGCTGCGTGCTTGCCCCAGTCCTTGGACACCGGCAGCAGACCGGCAGCACGTTGCAGGCGCTGCGCCAAGTCGTCGTCTAGCTGGTGGCCATCCGGGGGCAGCAAAACGACCTGTCCGTCGGTGGCAAACACCCCCGACAGGATGTGGTCGGCACCCAGGGACTGCAGCACGGGGCGCAGCGCGTAGTCCAGCGCCAGCATGTGGTTCGGGCTGCCGCCGGTGGCCATGGGCAATACCGTTTTGCCCTTGAAGGCCGTCTGCGGCAGCAGGTCCAGAAACAGCTTGAGCACACCGCTGTAGGCGGCCTTGTAGATCGGCGTGGCCACCACGATGGCCTGGGCCCGCGCCACCTTGGCCACCGCCTGCGCGATGCTGGGGTGGGCCACGTCGGCCAGCACCAGGGCCTGGGGCGACAGGTCGCGGATCAGCACCCGCTCCACCTGTGCGCCGCGCAGTTCCAGGTGCAGTTGCACCGCATCGAGCAAGGCGGCGGAGCGCGAGCGCTCGGACGGGCTACCGGCAATCAGAAGAATGGACATGCCGGAATCCTTACTTTTTGCCGTAGATCTGGTCGAACACGCCGCCGTCGGCGAAATGGGTTTTCTGGGCTTTGGTCCAGCCACCGAACAGCTCGTCGATGGTGAACAGGTTCACCGTACCAAACTGCTTGGCGTACTTGGCGGCAGCAGCCTTGTCGCGGGGGCGGTAGAAGTTCTTGCCGGCCAGGTCCTGGCCCACCGGGCTGTACAGGTACTGCAGATACGCTTCGGCGACCTTGCGGGTACCGCGCTTGTCCACCACCTTGTCAACCACGCTCACCGGTGGCTCGGCCAGGATGGACAGGCTGGGGGTGACGATCTCGAACTTGTCTTTGCCGAACTCTTGCAGCGCCAGATAGGCTTCGTTTTCCCAGGCGATCAGCACATCGCCCTGGCCGCGTTCGGTGAAGCTGGTGGTGGCACCACGGGCACCGGAATCCAGCGTGACGGCGTTGCTGTACAGGGCTTTCACAAAGTCGCGGGCATGGGCTTCGTCGGCACCGTTCTTCTTTACGGCATAGCCCCAGGCGGCCAGGTAGTTCCAGCGTGCGCCGCCCGAGGTCTTGGGGTTGGGGGTAACGATGCCGATGCCGGGGCGCACCAGGTCGGACCAGTCGGCAATTTTCTTGGGGTTGCCCTTGCGCACCAGGAACACGATGGTGCTGGTGTAGGGCGAGGCGTTTTGCGGCAGGCGTTTTTGCCAGTCGGGGGGAATCAGCTTGCCGAACTCGTTGAGCGCATTCACGTCGTAGGCCAGGGCCAGGGTGACCACATCGGCCTCCAGGCCGTCAATCACCGAACGTGCCTGCTTGCCCGAGCCGCCGTGCGACTGCTTGACGGTGACTTCTTGTTTGGTTTTGGCCAGCCATTCTTTGGCGAAGGCGGTGTTGAACTCCTTGTAGAACTCGCGGGTCGGGTCGTATGACACATTGAGCAAGGAAACGGGCGCAAGGGCCTGGGCATGGGCATAACCAGCCACCGAAACGGCAATGGCGATCAGGGTCTGGGACAGTTGGCGGCGGGTCAGCATAGAGATTTAAGGTTCCAAAGTTGTGCGATGGGTTGGATTCTGAAAGCACATCGTCAAAACTGGAACGAATGAATCCTCAGTTGTTTATTACTTAAACGTCTCAAGCGTCCGCTTAGGATTAAAAAATGCGCCGCCGACCGGACATAGTTGGCATGCGACACGCGGCACCTGCTTGCACTTTGCCACCACAGAGCTACATTCGCTTACATGTCGGTGCCAGGGCGCACTACCCCTGGCAAACAAAGCACCAGTGTCCGAGAGTCTGTTTACGAAGTGTTGGGGCTTGGAATAAATCGTAAGCGGGTTCTGAGAGCGTGGTGCCACCGGCGCCATATCTTGCTGTGACGGCCCTCCTCCCAACCGCCACCAGCCACCGATCCAAAGGCGTATTTGATGCAGTTTTTTCCCCGTCGCAGCCCGTTACTCTGGGTGGCTGCGACAAGTAGCCTCTTCCTGGCAGCACACACAGCTTGGGCCCAAGCGCATTCCAAATCCGATGTGGTGCGCAAATACGGCGGCATCTACGCCACCTATTGCAGCAGCCCCAACGCACCCCGTCTACGGGTTCTGCGCGATGCATTGGTGGTCGAACATGGCGACAAGCGCGTGGTAGGCCGTAAGGTGCAGGTTGTTCTGTCGTACCCCACCCCGCGACCTCCTGCAGCTTTCAAGCTAACCCTGGCAAGCGAAGTGCGCTCGGGTTCGGTACTTGGCTTTATGGTGTTTGAAGACAAAATTGGCATCAGCATCCGCCTGCAGGCCGATGCCGCACTGCAAGCGCCCCTGGGAAAGGCCTTGCTCAACGCCACGTACCGCCGCTGCAGTAGTGCGTCCGCGCCCCGCGCAGACACCAACACCGTGCAGAACGAACCCATGAGCGATGCCGAAAAAATCCTGCTCAACCCGGTGTTCAAAGCCCACTATTTGCGGGTTCTGGGACCGCTGGGGCGCGAAGCGTGGTTGGCCAAACTCAACGGACCGCGTCCACCGGCACGGCGGGTTCGCATCGCTGGCATGGAATACCTGCTGTTGTCGGTGTGCAAACCCCACGACTGCAACAACTTCAACGCCGCACTGCTGTATGCCGAAGACCACGACCGACTGTTCGGTAGGGTCTACCAGCAAGGCCGCGTCTCTTACCTGGGCGAGCCGCAGCCCGACATCGTCGATGCCCTGAACACGTTTTGGACACACCAATGGCAGCCTCGGTAGCCCACCAACGGTTTGCTATCCAAAAAATAGCTACCCATGCTCACCGCAAAAGCACGAGAAGCCTAAAAGCCATATAAGCCCTGGTTTTACCCCGCGAACCGAGTACTGCCGTACTGGCGCAGGTGGGCCATGCATCGGCAAACCATTTCGCATCCTGGCATTTACAAAGCGTATGGTAAAGTTCATTACAAATCAATAGCTTACGAAACCCTCCAGACTTGACTAATCCCGACGCAGCCCCTAACCTTCGCCCGATGCACAAATGGCTCGCTGTTTTATCTCTCGCATGCGCGTCCGTACACGCCGCACCATCCACCAACCAGGAAGACATTGACAAGCTGCTGGCCGATCGTGGCCTACTGACCCACACGATGGACCAGCTTGAACAGGTGCGGCAAACCGTCAGCACCCGGGCATCGGATCTGGTAGTTAACGCCATGGGATTCCTGGGCGTCCCCTACAAATTCGGTGGCACTTCGGCCGACACCGGCTTCGATTGCAGCGGCTTTGTCCGCGCCATGTACGAGCAAACCATCGGCTTGGTCTTACCGCGTCGCGCCAATGAGCAGGCCGCCGCCACAGACCGCATCGATAAAAACGATCTACGTCCCGGCGACCTGGTGTTTTTCAACACCATGCGCAGAGCCTTCAGCCATGTGGGTATCTATGTGGGCGATGGCAAATTCATCCACGCCCCGCGCAGTGGAGCCCAAGTACGTGTAGAGGACATGCGTGCCGCCTACTGGCAACGGCGCTTCGACGGCGCGCGCCGCGTCACCTCCGGCACCCAAACGGACACCAGCCCGGCCAATTAAGCCCCGCAGTTTTCGACGGTCTTTGCGGAAATCGGCCATGCCGATAAGCTCCAATCTTTTGGAGACACCCTATGCAGCGCAAAACCGCCCAAGATTTCGATCAAGAACTGCTCATATTGTTCGATGCCTACGTGCACGGCACTTTGGACCGACGGGGTTTCCTGGAAAAGGCCCAGAAGTTTGCGGTAGGCGGTGTCACTGCCACCATGCTGCTTGGCGCACTCAGCCCCAACTTCGCAGCCGCGCAGCAGGTTGCCCCTACTGATCCTCGCATCCACACCGAAACCCTCTCCTTCCCGTCTCCCAACGGCTCTGGCACAGTCAAAGGCTACCTGGCCCGCCCCGCCAACGCCACAGGTGCCCTGCCGGGCATCCTGGTAGTGCATGAGAACCGCGGTCTGAATCCCCACATCGAAGACATCGCCCGCCGCCTGGCGCTGGATAACTTTGTCGCCTTCGCTCCCGATGCCCTGACACCCCTGGGCGGTTATCCCGGTGATGAAGAGAAGGCCCGCGAACTGTTCGCCAAACTCGACCAGACCAAAACCTCCGAGGATTTTGTGGCCGCAGCCGGTTTCCTTAAGGCCCGCCCCGAGGTCGTAGGAAAAATTGGTGTGGTCGGCTTCTGCTACGGTGGTGGTGTGGCCCACATGCTCTCCACACGCCTGCCCGACTTGGGGGCTGCAGTACCCTTCTATGGCAACCAGCCAGCCGCCAGTGCCGCCAGCCAGGTCAAAGCCCCTCTGTTGATTCAATTTGCTGCCGTGGACGAGCGCATCAACGCCGCCTGGCCCACTTACGAAGCCGCCCTGAAAGCTGCAGCTGTGCGCTACACCGCCTACCAGTACCCCGGCACCCAGCATGGCTTCAACAACGACACCACGCCCCGCTACGATGCGGCGGCGGCCAAGCTGGCCTGGGAGCGCACCCTGGCGTTCTTCAACCAGAATCTACGCGGCTGAACGTAATTTGATGCCTACACCGGCATCTTGTTTTGACCATAAAAAAACCCTCTAAGACACAAGTTCTTAGAGGGTTCTTAGTAATAAATGGTCGGTGTGAAAGGATTCGAACCTTCGACCCCTTGCACCCCATGCAAGTGCGCTACCAGGCTGCGCCACACACCGATCAAGCCTCGAATTATAGCCTGCGTTTAGAGCACTTCTGAGAGCAGGTCACGAATTTCGAATAATTCTTGGCGTACCGACAAAAGGTGCTGGGTGGTGGCGTCGTCGTAATCCAAGGCGACCACGTCTTCCAGCCGCTCAAACGATGTGTCTCCCTCGTCCGGCATATCCATGATGCCTAACCCTGCATCTCCGAGCCGGAGCTTGTCACGCTCACCTTGCACCAGCTCTTGCAGCTTGTTGCGCGCACCGCTGATAGTAAAGCCCTGGTCGTACAGCAGATCACGAATGCGGCGGATCATCAGCACTTCATGATGCTGGTAATAGCGCCGGTTACCGCGCCGCTTCATAGGACGTAGCTGGGTGAATTCTTGCTCCCAATAGCGCAGTACGTGCGGTTTCACGCCGCACAGGTCTGCCACTTCGCCGATGGTGAAGTAACGTTTGGCCGGGATAGACGGGAGAGAATTTCCCATGAGAATCAATGTGGTCCTGTGGAATGCGCAAGCAACCGGGTAGGTTACCCGAAGTAACACATGGACGGATAATTAGTTCACAGCGCCTTGCCACCAGCGTGATAAATATCACGATGACAGAAACACCGCGAACACCCGCTTAACCCTGGATCTGCTCTTTGAGCTTGTGGCTAGCGTGGAAGGTCACTACCCGGCGCGCGTCAATCGGAATAGCCTCACCGGTACGCGGGTTGCGGCCGGGTCGCGGGGCCTTGATGCGGATCTGGAAATTGCCAAAACCAGAAATCTTGACATCCGTACCTTCGACTAAGCTGGTACTGACCAGGTCAAAAAAAGCATCCACCATGTCTTTGGACTCGCGCTTGTTCAGGCCGATCTGCTCAAAAAGCAAATCGGCCAGTTGGGCCTTGGTCAGGGCTGGGGTTTCCAGACTTTCAACCGCAATTTCCACGGCTTTCTCCAGTTTGTCGTGTAGGGTCTCAAGCACGCAGACGCGCGCCGCATTGCGTACCGAGCTGGGCCAGTATCGCCTGCACTGCAGACTCGATCTGCGGCTCGGTCAGCGTGGCTTCCGTGCTGTTGAGCGTCAGGCGCAAGGCCACGCTCTTTTCGCCCTGTGCCAGGCCGCCGGTGGACACCGGCTCAACGCCTTTGGGCACAGGCTTCGGGCGATAGATATCGAACACCACGGTATCGCGCAGCAAACCGTTCGTGGCTGCGGCCTGAGCAGCTGCCAGCAGCGCGCCATGGCCCACTGCTTCGGCCACGATGACGGCGATATCGCGCTCGACCGCCTGGAACTTGGCCACCGGCGCAAACACCGGCACGGGGCGTTGCAGCACCGCGTCCAATTCCAGCTCGAACAGCATTGGGGCCTGCGCCAAGTCGTAGGCCTGGCGCCACTGCGGATGCAGTTCGCCGATAAAACCAATCGACTGCCCGGCCACCAGCACCCGGGCGCAACGGCCAGGGTGCAGAGCAGGATGCTCAGCCGCCTCAAACTGGACGGCCAGCGGGGCCAGCAGCGCTTCCACGTCGCCCTTCATGTCGAAGAAATCGGCGGCTTGTTCGTTGCGGCCCCATTGCAGGCGGTCGGCCGCACCAAAGCTGATACCCGCCACCCGCATAGGCTGGTGGAAGCCCGCCACGGTGGTGTCGGAGTTCACGGCATGGGCATCGCGCAGAAACACGCGGCCCAGCTCGAACACCCGCACCCGGTCGGCCTTGCGGTCCAGGTTGAATTTCAAAACTTGTAGCAAGGAACCCATGAGGGACGAGCGCATGACGCTCATTTGGCTTGCAATCGGATTCAGCAGCTGGATGGGGTTGGGGTTGCCCGCCAGCTCCTTCTCCCAACGCTCCTCGACAAAGCTGAAGTTGATGGTTTCCTGGTAGCCCAAACCGGCCAGCGCACGGCGCACCGCAAACGGGCTGCGTTGCGCCTCCGGGCGGATTTTGGCGGTGATGGGGGCCAGCGGCGGCGTGGTGGGCAACTGGTTGTAGCCCACCATGCGCACCACTTCTTCGATCAGGTCTTCTTCGATGGTCAAGTCGAAACGGTACGACGGCGGGGTGACGGTCAGCACGCCATCACCCTCCACCACCGGCAGGCCGAGGCGGGTCAGGGCGTCGGCGCACTGGGCCTGGGTCAGCGGCATACCGATGACTTTGACAGCACGTGCCACGCGCAGAGTGACGGGCACGGCTTGCGGCACGTTGACCTGGGTGTCGTCCATCGGGCCGGCCTCGCCGCCGCAAATGTCCAGAATCAGCTGGGTGATGCGCTCCAGGTGCTCTACGGTATGGCTGGCATCCACGCCGCGCTCGAAGCGGTGGCCTGCGTCGGTAGAAAAGTTGTAGCGGCGCGAACGGCCCGCAATCGACTTCGGCCACCAGAACGCGGCTTCGGCGTAGATGTTGACCGTGTCGTCCGACACCGCCGTGGCATCGCCGCCCATGATGCCAGCCAACGACTCGACCTGGCGGTCATCGGCAATGATGCCGACTTTTTCATCGACGGTGACGGTATTGCCGTTCAGCAGCTTCAGCTGCTCGCCGGGCTGGCCCCAGCGCACATCAAGCCCGCCGTGGATTTTGTCCAGGTCGAAGATGTGCGACGGACGGCCCAACTCGAACATCACGTAGTTGGAGATATCCACCAGTGCCGTCACGCTGCGTTGGCCGCAACGTGCCAGGCGGTCCACCATCCACTGCGGGGTGGCGGCCTTGGGGTTGACGTTGCGTACCACGCGTCCCGAAAAACGGCCACACAGGTCGGGGGCGCTGATCTTGACTGGCACCCGGTCGTCGATTTTCACCGCCACAGCAGGAAAGCTGGGCTGCAGCAGGGGCGCACCTGTCAGCGCGGCCACTTCGCGGGCCACACCATAGACGCTCAGGCAATGCGCCAGGTTGGGTGTGAGTTTGAGGGTGAACAGGGTGTCGTCCAACGCCAGATGCTCGCGGATGTTCTGGCCCAGGGGGGCATCAGTGGCCAGCTCCAACAAGCCGCCGTGGTCTTCGGACAGCTTGAGTTCGCGGGCCGAACACAGCATGCCCTGGCTTTCCACGCCCCGCAGTTTGCCGACCTTGATCAGGAAGGGCTTACCGTCTTCGCCGGGGGGCAACTCGGCCCCCACCAGTGCACAAGGTATGCGGATGCCGACGCGGGCATTCGGTGCGCCGCAGACGATGTTGAGCAGCTCGGGCTGGCCCACATCCACAGTGCAGACCCGCAGGCGGTCGGCATTGGGATGCTGCTCAGCGGTCTTGATTTCGCCCACAACGATACCGGTGAACGGCGGGGCCACAGGTTTGAGCTCTTCGACTTCCAGCCCGGCCATGGTCAAGGTGTCGGCCAGTTGCTCGGTGGTCAGGTCGGGGTTGCAGAAAGCGCGCAACCAGGATTCAGGAAATTGCATGGTTTGGTCTATCTAGTACGGCTGAAGAATTATTGAAACTGGCTGAGGAAACGGATGTCGCCATCAAAAAACAGTCGCAGGTCGTTCACGCCGTAGCGCAGCATGGTCAGGCGGTCGGGGCCCATGCCGAAGGCAAAGCCGATGTATTTTTCGGGGTCCAGGCCCATGTTGCGCACCACGTTCGGGTGTACCTGGCCAGAGCCCGCCACTTCCAGCCAACGACCCGACAGCGGGCCGCTTTGGAACTGGATGTCGAACTCGGCGCTGGGCTCGGTGAACGGGAAGAAGCTGGGGCGAAAACGCAGCACCAGGTCGTCCGACTCAAAGAAGGTGCGGCAGAAATCGGTGAAGACCACTTTCAGGTCTTTGAAGCTCACGTTCTCGCCAATCCACAGGCCTTCGCACTGGTGGAACATCGGCGAGTGCGTGGCATCACTGTCCACACGGTAGGTACGGCCGGGCGCGATCACGCGGATTTCAGGCATCACCTGGCCTGCGTCAATGGCAGCGCGGTGCTTCTTGACATGCGTGACCGCATGGCGGATCTGCATTGGGCTGGTGTGGGTGCGCAGCAAATTCGGCGCGGTGGCGGTGCCGCCTTCGACATAAAACGTGTCGTGCATGGAGCGCGCGGGATGGTCTTCGGGCGTGTTCAGCGCAGTGAAGTTGAACCAGTCCGACTCGATCTCGGGGCCCTGGGCGACTTCAAAGCCCATGGAGCCAAAGATGGCCTCGATGCGCTCCAACGTTAGGGATACGGGGTGCAAACCGCCCTGCCCGCGCTGGCGGCCCGGCAAGGTCACATCCAGGGCTTCGGCCTTGAGTTGCTGCTCCAGCTCGGCATCGGCCAAGGCTTTGCGGCGCGCGGTCAAGGCGGCTTCGATAGCTTGTTTGGCCAGGTTAATGGAGGCACCGCGTGATTTTTTTTCTTCTACGCTCAGGGCCCCCATGCCCTTCATCAGCTCGGTGATGCGGCCGGATTTACCTAAAAATTGGGCTTTGGCATTCTCCAGATCGGCGGGCGTGCTGGCCCCCTGGAAACTGCTGTGTGCTGCACTGACAATCGCGTCCAACTCGTTCATAAGATCTCTTGGAAATGACAAAGGGCTAGCGCTCTTTCAAGCTCTAGCCCTTGGTTTACTTGCACAGAATGCTACTCAAAGAATAGCAAACTAGCGTGGGGAATCAAGCAGCCAGACGGGCCTTGACTTGCTCCACGATGCTGGCAAAAGCCGCCTTGTCGTGCACAGCGATATCGGACAGCACTTTGCGGTCGATCTCGATGGCTGCCTTCTTCAGGCCATTGGCGAACTGGCTGTAGGTCAGACCGCATTCACGCGCAGCGGCGTTGATACGGGCAATCCACAGCTGACGGAACACCCGCTTGCGGGTCCGACGGTCACGGTAGGCATATTGCCCAGCCTTCATTACCGCTTCTTTGGCGACGCGGTAAACATTACCGCGGCGACCGCGGAAACCTTTTGCAAGGGCGAGAACTTTTTTGTGGCGGGCGCGAGCCGTTACACCACGTTTGACGCGAGGCATGTATTTACTCCTTGTTCGTCGTTAAATTAAATACCACGGCCGGGCAGCATCTGCGCCATGTGACCCATATTGGTCTCATGCACTGCAGTAGAACCGCGCAACTGGCGTTTATTTTTGGTGGTCTTCTTGGTCAAGATGTGACGTTTGAAGGCGTGGCCGCGTTTAACGGTACCACCTGGACGAACGCGAAAGCGTTTTTTCGCCGCGCTCTTGGTCTTCATTTTGGGCATTTCAATGCTCCTGTTCATTGTGCTCGTGAGGCGCTGGAAACCGATCCCAGACTTGTTGGCCCCGAGCCACTTGTAGTGGCGAGTTTTCACTCACCACTTGTCAGCAGACAGCTTTCACTCTCCACTGAATGCAGAGAAACTTGCGCTTCTCTGCATTTACAACCCGCAAACCTAGGCCTGCGGATTGAAATTCTTACGGTGCCGTTGCAGGCGCTGGTGCTGCTTCTGCTACGGGCTTGCTGGACGCGGGCTTTTTCTTGCCGGGCGCGATCATCATGATCATCTGGCGGCCTTCCAACTTGGGAAACTGCTCCACGATGATCAGGTCCTGCAAGTCGTTACGGATGCGTTGCAGCAAGGCCATACCGATTTCCTGGTGGGTGATTTCTCGCCCCCGAAAACGCAAAGTGATCTTGCACTTGTCGCCGTCGGCCAGGAAACGCTTGATATTGCGCATCTTGATGTTGTAGTCGCCATCGTCGGTGCCGGGACGGAATTTGATTTCCTTGATCTCGATCACCGTTTGCTTGGACTTCGCGTCGGCCGCTTTCTTTTGTTCCTGGTATTTGAACTTGCCGTAATCCATCAAACGACAGACCGGCGGGTTCGCCGTGGCAACAATTTCAACCAGGTCCACATCGTATTCACCGGCCAAACGCAAAGCTTCCATCAGGCTGACGATGCCTAAGGGCTCATTCTCTGGGCCGGAAAGACGAACTTCCGGGGCCATGATTTCACGGTTCAGACGGTGTTTACGTTCTTCGCGGTGACGGCGGTCACGAAATTCAGTAGCGATGGCTCAAATCCTTAAAAATCAAAATGCTATAGTAACAATAGCAACTACCGCAGACAGCACGAGCGCTAAAGCCTAGGTTTAATTAAAAACTACAGTTTTAGAGCGATGTCGCTGGCAATTTTGGACTGAAAGTCCTGTAGCGGCATCACACCGAGGTCAATATTGCCCCGGGCACGCACTGCGACGGACCCAGCTTCTTTCTCCTTGTCGCCTACGACCAGGATGTAGGGAAGCTTTTGCATCGAATGCTCTCGTATTTTACGCGTTATTTTTTCGTTGCGTAAATCAAGCTGAACCCTAAGCCCTTGATCCTGCAGCGTTTTGGCAATTTCGCGACAGTAATCGTCCTGAGACTCGGAGATATTGAGGATAGAGACCTGTGCCGGAGCCAGCCAGGTGGGCAGCGCGCCCGCGTGCTGCTCGATCAAAATGCCAATGAAACGCTCCAGGCTGCCGAGGATGGCGCGGTGCAGCATGACCGGGCGATGGCGGGCACCGTCTTCGCCCACAAACTCGGCATCCAGGCGCTCGGGCATGGAGAAATCGACCTGCATGGTGCCGCACTGCCACTGGCGGCCAATCGCGTCTTTCAGGGTGTATTCGATCTTGGGGCCGTAGAAGGCACCGTCGCCCGGAGAAATTTCAAACTCGACCCCGGAGGCGCGCAGGCATTCCATCAGCGCGTGCTCGGCCTTGTCCCAGCTTTCATCGGAGCCAATACGCTTTTCAGGGCGCGTTGCTACCTTGTAGATGATGTTGCTGAAGCCGAAGTCGGCATAGACCTTTTGCAGCAGCGCGGTGTAGTTCACGCACTCTTGCAGGATCTGGTCTTCGGTGCAGAAGATATGCCCGTCGTCCTGCGTGAAACCGCGCACGCGCATGATGCCGTGCAGGCCGCCCGAAGGCTCGTTGCGGTGGCACTGGCCGAATTCGCCGTAGCGCAATGGCAGGTCGCGGTAGCTCTTGATGCCCTGCTTGAAGATCAGGATGTGGCCGGGGCAGTTCATCGGTTTCAGGGCGTATTCGCGCTTCTCCGACTCGGTGGTGAACATGTTTTCGCGGTACTTGTCCCAGTGGCCGGTTTTTTCCCACAGCGTCTTGTCGATGACCTGCGGGCCTTTGACTTCCTGGTAGCCGTTGTCCTGGTACACCTTACGCATGTACTGCTCCACGCCCTGCCAGACGGTCCAGCCCTTGGGGTGCCAGAACACCAGACCGGGGGCGTGGTCGTCGATGTGGAACAGGTCGAGCTCGCGGCCCAGCTTGCGGTGGTCGCGCTTTTCGGCTTCTTCGAGCTGCGTCAGGTAGTTTTGCAGGTCGTCTTTGCTGGCCCAGGCCGTGCCATAGACGCGTTGCAGCATTTCGTTGTTGTGGTCGCCGCGCCAGTAGGCACCGGCCAGCTTCATCAGTTTGAAGAACTTGAGCTTGCCGGTGCTGGGCACGTGGGGGCCACGGCACAGGTCTTCGAACGCGCCTTCGCGGTACAGCGACACATCCTGGTCGGCCGGGATGCTGGCGATGATTTCGGCCTTGTAGTGCTCGCCCAGGCTCTTGAAGTACGCCACGGCTTCGTCGCGTGGCAGCACGCGGCGGGTGACGGGCTCGTCCTTGGCGGCCAAGGCAACCATCTTTTTCTCGATGGCGACCAGGTCGTCGGGCGTGAACGGGCGCTTGTACGAAAAGTCGTAGAAAAAGCCGTTTTCGATCACCGGGCCGATGGTGACCTGCGCGTCAGGGAACAGGTCTTTGACGGCGTAGGCCAGCAAGTGGGCGGTGGAGTGGCGGATCACGTCCAGGCCGTCCGCATCCTTGGCGGTGATGATGGCCAGCGGGCTGTCCGCCGCGATCTGGTAGCTGGTATCGACCACGGTGCCGTTGATCTTGCCTGCGAGAGCGGCCTTGGCCAGGCCGGTGCCGATGGAAGCGGCTACTTCGGCAACCGTAACAGGGCCAGGAAATTCGCGGACGGAGCCATCGGGGAGCGTGATGTGGATCATGGGATTCTGAAAAAGGTACAGCGAAAAGCGCGGCCTGTAACGTTAATGTTGAACATCAAAGTTAAGCCGCGCTAGCTTGTTAGCCCTAGAGTTTAACCGTCAATGTGCACCTGCTGCGGCCTCTGCCGCCGCCTTGCCCATGGCTGCCGGGCGCTGGGTGATCCACACCAGCGGGATCAGCAGCAAGAACATGACCGACGAGGCAAAGAACACGTCGTTGGCCGCCAACGTGGCCGCTTGCTGGCCGATCAGGCGGTTCACCGTCTCCAGCGCCTGCTGCGGCTCCAGGCCCGCGCTGGCCAGGCCGTTCAAGGCACCGGTGGCGGTTTGCCGCCCCACGTTGATGTACTCGGTCAACTGCGCGTGGTGCAAGGCGGTGCGGCTTTCCCACACGGTGGTGACGATGGACGTACCCATGGCCCCGGCGGTGATACGCACAAAGTTGGTCAGGCCCGAAGCGGCCGGAATGCGGTCGGGCGTGAGGCCAGACAGCGTCAGGATGCTCAGCGGGATGAAAAAGCACGCCATGGCAACGCCCTGGATGATGGTGGGCACCATCAGCGTGGCCTCATCGGCCTGCACGTTAAAGCGCGAGCGCATCCACAGCACGATGCCGAACACGATAAAGGCCATGGTGGCAAACAGGCGCGGATCGAACTTGGCGATGTTCTTGCCCACCACCGGCGAAAGGATGATGGCCAGCAGCCCCACCGGCGCCAGCACAAAACCGGCCTGTGTGGCGGTGTAACCCATGTACTGCTGCAACCACAGCGGCAGCAGCACCACGTTGCCAAAGAACAGGCCGTAGCCCACCGAGGTGGCCAGCGTGCCCGCCCAGAAATTGCGCCGGGCGAACAGGCGCAGGTCGGTGACCGGGTGCTTGTCGGTCAGCTCCCAGGCCACAAAGAACATAAAGCCCACCAGCGCCACCGCCGCCAGAATCTGCACTTCGGTGGAATGGAACCAGTCCAGCTCCTTGCCCTTGTCCAGCATGATTTGCAGCGCCCCCACCCAGACCACCAGCAGGGCCAGGCCCACGCTGTCGATGGGCAACTTTTGGGTGGCCGTCTCGCGTTTGCGGTAGAGTTTCCAGGTGGCGGCGGCGGCCAGAAAACCCACCGGGATGTTGATGTAGAAAATCCACGGCCAAGAGATGTTGTCGGTGATCCAGCCGCCCAGCAGCGGCCCCACCACCGGCGCAATCAAGGTGGTCATGGCCCACATGGCCATAGCCGTGCCCGCCAGAGCCTTGGGGTAGCTGGAGAGCAGCAGCGCCTGCGACAGCGGAATCATCGGCCCGGCCACAAAGCCCTGCAGCACGCGAAAGGCGATCAGCATGGTCATGTTCGGCGCCAGCCCGCACAGCCACGAGGCCAACACGAACAGGATGATGCTGATGGTGAACAACCGCACCTGGCCGAAGCGCTGCGACAGCCAGCCGGTGAGCGGCACCGAGATGGCGTTGGCCACGGCAAAGCTGGTAATCACCCAGGTGCCCTGGTTGGGGCTCACGCCCAGATCCCCGGCGATGGCCGACAGGGACACGTTGGCAATCGACGAGTCCAGCACGTTCATGAACGTGGCGGTGGACAAGGCGATGGTGCCCCACATGCGGGCCGAGCCCTCCAGCGGAGGCGGTGGCGTGTAGGTAAATGCGGTCGCCATAACGGGCTCAGTGCACCTGGGTGGCCAAGGCAGTGGGGGTCGCAGCCAGCTTGACCGGCGCATGGGTGGCGGCCACCGCCTTGCCGCCCAGGTTGGCGGCAATCACGCGCTGCACGTCGGCATCGGCACCGCTCTCGGGCGTGGCACCCATCTGCATGGTGGGCAGGGCTGCACTGCGCGGCGCTTCGGCCAGCATCTGGCCGTCTTGGTGGGTGATGTCGATGGTGGCGTTCATCGACAAGCCCACGCGCAGCGGGTGGCTGACCAGCTGCGCCGGGTCCAGGGCGATACGCACCGGCACGCGCTGCACCACCTTGATCCAGTTGCCGGTGGCATTTTGCGCAGGCAGCAGCGCAAAGGCTGCGCCCGTGCCCACGCCCAGCCCGGCCACGGTGCCGGTGTATTCCATCTTTTTGCCGTACAGGTCGGCGGTCAGCTTGACGCTTTGGCCGATGCGGATGTTGCGCAACTGCACTTCCTTGTAGTTGGCGTCCACCCACACCTGGTTCAGCGGGATGATGGACATCAGCGGCGCGCCTGCCGCGATGCGCTGGCCGAGCTGCACGGTGCGCTTGGCCACGTAGCCGTCCACCGGGGCCAGGATGGCGGCGCGCTGGCTGGCCAGGTAGGCCTCGCGGACCTTGACTGCGGCGGCCAGCACGCTGGGGTGCTGGTCGATGCTGGTGCCGTCGGTCATGGCCTGGTTGCTGGTCAGCTGCTCTTTGGCCGCCGCTACACCGGCCTGGGCCGCCGCCACGCTGGCCTGCACGGTGGACAGGCCGCTTTGGGCGTTGGCCAGCTGGGTTTGGGCGTGGCTGAGTTCTTCTTTGGAGACTGCGCCGTTGCCGGTGAGGGCCTGGCGGCGGCGCAGGTCGTCTTGGGCGCGGGCTACCTCGGCCTGGGCGTGGGCGATGTCGGTTTGGGTGCGGGTGACGTCTGCCGTGCGCAGGGCGATCTGGGCGGTCAGCGTGCCGTTATTGGCGTACAGGGTGCGCACCTGGCGCACGGCCTGGGCCAGGTTGGCCTCGGCCTGGTCCAGGGCCAGCTTGGAGTCGGCAGGGTCGAGCTTGACCAGCGGCTGGCCCGCCTTCACGAAGTCGGTGTCGTCGGCCAGGATGGCCATCACCGTGCCGCTGACCTGCGGGGTGATCTGGATCACATTGCCTTGTACGTAGGCGTTGTCGGTGTCTTCATAACGGCTGGCCACCACCATGTCGTAGGCGGCCCAACCCATCCCGGCCAGCACCACCACGGCGGCGATGGTGATGAGGGATTTTTTGCGTTGGGGGTTGCTGGCAGGGGCGTTGTTTGCGGAATCAGACATGGTGTTCACCTCAGAAAATTTATAAGAAATCGGGCTCTAGCGCTTATTTAATGGGCGGTAGCAGCTATGGTTTCGGTAGCAATAGGCGCATACCCACCCCCGAGTGCGCGCACCAGCGCCACCTGGGTGTCGAGCGCGCGGGCGGCCAGGTCGACCTGCAGGCGGCGCTGGGCCAGCACGGCGGTCTCGGAGCTCAGCACGTTGAGGTAGTTGCCCAGCCCGGCGCTGTAGCGCTGCACCGCAATCTCGTACGCCGCTTCGGCGGCTTGCTGGGCAGCGCGCTGCTCGGTTTGCTGGCGGGCGATGGACTGCTGCGAGGCGAGCTGGTCGGCCACGTCGCGTACCGCCTCGACCAGCGCGGCGTTGTAGCTCTCGACCGCCGCATCCAGGTCGGCGGTCTTGGCCGCCAGGCTAGCGCGCAGACGGCCTGCGTCAAAAATCGGCAGGTGGATGGCCGGGCCAATGCCCCACTGCTCGCTGCCCGCATGCAACAGGTTGCCCAGGCCGATGCTGGAGAAACCGGCAAAGCCGTTCAAGCTGACGTTGGGGTAGAACTGGGCCTTGGCGCTGCGGGCATCGGCGCTGGCGGCCTCCACGCGCCAGCGGGCGGCGGCGATGTCGGCGCGGCGGCCCAGCAGGTCGGCGGGAATGGCCTGCGCGTTTGCTGCGGTTTTAATAGCTGCCAGCGCTCGTAATACCAGCGTATCTGCCGCATTTGATTGCCCAACCAAAGCCGACAGCCCGTTGCGGGCCAGGGCGATTTGTTCGTTCAGGGCTTCGATCTGCTGGCGGGCTTCGGGCAGGCTGCCCTGGCTTTGGTTCAGCTCCAGTCGGGTGTCCAGCCCGGCGTTGACGCGGTCGCGCACCAGCGACAGCAGCTCGTTGCGCTGGGCCAAGGTGCGGTTGGCCAGCTCCAGCTGGCCGTTCAGACGCAGCAATTGGAAATAGCTGCGCGCCACCTGGCTGACCAGCAGCACGCGGGCAGCCTGGGCGTCGGCCTGGGCGGCTTGGGTTTGACCCAGGGCGGCATCGAGCGCGGCGCGGTTTTTGCCGAAGAAGTCCAGCTCCCAGCTGGCGCTGAGCTGCAGCGTGCCGCTGCTGTAGATCTCGCCCGCCAGTGGTGCGGGGTACTGGCCCTTGGCGGTGTAGAGCTGGCGCATGGCCTGCGCGTCGGCACCCACCTGGGGCAGCGTGGTAGCGCGGGCACCGTCGGTGGCGGCCTGCGCGCGGCGCAGGCGGGCCTGGGCCAGTTTCAGGCTGGGGCTGCCGTCCAGAGCCTGGGTAACCAGGCGGTCGAGCTGCGGGTCGGCAAAGCTATGCCACCACTCGGCATCCACCGCGGCCACGTCGGACGCACCAGCCACATTGGCGGCTTGCATTTGGGCCTGGGGCGTGATGCCTGAAAAATTGGCGCAGGCCGCCAGGCTGGCCAGGGCCACAGCGGCCAGGGCCAGCCGGGGCACGGCAAAGGAATTAAACGGCATGGTTTTCTCCGGCATCGGATGCGCTTTGTTGGGCTTGTTGGAAATCGTTGGCGTTGTCGAGCATGCGGCGCAGGTAGCTTTTCAGGGCCTCCCACTCCTCAACCGAAAAGCCTGCGAGGTAGGCGTTTTGCACCCGGCTGAGCACCTCGGGGATGACCTTGGCGGTTTCGCGCCCGGCTTCGGTGATCTCCAGGTTGACCACCCGGCGGTCTTCGCTGGAACGCACGCGCTGGCACAGGCCCTTGGCCTCCAGGCGGTCGAGCATGCGGGTCATGCCACCGGCATCCAGGGCACACACGCGGGCCAGCTCGGCCACGGTGGACACTTCGCCGGTGGACAGTTTGAACAGGGGTTTCCACTGCGCGTTGGTCAGGCCGCTGGGCTCGAACTGGCGCTCCAGCTCCTGGGCGAGCATGTTGAAGACCCGTGCCACCAGGTGGCCCACACCGTCGCCACCGGCTACGTAGTTGTCGGCAGCGTAGAACACCGGCGCGGACGCGGGCGGAGGGGTTGGGCGTGTAGTCATGGGACGGAATATTAATTGCCTAGGCAATTACTGTCAAGTCTTTGTTTGTTTGGGCATTTGATTTGGCTACACTCGGGGCATGGCCACCTCTGCAATTCCTTCTACCCCCGCCCCGTCCCTATCGACCACTGCCGGGGCCAAGGCGTCGCCGCGTTCGCTGTCGGGGCTGTTGCCGTTCTTGAAGCCCTACCGTTTCCGCATAGCGCTGGCCATCGTGTTCCTGGTGCTGGCGGCCGCCGCCACGCTGGCGTTTCCGCTGGCGCTGCGGGCGCTGATCGACCAGGGCCTGGTGCAGACCGGCTCCGACGGCGGCGTGGACCGGGGCGCGCAGGTGCTGGCGCTGCGCGACCATTTCTTTGAGCTGTTTGCGGTGGCCGCAGCGCTAGGCCTGTTTTCGGCCGCGCGCTTCTACACCGTGAGCTGGCTGGGCGAGCGTGTCACCGCCGACATCCGCAACGCGGTGTACAGCCACGTGCTGCGCCAGAGCCCGCAGTTTTTTGAAACCACCCAGACCGGCGAGGTGCTGTCGCGCCTGACGGTAGACACCACGCTGGTGCAAACCGTGGTGGGCTCGTCGCTGAGCATGGGCCTGCGCAATGCGGTGATGGGCCTGGGTGCTTTGGGCGTGCTGGTGTGGACCAACCCGGTGGTGATGACGCAGGTGTTTGGCATCTTGGTGCTGATCGTGCTGCCCAGCGCCTGGTTTGGGCGGCGGGTGCGCAAGTTGTCGCGCGCCAGCCAGGACCGGGTGGCCGACAGCAGCGCCATCGCCGCCGAGGTGCTCAACGCCATTCCGGTGGTGCAGAGCTACACCGCCGAGGGGCGGGAATCGGAGCGTTTTGCCGCCTCCACCGCTGCCGCCTTCCAGACCGCCGTGGGGCGCAGCAAGGCACGTTCGGTGCTGGTGGCTTTCATCATCATTGCCACATCTGCCGCGCTGCTGTGGGGCCTGTACCAGGGCACGCAGGCCGTTTTGCAGGGCAGCATTACAGCGGGCCACCTGGGGCAGACGGTGGTCTACGTGATCATTTTGGCCAGTGCCACCGCGGTGCTGGGCGAGGTGTATGGCGACGTGCTGCGGGCAGCGGGTGCGAGCGAGCGGCTGATGGAACTGCTGGCCACCGAGTCGCCGATCCAGTCTGCACCGAATCCGACCCAGGCGCTGATTACATCGGCGGGAAGTGCTATCGTTTTTGAAAATATCAACTTCAACTACCCGTCGCGCCCGCTGCAGCCCGCCCTGGCCGATTTCAGCCTGGCCGTGGCCCCGGGGGAAACCGTGGCCCTGGTGGGGGCCAGCGGCGCGGGCAAAAGCACGGTGTTCCAGCTGCTACTGCGCTTTTACGACCCGCAGTCGGGCAGCATCCGGCTCGACGGCGTGGCCACCCGCGACCTGGCGCTGGAGGACCTGCGCCAGCACATCGGCATCGTGCCGCAAGACGCGGTGATGTTCTCCACCAGCGCGATGGAAAACATCCGTTATGGCCGCCCCGACGCCACCGATGCCGAGGTGGTGGCGGCTGCCGAATCGGCCTTTGCCCACGCCTTCATCACCGCCCTGCCCGAGGGCTACAACACCTTTTTGGGCGAGCGCGGCGTGCGCCTGAGCGGCGGCCAGCGCCAGCGCGTGGCGATTGCCCGCGCCATGCTGAAAAACGCCCCGCTGCTGCTGCTGGACGAAGCGACCAGCGCGCTGGACGCAGAAAGCGAACGCATGGTGCAGGCCGCCCTGGAGTCCGCCATGCGGGGCCGCACCACCCTGGTGATTGCCCACCGCCTGGCCACCGTGCAGCAGGCCAACCGCATCGTGGTGCTGGAGCATGGCCGCATCGTCGAGCAAGGCACGCACGCGGCGCTGGTGGCGCAGGACGGGGTGTACGCCCGGCTGGCCGCCTTGCAGTTCACGGCATAGGGCCCGGGCATGGTTTGTGCATGGAATCAGGGCCTAGCGCTTATTCCATAAGCACGAGCAGCTCTATTTTTAATAGTAAAGCCCGCATGCCCTTCTTGCCCCTTTCCGAGTCTTTGCGCCGCCTGTGGGCGCTGGACACGTTTCCCTACAGCCTGCGCATCTTCATTGCGCTGAGCACCACCATGGCGGTGGGCTGGGTGAACGACCAGATGGCGCTGGTGATGCCGGTGTTTCTGGGCACCATCGCCTGCGCGCTGGCCGAGACCGACGACAACTGGCGCGGGCGGCTGCGGGCACTGCTAGTCACGCTGCTGTGTTTTGCGCTGGCGGCGTTTGCGGTGCAGGCGCTGTTTCCGCACCGCTGGCTGTTTTTGGTGTGGCTGGTGATGGGCACGTTTTGCCTGACCATGCTGGGTGCCATCAGCCCGCGCTACCAGGCCATTGCCTATGGCACGCTGATTCTGTCGATCTACACCACCATCGGCATGGACCAGCGCAGCGGCATGGGCTACGCGCTGTGGCTGGAGCCCGCGCTGCTGCTGACCGGGGCGACGTGGTACGGCCTGCTGTCGGTGCTGTGGTGCGTGCTGTTCACCCACCAGCCGGTGCAGCAGAACCTGGCGGCGCTGTACCGGGTGCTGGGCGGTTATTTGACGCTGAAGGCTTCGCTGTTTGAGCCGGTGCGCGGGGTGGACCAGGAGGTCAAACGCCTGGCCCTGGCGCAGCGCAACGGCGCAGTGGTGACGGCGCTGAACGTCACCAAGGAAAGCATCCTCAACCGGCTGGAGGCCGTGCCCAGCCACCGCATGCAGTACTACCTGCGGCTGTACTTCATTGCCCAGGAAGTGCACGAGCGGGCCAGCTCCTCGCACTCGCCGTACAGCGAGCTGACCGAGACGTTTTTCCACAGCGATGTGCTGTTCCGCTGCCAGCGCCTGCTGCGCCTGCAAGGCCATGCCTGCGAGCGGCTGGCGCGGGCGATTTTGCTGCGCGTGGCGGTGATTCCCGACACGGTGAGCGCCCAGGCCCAGCAGGACTTGCAAGACGCGCTGGCGCACCTGGAAGGCCTGCAGCAGCCCCATTGGCAGCGTCTGCTGGCCACCTTGACGGCACTGGCCAAGAACCTGGGCACGCTGCAAACCCGGCTGACCAGCGCCAGCCTGCCCGCGCCCGAGGCCGAGGTGCAGGACCACGCCCTGCTGGACCGCTCGCCCCAGTCGCTGCGCGATGCGTTCGACCGGGTGTGGCGGCAACTGACCCCGGCCACGCCGCTGTTTCGCCACGCGGTGCGCCTGAGCATTGCGCTGGCGGTGGGCTACGGGCTGCTGCACTGGCTGCATGCGCGCCAGGGTTACTGGATCTTGCTGACCACGGTGTTTGTCTGCCAGCAAAGCTTTGGCGCGACCCGCAGGCGCATGGTGCAGCGGGTGGTGGGGACCATGGCCGGGCTGGTGGTGGGTTGGGCGCTGTTCCGGCTGTTCCCCAGCCTGCTGGTGCAGGCCATGTTTGCAGTAGCGGCGGGCGTGGTGTTTTTTGGCAACCGCACCCGGCACTACGCGCTGGCCACCGGCTCGATGACGCTGCTGGTGCTGCTGAGCTTTAACCAGATTGGCGACGGCTACGGCCTGATCGTGCCGCGCATGGTGGACACCGTGGTGGGCAGCCTGATCGCCGGGCTGGCGGTGTTTTTCATCCTGCCCGACTGGCAGGGCCGCCGCATGCACGAGGTAGCCGCCCGCACGCTGGCCACCTGCCACCTGTACCTGCGCCAGATCATGGCGAAGTACCAAAGTGGCCAAGGCGGCCAGCGCGACGATTTGGCCTACCGCACGGCCCGGCGCAATGCGCACAACGCGGACGCGGCGCTGTCTACCGCACTGTCCAACCTGTTCCAGGAGCCCGGCTTTCTGCAGGGCCGCAGCGACAGCGGTTTGCGGTTTTTGCTGCTTTCGCACACCTTGCTGAACTACCTGTCGGGCCTGGGCGCGCACCGCGAGGCCTTGCAAAACGCGCCGGGTGATGCGTCTACCGAGCAGGCCGCCGCGCTCATCGGCAAGGTGCTGGACGAGCTGGCCACCAGCCTGGCCCACAGCCAGCCCGTGCTGCCTGCCAACCCCAGCGAAGAGGCCGTGCTGGAGGCCTTGTGCGCGGCACCCACCGACGCAGCCCACCGGGTGGTGCAAAGCCAGCTAGCGCTGATCGGCAATCTGCTGCCGCCACTGCGGGTACAGGCCGGGCGGCTGCTGGCGGCCACCCCACCCGCCCCTGCGGGCTAACCCTGATCATCCATACATTTTCTGCATAGATGGTCTTAAAGCTGGCCTTGGACAGATGGCAACACGGGTCTTAAGCTTCGGCTTTCTGTCACCACAAGGGATTTATTCCATGTCTAACCCAGCGCCTACCGTGCACGCCGTACCCTCGTACCTCAACCCCGACCACATCGGCCCCTGGGGCATTTTTCTCCAGCAAGTGGACCGGGTGGAACCTTATCTGGGCGATCTGGCACGCTGGGTGGAAACCCTGAAGCGCCCCAAGCGTATTCTGGTAGTGGACGTGCCGATCCACCTGGACGACGGCTCCATCGCCCACTTTGAAGGCTACCGCGTACAGCACAACACTTCGCGCGGCCCAGGCAAGGGCGGCGTGCGTTTCCACCAGGACGTGACGCTGTCGGAAGTGATGGCGCTGTCGGCTTGGATGTCGATCAAGAACGCTGCGGTCAACGTGCCCTACGGCGGTGCCAAGGGCGGTATCCGTGTGGACCCCAAAACCCTGTCGCGCGGCGAGCTGGAGCGCATGACGCGCCGCTACACCAGCGAGATTGGCATCATCATCGGCCCGAACAAGGACATTCCGGCCCCCGACGTGAACACCAATGAGCAAATCATGGCCTGGATGATGGACACCTACTCCATGAACCAGGGCTCCACCGCCACCGGCGTCGTCACCGGCAAGCCGGTCGATCTGGGTGGCTCGCTGGGCCGGCGTGAAGCCACCGGGCGCGGTGTGTTCACCGTGGGTGTGGAAGCCGCCAAGCACATCGGCCTGGACGTATCCACCGCCCGCATTGCGGTGCAAGGTTTTGGCAATGTGGGTGGCGTGGCGGGCAAGCTGTTTGCCGAAGCCGGTGCCCGCGTGGTGGCCGTGCAGGACCACAGCGGCACCATCTACTGTGAAGGCGGTTTTAACGTACCCGCCCTGCTGCAGCACGTGAAGAACGCCGGTGGCGTGGGCGGCTTTGCCGGTGCCGAGGTGATTGCCAACGACGCGTTCTGGGACGTGCCTTGCGACATCCTGATCCCCGCCGCGCTGGAGCAGCAAATCACCAAACACAACGCCGGCCGCATCACCGCCCGCATGGTGATCGAGGGTGCCAACGGCCCCACCACCCCTGAGGCCGACGACATCCTGCAAGAGCGCAACATCCTGGTGCTGCCCGACGTGATCGCCAATGCGGGCGGCGTGACGGTAAGCTACTTTGAATGGGTGCAGGACTTTTCAAGCTTCTTCTGGGACGAAGACGAAATCAACGCCCGCCTGGTGCGCATCATGAAAGAGGCGTTCAACGCCGTCTGGCTGGTGGCGCAAGAAAACAAGGTAAGCCTGCGCACCGCCACCTTCATCGTGGCCTGCAAGCGCATTCTGCATACCCGCGAACTGCGCGGTTTGTACCCCTGAACCCCGCGGCCGCAGTGGACCGGCCCTGGCCGGTCTGCTGCAGCGCTATAAAGGCCTGAAAACGCCAAACTGGCTGTTTTCAGGCATTTTTTTATTGAATCGAATTGGCATTTCGTGCCCATTCCATGGGCGTGAGGAGCTATCTTTTTCTTATTTAAAAAATAGAGCAGATTCCCCGACCCGCTGAAGGCTACTGGAGAGGCCGTTTCAGCGCCGCAGGCATCGGCAGCGGCAGCACGTCGATGCCCTCGTCCAGCAAGGCCTCGGTTTCTTCCACGGTCGCCTCGCCCCGGATGTTGCGCTCCTTGCGCTCGCCGTAGTGGATCTTGCGGGCCTCTTCGGCGAACTGGCTGCCCACGTCTTCGGTGTTAGCGATGACGTGGCGGACCATCTTCATCCAGGCGGCCTGGGCTTCGGGTGACGGCGTAGGAGCCGCTACAGCGCTGCTGGGCTCGGCTGCCGGTGCGGCATCGGTCTTGGTCGGGACCTGCACGGCCCCCAGATTCAGGCGCGGGGCGCTGAGCTTTTTGATGATTTCGCTGCTGCCGCACAGCGGGCATTCGACCAAACCCCGGGAGAGTTGGCTCTGAAAATCATCCTCTGACCCAAACCAGCCTTCAAAGCTGTGCTGGTGGGCGCATTGGAGATCCAGGACTTTCATGCCGACTAGCCTACTACAGACGCAGTAGGCTGCCAATCCAGCGACCAGGCACCCGAGGCCAGGTTTTGCAGCCACAGCGCGGCGGTGAGGGTCTTGCTGTCGGTGACTCGGCCATCGCGGCACCATTCCAGCAGCTCGGGCAAGGTGGCGGTGAACACGTCCAGGAATTCACCCGCGTCCAGGTTGCGTTCACCCAGCGTCAAGCCCCGGGCAAACCAGATGTCGATAAATTCAGTGGAGTAGGCAATCACCGGGTGCAGCATGCCCGCGCGCGCCCATTCGGTGGCGGAATAACCGGTTTCCTCCAGCAGCTCGCGCTGCGCGCAGGCGAAAGTGGACTCGCCTGCATCCAGCTTGCCCGCCGGAAATTCGACCATGACCCGGTGCAGTGGATAACGGAACTGGCGCTCCAGCACCAGGCGGCCATCGTCCAGCATCGGCACGACCATGACCGCACCAGGGTGCTTTACGTACTCGCGCGTGGCGCTACGGCCATCAGGCAATCGCACGGTGTCGCGAAAGGCGTGCAGGAAGCGGCCTTTAAGCAGCTCTTCGCTGTCGGTCTTGTGCTCAACGAGGTGCTGGTCGGGGATAGGCATGGAAGTCATTCGGGAGGGCCGACAGCGTCACTGGCGGCAGTTCGGCAAAGCTCAAATGCGGTGCTTGAGCAGATAACGGGCAATAAAGCCCGGAAACGCCAAGGTGATGAACAGGGTGCCGGTGATGGCATAGAACTCCCAGCCCTGGGGAGCGATCTGGCCGCCGTGATTTTCCAACAGCAAACCCAGGCCACCCACCGCGAAGTAGTACACCACCAGTTCGCCCAGGCGCATGGCCAAGGACTTGGGCTGGGCCAGCCTGAACACCAGGAACAGGCGGTGGCCCATGAACGGCAGATTGGCGGCTACGATGGCCGCCAACAGCACCAACCACACGGAAACGGTTTGGGTCACAGAGACCACCCAAACCGCGTAACCGCCCTGCCCGCGCCCATCAGGTGCCCAGCGTCAGCACGATAGCCTGCGCGCACAGGGTCATCAGCCCGCCAGGCACGATGCCCAGAATCAGCACCAGCGCACCGTTGACCGACAGCACAGCCCGCACGTCCAGAGGAGCCGACACGGTGGTGGCGGTAATGGGTGCATCGAAGTACATGACCTTGACCACGCGCAGGTAGTAGAAGGCGCCGATCAGCGACATCACCACCGCAAACACCGCCAGCGCGATATAGCCCGCGTAGCCCGAGGCGATCAGCGCCTGCAGCACCGACAGCTTGGCATAGAAACCCACCATGGGCGGGATACCCGCCATGGAGAACAGGCAAATGGCCATCACCGCGGCGTACAAGGGGCTGCGTTCGTTCAAACCGGCCAGGTCGGAGATTTCTTCGCTCTCAAAGCCTTCGCGGGCCAGCAGCAAAATCACACCGAAACCGGCCAGGGTGGTCAGCACATAGGTGATGACGTAGAACATGGACGAGCTGTAGGCATTGGCGGCCGATAAGGTGTTGCCATTAACTACGCCCGACAGCAGGCCCAGCAGCACAAAGCCCATTTGCGAAATGGTGGAGTAAGCCAGCATGCGCTTCAAGTTGGTTTGGGCGATGGCGGCCAGATTACCCAGCGCCAGGGAGCCTACCGACAAGACCACCAGCATCTGCTGCCAGTCGATCGCCAGCGGCAGCATGCCCTCGACCAGCAAACGGATGCAGATGGCAAATGCCGCCAGCTTGGGCGCGCCACCGATCATCAACGTCACCGCGGTGGGTGCGCCTTGGTACACGTCGGGAATCCACATGTGGAATGGCACCACACCCAGCTTGAACGCCAGACCGGCCACCACGAACACCAAGCCGAACACCAGCACCTGGTGCTTGACCTGGCCGGAGGCGATGACCTTGAAGACCTGGCCGACTTCCAGCGTGCCGGTCGCACCGTACAGCATGGACAAGCCGTACAGCAAAAAGCCCGAAGCCAAGGCACCCAGCACAAAGTACTTCATCGCGGCCTCGCTGGCGGTGGCGTTGTCGCGGCGTAGCGCCACCAGGGCGTAGCTGGACAGGGTCAGCAGCTCCAGGCCCATGTAAATGACCAGGAAGTTGTTGCCCGAAATCATCACCGACATGCCCAACAGCGCAAACATGCTCAAGGTGAACATTTCGCCGCCGTGCAACATGCCACGATCGCCCGCGTACGGACGACCATAAACCAGGGTGACCATCACCGCGATGGTAGCAAAGCACTTGAGCCAGTTACCCATCGGGTCGCTCACCACCATGTTGCCAAAGCCGTACAGGGTGGTGTTGCCGCTGGCGTACAAACCTTGCAGGATGGCGACCACACCCAGCGACAGCAGGGTCAGCGCATAGGTGCCGGTGCGGCGTGGGCTTTTCACCCCCAGGTCGACCAGCGCAATGATGCAGGCCATCGCCAGCAGCACTATTTCAGGGTAAACCGTGATCCAACTGATTGTGTCAATCATCTTTTCGTTCTCAATCCAGTGGGGTCAGTTGAGCTTGGAAACTGCAACGTGTTTGATCAAATCTGCCACCGAGGCGTCCATCACATCGGTGAAAGGCTTGGGGTACAGGCCCATGGCCAGCACCGCAATCGCCAGCAGGAGCAGCATGAAGAAATCGCGGGCGTTGATGTCCGTCAGCTCTTTCACGTGGTCATTGGTGACCGGGCCCAGGTAGACACGTTTGTACATCCACAGGGTGTAGGCGGCACCAAAGATCAGCGCGGTGGCTGCGGCAAAACCAACCCAGAAGTTGAACTGCACGGCACCCAAAATCACCATCCACTCGCCTACGAACCCTGCCGTGGCGGGCAAACCGCAATTGGCCATGGCAAACAACAAAGCAAAAGCTGCAAACTTGGGCATGGTGTTCACCACGCCGCCGTAGCTGGCAATTTCACGCGAATGCACGCGGTCATAGAGCACGCCGATCGACAAGAACATGGCGGCAGACACAAAGCCGTGGGCAATCATCTGCACAATGCCGCCTGCAATGCCCAGCGGGTTAAAGATAAAGAAGCCCAGGGTCACAAAACCCATGTGGGCGACCGACGAATAGGCCACCAGCTTCTTCATGTCTTCCTGCACCATGGCCACCAGACCCACATACACGACGGCAGTAAGGGATAGACCGATCATCAGGCCCGACCATTCATGGGATGCGTCGGGCGCAATCGGCAAGGAGAACCGCAGGAAACCGTAGGCACCCAGCTTCAGCATGATGGCCGCCAGCACGGCAGAACCACCGGTAGGTGCTTCCACGTGCACATCCGGCAACCATGTGTGCACTGGCCACATCGGCACCTTGACGGCAAACGCCGACAGGAAGGCGAAGAACAGCAATGTCTGGGTCTGGCTGTCCAGAGGCAACTGGTGCCAGGTGGCAATGTCAAAGCTGCCGCCCGACTTGACGTACAAGAAGATCAACGCCACCAGCATCAATAAGGAACCCAGCAGCGTGTACAGGAAGAACTTGAAGGCCGCGTAGATCTTGTTGGGCCCGCCCCAGATACCGATGATCAGGTACATCGGGATGAGCGTGGCCTCGAAGAAGACATAAAACAAAATGCCGTCCAGCGCACAAAAGACACCAATCATCAATCCGCTGAGGATCAAGAAGGCACCCATGTACTGGTTGACTTTGTTGGTGATGGCTTCCCAACCGGCAATGACAACAATGACATTGATAAATGCCGTCAGGATCACGAACCACACCGAGATGCCGTCCACGCCCAGGTGGTAGTTCACATTGAAGCGCTCGATCCAGCTGGTGTTTTCCACAAACTGCATCGCCGAAGTGCCCAACTTGAAGCCGCTGTAGAGCGGCAAAGTCACCAGCAAGCTCACCACCGAACCCACCAGGGCGACCCAACGTACGGCCCGGGCCTGCTCATCACGGCCTAGGGCCAAAAGTACAACGCCAAAAAAGATAGGTATCCAGATGGCAAGGCTCAACAATCCCATTTTTCTTATTCCTCTACTGGTTGAGCCAAACGAAATACGTCATCAGCGCAAAAACACCCACGATCATGGCAAACGCATAGTCGTAAATGAATCCGGTTTGGACCCAACGCACCATGCCCGAAATCCAACCCACGATCTTCCAGGATCCGTTCACCACGCCACCGTCGATGAGGGTGCGGTCCCCAACCTGCCACAGACCGGTACCCAGGCCACGGGCACCCCGTGCCAGCACGTTTTCATTGAACCAATCCAGGTAGTACTTGTTTTCCAACAGCGTGTAGATCGGCTGGCAAGCACGTTTGATGGCCGCAGGCAGCGCCGGATTGACCATGTACATGTAGTAGGAGGTGGCCACACCGGCAACCGCCAAAATAAACGGCATGGTCGTCAATGCGTGGACTGCCATCGCCCAGGCACCGTGGAACTCTTGCGCCAGCTCTTTCATAGCCGCGTGCTTTGCGGAGTCTATGAAAATCGCATCCTTGAAAAAGTCACCGTACAACATGGGCTGGAGAGTGAAGTAGCCGATGATGACCGAGGGAACGGCCAACAGTACCAAGGGCAAGGTCACGACCCAGGGAGATTCGTGGGGCTTGCTGTCACCGTGACCATGGTCACCATGGTGATCGTCATGTCCATGGTGGGCATCCGGGTTTTGGTCGAACCGCTCTTTGCCGTGGAACACCAAAAAGTACATACGGAAGGAATAGAAAGCGGTGACAAACACGCCCGCCAGCACCGCAAAGTTTGCGAAGCCTGCTCCGGGCAAGTGACTCAAGTGCACTGCTTCAATGATGCTGTCCTTGGAGTAAAAACCCGAAAACAGAGGCGTACCAATCAAGGCCAGCGATCCCAGCAGCGAGGTAATCCAGGTGATGGGCATGTACTTGCGCAAACCGCCCATCCAACGGATGTCCTGGTTATGGTGGACACCCATGATGACCGAGCCTGCCGCCAGGAACAGTAAGGCTTTGAAGAACGCATGGGTCATCAGGTGGAACACGGCAACCGAATACGCTGAGGCACCCAAAGCCACGGTCATGTAACCCAGCTGCGACAGCGTGGAATACGCCACCACCCGTTTGATGTCATTTTGGATGATGCCCAAAAAGCCCATGAAGAGCGCAGTGATGGAGCCGACCACCAAAATAAGGTTCAAGGCGGTATCACTCAACTCGAACAGAGGCGACATACGCGCCACCATGAAGATACCCGCAGTCACCATGGTGGCCGCATGGATCAGCGCAGAGATAGGTGTAGGGCCTTCCATGGAATCTGGCAGCCACACATGCAGCGGGAACTGGGCCGATTTGCCCATGGCTCCGATGAACAGGCAGATGCAGATCACAGTAATCAACATCCAGTTCGTTCCGGGAAGCATGAGCTGCGCCAACGCATCTTTTTTCGCAAAAGCTTCGGTGTAGTTCAAGGTGCCTGCGTAGGCGGCAATCAGGCCAATACCCAGAATGAAACCAAAGTCACCCACACGGTTAACCAAAAACGCCTTCATATTGGCAAAAATGGCAGTTGGGCGGTTGAACCAGAACCCAATCAGCAGGTAAGACACCAAGCCTACAGCTTCCCAGCCGAAGAACAACTGCAGCATGTTGTTGCTCATGACCAGCATCAACATCGAGAAAGTGAACAGCGAGATGTAGGCGAAGAAACGGTTGTAGCCCGCGTCTTCTTCCATGTAGCCAATGGTGTAGATGTGCACCATCAGCGACACAAAAGTCACCACGCACATCATCATGGCGGTCAAACCGTCCACCATGAAACCAATCTCCATGCGCAAGCCGCCTACATCCATCCAGGTGTAGAGCGTTTCATTGAAGCGGGCACCGTCGTTGACCACGCTATTGAGCGTCATGGCCGACAAAACGAAGGCTATCAATACGCCCAAGATAGTGAGTGTGTGGCTGGCGCGTCGGCCAATCACATTGCCGCCAAATGCGGTACCGAGAACACCGGCGAGCAAGGCGCCAGCCAAGGGTGCCAGCGGAACAGCCAGCAGAGTAGAAGCTGCGAGGGTTTGACTCATTTTTTATTAACCCTTGAGCGTATTGAGTTCATCCACATTGATGCTGGATTTATTACGGAAAAGGAGCACCAGAATAGCCAGACCAATAGCCGACTCTGCTGCGGCCACCGTCAAGATAAAAAAGACGAATATCTGCCCGCGCATGTCGTTCAGGTAATACGAGAACGCCACAAAATTCATGTTCACCGCCAGCAGCATCAACTCGATAGCCATCAGCAAGACGATAAGGTTTTTGCGATTCAGGAATATGCCGATCACCGACAGCGCAAACAAGATGGCCCCAAGGGAAAGAAAGTGTCCGAGCGTCAAGGTCATGCTTTTTTCTCCACAACCGCAGCTGGCGGAACAGCAGGCGCAGCTACCTCCACCGCAGGCTGGGTTGCCTTCATTTTGATGATTTCCACGCGATCCCGTGCCTTGACGCGTACCTGGTCAGATGGGTTGGCGTGCTTACTGTCTTTACGCTGGCGCAGCGTCAACGCAATGGCAGCCACAATAGCCACCAGCAAAATCACTGCAGCGATCTCCAGCGGGTAGAGATACTCGGTGTAGAGAATCTTGCCCAACTCCTTGGTGTTGGATACCTGCGCACCGATGTCTGCGCCTCCCGTCAGGTTGCGGGTTTCGTCGTTGGTACGGAAGCCTCCCATCAACACCATGGCCATCTCAAGCGCCAGTAACACACCACCACCAGCGGCAATCGGGAAATGCTTCCAGAAACCTTGGCGAAGCGCATCGACATTGATGTCCAACATCATCACCACGAACAGAAACAACACCATCACCGCGCCGACGTACACCAGTACCAATGTAATAGCCAGGAATTCTGCTTTCAGCAAAATCCAAATAGCGGCTGCCTGGAAAAACGCAAGCACCAAATACAGAGCGGCGTACACAGGGTTGCGTGAAGTAATCACCCGAAACCCTGCGAACAGCAGCACTGTCGCGAAGAGATAAAAGAGGCCAGTCTTAACGTCCATGGAGCAGTTCTTATTGTGTGGAAACGGGAGCAGCAATCAGCAGCTGTGAACGGGGTCTAGCGGTACTTGGCATCTGCAGCACGGGCCGCAGCGATTTCTTTTTCATAACGGTCCCCCACGGCTAGCAGCATGTCTTTGGTGAAGTACAGATCGCCACGCTTTTCACCGTGGTATTCCAATACGTGGGTTTCCACAATGGAATCCACTGGGCAGCTCTCTTCGCAAAACCCGCAAAAAATACACTTGGTCAAGTCAATGTCGTACCGGCTGGTACGGCGCGAACCGTCAGCTCGCACATCCGATTCGATGGTAATTGCCATGGCGGGGCATACTGCCTCGCACAACTTGCAGGCAATGCAACGCTCTTCACCATTTTCATAACGGCGCAAGGCATGCAGACCTCGGAAACGTGGCGACAGCGGTGTTTTTTCCTCTGGAAACTGCACCGTTATCTTGCGCCGAAATGCGTGCTTACCGGTCAGCGCCAAGCCTTTGAACAACTCTGCCAACATGAAGCTGGAGAGAAAGTCCTTGAGCGAAAAGGCGGGAGTAGCCAATGTGGACATACGTGACTCGCTTTACTTCCAGATATTGAACGGGGTCTGCATCCAGCCACCCACCACCACCAGCCACACCAAGGTGACAGGGATAAAAATTTTCCAGCCCAAACGCATGATCTGGTCATAACGGAAGCGCGGAAAGCTTGCACGGACCCACAAGAACATGGTCACAACAGCAAATGTCTTCAGTCCGAGCCAAATCCAGCCAGGGATCCAATTGAACAACACGCTGTCAATCGGCGACAACCAGCCACCGAGGAACATGAGCACCGTCATGATCGATACAAGCCACATGTTGGCGTACTCGGCCAGGAAGAACATGGCAAAGCTCATGCCGGAGTATTCGACCATGTGGCCAGCCACAATTTCCGACTCGCCTTCCACCACGTCAAACGGGTGGCGGTTGGTTTCAGCCAGTCCCGAGATGAAATAAACCAGAAACACAGGTAACAAAGGCAACCAGTTCCAGGACAGGAAGGTCAGTCCCTTTTCAGCGAACATACCCTTTGCCTGGCCCATGACGATATCCGTCAGGTTCAAACTGGCGGACACCATCAAAACAATCACCAGGCAAAAACCCATGGCGATTTCATAGCTGACCATTTGCGCCGAAGCCCTTAGAGCACCCAGGAATGCGTATTTGGAGTTGGACGCCCAACCCGCGATGATGACCCCATAGACTTCCATAGAAGTGATCGCCATCAGAAACAGCAGACCGGCATTGATATTCGACAGCGCAATTTCGGGGCCAAAAGGAATCACCGCCCATGCCGCCAAAGCGGGCATGATGGTCATAATGGGACCGAGAAAGAAAAGTCCCTTGTTCGCAACGGTGGGAAGAATAATTTCTTTGGTGAGCAGTTTCAACGCATCGGCAATTGGCTGCAGCAAGCCCAAGGGCCCCACGCGATTGGGGCCGATACGGATCTGGGTCCAACCAATGGCTTTACGCTCCCACAGCGTCAGGTAGGCTACGCAACCCATCAACGGCAAAAGTACCAGTACGATCTTGACCAGATTCCAGAGCACTGGCCACGCACCACCGGACCACCAACTGGCTCCCACCAGACCCTGTCCAAAAGCAAAAATTGCATCGATCATGCGGCCACCTCTTGTGCAGCATGGGCTTGGCGGGCATCAGCCGTCATCTGCAACGCGCTGGCACGGCGCACGATGCCATCCAATTGGTACAAGCTTGCAACTACGGGCGCAGCTGAAGAAGGTGCCGTCATGTCAATGCCTGCTTCGGTCTTGTTACTCAACTTGTCAGCTCTCACGTGTGCCCTCCCCTCCGACAAATCAGCATGCAAAGTCGCCGATACATCTTGCGAAGACTCAAAGTCGAAACCAGGCAGACCTAACACATTGGCCAGTACGCGCAATACCTTCCATGCGGGACGGGTATCGCCCAGAGGCTTCACGACCGCATGAAAACCTTGCACACGCCCTTCGGCGTTAACAAAACTACCCGAAGTCTCCGAAAAAGGCGCAATCGGCAGTAACACGTCGCTGAACGCCATGTTGGACTTGAATGGGCTCATCGTGACTACCATCTCTGCGCGGCCCAAGCTGTGTGAGGCACCTGCAACCGAATCAAACTCCGGCTCGTTGTTCAGCAACAAAACGGCTTTGAGACCACCGGCGAGCATCTGCCCCGCATTCAAGCCGCCTCGACCTGGCTGGGCATGCGCCAATTGAGCCCCGACCGTATTGGCAGCTTCAGTCAGAAAGCCGACCGTAGCACCCGTTTGCTCACCAATCCAATTGGCCAATGCCAACAGACTGGAGGCTTGGGCATGGTGAGCTGCCGCATTGCCCAACAAAATCGCCTTGCGCTCTCCGCCCAGCAACGACTTGGCAATGGCTTTTGCCGTATCGGTGGCAGAACCAGTAACCGGAGCCGTTTTAGCCGTAACTTCCGCCACCGCAGCGGCGACATCGGCCAAGGACTGCAGCCACTGGTCTGCGGGACTTTGCACCAGGTTCGCCACCGGCATAGCCCAGGCATCGGCCTTGGCAAGTTCGACTACGGAATTTATAGCGTTCACTGCACAGCCCTTGCGCGCAGCCTGCCGAATTCTTTGAGCAAACAAGGGATGGTCTTTGCGCAGATTCGAACCGACCACCAGCACGCGCTGCAGTTGGCTCAAGGAAGCAATAGACGTACCCAAATAACGAATGCCTTCGGTCTGGGCAAACTCGGCATTGCGCAGCCGGTAGTCAATGTTTTCACTGCCAAGGCCACGCACCAACGCGCCAGCCAGAACCAACTCTTCCACCGTGCAATGCGGACTGACCAAGGCACCAATGCTGGCAGCGCCATGCTGGGCTTTGACCTGCTTCAGGCCATTAGCGATGTACTCAAGCGCAGTCTGCCAATCCACGGCTTTCCACTCTCCACCCTGCTTGAGCATGGGACTGGTCAGGCGTTCGGTGCTGTTCAATGCTTCGTAAGAAAACCGATCACGGTCGGCAATCCAGCATTCGTTGACCGCTTCATTTTCAAGCGGCACCACGCGCATGACTTTATTGTTCTTGACCTGGACCACCAGGTTCGCACCGGTCGAGTCGTGCGGGCTGACCGATTTGCGGCGCGACAGCTCCCAGGTACGGGCGCTGTAACGAAAAGGCTTGCTGGTCAACGCGCCTACCGGGCAGATATCGATCATGTTGCCCGAGAGCTCGGAATCAATCGTTTCGCCCAAGACGGTGGTGATCTCAGAATGCTCACCGCGGTGGATCATGCCGAGCTCCATCACGCCGGCCACTTCTTGGCCAAAACGTACACAGCGCGTGCAGTGGATACAACGGCTCATTTCCTCCATGGACACCAGTGGCCCCACATCCTTGTGGAACACCACCCGCTTTTCTTCCTCGTAGCGTGAAGAAGAACCGCCGTAACCCACGGCCAAATCCTGCAGTTGGCACTCACCGCCCTGGTCACAAATAGGACAGTCCAAGGGGTGGTTGATAAGCAAGAACTCCATCACCGACTGCTGGGCTTTGAGGGCTTTTTCGCTCTTGGTGCGAACAATCATGCCCTGCGTAACCGGCGTAGCACATGCGGGCATAGGCTTGGGTGCCTTTTCCACATCTACCAAGCACATACGGCAATTGGCCGCGATGCTGAGCTTCTTGTGATAGCAAAAATGGGGGATGTAGGTTCCCGCCTTTTCGGCCGCATGCATGATCATGCTGCCTTCAAGAATGTCTACCTTCTTACCGTCGAGTTCGATTTCTACCATGTGCTCTTACCTCAATCAGGCGTGCGCCGCAGCCTGGGGTTTTTTGTTCTGGATCAACGCCTCGAATTCAGGGCGGAAATGCTTGATCATGGCGCGCACCGGCATGGCCGCTGCGTCACCCAGCGCGCAAATAGTGCGACCTTGAATATTGTCAGCAACCGAGTTGAGCAAATCCAAATCGGTCGCCCGGCCTTCACCTCGCCAGATACGGTCGATCACCCGCCACATCCAGCCCGTACCCTCACGACAAGGTGTGCATTGCCCGCATGATTCATGTGAGTAGAAATAGGACAAACGCAACAGACTCTCGACCATATTGCGCGAGTCGTCCATGACGATCACCGCACCGGAACCCAACATGGAGCCGGCCTTGGCAATCGAGTCATAGTCCATGGTGCATTGCATCATGGTGTCTGCGGGCAGCACAGGAGCGGAGGATCCGCCAGGGATCACCGCTTTGAGAGTGCGTCCAGTGCGTACGCCACCGGCCAATTCGAGTAACTTGGAAAACGGCGTTCCCATGGGGATCTCGTAGTTACCAGGGCGCTCTACGTCTCCACTGACCGAGTAAATCTTGGTGCCGCCGTTATTAGGTTTGCCGCATTCCAGATACGCCAAACCACCATTGCGGATGATCCACGGCACGGCCGCGAAAGTTTCTGTATTGTTGATGGTGGTGGGTTTGCCATACAAACCAAAGCTGGCGGGGAATGGTGGCTTGAAGCGTGGTTGGCCTTTTTTACCCTCCAACGATTCCAACAAGGCCGTTTCTTCACCGCAGATGTAGGCTCCAAAACCATGGGACGCATGCAGCTGGAAAGAATAGCTGCTGCCCAGAATGTTGTTGCCCAACAAACCAGCCGCACGTGCTTCTTCCAGCGCCTCTTCAAAGCGTTCGTAGGTGCCGAAAATCTCACCATGGATGTAGTTGTAGCCCACCGAAATACCCATGGCATACGCCGCAATCGCCATGCCTTCGATGACGATATGCGGGTTGTACTGCATGATGTCGCGGTCTTTGCAGGTACCCGGCTCACCTTCGTCCGAGTTGCAGACCAGGTATTTTTGACCAGGGAATTGGCGGGGCATGAAGCTCCACTTCAAGCCCGTGGGAAAGCCTGCACCGCCTCGGCCACGCAATGCAGACTCTTTGACGGTTGCAATGACCTGATCTTGAGTGAGGCCATCACCACCATCTTTACCCAAAATCTTGCGCAAAGCCTGATAGCCACCGCGGGCTTCATAATCCTTAAGATGCCAATTCGTGCCATTCAAATCCGCCATGATTTGGGGATTTATATGGCGGCCATGGAAACTGGTTTGAACCCCAGTCGCCTTAAATTGGGAAAGAATCTGTTCTGCAGACATCATTTAGCCTCCGCAGATGAGGTGCCCGATGCACGCAAACCATCTACCAACTGGTCCAATTTTTCATTGCTCATAAAACTGCACATGGTGCGGTCATTGACCAACATCACAGGAGAGTCAGCACAGGCACCCAGACACTCACTCTGTTGCAGCGTGAACATGCCATCTGCCGTGGTCTCGTTCATCGAAATGCCCAACTTATGCTCAAGATGCTTCAAAGCCTTGGCACCATCACGCAGCTGGCATGGCAAATTGGTGCACACGTTCAGCTTGAAGCGCCCTACCGGAGCTTGGTTGTACATGTTGTAGAAGGTCGTGACTTCATGCACCGCAATCGGTGGCATGCCCAGAACCTCTGCAACGACGTTCTCGCTTTCTGCACTGACATAGCCCAACTCTTGCTGAACGATAGAGAGGCAGGCCATGACAGCAGATTGCTTCTGGTCGGCGGGAAACTTGGCCACTTCGCGGGCAAAACGGGCTTTGGTAGATTCAGAAATCATGCTCACATTACCGGTCAATTTCACCAAACACGATATCCATCGTGCCGATCACCGCAACTGCGTCCGCAATCATGTGGCCGCGAGAGAGTTCGTCCATTGCAGCCAGATGGGCAAAACCTGGCGCCCGAATTTTCAGGCGGTAAGGCTTGTTGGCACCATCGCTGACGAGGTAGATACCAAATTCGCCCTTTGGGTGCTCGACGGCCGCATACGCCTCACCCAGCGGCACATGGAAGCCCTCTGTAAAAAGCTTGAAATGGTGGATAAGCTCCTCCATGTTCGCCTTCATCGATTCGCGTGCTGGAGCCGCCACTTTATGGTTGTCGGTAATGACAGGCCCAGGGTTCACACGCAACCAATCCACACACTGCTTGATGATGCGATTGGACTCCCGCATTTCCTGCACGCGAACCAGATAACGATCGTAACAATCGCCGGTTTTACCCACCGGTATATCGAAGTCCATCTTGTCATAGGCATCGTAGGGCTGCTTCTTGCGCAAGTCCCAAGCAATACCTGAGCCACGCAGCATAGGCCCCGTGAAACCAAGATTGAGTGCGCGCTCGGGCGTCACTACAGCGATGCCCACCGTCCGCTGTTTCCAGATGCGGTTCTCCGTCAGCAAGGTTTCGTATTCGTCAACGCACTTAGGGAAGCGCGTTGTAAAGTCATCAATGAAGTCCAGCAGGCTACCCTGGCGATTCTCATTCAGTTGCGCCATGGCCTTGGCATTCTTGATGCGGCTGGCTTTGTACTGCGGCATCGTATCGGGCAAGTCCCGATACACACCGCCTGGACGGAAATAGGCAGCATGCATGCGTGCACCACTCACCGCTTCGTACATGTCAAAAAGATCTTCTCGCTCACGGAAGCAATAAATCAACACGTTCATGGCACCACAGTCGAGTCCATGGGCGCCCAACCACAATAAGTGGTTCAGCAGCCGGGTGATCTCCGCAAACATGACGCGGATGTACTGGGCACGCATGGGTACGTCGATACCCATCATTTTCTCAATGGCCAGACAATAGGCCTGCTCGTTAGCCATCATGGATACGTAATCCAAACGGTCCATGTAGGGCAATGACTGGATGAAGGTCTTGGTTTCGGCCAGCTTTTCAGTAGCACGGTGCAACAGACCAATGTGCGGATCGGCACGTTGGATCACCTCGCCGTCCAATTCCAGCACGAGACGTAAAACACCGTGTGCAGCCGGGTGCTGCGGCCCAAAATTGAGCGGGTAGTTGTTGATGTCAGCCATGAGACATCCCGCGCTTAGTGCAGGCCCCCGTAATTGTCTTCCCGGATGATGCGGGGTGTAATTTCGCGCGGTTCAATCGATACAGGCTGGTAGATGACACGTTTTTGTTCCGGGTCATAACGCATTTCGACATGACCCGAAGTCGGAAAGTCTTTACGAAAAGGATGGCCAATGAAACCGTAATCCGTCAAGATGCGACGCAAATCGTTGTGGCCTTCGAAAATGATGCCAAACAGATCAAACGCTTCACGCTCAAACCAGTTAGCGGAATTCCAAACACCATTAATGGAATCAACAACAGGAAAATCGTCATCTGGACAAAGCACCTTGAGACGCAGTCGCTGGTTTAGGCTTACCGACAATAGCTGCAGTACGACACCATAACGCGGTCCTTCGTATGCCCCATCTCGGAAAGACGAATAATCCATCCCACACAGGTCAATCAATTGCTCAAACTTGCAGCCAGGCGCATCACGCAACAGTACTGCAACAGCCAAGTAATCCGATGCCCGCACTACCAATTCCACTTCACCCAAAGCCACATTGACGAGACTTGCCTTGTCACCAAGGACCTGCACCAAGGAGTCTTTCAAAGCCTCGGGCTGAACAGCAAATAGAGTCATCTCAAACCCTCGCAATCGTGTTAGTGCGACGGATTTTCTGTTGCAACTGGATCACGCCATACAACAAGGCCTCTGCGGTGGGGGGGCAGCCCGGCACGTAGACATCGACAGGCACAATACGGTCACAGCCACGCACCACGGAGTAGCTGTAATGGTAGTAACCGCCACCATTGGCACACGATCCCATGGATAGCACCCAGCGAGGCTCGGGCATCTGGTCGTACACCTTGCGCAAGGCCGGTGCCATTTTGTTGCACAAGGTACCCGCCACAATCATCAAATCACTTTGCCGTGGACTGGGGCGGAACAGCATGCCAAAGCGGTCTATGTCATAGCGTGCCGCACCAGCGTGCATCATTTCGACCGCACAACAAGCCAAGCCGAACGTCATAGGCCAAAGCGAACCCGTCTTTGCCCAGTTCACCACCGAGTCGTAAGACGTGGTGACAAACCCCTCTTTCATAACACCTTCAATCATCGTGCTACTCCCAGTCAAGGGCCCCTTTTTTCCACTCGTAGACAAAGCCCACAACCAGAATACCCAGAAAAATAATGACAGCCCAGAAACCCACGATACCGACTTCTTTGATCGCCACAGCCCAAGGGAAGAGGAATGCAATTTCCAGGTCAAACAGGATAAAAAGAATGGCTACCAGGTAGTAGCGCACGTCAAATTTCATTCGCGCGTCTTCGAATGCTTCAAAGCCACATTCGTAAGGAGAGTTTTTGGCCGCGTCGGGCCTGTTGGGGCCAAAAATATGACCCAGCACCTGAGGTGCAACGCCGACACCTATGCCGACTAAGATGAACAAAAGGACTGGAAGGTACTGATCTAAGTTCATCTTGAGGTTCTGATCACCGCTTGTGACCTGCCGAACACAGGTTCGACAGATCTTTTGTTGGTGCCGTCGGCGAGACTCGAACTCGCACAGCTTTCGCCACTACCCCCTCAAGATAGCGTGTCTACCAATTTCACCACGACGGCGGTTTTTTCTGTACAGATGGCATGAGGAACCTTGCGGTTTGTGGCTTTCTGCACAGCTATGAATTTTACTCGATTACCCTGTCGTTCTCAGGGTGACTGAGAAATTCAACCCAGATTATTTAGTCGGAATTTGTCCTGCACCGGAAGCTGCCACAGCAGGTGCAGCAGGCAATGCGCCGGGTGCCGAACCAGGTATCTGCCCTACTGCCCCCGAGGCTGCCGATTCGGGCGCAGTCACCGCCGCACGCTCCAACACGCTACCGGAACTGACGGTACGCGCGCTGTTGAAGTATGCCAAAGCCAAAGTGCAGGCAAAAAAGACAGCCGCCAAAATGCCGGTGGTGCGAGACAGAAAATTGGCACTACCGCTGGCACCGAACAGGCTGCCTGAACTACCGCTCCCAAAAGCCGCACCCATGTCAGCACCCTTGCCGTGCTGAATCAGGATCAGGCCAATCATGCCGATCGCGGCCAGCATCTGGACCGCCAGCAAAAGGGTCAACAAAACGTTCATCTCAATACTCCTAAATCAAACTCAAAAACATGGATGCGTTGGGTACAGCCTACTGAGCCGCCGCCACAATCGCTAAAAAGTCTGCCGCCTTGAGCGATGCGCCACCGACCAGGCCACCGTCAATATCGGCCTGGGCCAGCAGTTGCCCGGCATTGGCTGCGTTCATGCTGCCACCGTACAAAATCTGAATCCGATCCGCTTGGTTGGTAGCCGCGTGGAGTTGGGCGCGCAACAAGGCGTGCACTTGCTGGGCTTGCTCGGGCGTGGCCGTCAGGCCAGTGCCAATCGCCCACACCGGCTCGTACGCCAACACAATTTCGCTGATGCAGTGGCCATTGGTGTGTACCACCGCTGCCAGTTGGCGCTTCACCACTTCTTCGGTTTTACCCGCTTCGCGCTCTGCCAAGGTTTCGCCCACACAAACAATAGGCGTGATGCCAGCTGCCAGTGCGCTCTGGGTCTTCAGGGCTACGACTGCATCGCTTTCGCCATGGTATTGGCGGCGCTCTGAATGACCAACAATGGCATAGCGCACGCCAAATTCCTTCAGCATGGCGGTAGACACTTCACCCGTAAATGCGCCAACCGCATGCTGCGAAACGTCTTGCGCTCCCAAATTTATAGCACCCGATGCCAACAACACCTGCGCTTGCGCCCAATAGGGTGCAGGAATGCAAACAGCTACGCCACACGTGGACTGGCCCACACCTGCCAGCAGAGCCTGCAACAACGCCTGGTTCGCAGCCAGACTGCCATTCATTTTCCAATTACCAACAATCAGTTTTTTCTTCATAGCGTCACCATGTCAAAACGATTTTTCCAATGTTTGCACCCGACTCCATCAGCGCATGCGCTTGGGGAGCCCCATCCGTTTGTGCGGCAAATACCTGGTAGACCACCGGCTTGATGCGGGCATCGGCAAGCATGGGCCACACCTGCTGCCGCAAAGCCTGTGCAATCGCGGCCTTGAACGCCACCGGCCGAACACGCAAGGTCGATCCGGTGATGGTCAGGCGTTTACGCAAAACCAGACCAGCATGGATCTCGCTCTTGGTCCCGCCTTGCACAGCGATGATGACCAGACGGCCATCTTCTGCAAGACACTGGATCTCGCGGGCCACATAGCTGCCCGCCACCATATCCAGCACCACGTTCACACCTGCGCCTTGGGTGATGCGCTGCACCTCTTCCACGAAGTCGTGGGTCTTGTAGTTGATGGCGTAGTCTGCACCCAGGGCCACACAGGCGGCGCACTTTGCATCGCTGCCCGCCGTCACCAACACGGTGGCGCCCATGGCCTTGCCCAGCTGGATAGCCGTGATGCCGATTCCGCTGGAGCCACCTTGGACCAACAGGGTTTCACCTTTTTGCAAGCGGGCCCGGTCGAACACATTGCTCCACACGGTGAAGAAGGTCTCGGGCAGAGATGCCGCCTCAATATCGCTCAAGCCCAGGGGAACAGGCAGGCACTGCGCCACCGGAGCGACACACATTTGCGCATACCCACCACCGGCCACCAGTGCACAGACGCGGTCGCCGATCTGCAAACCCGCTTGCAACATCGCATCGGCATCGCCCGACACCACCACGCCCGCCACTTCCAAGCCAGGGATATCCGAAGCCCCCACAGACACAGGGTAGTTGCCGGTGCGCTGGAGCACGTCAGGCCGGTTCACACCGCTGGCGGACACGCGAATCAACAACTCCCCCACGCCCGGCACGGGCACCGGACGTTCTGCAACACGCAGTACATCCGGCGCGCCGTACGCGGTGATTTCGATGGCTTTCATAGGAGAACGGTATTCCATGCATGCAGCCGTGTTGCCACAGCCGCTGAACGCTGGATTTAGCGCTGGGCTTCCGGGTTGTACGCCGGGCGGTCCAGCAAGGCCTTCATGGACAGCTTGATACGGCCTTTTTCATCCGTCTCCATGACCTTGACCTTGACGATCTGGCCTTCGGACAGGTAGTCGGTGACCTTTTCCACACGCTCATGGGCGATCTGGCTGAGGTGCAGCAGACCGTCTTTGCCGGGCAGCAGGTTGACCAGTGCGCCGAAGTCCAAAATCTTGGTAATGGCGCCTTCATAGACCTTGCCGATTTCAACTTCAGCAGTAATCTGCTCGATGCGGCGCTTGGCTTCTTCTGCCTTGGCAGGGTCGCTCGACGCGATAGTGATGGTGCCGTCTTCCTCGATGTTGATCTGCGTGCCGGTTTCTTCGGTCAGCGCGCGGATGACCGCACCGCCCTTGCCGATCACATCACGGATTTTGTCCGGATTGATCTTCATGGTGAACAAACGCGGCGCGAAGGTAGACACTTCGGTCTTGGCTTCGGACATGGCTTCCATCATCTTGTCGAGGATGTGCAAACGGGCTTCCTTGGCCTGGGCCAGTGCAACCTGCATGATCTCCTTGGTGATGCCCTGGATTTTGATGTCCATTTGCAGCGCGGTAATACCGTTGGTGGTACCTGCCACCTTGAAGTCCATATCGCCCAGGTGGTCTTCGTCACCCAGAATGTCGGTCAGCACCGCGAAGCGGTTGCCGTCCTTGATCAAGCCCATGGCGATACCAGCCACGTGGGCCTTCATGGGAACGCCAGCGTCCATCAGCGACAGGCAGCCGCCGCAGACCGAGGCCATCGACGAGGAGCCGTTCGACTCGGTAATTTCCGACACCACACGCATGGTGTAGGGAAAATCTTCCTTGCTGGGCAACACCGCCACCAGCGCGCGCTTGGCCAGACGGCCGTGGCCGATCTCGCGGCGCTTGGGAGTGCCTACGCGGCCGGTTTCGCCAGTGGCGAACGGAGGCATGTTGTAGTGCAGCATGAAGCGGTCTTCGAACTCGCCCGCCAGTGCATCAATACGCTGGGCATCGCGCTCGGTGCCCAGGGTGGTGACCACCAAAGCCTGGGTTTCACCACGGGTAAACAGGGCCGAGCCGTGGGTACGGGGCAGCACGCTGTTGCGGATTTCGATAGCGCGCACGGTGCGGGTGTCGCGACCGTCGATGCGGGGCTCGCCGGCCAGAATCTGGCTACGCACAATCTTGGCTTCGATGTCAAACAGCATGCCTTCGACCGCCACGCTGTCAAACGCGGCACCGTCGGCCTTCAACGCAGCCATGACTTCGGCGTAAGCCGCACGGCAGGCCTGGGTGCGGGCTTGCTTGTTGCGAATCTGGTAGGCCGCGACCAGTTTTTCCTGGGCCAGTTCGCCAACCTTGGCGATCAGTGGCTCGTCCTTGGCCGGAGCGGCCCAATCCCACACTGGCTTGCCAGCGTCGCGCACCAGTTCATGGATGGCGTTGATCGCGATCACACCCTGCTCGTGGCCGTAAACCACGGCACCCAACATGATTTCTTCAGACAGTTGCTGGGCTTCCGATTCCACCATCAGCACGGCGGTTTCGGTACCTGCCACCACCAGATCCATGATGGAATCCTTGCGGGCGGTCTGGCCTGGGTTCAGCACGTACTCGCCATTGATGTAACCCACGCGGGCTGCACCGATGGGGCCGCTGAACGGGATGCCGCTGACCGACAAGGCGGCACTGGTGGCGATCAGGGCGGCGATGTCAGCATCGACTTCGGGGTTCAGCGACAAGGTGTGGATGACCACATGCACTTCGTTGAAGAAACCTTCGGGGAACAACGGGCGGATCGGGCGATCGATCAAGCGGCTGGTCAGGGTTTCAAATTCGCTGGGACGGCCTTCGCGCTTGAAGAAGCTGCCGGGGATCTTGCCCGCAGCGTAGGTCTTTTCCAGGTAATCCACGGTCAGCGGGAAAAAGTCCTGGCCGGGCTTGCCGACGGTCTTGGCCACTACGGTAGCCAGCACCACGGTGCCGTCCATATCCAGCAGCACAGCGCCGGTGGATTGGCGGGCCATTTCGCCGGTTTCCATGGTGACGGTGTTGGCACCCCACTGGAAGGTTTTGCTTACTTTATTGAACATAGTCATATTGGGTCTCCTGGGAGGTTTTGCAGTCCTATGCACCATGAGGTATTCATCACGGCGGGACTGGCGAGGAACAAAGAGGGTTCGGCCATACGATGCCATTCCATAAACCTCCAAAGGAGTGGCTTATGGAATGACACAGCGCGTACGGGGTAAATCGCCTCTCAACGAAAAAACAAACAAAAACGCCTGAGCTAGTGAACTAACTCAGGCGCTTGTGCATTGGGAACTAGGATTACTTACGCAGGCCGAGTTTCGCGATCAGAGCGACGTAACGCTCGTGGTCTTTGGAGTTCAGGTAGTCCAACAGCTTGCGGCGACGGCTCACCATACGCAGCAGACCGCGGCGACCGTGGTGGTCTTTGGCGTGCAGCTTGAAGTGGGGGGTGAGTTCGTTGATACGGGCGGTCAGCAGTGCAACTTGCACTTCTGGGCTGCCGGTGTCGGTTGCGCTGCGCGCGTTGGCCTTGACGACTTCGGCCTTGATAGAGGATGCGATCATGTTTTATCCGTTAAAAGTGACTTGCGTTGATAGATGGAATTTCAGTCAACGTGCGCTCTGCGGTATGCAAAGCCTTGAAATTATAGCCCGGAACGGCGCTGGCCTCAGATTTGCCGGGCACTGAAGGTATCGCAGGACTTGACCATGCCGGTCTGGTAGCCCGTATTGAACCAGCGTTGGCGCTGCGCGCTGGTGCCGTGGGTAAAGCTATCGGGCACCACTTCGCCACCGCTGGAGCGCTGCAAAGCGTCGTCGCCAATCTTGGCGGCGGCGTTCATGGCCGACTCGATATCGCCGTTTTCCAGAATCTGGCGGGCGTTCTGCGCATGCTTGGTCCATAGGCCGGCAAAACAGTCGGCTTGCAGTTCCAGGCGCACGCTCAAGGCGTTGTATTGGGTTTGGCTGACCCGGGCGCGCATGCCTTCGACCTTTTCGCTGATGCCCATCAGGTTTTGCACGTGGTGGCCGACCTCGTGGGCAATCACGTAAGCCTGGGCAAACTCGCCCGGCGCTCCTAGCTGGTTTTTGAGGGTTTCATAAAAACCCAGGTCGATGTAGACCTTCTGGTCGCCCGGGCAGTAGAACGGCCCCATCGCCGCCTGCCCCTGGCCACACGCCGTGCGGGTGGCACCGCGAAACAGCACCAGGGCCGGCTCCTGGTAGGTGCCGCCCGCCTTGGCGAACACATCCTTCCACACATCTTCGGTGTCGGCCAGCACGGTAGACACAAACTTGGCCAGCTGGTCGTCCTTGGGCGGCCGCTGTGCGGGCCCTTGCTGCTGAATTTGGGGTACACCGCCGCCGCTCATCAAGCTGATGATGGTCATAGGGTTGATGCCAAACATCCAGCCGCCCACCAAAGCCACCACGATGGTGCCAATACCAATGCTGCGCCCGCCCAACATGCCGCCGCCAGAGCCGCCGCCCCCGCCGCGTCGGTCTTCCACGTTGCTGGATTCGCGATTGCCTTCCCATTTCATAGCCATACTCCCAGTAATCAAGACCGGCATGGTACAGCGCCCGGAATGTACACAAAATGTCACATGTGGCTTGGCGGTCGGTGTACGATTCTCTGGAGCGCAAACCTGCATGTTGTATGCGGGCAGACTGGCCTTCGGAAGACACTCTATGAAAATGTTGGGCTTCGCCGAAAAACCCACCGTGTTGGTGGTGGACGACACTGCCGACAACCTGACGCTGATGGCAGCGCTGCTTAAGGACACCTACCGCGTCAAGGTGGTCAACCACGGAGAAAAAGGGTTGGCAGTGGCCGCGTCCAGCACGCCGCCCGACCTGATCCTGCTCGACATCATGATGCCGCAGATCGATGGTTACGAGGTGTGCCGCCGTCTCAAGGCCAACCCGGCCACGCGCGACATTCCGGTGATCTTTCTTACCGCCAAGTCCGATGACGAGGCCGAGGAAAAAGGCTTTGAGCTGGGCGCGGTGGACTACATCACCAAACCGATCTGTCCGCCGATTCTGCTGGCCCGGGTGCACAACCACATTGCCCTGAATGTGCGCACCGCGATGCTGCATTCGCTGTCGACCAAGCTCTCGCGCTACCTCTCGCCCCAGGTCTACAAGTCGATTTTCGAGGGCGACCAGGATGTGTCTATCCAGGCAGTGCGCAAGAAGCTGACGATCTTCTTCTCGGACATCAAGGACTTCACCCGCACCTCCGAGGGCATGCAACCCGAGGACTTGACCTACTTCCTGAACAGCTACTTCTCCGAGATGTCGAAGATCGCGCTGGAATACGGCGCGACCATCGACAAATTCGTCGGCGACGCCATCTTGATCTTCTTTGGCGACCCCGAAACCCGTGGCGTGCAAGAAGACGCCTTGCAGTGCGTGCGCATGGCGGTGGCGATGCAGCGGCGCATGCACCAGCTACGCGAGATCTGGCGCGACAAGGGCGACCGCCAGCCGTTCCAGATCCGCATCGGCATCAACACCGGCTTTTGCCACGTGGGCAACTTCGGCAGCGACCAGCGCATGGACTACACCGTGATCGGCAGCGAGGTGAACCTGGCCGCCCGGCTGGAGCAAAACGGCGAACCCGACGGCATCATCATGTCGTACGAGACCTATGCCCTGGTGAAAGATGAATTTGACGCCCACGAGCGCGAGCCGCTGGCCGCCAAAGGCGTGTCGCGCGAAATCCGTTGTTTTGTGCTGCGCGACATCCACGCCCCCGATGCGCCGCCCGACAGCCTGAACCAGCGCTACCCGGGCCTGCGCCTGTCGGTAGACCTGGACAAGCTCAGCGACGAGAACCGCAGCCGGGCCGTCGCCGACCTGCAAAAGGTGATCGACAGCATCCAGGCCACCGCGAAGTGATTGCTATATAACATATAGCTACTCACTCCTATTCAATAAGCACGAGAGGCCAAAAAGGCACCAAATCAGTTATCCAGCTTGGGATCGAGCGCGTCGCGCAGGCCATCGCCCAGCAGGTTAAAAGCCAGCACGGTGAAGAAGATCGCCAGGCTGGGGAACAGCGCGATGTGCGGCGCGCTCATCATGTCGGCGCGGGCTTCGTTCAACATGGCTCCCCACTCCGGTGTAGGTGGCTGCGCGCCCAGGCCCAGGAACGACAGGCTGGCGGCGGTGATGATGGAGGTGCCGATGCGCATGGTGAAGTACACCACCACCGACGAGATGGTGGCCGGAAAGATGTGCCGGGAAAGAATGGTCCAGTCCGACGCGCCAATCGAGCGCACGGCTTCAATGTAGGTCAGGTTCTTCACCACCAGTGTGTTGCCGCGCACCAGCCGGGCAAAGGCCGGCACGCTGAACACGGCCACCGCCAAAATCACGTTGACCATGCCATTGCCCAAAATGGCCACGATGCCGATGGCCAGCAAAATGCCCGGAAAGGCAAACAGTACGTCCGAGATGCGCATCACGATGCGGTCCCACCAGCCCTCGTAGTAGCCCGCCAGCAGGCCCAGCACCGTGCCGATCACCGCCCCTACCGCCACCGAGATAAAGCCAGCCGCCAGCGAAATGCGCGCACCCATCAGGATGCGGCTGAAGATGTCGCGGCCCAGGGCATCCACGCCAAACCAGTGGGTGGCCGAAGGTGCAGCGTTCAGCGCGTCGTAGTCAAAGAAGTTCTCGGCATCAAAGGGCACCAGCCACGGGGCCGCCACCGCCACCACCACCAGCAGCAACACAAACAACCCGGCGGCCAGGGCCACGTACTGGCCCTTGAACTTGCGCCAGAACTCGCTCCAGGGCGTGCGCACGCGATCCTTGGTCAAATGAGGCTCTAGCGCTGATGGAACGGGCATGGCAAGCTCTTTTATTTATAGCGAATGGCCGGATTGATCACTGCGTACAGCACATCGACCACCAGATTGATCAGGATGAATTCGAGCGAAAACAGCAGCACCTCGGCCTGGATCACCGGGAAGTCGCGCATCTCCACCGAGTCCACCAGCAGGCGGCCCATGCCCGGCCAGTTAAACACCTTCTCCACCACGATGGAGCCGCCCAGCAAGAAGCCAAACTGCAAGCCCATCATGGTGACCACCGGGATCAGCGCGTTACGCAGACCGTGCTTGACCACCACCACGAACTCGCCCAAGCCCTTGGCGCGGGCGGTGCGCACATAGTCTTCTTTGAGGATGTCGATGAAGGACGAGCGGGTGAACCGCGCCATCACCGCCGCCACGCCCGCGCCCAAGGTGAGCGAGGGCAATACGTAGTGCTTCCAGCTGTCGGCCCCCACCGTGGGCAGCCAGCCCAGTTGCACCGAAAACACCTGCATCAGCACCATACCTAAGGCAAACGACGGAAACGAGATGCCGGTGATGGCCAGCGTCATGCCCAGGCGGTCGGGCCAGCGGTTGCGCCACACGGCAGATACGGTACCAATCACCAGCCCCAGCAGCACCGACCAGCCCATGGCCGCCACGGTAAGCCAGAAGGTGGGCATAAAACGCTCGGCGATCTCGGTGGACACCGGGCGTTTGCTGCGCAGCGAAGTGCCAAAGTCCCCCTGGGCCGCGTTGCTGATGAAGCGCCAGAACTGCTGATGCAAAGGCAAGTCCAGCCCCAGGTCGCGGCGGATGGTCTGCACGGTTTCAAAATCCGCCTCTGGCCCCGCGGCCAGCCGCGCCGGATCGCCCGGCAGCAGATGGACAAACATGAACACCAGCCCCGCCACGATCAGCAGCGTGGGCAGCAGGCCCAGCAGCCGCTTGAGGATGTAATTCAGCATGCGGGCCGGGGTTTACTTCAGTTCGATTTCGTCAAAGTTGAACGAACGGTCAGGCATCACATAAAAACCACTGAAGTTCTTGGTGCGTGCCGACACCAACTGCAGCGTGGCCAGGTGGATCCAGGGCGCATCTTTCCAGACGCGCTGCTGCACATCGGCGTAAATCTGCGCCTTGATAGCGGGGTCGGTGGTCACCAGCGCCTTGGCGATACCAGCTTCCACTGCGTCGTTCTTGTAGTAAGCCACGTTGAACGACTTGGGCGGGAACGACTCGGCTGCCAGCAGCGGGCGGATGGCCCAATCCGCCTCGCCGGTGGAGGCAGACCAGCCCACGTAGTACATGCGCACCGGGGCAGTGGCGGCATCGGGCGCGCTTTCGACACGCTCTGCACGCTGCCCCGCTTCCAGCGCCAGCACCTGCAGATTGACCCCGACCACGCGCAGTTGCTGCTGGATGAACTGGATCGCCTTGAGCGAGGTAGAGTCGGTGAAGGCCGACCACAGGGTGCTGTCAAAGCCATTGGGGTAACCCGCCTCTTTCAGCAGTTCGCGGGCCTTGACCGGGTTGTACGGCCAGGGGCCTAGCTTGGTGGAAAACTGAACATCTTTGGGGATCACGCCTTCGGCCGGGATGGCGTAACCACCGTACACCACCTTGATCAGCGCGTCTTTGTTGATGGCGTAGTTCAGGGCTTCGCGCACCTTGAGGTTGTCAAATGGCTTGTGCTGGGTGTTGAGGGTGACAAAGCGGTGCACGATCGACGGCGACACCGTGATCTCCAGGTTGGGCTTGCCCTTGAGCAGCTCCACCTGCTCGGGCGGCACCGGGTAGGTGAAGTTGGCCTCGCCCGTCTGCATGATGGCGCTACGCGAGTTGTTGTCGACCACTGGGCGCCAGGTGATGCTGTCGACCTTGGGGTAACCCTTGCGCCAGTAACCGGCGAATTTTTCGGCCTTCACGTAGTCGGTCTGTTTCCATTCGACAAACTTGAAGGGGCCGGTACCTACGGGGTTCTGGCCGATGGCCTTGCCGTATTTGGCGATGGCTGCGGGCGAAATCATCACCGCCGACGGGTGGGCCAGCGAGTTGATGAAGGGCGAGAACGGCTCCTTGAGCACAATGCGCACCGTGTTGGCATCCAGCACCTCGGTCTTGGCGATGTTTTTGTACAGGGTGTAGCGCTTGAGCTTGTTGTCGGGATTGGTGACCCGGTCAAAGTTGGCCTTGACGGCTTCGGCGTTGAAGTCGGTGCCGTCCTGGAATTTGATGCCTTTTTTGAGCACAAAGGTGTAGTTCAGTCCGTCTTTGCTGGCCTTGTAGCTCTCGGCCAGCACCGGCACCATCTTCATGCTTTTGTCAAAACCCAGTAGCCCCTGGTAGAACGATTTAGCCACGGCTTGCGACAAGGTGTCGTTGGCATCGTAAGGGTCCAGCGTGGTGAAGGTCGAGTCCACCGCGATCACGGCGTTCTTGGCGGCAAATGCAGGAGAAGCGGTACAGGCCAGCGCTGCCGCCACGGCCAGCGCGGCAGACAATTTAGACAATGGGGACAAAGCGTGTTGCATGCTGAAAACTCCAGGGTTACAAAAAATCCCGATCAACGGAAGGTTGAACAGGAAGCCAAAGGGGTAGCCAAAAACTAATACATCCCACCCACCGCATGCCGCGCTACGAAGTGGCCAGGGCCTACCTCGACCAGCGGGGCCACCCGCGGCAAGTCATGAAGGGCGCGAATCGGGCTGGGGATCTCGCCGGTCTGCAATTCCCGCTTTTGGTGGCGGCGCGCCGGATCGGCCACCGGCACAGCAGCCATCAGGCGGCGGGTATAGGCGTGTTGCGGGTTCTCGAACACCGCACGGCGGGGGCCGATCTCGACAATCTGGCCCAGGTACATCACCGCCACCCGGTGGCTGATGCGCTCCACCACCGCCATGTCGTGCGAAATAAACAAAAAGGCAATGCCGAAATCGCGCTGCAGGTCCAGCATCAGGTTGACGATCTGCGCGCGGATGGACACATCCAGCGCCGATACCGCTTCGTCGGCAATCACCACCTTGGGGTTCAGCGCCAACGCGCGGGCAATCGCAATGCGCTGGCGCTGCCCGCCTGAGAACTCGTGCGGATAGCGCTGGGCGGCGTTGGCAGGCAGGCCCACACGGTACAGCAGGTTGGCCACGCGCTTTTCGGCCTCTGCGCCCGTGGCCACGCCGTGCACCAGCAATGGCTCCATGATGGCAAAGCCCACCGTCAGGCGCGGGTCCAGCGAGGCAAACGGATCCTGGAAAATAAACTGCACCTCGCGGCGCAAGGCCTGCAGGCGGGAGCCTTTCAAAGCGGCGATCGCGCGCCCACCTACATCCACATTGCCCGCATCAAACTCCACCAGCCGCGCCAGCGAACGCCCGGTGGTGGACTTGCCGCACCCCGACTCGCCCACCAGGGCCAGCGTTTCGCCACGTAGCAGGCTGAAGCTGACCTGCTCCACCGCGCACACCTGCCGGGTCACACGGCCCAGCAACCCGGTGCGTACCGGAAAGCGGGTGGTCAGCTTGTCCACCTTCAACACCGGTGGCTTGTCGTACTGCACCGTGTCGCGCTCCGGCCAGAGCGCCACATTCGGCGCATTCGGCGCGTCCAGCAACGGAAATTTGGCCGGGCTATCGGTGCCACGCATGGCCCCCAGCCTGGGTACCGCCGCCAGCAGCGCGCGGGTGTAGGGGTGCTGGGGGGCGGCAAAGAGCCGGGCGCAGTCGTCTTCTTCGACCTTGTCGCCGCGCAGCATGACCAACACGCGGTCGGCCATTTCGGCCACCACGCCCATGTCGTGGGTGATAAAAATCACGCCCATCTGCATCTCAATTTGCAGCATGCGGATCAGCGACAGCACCTGGGCCTGGATGGTCACATCCAACGCGGTCGTGGGTTCGTCGGCGATCAGCAGGCGCGGCTTGCAGGCCAGGGCCATGGCAATCATCACCCGCTGGCGCATGCCGCCGGAGAGCTGGTGCGGAAAACGGCCCAGCACGCTTTTAGCTTCGGGGATACGCACCAGGTCCAGCATGCGCAGGGCCTCGGCCAGGGCGGCGGCGCGGCCCAGCCACTGGTGCAGGCGGATAGATTCGGCAATCTGCTCACCCACGGGAAACACCGGGTTCAGCGAGGTCATGGGTTCCTGGAACACCATGGCCATTTCGGCCCCGCGTATGCCGCGCATGGTGGCCGGGCTGGCCTGGGCCAGGTCCAGGCTGCTGCCGTCGCGCCGGTGGAACTGCATGCGGCCGCTGGTGATGCGCCCGCCGCCGTTTTCTACCAGCCGCATCAGCGCCAGGGAAGACACCGACTTGCCCGAGCCCGACTCGCCCACAATGGCCAGCGTTTCGCCCGCGTCGACGTGGAAAGACAGGTCGCGCACGGCATCGACCACGCGCTCCTTGGTTTCAAACCGCACGCCCAAGCGCTGCACATCCAGCACCCGGCGACCGCCCTCCCCCTGGGCACCACTCACGCGGGTGCCCCCACACTGGCACGCAAAGCGACGGCCTTGGGCTGAACAGCCCGGGCCGCTTTGACAGGCTTGGCAGTTTTGGCGGGCAAGCTGGTGCTGCTCCAGACCTGGGCACCTTCCACAAACACCTTGAGCTCGCCCGGGGCAAAGCTGTCCCAGGGCTCGTCGGCGGTAAGCGGCTCGTTAGCCACCAGCACCATGCGGTCGCTTTCGCTGTTGGTCTGGCGCAGGTCCAGGGTCATGTCGCAGTCGATCAAGCGAGCAGTCTGGAACGGGTGCTGGCGCGATACCCAGCTGAGCTTGGTGGAGCAATGCGCGTACATGGCCTCGCCGTTGGACAGCAGGAAGTTGAACGTGCCGTGGCTGGCGATGCGGCGCGACAGTTCGGCCAGCACCGGGGCCACCTGTTTCCAGCTGGGCGGGCAGGCCCCTTTGAACGCGCTGCGCAGCTCTTGCAGCATCCAGCAAAAGGCTTTTTCGCTGTCGGTGGTGCCCACGGGCAAGTAGTTGCCGCGCAGATTGGGGTGGTAGTTTTTGAGGTCGCCGTTGTGGCAAAACACCCAGTGCTGGCCCAGCCATTCGCGCTGGAACGGGTGGCAGTTGGACAAGGTGACCGCGCCCTGGGTGGCTTTGCGGATGTGTGCCAGCACCGACTTGGATTTGATGGGGTAACTGCGCACAAAGTCGGCCAGGGCCGAGTCGCTGGCCCGCCCGTCGTCGATAAATACCCGGCAGCCGGTGCGCTCGTGGAAGGCAATGCCCCAGCCATCAGCATGCTCACCGGTTTGCCCACCACGGGCCGAAAAACCGGTAAACGAGAAATTGATGCTAGCGCTGCTATTGCAGTTCATGGCGAGCATTTGGCACATGGTATTTCCTTGAAGTCGCCCTGCGTCGTTGCAAGAATCAGGCCCTTGGTGCTGGTATTGCTGGGTGGTGCCGGACTTATGCGCGCGGCAGGGTCACGCCCACCTGGCCCTGGTATTTGCCGCCACGGTCCTTGTAGCTGACATCACAAACTTCGTCGCTTTCAAAAAACAGCACCTGGGCACAACCCTCGCCCGCGTAAATCTTGGCGGGCAGCGGCGTGGTGTTGCTGAACTCCAGGGTCACGTAACCTTCCCATTCGGGCTCAAACGGCGTGACGTTGACGATGATGCCGCAGCGGGCGTAGGTGCTTTTACCCAGGCAGATGGTCAGCACATTGCGCGGAATGCGGAAGTACTCCACCGTGCGGGCCAGCGCAAAACTGTTGGGCGGGATGATGCAGCTGTCGCCCGAAAAATCCACAAAGCTTTTTTCGTCGAAGTTCTTGGGGTCGACCACGGTGCTGTGGATGTTGGTGAACACCTTGAATTCGGGCGCGCAGCGGATGTCATAGCCGTAGCTGCTGGTGCCGTAGCTGATGATTTTGTGGCCGTCGCGTTCGCGGATCTGGCCGGGCTCAAACGGCTCGATCATCCCGGTTTGCTCGGCCATGCGGCGAATCCACTTGTCGCTTTTGATAGTCATTGGGCAGTCTCTGAGGTTGGCCGTGATTGTAACGCGCAGACGCATCCATCGCTACCAAAGTAATAGCTATATGCACATGCGTTACATGCGCTAACGGTCTATTTGGCTTGGGATATTACCGTGCGCTCCACCGCCCGGTCGTCGGCCAGGATGATGAGGCCAAACAGCAGCTCGTCCAGGCTCTGCGCCCGCGACGTTTTGCGCGCCAGCAAGGGTGTGGCCTGCGGGTTGAGCACCAGAAAGTCGGCTTCGCAGCCCACCGCCAGGTTGCCCACCACACCGCCCAGGCCCAGCGCCTGCGCCGCGCCCGCCGTGTGCTGCCACCACAGATTTTGCGGATTCAGCGACAGGCCCGGCTTGGTTTGGCCCTCTCGCCCCGCGTAATAGGCCGCGCGCATGGTGTGGAATGGGCTGAAGCTGGTGCCACCGCCCACGTCGCTGGCCAAACCGTAGCCAAAGCCAATACGGTCTGCGCCCTCGTAGTCAAAAAAGCCACTGCCCAGAAACAGGTTGCTGGTCGGGCTGACGGCGGCCACGGTACCGGTATCGCGCATCAGGGCGCGGTCGGCATCGTCAAAATGGATGCAGTGGGCGTACACCGCGCGCGGGCGCAGCAGGCCAAAGTCGCCGTACACGCCCAGGTAGCTGCGCGCATCGGGAAACAGCTCTTTGGCCCAGGCGATCTCGCCCAGGTTTTCGGCCACGTGGGACTGCACCCACACCTCGGGGTACTTGGCGGCCAGCGCGCCCGCGCCGCGCAATTGGGCGGGCGTGCTCGTGGGCGCAAAACGCGGTGTGATGGCGTAACCCAGGCGGTCCACGCCATGCCAGCGCTGGATCAGCGCCTCGGTGTCGAGCAGGCTTTGCTCGGTGTCGTCGCGCACGCCGTCGGGTGAATTGCGGTCTTGCAGCACCTTGCCGGTGATCAGGCGCATGTGTTTTTTTTGCGCCTCGGCAAACAAGGCGTTGACGGAGGCCGGGTGCGAGGTGGCAAATGCCAGCGCCGTGGTCACACCGTTACGCAGCAGCTCTGCTATAAAAAAATGAGCTACTTCCGCCGCATGGGCGGGCGTAGAGAACTGTTTTTCTGCAGGAAAAGTGTAGTTCTCCAGCCAGGGCAGCAGGCCGTCGGCGGGCGCACCGATGATGTCGGTCTGCGGGTAGTGGATGTGCATGTCCACAAAGCCCGGTGCCAGGATGCGGCCCGGCAGGTGTTCGACCGGCAGGCCCGGGTATTTGAGGCCCAGGGTGCGGTACGGCCCGACGGCCTGCACCCGTTGGGTGCCCGACGCATCAGGGCCGATCACCAGCAGGCCATCTTCTTCAAAAATAGCCGACTGGTCGGGGGAAAAACGGAGGATGGCGGCGCGGTAGGCTTTCATAGGACCATAGCTTACGCATAATTCAGACCACTTTTCACCTGTTGCATCTGTACCGCCCATGACCGCCCTGCCCCCGATTTACCCTGCCCCCACCCACGCCGAATGGACCACCGTGCTGGCCAGCCCACCCGCGCAGGCCCTGCCCTGGGTGCAAACCGCCGCCGCGCAGGGCAATGCCGACGCGCAAGCCGTGCTGGGCCAATGGCTGCTGGACGGCCACGGCATGGAGCGCAACCCCACCCAGGCCCTGCAATGGTTTTTACAAGCTGCCGCACAAAGCCACGCGATGGGCATGAACATGGCCGGGCGCTGCCTGGAAAACGGCTGGGGCACACCCATCGACCGGTTTGCCGCCGTAGCCTGGTACAAAAAAGCCGCCAGCCTGGGCCTGGATGCCGGCCTGTACAACCTGGCCAACCAGCTCGCCGAGGGCAAAAGCGTGCCGCAAGACCACGCCGCCGCGCTGGCGCTGTACCGCCAGGCCGCCGACCTGGGCCACGCCAAGTCCATGACCAAGATCGGCCGCTACTACGAGGACGGGCTGGTGGTGGAGAAAGACGCAGAGGCCGCCTTTTTCTGCTACCAGGAAGGTGCCCAGGGCGGCGACTTTCGCGGCCAATTCAACTATGCGGGCATGCTGGCTGCACGCGGGCGGTTGCCGGAAGCGCTGCAGTGGCTGGAGAAAGTGCCGCTGACCGCCACCCCGGCCTACCTGCAGAAGGTGGGCACGGTGCTGCTGGATTCGGGCCACCCGGAGTTTCGGCACGTCGGCGAGCAGATGCTGGCAAAAGCTACCGCAGCGGCCTGAATCAACGCATCTCGCTGGGCGCAAGCCCGGTCCAGGCTTTAAAAGCCCGCGAAAAGCTCTTTTCGTTCAAAAAACCCACGGTGTGCGCAATCTGCTTCACCGGCCAGTCGGTGCGGTGCAGCAGGTCCAGCGCCACTTCGCGCCGCACCTCGTCGCGCAGCGCCTGCAGCGACACGCCCTCCAATTGCAGTTGCCGGTGCAGGCTGCGGGTGGACAGGCCTAGCACCATGGCCAGGGCCTCGGCATTGCGCAGCTCGCCCGAGCGGGTGCGCAACAGCCCCCGCACGCTTTGCTGTAGCAGCCGGTCGTGCCGGTACTGCAGCACGGTCAAGGGCAGCGCCCGCTCCAGCATGGTTTGCAGGGCCGACTCGTCGCGGCGCAAGGCCAGGCCCAGGTAACGGGCATCGAAACGGAAACCCGCCTGCGGCGCGTTGAACACGGTTGGGCCCGGAAAGATCAGCGGGTATACCTGCCCATGCGCGGGCTCGGGAAACGGAAAAGCCACGCCACGCAGCGGAATGCGCGAATCGATGGCCCAGCAGGCATAGCCGTGCAGGTAACGCAGGCTGGTCACCAGGCAAAACTCGCCCAGCGGGCCAAAGTCTTGCTGCTCGGTCAGCGCCACCACCGCCTCGTCGCCCTCGATGCGCAGCGATAACTCCAGGTCGCCCGTTAGCAAGCGGTGGTGGCGGCACCAGCGCTTGATGGCCACCCCCAGATTGGGCGCACCCAAAGAGGCCCGGCACAGCAGGCCGTAGCTGCCCCAGGGCAGCTTGCGCGAAAACCAGCCCAGGGCCTCGTCGTCCAGCGCCCGCATGGCGGCATTGCACAGCGTCTCCATCTGCGCCGCCGTGATGCAGGCCTGCGGATCGGCCAACATATCTGGCGCAATTTGTGCGGCTTGCAGGGCCGGGCCGGGGTCTTGGCCGTAGCGCTCGTAGGCCAACACCACCGCCTTGACAAAGGCAATAGGTGTGGCGGCACGGGGGGATGTGCTGGCAGCGGCGGGGGAACGGGGTGGCATGGGCCAGAGGCTACGTAACTTTGGCACGATTTGCAACCACATTGGCAACCATTGATCGCCGCACGGGCCGACACTAACGGTAACTATCTGAGGAGACACCCCATGGCCCACCTGCCTTCGCTTTCATTCCACCTTGGCGACACCATCGACATGCTGCGCGACACGGTGCAGAGCTTTGCCGCCGCCGAGATTGCCCCGCGCGCCGCCGCCATCGACCACGACAACCAATTTCCCGCCGACCTGTGGAAAAAACTGGGCAGCCTGGGCCTGCACGGCATGACGGTGTCGGAACAGTACGGCGGCACCGAGATGGGCTACCTGGCCCACATGGTGGCGATGGAAGAAGTCTCGCGTGCCAGCGCATCGGTGGGCCTGAGCTACGGCGCGCACTCCAACCTGTGCGTCAACCAGTTGCACCGCAACGGCACCCAGGCCCAAAAAGACCACTACCTGCCTAAGCTCGTCAGCGGCGACCACGTGGGTGCCCTGGCCATGAGCGAGCCCAATGCGGGCTCTGACGTGGTCAGCATGAAGCTGCGCGCCGACCTAGTTAATGGAGAAAGGGGCGACCGCTATGTGCTCAACGGCTCCAAGATGTGGATCACCAACGGCGGAGATGCCGACACCCTGATCGTCTACGCCAAGACCGACATCCACGCCGGTGCCAAGGGCATGACCGCCTTCATCATCGAAAAAAGCTTCAAAGGCCTGAGCTTCGGCACCAAGCTGGACAAAATGGGTATGCGCGGCTCCAACACCTACCCGGTGTTTTTTGAAGACTGCGAAGTCCCCGCAGAGAACGTGCTGGGCGGCGTGGGCAATGGCGTCAAAGTGCTGATGTCGGGCCTGGACTACGAGCGCACCGTGCTGTGCGGCGGCCCATTAGGCATCATGGCGGCCTGCATGGACGTGGTGGTGCCCTATGTGCACGACCGCAAGCAGTTCGGCCAAAGCATTGGCGAATTCCAGCTGATGCAGGGCAAGCTGGCCGACATGTACACCACTTGGCAGGCCTGCCGCGCGTACGGCTATGCCGTGGCGGCCGCCTGCGACCGGGCCGACCATGCCCGCACGCTGCGCAAGGATGCCGCCGGTGCCATCCTGTACCTGGCCGAAAAGGCCACCTGGATGGCGGGCGAGGCGATCCAGATCCTGGGCGGCAACGGCTACATCAACGAATACCCCACGCCCCGCCTGTGGCGTGATGCCAAGCTGTACGAGATCGGCGCGGGCACCAGCGAAATCCGCCGCATGCTGATTGGCCGCGAGCTGTTTACCGAAACCGCGTGAGGGCCGACACCATGGCACCGACCCCCAGCTACGCCCAAGGCGCCACCGAGGTACCGCTGATCGAGCAGACCATCGGCGCGTTCTTCGACGACATGGTCGCCCGGCAACCCGAGCGCGAGGCGCTGGTAAGTTGCCACGAAGCCCGCCGCCTGAGCTACCGCGAACTGCAAACCACCGCGAACCGCCTGGCCAGCGCCCTGCTGAACCTGGGCCTGGTGCCCGGCGACCGCGTAGGCATCTGGTCGCACAACAACGCGGCCTGGGTGTTGATGCAGATCGCCACCGCCAAGGTCGGCATCATCCTGGTCAACATCAACCCGGCGTACCGCACCTCGGAGCTCGAATACGCGCTCAACAAGGTGGGCGTGAAAGTGCTGGTCACCATGGCCAGTTTCAAGACCAGCGACTACCTGGGCATGCTGCGCGAACTGGGGCCCGAGCGCCTGCCGCTGCTGCGCCATACCGCGTGGATCGACCGCGACGGTGACGCAGACCAGTCCGGCATGCAGCGCTTTTCCGACCTGCTGGCCAGCGGCCACTCCGACGACCCGCGCATCGCGCAGATCGGCAGCACCCTACTGGCCACCGACCCGGTCAACATCCAGTTCACCAGCGGCACCACTGGTTTTCCTAAGGGTGCCACGCTGACGCACCGCAACATCCTGAACAACGGCTTCTTCATCGGCGAATGCATGCAGCTCACGCCGGCCGACCGGCTGTGCATCCCCGTGCCGCTGTACCACTGCTTCGGCATGGTGCTGGGCAACCTGGCCTGCCTCACGCACGGCGCCACCATCGTCTACCCGAGCGACGGATTCGACCCGCTCACGGTGCTGGAAGCGGTGCAGGCCGAGAAATGCACCGGGCTGCACGGCGTGCCGACGATGTTCATCGCCGAGCTCGACCACCCGCGCTTCGGCGAGTTCGACCTCTCCACGCTGCGCACCGGCATCATGGCGGGCTCGCCGTGCCCGACCGAGGTAATGAAGCGCGTGGTCGACCAAATGCACCTGTCGCAGATCACCATCGCCTACGGCATGACCGAGACCAGCCCGGTGAGCTGCCAGAGCAGCACCAACACCCCGCTGGCCAAGCGCGTGTCGACGGTCGGCACGGTGCAGCCCCACCTGGAGGTCAAGATCGTCGACCCCGAAACCGGTGCCCTGGTGCCGCGCGGTACGCCGGGCGAGCTCTGCACGCGCGGCTACTCGGTAATGCACGGCTACTGGGAAGACGAGGCAAAGACCCGCGAGGCCATCGACGCCGAGCGCTGGATGCACACCGGCGACCTGGCCACCATGGACGGCGAGGGCTACGTCAACATCGTGGGCCGCATCAAGGACCTGGTCATCCGCGGCGGCGAGAACATCTACCCGCGCGAGATCGAAGAATTCCTGTACCGCCACCCCAAGGTGCAGGATGTGCAGGTGGTCGGCCTGCCCGACCAGCGCTACGGCGAAGAGCTGTGCGCGTGGATCATCCCAAAGCCAGGGCAGAGCACCACCGAAGCCGAGATCCGCGACTTCTGCCAAGGCCAGATCGCGCACTACAAGGTGCCCAAATACATCCGCTTCGTCGATGCCTTCCCCATGACGGTGACCGGCAAGATCCAGAAGTACAAGATCCGCGACGCCATGAAAGAGCAGCTCGGGCTGAACGAGGAAAAGACGGCATGAACAAACTCGAATCCAAACTCAACCCACGGTCTGCCGACTTCCAGGCCAACGCCACGGCCATGCGCACCCTGGTGCAAGACCTGCGCGCCAAAGCCGCCGAGGCCGCCATGGGTGGCGGCGAGGTCGCCCGCCAGCGCCACACCGCCCGCGGCAAACTGCTGCCGCGCGACCGCGTGGCCCAGCTGCTCGACCCCGGCACGCCCTTCCTGGAAGTCGGCCAACTGGCAGCCTACGGCCTGTACGACGGGGAAGCCCCCGCCGCCGGGCTGATCACCGGCGTGGGCCGGGTGAATGGCGTGGAATGCATGGTGGTGGCCAACGACGCCACCGTCAAAGGCGGCACCTACTACCCGCTCACCGTCAAAAAGCACCTGCGTGCGCAAGAAATTGCCATGCAAAACCACCTGCCCTGCATCTACCTGGTGGATTCGGGCGGGGCGTTTTTGCCACGCCAGGACGAAGTTTTTCCCGACCGCGACCACTTTGGCCGCATCTTCTTTAACCAGGCCCAGATGAGCGCCATGGGCATTGCGCAAATCGCGGTGGTGATGGGCTCGTGCACCGCCGGTGGTGCCTACATGCCCGCCATGAGCGATGAAACCATCATCGTCAAAAACCAGGGCACCATCTTTCTGGGCGGCCCGCCGCTGGTGAAAGCCGCCACTGGCGAGGTCGTCACCGCCGAAGACCTGGGCGGCGGCGACGTGCACACCCGCATCTCCGGCGTGGCCGACCACCTGGCCGACAACGACGCACACGCCCTGCTCATCGCCCGCAACATCGTCGCCAACCTGAACCGGCAAAAGCCCTATACGGTGAAGCTGGAATCCAGCGAAGAGCCGCTGTACGACCCCGCAGAAATCTACGGCGTGGTGCCGCTGGACGCACGCAAGCCCTATGACGTGCGAGAAATCATCGCCCGCACCGTGGACGGCTCGCGCTTTGACGAATTCAAGGCCCGCTATGGCAGCACCCTGGTCACCGGCTTTGCGCGGCTGTACGGCATGCCGGTGGGCATCATCGCCAATAACGGCATTCTGTTTTCCGAGTCGGCCCAGAAAGGCGCGCACTTCATCGAGCTGTGCGCCCAGCGCGGCATCCCGCTAGTGTTCTTGCAGAACATCACCGGCTTCATGATTGGCCGCAAGGTGGAAAACGGCGGCATCGCCAAAGACGGCGCCAAGATGGTCACCGCCGTGGCCACGGCCAACGTGCCCAAGATCACCATGCTGGTGGGCGGCAGCTTTGGCGCAGGCAACTACGGCATGTGTGGCCGCGCCTTTTCGCCCCGCTTTCTGTGGATGTGGCCCAACGCGCGCATCAGCGTGATGGGCGGCGAGCAGGCCGCAGGCGTGCTGGCCACCGTGAAGCGCGAGGGCATCGAAGCCAAAGGCGGCCAGTGGTCGGCCGAGGACGAGGCCGCTTTCAAAGACCCGATCCGTGCCCAGTACGAGCTGCAAGGCCACCCCTACTACGCCACCGCCCGGCTGTGGGACGACGGCGTGGTGGACCCGGCGCAGACCCGCCGCGTGCTGGGCCTGTCGCTGGCGGCGGCGCTGAATGCGCCCATCCAGCCCACCCAGTTCGGCCTCTTCCGCATGTGAGCTTGTGATGTACACCACCCTAGAAATCGAACACCGAGGCCGCGTCGCCTGGCTGTGGATGAACAAGCCCGAGGTGCACAACGCTTTTGACGAAACCCTGATCCAGGAGCTGACCCTGGCCCTGCGGGCGCTGGACGCCGACCCCGCCGTGCGCGCCGTGGTGCTGGCGGGCCGGGGCAAAAGCTTCTCCGCCGGGGCCGACCTGGGCTGGATGCAGCGCCAGGGCGCGGCCACGCTGGACAAGAACCTGGACGATGCGCGTCAACTGGCTCGCCTGTTCCGCACCCTGTCCTGCATGGCCACGCCCACCATCGCCCGCGTGCACGGTGCGGCGCTGGGCGGCGGCATGGGCCTGGCTGCCGCCTGCGACATCTGCGTGGCCTCCAGCAAGGCGCAGTTCGCCACCTCGGAGGTGCGCTTTGGCATCATCCCTGCAGCCATCAGCCCCTATGTGCTGCGCGCCATCGGCGAACGCCAGGCCTACCGCTACTTCCAGACGGCAGAGCGCATCAGCGCCGAGCGCGCCCTGGCCCTGGGCCTGGCCCACGAAGTCGCTGCGCCCGAAGCGCTGGATGCCTCCGTGCACACCCTGCTGGAGGCCCTGCAGGCCGGTGGCTCGGGTGCGCAAGCCGCCGCCACCGCGCTGATCCGCGCCGTCGCCAACCACCCCATTGACGATGCCCTGGTCGAAGACACGGCCCAGCGCATCGCCCGTCTGCGCGCCACGCCTGAAGCCCGTGAAGGCCTGGCCGCCTTTCTAGAAAAGCGCGCGCCCTCTTGGGTTGCGTAAGGAAAAAAATATGTTTAACAAAATCCTCATCGCCAACCGGGGGGAGATCGCCTGCCGGGTCATTAAAACGGCCCGCCGCATGGGCATCCGCACCGTGGCGGTGTACTCGCAAGCCGATGCCAACGCCCGCCATGTGCGCCTGGCCGACGAGGCCGTGTGCATCGGCCCGGCGGCAGCCCGCGAGTCGTATCTGGTAGCAGACAAGATCCTGGCCGCCGCGCTGCAAACCGGTGCCCAGGCCGTACACCCCGGCTACGGCTTTTTGTCCGAGAACGCCGACTTTGCCGATGCCTGCGCCCAAGCGGGCGTGGTCTTCATCGGCCCGCCCGCCTCGGCCATCCGCGCCATGGGCAGCAAGTCTGCGGCCAAGACCCTGATGGAAAAAGCCGGTGTGCCCCTGACCCCCGGCTACCACGGCGACAACCAGGACCCCGGCTTTCTGGCCGCGCAGGCCGAAAAAATTGGCTACCCGGTACTCATCAAAGCCAGCGCAGGCGGCGGCGGCAAGGGCATGCGCCGCGTGGACGCGGCGGCGGAATTTGCGGCAGCGCTGGTGTCGTGCCAGCGCGAAGCCATCAACGCCTTTGGCAACGACCATGTGCTGATCGAAAAGTACGTGCTGCAGCCGCGCCACATCGAAATCCAGGTGTTTGGCGACAGCCTGGGCCACTGCGTGTATTTGTTTGAGCGCGACTGCTCGGTGCAGCGCCGCCACCAGAAGGTGCTGGAAGAAGCCCCCGCCCCCGGCATGACCGCCGAGCGCCGCGCGGCCATGGGCACTGCCGCCGTCAACGCCGCCCTGGCCGTGGGCTATGTGGGCGCAGGTACGGTGGAGTTCATCGCCCACCAGGACGGTGCCTTCTACTTCATGGAAATGAACACCCGGCTGCAGGTAGAGCACCCGGTGACCGAGATGGTCACCGGGCTGGACCTGGTGGAATGGCAACTGCGCGTGGCCTCGGGCGAACCCCTGCCGCTGGCGCAAGAGCAACTGGTGCTGACCGGCCACGCCATCGAGGCGCGCATCTACGCCGAAGACCCAGACAAGGGCTTTCTGCCCTCCACCGGCCGCCTCAGCCACCTGCTGCCCCCGGCCGCTTCCGTCCACGTGCGCGTGGATACCGGAGTCGAGCAAGGGGATGAGATCACCCCGCACTACGATCCGATGATCGCCAAGCTCATCGTCTGGGACGCCGACCGCACCCAGGCCCTGGCCTGTTTGCGCCAGGCGCTGGCCGACTACCAAGTCGTCGGCGTGGCCAACAACGTGGCCTTCTTGCAGCGTCTGGTGACCACGCCCTCGTTTGCCCAGGCGAAATTGGACACGGCACTCATCGAGCGCGAGCAGGAGCACCTGTTCCCCGCCCAGGCCGAGCCCGTACCCGCCGACGTGTGGATGCTGGCCGCTTTAAGCGTGCTGCAAAACCAAAAGGACGCCGCCGCCCTGCCCGCCATGGAACCCGACTCGCCCTGGCGCATGCTGGACGGCTGGCGGCTCAACGGCAGCTCGCAGCAAACCATCACCTTGCGCTGTGGCGAGACGGAACAGCCTGTGACCGCCGAAGTGGTGTCGGATGGCGTGCGGCTCGGCATCGGCGAAGTCGCCTTGCTGGCCCGGCGCACCAGCCCATCGCAAGTGCAACTGGGCGACCGCCGACTCACCGCCACGGTGGTGAAGCAAGCTGAGCACCTGCACGTGTTCTGCCACGGCCAAAGCTGGACACTGACGAAGGTGGAGCTGCTGCACGGCGAAGGCAGCGACGATGCCCACGGCGGTATCCACGCACCCATGCCCGGCAAGGTGATCGCCCTGCTGGCAGCAGTGGGTGCCACGGTAGACAAAGGCACGCCCCTGCTGGTGCTGGAGGCCATGAAGATGGAGCACACCATCCACGCACCTGCCAAGGGCATCGTCAAGGCCTTCCATTTCAGCGCCGGGGAACAGGTGGGCGATGGGGTAGATTTGGTGGATTTCGAGGCGACCGAATGACCCACGTCCGCATCATCGAGATGGGCCCGCGCGACGGCCTGCAAAACGAAAAACAGCCCGTCTCTACCGCCACCAAGCTGGAGCTGATCCAGCGCCTGGCCGATGCCGGGCTGCGCGAGATCGAGGCGACGTCCTTCGTATCGCCCAAGTGGGTGCCGCAAATGGGCGATGCCGCCGAGGTGCTGCGCGGCCTGGTGCGCCGCCCTGGTGTGACCTACCCGGTGCTGACCCCCAACCTGCAAGGCTTTGAGGCAGCGGTAGCCGCAGGAGCCGACCACGTCGCGGTGTTCGCCGCTGCGTCAGAAGCGTTTTCGCAAAAGAACATCAACTGCTCGATTGCCGAATCCCTGGCCCGCTTCGCCCCGCTGATGGCCGCCGCCCAGGCCCAGGGCGTGCGGGTGCGCGGCTACGTGTCCTGTGTGGTGGGCTGCCCGTACGAGGGCGATGTAGCCCCCCAGCGCGTGGCCGATGTGGCCGGGCAACTGCTGGCCATGGGCTGCTACGAGGTATCGCTGGGCGACACCATTGGTGTGGGCACGCCCGACTCGGTGCTGCGCATGCTGGAGGCCGTGGCGCAACAGGTGCCGGTGGTCCAGTTGGCAGGCCATTACCACGACACTTTTGGGATGGCAGTTGCCAACGTCTACGCCTCGTACCAGTTCGGCCTGCGCGCTTTCGACAGTTCGGTGGGCGGCCTGGGCGGCTGCCCTTACGCCAAAGGGGCCACGGGCAATGTGGCGACCGAAGACGTGGTGTACTTGCTGCACCGCCTGGGCGCAGGCACCGGTATCGACCTGGACCGGCTGGTGGACTGCGGCGACTGGATCAACGCCCAGCTGGGCCGCCGCTCGGCCTCGCGCGTGGGCCGGGCGCTGCTGGCCAAGCGTGCCCATTGAATTAAGAGCCTTTTAGGCCTCCAGCGCTTATTTCATCGGCGGGAGCAGCTATTATTTTTAATGTTTTGCTGGCCAGCCACTCACGGGCTGCGAAACTGCGCCGTCCACAGTTTGCCCAGAGCAGCGGCCTCGGCACGGGGCGGGTCGCCCAGCAGGGTGATCTGGCCCTTTTGGTGCACCTGGGCGTACAACACATTGCGCTGCGGGGCGTAGAGAAACAGTACGTTGTAGTCGTGGCAGTCGTGCGGCTTGCACAGGTCGGCACGCAAGTACTCCTTGTTGCCCACCTTCACCCGCGCGACCTGGCTGTTCGGCCCCTCCATGCGGGCCAGCCACGGCACGTGGCGCACCGGAGCGGCGATCAGCGCGAACTGGCTTTTGAACTGCGGTGTGGCAAACACCTCGTAGCTGAACGGGGCCGCGCCGGGCGCAACCATGGCTGCGGGTGCCGCCACGGCGGGTGGGCCGTCACAACGCCGGTACTGCGCCGCCATGCGGGCCGGGCCCAGATAGGCCGATAGCTTGTTACTTTCGTTCTCGATCAAGATGTAGCGGCCACGCGGGTCTTCGTGGACCAAAAACGTCATCTGCTCCTTGCCCTGGATCTGGCTGATAAAAGCCACCACAAAACCCGCCGGTGCGGTATTGCCAAAGTAGGAGTGCGCCGCCAGCACCTCGCGCCCGGTGATGCTCTGGTTGCCTTGCGCAAACACCAGGCTGCTGGGGCCAACCGCCAGGCGCGGTGCAGCGGGGTTCTGGCAGGCGCTAGAGTAGCGGCCGCCATAGTTCTTCAGCGCGGTAGCCGTCACGTCGTCCATAGCCTGCGCAGCGCAGGCCCACAGACCCACCAGCAAGGCCCAGATCGGGCGGCAGACCAAAGGCGAGAGAGGATGTAGAGCAGCCATGGCAAGCAGACCTTCCAAAAAGAGGCACTGCGGGCCATCTTAGAACCAATATGCTGCACTGCGGCATTTATTCAAACACCCACAGAAAACGCTACATTTTCAGTAGCTGCTTGCGCTTATCAAATAAGCGCTGGAGGTCGATTTCATCTAAATTGATAGCGAGTTCCTCTCAGCCATTCGCCGCCGCCCATGGGTTCACCACGGTCAGCCCCGTGATGCCCACAAAGTCTTTCACGTTGCACGTCGCGAGGGGTGCACCGCGCACCAGGGCGATGGCGGCAATCTGGGCATCTTCGGTAGAGATGGCCCGCCCCTGGCTGCGCTGGGCGGCCACCAGCAGCGCGTACTCCGGGGCACAGGTTTCGTCAAACGGCCAGCTACGCCCGGCGAAATCCTCGGCCAACACCTGCTCGGCAATGCGGGCCAACTGGCTGCGGCGCTTGCCTGGGGGCAGCATGGCGATGCCCAGCAAAATCTCGGCGTGGGTGATGGCACTGACAAAAAACGATGCGCTTTGCTGGGCGGCAAACCAGGCCAGCACCTCGGCCGAGGGCACTTCGCGCATCAACTCCGACACCACGTTGGTGTCGAGCAGGATGTTGCCCACGGCGCGCTCCCGGTCAGTTCAGGGGCGTGGTCCGCGCGGGACGGCGTGCGGGCACGGGCAAGGCATCCACGTGCACACCGGCGAAACGCTGGTGGATTTTTTGGGCGAAATCCAAGCCGCTAGACGGCTCGGGGCCCTGCACTGCGCGGCGCAAGATATCGCGGGCCTCCTGCTCCATCGAACAGCCGTGGCTGGCCGCCAGCATGCGCAGTTGCGTCTTGAGTTGCTCGTCCAGATTGCGGATGGTGATGCTGGCCATGGGAGGCTCCCGGTGATGGCAATGCATGCATTTTAAGCAAGCCAACGCATCTGCGCATTCGCTACAGTTTCAGTAGCTGCCCACGCTTATCGAATAAGCGCCAGAGGCCGATTTCATTCAAACTCTTCAAAATACGCCTGCAGTCTGCCCAGCAGCGCCTGTTTGTGCGCAGCGGGGATAAAGCTGGCCTCGAAACTGTTGGCGGCGAGCTGGTAGGCGTGTTGGGCGGTGAGGCCGGTGGCGGCGAAGGTTTGGGTGAAGTTCTCGTTCAGGTAGCCGCCAAAGTAGGCCGGGTCGTCGGAATTGACCATGGCCACCAGGCCTGCGTCGAGCAGCGCGCCCAGGTTGTGGTCGGCCAGGTCAGGGAACACGCAGAGCTTCTGGTTGGACAGCGGGCAGACGGTGAGCGGGATGCGGTCCTGGGCCAGGCGCTGCATCAGCAGCGGGTCTTGGGTGGACTGCACGCCGTGGTCGATGCGCTCTACCTTCAACACGTCTAGCGCGCTCCAGATGTAGGCCGGGGGGCCCTCCTCGCCTGCGTGGGCCACCAGGCGAAAACCCAGTTCGCGGCAGCGGGCGAAGACCCGCGCGAACTTCTCGGGCGGGTGGCCCAGCTCGCTGGAGTCCAGGCCGATGCCGATGAATTTGTCGCGCAGCGGCAGGGCCTGCTCCAGGGTGGCAAAGGCGTCTTCTTCGCTGAGGTGGCGCAGAAAGCACAGGATCAACACCGCGCTCAGGCCCCACTGCTTTTGCGCATCCACGCAGGCGCGGTGCAAGCCGTGGATGACAGTCTCCATGGCCACGCCGCGCGCGGTGTGGGTTTGCGGGTCAAAGAAGATTTCAGTGTGGGCGATGTTGTCGGCAGCGGCGCGCGCCAGGTAGGCGTGCGCCATGTCGTAGAAGTCTTGCTCTTTCACCAGCACGCTGGCCCCGGAGTAGTAAATGTCCAAAAAACTTTGCAGGTTGGTAAAGGCGTAGGCGCTGCGCAACTCTTCGACGCTGGCGTAGGGAATGGCGACCTGGTTACGCTGGGCCAGGGCAAAGATCAGCTCGGGCTCGAGCGAGCCTTCGATGTGGATGTGCAACTCGGCCTTGGGCATGCCGCGTAGCAGGTCGGGCAGGCGGTGGGCGGGGATGTTTTTGACGATCATGGGGACTCCTGGTTCTGTGCCATCGTAGACAGCAAACTCTGTGCCCAAGTGTCGCATCCCCCAAACACAAAAGCCGCTGGGAGCAGCGGCTTTTGGTAACTTGGCGGGACTCCCCTACCCCTGCGGGGGAAGGGGAAAAAGTGTTACTTTCCGCCCGGGATCTTGCCTTCCACGCCCTTGACATAGAAGTTCACGCCGCCCAAAAAGGCATCGTCAGCCACCGCATCCTTGGCCACTACCACCTTGCCGGACTGGTCCATGATAGGGCCTTTCCAGATCACGAAGCTGCCGTCGGCCAGGCCTTTTTTGATCTCTTCGACCTGGGTCTTGGTTTCTGCAGGCACGTCTTCGGCGATAGACACGATGTCGATCGCGCCTTCCTTCACGCCCCACCAGCTCTTGCCTGCAGCCCACTTGCCGTCGAGCGCGTCTTTGGTGGTCTTGATGTAGTACGGGCCCCAGTTGATCACGGCGGATGCCAGGTGGGCTTTGGGGCCGTAGGCGGTCATGTCCGAATCCCAGCCAAACGCGCGCTTGCCCTTGGCTTCGGCGGTTTTCAGCACAGCGGGGGAATCGGTGTTCTGGAACAGGATGTCGGCACCGCCGTTGATCAGCGCGGTGGCGGCTTCGGTTTCTTGCGGCGGGCTGAACCATGCGTTGACCCAGACCACCTTGGTCTTGATCTTGGGGTTCACGCTCTGCGCGCCCAGGGTGAAGCTGTTGATGTTGCGGATGACCTCGGGGATTGGGATAGAGCCCACCACGCCCAGGGTGTTGGTCTTGGTCATCTTGCCCGCGATCACACCGGCCATGTACGCACCCTCGTAGGTGCGGCTGTCGTAGGTGGCCATGTTGTCGGCGTTTTTGAAGCCGGTGGCATGCTCGAACTTCACGTCCTTGCTGTCAGCGGCCACTTTCAACATGGACTCCATGTAGCCAAAGGTGGTGCCGAAAATCAGCTTGTTGCCCTGGCCCACCATGTCACGGAAGACGCGCTCGGCATCCGCCGACTCGGGCACGCTCTCCACAAAGCTGGTGACGATCTTGTCGCCCAGCTCTTTTTCCAGGGCCTTGCGGCCGTTGTCGTGCGCAAAGCTCCAGCCGCCGTCGCCCACCGGGCCGACGTAGGCAAACGCGATCTTCAGCGGCTCGGGCTTGGGCGCTTCGACCACGGGGGCCGACGCAGCGGGCTCAGCGGCTGGCGCCGGTGCGGGCTCTTCCTTTTTGCCACAACCCACCAGGGCCGCCGCCACCGCAGACGCGGCAGCCAGTTGGATCAGGGTACGTTTCTTCAGGTCGGTCATGCGATTTCACTTTCTGGAGGTTGGCGAGGAAAAAACTGTAAATGCGAAAAGATTATGAACTGGGGAAGAACGGCTTCCCCAGCGAGGCGGGCATGTTGATACGGATCCACACCGGGTTACGCGAGATCAGCGCCAGCACCACGATGGTGGCCAGGTAGGGCAGCATGCTCAGCAGTTGGATGGGCACCTCCACCCCCACGCTTTGCAGGTGGAACTGCAGCATGGTCACGCCGCCAAACAGGTAGGCGCCCAGCAGCACCCGCATGGGCCGCCAGGTGGCAAAAGTGGTTAGCGCCAGGGCGATCCAGCCCTTGCCCGCCACCATGCCCTCTACCCACAGCGGCGTATAGGCCAGCGAGATAAAAGCCCCCGACAGCCCGCACAGCGCACCGCCCACCACCACCGCCGCAAAACGGATGCGCCGCACCGGGTAGCCCAGCGCGTGGGCCGACTCGGGCGACTCACCCACCGAGCGCAGCACCAGCCCGCTGCGGGTGCGGTACAAAAACCAGACCAGCGCTGCCACCAGCGCCATGGCTACATACACCAGCGGGTGCTGGCGAAACAGCGCCGGGCCCACCAGCGGAATATCGCCCAGCACCGGCACCGCAAACTGCATGCGCTCGGGCAGCTTGGCCTGCACATAGCTGATACCGGCAAACGCCGAAAACCCCGCCCCAAACAGGCTCAGCGCCAGCCCGGTGGCGTACTGGTTGGTATTGAGCCAGATCACCAGCACGCCAAACAGCGCCGCCAGCAAGGCTCCTACGCCCATACCCGCCGCAAATCCCAGCCAGTCGCTGCCGGTGTGCACCACCGTGGCGTACCCGGCAATGGCGGCGCACAGCATCATGCCCTCAGCCCCCAGGTTGACGATGCCAGCTTTTTCGTTAATCAACAGGCCCAAGGCGGCCAGCGCCAGCACCGTGCCCGCACTCAGCGTGGCGGCAAATAACAAGGCATACGATTCCATCACGCCCCCTTTCTGAAACGGACGCGGTAAGCAATGAGCGTGTCGCAGGTCAGCAGCGTGAACAGCAGCAGGCCCTGGAACACCCCGGTCAGCGACTTGGGCAGGCCCAGGCGCGACTGCGCCAGCTCACCGCCGATGTAGAACATGCTCATCAGCACCGCTGAGAACACCATGCCCACCGGGTGCAGCCGCCCCACAAAGGCCACGATGATGGCCGCAAAACCATAGCCCGCAGGCAGGTACAGCGTGAGCTGGCCAATCGGCCCGGCCACCTCCAGCGCACCGGCAAGCCCCGCCGCGCCACCCGACACCAGCAGCGCCACCCACAGCGCCTTGCGCGACGAAAACCCGGCGTAACGCGCCGCCGCCGGAGCCAGCCCGCCCACCTGCTGGGCAAACCCGGCCCGGGTGCGAAACAGGTAGACCCACAGCACCAGCGCGCCCGCCAGCGCCACCAGCAGCCCGATGCTGACCCGCGAGCCGGCAAACAGCCGGGGGATGCGGGTGATGGCCTCGAAGTTTTTGGTCTGCGGGAAGTTGTAGCCCTGTGGGTCTTTCCAGGGGCCGTCTACCATGAAGCCCAGCAGTTGCACTGCCACGTAGACCAGCATCAGGCTGACCAAAATTTCGCTGGCGTTGAACTTGTCGCGCAGCACCGCCGCAATACCCGCCCAGACCATGCCCCCCAGCACCCCGGCCAGCAGAATCGGCAGCACGATCCAGCCGCTGCTGGTCTTGTCGGCCCACAGCGCCACACCGCTGGCAAAGATGGCCCCGATCACATACTGGCCCTCGGCCCCAATGTTCCACACATTGGAGCGAAAACACACCGCCAGCCCCAGCGCAATCACCAACAGCGGCGTGGCCTTGACCATCAGCTCGCCCAGTGCGTACGGCGTTTTGATGGGCTCCCAGAAGAACACCTGCAGGCCTTTGACCGGGTCTTTGCCCAGGGCCCAAAACAAAGCCACGCCGATCACCACGGTGACCAGCAGCGCCAGAATGGGCGAACCGTAGCCCCAGAATTTGGACGGCTGGGGGCGGGCTTCAAGCTTGAACATGGGCCGCCTCCTGGCTAGCTGGTGCATTCCACAAACCGCTCATCCATTCTCCAATCTGTGCCACGGTGGCATCGGCGCGCGCCACCGAGGGCGACAGCCGCCCCTTGGCGATGACGTGCAGCCGGTCGCATATCTCAAACAACTCGTCCAACTCTTCGCTGACCACCAGCACCGCGCACCCGGCATCACGCAGGGCCAGAATCTCGCCGCGTATCTGCGCCGACGCGCCCACGTCCACGCCCCAGGTGGGCTGCGAGACGATCAGCAGCTTCGGCTTGGCATCGATCTCGCGGCCCACGATGAATTTTTGCAAGTTGCCGCCCGAGAGCGACTTGGCCGCCGCGTTCGGCCCGCCGGTTTTGACCTTGAAGCGGTCGATGATGCTTTGCGCCTGGGTTTGCAGCACCCCCAGCTGGATCCAGCCGCTGGAGGTGATGGCGTCCGAGCGCGTGAGCATCAGGTTGTGCGCCAGGCCCAGCGTGGGCACGGCCCCCCGGCCCAGCCGTTCCTCGGGTACAAAATGCAGGCCCAGCGCACGCCGCTGCTGCGGCCCCAGCTTGCCAGCGGGCTGGCCCGCCACCTGCACCATGTTCGCAGCGCAGCGGGTGTCTTCGCCCGACAGCGCATACAGCAGCTCGCGCTGGCCGTTGCCCGACACACCCGCAATGCCCACCACCTCGCCCGCCTTGACCTGCAGGGAGATGCCGTCGAGCTCCACGCCAAACTGGTCTTCGCGCGCCAACTGCAGGGCCTGCACCTGCAGCACGGTGGGGCCGGTTTTGACCGTGCGGTACTGCAAGGCGGGCGGCTCGGCGCCGATCATCAAACGGCTCAGCGAGGCATTGGTTTCCTCAGCCGGGTTGCACACCCCCGTGACCGTGCCGCCGCGCAGCACCGTGCAGGCGGTGCACAGCGCGCGGATCTCGTGCAGCTTGTGGCTGATGTACAGAATGCTGCAGCCCTCGCTGACCAACTGGTTCAGCACCACAAACAGCTTTTCCACCGCCTGCGGGGTCAGCACCGAAGTGGGCTCGTCCAGGATCAAAAGCTTGGGGTTGGTCAGCAGCGCGCGGATGATTTCCACCCGCTGCATCTCGCCCACGCCCAGGGTGTGTACCGGGCGGCTGGGGTCGATGTCCAGGCCGTAGGCGCTGGCCTTGGCGGTAATGCGCTGGGTCACCTCGGCCAGGCTCAGGCTTTTGTCCAGGCCCAGCCAGACGTTTTCGGCCACGGTCAGGGTGTCGAACAGGCTGAAATGCTGGAACACCATGCTGATCCCTAAGGCCCGCGCTTCCTGCGGGTTGCGGATGTGGACCGGCTGGCCGTTAAACATGACCGTGCCCTCGTCGGGCTTGACCGAGCCGTAGATGATTTTCATCAGCGTGGACTTGCCCGCGCCGTTCTCACCCAGTACCGCGTGCGCCTCGCCGGGCTGCACTGTCAACGACACGTTGCTGTTGGCTACCACCGCCGGGTAGCGTTTGGTAATGTTCGTCAGTTGCAGTCTGGGTGGTGCCATTCGGTGCGACTCATTCTTATAAATTAAAGGGTGCTAGCGCTTATGGAATGGGCACGAGAAGCTACTATTTATATAGCAAACCTATGCAAGACCCCAAAAGCCACGCAGATACCCCAGCAAGCTCAATGCCAACCGCGCACAAATTGCGAACAATGGCTGTACGCAGTCGCGAACACGTTCTAAGGCGCCGCGTATCCTAACCCGCAACAGCGTTAAATAAGCACAGTAATGCACCAAAATGGGTGGTGTGACTATTGCATGCTGTGCCCCACCAGATTTGCCTAGAAGGACCCCTGCGCCATGACGACCCAACCCCTGCGCTTTCTGCGGCGCGGCCAGACCACCACCCTGCACAACGTGCCGCCCGACCGCACCCTGCTGCAAGTGCTGCGCGAAGACCTGGGTGCCACCGGCACCAAAGAAGGCTGCGGCGAAGGCGACTGCGGGGCCTGCACCGTGGTGTTGGCAGAACCCGAAAACGGTACGCTGCGCTACAAGGCCATCAACAGCTGCATCCGCCTGGCCCATTCGATCGACGGCATGGCGCTGTGGACGGTGGAAGACATCGCCCAGGCCGACGGCAGCCTGCACCCCGCGCAAGAAGCCATGGTGCAGTGCCATGGATCGCAGTGCGGCTTTTGCACGCCGGGCTTTGTGATGAGCCTATTTGGCATGTACCAGAACAGCACCTGCCAGGGCCAGGCCATCGACCGCGCAGGCGCGCAAGAAGCCTTGTCGGGCAACCTGTGCCGCTGCACCGGCTACCGCCCCATTCTGGATGCCGCGCAGGCCATGGCGCAGCTGCCCGCCGTGCGCATCGACGAGGCCGATGTGCTACAAAAATTAGAGCTGCTTGCGCTCACCGATAGGGCGGTAGAGGCCGATTTGGCTTATAAGTCCCCCCGCACCCTGGCCGACCTGCTGGCCGCGCGCGCCGCCCATCCCCAGGCCCAGATCGTGGCCGGGTGTACCGACGTGGGCCTGTGGGTCACCAAGATGCACAAGCATTTTGAGAGCGTGCTCGACGTGACCCAGGTAGACGAATTGCGCCAGACCGTATCCACGCCCGATGGCCTGCAGATCGGTGCTGCCGTGACCTTGCACGATGCGTTCGCCGCCCTGGTCGCCACCCGCCCGCAACTGCACAACTTTGCCACCCGCTTCGCCGGGCTGCCGGTGCGCAACTCGGGCACCCTGGGCGGCAACGTGGCCAACGGCTCGCCGATTGGCGACTCGATGCCGCTGCTGATTGCGCTGGGGGCCAGCGTGGTGCTGGCCAGCGAACGTGGAGAACGCGAGCTGCCGCTGGAGAACCTCTACACCGGCTACCGGCAAAACGTGATGGCGGCAGACGAGGTGCTGGCGTGGATCAAGGTGCCGCATGCGCTAGCTGAAAACAGCGCCCCCTCGGGGGGCAGCGCAGCACCTGCGGTATCGGCGACTGCCGCTACCGGGGCAGTGGCAAGCGTGGGGGCACACAACTTTATGCGGGTGTACAAAATTTCCAAACGGTTTGACGACGACATTTCCGCCATCTGCCTGGCACTGAGCCTGACGGTGGTGGATGGCGTGGTGACCACCGCATCCATCGGCGTAGGCGGAGTAGCAGCCACCCCGGTGCGCGCCGTGCAAACCCAGGCCGCGCTGGTCGGCCAGCCCTGGACCCTGGCCACAGCCCACGCCGCCGCAGCCGCCCTACGCGCCGAGTTCCAGCCCATCTCCGACATGCGGGCCAGCGCCGCCTACCGCAGCGAAGTCATGGGCAACCTGCTGCAGCGCTTCTGGCTGGAAAGCCAGGGGCAGACCCAGATCAACCTTGCCACTTTCGACGTGGAGGCCTGCGCATGAACGCCCCCGACAAACTCAGTATTTCGATGGCCAGCATGGGCACCAGCCCGCCCCACGAGAGCGCCCGCGCCCAGGTGGCGGGCGCGGCCCAGTACGTGGACGACATGCCCGAAGTACGCGGCACCCTGCAGGCCGCGCCCATCTTGTCTACCGTGGCCCACGGCCTGCTGAAGAACGTGGACACCGCCGCCGCGCTGGCCATGCCCGGCGTGCACGCGGTGGTGCTGTGCAGCGACATCCCCGGCGACACCGTGCTGGCCGCGTTCTCGCACGACGAACCCATTTTTGCCAGCGACCGGGTGCAACACATCGGCCAGGTCATCGGCGTGGTGGTGGCCGACACCGTCATGCAGGCCCGCGCCGCCGCCCGTGCCGTGAAACTGGACATCGAAGCCCTGCCCGCCTTCCTCGACGTGCGCGCAGCCCATGCCGCGCAAAGCTATGTGCTGCCGCCCGTCTTCGTGCGCCGGGGCGATGCCGCTGCGGCGCTGGCCAGTGCCCCGCACCGCCTCAGCGGCCAGCTGGAAGTGGGCGGCCAAGAGCACTTTTACCTGGAGGGCCAGATCGCCTACGTGCTGCCGCAGGAGCAGGGCCAGTGGCTGGTCTACTCCAGCACCCAGCACCCCGGTGAAGTGCAGCACTGGGTGTCGCACGCGCTGGCCATTGGCAACAACGCGGTGCGGGTGGAATGCCGCCGCATGGGTGGCGGCTTTGGCGGCAAGGAAACCCAGGCCGGGCACCTGGCCGTGTGGGCCGCCGTGGCGGCGAAAAAGCTGCACCGCCCCATCAAGCTGCGCTTCGACCGCGATGACGACTTCATGGTCACCGGCAAGCGCCACCCGTTTGCCTACGACTACACCGTGGGCTATGACGACGCAGGCCTCATCTGCGGCCTGCAGCTCACCATGCTGGCCAACTGCGGCTTCAGCGCCGACCTCAGCGGCCCGGTGGCCGACCGCGCCGTGTTCCACGCCGACAACGCCTACTTTCTGGCCGATGTAGACATCGCCTCCTACCGCGTCAAAACCCACACCCAGAGCCACACCGCATTCCGCGGCTTCGGCGGACCGCAGGGCGTGATCGTCATCGAAACCATCCTGGGCGAAATCGCCCGGCAGCTCCGGTTGGACCCGTTGGCGGTTCGTCGCCACAACCTGTACGACGCGGCCGACACGCCCAATGGCAAGCGCAACGTCACCCACTACCAGATGCAGGTGGAAGACAACATCCTGCACCCCATGCTCTCAAAAATAGAGCAGACTTCGGCCTACCAAGCGCGCAGGCAGGCGATTGCGGCCTGGAACGCGGCCAGCCCCATCATCCAGCGCGGCATCAGCATCACGCCGGTGAAGTTCGGCATCTCGTTCACCGCCACGCTGTTTAACCAGGCGGGTGCGCTGGTCCACGTCTACACCGACGGCAGCGTGCAGGTGAACCACGGCGGCACCGAGATGGGCCAGGGCCTGAACACCAAGGTGGCGCAAGTCGTGGCCGACGAGCTGGGCATCCCCTTCACCAGCGTGCTGGCCACCGCCGCCGACACCAGCAAGGTGCCCAACGCCTCCGCCACCGCCGCCAGCAGCGGCACCGACCTCAATGGCCGCGCCGCCCAATACGCGGCCCGCAATGTGCGCGACAACCTGGCCGCGTTTGCCGCCGGGCTGGACAACTGCGGCGCCGGTGCGGTGCAGTTCAAGGGCGGCCAGGTCATCACCCCCCGCACCAGCCGCCCGTTTGCCAGCCTGGTGCAGCAGGCCTACGCCAACCGCATCCAGCTGTGGAGCGACGGCTTTTACCGCACGCCCAAGATCCACTACGACAAAGCCACGCTGACGGGCCGCCCGTTCTACTACTTTGCCTACGGCGCGGCCTGCACCGAGGTGGCCATCGACACCCTCACGGGTGAGAGCCGCGTGCTGAAAATCGACATCCTCTATGACGCAGGCACCAGCATCAACCCGGCCATCGACATCGGCCAGGTCGAGGGCGGCTTCATCCAGGGCATGGGCTGGCTGACCACCGAGCAACTGGTGTGGAATGCCAAAGGCTACTTGAGCACCCACGCCCCCAGCACCTACAAAATCCCCGCTACCGGCGACATCCCGGCCCACTTCAAGGTCGACCTGTGGGAACAGCCCAACCGAGAGGACAACGTAGGCGGCAGCAAGGCGGTGGGCGAGCCGCCGTTCATGCTGGCGATCAGCGTGTTCGAAGCGCTGAAGGAGGCGATTGCGTCGGCGCGTGGCGATGGCGCGGTGGTGCAGTTGGCGGCGCCGGCGACGGCGGAGAATGTGCTGTGGGCCCTGGGGGCGGGTAAAAATCCCAGGCCCTAGGCGCTGCGCCCAACGCACCTTAGCGTGCGTAAGCCTTGCTGTAACGCGCTTCCAGGCGGCGGTGCACGGCGTATTCGTACACCAGGCACAGCGACCAGTAGATCAGCGCGGCCAGCAGGTAGAAGGTGAAGGGCTTGAAGGTGGCCGAGATCACGTCGTTGATGATCTTCAGCAGCTCGGCCACGGTGATCACCGACAGCACCGAGGTGTCCTTGAACAGGCCGATCAAAGTGTTGCTGATGCCCGGAATCGCCAGCCGCAGCGCCTGGGGCGTGACCACATAACGCAGGGTCTGGAACTTGGTCAGCCCCAGGCTCAGGCCCGCGCTCCACTGCCCGTGGGTGATGCCGTTGAGCGCCCCGCGCAGGGTCTCGGACAGGTAGGCACTGGCGTTGACGATCAGCACCAGGGTGCCAATCACCACCAGCGGCAAGTCCAGCCCCATGGAGCCAATGCCAAAGTAGATCAAAAACGCCTGGATCAGCTGCGGCGTGCCGCGCATGAAGCTCACGTACAGCCCGAACAGCCCCGCCAGCACAGGGATTTTTTCAAACCGTGCCCAGGTGATAAACAGCGCCACTGGCAGGCCAAACACCATGCCCAGCAAGGCATAACCGATGGTGTAGGCCGTGCCCCAGGCGATGAGCGGCGCGGAATCCCATATGGGTTGGAGGTAGTCGATCACGTGGCGAAGCCTTGCAAATAAAAACGCCCGCTGGTGGGCGGGCGCATTGTTACAGGAATTGGCGCGGTCTTACTTGGATGCGTCCACACCAAACCACTTCATGGAAATCTTGGCGTAGCTGCCGTCCTTGACCAGCTCGCCCAGGGCCTTGTCCTACGATTCTTTCAGCTTGGTGCTGCCCTTGCGGAAGGCGATGCCCTGCTTTTGCGGGTTGTCCAGCAGCACGGTGGAGGGGCGCAGGGGCAGCTTGGCTTCTTTGATCATGTAGGGCACCAGCAGGCGATCGTTCAGCGCGGCATCGACGCGGCCATTGGCCAAGTCTTGCAGGTTCAGCGGTGCGGATGTGTAGGTTTTGACGTCGATACCGCCCACCTTGGTCAGGGTTTCGGCGTAGATGCTGCCCTGGCCTGCGCCGACCTTTTTGCCCTTGAGGGCGTCCAGGTTGGCGTATTCGGCCTTGTCGTCCTTGCGCAGGATGATTTGCGCGAACGACACGGTGTAGGGCACGGAGAAGTCAAACTCCATGGCGCGCTTTTCGGTCATGGTGACCTGCGACACGACCATGTCGTACTTGCCGACCTGCAGACCGGCCAGGATGGTGGCCCATTCGGTGGCCACAAACTCGGGTTTGACGCCCAGCTTGGCAGCGATGGCGTTGGAGATGTCCACGTCAAAGCCTTGCAGCGCGCCGGTTTTGGCATCCTTGAAGTTGAACGGCGGGTAGGTGCCCTCCATGGCGATCTTCACCACGCCTTTGGACTTGATGGTGTCGAGCAGGTCGTCGGCCAAGGCCGCATGGGCCAGACCAAAGCACAGTGCCGCGGCGCAGATTTTTTTCAGCATGGAATACCTTTGGAGGGTGGAGTTGAAGGCAGCGGGCCACAGGAATCGCAGCCGCCAGCCAGGGGGCCATTCTAGCCAGGGCGGCGGTTGCAACCGCCGTGCAAGGACTGGTTTGCATACATTTTCATATCCCGATTGGCATTGAATATACATATGCGAATTATGAAGTTCCCAAGCTTTGCAAAGTCCCTTAATATCACCTGTACATATCACCCTATACAAGATCAGACATGTCGCGCCCGCACTCTGCAATCTCGCACGAATTCGAATGGCCCACTTGGCTTTTGGTCGCCGGCCTGTACCTGGGCTGGGGCCTGACCGTAGCCTATTGGCCGGCTTTGGGCCATGGCTGGGGCAGCGCCGCGCTGCTGTTGCTGACCTGCTGGTACATGAGCCTGCAGCACGAACTGGTACACGGCCACCCCACCGCCTCGCCCAAAATCAACCGCCTGCTGGGCCTTGCTCCGCTGGCCGTGTGGTACCCGTTTGACCTGTACCTGTACAGCCACCTGATCCACCACCAGGACGAGCACCTGACCCGCCCCGGCATCGACCCCGAAAGCAACTACCTCACCGCCGACCAGTTTGCCGCCCTGCCCGCCTGGCAGAAAGTGTGCTGGCGCTGGCAGCGCTCGGTAGTGGGCCGCCTGGTGGTGGGCCCGGCCCTGGCCATCGTGCCCACCTGGGCCGACATCGTGCGCAAACCGTTGCGCGGCGACTGGTCGCAAACCGCCAGCTGGGCCGAGCACCTGCTGCTGCTGGCGGGCATGCTGTGGGCTTTGCAGCACTGGGCCGGCATCAGCCCGCTGCACTACGTCCTCATCACCTACCCGGCATTGGGCCTGGCCATGCTACGCTCGCTGTACGAGCACCGACCGGCCAACCGCCCGGCGCACCGCATCGCCATCAACGAGGCGGGCCTCTTTTGGCGCCTGCTGTACCTGAACAACAACTTCCACGTGGTGCACCACGAAACGCCCACCATGCCCTGGTCCCGGCTGCGCAGCACCTATTTGGCCGACCGGGCGGGCTACCTGCAGCGTAATGGCGGCTTTTTGGTGCCCGGCTATGGGCATCTGATTCGCCGGTTTGCCCTGCAACCTATCGATTCACCCGTGTTGCCCGAGGACCTGGTTCCAGCTGCGCGGGCCCACTCACGTTAGTTTTTACCCTAGGATTTCCATGCATTTTTCTTTCTCCCGCCGTCTCGCCATCACCGCCCTGGCAGTTGCCAGCGTCTGCGGTACGCTCCATGCACAAACGGCCGTACGCGTGTCTTCCAAGATCGACACCGAAGGCGCGCTGCTCGGCAACGTCATCCAGCAGGTGCTGGAAGCCAATGGCATCAAGACCGAAAACAAGCTGCAACTGGGCAACACCAAGATCGTGCGCGGCGCGCTGGTCGCCGGTGAGGTGGACATCTACCCCGAATACACCGGCAACGGCGCCTTCTTCTTCTCGGACGAAAAGAATCCGGCCTGGAAAAATGCCAAGGAAGGCTACGCCAAAATCAAGTCGCTGGACGCCGACAAAAACAAGCTGGTTTGGCTGGAGCCCTCGCCCGCCAACAACACCTGGGCCATCGCCATCCGCAAGGACGTGGCTACCAAGAACAACCTGAAATCGCTGGACGACCTGGGCAAATGGCTGGGTACTGGCGGCAAGTTCAAGCTGGCCGCGTCGGCTGAATTTGTCGAACGCCCGGATGCCCTGCCCGCGTTCCAGTCCACCTATGGCTTCAAGCTGACCCAGGACCAGCTGCTGACCCTGGCCGGTGGCGACACCACGGTGACCATCAAGGCCGCCGCCGAGCAGACCTCGGGTGTGAACGCGGCCATGGCCTATGGCACAGACGGCCCGGTGTCCGCGCTGGGTCTGCTGGTGCTGGCCGACACCAAGGGCGCCCAACCCATTTATGCCCCGGCACCGGTAGTACGGGCCGATGTGCTGGCCAAATACCCGAAGATCCAGACGGCGCTGGCCCCGGTCTTCAAAAGCCTGGACGGGCCCACGCTGCAAAGCCTGAACGCCAAGATCGCCCTGGAAGGCCAGGATGCCAAAGCCGTTGCCGCCGCCTACCTGAAGTCCAAAGGTTTTGTGAAATAAATCGATGACGTTGACCTTGGCGACACCGGCGTATTCCCCGGCGGCACACCCTGGGTGGATACGCAACCGGGTGCTGCTCAGCTTGGTGGTCATGGGCCTGTGCGTGGCCTTTGGAATGGCTTTTGTGACCCAGGCACCCAACCGGCTGGTCTCCGGTGTGGGAATTCCCCTGGGTGAGCTTCTCACCGGGCCGCGCTGGCTGGTGCTGCTACCCGCTTCCACTTTGGCGCTGGCTGCGCTGCGTCCCGGCGTACCTACCACCCACTGGCTGGTGGTGCTGGCGGCGGCCGCTGGGCTTTTTGGCTGGGTCTGGCTGGCGGGCACCCTGGCCCGGGAGGCCATGGAAACCGCCGAATCGCCGCTGTTGCGCATCTCTTTTGGCGGCGGCTTTTGGGTGCTGGTGGTGCTGTACGCCCTGGCGGCGGCCGATGCCCTGCAGCGCCTGGGCCTGCATACCGCCCTGCGCACCCTGGCCGGGGCCGCCGTGGCGCTGCCGGTGCTGGTGCTGCTGCTCCAGGGCCATCTGGACGCGCTCTCGCTGCTCAAGGAATATGCCAACCGGCAAGACGTATTCCAGTCGGCCTGGTACCGGCATTTGCAAATTGTGTTCACCACCCTGGTGCCTACCTTGCTGGTGGGGGTGCCGCTGGGCGTGGCGGCGTTTCGCCGACCCGGCCTGGCCACCCCGGTGTTTGCGGTACTCAACCTGGTGCAGACGGTGCCCTCCATCGCCATGTTTGGCTTGCTGATGGCACCGCTGGCGGCAATGGGTGGCTGGTGGCCGGGCTCGGGCATCAGCGGCATTGGCCTGGTGCCCGCGGTGATTGCGCTGGCGCTGTACTCGCTGCTGCCGATAGTGCACAGCACCGTGGCCGGGCTGCGGCAGGTGCCGAGCGCAGCCGTGGAAGCGGCGACCGGCATGGGCATGTCGCAGCGGCAGATCTTCTGGCGGGTGGAACTGCCGCTGGCGCTGCCCTTGCTGGTGTCTGGCATCCGGACCACCACCGTGCAGGCCATCGGGCTGGCGGTGGTGGCCGCCCTCATCGGTGCGGGCGGCTTTGGCGCCATCATGTTCCAGGGGCTGCTGAGCAGCGCACTGGACCTGGTGCTGTTGGGTGTGCTGCCGGTGGTGGGGCTGGCCGTGGTGGTGGACGCGCTGTTCCAGTCTTTTTCTGTATTTTTGCGGGCCGCGCCATGATCGAGTTCCAGCACGTACACAAATCGTTTGGCGGCAATCCCGCCGTCCAGGACCTGACGCTCACCATTGCCCAGGGCGAGTTCACCGTGCTGATCGGCGGGTCGGGTTCGGGCAAGTCCACCACCCTGAAGATGGTCAACCGGCTGGTCGAGCACGACGCAGGCCGCATCCTGTTCCAGGGCCAGGAGATCCGCAGCTTCAAGCCGCAAGACATCCGCCGCCGCATGGGGTATGCCATCCAGTCGATCGGCCTGTTCCCGCACTGGACGGTCGAAAAAAACATCGCCACCGTGCCAGAGCTGCTGGGCTGGCCCGCCAGCCGTATCCGCGACCGGGTGACCGAGTTGCTGGAGCTGCTGGACCTGGCACCGGCTCTGTACCGGGGCCGCTACCCGCACCAGCTGTCGGGTGGGCAGCAGCAGCGGGTGGGCGTGGCCCGGGCATTGGCAGTGGACCCCGAAGTGCTGCTGATGGACGAGCCTTTTGGCGCACTGGATCCGGTAACACGGCACACCCTGCAAAAGGAAATGCGGCGCATCCACGCCCGTTCGGGCAAAACCATTGTGCTGGTGACCCACGATATCGACGAGGCGCTGAGCCTGGCCACCCGCATCGTGCTGCTGCAAGACGGCCAGATCGTGCAGGCGGGCACGCCCACCGAGCTGCTGACCCACCCCGCCAACGACTTTGTGACCGACTTTGTGGGCCGCAGCGACATCGGCATCAAACTGCTGGGCCTGGAAACCGTGGCATCCCTCACCCGCGCTGGCGAAACCGCACCCGGAGCCGCCCTGCCCGCCCGCACCAGCCTGCGCGAAGCCCTGTCCACCCTGGTGGCCCGCGCCTGCGACCGCCTGCCGGTGGTGGACGACCACGGCCAGCCGCTGGGCGTGCTGCACTTTGCCGACCTGTGGCAGCGCCCGGCATGACCGCCACCAAGCTGCATCAAATCGTGCGCGACCGCTTGTTCTGGGCGGTTCTTTTGCTCGCATTGTTGACATGGGGCATGCCGCACCTGCAGCCCGTGTTTGCCGCGCTGTTTCCGGCGCTGGACCGCCCCATCTACACCCAAGACAGCTTTGTGGCCCTGGTGCTGGCGCACCTGAACATCGTTTTCTGGTCCAGCCTGGCGTCGGTGGTGGTGGGCGTGCTGGCAGGCGTGGCCGTTACCCGGCCTGCCGGGCGCGAATTCAAACCCATGGTGGAAACCGTGGTGGCCATGGGCCAGACATTTCCGCCGGTGGCGGTGCTGGCGATTGCTGCGCCGCTGATCGGGTTTGGCACCGAGCCCGCCCTGATTGCACTGGCCCTGTACGGCCTGCTGCCCGTGGTGCGGGCCACCATTGCCGGCCTGGAGTCCGTCCCCGAAGCGGTACGGGAGATTGCGCAGGGCCTGGGCATGGGGCCGCTGGACACCCTTTTGCAGGTCGAGCTGCCGCTGGCGCTGGGCGTCATCTTGACGGGTATACGCACCTCGGTCATCGTCAACCTGGGCACCGCCGCCATCGCCTCCACCGTGGGGGCCAAAACCCTGGGCTCGCCCATCATCGTGGGCCTGAGCGGCTTCAACACCGCCTATGTATTGCAGGGTGCCATTCTGGTGGGTGGACTGGCCATCGTCACCGACCTGGCATTCGCCCGTTTGACCCACCACCTGAACCGCTGGCGGAGCGCCAACCCATGACCCTCCTGGCATCTCTTCCCATGTACAGCGCCGGATCGGCCGCCAATGCCGCGCTGTGGCAATCTGTGGCCGGGCAGTTAAACCTCCCCGCCACGCTGGTGCAGCCCACCGACCTGCTGGCCCACTGGCTGGACCCTGAACTGCTGCTGAGCCAAACCTGCGGTTACCCCCTGACCCACGCGCTGGCCGGGCGGGTGCAGCTGGTGGGCGCTTTTGGCTACGCCGCACCCGGCTGTGACGGCCTGCGTTACCGAAGCCAGCTGGTTTGCCGCAGCGCCGATGCCGGGCTGCCGCTGGCCGGGTTCCGGGGCCGCACCGTGGCCTATAACTCGGAAGATTCGCAATCGGGTTACAACAGCCTAAGGGCGCTGGTGGCCCCGTTGGCGCGCAACGGCCATTTTTTTGGCAACTCCGTGGCCACCGGTTCGCACCACGCGTCGGTAGACAGCGTGCGCAACGGCCAGGCCGACCTGGCCGCCATCGACTGCGTGACCCTGGCGCTGCTGCAGCGCGACCACCCCGAGATGGTGCGCGGCCTGCAGGTCTGCGGCCACACGGCACCGGCCCCAGGCCTGCCACTGATCACCTCCTTGCAGACCCCGCCCGAGGTTCTGCTGGCCTTACGCCAGGCCCTGCACCACGCCATGCAAGCCGAGGCGCTGGCCGAGACCCGGGCGGCGCTGTTGATCCAGGATTTCGCCGAGATCCCGCTGGCCGACTTTGATGCCATCACCGAGATGGAGACACGCGCAAATCGGGCGGGTTACAGGCTATAATCCAAGGCTTTGCTGGCAAACCCCTGCTGCCTGATCAATTTAATAGCAGGGGAACACCGCAGATTCTTCGTCCAACGGCCTGATCTTCCTTTCGACAAGACCTGCACATAAATCGGAACCCATTCCTGTCATGACAACCATCCGTGTAAAAGAAAACGAACCCTTTGACGTCGCTCTGCGCCGTTTCAAGCGCACCATTGAAAAGCTCGGCCTGCTGACCGACCTGCGTGCGCGCGAGTTCTACGAAAAGCCCACCACCGAGCGCAAGCGTAAGAAGTCGGCCGCTGTCAAGCGCCACTACAAGCGCGTGCGTTCCATGCAGCTGCCTAAAAAGCTGTACTAAGCGCCTTTTCAAACTGTCCGCAGTTTGACAAGCCCGCCCAGGGACGCCAGGGCGGGCTTTTGCGTTTTTGGCTCACCCCCAGGCTGCAGTGTTTCGCATCTTTCGCCAACCCCCCTCGTATCTGTTTGAAAAACAGATACGACATGCAGGGGGCAACACCAGCAGCCTGGCAAAGCCAGTTCTGCGGTGTTTCTGGAAGGCGTGCGTTATGACCGCACCATGGGTACCACCGTTTACCGCTCACACAAGGAATCACAATGTCCCTCAAAGAACAAATCACCGAAGACATGAAAACCGCTATGCGCGCCAAGGACAGCGTTCGCCTGGGCACGGTGCGCTTGCTGCTGGCTGCGCTCAAGCAAAAAGAAGTGGACGAGCGCGTGGTGCTGGACGACGCGGCGGTGGTGGCCATCGTCGACAAGCTGATCAAGCAGCGCAAGGACTCCATCGACGCCTTCACCAAGGCCGAGCGTGCCGACCTGGCCGACGTTGAGAAAGCCGAACTCACCGTGCTGTCCGCCTACCTGCCCCAGCGCCTGGATGCCGAGCAGGTGGCAGCCGAGGTGCGCACCCTGGCCGCCGCGATGGTGGCCGAGTTGGGCCGCGCACTGGCACCCAGCGACATGGGCAAGCTGATGGGTGCCGCCAAGGCGCAGTTGGCAGGCAAGGCCGAGATGGGCCAGGTATCGGCTGCCGTGAAGGCCGCATTGGCCGGGTAAGCCTCAAGCCAACCAAACGGCAGGCTGCCGCGTTGAGGTAAGAGTGATCACTCTCGCGAACGCCGTAAACGTCGCAAACGCCATGCCGTCCACACTATTGCAAAAAGCCGCCCACCTGCTGGGCGCGCTGGCCATTGCCCTGGCCGCCAGCCCCGCCCTGGCCCAAGACGCCCCACCGGGCCGGGTCGCGCGCCTGAGCCTGATGGAAGGCACGGTCAGCTTCGCCCCGGCAGAGAGCGACGACTGGAGCCCGGCAGAATTTAACCGCCCCCTGACCAGCGGCGACCGGCTGCAAACCGGGCCCGGCGCGCGGGCCGAGCTGCACAGCGGCTCCACCGCCATGCGCATCAACAGCCAAACCGCGCTGGAGATCAGCGAACAAGACGACAACAGCACCCGCCTCACCCTGACCCAGGGCACGTTGGCGCTGCGCGTGCGCCAGCTCTACCCCGGCGAAACACTCGAGGTCAACACCCCCAACCTGGCCTTCACCGCCACCCAGCCGGGCGAATACCGGTTGGATGTGGATACCAACTACGGCACCACCGGTGTCACCGTGCGCAGCGGCAACGCCGTGGTGTATGGCGAAAACGGCATCTCCCGCACCCTGGGCAGCCAACAGCAAGCCCGCTATTTCGACCGGCAACTGGGCCAGGAAGAAATACGCGCCAACCTGCAACGCGACAAATTCGACCTCTGGTCGTACGCCCGCGACCAGGCCGAAGACCAATCACAAAGCGCCCGTTATGTGTCGCGCGAGGTCATTGGTTACCAGCAACTCGACGGCCATGGCGACTGGCGCACCGACAGCGCTTACGGCGCGGTGTGGTTTCCACGGGTCACCGTGGGCCAGTGGGCGCCCTACCAAAACGGCCAGTGGCGCTGGATTGCCCCCTGGGGCTGGACCTGGGTAGACAACGCGCCCTGGGGTTTTGCGCCATCCCACTATGGCCGCTGGGCGCAGATTGGCGCGCAATGGGCCTGGGTACCCGGGCCACGCCAGCAGCGCCCCAGCTACGCGCCCGCCCTGGTGCAGTTTGACGGTGCCAACCGTTTCGACCACGACCGCCGCCGACCACCACAAGGCCAATGGACCCCGCTGGCCCCCGGCCAGACCTGGCGGCCCCAGTATCCGCAGCACCCACAGTACCAGCGACCCGACGACAACTTCAACCGCTCCCAGCAGCCGGGATGGAACCGCCCCCAGCGCCCCAACGACCCGCGCCCCACGCGGGTGGAGCCCATGGTGCAGCCATCGCCCCAGGCCGTCTGGCCGCAGCCAGCGATTCCCCATCCGCGCCCGGAAATGCGCATGCAGGATGCCCCGCGCAACCAGGCTGAGCTGGAGCAACGGGCACAGATGCAACGCCAGCAGCAAATCGACCGCGAACGCCAGCAACAAGAAAACAACCGCAACCAGGTACAGCAACAGGGCCTGCGTGAACAAGTGCAGCGCCAACGCGAGGCCATGCAACAGCAGATACAACAACAAGAGCAGCAGCAAATACAACAACAACAACAGCAGCAACAGCAACAGCAACAGCAAAGGTTGAACATGCAGCAGCGGATGCAGCAAGAGATGCGCGAGCAGCAGCAACGGCAGCAACGCGATGCCCAGGCCCAACAACAACAACAACAACAACAGCAGCAGCAGTTACAGCAACAGCAAGCCCGCCCCGCACCGCGCCCGCCCATGGTGGAACCCCAGCCAGCCGCACCCGAAGCGCGCCGCCGCCTGTTGTTTCCAATCCAGCGTCCCGGTGAGGAGTCAAGCCGGTAAAGCAGCGGTTGCGCCGCCTGCTATGGTTTTTTAATTAATAAAGAGAGCTGCTCACGCTTATGGGATAAGCGCTGAGTGCCTATTTCGGCACTTAAAAAAGGCCTAAAAACCAGATTTAGCTGCTACCGCGCACCACCAGCTCAAAGCCCAGGTCCAGCGCGTTCTGCGGCACATCCTCGCCGCGCATCAGCGCCAGCAGCATGCGGGCGGCCTGGGTGCCGATCTCGGCGCGCGGGGTGCGGATGGTGGTCAGCGGCGGCAGCATCTGGTCGCTGCCCGCCAAGTCGTTGAAGCCCACCACTGCAATCCGCTGCGGCACCGACACCTGCAAACGCAGCGCCGCCAGCAGCCCGCCCTGGGCCAGGTCGTCGTTGCAGAAAAACACCGCATCCACATCGGGGTGGCGCTCCAGCAGGGATTCCAGCAAGCGGGCGCCCAGCGCCATCGAGGTGGGCGCGGGGTCCAGCACCTCCAGCTGCGGGTCGTAACAACCGGCGGCACGCATGGCCGCCCGGTAACCCTCGGCGCGCTGCATCACCCGCGGGTCCAGCTGGCCTGCCACGTAGGCGATGCGGCGGCGGCCGCGCTGCAGCAGGTGTTCGGTGAGGGTGCGGGCCGCATCCATCTGCGACAGGCCCACGCCGTAAACCCCGGGGGTGGGCGCGGTTTCCATCAAATGCACACAGGGCACGCCGCTGGCGGCAATCATCTGGCGGGCCGCGTCGCTGCGGTCCAGGCCGGTGACCAGCAGGCCCGCCGGGCGGTGCGCCAGGTAGCTGCGTAGCAGGGCATCTTCTTCGGCAGGCTGGTAGTGCGTCACACCCATCAGGGTCTGGTAGCCCGCCGGGGCCAGGGTGGCCTGCACAGCCTCCAGCAGTTCCACAAACAAGGCGTTGGACAACAGCGGCACCAGCACCGCCACGTGCGTGCTGCGGGACGAGGCCAGCGCGCGGGCGGCCGGGTCGGGTACATAGCCGAGTTGCTGCGCGGCCACCTGCACACGCTCCACCAACAGCGGGTCTACCGCCCGCGCGCCCCGCAGTGCACGGGAAGCAGTAATGGCGCTGACACCGGCGGCAGCGGCCACATCGGCCAGCGTGGCGCGGCCTGTGGCGCGGCGGCGCAGAGGAGGAGTGGGGGAGCTGTCCATGGGGTTTGGAGGCGATTCTAACCACGCCCATCCACGGGTTTAGCGGCCCCCAACATCGCCTAAAAAAGCGGCTGTAGCTGGTGAAAACCCTGAGCACAGATGCCCCGCATCGCCCTTAGGATAGCGCTGTCCAAATTTGCAAACCGCAAACCCGGATTTTCCGCAGGCCCTGCGTTCACGTGGTGGCCTGCTTTTTTCCACCTTCTTGGGATAGCGCTATCCAATATGGTTTCTCTGGTTGTCATGGGCGTTGCCGGGTGCGGCAAATCCAGCTTGGGCCACGCGGTTGCCCAGGCCCTGGGATGGCCGTTGGTGGAGGGGGACGACTTCCACCCCGCCGCCAACGTCGCAAAAATGCGCGCCGGCATCCCGCTGGTCGATGCCGACCGGGTCGGCTGGCTCGCGCTACTGGGGGCCGAGCTGCAACGCCACCCCGGTGGTGCGGTGTTGACCTGCTCGGCTCTCAAGCGCGCCTACCGCGACCAGTTGCGCGCCGCCCTGCCCGGCCTGCGTTTTGTGCACCTGGCCCTGAGCATCGATGCCGCCCGCACCCGCGTAGCGCAGCGCGCGGGTGGCCATTACTTCCAGGCCCATCTGGTCGATAGCCAGTTCGCCACGCTGGAGAGCCCCCAAGGCGAGCCCGGTGTGCTGACGCTGGATGCCACCCAGACCCTGGCCGCCCTCACCCCCCACGCCGTCCGCTGGACGCAGGAGTCCCCCGATGCAGTCGCTTGATATGCCCACCCGTACCCCCTGGCCACAGCGCCTGGCCAACAACGCCATGGCCCTGTGCCTGGCGGTGATGGCCGTCTCGGTATTTGTCAACGTGGTGCTGCGCTACGGCTTTGGCAGCGGCGTGGCCGCCAGCGAAGAACTGTCGCGCCTGCTGTTTGTGTGGATGGTGTTCATTGGTGCCACCGCCGCCTACCCCACTGGCGAGCACATGGCCTTCAACAGCCTGCTGGTGGCACTGCGCCACCAGCCGCGCCTGCTGGTCGCCATAGCCGTGCTGGTGCGGCTGCTGGTGATTCTGGGCTGCAGCCTGCTGGCCTGGGGCGCGTACCAACAGGTGCAGGTGGGTCTGGGCAGCCAGTCGGTGGTGCTGGGCTATTCCACCGCCCTGCTGCCGCTGCCCGCCTTGCTGTGTTCGGTGGCGATTGGCCTGATGGCCTTGCGCGAACTTATCCGTAACCAAGCGCTGGACCTCGGTCCCGGCGCTGAACTGGAGTGATCGCGATGTCGGTCGAAGGCCAAGCATTTATCGTTTTCTCCCTCGGCATGCTGGTGCTGATGGGGATTGGCATGAACATGGGGCTGGCGCTGGTGCTCACCGGCGCGGGCATGGCCTATGTGCTGGACTTCTGGGACACCCAGTTGCTGGCGCAAAACCTGGTGGCCGGGGTGGACAGCTTTCCGCTGCTGGCGGTGCCATTTTTCATTCTGGCCGGTGAGCTGATGAACTCGGGCGGTATCAGCCGCCGCATCATCGACATGGCACAGGCCTGGTTTGGCCATGTGCGCGGCGGGCTGGGCTATGTGACCATCGGCACGGCCATCATGCTGTCGGCCATGTCGGGCTCGGCGCTGGCCGATGCCGCCGCCATGTCCACCATTTTGCTGCCCATGATGCGCAAGCACGGCTACCCGGTGGGCCCCTCGGCCGGCTTGATTGCCGCGGGCGGCGTGATCGGCCCCATCATCCCGCCGTCGATGGCGTTTGTGATCTACGGCGTGACCACCAACACCTCGATCTCCTCGCTGTTCATCGCCGGGATTGCGCCCGGCCTGATGATGGGCCTGGGCCTGGTCATCGCCTGGAAGATGCAGCTGCGCAAGTTCACCGTGCAGGCCGATGCGCCCCTGCCCATCGCCCAGCGCCTGCTGGTATCGGCGAGGGCCTTCTGGGCGCTGCTGATGCCGGTCATCATCATCGGCGGCATGAAAAGCGGGGTCTTCACCCCCACCGAAGCCGCTGTGGTGGCCGCCTTCTACGCCATGTTTGTGGCCTTTGTGGTGCACCGCGAAATGAACCTTGGCGACCTGCACGGCGTGCTGGTGCGGGCCGCCAAGACCACTGCCATCGTGATGTTCCTGTGCGCCGGAGCCCAGGTGGCCAGCTACATGATCACCCTGGCCGACCTGCCCTCGGTGCTCACCGGCTGGCTGGGCCCGCTGGTCGACAACCCACGCCTGCTGATGCTGGTGATGATGCTGGTGCTCGTCGTGGTGGGCACCGCGCTGGACCTGACGCCCACCATCCTGATCTTCGCCCCGGTGATGTTGCCCATCGCCGCCAAGGCCGGTATCGACCCGGTGTACTTTGGCCTGATGTTTGTGCTCAACGGCTCCATCGGCCTGATCACACCGCCGGTAGGCACGGTGCTGAACGTGGTGGCTGGCGTGGGCCGGGTGCCAATGCACACCGTCATCAAAGGTGTCAGCCCCTTCCTCATCACCTACACGCTGATCCTGCTGCTGTTTGTGGTCTTTCCCCAGCTCGTCACCGCACCCGTCGCGTGGATGCGCTAAACCATTTTTTCCGATTTACCCTAGGAGACTCCCCATGAAAAACCTACTTCGCCGCACCGCGCTCGCCACCCTGGCCGCCCTCACCCTGGGTGCCGCCACCAGCGCGCTGGCCCAGGACATCAAGCCGCGCATCATCCGCTTTGGTTACGGCCTGAACGAACAAAGCAACCAGGGCCGCGCCGCCAAGGTGTTTGCCGATGCGGTCGCCAAAGCCTCGGGCGGCAAGATGAAGCTGCGCGCCATCGGTGCCGCCGCCCTCGGCCCCGACACCCAAATGCAGCAGGCCCTGGTCGGCGGCGCGCAGGAAATGATGGTTGGCTCCACCGCCACCCTGGTTGGCATCACCAAGGAAATGGCCTTGTGGGACACGCCCTTCCTGTTCAACAACGCCGCCGAAGCCGACGCGGTACTCGACGGCCCCATCGGCCAGAAAGTCATGGCCAAGCTGCAAGAGAAGGGCCTGGTCGGCCTGGTCTACTGGGAAAATGGCTTTCGCAACCTGACCAACAACAAGCGCCCCATCACCAAGCTGGAAGACATGGACGGCGTGAAACTGCGCGTGATGCAAAACGAGGTCTTTCTCAGCAGCTTCAAGTCGCTGGGTGCCAACGCCATCCCCCTGCCCTTCAGCGAACTCTTCAGCGCGCTGGAAACCAAGGCCGTGGACGGCCAGGAAAACCCGTTTAACACCATCGTCTCCAGCAAGTTCTACGAGGTGCAAAAATACCTGAGCGTGACCAACCACGTCTACAGCCCCTGGATCGTGCTGGCCAGCAAAAAATGGTGGGACGGTTTGAGCAAGGACGAGCAAAAAGTGCTGCTCGATGCGGCCAAAGCCAGCCGCGACTTCGAACGCAAAGACACCCGCGAGGAAGCCGCCAAGGCCCTGGCCGACCTCAAAACCAAGGGCATGCAAATCAACGAACTCGCCCCCGCCGAGGCCGCCCGCATGCGCGACAAACTCACCAAGGTCAACGCCCTGGTGGCCACCAACGTCGGCATGGAACTGTGGCAGGAAACGCAGGCCGAATTGGCCAAGAAACGCGGCAAGTAAGCCCGATCCAGCCCCACACGCAAAAACGCCACCAGCTATTTAAATAATAGCTGGTGGCGCTTATGGAATGGGCGCTAGAGGCAGGAAACTCTAGTGAGATACCAACGCTTCAGCCACCTGCCTGGCCGGGATCTGCGGACCCAATACCTTTTGAACGCAGTCGGAGATGTGTTTCTTGCCTTGCCTTAACGAGTCGATTTCTGATCTCGTCAATTGTTCTGAAACCGATGAGGTAATTGGCTTCGTTGGCCGTGAGGGCTGACGGCTCGATTCCGAAGAGTTGGGTGATTTCATGGCCGTACCTCTTTTCTAACTTTTGACAAGCATAGCCGCGTCGTCGCCACCACGGACGGTAGCCAATAGGGGTCAGATCATCCACGCGCGCTAAAAAGTGGATTGCAACTACCTATCCCAACCGCGTGCGTGCTCTGACCCCTATTGGCGGTTCAACGACCCAAAGACAGGCTCTGCGCACAAAAAAAGAGGGGCAGCAATTGAGGCCACGGAAGTTGCGGCACGGTACGAAGAACCGCCCAGAGGGGTCAGAGCACAAATGCGGGTCACTGCTGCGCTTACCCCGCCGACACCCAGCGCGCAATTGTGATCTGACCCCACTGGGCTGAACGCTGTGCGCGCACAACGATCCAAAGCAAAAACCGCTAAATGCTATTATTTAAATAGCTGATGGCGCTTATGAAATGGGCGCTAGAGGCCTGAAAGCCTTACATCAACTCCCCGCCACCTTCATCTTGTTGACCAGGATGGAGCCCACGGTTTTGGCACCATAGTTATAGGCATCCGCGCCAATCGCCTGGATGCCCTTGAACATGTCTTTCAGGTTGCCTGCGATGGTGATCTCTTCCACGGGGTAGGCGATTTCGCCGTTTTCCACCCAAAAGCCGCTGGCCCCGCGCGAGTAGTCGCCGGTCACGTAGTTCACGCCCTGGCCCATGAGTTCGATAACGAACAGGCCGGTGCCCAGCTTCTTCAGCATCGCGTCCAGGTCGTCACCGGGGCGGGTGCGGCTGGATGTCAGCACCAGGTTGTGCGAGCCGCCTGCGTTGCCGGTGGTTTGCATGCCCAGCTTGCGGGCCGAGTAGCTGCTGAGGAAGTAACCCTCGACGCGGCCTGCGTCCACCACGGTGCGGGCCTTGACGCGTACGCCCTCCTCGTCAAACGGCGAACTGCCTTTGCCGCGCTTCACAAACGGGTCTTCCAGCAGCTGGATGTGCTTGGGGAAGATCTGCTTGCCCATCGAGTCCAGCAAAAACGTGCTCTTGCGGTACAGCGCGCCGCCGCTCACGGCCTGCACAAAGCCGCCCAGCAGCCCGGCCGCCAGGGGTGACTCGAACAGCACCGGGCATTCCACGGTGGGAATCTTGCGCGATTTCAGGCGGCTCAGGGCGCGCTGGGCGGCGTAGCGGCCCACGGCCTGCGGCGAGGCCAGTTCCTCGGCGCTGCGCATGGAGCTGTACCAGGAGTCGCGCTGCATGCCGCTGCCCTTGCCCGCAATGGGGGCCACCGACAAGGAGTGGCGCGAGCTGGCGTAGCCGCCGCGAAAGCCGTTGGTGTGGGCGCTGAAAAAATGCGACTGCTGGGCCGACACGCCCGCGCCTTCGCTGTTGGTGATGTGCTTGCTGGTTTGCAGGGCCGCAGCCTCGCATTCCATGGCGATCTGGGCGGCGTCTTCGCTGGTGATGGCCCAGGGGTGGAACAGGTCCAGATCGACCTGGCGCTTGGCGATGTTCTTGGCGTCGGGCAGGCCCGCAAACGGGTCTTCGGCGGTGAATCGGGCAATGTCATACGCCGCCTGCACGGTTTGCTGGATGGCCGCCTTGGAGAAGTCGGAGGTGCTGGCATTGCCCCGGCGTTTGCCCAGGTACACGGTGATGCCGAGCGATTTGTCGCGGTTGCGTTCCACGGTTTCCAGCGCGCCCTTGCGCACCGAAACGCTCAGGCCGCAGCCCTCGGAAGCTTCGGCCCCGGCGTTGGTGGCACCGAGTTTTTTGGCATGCGCCAGGGCGCTGTCGACGAGTTCTTCAAAGGAGGATCGGCTGTAGGCGAAGCCGGTAGCGGGTTCAGAAGGGTTGGAAACTGGTTTTTTCATGTTGGCGGCTATGATACTTGCCACGCAGCCCCCTCTGCTGCACCCCCATCGCACCCCCGTCGGATATTCCCGCGCACCGCACGAACAACACAAAAAAACATGTCACGCAAACTCACCAAAGGCTACTACGTCCAGGGCAAATTCGTTGCCGAAGGGAGCGAACTGGACATCCAGCTCAAAGCCGAACTCAAGGGCACCGATGCCTCCAGCCGCACCGACCTCAAGAAAGAAAGCGACGAACTGCAAAAGCTGGGTGAAGACCTGCTGACCCTGCGCCTGGACCTGTTCACCAAGTTGCAACTCACCGAGAAGCTGCACGACGCGGTGCTGGAAGCCAAACGCATCACCAACTTCGAAGGCAAGCGCCGCCAGATGCAGTTCATTGGCAAACTCATGCGCAAACAAGAGCCCGAAAAGCTCGAAGAAATCCGCGCCGCGCTGAAGGTCCAGCACTCGGGCTCGGCGCAGGAAAACCTGGCCCTGCACAAGGCCGAGACCTGGCGCAACCGCCTGATCGCCGAAGACGATGCATTTGGCGAGTGGATTGCAGAATTTCCGCGCACCGACTCCCAGCAGCTGCGCGCCCTGGTGCGCCAGGCCCGCAAAGACCTGGTGCCCGAAAAGCCCGGTGCCCTGCCCCGCCATGGCCGCGCCTACCGTGAGATCTTCCAGCTGGTGCGCGAGCAGTTGGCCGACATCGACGGCCCGCTGAACGACGGAACGATGGACGAGACGGAAGAATGACGGTGTTCGACCCCGTCCAGATCGGCATCGTCTCGGTCAGCGACCGGGCCAGCACCGGCGTGTACGAAGACAAAGGCCTGCCCGCCTTGCAAGACTGGCTGACGCGCGCCTTGAAGAACCCCATCACCTTCGTGCCCCGCCTGATCCCCGACGAGCAGGCCACCATCAGTGCCACGTTGATTGAGCTGGTCGATGCCGGTTGTTGCCTGGTGCTGACCACCGGCGGCACCGGCCCGGCCCTGCGTGACGTAACCCCCGAGGCGACCCTAGCCGTGGCCCACAAGGTGATGCCCGGCTTTGGCGAGCAGATGCGCCAGATCAGCCTGCAGTTTGTGCCCACCGCCATCCTGTCGCGCCAAACCGCCGTGGTACGCGACCAGGCCCTGATTCTTAACCTGCCCGGCCAGCCCAAGGCCATTGCCGAGACGCTGGAAGGCCTGCCCGCACGCGGCGTGCCCGGCATCTTTGCCGCCGTGCCCTACTGCATTGATCTGATTGGCGGGCCGTACCTGGAAACGCAGGATGCGGTGTGCAAGGCGTTTCGACCCAAGTCGGCACTGCGGGCCCCTCCCCTATAGACCATATAGACAAATCCGGCTCTTGCGCTTATTTCACAAGCACACGCAGCTCTCAAAATAGTAGCAAACGGCATGCCGATCTACCGATGTAAGCAGTGCGGCTTTGTGGCCGAAGACACGTCCACCCCGGTGGGCGACAGAATCGGTTGCGCCCAATGCGGCACGCCCAGCATGGTCTACGGCACCGTGTTTTATGTAGAAAAACTGGTCGATCGTTACCTGGCCGCGCTGCGCGAAATCAAATCCTTGCAGACACCCGGCACCACGCCAGAGCAGCACGCCCCGCCGGTATTGCACACCTTCCCCGCCACCCTGCTCCCGCTGCGGGCCAGCCCGGACAACCCGCACACTGCCCCGCTCACCGCCTGGTTCGCGGCCCGCCAGATCGGCATCCGCTTCGACCATGCCCAGGTCGACACCCACGGCTACTTCGACGACGCGGCCCGCCAGATTGGCGCGCAGTTCAGCCGGTTTGCCGGGCTGGTCGAGCGCATCGGCTACGCCTACCGCAACAGCCACACCCTCATCCACCTGGAGCTGGGCAACCTGCCTTCACAAGACGCGCAGGCCGTCAACACCCTGTGCGGCTGGCTGCATGTGCGCAGCTTCTTTGCCCGCTACCACTACCAAAAAGCCGAGAAAACCATCCACCTGACGCTGCGCCCGTCCGTCAGCATCCGCGCGTTCTTTGACGGCGGCTGGCTGCAGCGGGCGGTGTTTTTACGGCTGCAAGACCTGTTCGCCCACCAGACCCCTGGTTATGCAGGCGCCCGGGGTGCCACGCTGGTGCCCCCCGATGGGGCCCCGCACACCGTGGATGCGCTGTTCCTGCCGCAAGACCAGCCCCCGGTGTGCGTAACCAGCACCACCGCTGCCGCCCCCAGCGACATCAGCACCTGCCTGCGCCTGCGCCAGCGCCTGGACATCGACCGCAGCCGCTTTATCGTGTGCGCCGCCGGCCTCAGCGACGCGCAAACCGCCGGGCTGTCGGCCCAGCACGCAGTCAGCGTTGTCAACCTGGCATCGCTGGGCCCCCACGTCGCCAGCCTGTTGTAGAAGAAACCCCATGCACATCCAAAAAATCGCCGCCTTCTCCGACGGCCCCACCGGCGGCAACCCGGCCGGTGTAGTGCTGGCCGCCGCTTTCCCGCCCGATGCCGAGATGCAGCGTATTGCCGCCGAGGTGGGCTTTTCAGAAACCGTGTTTGCTGTTGCCCTGGGTGAAGGCTGGCGGGTGCGCTACTTCTCGCCCGAGAACGAAGTCGCCTTCTGCGGCCACGCCACCATTGCCCTGGGCGCGGCCCTGGCGCTGCAGCACGGCGACGGCGTGTTTGCGCTGGCGCTGAACCACGCCCAGATCACCGTCGAAGGCCGCCGCGAAAATGCCACCGTGCAAGCCGCACTGCAGTCCCCGCCCACCCGCAGCCAGCCCGCCCCGGCAGCGCTGGTGGATGCCGCCCTGGCCCTGTTCGGCTACACAGCGGACCACCTGGACCCGCGCATCCCACCCGCCCTGGCCCACGGCGGTGCCGACCACCTGGTGCTGGCGCTCACAACCCGCTCCGCCCTGGCCGCCATGCACTACGACCTGGACGCGGGCCGCACGCTGATGCGCGCTGCGGGCCTGACCACCATCGTGCTGGTATTTGCCGAATCCGCCCAGCGCCTGCACACCCGCAACGCGTTTGCCGGGGGCGGCGTGCTGGAAGACCCCGCCACCGGTGCCGCCACCGCCGCCCTGGCCGGTTACCTGCGCGACATCGCCTGGCCGCACGGTGGCCGTATCGACGTGGTGCAGGGCGAAGACATGGGCATGCGCTCGCTGCTGCGGGCCGAGCTGTCGGACACGCCGGGCAGCTCGGTGCGCGTGTCTGGCACGGCGCGGGTGATGGCGGACTAGATTGCTATTGAATAAGGAGCTGCTTGTGCTGATGGAATAAGCACAGACGGCCTAAAGAGCTTGTATATTTCTCGGGCCTATCGACCCGCCTTGCATGCCCTGTCCCACATCCTCCTGCTAGAAGACGACCCGGCCATCGCTAAAACGGTGGTGTATGCCCTGGAGCGCGCGGGACTACGGGTGACGCACTGCCTGCTGGTAGCGGATGCTTTGCGGCAACTGGCCACCGCACCGCCGGATGCGCTGGTGCTGGACATTGGCCTGCCCGACGGCTCGGGGCTGGACGTGTGCCGCCATGTGCGGGCCACCCCGGCGTTGCAACACCTGCCGGTGTTGGTGCTGAGCGCGCATGGCGAAGAGATCGACCGCGTGGTCGGGCT